>NZ_JBNYWT010000004.1:0-414679 GCF_053586795.1 Microbacterium pollutisoli
ATAAACACCAGGGCCTCCGCTGCATGTCGGCACCCCAAGGCCGCTCCTCGGGGATGATCCACGAATCTGCACCGTGAGGCCCTGGCCTACAAGACCAACATCAGAACCCCACACTCATAGGGTCTGAGCCGGTCCGGTGTGGATGCCGGACACCACCGGCATCCGGTACGTGCCTACACTGACGGCATGGTGGTCCCGCACGCGCCGATCCTCACCGTCACGCCCAACCCCGCGCTGGATGTCTCCACATCCACGGAGAAGGTCGTCGCCGAGCACAAGCTGAGGTGCGGCCCGACGCGGCTCGATCCCGGCGGCGGCGGGGTGAACGTGTCGCGTGTGGTCCGCAACCTCGGGGGCGCCTCGCTCGCCGTGTATGCCGCGGGCGGCCCCACCGGCCAGGCGTACCGCGAACTGCTCGACCGTGAGGGCATCGCCAGCCGGATGGTGCGCATCGCGCAGAGCACCCGCGAGAGCTTCACCGTCGACGAGACCTCCAGCGGCGAGCAGTTCCGGTTCGTACTGCAGGGGCCTGAGCTCTCCGAGCCGGAGTGGCGCGCACTCGTCGCGGCCGTGGCCGACGACCTGCCGGTCGGCGGCTTCCTCGTCGGCAGCGGCAGCCTGCCGCCGGGCGCGCCGGTCGACCTCTACGCCCAGCTCACCCGCATCGCCCGTGAGCACGACGCGCGCATGATCGTGGACACCTCGGGCGAGGCACTGCGCGCGGCGCTGGATGAGGGTGTGCACCTCATCAAACCCAGCAAGCGTGAGCTGGGCGAGCTGGTCGGTTCGCAGCTCGGCGACCTCGACAGCCTGATCGAGGCGTCGCGCGAGATGGTCGACCGCGGCGCCACCGACACGGTCGCCCTGACCCTCGGCGGCGACGGTGCCGTGATCGTCACCGCCGACGACGTGCTGCGCCTGCCGACCCCGCACGTCGACGTGCGCAGCACCGTCGGCGCGGGGGACAGCTTCCTCGGCGCGCTCGTGCTGCGCCTGGCCCAGGGTGTTCCGCTGCGGGAGGCGTTCCGCACCGCCGTCGCCGCCGGTTCGGCCACCGCCGCCCTCCCGGCGACGGACCTGTGCCGCGCCGACGACGTCGCCCGACTCGAACGGGCCCTCGCCGACGCGCACCGGTGACCGCGCCCGCGCGCTCGTTCACACGTCGGCCACCTCCCGCAGGGTTCCATCGGGCGAGAGGTCCAGGCGCAGGTCGATGCCCAGCCGCCCCAGGAACGCGTCGTCATGGCTGACCACGAGCACCGCTCCCCGGTAGGCCGACAGCGCCTCGACCAGCTGATCGACGGTGTCGAGGTCGAGGTTGTTGGTCGGCTCGTCGAGCACCAGCAGCTGCGGGGGCGGGTCGGCCAGCAGCACCCGGGCCAGCGCCATGCGGAACCGCTCACCGCCCGACAGCGCCGCGACCGGTCGCAGGGCGGCGTCGCCGCGGATGAGGAACCGTGCCAACCGGTTGCGCAGCTCGACGTCCCCGACTCCCGGGGCCGCCGCCCGCACGTTCTCGAGCACCGAGCCGGTATCGTCCAGGCCGTCGAGCCGCTGCGACAGGTAGCCGATGCGGTCGGTGTGCGCGGTCGCGCCCGCACACCCGATCGTCCCGGGTGCGACCCCGGCCGCATCGACGGAGGCGAGCAGGCGCCGCAACAGGGTCGTCTTGCCGGCGCCGTTGGGCCCCGTGAGCGCCACGCGTTCGGGGCCCTGTACCGTCCAGGACCGCCCGCCGTCGCCGCCTCCCGGCGTCGACGAGAGCGTCGCGATGCGCCGCCCGGCCGCCACTCCGGGGTCGGGAAGGTCGATGCGCACGGTGTCGTCATCGCGGACACGCCGCTCCGCGGCATCCAGCGCCGCCCGCGCCGTCGCTTCCTTGCCCGCCGCCTCGATGCGCAGCTTGCCCGCGGACACCTGGGCGGAGCGCTTGCGGGCCGCGGAGACGATGCCGGGCACGCGTTTCTCGGCCTCGGCCTTGGCGCCCACGGCCTTGCGCTGGACGAGCTTGGCCTCGGTGTCGATGCGGTCGCGCTTCTCGCGCCGCACGAGCTGCCGCGCGGCGGTCTCGGCCTGCCGTGCCGCGGCCTGCTCGGATTCCAGCCAGTCCCGCCACTGCGAGTACGGACCACCGAACACCGACAGCTCGCTGCCGTACAGCTCGGCGGTGTCGTCCATGAGTTCGAGCAGTGCGGTGTCGTGGCTGACCACGATGAGGGGGCCGCGCCAGGTGCGGACGAGGTCGTACACCCTCGCCCGCGCGGCGCGGTCGAGGTTGTTGGTCGGCTCGTCGAGCAGGGCGATGTCGGCGCCGCGCAGGCGCACGCCGACCAGCGCCGCCAGCACGGCCTCACCTCCCGACAGCTCGCCCACACGGCGATCCAGGGCGTCGGCGGGCACGCCCGCTTCGGCCAGGGCGGCGGTGGCCCGCGCCTCGATGTCCCAGTCGTCGCCGACGGCGTCGAAGTGCCGCGGGTCGACGTCGCCCGCCGTGATCGCGCGAACGGCATCCATCGCGGTGCCCACGCCGAGCACATCGGCGACGCGGCGATCGACCTCGAGGGTGAGCCGCTGGGGGAGCAGGGCGACGGTGCCGGTCGTGTCGATGGTGCCGGAGCCGGGCGTGAGCGCACCGGCGATCAGGCGGAGCAGCGTGGTCTTGCCCGAGCCGTTGCGACCGACAAGGCCGGTGCGGCCGGACGGGAAAGCCCCCGACACGTCGCGCAGGGCGACGGTGCCGTCGGGCCAGGTGAAAGAGAGGCGGTCGAGGGTGACCGCGGTGGTGATGGTAGGCAAGAGGGGCCTCCGGAAGTCTCGGGGTGCGCGGGCACGCCGAACACCGGACGCCTCGGAGAGGCCGGCGAAGTCGACGGTCAGCGCGGAACGGTGGAACGATCACCGCGCAGACGCGTCGCAGACATCCCGTTCGGGGAGGGCGGCCACCTCACATCGGAGGATGCAGGCCGCGCCGAAGGTCGACGACTCAGCGCGAGATCACAGCGCGATCGCGTCGATTCCCTTCAACGGTCTTCCTCACACTCGGGACAGGGGCGGGAGCCATCGTAGCGCACGGTCCCGTTCGGCGGAAGGCCCCCGTCGCCGGTGCGGTTCAGGAGGCCGCCAGTGCCTCGAGCTGCTTGTCGAGGAACACGCGCACGTCCTGCAACTCGTCTTCGGACACGCTGTGGGTCAGTCCCGGGTAGACCCGGCCGCTGAGGTCGGTGTGGGCGGGCAGCCACTGCACGGTGTGCTCGACCAGCGGCTGCGGGATCACCTCGTCTCGGGCGCCCCGTCCCCAGAACACCGGCGGCCGCCGTTCGGCCAGCGCGGCGTCGGTGGGCAGCGCCCCCGGTGCGGCGTACCCCGACAGGTTCACCGCGAACGCGAAGCGGTCGGGCGCCAGCCGCAGCGCCTGCAGGGCGATCGCCGCGCCCTGCGAGAAGCCCAGCAGACCCACCGGTCCGTCACCGGCCTCGGCGTCGAGCCAGGCCAGGAAGCCACGGGCGGCGGCGGTCAGGCGCTCCGGGTCACGCCCTTGGAGTCCCTCGATCGGGTACCACGAGTAGCCCGGCGCTGGGAACGGCGGGGCCAGCGGCGCGCGGACAGCGGCGACGATGAACTCCTCGGGCAGGTACGGGACGAGCCCGAACAGGTCCCGCTCATCGGCGCCGTAGCCGTGCAGCAGGACCAGAAGCGGACGGCCGGCACGCTCGGCCGGCGGGGACGACCACAGCACCACCGTGGGGTCGAGGACCGGATCGGAAGCCATGGCTCCATCCTGGCATCCTCCGCCGACGCGGGGCCGTGGGCGCCGACGACGCGGGGCCGCAGGTGCCGACGACGCGGTCCTGCCGCCCCCGACTGCGAGGTCACCGACGCCGACCCGGGCCCGCCGACTCCGCCCAGCGGGCGCGGGCGGCACGCCGCAACGGCGTCGAGGGGTATACATGGAACATGGCCGTCCGCACTCCCGACCCCGATCCGAACGACCGCGACGACGACACGCCGCGCGATCCGCTCGCGTCGATGGCGGGCGCCTACGGCGGCAGCACGCCGGGCCCGGCGTGGCTGAGCGACGTCGAGCTGGCCGAAGCGCGCCGGCGCCTGCCGATGCTCTACGTCGAGGCGGTGCCGGTGCGCACCGACGGGCTCGGACAGGTCACCGAAGTGGGCATTCTGCTGCGGGCCACGCCCGTGGGTGAGATGGTCCGCTCGATCGTGTCGGGCCGGGTGCGCTACGGCGAGACGGTGCGCGACGCCCTGTTCCGCCACCTGGAGAACGACCTCGGCCCGATGGCCTTCCCCCTGCTGCCGGCCACGCCCGTGCCGTTCACCGTGGCCGAGTACTTCCCCATCCCCGGGGTCAGCGCGTTCCACGACGACCGCCAGCACGCCGTCTCGCTGGCCTTCGTCGTCCCGGTCACCGGCACGTGCGAACCGCGTCAGGACGCGCTCGAGGTCACCTGGCTCACCCCCGAAGAGGCCGCCTCGGACAACCTCGCCATCGAGATGGAGGGCGGTCGGGCCACCCTCATCCGCATGGCGCTGGCCTCGGTGGGCGCCCTGCGCTGAGATCCCGCGGATTCCCGCGGAACGTTAGCGCTGATTTCCGGCGGAACGGGGTGGTTGGCGCGCCGGTGCAGCCGGTACGCTCATCGTGCCGGGGTTTCCCGTTCCGGCATCCACCTTTCGCGGCTCGCGACGCCTCTCGTGTCGCCGTCGAGGTCTGCAACCACCCAGCGACGAAGCGGAGAGACGCGTGTCCGACCAGCACCAGCACACCGATGGCCCCTCGCCGTTCGACCAGCTGATCAGCGGAGCGTCCGCCGCTCCCGGCACCGCCTTCACCACTGCGTTCCGCGGCTACGACAAAGAAGAGGTGGATGCCGCGATCGCCGACCTGAAGGCGCGGCAGTCCGCCCAGGCCGACGAGATCGCGCAGCTCAAGGACAAGCACCACCGCGCCACCACTGATGCCCGTGCAGATACCCGCAAGGTCGCCGAGCTCGAGGAGCGGGTCGCGCTGCTGACCGCGCAGCTGGCCACTGCCGAGGACAAGGTGCAGACCCTCACCGACGAACTCGTCGGCGCCGGCGGTGAGTCGGTGAGCCGGCAGCGTTTCGAAGAGGTGCTGCGCGTGGCCGAGGAACAGGCCAGCGTCCTCATCAAGAACGCGAGCATCCAGGCCGACCGGCTGCTGGCGGCCGCGCACCAGGAGATCCAGAGTCAGCGTGCCGACGCGCAGGCCGAGGCCGACGCCATCGTCGCCCGTGCCGAGCACGACGCCCAGCAGGCACGGTTGCGCATCGACACCGAGCTGACCGCGCACGAAGCGCAGCTCGAGCGGGAGCGTGCGCATGCCGCCGAAAAGGTCGCGCAGGCCGAGCAGGAGGCCTCGGCGATCCGCACAGAGGCCGAGAAGGGTGCGGCCGCCCTGCGCTCGATGACCGCGCGCGAGACCGAGCACGCCCGTGCCGAAGCCGAAGAGGCGGTGCGGCAGGCCCGGGTGCGCGCCCTCGAGTTCGAAGAGTCGCTCACCCGCCGGCAGAACGACGCGCAGCAGGAGTTTCTCATGCTGCACAACCAGGCCGTCGCGCACGCCGAACGCATCACGCAGGACGCCAACGACCAGGTCGCCGCTTCGCTCGAGCACGCCCAGCGGGTCTCGGCCAAGGCCGACGACTTCGATCGGCTCATGCGCGCGCAGGCGCAGCAGATCGAGGCGGATGCCGCCGCGCGTGCCCGTGAGACGCTCGAACGGGCGCGAGCCAAGGCGCAGAAGATCATCGACGCCGTCACCGAGCACTCGCAGTCCGTGCTGCGCGACGCCGAGGACCGCACGCGCCAGCTGCGCTGGCAGCAGCACCAGCTCACGAGCTTCATGTCCGAGGTCAAGGAGCTCCTGCGTCCCGAATCCGCCGCCGAGCCGGCCGACGAGAATGCCGAGGCCGTCGCCGCCCGCGCCGCCCTGGCCGACGAGGCCGCTGCGGCTCGCGCCGAGCTCGCTGCCCAGGAGCCCGAGCTCGATGACGCCGCGGGTGCGGTTGCGGGCGCTGCGGGTGCCGCGGATACGGATGCCGATGCCGACGAGCGGGAATCCGACCCGTCCGACGAGGGCGAGCTCGAGGCCGACGATGATGAGTCCGGTTCCGACGCCCCGGCCGAGTCCGGTTCCGACGCCCCGGCCGAGTCCGGGTCCGAGGACGCCGACCGCGCGAACGTCTGATCGCCGCGCCCACCGGCAACCCGCACGCGGGAACTCAGCAGCCGCGGGCGTCGGAACCCGGCATCCACCCGTGCCGTGAAACTTCGGCATCCAGCCCTTTTCCGGCGATGGACCCGTCGCAAGTTCGCAGAATCGCGCGAACTTCACACCTGATTGGCCGTTTCGGTGTGAACTTGGCGCGATTCTGCGAACTTCGTGCGCCGCACTCGCACACTCGACGTCCGCAACCCCCACCCACGACAAAGCGCCGAGACCCGCGGGGCCCCGGCGCTGCCGTAAGGGGTTATCAGCCGGCGGTGACGCCACCGTCGGCGACGAACTCCGAGCCGGTCGCGAAGCTCGCGTCGTCACTGGCCACGAACGCGATGAGCGCCGCCATCTCCTCGGGCTTGCCGAGCCGGCCCATGGGGGGTGCCGGCGATGAGCGCCTGCCGGTCGGTGTCGCCCAGGATCGGGGTGTCGATGGAACATCTGCGGCGCCGACGTACTTCGGCGCACACAGGGGAGAACGCGAGAGGCGGGGGTTGTATTCCCGTGAATGAAAAATCAGGATGCCGTGGTCAGACGCCCCAGCTCGGCGACGAACGCGTCGACGTCGGCCTCGGTCGTGTCGAACGAGCACATCCAGCGCACCTCGCCGCGGGCCGCGTCCCAGTCATAGAACCGGAAGCTCTCCCGCAGCGCATCGGCCACCCCCTCGGGCAGCGTCGCGAACACGCCGTTGGCCTGCGTCGGCTGGGAGAACCCGACGCCACGGATCGAGCCGTCCGCCAGCCCGGCCTCGACGGCTCCGCGCAACCGCTGCGCCATGGCGTTGGCGTGCCGCGCGTTGCGCAGGTACAGGTCGCCCTCCAGCAGCGCGATCAGCTGCGCCGACACGAACCGCATCTTGCTCGACAGCTGCATGTTGAGCTTGCGCAGGTATCGCAGGCCCTCGGATGCCGTCGGCTCCAGCACCACGATCGCCTCGGCGCCGAGCGCACCGTTCTTGGTGCCGCCGAAGCTGAGCACGTCCACACCGGCATCGCGCGTGAACGCCCGCAGCGGCAGATCGAGCGCCGCGGCCGCGTTGGCGATGCGCGCGCCGTCCATGTGCAGCCGCATGCCGAGCGGATGGATGTGGTCGGCGATCGCCCGGATCTCCTCCGGCGTGTAGAGGGTGCCGAGCTCGGTCGACTGCGTGAGGGAGACGACCAGCGGCTGCGCGCGGTGCTCGTCGCCCCAGCCCCAGGCCTCACGGTCGATGAGCTCCGGGGTCAGCTTGCCGTCGTCGGTGGGCACGTTCAGGATCTTGATGCCCGCCACGCGCTCGGGCGCGCCCCCCTCGTCGACGTTGATGTGGGCCGTGGATGCCGCGACCACGGCGCCCCAGCGCGGCAGCATCGACTGGAGTCCGGTCACGTTGGCGCCGGTGCCGTTGAACACCGGGAACGCTTCGACTCCCTCGCCGAAGTGCCGGGCGAACACCTCCTGCAGACGCGCCGTGTACGCGTCCTCACCGTAGGCGATCTGGTGACCGTCGTTCGCGGCGGCGATCGCCGCCAGCACCTCGGGGTGCACGCCGGAGTAGTTGTCAGAGGCGAAGCCGCGGACGGCGGTGTCGTGGAGGGGCATCACGGCGTCCCAGCCTACCCGCGACCCTGCGCCGGTCCGCAGGTCGGATGCCGGAAGCCGGAGCGATCGGCCGCCGCTGGGGACGTCCGGGCCCGTCGTGCCCCCGGTCGGATGCCGGCGGGAGTCACCGCAGCTCGATGACCGTGTCGTTGATCCCCGCAGGGTCGGACCCCCACAGGGCGGCGTACTCCTGGGCCAGCCGCTGCTCCAGGCCGGCGAGCGTCTGCACCCGGAAGATCACGGCCGCCGCGCGCAGCCCGGCGTCGGTGTCGCGCGCCGCCTTCGCGAAGCCCTGCGCGACGGCGCGCGTCCAGGCCTCCTCTGCCGCCTTGACCGCCGCGTAATTCGCGCCCCCGGCGAGCGGCCGCGCCACCGCGGTCGACGACACGATCGCGAGCCGTGCCGCGTCGGAAGAGCGCAGGTCCGCGTCGAACGCGCGGGTCACGTGCCGCAGCGCGGTGAAGCCCACCTCGAGGAACCGGTAGTCGTCCTCGCTCTGGCCGGCCAGGCCGCCGCCGCCGCGCCATCCGCCGACCAGGTGCAGGATGCCGTCGACCCGTACGCCCTCGTCATGCAGGCGCGTCGCCAGTCGAGCCACATCCGACTCGGCGGCGAGATCGCAGACCTCGGTCCGCGCCCCCGCGTCGTCCAGCGGCGTCAGGCGCGCGGCGTCGCGGCCCACCGCGATCACGCGGGCCCCGGCAGCCATCAGCACGTCGGTGGCCGCGGCGCCGCTGGCGCTCGTCGCCCCGGCGATGAGCACGGTCCGGCCGGCAACCGTCCCGGCCACGCCCCCCGAGCCCACGCCGCCCCCAGCCGAGCCCTCGGCCTCGCCCTCAGTCACGGCCCGTGATCCCCGAGGTCGAGGCGATCACATCGCGCATCTTCTTCTCCAGAGCCTCGTAGAACATCGACAGCGGGAACTCGTCGTCGAGCACGGCGTCGGTGTATCCGCGGGGCGGTCCGGCCAGCACCTCGTCGGGCAGGCCGCGCGCCCACTGCGACGCCGGATGCGGCGTCAGCACGCTGCGCACCAGCTCGTACGCCGCCAGCCAGTGCGCGGTCTTGGGGCGGTCGATCGACTCCCAGTACAGCCGGTCGATCGCGTCACCGAGGGCCACGACGGCGGCGGGCACCTCGTCCCAGTCGAACGTCAGCGCGGTGTCGGTCCAGTGCAGCACGTCGCGCTGATGCAGCCAGGCGAACAGCAGCTGGCCGCCCAGGCCGTCGTAGTTGCGCACCCTCGAACCGGTGATCGCGAAGCGGAAGATGCGGTCGAACAGCACGGCGTATTGCACGAGCCGGGCGTGCTCGAGCATCTCGGTCTCGGTCGCGTCCGTCTCGTCCGCGCGTGCAGCCAGCCGCTCGGCGATCGCGACGCACTCGCGGAACGCCGTGAGGTCGCAGCGCAGCTCTTCCAGCGAGTACAGGAAGTACGGCATCCGCTGCTTGATCATGAACGGATCGAAGGGCAGGTCGCCGCGCATGTGCGTGCGGTCGTGGATGAGATCCCACATCACGAACGTCTTCTCGGCCAGGGTCTGGTCTTCGAGCAGACGGGTGGCCGGCGCGGGCAGGTCGAGCTTCGTGATCTCGGATGCCGCGGCCACCACGCGCCGGTACCGCGCGGCCTCGCGGTCCTGGAAGATCGCCCCCCACGTGAAGGTCGGCACCTCGCGCATGGCGACCGTCTCTGGGAACAGCACGGCCGAGTTGGTGTCATAGCCGGGCGTGAAGTCGATCAGCCGCAGGCTCACGAACAGGCGGTTGGTGTACTCGGCTTCGAGGCGCGCGATGAACTCGGGCCAGATGACCTCGACCAGCAGCGCCTCGACGAACCGGTTGCGTGAGCCGTTCTGCGTGTACATGGGGAAGACCACCAGGTGCGCGAGTCCGTCGACGCGGTGCTGCTGCGGCTGGAACGCGACGAGCGAGTCGAGGAAGTCGGGGAGGCCGAACCCCTCATCGGCCCACCGCGTGAAGTCGCGCACCGACGCGGCGAGGTACGCGGCGTCGTGCGGGAACGCGGGCGCCAGCTCGTCGATCGCGGCGGTGATGCGCGCGACCAGGTCCCGGGCGGCGGCGTGGTCGGCGGGGTCGGGCACCGAACCATCCTGCGCCTGGAGCGCCTGCAGGTCGGTGGCGGCCTGCTTCAGCGACCGCCAGGCTGGCCCGGCGGCGATGTCTTCGACGACCTCGGGTTCGCCGATGACGGCCGTGGGCGTGTGCGTCAGGGACATGGCAACCTCCGATCCGGTCGTGACAGGAAATATTCCGATGGATGCCGGAATGTGTGGCTATTATTCCATCTATGGAGGATGCTGTCGATGATCGCCTTGTCGTCGAGCTCATGCGCGACGGCCGGGCCACACTGGCGCACCTGGCCCGGGTCGCCGGGCTGTCGGTGTCGGCGACGCAGTCGCGGATCAAGCGCCTCGAAGCGCGTGGCGTGATCTCCGGCTACCGCGCCGTGGTCGACCCCGAGGCTCTCGGCCGCCCGCTGTCGGCGTTCATCGAGATCACGCCGCTCGACCCGGCCCAGCCCGACACCGCGCCCGAGGCGCTCGCGCACCTGGACGCCATCGAGGCGTGCCACTCCATCGCCGGCGACGCCAGTTACATGCTGCAGGTGCGCGTGCCCACCCCGCGGGCCCTCGAAGAGCTGATCCGGCAGATCCGCCAGGCCGCGTCGGTCAACACCCGCACCACCGTGGTGCTGCAGACCTTCTACGAGGCGCGTCCGCTGACGCCGGCGTGAGTGCGGCCGGAATACATCCCGGGGTGGATGCCCCGGCATCCCAGTCTCGCGTAGCGTGACAGCGTGCCTGACCCCCTCGTCCGTCCGCTGAGGCGCTATCAGCTGATCGCCGACACGCTCGTCGCGGTGCTCTTCCTGGGAATCGCGGTGCTCGCCACCCTCCTGCCGGTGGGCAACGGCACCTGGGGCACCTACCTGCTGGACGGGTCGACCGCGTTCTGGGTCGCGCTCGGGTTCACTGCCGTGTTCTCGGCGGCGCTCGCCGTCCGGCGCCTGTCGCCGACGATCGCGCTGGCAGCGGCCTGGGTCGGCGCGATCGTGCAGATGGCGGTGGGGCTGCCGCCGCTGCCGGCCAACATCGCGATCTTCGGCATCCTCTATGTGACGGCCGCCTACGGCAGTCGCCGGCTGTACTGGGCGGGCTTCGTGTCGTCGCTGGTGGGTGCCGCGTTCATCACCGTGTACATGCTCGCCCCGTCCGTCGCCATGGACGGGGGCTTCGGGCGCGTCAGCTCGTATGCGTTCGCGGCCGTGATGCTGTTCGCCGCCGCCGCGCTGGGTCTGCTGCTGGCCTGGACGATCGGCGCACTCGTGCGCATGGCGGTGCACGCGCGGGAGAACCGTGAGGCCCAGGAGCGCGCCGAGGCGGAGACGGCGGCCGAACAGGAACGCACCCGCATCGCGCGCGACATGCACGACGTGGTGGCCCACTCGCTCGCGGTCGTCATCGCCCAGGCCGACGGTGCGCGGTACGCGGCGGCGGCCGACCCGGCGGCGGCGAGCACGGCGCTGGCCACCATCTCGTCCACGGCCCGGTCGGCGCTGTCCGATGTGCGCATGCTGCTGACCCAGCTGCGACACAGTCAGGCCGAGGGGCCGCAGCCGACGCTCGCCGACCTCGAAGAGCTCTACGCTCAGGTGCGCGGCGCGGGAGTGCCGCTGCGTGTGGACGTCGACCCCGCCCCCGCGACCGAGCCGCCCGCCGCGGTGCAGCTGGCGGTGTACCGGATCCTGCAGGAGGCCACGACCAACGCGCTGCGGCACGGGGCGGCCGGCACGGTCGACATCGGCCTGGGCTGGCATGCTGACCGGGTGGAGCTGACCGTGCGCAACCCGATCTCCGGGACCGCCGCCGCCGGGTCCGGGGGCCACGGGCTGATCGGCATGCGCGAACGCGCGCAGCTGGTGGGCGGGACGATGGATGCCGGCGCCGCCGACGGCCAGTACACGGTCCGCGCCACGCTTCCTCTGGGAGCCGACCGGTGACCGCCCCCGGCCCGACCACGCACGCCCGAGACGCGAGGCCCACATGACACCGCCCGATCCGATCCGCGTCGTGCTCGTCGACGACCAGGCGCTGTTCCGTGCCGGCATCCGCATGGTCGTCGACTCACAGCCCGACCTCGAGGTCGTGGGGGAGGCGGGTGACGGCGCGGAGGGCGTCGCGCTGGTCCGGCGCACGCGGCCGGACGTCGTGCTGATGGACATCCGGATGCCGGTCATGGACGGGCTGACGGCCACCGCCGAACTGCTCGCCGACCCCGACCCGCCGCGCATCGTGATGCTCACCACGTTCGACCTCGACGAGGCGGCGGCCCGCGCGATCCGGCAGGGAGCCAGCGGCTTCCTGCTCAAGGACGCCGACCCCGAGTTCCTGCTCGCCGCCATCCGCACCGTGCACGCCGGGTCCGCGGTCATCGCCGCTGCGGCCACACAGGAGCTGTTCAAGCACTACGCCGAACCGGCCGCCGCGGTGCCGCGCCGCTACGACGACCTCACCGACCGGGAACGGGAGATCTTCGCCCTGGCCGCGCGGGGCCTGTCGAACTCCGAGATCGCCCAGCGCGAGTTCCTGTCGGAGGCGACGGTGAAGACCCACATCAGCCGCATCCTCGCCAAGCTCGAGCTGCGCGACCGCGTGCAGCTGGTGGTCTTCGCCTTCGAGCACGGCCTCGCCTGACCTGCCGCCCGGCGGCGCTGCGCCCCGGCGACGGGCGAGATCATCCGCGAGATGTACGCGGAGCCATCCCCCGGCCGATGCGGCACCGGCATCCGCGTCCGTAGCGTCGAAGACATGCAGATCTCCTCCACCGAACTGGGCCTGGCGGCCCGCGTCCAGAACCTCACCAAGACCTACGGCGCCGGCGAGTCCGGCGTGCGGGCGCTCGACGGGGTGACCGTCGGCATCCGCCGCGGCGAGTTCACGGCCATCATGGGGCCGTCCGGATCGGGCAAGTCGACCCTCATGCACATCATGGCCGGGCTCGACGCGCCGACTTCCGGCCGCGTGTGGATCGGCGACACCGACATCACGGATCTGGGCGACCTCGATCTGACGGTCCTGCGGCGGCGCCGCGTCGGATTCGTGTTCCAGTCGTTCAACCTCGTACCGACGCTCGACGCGCTCGGCAACATCCTGCTGCCCTTCGACCTCGACGGTCGCCGGCCCAGTGCGATCGAGCGGGCACGCATCGACGGCCTCGTCGACGCGCTCGGCCTCGGCGCGCGGCTGCGGCACCGGCCGCACGAGCTGTCGGGAGGTCAGCAGCAGCGGGTGGCCATCGTGCGGGCGCTGGCCACCGCCCCCGACCTCGTCTTCGCCGACGAGCCGACCGGCAACCTCGACTCGCGCTCGGGTCGGGAGGTGCTGCACCTGCTGCAGGCCGCCGGACGCGAGCACGGCCAGTCCATCGCCATGGTCACCCACGACCCGACCGCCGCGTCCTATGCCGACCGGGTCGTGTTCCTCGGCGACGGGCACATCGTCGCCGACAAGCCCCGGCAGACCGCCGAGCAGATCTCGGCGCACATGCTCGCCGCGGAGGTGGCGGCATGACCACGGCCACCCTGCAGGCCGCACCGGCCGTCGCACCGGCATCCCTCGCCCGCTTCGGGTGGCTGCGCGAGCGCGGCATGGGCGCGACCGCGCTCGTCGCGGCGATCTCGACGGCGTTCGGTGTCGTCTTGATCTCGGCCACGAACTACATCGGCGCGGGGCTCCGCGCGGTGCCGAACTACGGCACGTCCGACACACTCGTGGCCGTCGTCGGGCTGCTGGGCGTCCTGCTGCTCGCGGTCGCCGTCTACGTCGCCTCGATCGTGACGGCCAACACCTTCGCCACCATCGTCGCCGGGCGCACTCGGCGCATCGCGCTGTTCCGACTGATCGGTGCGTCGGCCCGCTCGCAGCGCGCCGAGATCGCACGGCAGGGGCTCACCGTCGGCGCACTCGGGGCTCTCGCCGGCCTCGTGCTGGGGGTCGGCGGGGTCGCGGCGGCCCTGCCGCTGCTCGACCGTCTCACCGGCAGCGCGGGCGATTTCACGCTGTTCGACCCGGGTGTGCTGCTGCCGGCGGCGGCGGTCGCCCTCACCACGTGGGCGGCCTCGTGGGTCGGGTCGCGCCGCGTGCTGGCCGTCACCCCGCTGCAGGCGCTGGGCGGATCGGTCGAGCAGCCGCACGAGGCCCTCGCCGGACGGCGTGGACGCAACGTGGTCACAGTCGTGTGCGCCGTGATCGGCGTCGCCCTGCTCGTCGGCGGTCTGCTGCTCGGGCTGCTGAGCCCGCTGGGTGTGGTCGTCGCGTTCGTCGGCGGACTGTTCTCGTTCACGGCGCTGGTGCTGGGCGCGACGGCCGTCATGCCGCCGCTGCTGCGCGCCACCGGTCGGCTGTTCGGACGCTCCGCTCCTGCGCGCCTCGCCGCCGAGAACGCGCTGCGTCACCCCGAGCGCTCGAGCCGCATGGCGATCGGCGTCGTGATGGGTGTCGCGCTGGTGACGATGTTCGCGGTGGCGGCCGAGTCGGCCAAGGCGCTCGTGACGGCGTCCAGCGGTGGCCTGCCCGACCCGGCGTTCAACCAGATGGTCGATCTGTTCTCCGCGGTCATGATGGTGCTCGTGGCCGTCAGCGCCGTGATCGCCGCGGTGGGCCTGGTGAACCTGCTGAGCATCGGTGTCGTGCAGCGCCGCCGCGAGCTCGGCCTGCTGCGCGCGCTCGGGCTGAGCTCGGCGCAGGTGCGTCGCATGGTGCTGCTGGAGGCGGTGCACGTGACCGTCACCTCGCTCGTGTTCGGTCTGGTGCTGGGTGTCGCGTACGGCTGGATCGGTGCGCAGTCGCTGCTCGGATCGGTGGCCATGCCGCCGCTGTGGCAGGCGCCCACCTTCGTCGCCCCCGCCGTGCCGTGGATGCCGGTGCTCATCGTCGTCGCCGCCACCGCGGTGCTGACCGCCGTCGCAGCCGTCGTGCCCACCCGACTGGCCACCCGCGTGACCCCGGTGGCGGCGCTCGCCGAGGAGTGAGGCGCCGCGGGAGCGGCCACGGAGATCAGGCGAGCGGCTCGGAGTCGGCGTCGGTGGCGGCAGCGGCGGGCTCCGGGTCGAACGCCCATGTGGGGGCCACGGCGCGCAGCCGTGCCGCGCGCCACTGCCAGGTCGCCCACAGCACCGGCCACAGCAACGCCGCCGTCGGGCCGCCGATGACGAGCCGGTCGCGCCACAGGGTCTTCTCCGGCGCTCCCGGCGCGGGAGAGACGGCCATCTGGTGGTCCCAGACGTCGAGGGCGGCGAACGGGCCGGTGAGCGGGATGCCGCTGTCGCGGAGGATGCGCACCGCACCGCGGTGGTCCTCGACATAGCGGTCGGTGGCGTGGATGAGCTGGCGACCCAGCGGAACCGTGCCGGCCAGGCGCAGCTGCACCGCGACATCGGAGCCCGGCTCCAGCAGCGTGGGCCCCTCCGCGACCGGCGCCATGTCGACCAGCGGCGCGTACAGCTCGGCGAGCGCGCGCGGAGAATGCAACGCCCGCCAGGCGGCGTCGGCGTCGCAGTCGAGCACGAGTTTGAGCATGATCCGCATGCGCACAGTCTCGCATCCACCGTGTGCGCGGCGGCGGAGGGTGTTCCGGGCCCGCGGCTCGGGATAGGGTGGGAATCGCCCTATGCTTGGGAGCGCTCCCACGGATCGTTCGAATCGGTTCGATCCCGGGGCGGAACCGCACGCCACCACACCCCAGGACGTATTGATGACCACGACCCCCGCCATCGAGTCCGGCGACCGCTCACACGCCGTCGCACCCATCGAGTCGGTCGCACAGATCTCCTCCCTCCTGCTCGACACGGACCCGACCCTCGACCCGGCCCTGGCCGCCGTGGCCCGCGACGCCGCCGCCGAGGGCGCGGTGCTCCTGCGCAACGACGGCGTGCTGCCGCTGGGCGGCGAGGCACCCGTGGCGGTGTTCGGCCGCGTCCAGCTCGACTGGTTCGCCGTGGGTTACGGCTCGGGTGGCGACGTCAAGGTGCCGTACGTGTGGAACCTCGTCGCCGGGCTGCGCGACGCCGGCATCCCCCTCGATGAAGAACTCGCCCAGGTCTACGCCGACTGGTCGGCGCAGAACCGGCCGGCGCTCGACGGCACGTGGGGACAGTGGCCGCACCACTTCGCCGAGATGCCGCTGAGCGCCGACGTCGTCGCCGGTGCCGCCGCGCGCACCCAGACCGCGATCGTGGTGATCGGCCGCGCGGCCGGCGAGGCGCGCGAGAGCGAGCTCGAAGCGGGCAGCTTCTACCTCACCGACACCGAGCGCGACATGCTCGATGAGGTCACGGCGGCCTTCGCACGCACTGTGGTCATCCTCGACGCGGGCAACGTCATGGACCTGGGGTGGCTCGAGGAGTACGGCGACCGCATCAGCGCCGTGCTGTACGCCTGGCAGGGCGGCATGGAGGGCGCGCGCGCCGTCGCCGCGCTGCTGGCCGGCGAGGTCTCGCCCAGCGGCAAGCTCACCGACACGATCGCCTGGTCCTACGAGGACTACCCCAGCGCCGGCAACTTCGGCGGCCCGGAGTTCAACAACTACGTCGAGGACATCTTCGTCGGCTACCGCTACTTCGAGACCTTCGCGCCCGAGCGCGTGCAGTTCCCGTTCGGCTTCGGACTCGGCTACACCTCGTTCGAGGTCACCGTCGCCGAGCAGGGGGTGGATGCCGGAGTCCTGCGCCTGTCGGTCGATGTGCGCAACACCGGGCAGACCCACTCCGGCAAGGAGACGGTGCAGGTCTACGTCGCCGCTCCCGACGGAGCCCTCGCGCAGCCGGCCCGCCGCCTGGTCGCCTTCGCCAAGACCGGGCTGCTGGCCCCCGGCGAGTCCGAGCGCCTGCAGCTCGACGTTGTGCTCGACGACCTCGCCTCATACGACGACGCCGGCGTGACCGGGCACCGCAGCGCGTGGCTGCTCGAGCCCGGCGATTACCGGTTCTTCGTCGGCACCGACGTGCGCAGCGTCACCGAAGCGGCCACTGTCACGGTGCCCGAGCTGCGGGTCGTCCGGCAGGCCTCCGAGGTCGCCGCCGTCGCCGAGGCCACCGCCTTCCGGCGGATGACCGTCGCCCGCACCGCGAGTGGTGCGGTCGTCCGCGACGCGGAGGGCGGCGTGGCGCTGGACTGGGAGGAAGTGCCCACCGCCACCGTCGACCGGCGCACCCGGATCCTCGCCGACCTGCCTGCCGAGATCGCCCCCACCGGCGACCGCGGCATCACCCTCGACGCGGTGGCCGCCGGGTCGGCCACCCTCGACGAGTTCATCGCCCAGCTCAGCGATGAGGAGCTCGCCCTCCTGGCCCGCGGCGACATCACGATGCACAGCGCCCTGGGCGCCCCCGGCAACGCCGGGGTGCTCGGCGGGGTCGCCGAGTCGCTGCGCGCGAAGGGCGTGCGACCGGTCACCACCACCGACGGCCCCAGCGGGCTGCGCCTGTCGGCCTACGCCTCCCTGCTGCCCAGCGGCACCGCCCTGGCATCCACCTGGAACCGCGCCCTCGTGCGCGAGCTGGCCGCGCTGCACGGGCAGGAGATGATCCGCAAGGGCTCGGACGTGCTGCTGAGCCCGGGCATGAACATCCACCGCGATCCGCTCTGCGGGCGCAACTTCGAGTACTTCTCCGAGGACCCGCTGGTCACCGGCCTCATCGGCGCCGCCGTCGTCGGCGGCGTGCAGTCGGCCGGGGTGTCGGCATGCCCCAAGCACTTCGCCGCGAACAATCAGGAGCAGGCCCGCACCGTCAACGACTCGCGCGTCTCCGAGCGTGCGCTCCGCGAGATCTACCTGCGCGGGTTCGAACTGTGCATCCGCGAGGCGCAGCCGCACACCCTCATGACCTCGTACAACAAGATCAACGGGGTCTGGGCGCACTACCACCACGGTCTGGTGACCACGGTGCTGCGCGAGGAGTGGGGGTACACCGGGTGCGTGGTCACCGACTGGTGGATGGAAGACGCCGTCGACCCGGACTTCCCCGCGCTCGAGAACAACGCCTACCGCGTGCGCGCGCAGGTCGACGTGCTCATGCCCGGTGGGGTCAAGACCGCCGAGGGACCCCGTGACTACGCGGATGACACGATCCTCGAGTCGCTGGCCCGCCCCGACGGGCTCACCCGCGGCGAGCTGCAGCGCACCGCGCGCAACGTGCTCGGCCTCGTGCTGAAGCTCACCCCGGTGATCGACGCGCGCGCGAACGCGTGACGGTGACGGTCGGCATGACACCGACCGTCACACAACGCGGCCCGCGCGCGGCGGCGACCTAGCCTGGACTCATGACGACCCCCTTCGATCAGGCGCGCTATCAGATCCGGTTCGAATGGGGCATCGCCGGGCTCGACCGACTCGACCCGGCCGATGTCACCGTCGTGGTCGACGTGCTGCGGTTCTCCTCGACCGTGACCGCGCGCGTCGCCGCCGGTGAGACCGCGGCCCTGGATTCCTCCGCCCACGCCGTCTCCCTCAACGGCGCCGCCGTGGCCGCCCACGCGGCCGGCTCGGCGCGCCCGGGTGCGGTCGTGCTGCTGGGCGGGCTCACGAACGCGACCGCCGTGGCCGCCGGGATCCTCGACGAGCAGCGTCGCCGCGGTGAGCGCACGAGCATCAACGTGATCGCCGCCGGCGAGCTGACCTCGTCCGACCCGCACGCCCCGCTGCGGTTCGCCGTCGAAGACCTCTTCGGCGCCGGGGCGGTCATCGACGCGCTCGCCGCTATCGGCCTGGACTACTCGTCACCGGAGGCGGCCGCCGCGTGCGAGTCGTTCCGTAGCCTGCGGGGGGCCGTGCGCCACCTGCTGACCGCCAGCGGCTCCGGCCAGGAGCTGCTCGCGCGCGATCAGCGGGACGAGGTGCTCGCCGCCGGCGCGATCGACACGGAGACGGCCGTGCCCCTCCTGCGCGGCGACGTGTTCACCGCGCTCTGACACGCGACCACTACCGGGGCGTCATCGCCGCCAGGCGCGTGGCCGGCGTGATCTCGCGACGCCGCCAGGTGAACAGGAACCGGGGGTCGAACCGGGGCGCGCACCGCGCACACGACATGTCGCGCGTCGCCCGACGGTGCCGATACGCCGTGTGCCCGGCCGGGCACGTGCCCACCCAGGGCGCCAGCTCGACCGCCGTCTCGCCGTGATGGGTCACCCCGCCGGTGTATCCGAGCCCTCGCGCGACGCGCTTCCAGGTCGCACCGTGCGCAGCCCGCGCACCGGCCAGCGCGTGCGCGATCTCGTGCAGGAGCACCTGACGGTTCTCCTCATCGCTGAAGCGCGCGGCCAGATACCGGGACACCGTGATGCGCTGAGTCGTGTAGTGACAGGCGCCGGCCCGGCGTTTGGCGTTGTCGAACGCGAACGACCATCCGGCATCCAGATGGCGCGCGATGAGGTTCTCCGCTTCGCGGCGGACAGCATGTAGATCGCTCATGCCGGAACAGTAGAACAGATGTACGACACTCAGCTGGCGACGGAGGCCCGTGCACGCCGGCGTTCGACGGCGTCGATGGCCTGCAGGGTCGACTCGAGCTGCTCTTCCGGGGCACCGGCCTCCTGGCGGAGGAACAGCGCGCGCTTGAAGTCGTTGCGCGCGGCGACGTAGTCCGCGGCGTCGTAGTGCACCTTGCCGCGGTGCTGGTAGGCGAACGCGGCCAGCGCCGGCCACTGTTGCCCCTCGGCCTCTTCGGCGCACATGTTGAGCTCGTGGATGGCCGCCGCGTACGCGCCGCGGAACTGCTGCACCGAGGCGTGCAGGATCCGGGCGCGCAGCAGGTCCTTGCGCGTGCCGGCCATGCGGGCCAGCCGCACCGACTGCTCCGAGATCGCGAGGGCGTCGTCGAGTTTGCCCAGCACTTTCAGCAGCCACACCCGTTCGAGAAGTGCGGCCAACGAGCGCTGCTCGCCGATCTCCGACAGGCGCTCGGCGCACTGGTGGGGGTCGACGATCTCGCGCAGCGTCTCCGGATCGTAACCCTTGATGAAGCTCACTCTGCGACTCCTTCCGCCACGACTCGCGCCTCCAGTCTCTCCCGGTCCCCTCACAGACCGCTGAGGGCACGCCGGGCGCCCCGGACCCGGCCGTCGAAGGGCCCCCGGGATCAGTCGAAAAGGGATGCCGCGGGCTTGGGCGAGTCGACGGCGTCGCCGTCGACGACCACGCGCGCGCCCCGGACGAACTCGTCGATCTCGGCGCCCTGGGTGACCTTCGCGGGGTGCGGACCGGCGGCCATGAGCCGGGGGAGCCACTCGGAGGGCAGCCGGGCGGCCGAGGCGGCGACGACGAGGTTGCCGAACCGGCGGCCCTTGAGCGTCTGCACCTCGGCGAGGATGAGCGCCTCCGGCAGGACGGAACGGATGGTGGCCACCTGCCGGCGCGCATACGCCAGCCCGGCGCCGTCGGCCAGGTTGACCAGCAGCACGCCGTCGGGGGCCAGCAGTCGGGCCAGCGACGCGTAATACTCCACGGTCGTGAGGTGGGCGGGGGTCTGCGCGCCGGCGAATACATCTGAGATGACCAGGTCGGCGGCACCCACCAGACCGGGCGGCAGCTTCGCCGCCACGGCGCGGGCGTCGCCGATGCGCACGCGCACCTGCGCGCCGCGCGGCAGCGGGAGATGCGTGCGGACGAGGTCGACCAGGGCCTGTTCGATCTCGATCACCTGCTGCCGCGAGCCGGGACGGGTGTGCTCGATGTAGCGCGGCAGGGTCATCGCGCCCGCGCCCAGGTGGATCGCCGTCAGCGGCTGCCCCGGCATCCGCAGCCGGTCGATGACCGCCCCCATCCGGGCGACGTACTCGAAGTGCAGGTGACCCGGGTCGTCGAGATCGACGTGCGACTGGGGGGTCCGGTCGACGATGAGCTCATGGCCGGTCGTGAACCGGCTCGGGACGATGTGCGCCCGCGTCCCGTCGGACAGTCGCACCGAAGGCGGGTGATCCTCGACTCGGGCGCGTGCCATCCCTCCACGCTACGGCACCGGTCGGCGGGGAACCGAAACAGGATCGATACCTTCCGTGCCCGCACGCACGCGGTGCTGACAGGTAGCGTCTATCGCATCCCCCGGCGAGCGCACATCCTCGCGCTTCGCCCGGCATCCAGAACGGAAGGTGCACAGCCATGCTCCCCAATTCGAGAAAGCGCGTGCTCGCCGGCATCGCGGCGGTGGCCATCGGCGCGATGGCTCTCAGCGCGTGCAGCAGCCAGCGCGGTGGCGACGACGAGACCGACGCGGCCACCGACGTCGACTCGACGTTCGTGTTCGCCGCATCGAGCGACCCGGCCAGCCTCGACCCGGCCTTCGCGCAGGACGGTGAGACGTTCCGCGTCTCGCGTCAGATCTTCGAGGGCCTCGTCGGCACCCAGCCCGGCACCGCCGACCCCGCTCCGCTGCTCGCCGAGGAGTGGACCTCGTCGGAGGACGGCATGAGCCACACCTTCACGCTGAAGGAGGACGTGTCCTTCCACGACGGCACTCCGTTCAACGCGGAGGCGGTCTGCTTCAACTTCGACCGCTGGTACAACTGGACGGGCCTGGCCGCCACCGAGGCGCTGTCGTACTACTACGGCAAGCTGTTCCGCGGCTACGTCGAGAGCCCCGACACGGCTGTCTACAAGTCGTGCACGCCGGACGGCGACTACTCGGTCACGATCGAGCTGAACCAGCCGTTCGCCGGCTTCATCCCCGCGCTGTCGCTGCCCGCATTCGCGATGCAGAGCCCGTCGGCGCTCGAGGAGTACGGCGCCGATGAGATCGGCGGCACCGCCGAAGCGCCCTCGCTGTCGGAGTACGCGCAGGGCCACCCGGTGGGCACCGGTCCGTTCGTGTTCGAGGAGTGGTCGCCGGGTGAGCAGCTCACCCTGACCTACAACGAGGACTACTGGGGCGAGAAGGGCCAGATCGACGAGATCATCTTCCGCGTGATCGACGACCCGACCGCCCGCCGCCAGGCGCTGGAGTCCGGCTCGATCGACGGCTACGACCTCGTCGGCCCCGCCGACAGCGCCGCCCTCGAGGAGGCCGGCTACAACATGGTCTCGCGGCCCCCGTTCACCATCCTGTACCTCGCGTTCAACCAGGCCGTCGAAGAGCTCCAGGACATCAAGGTGCGCGAGGCTCTGTCGTACGCCATCGACAAGGACGCCCTCATCTCGCAGGTGCTGCCCGAGGGCACCGAGAAGGCCACGCAGTTCATGCCCGACTCGGTCAACGGGTGGAACCCCGACGTGACCACGTACGAGTACGACCCGGAGAAGGCGCGCGAGCTGCTGGCCGAGGCCGGCTACGACGAGGCGAACCCGCTGACGCTGGACTTCAACTACCCGGTCAACGTGTCGCGCCCCTACATGCCGGACCCGGAGCAGATCTTCACCGTGCTGTCGTCGCAGCTGCAGGAGGTCGGCGTGGTCACCAACCCGGTCACCGACGCGTGGAGCCCGGACTACCTCGACAAGATCACCGGCACCGCCGACCACGGCATCCACCTGCTGGGGTGGACCGGTGACTACAACGACACCGACAACTTCGTGGGTGTGTTCTTCGGCAGCAAGTCGGCGGAGTGGGGCTTCGACAACCCCGAGCTGTTCTCCGCGCTGGCCGAGGCCCGTGGCGTCTCGAGCCTCGACGAGCAGACCGCGCTGTACCAGGACATCAACCAGATGGTCGCCGAGTTCATCCCGGGTGTGCCGCTGGCCCACCCCGCGCCGACGCTCGCATTCGCGCCGCGCGTGGAGAGCTACCCGGCCAGCCCCGTCAACGACGAGGTGTTCAACGAGATCGTCCTGAGCGAGTGATCGGGCGCAGGCCCTGACCGGCGGTGCGGGGCGAGGGTGACCTCGTCCCGCACCGCACACCCGACGTCGGAGAGAATGACTCTGTGCTGCGAACCATCGGAAAAAGGCTCCTGCTGCTCATC
The DNA here is from genome assembly GCF_053586795.1 of Microbacterium pollutisoli. Lineage (NCBI taxonomy): Bacteria > Bacillati > Actinomycetota > Actinomycetes > Micrococcales > Microbacteriaceae > Microbacterium > Microbacterium pollutisoli. The sequence continues at coordinate 22,813 of NZ_JBNYWT010000004.1, forward strand.
CCCACGCTCCTGGGGCTGAGCATCCTCCTTTTCCTCTGGGTGCGTGCCCTGCCCGGCGGGCCGGCCGTCGCGCTGCTGGGCGAGAAGGCCACCCCCGAGGCGATCGAGCGCATCAACGAGCTGTACGGCTTCAACCAGCCGATCCTGCAGCAGTACTTCACCTGGATGAGCCGGCTGCTGGTCGGCGACTTCGGCACCTCGCTGCAGACCGGGCGCCCGGTGCTGGACGAGTTCCTCCGCCGCTTCCCCGCCACGGTCGAGCTGTCGGTGTTCGCGCTCATCGTCGCGGTCGGGGTCGGCGTGCCGCTGGGCTACTGGGCCGCGCGCCGGCACGGGCGCTTCAGCGACCACGCGGCGGTCGTGTTCAGCCTCGTCGGCATCACCATCCCGGTGTTCTTCCTCGCGTTCATCCTCAAGTACGTGTTCGCCGTGCAGCTGGGGTGGCTGCCCTCGGACGGCCGGCAGGACCCGCGCATCGACGCGACGCACTACACGAACTTCTACGTGCTGGACGGCATCCTCACCGGTGAATGGGATGCCGCGTGGGACGCCTTCCTGCACTTGATCCTGCCGGGGCTGGCGCTGGCCACGATCCCACTGGCGATCATCGTGCGCATCACCCGCGCTTCGGTGCTTGAGGTGCAGAACGCCGACTACGTGCGCACCGGCAAGGCCAAGGGCATCTCGCAGCAGACGCTGCGCGGCCGGTTCATCCTGCGCAACGCCCTGCTGCCGGTGGTCACCACGATCGGTCTGCAGGCCGGGCTGCTGCTGGCCGGCGCGATCCTCACCGAGACGGTGTTCGCCTTCCCGGGCATCGGCTCGTTCCTGTACCGGGCGATCTTCTCGCGCGACTTCCCCGTGCTGCAGGGGTTCATCATCCTGATCGCCATCACCTACGCGCTCATCAACCTGCTGGTGGACGTGTCCTACAGCTTCATCGACCCGAGAGTGAGGGTGTCGTGAGCTCTTCCGTTCTTCCTCCCGCACCCGGCGGCGGCCCGACCGAGGACGCCGTCGTCGACCAGGCGTCGGCGACCGTGTCCGGATCGGGCGGCGGCTTCTGGAGCGACACGTTCCGGCGGCTGCGCCGCAACCCCACCGCGTGGATCGGCGCGGCCATCGTCTTCGTCTTCGTGGTCATCGCGGTGTGCGCCCCCTGGCTGGCGCCGTACGCCGAGACCGCGCTGCCGGGCGCCCGCTACGTCACCCCGACGCACATTCCCGGGCCGGGCGAGCTCGCGCAGTTCCCGCTGGGGCTCGACCGCTTCGGTGGCGACGTTCTCTCCAAGCTCATCTGGGGTGCGCAGGCGTCGCTCATGATCGGCGTCGTCTCCACGGCGTTCGGCCTGCTGGGCGGCATGCTGCTGGGCCTGCTGGCCGGCGCCTTCGGCGGCTGGGTCGACAACCTCGTCATGCGCGTCGTCGACATCCTGCTCTCGGTGCCGAACCTGCTGCTGGCCGTCTCGATCGCCGCGATCCTCGGGCAGTCGCAGCTCGCGGTGATGATCGCGATCGGGGCCTCGCAGGTGCCGATCTTCGCCCGCCTGCTGCGCGCCTCGATGCTGCAGCAGCGGTCGAGCGACTATGTCCTGTCGGCGATGACACTGGGCCTGGGCCGCGGCAAGATCACGATGAGCCACGTGCTGCCCAACGCGATCGGCCCCGTCATCGTGCAGGGCACGCTGTCGCTGGCCACGGCGGTCATCGACGCGGCCGCGCTGTCGTTCCTGGGCCTCGGCGGCGGCCGCCCCGAGACGGCCGAATGGGGCCGCATGCTCACCTATGCGCAGGCCGAGCTCGCCATCGCGCCCTGGCTCGCGTTCTTCCCCGGCATCTGCATCTCGATCACCGCCCTGGGCTTCACCCTGTTCGGTGAGGCGCTGCGCGAGGCGATGGACCCGCGCACCCGCGCGCGCTGACCTGTCGGGGTGTCGCGGCTGCCGGCGGTGATGCGGCTGCCGGGGTGTCGCGGCTGCCGGCGTCGGTGACGCGGCTCAGACCGCGATGTCGAGTTCGTTGCCGGGGATCGAGGCGAGGAGCTTACGCGTGTACGGGTCGCGCGGGTTGGTGAAGATCTCCTCGCCGGTGGCCGCCTCCACCAGCGCGCCGTCCTTCATGACGCACACGTAGTCCGAGATCAGGCGCACCACGGCCAGGTCGTGCGAGATGAACAGGTAGCTCAACCCGTATTCGGTCTGCAGGTCGCGCAGCAGGGTCAGGATCTGGTCCTGCACGAGCACGTCGAGGGCCGACACCGGCTCGTCGCACACGATGAGGTCGGGATTCAAAGCCAGGGCGCGCGCGATCGCGACGCGCTGCCGCTGGCCGCCTGACAGCTCGGACGGGTAGCGGCGCAGCATCGACTGCGGCAGCGCCACGTCGTCCAGCAGCGCGCGCACGCGCCGGGCACGGTCCTTCGCCGACCCGCGCTTGTAGAACTCGAGGGGCTCGGCGATGATCCGCTCGATAGTGAACATGGGGTTCAGCGACGAGTAGGGGTCCTGGAAGATCGGCTGCACCTTCTGGCGGAACTCCCGCAGCGCCTTGCCCTTGAGCCCGGCGACATCCTGCCCCTCGAAGCGCATGGCGCCCTCGGTCGGCTCGATGACCTTCAGCAGCATGCGCGCCGTGGTCGTCTTGCCCGACCCGGACTCGCCCACGATCGCGACGGTCTTCCCGCGCGGGATCGCAAACGACACGTCCTTGACCGCCGCGAAGTCCTCCTTCTTGCCCCGGATCTTGTAGATCTTGGTGAGGTTCTCGACCTCGACGATGTTGTCGACCGCCGGGGTGGGTGCCGCGGCATCCACCTTCTCGAAGGCTTCGGGGCGCAGGCGTGCGGCGGCGACCGACGGGGCCGCCTTCACCAGCGACTGCGTGTACGGATGCTGCGGGTCCTCGAGGATCTGGCGCGCCGGCCCCTGCTCGACGATGCGGCCGCGGTGCATGACGACCACGCGCGCGGCACGCTCGGCGGCCAGGCCCAGGTCGTGGGTGATCAGCAGCACGGAGGTGCCGAGGTCGTGGGTCATGCGGCCGAGCTGGTCGAGGATCGTCTTCTGCACCGTGACGTCGAGGGCGCTGGTGGGCTCGTCGGCGATGAGGAGGCGCGGGTTGCAGGCCAGGCCGATCGCGATGAGCGCGCGCTGGCGCATGCCGCCGGAGAACTCGTGCGGGTACTGCTTGGCGCGCTCGGCGGCGTCGGGCAGGCCGGCGGCGGCGAGGGTCTCGACGACCTTGCGGTCGACGTCCTTGCGGGTGGCCAGGCCGTGCGCGAGCAGCGTCTCGGCGACCTGGGTGCCGATCTTCGAGACCGGGTTGAGGTTCGACATCGGGTCCTGCGGCACGAGCCCGATGAGGCCGCCGCGGATCATGCGCATGCGGGACTCGGGGGCGCCCACCAGCTCCTGGCCTTCGAGGGTGATGCTGCCGCGCACGACCTTGCCGTTGCCGGGCAGCAGCCCGATGATCGCCATCGCCGTGGTCGACTTGCCCGACCCGGATTCGCCGACGATCGCGACGGTCTCGCCCGCGCCGATCTCCAGGTCGACGCCCTCGACGGCGTGGACGGGTCCCTCGAGCGTGTGGAAGTCGACCGCCATGTCGCGCACCTGGAGCAGGGGCGTCGCAGTGGCGGGGCGGGTCTCGATCGGCATGCGACCATCCTGCCTGCTCGCGCCGCCGTGCGCATGGCCCGCGCCGTGGTCTTTATGCACTCGTGACGCGGCGGTGCCCCCTCCGGGTCCCGCCGGGCGTTGCGCCGTCGCCTCGTCCGGATCCAGCCGGGCGCCGCGCCGGGTACCGTGGCGATATGGTGACGATCGACCTCAACGCCGACCTCGGCGAGACCGTCGACGGGGTGCCCACCGCCGACGACGAGGCCATGTTCGCGGTCATCTCCAGCGCCTCGGTCGCCGCGGGCGGCCACGCCGGCGACACCGCGTCCATGCGCGAAGCCGTCGATCGTGCCCGGCGGTTCGGCGTGGCGGTCGGAGCGCACCCGTCGTTCGTCGATCCAGCGGGGTTCGGCCGCGTCGCGCAGGCGGTCGACCCGGGCGTCCTGCGCGACCAGGTGCGGGCGCAGCTGCGTGCCCTCATGGATGCCGGAGCCGACCTGCGCTACGTCAAGCCGCACGGCGCGCTCTACCACTCGGTCGTCGGCGACGCGCGCGCGGCGGATGCCGTGGCGTCGGCCGTCGCCGACATCTCCGGACACCTGGGCCGGGCCCTGCCGGTCCTCGGCCTCGGCGGCGCGATCGAGCGGGCGGCGCAGACCCGCGGACTGCCGTTCCGCCGCGAGGCGTTCCTCGACCGGGGGTACCTCGCCGACGGCTCACTCGTGCCGCGCGGTCGGCCCGACGCGCTGCTCCACGACCCGGAGGAGGTCGCCGCCCGCGCGGTGCGCCTGGCGACCGACGGCGTCGTGACCACGTCCGAGGGTGCTGAGGTCGCCGTCCGGGCGGCATCGCTGTGCGTGCACGGCGACTCTCCCGGCGCGGTGGCCATGGCCCGCGCGGTGCGCGCAGCGCTCGACGCCGCCGGCGTGGAGGTGCGGGCGCCGTGGTGATCCGGTGCGGGTGAGTGAGGACACCGCCATGACGCCCCGCATCCTGCCGTTCGGCGATCGCGCGCTGCTGCTCGAGGTCGACGCGCTCGACGCTGTTCTCGACCTGCACGGCCGCCTCGCGGCATCCATGCCGGAGGGGGTGGTGGACCTGGTGCCTGCCGCGCGCACGGTGCTCGTGCACGTCGACCCTGTCGCGCTGCCCCTGGTGGCGGCCCGCGCGTGGGTGGATGCCGGGGTCGCCGCGCCCCGACCGCCGTCGGGCGGTGCGCAGGCCGCGGTCGTCGACCTGCCGGTCGTGTACGACGGCGCGGATCTCGCCGAGACGGCCGCGCTGGTGGGGGTGACGCCCGAGGAACTCGTCGAGCGGCATGCCGCGGCGGTGTGGACGGTGGCCTTCACCGGATTCGCGCCGGGGTTCGGATACCTGGTCAGCGACGACTGGCCGTTCGACGTGCCGCGCCGGGCCAGTCCGCGCACCCGGGTGCCGGCCGGCGCCGTGGGGCTCGCGGGGGAGTTCAGCGGTGCCTACCCGCGGGACACCCCGGGCGGATGGCAGCTCATCGGCACGACCGCGGCCACCCTGTTCGATCCCGCCGCCGCCCAGCCGGCGCTGCTGACCCCCGGGGCGCGCGTGCGCTTCCGCCCCACCCGCCCCGCCGCCGCCGGCGCCGCGGGCGGCCGGCCGACCGGTGCGACCCCCGCCACTCCCGCGCTCGTCCCGACGGCCGGTGCGAACCCCACCACTCCGGCGAGAGAACAACGGGAGGGCGAGAGAACGGGTGATACCCACGCTTTCGGCGCGCAGTTGTTCTCTCGCGGGGAGGGTGGGCCCCACAGCGGGGCGGCGGCGCTGCGGGTCGTCGAGCCGGGGCTGCGGGCGACCGTGCAGGACCAGGGGCGACCCGGCCACGCCGCGGAGGGGATCGCCCTGTCGGGTGCGGCCGACCGCGCCGCCCTGCGCACCGCCCACCGCCTGGTGGGAAACGACGAGCACGCGGCGGGCATCGAGATCACGATGGGCGGATTTCGCGCCGTCGCGCAGCGCGACCTGTGGTGTGCCGTCACCGGCGCGTGGGGGCCGATCCGCCTGGGCGGCCGCGAGGTCGACCCCTACGAGGCGCATGAATGGCCGGCGGGCGCCGAACTGCACATCGACTGGTTCGCGCACGGCGCCCGCGGGTATCTCGCCGTGCGCGGCGGCTTCGACGTGCCCGCCGCGGCCGGATCGCGCGCGACCGACACGATGTCCGGCCTCGGACCGGCGCCCCTGGCCGCAGGCGACATCCTGCGACTGGGCGATGCGGCGACGGGACCGATCCCGGTCGAAGTCCTGCATCCGTGGGGTCCGCCGGCCGACGACCTCATCGAACTCGAGCTGGCGCCGGGTCCCCGTGCGGACTGGTTCACGCCCGTCGCCCGCGACGCCCTGTTCGACATCGAGTGGACCGTGTCCCACCAGGCCGATCGCGTCGGCATCCGGCTGGACGGCCCTGCGCTGCCCCGGGCCGACGCCCGCGAGCTGCCCAGTGAGGGCATGCTGCCGGGTGCGATCCAAGTGCCACCGAGCGGGCAACCGGTGATCTTCGGCCCCGACGCCCCCGTGACCGGCGGCTATCCCGTCATCGCCGTGGCCAGCGACCCGACGCGCGACGCCCTCGCCCAGGCACGGCCGGGCACCCGCATCCGCTTCCGCCACGCCCGCCCCGTGATCTGACACGTCGGGGTCCGCACGCCGAGCACCTTCGGCCCGTCTGTCCAGTCCCGGCATCCACGGTGAGACACCACGTCGGCACCGCCGACTCGTGCTGGAATCCTGGACTCACGGCGGCACCCGGGCTCCGGGTCAGTCCGCGAACGGCAGCAGTTGGACCTCCGGCACGGGATCGGTGCGCAGCCGCGCGTGCGTCTCGGTGTCGAAGCGCTCGCCGTCGTAGCGCAGCTTCTGTCGTTCGACGCCCTCGACGGCGAAGCCCGCCCGTAGCGCGACCGCGCACGAGGCCGGATTGTTCACGCGGTGCGCCAGCTCGAGCCGGAAGAGTCCGAGATCGTCGAACGCCCGCATCGCGAGTGTGGCCAGCGCGCGCGTCGCGAGTCCCCGCCCGCGTGCGCCGGTCGCGAGCCAGTAGTACACCCACCCGCTGTCATGCCGGTGCTCGATCGCGCTGATGCCCGCGTGCCCCACGGCCCGACCGTCGACGCTGATGGCCCAGTTCTCCGTCTGCGGCGACATCACCAGGTGCTGTCCGATGAAATCCACGCAGTCCTCGACCGACTCCGGACGCCATCCGCCGAACTGCCGGTCCAGGTCGGGGGTGGATGCCACGGCTTCCCACAACGCGGTCGCATCGCCGGGATGCCAGGGCCGCAACGTCGTCACCATGCCTCGATCCTGCCGTACAGGCCGCCCGCGTCCTGCCTTACGGCCCCCCGCATCCGGCCGTACGGGCCGCTCGGCACACGCCGTACCGGCCGTCCCGCGCGTCTTATACCTCAGCAGCCGAAACTCGTCAAGGATCCCGCTTGCCATGGCGCGTCGCGCGGTCTATAGTGGGTAGTTGCGCTCCCTTCCCCCTTGCCTTCATATGGTGGTCGGCTTGTGCCTGCGCCCCGTCGCCCCGCGACGGCGCGTGATGCAGGTGTTCGGATCCGGGAGCACTCCACCTGACGACAAGGAAACCAGCCCTGCCCGGGCTCATGGAGGTAATCCCTTGGCTGCTGCGCCCAACGCAACCAATTCCACCACCAAGAAGAACGGCCGCGGGGTCTCCCGCACGTCCTTCGCCAAGATCTCCGACACGCTGGAGGTCCCCGACCTCCTCGCGCTGCAGACGGAGTCGTTCGACTGGCTCGTCGGCAACGACGCCTGGAAGGCCCGCCTCGCCGAGGCTCAGGCCGCGGGCCGCACCGATGTCCCCACCGTGAGCGGCCTCGAGGAGATCTTCGAGGAGATCTCGCCGATCGAGGACCTCGGCGAGACCATGCAGCTCTCGTTCACGAACCCGTACCTCGAGCCGGAGAAGTACTCGATCGAGGAGTGCAAGGAGCGCGGCAAGACCTACGCCGCCCCGCTGTACGTCGAGGCCGAGTTCATGAACCACCTCACCGGTGAGATCAAGACCCAGACGGTCTTCATGGGCGACTTCCCGCTCCAGACCGCCAAGGGCACGTTCATCATCAACGGCACCGAGCGCGTCGTCGTGTCGCAGCTCGTGCGCTCGCCGGGTGTCTACTTCGACAAGACCCCCGACAAGACCAGTGACAAGGACATCGTCTCGGCGCGCATCATCCCCTCGCGCGGCGCCTGGCTCGAGTTCGAGATCGACAAGCGCGACCAGGTGGGCGTGCGCATCGACCGCAAGCGCAAGCAGTCGGTCACGGTCTTCCTCAAGGCCCTCGGCCTGACCAGCGAGGACATCCTCGCCGAGTTCGCCGGCATCGAGTCGATCGAAGACACCCTGAGCAAGGACACGATCCTCTCCAAGGAGGACGCGCTCCGCGACATCTACCGCAAGCTCCGTCCGGGCGAGCAGGTGGCCGCCGAGGCCGCGCGTGCGCTGCTGGACAACTTCTACTTCAACCCGAAGCGCTACGACCTGGCCAAGGTCGGTCGGTACAAGATCAACCAGAAGCTCGGCGTCGACGTTCCGCTCACCGACTCGGTGCTGACCGTCGAGGACATCGTCGCGACCATCAAGTACCTGGTTCGCCTGCACCGCGGCGACACGTCGTACGAGGGCGTCCGCGGCGGCAAGCCGGCCGAGATCCGTCTCGACGTCGACGACATCGACAACTTCGGCAACCGCCGCATCCGCGCGGTCGGCGAGCTGATCCAGAACCAGGTCCGCACCGGTCTGTCGCGCATGGAGCGCGTCGTCCGCGAGCGCATGACCACGCAGGACATCGAGGCGATCACGCCGCAGACCCTGATCAACGTGCGCCCGGTCGTGGCCGCGATCAAGGAGTTCTTCGGCACCTCGCAGCTGTCGCAGTTCATGGACCAGAACAACCCGCTGGCCGGTCTGACCCACAAGCGCCGCCTGTCGGCGCTGGGCCCCGGCGGTCTGTCGCGTGAGCGCGCCGGCGTCGAGGTCCGTGACGTCCACCCGTCGCACTACGGCCGCATGTGCCCGATCGAGACGCCGGAAGGTCCGAACATCGGCCTGATCGGCTCGCTCGCGTCGTTCGCGCGCATCAACGCGTTCGGCTTCATCGAGACGCCGTACCGCAAGGTCGTCGGCGGCAAGGTCACCGAGCAGATCGACTACCTCACCGCGTCGGAGGAGAGCGACTACATCGTCGCCCAGGCCGGCGCCGAGCTCACCGCGGACGGTTCGTTCACGGCCGAGCGCGTGCTGGCCCGTCGCGGCCAGGGCGGCGAGGTCGACCTGTTCCCGGTCGACGAGATCGGCTACATGGACGTCTCCCCGCGCCAGATGGTGTCGGTGGCGACCTCCCTCATCCCCTTCCTCGAGCACGACGACGCGAACCGCGCCCTCATGGGTGCCAACATGCAGCGTCAGGCGGTGCCGCTGCTGCGCAGCGAGTCGCCCGTGGTCGGCACCGGTATGGAGGGCTACGCCGCGATCGACGCCGGTGACGTCATCACCGCCGACAAGGCCGGTGTGGTCACCGAGGTCTCGGCCGACGTGGTCACCGTCCAGCTCGACGAGGGCGGCACGCAGGACTACTTCCTGCGCAAGTTCGACCGCTCCAACCAGGGCACCTCGTACAACCAGCGCGTCGTGGTCTCGGCCGGTGAGCGCGTCGAGGTTGGGGAGGTCATCGCCGACGGCCCGTCGACGGAGAACGGCGAGCTGGCGCTCGGCAAGAACCTCCTCGTCGCGTTCATGACGTGGGAGGGCCACAACTTCGAGGACGCCATCATCCTCAGCCAGGAGCTCGTCAAGAACGACACGCTCTCCTCGATCCACATCGAGGAGTACGAGGTGGATGCCCGGGACACGAAGCTCGGCAAGGAGGAGATCACCCGTGACCTCCCCAACGTCAGCCCCGACCTGCTGAAGGACCTCGACGAGCGCGGCATCGTCCGCATCGGTGCCGAGGTGCGTCCCGGTGACATCCTCGTCGGCAAGGTCACGCCCAAGGGTGAGACCGAGCTGAGCGCCGAGGAGCGCCTGCTGCGCGCGATCTTCAACGAGAAGAGCCGCGAAGTCCGCGACACGTCGCTGAAGGTGCCCCACGGTGAAGAGGGCACGATCATCGCCGTCAAGGAGTTCAACGCCGAGGACGGCGACGACGAGCTGGGCTCGGGCGTCAACCGTCGCGTCGTGGTCTACATCGCCCAGAAGCGCAAGATCACCGAGGGTGACAAGCTCGCCGGCCGTCACGGCAACAAGGGTGTCATCGCGAAGATCCTCCCCGTCGAGGACATGCCCTTCCTCGCCGACGGCACCCCCGTCGACGTCGTGCTCAACCCGCTCGGCATCCCCGGCCGCATGAACTTCGGCCAGGTGCTGGAGACCCACCTCGGGTGGATCGCCAAGCAGGGCTGGAAGGTCGAGGGCAACCCCGAGTGGGCCGCCGACCTGCCCGAGGAGGCGCGTGAGGGCGCCCCGGGCACCAAGGTCGCCACGCCGGTGTTCGACGGTGCCTTCGAGTCGGAGATCGCGGGTCTGCTCGACTCGACGCTCCCGACCCGTGACGGCGACCGCCTGATCGACTCCAGCGGCAAGACGCAGCTGTTCGACGGCCGCTCCGGCGAGCCGTTCCCGGCTCCGATCTCGGTCGGCTACATGTACATCCTGAAGCTGCACCACCTCGTGGACGACAAGATCCACGCGCGTTCGACCGGTCCGTACTCGATGATCACCCAGCAGCCGCTCGGTGGTAAGGCGCAGTTCGGCGGCCAGCGCTTCGGTGAGATGGAGGTGTGGGCCCTCGAGGCCTACGGTGCCGCGTACGCGCTGCAGGAGCTGCTCACGATCAAGTCCGACGACATCGTGGGTCGCGTCAAGGTGTACGAGGCCATCGTCAAGGGCGAGAACATCCAGGAGCCCGGCATCCCCGAGTCCTTCAAGGTGCTCATGAAGGAGATGCAGTCGCTCTGCCTGAACGTCGAGGTCCTCGGCGCCGACGGCACGGCGGTCAACCTCCGCGACACGGATGACGAGGCTTTCCGCGCGGCGGAAGAGCTCGGCATCAACATCTCCACCCGGTTCGAGTCCTCGTCGATCGACGAGATCTGAACCAGGCCGACGCGACAGATTTTTTTGAGACACAGGAGAACGAGTGCTCGAGTCAACCACTTTCGATGAGCTTCGCATCGGTCTGGCCACCGCCGACGACATCCGTCGTTGGTCGTACGGCGAGGTCAAGAAGCCCGAGACCATCAACTACCGCACCCTCAAGCCCGAGAAGGACGGTCTGTTCGGCGAGCAGATCTTCGGCCCCTCGCGGGACTGGGAGTGCGCCTGCGGCAAGTACAAGCGTGTCCGCTTCAAGGGCATCGTCTGCGAGCGCTGTGGCGTGGAGGTCACCAAGAGTTCCGTCCGCCGCGAGCGGATGGGTCACATCGAGCTGGCCGCCCCCGTCACCCACATCTGGTACTTCAAGGGCGTGCCCTCGCGCCTGGGCTACCTGCTCGACATGGCGCCGAAGGACCTCGAGAAGGTCATCTACTTCGCCGCCTACATGGTGATCTCGGTCGACGAGGAAGCGCGCCACCGCGACCTGCCGACCCACGAGGCCAACCTGCGCCTGGAGATCAAGAACCTCGGCGACCGCCGCGACGCGAAGGTCGCAGCCCGCCTCCAGAAGCTGGAGGAGGAGCTGGCCGCGCTCGAGGAGGAAGGCGCCAAGGCCGACCAGAAGAAGAAGGTCAAGGACGCCGCCGAGAAGGAGATGACGCAGATCCGCAAGGGATCTGACGAGCAGATCGCCAAGCTCGAGCGCATGTGGGAGGAGTTCCGCACGCTCGAGGTCGGCCAGCTCAAGCAGGAGGACGACGTCTTCCAGGAGCTGCAGGACCGCTTCGGCCAGTACTTCGAGGCGTACATGGGCGCCGAGTCGATCAAGCGTCGCCTCGAGTCGTTCGACCTGGCCGCCGAGGCCGAGTCGCTGCACCTGCAGATCTCCGAGGGCAAGGGCCAGCGCAAGATCCGTGCGATCAAGCGCCTGAAGGTCGTCAACTCGTTCCTGCAGACCGGCATGACCCCGGCATCCATGGTTCTGGACGTCGTCCCGGTGATCCCGCCGGAGCTGCGTCCGATGGTCCAGCTCGACGGTGGCCGCTTCGCCACCAGCGACCTGAACGACCTGTACCGCCGTGTGATCAACCGCAACAACCGTCTGCGTCGCCTGATCGACCTCGGCGCCCCCGAGATCATCGTCAACAACGAGAAGCGGATGCTGCAGGAGGCCGTCGACGCGCTGTTCGACAACGGCCGCCGCGGCCGCCCGGTCACCGGCACCGGCAACCGTGCGCTCAAGTCGCTGTCCGACATGCTGAAGGGCAAGCAGGGCCGGTTCCGCCAGAACCTGCTCGGCAAGCGCGTGGACTACTCGGGCCGTTCGGTCATCATCGTCGGTCCGCAGCTGAAGCTGCACCAGTGCGGTCTGCCCAAGCAGATGGCGCTCGAGCTGTTCAAGCCGTTCGTCATCAAGCGCCTGATCGACCTGGGCCACTCGCAGAACATCAAGGCCGCCAAGCGTGCCGTCGAGCGCACCCGTCCCGAGGTGTGGGACGTGCTCGAGGAGATCATCCGCGAGCGCCCCGTGCTGCTCAACCGCGCGCCCACCCTGCACCGCCTGGGCATCCAGGCCTTCGAGCCGCAGCTCGTCGAGGGCAAGGCCATCCAGCTGCACCCGCTCGTGTGTGCCGCCTTCAACGCGGACTTCGACGGTGACCAGATGGCCGTGCACCTGCCGCTGTCGGTCGAGGCCCAGGCCGAGGCCCGCGTGCTGATGCTCGCGTCGAACAACATCCTCAAGCCGTCGGACGGCCGTCCGGTCACCTTGCCCTCGCAGGACATGATCATCGGTCTGCACCACCTGACCACGGTCAAGGAGGGCGCCACCGGTGAGGGTCGTGCGTTCGGTTCGGTCGCCGAGGCGATCCTGGCCAAGGACGAGGGCACCCTCGACCTGCAGGCCAAGGTCCGCATCCGCATCCCCGGTCTGACCTTCCTCGAGGGCGAAGCCCCCGAGGGCTACGAGCGCCACGGTCTCGTCGACACGTCGCTGGGTCAGGCGATCTTCAACGACACGCTCCCGAAGGGCTACCCCTTCGTGCGCGGCCAGGCCGACAAGGGCAAGCTGTCGCAGATCGTCAACAAGCTGGCCGAGGAGTACCCGAAGGTGGAGGTCGCGGCATCCCTCGACCGCATCAAGGACGCCGGCTTCTACTGGGCTACCCGTTCGGGTGTCACCGTGGCGCTGTCCGACATCCTCACGCCCCCCAACAAGGCGGAGATCGTCGCCGGCTACGAGAAGCAGGCCGCGAAGGTCCAGGGCCAGTTCGAGAAGGGTCTCACCACCGACGCCGAGCGTCGTCAGGAGCTCATCAAGATCTGGACCGAGGCGACCGACGAGATCCAGAGGGCGATGCGCGACAACTTCCCCGAGGACAACACCATCAACCGCATGGTGTCGTCGGGTGCGCGTGGTAACTGGCTGCAGATCCGCAACATCGCGGGTATGCGTGGCCTGGTGAACAACCCGAAGGGTGAGATCATCCCGCGTCCGATCATCTCCTCGTACCGCGAGGGGCTGAGCGTGGCGGAGTACTTCATCGCGACGCACGGTGCCCGTAAGGGTCTGGCCGACACGGCCCTCCGTACCGCCGACTCGGGTTACCTGACCCGACGCCTGGTGGACGTCTCGCAGGATGTCATCATCCGCGAGGAGGACTGCGCGACCACCAAGGGCCTCGAGTTCGTCATCGCCGCCCCGGCTGCCGACGGCACGCTGGTGCGCGACGCGAACGTCGAGAACTCGGTGTTCGCCCGCACGCTGGCCGCCGACGTGGTCGACGCGTCCGGCACCGTCCTGGCCGCGGCCGGCGACGACGTGGGCGACGTGCTCATCGACAAGCTGGTCGCCGGCGGCATCGAGACCATCAAGGTCCGCTCGGTGCTGACCTGTGACTCGGCGGTCGGCGTCTGCGCCAAGTGCTACGGCCGTTCGCTGGCCAGCGGCAAGCTCGTCGACATCGGCGAGGCCGTCGGCATCATCGCGGCCCAGTCGATCGGTGAGCCCGGCACCCAGCTGACGATGCGTACCTTCCACACCGGTGGTACCGCCGGTGCGGACGACATCACGCAGGGTCTGCCCCGTGTGCAGGAGCTGTTCGAGGCGCGTACCCCCAAGGGTGCGTCCCCGATCGCCGAGTCGGACGGCCGGATCACCATCGACGAGACCGACAAGTCCCGCAAGGTGATCCTCACGCCCGACAACGGCGACGAGCCGCACGTGTACCCGGTGCTCAAGCGCGCCACCCTCCTGGTGGAGGACGGCCAGCACGTGAGCGTCGGCCAGCCGCTGCAGGTCGGCACGCTCGACCCCAAGGAGGTCATGCGCGTCATGGGCGCCCGCGAGGTGCAGAAGTACCTCGTCAACGGCGTGCAGGGCGTGTACCGCTCGCAGGGTGTGCCGATCCACGACAAGCACATCGAGGTCATCGTCCGCCAGATGCTGCGGAAGGTCACCGTGGTCGACCACGGCGACACCCCGCTGCTGCCCGGTGAGCTGGTCGACTTCAAGCGCTACCAGCAGATCAACCGTGAGTCCGTCGCCGCCGGCAAGCGCCCCGCTTCGGGTCGCCCCGAGCTGATGGGTATCACCAAGGCATCGCTGGCGACCGAGTCGTGGCTGTCGGCCGCGTCGTTCCAGGAGACCACCCGCGTCCTGACGCAGGCGGCCATGGAGGGCAAGACCGACCCGCTGGTGGGCCTCAAGGAGAACGTCATCATCGGAAAGCTCATCCCCGCCGGCACCGGCCTTGCGAAGTACCGCAACGTCGTGGTCGAGGCGACGGAGGAGGCCAAGAGCGAGCGGTACCCCAACCGCATCTTCGCCTCGGACGGCGCGTACAGCGACACCGACCTGAGCTACGTCGACTTCGACAGCTTCTCGACGGACGACTTCACGCCCGGCACGTACAACTGAGTCACCCCGTGTGACGCGAAGGCCCCGGACCGCACGGTCCGGGGCCTTCGTCGTTCTGCGAGCCGGCGGCTCCGCCGCCTGCGGCTCCGCCTCCCGCCTTGTCGCCGAGCCGCCTACTTCTGTGCGGGCCGCCTACCTTTGTGCGGTACAAAGCCTGGCGGCTCGTACGCAGCTAGGCGGCTCGCGTAACTGGGACGTGCCGCCGCGCGCGCCGCGGGCGCTTCGCGTGCAGCGCGCAACACGATCGCGAGCCGCCTACTTCTGTGCGGGCCGCCTACCTTTGTGCGGTACGAAGCCAGGCGGCTCGTACGCAGCTAGGCGGCTCGCGCAACTGGGCTGCGGCGCGGCGAGCGCCGCGGGTGTGGCGCGGCTCGCGGCGAATGGGGCGTGGCCGCGTACGGTGAAGGGGTGGCACGAGTGGCGGGCAGGAACGCGGTCTTCGCGTGGATCGTGGGTCTGCTGTGCGCCGGCGTCGTCGCGGGCCTGGCCTACCTCGCGTTGCCGCTGCTACCGGCCACCGTCGACTGGGTCGCACAGCAGAACGCGCCCGACGACGATGCCGAGACCGTCGACGATCTCGACCCGTTCGAGCCGGCCGAGTGCCGCCACCTGTACGTCGACGCCCTGTGGTCGTCACTGACCTGGACTCCGGGCTCGGTCCTCATGCCCTCGCGCGACGCCCCGACCACCACCGCCACCTCGGTCACCGACGCGCTGCAGCCCGACGTCCGCATGACGTGCGACTGGATCAGCGACAGCGGCGAGATCCACACGACGGTCGCCGCCGTGGCGACGGATGCCGGGGCCATCGCCACCGCGGCGCTGCCCGGCCTCGGGTTCGAGTGCGCCGAGCACCACGCGCGGGTGCGCTGCGTGCGTGAAGACGGCGACCTCGTCGAGACGATCGAGACCGGTGGGGGTCTGTGGCTGTCGACCTCGCAGACCGGGTGGTACCCGGCCGACTACACCCGCCGCGTCGCCGACCGGGTGTTCGTCGCCGCGCCGACGCCCGCCGCGACCGCCGAGTCCTGAGCCGGGCGGCACCGTTCACCTGCCCGGCGAATTCACCGGCGCCCGCAGTGAGCCGGGCTCACTCCTCCGGCCAGAGTGACCGGATGATCGCGTTCGTGTATCCGGCCGGCGCCAGGTTGGAGTACTGGGTGTCGATGAGCACGCCGTCGCGATAGAACAGGGTGCGCCCGTCGGTCACCGGCGCCGTCTCGTTCTCCCACGTCGCTTCACAGCGCAGGCCGCCCGCCGGTTCGTAGCAGACGAACCCGTCGGCCATCAGCACGTTGAGGTAGTCCAGCACCGGCTGCTCCGGCGCGTAGTTCACGGTCGTGATCAGCCGCGTCGTCTGCGACCCGGGCATCGACCACACGCAGCGCAGCGATCGGTCGGGCAGCACGCCGCTCGGGCCGAAGCTCGGGTCGTTCAGCGGCACGTCGGCCAGCTGCGCGCGCACCGCGTCGTCGAGCATCTGCTCGCAGTCGGTGGGCAGCACCGTCATCGACATGACCGGTCCCGACGGCACGGGGTCACCGGCCTCGGGGGGAGCGGTCGTGCGCGTCGGCGTCGGCGCCGGTTCGGCGACGGTGACCTCCGGGGTCGGTTCGGCCTCCGGCACGCACCCGGTCAGCACCAGTGCCGCCGCGAGGGCGAAGGGCGCGAGCAGCGGTGTGAGGCGGGGCATGGTCGTTCCACGATAAGCGGCCCGCACCGGGCGGGGCCGCCGACACTCGGCATGCCTGCGGCGCTGGCGGCGTGCGTGCGGCTACTCTCGCACTGCGGCGGCGCATCGCCCCGCGTGAGGAGCACATCGCATGAGCGACCCCAAGTACGGTGAGCCGGTCGACGACAGCACGGCGGACGCCGGCTCGGTCGATGACGTCGTCGGGCGTGCGCACGAGGGCCTGGCCGAGGCCGAGGCTGCTTCTCGCGACGCCGTGAGCGACGAAGAACTCGCCCAGATGGATGCCGGTGACCGGGCCGTCGCGGACGGCGACGACACGCCGCAGACCCGCGCCGAGGCCAAGGCCGCGACCGGTGAGACCCCCGTCGCCCCCGCGGCCGACACCACCGACGCCGGGATGAGCGACGCCGACCTCGACGCCGCCTACGCCGAAGCCGGCTACGTCCCCGCCGCCACGGCGCCCGCCGCCGAGCCGGCCGGAACCCCAGAGCCGCAGCCGGCCGCCACCGAAGACGTCTCCGTCGCGGCGTCCGAGCCCGCGGCATCCGAACCGCTCTACCGGCCCGACGCCGAGCGCGACACCGCCGTGTACGCGGGGGCGGCCACCGCCGGCACCGCCGCGACCGGCGACGCCGTCACCGCGAGCGAACCGGTTGCCCCGGCCACCGCGTACGCGACCCCGCAGCCGATCTTCGTGCAGGCCCCGGAGGCGCCGCGCCCGCGCGGCAACCGCGGCGCGGCCGGCGCGATCGGCCTGCTCGCCGCCGTGTCATTCGGCGTGCTGTACCTCGCCGCCGCGCTCGGCTTCGGCCTCGGCGACGGCAGCATCACGATCGACACCCTCGGCCAGGAGGCCCTCGGCGCCCTGACCACGTGGTGGTTCTGGGTGCCGGTGGTCGTCTTCTTCCTCGGGTTCTGGCTGCTGGGCGCGATCATCAACCGCGGCCGCTGGGGCTACTGGGTGATCTTCGGCCTGCTCGTGGGTGCCGTCTCCTACGGCGGACACCTGCTCGGTCAGCTGTTCCAGGCCCCGTTCTGGACGCTCACCGCCCAGGAGGGCGCCGACCTCGTCGACAGCCAGCTGCTGGCCCCGCTCGCGATCGTCGCCTTCATCATCGGCCGCGAGCTGACCATCTGGTTCGGCGCCTGGGTGGCCGCCCGCGGTCGCCGCGTGACCGAGCTGAACCGCGAGGCCCAGCGCGAGTACGAGCGGACCCTCGAGGCCGGTCCGCAGCTGCACCAGGGCTGACATGTCGCAACCGGGGATCCGACCGCCGGTGGCCGCCGCGCTGGCCACGGTCGGGTTCTTCGCGCTGCTGGTCGCGGCGCTCGGCGTCGCGAGCCTGCTGCTGGACCAGGAGGTCATCGGCACCGAGGGGCTGGGCAACCTTCCCGGTGCCGTCGCCGCCGGCCTGTCGACCCTCGCCGTGCTCGGCGTGCTGCTGATCGCCCTGCGCGGCCCGCGGCCCACCTACACGGTGTCCGTGATCGTCATGATCGCCGCCGTGCTCGCCTACCTCGTGGGCCTGTGGTTCGGGGCGGTGTTCGCCGGGGAGAGCCTGGCGCTGGCCGCCGCGGCCGCCGGCGCCTTCATCGTGTCGTGGTTCGGCGCCATCCTCGCCGTCGTCGCCTTCATCGCCGGCTGGGTGGGTGTCGCCCTCGTGCGCACCCGCGCCGAACGCCCGCGGTGGCCCTGGGAGTCCGACGAGGACGACGAACTCTGACGCGCCGGGCGCCCCGCGCCTCGCCGATGACAGCGGCATCCCTGCGAGATCGGGTGGAACACGGAACAATGGATGCCGTGGAGCGGTCGATCGAGACCCAGGTCAGCCAGGCGGTGGACGCCTGGCTGCGGTGGCTCCCGCGCTGGGAGCCGGCCACGCACCGCGGCCGGGTCGCCCCGTGCCGGCGGTGCATCGGATCGCCGGTGCTGTCGGCCGCCGGGCTCGGCGCCGACGTGCCGCACGGCGTGCAGCACGGCCTGTCCACCCGCATGAAGACGATCGTCGACCACGCCGTCGCGGAGTACACCTCGCGCAACCTCCCCATGCTGCAGGCCGAGCTCGACCAGCAGGCCGAGCGCAACCGGGCGCGCAGCTACCGGCCGGCCGAGGGCCTCGCCCCCGAGTTCGAGGGGATGCCGCTGGACCCCGACCCGGTGCCGGGGCAGCCGTTCCTGTTCACGATCTCGGGCCTGGCCGAGCAGGCCGCCGCCGAGGTGCCGGCCCTGCCGCCCCTGTCGGAGGAGGCCAAGGCCGCCCTGCGCCAGGAGGTCACCCTCGCCGACGATTACGCGAACATGGTCGGTCGCGAGATCTGCGCGATCCTGCTCCACCACCGGCTGCGCATCCAGGCCGCCGTCAGCGAGTACGTCGAACCGCAGATCGCGGCGATGCTCGAAGAGCTCACCCGTTCCCTCGACGCCCCCTTCGACCCCGGGGCCGACCCGGGACTGCCCGAGCCCTGACCGCGCAGGGCCGCGGGACCGTGACATCGCGGCGTCCGTGGACGCGCCGCGTGCGGCCGGTTTTGTTAGCATGGCCCCGTCTCGCACCGGATCCTGGGGCCAGGGCATCCGTGTGGCGAACGTCGCATTCTTCGACCGGTGAGGGGCGCCATGGCACATAGGCTTCCCTCGACCCCGCCGATCCTCCCCGGGCTCGACTACGTGCGGCCGCTGGGCTCGGGAGGATTCGCCGACGTCTTCCTCTATCAGCAGGACATGCCGCGGCGCGCCGTCGCCGTGAAGGTGCTGCCCACCGACGAGCGCGACCCCGACCTGGTGCGCATGTTCAACGCCGAAGCCGACGTGCTCGCACACCTGTCGGCCCACCCCGCGATCGTCACGGTCTATCAGGCCGGCATCTCCGCTGACGGCCGCCCGTACATCGTCATGGAGTACTGCCCGGGCTCGCTGGCACAGCGGTACCGGCTCGAGCGGATCCCCGTCGAGGAGGTCATGACCATCGCCGTGCGCCTGGCCGGCGCACTCGAGTCCGCGCACCGGGCCGGGCTCATCCATCGCGACATCAAACCGAGCAACATCCTCGTCACGACCTTCGGCACCGCGGTGCTCGCCGACTTCGGCATCTCGTCGTCACTGCGCCGCCACACGCCGGGCGAGGTGCTGGCGATGTCGATCCCGTGGAGCGCGCCGGAGGTCGTGGCCGAGCACAGCGGGGGATCGGTCGCCAGCGAAGTGTGGAGCCTCGGGGCCACGATCTACTCCCTGCTGGCCGGCCACAGCCCGTTCGAGCGCCGCGAGCGCGGCCAGAACACCCGCGATCACCTCCGCCGCCGTATCGCCCGCGCCACCTTCGTCCCCGTCGCCCGTGACGACATGCCCGACGAACTGCAGCGCGTGCTGGCCACCGCCATGGCCCGCGAGCCCGAGCACCGCTACGCCTCGGCCCGCGACTTCGGTGAGGCGGTGCGCGCCGTGCAGCGGTCGCTGGGCCTCGCCCCCACCCCGCTGGAGGTGCCGACCGACGAGTGGATGCCGGTGGCCGCCGAGGTGGACTTCGCCGACACCCGCGTGCGGGGGCCGGTGCGCAGCAGCCTGCCCGACCGCTCCCGCCGCGTCACCCACTCCACCGGCAGCCCCGCGCGCGACGAGGACTCCGAACTGGTGACCGCGACGCCGAAGCGTCCGCGGTGGCCGTGGGTGGTCGGCGGGCTCGCGGCGCTGGTCGTCGCCCTCGGCGCGGTGATCGCGGTGCTGCTGGGGGGCCTGTGATGCGTCGCCGCACCGTCGTGGGGCTGAGCGCGGCCGCCGCCGCGATCGCGCTGGTGACCGGCATGAGCGTGGTGTGGCCGGGTCTCGATGCGCAGGACACCCCGCCGCGGGACGCGGCCGTCTGGGTGCTGCAGGCCGACGGGCTGCGCTACGCGCGCGTGAACACCGCCGTCGGCGAACTCGACACGGTGCGCACCGTGGCCAACCCGAGCCGCATCGTCGAGGCCGACACCGGCAGCTACATGTTCACCGACAGTGACAGCAAGGTGATCCGCATCGACGAGTCGCTGCCCCGCGACCTCGACGCACAGGGGCTCGAAGGCGCCGGCACCGCGCCGTCCGGCACCCAGGACACGGCCACCGCCGGCGACTTCGTGGTGTTCCGCACCGACGCCGGCGCCGTGTACGCCGGCCGCCTGTCGACGCGCTCGTACGCGCAGGTCGACCCGTTCCGCAGCCCCGACGACGAGACCCCGCCCTACGCCGCGGAGGCGGTGACCGTGGACGAGCGCGGCGTGCTGTTCAGTTACTCCGCCGCCGCCGGCACCGTGCTGCGGTTCGACATCGCCTCCTCCGCGGTGCTGGGGGAGGACCCGGTCATCGCCGACCCCGACCTGCCCGCCCTCACCAGCGCCGGCGATGACTGGGTGCTCGTGGACACCGACGACGGACGCTACTGGACGCGGGAGACCGACGGCGCCGCCGACGCCGGCACCACCGGCGCCGTCGTGCTGAGCCGTCCGGCACCGGACGCCGACGCCGTCTACCTCGCCGACGAGACGGCGCTCGTGCGCGTGCCGACCGACGACGGCGAGGCCGAACTGGCCTTCGGCGACGGCATCACCCTGCGGGGCACGCCGGCCCGGCCGGTGCTGCGTGGCGACACCGTCTACGCCGCGTGGCTGCCGGAGGGCGCCGGGCCCGGCACCCTGTGGGACTCGCGGACGGCGCGGCCGCTCGACTACGGCGGGCAGACGCTGCCGGCCCAGCGGCGCCCCCTGCTCATCGACACGGGCGACGCCCTCATCCTCAACGACGCCCGGTCGGGCTGGGTGTGGACCGTCGACGACGCACGGCTGCTGCCCTCCAGCCAGGACTGGGAGCTCGAGGACACCACGCCGTCCACGGCCGAGCCCAGCGACCAGGAGCCGCCCGCCGTCATCGACCCCCGCCCGCCGGTGGCCGAGCCCGACGCGTTCGGGGTGCGACCCGGGGCCCTGGTTCCGCTGCCGGTGCTGCTCAACGACCACGACCCGAACGAGGACGTGCTGGCCGTCGAGCCCGATGCGGTCACCGGCCTCGACCCCGCCTTCGGCTCGGTGGCCACCACCGACGACCGGCAGCGGCTCGCGGTGCGGGTGGCCGCCGACGCGACCGGCACCGCCACGTTCTCGTACACGGTCACCGACGGCACCTCCGACGACGGGCTGCGCTCCGAACCCGCCACGGTGACGCTGACCGTGGTCCCCGACGCGGTCAACACACCCCCCGAGTGGTGCGGGGTCGACGGATGCGGCCAGCAGCAGCCCCGCGCGACCGTCGCGCGCGGCGGCACGGTCACCGTGCCCGTCCTCGGCGACTGGGTCGACCCCGAGGGCGACCCCATCATGCTGCTCGACGTGCACAACCCCTCCGGGGTGGGCACGGTGGCGGCCACCCCGGCCGGCGAGGTCGTCTACCAGCACGCCGACGACGGCACCGGACGCGACCAGCAGATCTCGCTGACCTACACCGTCGCCGACGCCCGCGGTGGGCAGGCCACCGGCACGCTGCCGGTCCGGGTGCTGGGCGCCGCACAGCCCGACATCCAGTCGTTCGCCGTCGTCGACGTCGTGGGTTCGCGGCTGTCGGTCGACGTCGCCGACCACGTCACCGGCACCGCCGGCGACCTCGCGCTGACCGCCGCCCGCGTGCTCGACGACGCCACCGCGACGGCCACCGTCGTCGGCGGCACGACCCAGTTCGACTTCTCGGCGACCGAGCCGGGCACCTACCGCGTCTCGGTCACCGTCGGCAGTGCCGGCGGCGAGGCGACCGGCATCGCCCGCATCACCCTGCTGCCGGCCGACGCGCCCCCGAATCTGTCGACCGCGCCGGTGGTCGCGTTCGTGCGTCCGCAGGCCGACGCGACCGTCGACGTGTTCGCCGCGGTGTCCAATCCCACCCGCCGCGTGCTGCTGCTCAGCGACGTCGTCGCCCACCCGGCGCCCGGGGCGACGCTCTCGGTGGATGCCGTGGCACAGAGCCAGCTGCGGGTGTCGGGGACCACGGCATCCAATCAATCCGGCCTGCTCGGCACCGTGAGCTACCGCGTCAGCGACGGCACCAACGACGAAGGCGCGGCCGTCGAGGGCGTCGCCACCGTCTACCTGCTGCCGCCGGCGCCCGAGGTCGCCCCCATCGCCGTCGACGACTCGGTCGTAGTGCGGGCCGGTTCGCAGGTCGACATCCCGGTGCTGGACAACGACCTGGCGCCCTCCGGCAGCCGGCCGCGCATCGACCCCGACACGGTCACCTCGTCGTCGCGCGCCGCCCTCGCGTTCGCCTCCGGCGACGTGCTGCGCTACCTGGCTCCGGAGACCCCCGGCGACTACACGATCGAGTACGGCGTGTTCACCACGGGGGCACCGAGCCTGGTCGACACCGCCACCGTGCGGGTGCGCGCGCTCGCCGACGACACCAACCGCGACCCGGTGCCGGCGAGCCTGTCCGGCCGGGTGCTCAGCGGACTGTCCACCACCATCCCGTTCGACGGGTTCGGCATGGATCCCGACGGCGATGTCGTGCGCCTGGACAGCATCGTCGAGCAGCCCGACGTCGGCTCGGCCGCGATCTCGGCCGACGGCCGCGCCCTCGTCTACACGAGCGTTGCCGGCGACGCCGGCCAGCACTCGTTCCGCTACCGGGTCGTCGACGCCGACGGTGCCACCGGCGAGGCCGTCGTGCGCATCGGCGTGCTCAGCGGTGACGCCAATCCCGCCCCGGTCACGTACACCGACTACGTGCACGTGCAGGCCGGTGTCGACAACGTCATCCGCGTGCAGCCCCTCGCCAACGACCTCGACCCGATGCTCGGCCGGCTGACCCTCACCGACGTGCGCCCCGACGTGCCCGAGACGGCACTGGACGGCACGCCGAGCGTCGAATACGAGACGCTCGCCGCGCGTATCCGCTCCACCACCGACGACGCGGTCACGATCGCGGCCGGGCCCGAGCCGGGCACGATGACGTTCCTCTACGACGTCGAGTCCACCTCCGGGAACACGGCGCGAGGCCTGATCGTCGTGAAGGTCGTGCGCGAACGGGTGCCCGCCTACCCCGTGGTGGCCGACACGGTGCTCACCGTCGAAGACCGCGAAGACTTCGCGACCGGTGTCGACGTGCTCACCGACAAGGTCACCTGGGCCGGCGGCGAGGTCGGCGACCTCGAACTGGGCCTGTGGGGCGCACCCGACGGCGTCCGCGCCTCGGGCTCGCGCATCCGCGGTGAGCTGACCCCCGAAGCGCGGCTGATCCCCTTCTCGGTGACCGCGCACATCGACGACGAGCCCATCGTCACGTACGGCTTCCTGCGGGTGCCCGCCGCGGCCGACCCGACGCTGGCGCTGCGCGCCGGCGTTCCCCCGCTCGAGGTCGCCGAAGGCGGGGAAGTGACCGCGGACATGGCCGACCTGGTCGCCCGGCCTCGCGACGCGGCCATCGAAGTCGGTCCGGTCGAGGCCTCCGGGGCGCGTGAGGCGGCCCGCTGCGCGGCTGCGGCGGGCACCGGCATCCGCTACACCGCGGGCGAGGGCGCGCCGTTCACCGACGCCTGCCTCGTCTCGGTGCGCCTGCCCGGTCAAGCCGCGTGGACGGTGCTGTCGGTGCCGGTCGTGGTCACCCCGATCGACCCGCAGCCGGCGCTGACCGCCGCCTCGATCACGGTCGGCCCCGGCGAGAGCGTCGAGTACGACCTGACGGCGATGACCACCTGGCAGGGCGATCCCGAACCGATCTCCTACGCGATCGACAACACGGCCGGCTCGTTCGACGCGGTCGTGACGGGGGCGCGGCTGACCGTCACCGGCCACGACGACGCGGTGCCCGGCACGTCGGAGTACATCGTCGTGCAGGTCACCAGCCATGCCGGCGTGGCCCCGGCGCGCCTCATGGTGCGCGTGGGTGCGGCGCCGTCGGAGCTGCCGCGCGGGGGCACCACGACCGCGCAGTGCAGCCAGGCAGACGGCTCCGACTGCACGATCCGGGTCGTCGGGGCCGCGGGCGAGGTCAACCCGCTGCCGGGCACCCCGCTGCGCCTCCTGTCGGTCGCCGCGTCGGGCTCGTGCACCGGCGTCACGTTCACGGTCGCCTCGGCGACGCACGTGCGCGCGGCGTGGACCGGAGAGACCCCGGGTGGCACCTGCCCGGCCACGTTCACCGTCGCCGACGCCCAGGGCCGGCAGAGCGCCGGCGACCGCGACGGCAGCCTGACGCTCGACCTGCGCGGCTTCCCCCGCGCCCCGGCCTCCCTCACCCAGACCGCGTATGCCGACGGGTCTCTCACCCTGCGGGTGGACCCCGGTCCCGCCCGCTCGGCCCACCCCGCGCTCACCGGGTTCGAGGTGCGCCACGCCGGGGAGGTCGTCGCACGGTGCAACCCGGAGGGCGTGTGCCCCGAACTGGCCGCTCCCAACGGCGAACAGCGCGTCTACGAAGCGGTCGCCGTCAACGCCGTCGGTCCCTCCGCGGGTGTGGTGCGCACGACGGCGTGGGCCTACGACGCCCCGACCGCGCCGACGGCGATGCGGGCCACCCCCGTGGTCACGGCCGGCGCCGGCGGTGTCGTGTCCCTGGAGATCAGCGGGGTGGATGCCGCGAACACGGGGTCGCTGGAGATCTCCAGTCCCGCCGGTGAGACGATCCGCGTCTCGGTGGGCGGCGACCAGACCGCGGTCACCGTGCCGTCGTTCCGGGTGGGTGCCAACACCGCGACGACCGTCACCGTCACCCCCCGCTCCCGCTTCGATGTGCCGCCGGGCGCCGGGGCCGGGCCGCCCACCGGAACCCTCACCGGCGTCGCCAATGGCATCGGCGCGCCGACCGACCTCGTGCTGACCCTGACGGCGACCTCGGTGGGCGGTGGGCGCACCGATGTGCAGGCCTCCGGGGCGGCCCGACCGGGCGGCGACGGGGCGTCACTGCGCTGGGGCATCGTGCCCGACGGCGAACAGTGCACAGTGTCGACCGACGGCCGCGAGCGCACGTTCCGCAATCTCCCCGACGGGCGGCTGTACACGTTCGTGCTGTGCGTCGAGTCGTGGTTCGACGGTCGGTCGTACGGGCGCGCCACGGTGCGCGGCGAGGTGCGCGCGGTGCAGAGCACCGCCGCCCCGGAGGGCTACACCTTCACGGTCGGCCCCGACGTGCACATCGACGGGCAGCGGGCGGCCTGGACGATCGACGAGACCCCGACCTCGCGCGAGCGCGTGCCGAACGAGAACGACGTCGTCTTCTCCGGCTACCCGACTGGAGTGTTCGACGCCGACCCCGGCATCCGCGTGCGCTACGAGCACCGGTCGGGATGGTGGCAGTCCGAATGGGGGGTGGTGACTCCGTCGAGGTTCAGTGCTCCCTACCAGGTGCAGGCGCGCTGGTGGGTCGACGTGTGCGCCGGGGGCGCACGGCTCGCACCGCAGGCCTCGTCCAGCAACGGGCAGGGCGCGGTGGAGTTCTCCGCACGCTCGCTGACGTACTATGACGCGGCGGGCGCCGAACTGCCGGTCGGCTCCGACCCGTGGATCGTGCCCGACGCGGCGGTGCGCGTGGACGGCATCGGTGTCGAGGTGTCCTGGCCCGCGGCCTGGCGCCTCGACCGGGCCGAGGCGACCTTCGCCGCCACCTGCACGCCGGCGCCGACGCCCACCCCCGACCCCACGCCGACCCCCGACCCGACTCCGACCGACCCGGCGCCGGCCGGCTGACCCCATCGACGAGGACGACGAATGACCATCACACAGGAGCAGGCGACGTGGTTCGCGCAGACCTTCGGCCAACTGGCCGACAACGTCGAGCGCGCGGTGCTGGGCAAGCGGCACGTCGTCGAACTGGTCCTGACGGCGATGATCAGCGAAGGGCACGTGCTGCTGGAGGACGTGCCGGGCACGGGGAAGACGTCGCTGGCCCGCGCGTTCGCGCAGTCCGTGCAGGGCACGAACACCCGCATCCAGTTCACCCCCGACCTGCTGCCGGGCGACATCACCGGCATCACCGTCTACGACCAGAAGACCGGTGAGTTCGAGTTCCACTCGGGTCCGGTGTTCGCCAACATCGTGCTGGCCGACGAGATCAACCGCGCGAGCCCGAAGACCCAGTCGGCACTCCTGGAGGTCATGGAGGAGCGCCGCGTCACCATCGACGGCGTCACCCACACCCTCGCCGCCCCGTTCCTGGTACTGGCCACCCAGAACCCTGTCGAGCAGGCCGGCACCTACCGGCTGCCCGAGGCGCAGCTCGACCGGTTCCTCATGCGCACGTCGCTCGGCTATCCCGACCATGCGGCGACCGTGCGCATCCTCGACGGCGCCGCCGCCGCGATCGAGACCCTGCCGGCGGTGATCACCCCCGGTGCGCTGGTGAACATGTCCGAACTCGCCGCCGAGGTGTACGTCGACGCGCTCGTGCTCGACTACATCGCCCGCATCGTGGATGCCACGCGCGCGGCCGACGAGGTCCGTCTCGGCGTCAGCATCCGCGGTGCACTCGCCCTCACCCGCGCCACCCGGACCACCGCCGCGTCGCACGGCCGCACGTACGCGACGCCCGATGACGTGAAGAGCCTGGCCGTCCCGGTGCTGGCGCACCGGCTGCTCCTGCACCCCGAGGCGGAGTTCGACGGCGTCACCGCCGAAGCCGTCGTCGGGCAGGTGCTGCTCGACGTGCCGCCCCCGACCCGCCGCGACGGACCATGACGCTCAGCGACACGCGCCTGACCCGCACCGCGGCGGCCACGCGGTCGGGGGAGCGCACCGAGGTCACCGTGGCCCGCGACCGCGCGCTCGTGCGGGCCGCAGTGCGCATCGCGCGCGCATGGCGTGTGCTGCGCACGGCGCTGCGGACGGGGTGGGCGTGGGCGGCGCGCACGGTGCGCCCGGCCGGTGTCCTCGTCATCGCCGCGGCGACCGCCGGGCTCGTCCTGGGACTGGTGTTCGGCTGGGTGGAGTGGATCATCGCCGGGGCGGTGGCCGTCGCACTGCTCGCGCTCAGCGTGCCGTTCCTGTTCGGCGCCCGCGCGTACGAGGTCGACCTGGCGCTCGGTCACGAGCGCGTCGTGGCCGGCAACGGGGTCGCGGCCACCGTGACGGTGCGCAACGTGGGCCCGCGCACGGCGCTGCCGGGTCGGATCGACGTGCCGGTCGGCGACGGCCTCGTCGAGTTCGGGGTGCCGCTGCTGCGCCGCGATCAGTCGACGGTGCACATGCTCGACATCCCGCCGCAGCCGCGCGGCATCGTCGTGGTGGGCCCGGCCACGACCGTCCGCTCCGACCCGATCGGGCTGCTGCGCCGGGAGCACGCGCTGGCCGATCACCACGACCTGTACGTGCACCCCCGCACCGTGACCCTGCCGTCGACGAGCGCCGGTCTCATCCGCGATCTCGACGGTGCGGCGACCCGGCGCCTCGTCGACGCCGACATCTCGTTCCACGCCATCCGGGAGTACGCCGCGGGCGATGCGCGCCGGCAGATCCACTGGAAGTCCACCGCCAAGACCGGGCGGCTCATGGTGCGCCAGTACGAGGAGACGCGGCGCTCCCGCATGGCCGTGGTCCTCGGGCTGGCCGAGGCGGAGTACGCCTCCGCGGAGGAGTTCGAGCTCGCCGTGAGCTGCGCCGCGTCGCTGTCGCTGCGCGCCGTCCACGACGCCCGCGACCTCGACATCGTGGTGGGCACCGAGATCCCCCGCGTGGTCAAGGGGCGGCTGCGCGCCATCCGCCACATCCCGGCGACCGCGCCGCGGCCGCTGCTCGACGGCTTCAGCGGCGTCGACCGCATCGCCAACACCATGCCGTTCGACGAGGTGTGCCGCCTCACCGCCGAGGCCAACGAGGGCCTGTCGATCGCGGTCGTCGTCGCCGGGTCCCAGGTGGGGCTGGCGCGGCTGCGCCGCGCGGCGCTCACGTTCCCGGGCGACGCCATCGTGCTCGCCGTCGTCTGCGACGAGCGCGCGCATCCGCGCACCCAGACGATGGGGGCGCTCACGGTGCTCACCGTCGGCGTGCTCGAAGACCTCGCCGGCCTGCTTGTTCGGGGGGCGACCTCGTGACCGCACAGGCGCACCGCATCCTCGCCGGCAGCATCTACGTCGCTGTGAGCGTGGCCGTCGCGGCCGTCGCGGCCTGGCCGATCTACCGGGTGCCCGCGTTCCTCACCCTCGTCGGGGTCTCCGCCCTGCTCGCCCTCGCCACGGCCGTGCTGGCCTACCGCCGCCGATGGGGTGGCTGGGCGGTCGCCGGAGTGCTCACGGTGCTCGTGCTGCTGGTCGGGGTTCCCCTGGCCGTGCCCAGCCGCACCCGCGGCGGCGCGACCGACCTGCTGCGCGGGCTCCAAGAACTCGTCGGCGGTGTCGTGCTGGGCTGGAAGGATCTGGTCACCGTCGACCTGCCGGTCGGCACCTACCGCAACCTGCTGGTGCCGGCGCTGATCGTGTTCCTCGTGGGCACGACCGTGGCGCTGCTGCTGTCCTGGCGGGCCGACCGCTACGCGTACGGCGCGGTCCCGGTCGCGGTCGCGATGACCGCGTTCGGGCTGCTGTTCGGTCGCACGAGCGTGAGCGATCCGGTCCGGCTGGGCCCGATCACCCTCGCCGCACCCGTGGAGACCGCCGTGGGCGTGGTGACCCTGATCGGCGGAGTGCTCTGGCTGTCGTGGCGCACCCGCGACGAGCGGCGCGGCGCGCTGCAGCGCGCCGCGGAGTCCAGCGGGGTGCGGCTGCGCCGATCCGCCCGCGCCGAATCCCGCCGCGTCGTGCTGGGCGCCGGCATGGTGGTGCTGGCCACCGTCGCCGTGGTGGCGATCGTGCCCGGTGCCGCACAGTCCGCGAACCGCGACGTGCTGCGCGCGGCCGCCGGGCCCGAGATCGAGCTGCTGCGGGCCACCAGCCCGCTCGCCGGCTACCGCTCGATCTTCGCGGACGAGACCTTCGACGAGATCCTGTTCACCGTCTCCGGCGACCCGCGGCCCGACCGCGTGCGCCTGGCGACCCTGGACGTGTACGACGGTGTCCAGTTCCGCACCGATGTCACCGGCGACGTCGCACAGTTCACGCGGGTGCCGGCCGCACTCGATGCCGGCCGGGGCGACGAGGTCACCGTCGACATCGAAGTGGGCGCGCTGTGGGGGCTGTGGATGCCGACGGTGGGCCAGGTGGAGTCGGTCGAGTTCGCCGGGGCGCGCGCCGCGGCGCTCGCCGACGGCTTCTACTACAGCGCCCCGCTGGCGGCAGCCGTGCAGACGGTCGACTGGGCACCGGGCGACCGGTATCGGCTGCGGGCGGTCACCACCCCGTCCCCCGCCCTCGGGGAGATCACCGCCCCCGGGGGCGTGCGCAGCCAGGTCGAGCTGCCCGCGAGCATGCGCACCTGGATCGACGACAACGTCGTCGGCAGCGACGGCGCCGCCCTGGCGGGCTTGGTCGCGCAGCTGCGCGAACGCGGCTACCTCAGTCACGCTCTGACGATCGACGGCGTGCCCGAGTGGGTCGCCGCCCTCGACGGCTACACGTTCGCCCCCAGCGCGGCCGGCCACTCGCTGGCCCGCATCGGCGACATGTTCACCGCCCTGCTCGAGCGCGACGCGGACGGGGAGGGCGCCGTGGCAGCCGTCGGCGACGACGAGCAGTTCGCGACCGCCGTCGCCCTCATCGCGCAGGACCTGGGCTTCCCGGCGCGCGTCGTGCTGGGCGCGCGGCTGGAAAGCGCCGACCCGGGACTGGCCGCCTGCGGGGACGACGGCGCGTGCCGGGCCGGCGACATCAGCGCCTGGGTCGAGGTGCGCGCCGCCGGCGGCGAATGGGTGCCGGTCGACGTCACCCCGCAGCACACCGCCA
Source organism: Microbacterium pollutisoli (assembly GCF_053586795.1). Lineage (NCBI taxonomy): Bacteria > Bacillati > Actinomycetota > Actinomycetes > Micrococcales > Microbacteriaceae > Microbacterium > Microbacterium pollutisoli. The sequence goes on from NZ_JBNYWT010000004.1 coordinate 53,018, forward strand.
TGCCCCGCACCGATGTCGTCGAGCAGCCCGACCCGCGCGTGCCCACCGAGGTGCGGCCCGACAGCATCGAGGAGGTCGTGCCGCCCCGGCCGGCGCAGGAGGACACCGCCCGCAGCGACCGGCCCGCCGACCCGATCGACCTCGAATGGCTGTGGGCCACGCTGCGCATCGCGGGCATCGTCCTGCTGGTCGCCGCGCTCCCGCTGGCGCCGATCCTGCTGATCGTGCTGGCCAAGGCGGTGCGTCGCCGCGGCCGCCGCCGGGGCGACCCCGTCGCGCGCATCGCGGGCGGCTGGGAGGAGTACGTCGACTCGGCAGTGGATGCCGGGCGGGAGCCGCCGCACGCCCTCACGCGGGTCGAGACCGCCCGGGCCTATGCCGCCGAGAGCGGCGAACGCCTCGCCGCCGCGGCCGACGAGGCCGTGTTCTCCCGGCGCACCGTCACCGCGGACGAAGCGGACGAGTTCTGGCGCATCGTCGACACGGAACGCCGGGCCTGGGCGCCGGGACTGTGGCGCCGACTGCGTGCGGCCGTATCGTTGAGATCGTTCGTCCGCTTCGCCCGTCCCGCCGAGGCGGACACCCGCAGCACCGAGAGGGGGAGTCGTCGCGCCCCGCGCCGACGGCGCACCACACCATGACCACACCCGACGAGTCCCTCGCGGCCCTGGTGATCCTGCTGTCGCTGGTCCTGGGCGTCGCGCTCTACATCTGGACGGCCCTCGCACTCGCGGCGCTGTTCCGCAAGCTCGGCGAGCCCGCCTGGCAGGGGTGGATCCCGCTGTGGAACGTGGCGGTCATCCTCAAATGGGGCGGGTTCAGCCCGTGGCTGGTGCTGCTCGCGCTCCTCCCCGGCGTCGGCGCGCTGATCGTCTGGATCCTGCTGGTCATCGCCGCCCACCGCCTCGGTCCCGGCTTCGGCTACGGGGCCGGCATGACCGTGCTGGCCGCACTGCTGTTCGTCGTCTGGGCCAGCATCCTCGGGTTCGGCCCGGCCCGCTGGCTCGGCGCCCGCCGCATGGCGGCGGCTTCCACGCCTGCAGCGCCCGCCGGCCCGACCCCGGAATCGGCCGCCCTGTTCGCTCCGCGCAGCCGCGGCGACGACACCCCCGCCTGGCTGCCGCCCTCCGCGCCGTCCGCTCCGGCGCCGTCGGCATCGGATGCCACCGGTCCGGCCCCGTCCGCGCCCACCGGCACCGGCCCGTCGGCGCCGTCGGGATTCGACCCGTGGGCGCCCGAGGCCTCCGCCCCGGTCGCGCCGGCGGCGGAGGAAGCACCCGCGGTCGACGGGCGGCGGGACAGCGCGCCGGTCCCGCCCGCGAGCGCCGACGACGACCACCGGCCGGCCGGTCCGCTCCGCTCGAACATGCCCGCCGACGACGGATTCGGCGGCCTGCGGCGCGGCACCGCGGCCGACGATCCCGCTCCGGGTGTCCCGCTGCGACCGGCACCGGCCGCGGCGCCCGACGCCGACGACACGATCGGCCCCCGCTGTACCGGCGGCGCCGCCGACCCCGCTCCCGGGTTCAGCGCCGCGCCCCGCCGCGACGAGCGCGCCCCGGCGACCCCCGCCTCCGGCCACGTGAACGCCCAGCGTCCGTCGGCCGCCGCCTTCCCCGGCGCCGGGACACCGGCATCCACGCGGTCCACCGCGCGCGACGGGGAGCCCGAGGTGACCGCGCCGGCCGGACCCGAGGAGAGCGTCGACGCCTGGGGCTCGGAACTCGACGAGGTGTCGGCCGTGTCGCCGTCGCCCTTCCCCCCCAGCGCGGCCGGCTCCCCGCGCCACGTGGGCACCCCCGTGGACACGACCGGCGACCCGATCTCGTTCGTGCCCGGCCGCACACCCGCCGTGCCGCCGACGACCGCGGCTCCGGTGACCCGCCTGCCGGCCCGCGACCCCGAGCCCGAACCGGAGCCGCGGCGCGTGCGGCAGTGGCCGGCCAGCCACTACGACCCCGATGTGTTCCCCGAGATGTCGGGCGAGGTGTCGGCCGTGGTCGGCTCGCCCGCCGCAGGTGCGCCGCTGTCGGCGCGCCGGTCGGTGCCGGCCCAGGAGGCCGACCCGGAACCCGATGAGGACGACTTCGACCACACCGTCATCGCGCGGCGCAAGCGGCCCGCCTGGCAGCTGATCCCCGCGACCGGCCGGCCCATCGCGCTCACGAGCGACGTGGTCATCCTCGGCCGGCAGCCCGCCCCCGACCCGGCCCACCCGCGGGCGCAGCTGGTCGCCCTCGACGATCGCACACGCACGGTCTCGAAGACCCATGCGCGGCTGCAGCTGCACGCCGACGGGTGGCAGCTCACCGACCTGCACTCCACCAACGGGGTGCTGCTGCCGACCGTGCTGGGCACCGAGGTCGAGATCGAGCCCGGGTCGACGGTGCCCGCCGGCGAGCGGTTCCTGCTCGGCGACGCCGAACTGCGGCTCGTCCGCGCCGAACCCTGACCCGTCGTTCGGCGCGCCCACCGGACGCGGGGAAGCCCGCCGCGCGTTTGACCGGCACTTCGGGCGGGCGTATGATAGATCGGGTGTGCGCTCTCGCGCGCCTTGCGCTGTGCCTCGGCACGGAGTGAGAGCACGAAGCGCCCATAGGGACCGGTCTGCGAACAGACCACCCCCACGGCATATCCACCCCTGAGAAACGTGCAGCGCTCTCGCGCCGCGCCGGTGGATCTGTGGTGAAACCACACGCTGTCACCGTGCAGCATCGACAAGGAGAGAACGTGCCAACTATTCAGCAGTTGGTTCGCAAGGGCCGCTCGCCCAAGGTCAACAAGACCAAGGCGCCCGCGCTCAAGGCGAACCCGCAGCAGGCGGGTGTGTGCACCCGTGTGTACACGACCACGCCCAAGAAGCCGAACTCGGCTATGCGCAAGGTCGCCCGCGTGAAGCTCCGCAACGGCACCGAGGTCACCGCCTACATCCCCGGCGAGGGCCACAACCTGCAGGAGCACTCGCTGGTGCTCGTCCGCGGCGGTCGTGTCAAGGACCTCCCCGGCGTGCGTTACAAGATCGTCCGCGGCGCCCTGGACACCCAGGCCGTGAAGAACCGTAAGCAGGCGCGCAGCCGCTACGGCGCGAAGAAGGGCTGACCTCAATGCCTCGTAAGGGACCCGCACCCCGCCGCGTCGTCGTCAACGACCCGGTCTACGGTGCTCCGATCGTCACCCAGCTGGTGAACAAGATCCTCGTCGACGGCAAGAAGTCGCTCGCCGAGTCGATCGTCTACGGCGCCCTCAAGGGCGTCGAGGCCAAGAACGGCCAGGACGCCGTCGCCACGCTCAAGAAGGCGCTCGACAACGTGCGCCCCACCCTCGAGGTCAAGAGCCGCCGCGTCGGCGGTTCGACCTACCAGGTGCCCGTCGAGGTCAAGCCGCACCGCGCGAACACGCTCGCGCTGCGCTGGCTCGTCTCCTACGCGAAGGGCCGTCGTGAGAAGACGATGACCGAGCGTCTGCAGAACGAGATCCTCGACGCCTCGAACGGCCTCGGTGCCGCGGTGAAGCGCCGCGAGGACACCCACAAGATGGCCGAGTCGAACCGCGCCTTCGCGCACTACCGCTGGTAAACACACCCATTCGGTGAGCGGGTGGCCCGCACAACGGGCTACCCGCTCCCCGGTGAGAAAAGCAAAGGACACCCCGTGGCACAAGAAGTGCTCACCGACCTCAACAAGGTCCGCAACATCGGCATCATGGCGCACATCGATGCCGGCAAGACGACGACGACCGAGCGCATTCTGTTCTACACGGGCGTCAACCACAAGCTCGGCGAGACCCACGACGGTGCCTCGACGACCGACTGGATGGAGCAGGAGAAGGAGCGCGGCATCACGATCACGTCGGCCGCCGTGACCTGCTTCTGGAACAAGAACCAGATCAACATCATCGACACCCCCGGTCACGTCGACTTCACCGTCGAGGTGGAGCGCTCGCTCCGCGTTCTCGACGGCGCCGTCGCCGTCTTCGACGGCAAGGAGGGCGTCGAGCCCCAGTCCGAGACCGTGTGGCGTCAGGCCGACAAGTACAACGTCCCGCGCATCTGCTTCGTCAACAAGATGGACAAGCTCGGTGCGGACTTCTACTACACCGTCGACACCATCATCAGCCGCCTGGGTGCCAAGCCCCTCGTGCTGCAGCTGCCGATCGGCGCCGAGAGCGACTTCGTCGGCGTGGTCGACCTGCTCGAGATGCGTGCGCTCGTCTGGGAGGGCGACTCCAAGGGCGACGTGACCATGGGCGCCAAGTACGAGGTCCAGGAGATCCCGGCCGACCTGGCCGACAAGGCCGCCGAGTACCGCGAGAAGCTGCTCGAGACCGTCGCCGAGAGCGACGACGCGCTGTTGGAGAAGTACTTCGGGGGCGAGGAGCTCACGCTCGCCGAGATCAAGGGCGCGATCCGCAAGCTCACCGTCGCCGGCGAGATCTACCCGGTGCTGTGCGGCTCGGCGTTCAAGAACCGCGGTGTGCAGCCGATGCTCGACGCGGTCATCGACTACCTGCCCAACCCGCTCGACGTCGGTGCCATCGAGGCGCACGACCCGAAGGACTACGACACGATCATCGAGCGTCACCCCGACGCGAAGGACCCGTTCGCGGCGCTGGCCTTCAAGGTCGCCGTGCACCCGTTCTTCGGCCGGCTGACCTACATCCGCGTGTACTCGGGCCACCTCGAGTCCGGCTCGGCGGTCGTCAACTCGACCAAGGGCAAGAAGGAGCGCATCGGGAAGATCTTCCAGATGCACGCCAACAAGGAGAACCCGGTCGACGGCGTCACCGCCGGCAACATCTACGCCGTCATCGGCCTGAAGGACACCACCACCGGTGACACCCTGGCCGACCCGGCCGAGCCGGTCATCCTTGAGTCGATGACCTTCCCGGAGCCGGTCATCGAGGTCGCCATCGAGCCGAAGACCAAGGCCGACCAGGAGAAGCTGGGTGTCGCCATCCAGAAGCTCGCCGAGGAGGACCCCACCTTCCGCACCGAGCTGAACCCCGAGACCGGTCAGACGACCATCAAGGGCATGGGCGAGCTGCACCTCGACATCCTCGTGGACCGCATGAAGCGCGAGTTCAACGTCGAGGCCAACGTCGGCAAGCCGCAGGTGGCGTACCGTGAGACGATCCGCCGGGCCGTCGACCGTCACGACTACACGCACAAGAAGCAGACCGGTGGTTCGGGTCAGTTCGCGAAGATCCAGTTCGCGCTGGAGCCGCTCGAGGTCACGGCCGACAAGACGTACGAGTTCGAGAACAAGGTCACCGGTGGCCGGATCCCGCGCGAGTACATCGAGCCCACGAACCAGGGCTTCCAGGACGCGATGAACGTCGGTGTCCTGGCGGGCTACCCGGTCGTGGGTGTCAAGGCCATCCTGATCGACGGCCAGTCGCACGACGTCGACTCCTCGGAGATGGCGTTCAAGATCGCCGGCTCCATGGGCTTCAAGGAGGCGCTCCGCAAGGCGGACCCCGCGATCCTCGAGCCGCTCATGAGCGTCGAGGTCCGTACTCCAGAGGAGTACATGGGCGACGTCATCGGCGACCTGAACTCGCGCCGTGGCCAGATCCAGACGATGGAGGACGCGGCCGGCGTGAAGGTCGTCCGTGCCCTCGTCCCGCTTTCGGAGATGTTCGGCTACATCGGTGACCTGCGCTCGAAGACCTCGGGCCGTGCGGTCTACTCGATGGAGTTCGACTCCTACGCCGAGGTCCCCCGGGCCGTGGCCGACGAGATCATCCAGAAGACCAAGGGCGAGTGACCCTCTCCTGACTCGGATGCCGGGGGTTCGCGCCCCCGGCATCCACCCAAACTGAATACAGACACGTCAACTACACTGACACCAACCCCGTAGAAGACCGGTCGCAATCCAGTGCCCGGAAACCCCTACATGACGTCCTGAGGAGGACCCAGTGGCTAAGGCCAAGTTCGAGCGGACCAAGCCGCACGTGAACATCGGAACGATCGGTCACGTCGACCACGGCAAGACGACGCTGAGCGCCGCGATCTCGAAGGTGCTCGCTGACAAGTACCCGTCGGCCACCAACGTGCAGCGCGACTTCGCGACCATCGACTCCGCTCCCGAGGAGCGTCAGCGCGGTATCACCATCAACATCTCGCACATCGAGTACGAGACCCCGAAGCGTCACTACGCGCACGTCGACGCCCCCGGCCACGCTGACTACATCAAGAACATGATCACCGGTGCCGCTCAGATGGACGGCGCGATCCTCGTGGTCGCCGCCACCGACGGCCCGATGGCTCAGACCCGTGAGCACGTCCTGCTCGCCAAGCAGGTCGGCGTTCCCTACCTGCTGGTCGCGCTGAACAAGTCGGACGCGGTCGACGACGAGGAGATCCTGGAGCTCGTCGAGCTCGAGGTCCGTGAGCTGCTCAGCTCGCAGGACTTCGACGGCGAGAACGCCCCGGTCATCCGCGTCTCGGCGCTGAAGGCCCTCGAGGGCGACGAGAAGTGGGTCCAGTCGATCCTCGACCTCATGGAGGCCGTGGACGAGAACGTGCCGGACCCGGTGCGTGACCGCGACAAGCCCTTCCTCATGCCGATCGAGGACGTCTTCACGATCACCGGTCGTGGCACCGTCGTCACCGGCCGTGCCGAGCGTGGCACCCTGGCCATCAACTCGGAGGTCGAGATCGTGGGTCTGCGCCCGACGCAGAAGACGATCGTCACCGGTATCGAGATGTTCCACAAGCAGCTCGACGAGGCCTGGGCCGGCGAGAACTGTGGTCTGCTCCTGCGCGGCACCAAGCGTGACGACGTCGAGCGCGGCCAGGTCGTCGTGAAGCCCGGTTCGGTCACCCCGCACACGAACTTCGAGGGCACCGCGTACATCCTGTCCAAGGACGAGGGTGGCCGCCACAACCCCTTCTACACGAACTACCGTCCGCAGTTCTACTTCCGCACCACGGACGTCACCGGCGTCATCACGCTGCCCGAGGGCACCGAGATGGTCATGCCCGGCGACACCACGGACATGACCGTTGAGCTGATCCAGCCCATCGCCATGGAAGAGGGCCTCGGCTTCGCGATCCGTGAGGGTGGCCGCACCGTCGGCGCCGGCACGGTGACCAAGATCATCAAGTAAGTCCTCGGACTTCAGAACCCCCGGAGAGCTTCGGCTCTCCGGGGGTTCTGTGCGTTTTTCGGCGGGTTCGTCGAGTCACGGGTTGCTCGCGTGGTGCCGCCCGAGGGGTGGATGCCGGTGGGCCCGCGCCATCCTGGCGTACTCTGTCGGGCCCGGGGGTGAATTCGAGGGTGAAGTCCGGCGGGCACACGCATTCCGGCCCGTTACCAGCCCGCTGATGCGCTTGCCTTGAGGGGAGCGCGCGCATGAACCCGACTCATGCACGCGTTCAGACGTTGCGCGCAGGCCCGGTCTCGGACCGGGTCTGCGCGCGCATGCGTCCACCGAGTGTCACCACCGAGAGGGTCTTGAGTCATGCGTTCCACCCTGCGTCAGCAGCGCCGCGAACAGAAGCTCCGACGGGGCAAGAAGCTCACCGCTCTGGCAGCCGCAGTCTCGCTGGTGGTCGGCGGACTGATCGCCGTCGCCGGCGCGCAGGTCGCGTCGGCTCAGACGTGGACGCCTGAGACGAGCATCACCCCCGTCGCCGCGGAAGGCAAGGACTTCGTTCTGGCTGGCGAGGATGTGACCTTCGACCTCGCGGTGCGTAACGACGGCGGCGGCGAGCAGTTCAACCTCGCGGTGGCCGCACTCGTGCGGGCCGATGTGGCCTTCGTCGGCTCGTCGGCATCGCTCGGCACGCCGGTGCAGTATGCCGCCGGCGCCGTGCTGCCCAACAGGGTCGGATCGACGGCGGACGAATGCGCCGATGCGGGCCTGGAGCCGGCGGCCTCCCCGGCGAACAGGTGCGCAGTGCCCGCGGGCATGCAGCTATGGGTCTGGTCGAACGTCAACGATCTTCCCGACGGTGGTGTCGTCAACGGTTCGGTGACCGTCCGGCCCACCGCCGGTGCGTACCCGGTGGGAAGCGCGGTCGACCTGGCAGTGCGCGCCTATACGAGCGATGACCCCACGATGCTCCCGACCTTCGACGGCTCGACGAGCGTCGCCACCACGAGCGACCACACGTCACAGCCGGGCACCGCGACCGGTACCGTCGACGTTCGCGCGCTGCGCGTGGTCAAGACCGAGACCACGAGCCCCGAGAACGAGTTGCTGCGCGGGGTGCACGACAACCCTGCGACGTACTCGGTGCGGGTCGAATACACCGGCGAAGGCGACACAACCGGCGTCACCGTCACCGACTACCTGCCGGCCGGCCTCGAGTACCTCGGGCTGTCGGGTGGCGACAACTCGACGGGTGACGAGGAGTACGACGGCTCCGGGCGGATTCCGGGCACGTGGGATCACTCGATGGCCGAGACGGTCGAAACTGTCGACCTCGACGCCGCTCAAGCCTCGGCCCTGGGCCTGGCCGGCGCCGGCGTGTACACGAAGGTCACCTGGTCGATCGGCGACCTGACCGACGGCACCGCGCAGACCGGCGGGGCCGCCGGCATCCCCGGCTTCTACGAGTTCAGCTACACGGCGGCCATCCCGCTGTTCGAGAACGCCATGTGGCCGGAGGGGACCGCGCCGTCCGTCGGCAGCGGCGGTCAGGCGGCCAACCTCGACAACAACACGGGCGCCTCGACCCGACACGGTGATGAGGACGACTACGCCGATGCGCAGTCGCTCACCAACGCGGTCTCGGTCGCCGGCACCTACGGCGGCGCGGTGTTCGAGGGCGACGAGCAATGGCGCACCGCGACCGACGACGACACCGAGACCGTCGACGCCGTCGACCTGCGTGTCGTGAAGACGGTGCTCGACGAAGACGCATTCACCACCGGCACGCTGGCCACCTACCGCCTCGACATCGCAACCAGTGAATACATGGATGCCGGGGGCATCACCCTCACCGACGTGATTCCGAACGGTCTGTGCCCGGCCTTCCCCGCCAACAGCGACGGCAGCACCCCCGACCTCCTGATCGACGGCGTGCCGGCAGCGGACTGGAACACCCGAGTCGCCCCCGACGAGGCGTGCAACTACCCCTCGGAAGGCGCCGTGCTCAGCGCCGGTCTCACCGTCACTGCGATCGACTACGACACCGGCGCCGGCACCTTCACGGCGTCGTTCGCGCTGGCCGACCTCGACGCGGGCGAGACCGTGCACGCCGAATACACCGTGATGCAGCGCCCGAACTACACCGGCGTCGGCGGCGGCACGAGCTCGGGTGACGCGTTCACCAACCACGTCGAGATCTTCGGCACGACAACCCCGATCGACGTGATCGGTGACGACACCGAACTGGCGAAACGGGTCGGCGGCGAGTGGCTGGTCACCGACGACTCGGCGGCCACGATCACTTCGGCGTTCGCCGCGCTGACCAAGACCGTCCTCGAGCGCGGCGTGACGCCCGCCGAAGCGACCGATGAGGACTGGAAGCCCACGGCGGACACCGCCTTCTCGCCGGGTGACACCGTCTGGTACCGGATGCAGATCCCGTTCGCGGAAGGCATCGACACCCGCAACGCGAAACTCTCGGACTACCTCCCGGTCGGCGTCGAGTACGCCGGCTGGTCGGCCGAGCTGGTCGACGCGAACGGCGCTGAGATCGATGACATCGAGAACTACGTCGCTCTCACCCCTGCCAGCCCCAGCGCCACGACCCGCGTGCTCACCTGGGCGTTCGGCGCCCAGAACCGGCAGCCGTCGAGCACCGACCGGTTCATGCCCGCCGGCAGTGAGATCACGATCTACCTCGAAGGTGTCGTGACGGCGCAGTCGGCGTCGCGCGACGAGGTCGACAGCCCCGAGAACCACGCGAAGTACCAGCAGCGCAACGTCGACGGGGTGCTCGCCTTCCTGCGAGCGGATGCCGGTGTCGACCTCGACTGGGGCGCGACGCTGAACAAGGGCATTTTCGCCGTGAACGGCACTGAGAAGACCGGTGCGTTCGGCGACCGCGATCAGGACGAGAGCGTCGTCCAGGGCGACACCGTGGAATACCGCATCGACGTCACCGCGCCGCAGAACACGACCCGGGACTACGTCGTGTGGGACGTGCTGCCGGCCGGGGTCACCGCCGCCGACGTGTCGCCCGCATTCGAGGCGTGGACGTACGACGGCTCGGGTTACTCCGGGATCGAGTCCGCTGTCTCCGCCGCGGCCTATGACGACGGCGACACGCTCCCTGACGGCATCTCGCTGTCGAGCGACTACGAGGGGCGGTCAATCGTCGCCTGGACGATTTCGACCGACATCGAAGGTTCGACCGCCGGCGAGAACCCCGTCACGCGCGGCTTCTCGCTCGGGTACACCCTCACCGTCCCCGCCGGAGTGACCGACGGCGGCGCGGCGGCACAGCTCACGCAGAGCTACCGCAACACCGCCGGCATCGTCAGCTACGACGTCGTGAACAACGGCACCCGCACCACGACGCTCGTGCCGCAGACGGCCGATGGCGAGCAGCACCTGACGAGCCGCACGCCCGGCTCGGACGAGGTCGGCGTCTCCGACACCGACACCTACGACTCGGCCACGGTGACGCTGCCCGGCGCCGAGATCGAGAAGGAACTCCTGTCGACCCAGCTCAACGGCGGCGGCAACAGCGACGGCCAGATCACGCAGGGCGAATACGCGACCTTCCGCTACAGCATCACGATCCCTGCGAAAACCTCGGTGGCAGGCGGCGTCCTCGCCGACAACGGGTCGTTCGGCGGCACGACCTACACCTTCGTCGAAGGCAGCGCAGCCTTCACTGGGCCGGCCGGCGTGGACCTCGATGCTCGTGGCTTCACCCAGATCGGCACCGACACCAGCCCGTACAAGGCCGGCACGCTGGTCTTCCCCGACACCTACACCAACAGCACCAGCGCCGCGCAGGTCTTCACGGCGGAGATCACCGTCTACGTGGGAGACCTCAGCCACACCGCGATGCTCACCAACACCGCATCGTTCACGCACGACGACCCGAACGGCGGCCCGGCGGTCTCGCTCACCGACACCGCACAGGTGCAGTACGTCGAGCCGTCACCGTCGCTCGACAAGACCGTCACCGACCCCGCGAACGGCCAGGTCGCCGAGCGCGGAACCGCCACCTACACCCTCACCGCGAGCAACGCGGCAGGGCGCCCGGCGCTGTACGACACCGTCGTATACGACTGCATCCCCGTGAAGCTGACGAACCCGACCGCGCTCAACCCGAGCCAGGGTGACGTTGAGATCGTCGCCGACCAGACGTGCGCCGTCGTCGACGGCCAGATCGTCCGGGACGCGGGCACCGGAACACTCATCCGGTGGGATGCCGGAACGATCGAGGGCGGCAGCAGCGCGACGCTGACGTACACCGTCACGGTCGACGCGACCGCCGGCTCGAACGAGAGCTTCACGAACTACGCCGAGCTCACCGGGTACACCCTGCCCGGCAGCCTCTCCGGTGCCGAGGACCGTCGCGGTGAGCGCACCGACGATGCGAATGCCACGGTGAGCCTGCCCCCGGCATCCATCACCAAGTCGGTCAGCCCCACCGCCGCGCCGATCGGCGAGACCGTGACCTACACCCTCAACACGACCCTCCCGGCGAACGCGAACTATTACGACGTCGCGCTCACCGACACTCTGCCGGCCGGCGTCGACTACGTCACCGGCAGTGCCGAGGTCACGACCACCGGCGCGGGAGCACCCACCGTGACGACCGAGCCGACCGTCGATGACCGCACGCTCACCTGGGCAGTCAACCCGCCGAGCGCCGACGTCGCCTCGTCGGTCGAGGCCCGTACGATCACGATCACGTTCGACGGACTGATCACCGACGACGTGGCCGCCGCGGCACCGCGCAACGCCGCGACCTTCGCCTGGAACGCGCTCGACGGCGACGACGAGTCCCGCGCGGCCGACACCGACACCGCCGACGTCACGATCCTGCATCCGCGCGTCGCGATCGCGAAGAAGGTCGACGGGCAGGATGCCGTTCAGCGCACGCCGGATGCCGAGTTCACCTACACGCTCGCCGTGACGAACACCGGGGGCACTCCCGCGCACCACATCACGATCACCGACGCGGTGCCTGCCGGGGTCATCGTCGACGCGGACACGATCTCGCACGACGGCGAGCTCACGGGGGCCGACGAGGTGACCGGCGGCGGCACGATCACGTGGACGCTTGCCGGCCCGATCGACCACCAGAGTGGTTCGGGTGCCGACAAGCTCGTCTCTCTCACCTACGACGCGCGGTTCGCGGCGTCGTCCGAGCTGACCGCGACCGCGCTCGTCAACACCGCCGAGGTCACCGGCTATGAGTCGTTCGATGACGGCGGACGCACGTACGTGCCAGGCGAGAACGGGGTGCCGGAGGCGACCGACACGGCGTCGGTGCAGCCCCTGTTCCCGGCCGTCGAGCTCGGCAAGAGCGTCGTCGCCGGCCAGACCGAGGCATTCGTCGACGAGACGTTCGCCTGGCAGCTGTCCGCCGTCAACACCGGCTCGGGCCCGGCGCAGACCATCACGCTGACCGACACGCTGCCGGCCAACTGGGTCTACGACCCCGATTTCGATGCCACGGTGCAGGTCGGCGCGGGAGCGCCCGCCGCACTCGGCGTGCCCACCCTGGGCTCCGACAGCGAGGGACGGGTGACGCTGACGTGGACGTTCGGCGCCGACGCACCCGCCACGCCGCTGCTGCCGGGCACCGTGCCGGGCGCGACCGAGGAGCAGCGCACCCTCACGGTGCTGTTCGCCGCGAAGCCGCTCGCTGCGGCGCGGGACGACGCGGGCACGACAGCCGCGTCGCCGCACACGAACACGGTGTCGGCCGTGACGACCGACACGACCGGCTCCGACCGCAACCAGACCGGTTCGTACACCGGCCCCGATGCCGCGGCCGACGCGTTCATCGGCCAAGCCGACCTGCTGCTGCAGAAGTCCGCGGTCGGGGGCGTCATCGACGCGGGCGATGCCGGCGCCGCCGACAACCTCTACGGTCTCGACGCCGGCACGTGGGTCGCCGGGCAGGCCGTCGTGGCGGATCAGTACGCGCAGCCGCAGTGGCAGGTGACGATCACGAACCAGGGCCCGGATGCCGGGCACGGGCCGTTCCGCGTCACCGACGCGCAGACGCTGCCCGCCGGTGTCACCAGCGGGTTGTTCACCGCCTGGTACTACGCCGCGGGCGCCACGACGGGCACGCCGCTCGACCTCGACGGCTCCGGCACGGCGGATGACCCGTTCGTGATCGGCGACAACGCCACCGCGCTCGCCGCCGACGGCACCGACCGCATCGTGCTCGTCGCCGATGTCACCGTCGCCGCCGGCGCGACCGGCGACGCCGCGAACACGGCCGACGTCCGCGGCCGCACGTACGAGGATCCCGATGACTTCGACGACAACGGCGACACCGCCGAGCAGCCGATCGTCGCGCAGGCCGACCTCGAGATCGAGAAGACCACGACCACGGTCGACCCGAACGCGGGCTCGTCCATCTCGTGGAACCTCACGGTGCGCAACAACGGTCCCTCGGTGGCGGTGTCGACCGACGACAAGACGATCACCGTCACCGATGTGATCCCCGCGGGCATCACCGCCGTCACCCAGCCGGCGGCCGTGGCCGGATGGACCGTCACCACCGATGCCGACGGCGGGTGGCCGGCCGCGGCCGGTGACACCGTGACCTGGACGTTCACCGGCGACTCGATCGCGGTGAACGTGGAGTACGACTTCACCCTCACCGGCACGGTCCTCTCGTCCTGGACGGGCACCATCACCAACACGGCCGAGGTGCACCCGGGCGAGACCCCCGACCCCGACGGCGACAACAACGACAGCGAGACGCCCGTCACCCCCGGCGACGACACCACGCTGGGCATCGACAAGACACGCGTGGTCTACGTCGACGGCGCGTGGAGGTCGGCCGCCGAGCTCGGCGAGAGCCTTCCCGAGGTCGTCGCCGGCGACACCGCCAGCTACCGCGTGACCGTGGCCAACACCGGCCCCGCCGACGCGCGCAGCGTACGCGTGCTCGACGAGCCGCCCGCCGAGCTGACCTACGACACCCACGAGAGCGTGACCGGCACCTGGACGCGCACCGCCGGCGGGGGCGACGACCTCTTCGCCCTCGGCGACCCGCTCGTCGCGGGCGGAAGCGCGGTCTTCGTCGTCACGTACACCATCGACGACACTCTCGTCGCCGGCACCGACCTGACCAACCTGGTGACCGCCTCGGCCGACAACGCGACCAACGATCCCGACGACACCGAGGGTGTCGAGACCACTCGGCAGGCGAACCTGTCGATGCTCAAGCAGGTCATCGACGCCGACGGCATCGTGATCGACGACGCGACGGTCACCGCGGGCACCGAGGTGCGCTACCGCCTGACTGTCACCAACGAGGGCCCGAGCATCTCGTCGGCGCCCATCGACGTGACCGACACGCTGCCCGCCGGGCTGACGTTCGTGTCGTCCACGGTGTCGGTCGCCGGCGCCGCCGCCGAGGCGGCGACCCCGACAGACGACGACGGCGAGCTGACCTGGACCGACCTCACGGCCGGCGCCGCGCTCGCGGTCGACGACACGATCGTCATCGAGCTGCTCGCCGACATCGTACCCACGGTCGGTGCGCAGACGCTCACCAACTCCGCGACGGTGGACGGACCCGAAGACTTCGACCCCACCGACGACACCGACACCGAAGACGTCGACATCGTGACCGCGGCCGATATGTCGATCGACAAGGTCGTCGAAGACGGCCCCTGGATCGCCGGCACCGACGTCGAGTACACGATCACCGTCACCAACGATGGCCCGTCGGCCGTCGACGCGCGGGTGCACGACGTGCTTCCCGCCGGTCTGACCCCGGTGTCGATCACCGGCGCAGGCTGGACCTGCACCGACGCCACGCAGACCTGCACCTACCCGCAGCACCCGGTCGGGTCGAGCACGCTCACCGTTACGGCGACGATCGGCGCCAACGTGCCCACCGGCACCGAGCTGGTCAACACGGCGACGCTGACCTGGACCGACGGTGACGGGCCGCACACCGACAGCGACCCGGCCGAGATCGCGGTGACCACCGATGCCGACCTCGCGCTGGCCAAGCGCGCGGTCGACGCCGACGGCGAGACGATCACCCGTGTGGTGGCCGGCTCGACCGCCCGCTACGAGCTCGTGGTTTCGAACGAGGGCCCGAGCGACGCGGTGGCCACGCTGACGGTCACCGACACGCTGCCCGCGGGCACGCGCTTCTCGTCGCTGGTCAGCACCGTCGACTGGACTGCCGTGGCATCCATCGTCCCGGACGGCGACCCGCAGACCGTCGTGTTCACGCGCAACCCCGCCACCGCGGGGCTGCTCGACGGCGCCGACGCCCCCGCGATCGTCTACGAGGTCTACGTCGACGCGGCCGTCCCGCAGGACTCGGTGCTGACCAACACCGCGACGGTGAGCTCCGGCACACCCGACTCCGACCCCGCGAACGACGACGCCGACGCGTCGGTGACCGTCGACGCCCGCGCCGACCTCGGCATCGTCAAGTCGCACACCGGCACCCCCACGGCCGGCGAGGAGTTCGAGTGGACCATCGCGGTGACCAACCACGGTGACAGCGACTCGCTCGCCACCCCCGCCGACCCGATCGTCGTCTCCGACACCCTGCCAGACGGCGTCACGCTGGTCAGCGCCACCTCCGATTCCCCCGGCAGCGTGTGCGACACCGAGGCCGTCGACGGCGTCTTCGCGTGCGAGATCGGTGCCACTATGGCGCCCGGTGACACCGTGACCCTCACAGTGCGCGTCGCCGTCGCCGAAGACGTCTCGGGCACGCTCGTGAACACCGCGACGGTGACCCCGAGCCTGACGCCCGAGCCGACCGAACCGGTGCACCCGAACGAATCGACCGACGAGACCGACCCCGTGCGCGAGGTCGCCGACCTCGCGGTCGAGAAGATCGTGCTGACCGACCCCGACGACATCGTCGCCGGGGGGTCGATCAGCTGGCAGATCACCGTCACCAACCTCGGCCCGTCGAACTCCGACGCGACCGCCGACGACCCGATCGTCGTCACCGACCAGCTGCCCGCCGGCGTTACGCTCGACGCGGTCGTCGTGCCGAACGACGACTGGTCGTGCGACAGCGGCGACGGCACGCTCACGTGCGAGCTGCCTGCCGACCTCGCGACGGACGACCCGCAGGTGTTCACCGTGACGGCGACGGTCGATCCGTCCGCGCAGGGCCGCATCGACAACGTCGTGACGGTCGAGCCGGGGCTCACTCCGCAGCCGGCCGACCACGAGTTCAACGACCGTGACGAGGTCACCTCGGTGCTGGGCGAGTCGGCCGACCTGCGCCTGCTCAAGGGCATCAGTGCAGAGATCGTCGCCGGCGACACCGGCCGGTACGTGCTGCAGGTGTTCAACGACGGCCCATCCACGGCGCGCGGCATCACGGTGACCGACGCGCTGCCCGACACGCTGACCTTCGTCGGCGTGGTGGGTGACGACGCCGGGCTGTGGACCTGTGACGACGCCGATCCGCGCGAGATCGTCTGCGCCTACGCCGGCACCCTCGCGCCCGGTGCCGAGCCGCTGACCCTCGAGATCGAAGTGGCGGCCGCCGCCGACCTCACCGGTGACGTCACCAACGTCGCCGTGGTCGGCGCGACCACGCCCGACCCCGATCCCGCGAACAACGACGACACCGAGACCGGCACGTTCGTCACGACCGCCGACCTGACGGTGACCAAGACGCACGATGCCGAGGCGCCGATCGTCGCGGGCGGAGAGCTCACCTGGACGGTGACGGTCGCCAACAACGGTCCGAGCGACTCGGTCGCCACCGACGCGCAGCCGATCGTCGTCACCGATGTGCTTCCCGCGGGCACCACGTTCGTCGCGGACGGCTCGTCCGAGACGTGTGTGATGGATGCCGGTGACGCCCGGCTCGTGGTCTGCGAGATCGCCGCGACCATCGCCGCCGGCGAGTCCGTGGCGCTCGAGATCCGTGTCGCCATCGACCAGGACGTCACCGGCGACCTCACCAATACGGTGCGTGTCGCCCCGGCCCTGACGCCCGACACCGACACGACCAACAATGAGGCGTTCGACACCGTCGCGGTCACCGAGGTCGCCGATCTCACGATCGCCAAGACGGTCGCCACCCCCGCTGACGACATCGTCGCCGGCGGGCGGATCGCGTGGACGCTGACGGCCTCCAACCTCGGCCCGTCGAACTCCGACGCCACGGCCGACGACCCGATCACGGTCGTCGACACGCTGCCGGCCGGCGTCTCGTTCGTCGAGGCCGCCGGTGACGGCTGGGTCTGCGTCGCGGGCGAGTCGTCTCCGGACGACCGTGACACCGTGGTGTGCGAGCGCGCCGACGACCTCGCGGTCGGCGACGCGCCGGTCATCACCGTCACCGG
Source organism: Microbacterium pollutisoli (assembly GCF_053586795.1). Taxonomy (NCBI): domain Bacteria; kingdom Bacillati; phylum Actinomycetota; class Actinomycetes; order Micrococcales; family Microbacteriaceae; genus Microbacterium; species Microbacterium pollutisoli. The sequence continues at coordinate 70,465 of NZ_JBNYWT010000004.1, forward strand.
CCTGATCGCCCCCGATGTGCAGGGCGAGATCCGCAACGACGCCGTCGTGGCGCCGGGGCTGACCGCCGAGCCGGCCGGCGGCGAAGACAACAACGACGCCGACGCGGTGTCGCCGGTGTCCGAGTCGGCCGACCTGGCGCTGAGCAAGGCGGTGACCGAGGCGATCACCGCCGGCGGTTCGGGCGCCTACACGCTCGTCGTGACCAACCTCGGCCCGTCGTCGGCACGGAACATCACCGTGACCGACACGCTGCCCGACGGTCTCGCCTACGCGGGCGTCGACGGCGACGGGTGGAGCTGCGAGGCCGGCGACGGTGATGCGGACGTGGTCTGCGCCTATGACGGCGTGCTGGCCCCCGCGGCATCCACGTCGTTCATTCTCAAGGTGACGGCCGAGGCCGACCTGCAGGGTGACATCGTGAACACCGCGGTCGTCGCCACGACCACGCCCGACCCGAACGACGAGAACGACACGGCTACCGCCACGGGCGTCATCGCCGAGCTCGTCGACCTGTCGATCGAGAAGATCGCAGTCGGCGAGGCGATCGTCGGCGAGGAGTTCGCGTACGAGCTCACTGTCGCAAACGCCGGTCCGTCCGACGCGCGCGGTGTGCGCGTGGAGGACGCCGTCCCCGCCGGTCTCGAGGTCGTCAGCGCGTCAGGTGACGGCTGGAGCTGCGCGGTCGACGGCACGGCGAATCAGGTCGCGTGCCTGCTCGACGAGCTCGCGGCGGGGGAGACCGCGCCGGTCGTCACCCTGCAGGTGCGTGTCTTGCCGGGCGCCTACCCCGAGGTGGAGAACACGGCCACGGTGACGGCGACGAGCCCCGAGGGTGACGATACCCTCGCTGACAACTCGTCCACCGCGACAGTGCCCGTGCCGCCGCTGAGCGACCTGGTCGTGACCAAGACACTGCTCGACGAGCTCGTCACCGGGCAGCAGGCCCGGTACGAGGTGACCGTCGTCAACGAGGGCCCGACCGAAGACCCGGGCATCATCACCGTGACCGACGACCTGCCCGATGGGCTGACCGCCCGCGGGTGGTCGATGGACGGCGCCGAGGGGGAGTGCGCCACCGACGTGACGACGTTCACGTGCACGGTCGAGCGGCTGGCCGTGGGTCAGAGGGTGACGCTCGTGCTCACCGTCGACGTCGCCCCCGGGGCGATCGGCACGATCGTCAACACCGTCACCGCGACCTCCGACGCCGACCCGGCGGGGGCGGCCGCCTCGGCGGCCGGCGAGGTCACCGTGGTCGACCTGCCGTCGACGGGCGGCGTGCTGGCACCGTATCTGCCGTTCGCAATCGCGCTGCTGCTGCTCGGCGCGGCGGCGATCTGGTGGGCACGACGGCGCGATTCAGAGACCGTGTAGTCACGAACCGGGGTCCGGATGCCAGTGCCTCCGGACCCCGGTCCCGACAGATCTACGATTTCAATCCCGACCAATCCAAGAGTTCGAGTCCGGAAAATCCAAGAGTTCAACTCGTCGTCGTCGTGCCGATCACAGCATTGCGCCCGTAGGCGGGACTGAGAACGCAGCGTTCGTGGGAGACTGGCGGAGGCTGTGCGCCGAGTGCGTGGCACACGCCGTGCCCATTTCATCGACACCGCGGCGCAGGAGACCCACATGCCCAGAGAGCGCGATCGGCGACAGCGACACGGACGTAGGGGCGCGGCACGACGGGTCGGCTGGGCGAGCCTCCTCGTCTCGGCAGTCCTCGTTCTTCCGCTGGGAACCACGCCCGCCACGGCGGCGGAGACGACGGCTTATACGTCGCGGCCGGCGGACATGGGAGTCGTGACGGTCATCGGCACCTCGTGGGCCGCGAGCACCGGCAGCACCTTCACGGTGGACTGGGCGGATGTCGCGCGCGCCGCACGGTACGACGTGTACGTGACGGACGAGCCTTCGACGATCTGGGACATGACCGTGCCGACCATGGCGGTCACCGGATCGAAGACGACGATCACGGGGCTGAAGCCGACGACAAAGTACGCGGTGCGGGTCGTCCCCGCCAACAACAAGGGCACCGGCAAGCCCTCCGCGCGGGTGATCTACACCACTCCGCGAACCGAGATCGCGAACCTCGCCTGGCACACCGCCAAGCCCGCCGACACCAGCGCGGTCAGCTTCGTCGGCACGTCGTGGGCTGAGGACACCGGCATCACCCTGTCCGCCGACTGGGCGGACACTCCGCGCGCCACCGGGTACGAGGTGTACGTGTCCAGCGACATCGGGGGCATCTACGATATGACGACCCCGACCATGGTCGTCACCACCTCGAAGTTCACGGTCAAGGGTCTCAAGGAGAAGACCCGCTACGGTGTGCGCGTCGCGGCCATCAACAACATGGGCCGGGCTGCGTATGCGCCCCGGGTGGACTTCACCACGCTGACGGCGGAGACATCGAACCTGCCGTGGAAGACCGTCGAGCCCGGCGACGCCGGCCTCGTCTCCTTCGTCGGCAAGTCGCTCACGTCGACCGGAGCGACGCTCAGCATCGACTGGGCAGACGTGAAGAACGCGACGGCCTACGAGGTGTACGCTGCCACCGGCTACGACGCGGTGGCGAAGATGACCACCCCGACCCTGACGGTCACCGCCTCCAAGGCCACGCTGACCCGGTTGCAGAAGAACACCGACTACTTCGTCCGCGTCGTCCCCCTCAACAGCGCGGGCCGCGGCCAGACGTCGCACCGGGCCGGCCACCAGACGATCTCGGCCGAGGGCAGCGGTGGTCAGAACTACTCGCTGCTGACGTGGAACGTGTGCTCGAACGTGTGCGGCGACTTCGCGGGGCGCAAGAGCATCATCGATGCGCGCATCCGTGAACTGGGGCCGGACATCGTCGGGCTGCAGGAAGCGCACGCCTACACGTCCGCCCCGTCGGGGTACACGTTCGCGCACAACGGTCAGAACGACATCCTGATCCGCAACGGCGTGTTCACCAAGGTGCGTCCCAAGAGCGGTGTCGCCACCAGCGGTGCCACCCGGTTCTCCAGCAAGCACTACGGTGCCGGGCAGGGGCTGTCCTGGGCGGCGCTGCGGCACAGCTCCGGTGCGCATGTCATCGCGGTAAGCCTGCACCTCGTCGTCGGCAACAGCGCGGCGCAGATGAAGCAGCGTCAGTACGAGGCCGAGCGGGCCGTCTCCTACGCCACGTCGATGCGGACCAAGCTCGCCAAGACGTACGGCTCGGCCATGAAGAACGCGGCCATCATCTTCACGGGCGACTTCAACACCAGCAAGGCCACCTCCGGTGACACGACCACGGCGCTGCTGCAGAAGATGGGCTGGTACGACGCCTTCGACCAGGCTCGTTCCCTCAGCGGCCAGCTGCGCAACACCGCCAACCCCGGCATGAAGAGTTCGATCACGTACTCCGGCAGGTGGGGGGCGCCGATCGACAAGGTGCTCGTCGAGCCCACGCGCACCACGATCACCTCGTGGACCCATGCCGGCAAGATCGTGGGTGGCAAGTATGCGACCCCGCTGGGATCGGACCATCACCCGGTGCTGGTGAAGGGCAACTTCGGTGGCACGCTCGTCCCGACGAAGCTGCCCGCCGGCGTCTCCCGCATCCAGGGGACGAACCGCTACGGCACCAGCGCGAACGTCTCCCGGACGACCTTCTCCTCCGGTGTCCCCGTCGCCTACATCGCCAGCGGGGCGAACTTCCCCGACGCGCTGGCCGGCGCGGCCGCCGCGGGTATCAAGGGCGCGCCGGTGCTCCTCACTCCGCCGACCGGCCTGTCGGACGAGGTCAGAGCTGAACTGAAGCGACTGCAGCCCCAGCACATCAAGGTGTTGGGCGGCCCGGGAGCGGTCCGCTACACCGTCTTGACGCAGGCGAGGGATTACACCGCCGGAACGGTGGAGCGCATCTACGGTGCCAACCGTTATGAAACCAGCGCCGCGGTCTCGCGAGCGACCTTCCCGAAGGGGGCGGACGTGGCCTACCTCGCGGCCGGGGCGGACTTCCCCGACGCGCTCTCCGGGGCTGCGGCGGCCGCCCAGCGGGGAGGCCCCGTGCTGCTCACTGCGAAGGACGCGATCCCGCCGTCGGTGAAGAAGGAGCTCACGATTCTGAAGCCCCGTGAGATCGTGATCCTCGGCGGCCCGGGTGCGGTGTCGGACAAGGTGCTCACCGCCGCCAAGGCGCTCGCGCCGACTGTCACGCGTGCGGACGGCCTCAACCGGTACGCGACGTCGGCGGCCATCTCGCAGGACACCTTCGCAGCCGGCGTCCCCGTCGCCTATGTCGCCGTCGGCACTGCGTTCCCGGACGCCCTATCCGGCGCGGCCGCAGCCGGCGTGAGCGGGGGCCCCGTGCTCCTCGTGGGTGCGTCGACCATTCCGAGCGAGGTCAAGGCGGAGCTGAAGCGCCTCAAGCCGAAGAAGATCGTCGTCCTCGGTGGGCCGGGGGCCGTCGATGACATGGTGGCCGTCGACCTCGGCGATTACGTCGTCCAGTAGCGCGGAACGTGTGAGCAGTGTCCGGCATCCTGATCCACGAGTGGCTCGCGCGGTACGGCGGCTCTGAGAACGTCTTCGAGGTGCTGTCGCGCGCGTTCCCGGATGCCGAGCGCTTCTGCCTCTGGAACGACAGCGCCGGCCGGTTCGACGGTGTGCACGAGACGATGCTGGCGCGCACCCCGCTGCGGCACAGCAAAGCCGCCGCGCTCCCTGCCATGCCCGTGGTCTGGCGGCACCTGCCGGCCCGCGACGCCGACTGGATCCTCTGCAGCACCCACCTGTTCTCACACCACGCCCGGTTCGCCGGTCCCGCCCGGGAGGCCCCCAAGCTGGTCTACGCGCACACCCCCGCGCGGTACCTCTGGACGCCCGAACTCGACGGCCGTGGCAACGGTCCGGTCGCCCGTGCCGTCTCGGCGGTGCTGAAGCCGCTCGATCGTCGTCGCGCCCAAGAGCCGGTCGCGATCGCGGCCAACAGCGCGTTCGTGGCCCAGCGCATCGCCGACACCTGGGAGCGGGAGGCGACGGTGATCCATCCCCCGGTCGACGTCACGGCCTTCGCCGCTCCGTCCGGTGAACTGGCGCCTGCCGAGCAGGCGGTCCTGTCCGCGCTGCCCTCGGAGTTCCTGCTCGGGGTGTCGCGGTTCGTGCCGTACAAGCGGCTGGACCGGGTGATCGGAGCCGGTGCCGCGGCGGGACTTCCCGTCGTCCTGGCCGGGCACGGTCCCGACGAGGAGCGGCTGCGCACGATGGCGGCCGACCGGCGTGAGCCGGTCGTGTTCGTCCGCGACCCGTCGTCGGAAATGCTCGCCGCGCTGTACCGTCGTGCCCTGGCGCTGGTGTTCCCCGCTGTCGAGGACTTCGGCATCATGCCGGTGGAGGCGATGGCCACCGGCACCCCGGTCGTGGCCGGCGCGATCGGAGGCACCGCCGAGACCGTCGTCGATGGAGTGACCGGCGCTCTCGTGCATGACTGGTCGCGCAGTGAACTCGCCGGCGCGGTCGCGCGCGCGGTGAAAGCCGATGCGGATGCGTGCGTGGCGCGAGCGCACGAGTTCGACACCTCTGTCTTCGTCGACCGCATCACAGGCTGGCTGTCGTCGGTGACGGCGACAACGCCCGCGTCGTCGGACGGCACCCGGTCGTGACGGCGCTGTACGTGGACGACCGGTATCGCGGTGCGCACGGCATCGGCCGCTACGCGAGCGAAGTGCTGTCCCGGCTGCGGCCGCGCGCAGAGGCCCTCGGCCTGAACGGCAGCCCGCACAGGCCCACAGACGCGTTCCGGGCGCTTCCCGGGCTCTCGGCCCAGGCCCTCGTGTATTCGCCCGGCTATGGGGCGCTGGTGCGCGCGCCACGGCAGGTCCTCACCGTGCATGACCTCATCCAACTGCGCATGCCGTGGCCGCAGCGGATGAAGTTCGTGGCGTACTACGCGGGTCCTGTGCGTCACGTCGTGCGCAAAGCCGGCGTCGTGATCACGGTGTCGGAGACTTCGGCCCGCGACATCCGGGAGTGGGTGCGCGACGACGCCGTGCAGGTCGTCAACGCGGGCAACGGCTGCTCTGCCGCGTTTCGGCCCGACGGTCCCGCGGCTGCGCAGACAGACCCGTATGTGCTGTTCGTGGGCAACCTGCGCCGGCACAAGAATCTCGATGTCGTGCTGCGGGCATTCGCGCTCACGTCCGGCATCCGTCTCTGCGCGGTACTGCCGCAACGGGAGATCGACACCGCCCAGGCGCATGCCCGTGATCGAGGAGTCGCTGACCGCGTGCATTGGCTGCACGGCGTCGACGACGAGCATCTTGCGCAGCTGTACCGCGGCGCTGCCGCGACCGTCATGCCGTCTCTGGATGAGGGCTTTGGTCTGCCGGCGCTCGAGTCGATCGCCTGCGGTGTGCCGGTCGTCTTCTGGCGCGGATGTGAGTCGGTGGCCGAGATCGTCGGTGGCCGTGGCTGGGGTCTGCAGCAGGCGACGGATGCCGAGGAATGGGCGAGTGCTCTGGTCACGGCGGTGGATGCGCGACGCCGCGTGACGCCGCCGGGCGGCGCCCACGACTGGGACCGCACGGCGGGAACGGTTTCCGACGTGCTCGAACGGTACCTGTAGCCGGCCGTGCGGGCTACAGCCGCGCGATGAAAGCCGCCAGTGCGTCGGTCTTGACCTGCCAGCCCTCCCCGGCGGCACGGTGCGCACCCGCGGTGTTGGGGGAGGGGGCTCGAAGGGCACGGCCCAGCGCCGTCTCCGCATCGCCACGATCCGTGTACGTGAACACGCCGGCCGGCTCATCCGCACGGATGACGGGGGTCTCGGTCGCGACGACGGTCAGGCCTGCCGCCAGGTACTCGTGGAGCTTCATCGGGCTGCGGCCGGTGTTGAGCGGGTCGTCGGAGAACGGCAGCAGGCCGACGCGGGCGCGGTGCAGCAGTGCGGGCACCTCGTCGTAGGGGATCGGGCCGAGCAGCGAGATGTTGCTCGGCAGAGCCGGATGCTCGCCCTCCGGGCCGGCGATCAGGAACTTCACGTCCGGGTGCGAGCGGGCCCAGGCGACCACCTGGGGCCAGTCGAACCGGCGGTCGAGGGCCCCGACGTACACGCACACGGCAGGCCGCGGTTCACGGTCCGTCGACCGGAAGCGCTCGACGTCGGCGCCGTTGCCCAGCACAACGCTCGGCAGGTCTGCCGCCGACAGTGCCGCCAGCACCTCCGTCGAGGTCGCCACGACGCCGTCGGCAGCGGCGAGGATGCTCTTCTGCAGTCGAGCCTTCACTCCGTCGGGGTAGAGATCGGTGGGGCGGTAGATCAGGCGGGGTGCAAGCGCGCGGATGCTGTCGTCCCACAGCAGCGGCTGGTCGATCAGCACGGCGTCGAACCGTGGGTCTATGCCGTGGCCGGCCAGTTCGCGCGCCACGCGGAAGCGGCCGTACGGTCGGGGCAGCGCCGTGCGCGGCACGAGGTGCAGGACGCCCTGTTCATCACGATGCGGGCCGCGCGGCACGGTGGTGGACATCGGAGCAGGCACCCGCCCTGTGACGCGGTGTGCGATCGAGATCGGCGTCGAGAGGTGCACCACTTCGGCACCGCGGCGGGCGAGTTCGCGTGCGTAGTGGTGGCTTCCCACACGGAAGGGACCGAAGACGTGGCTGTGCGAGAGGAAGAGGATGCGCTGATCGGTGGCCTTCTGCATGTCGCTCATGCGCGCGCCGCCCGTATGGTCGCACGGATCTCGGCTTCGACCTCGTCCAGCTGTCGTTCGGCGTCGCGCACACAGCCGCTGACCTCGGTGGCGCGGCCCAGCTGCGCGCGGAGGAACGTTTCGATCTCCGCCCTGGTGGATGCGGCGGCGTCGAGAGTCAGGCCGTGAAGTCCGATGGTGTCGAACGCCGCGGCGATTTTGGCGGTGGGTGTCGGCACGACTTCCGCGGGCACCGCACCGCCGAGCGCCGCGAGCACGAGCACGTGCATGCGGTCACTGAGCACCAGGCGGGCGCCGGAGTACCGCTCTCGCAGCCGCTCCTCCTGTACGAGGGGGTCGGTGTCGCCCCACGGCTCGAAGGTCCCGCCGAGCGCATCGGCGAGCTCACGGGCCCGGTGTTCGTCTTCGCGCACCTGCACGACCGTCCGGATGCGCAGGCCCTCGGCCGCGGCGGTGGCGCGGACCGCCTGGATCCACGCGTCGTCCGGGCGCGGTCGGGCCCCACGCAGGCTGACGATCAACTCATCGCGGTCTTCCCATGCTCGCCCGGGGCGGATGCCGGCGGCGAACCCGATGTCGGGCACGACCCGGCCGCCGCCGACGATCTCCGCGCTGCGCGCGTCGCGCCACAGGGCGAACTGCGACCAGCGGGCGGCACGGGCGTGCAGCCATGCGGACGGGTTGCTCGGCGCGCGGATGCCGCGCGGCGACCGTACGACGACGCCGCCCTTGAGCCGCACGATCACGGTCTCGATGAGGAACACCAGCTCGCGCAGACCGTTGCCGCGGTCGAGTGGCACCTCGCCGGCCTCGAACACGAGCACGGGGTGCCGCGGCGCGGTGAGCAGCATCCACAGCCAGCGGGGCACGCTGCGCTTGCCGCGCAGCACCGTGGCGTCCTCCGGGAGGTCCAGCTGCGCGAGCCACGCATCGGGCGCATCACCCACGTACGCGACCAGTTGATCGGACGTGCTCCGCGACCAGTCGAGGGTTCCCCGCCGAATGAGCGCGTCACCGATATTGCCCGCCGGCCCCGTCAGGGACGCGAATACGCGGACGAGGGCCATCTCATGAATCTACTATGGTGCGGTGGCTCGTCGTTTGCGGGGCAGGGTCCCCCTGGGGCGGCCGGAACCGCATTTGAAGCGCAATCCTGGTTCCGGCGAGTTCCGCCCGTAGTTACGGATAATCCCGACGCCCGCTTGAGCGATGATACGACCTTCTGCACCCGACTTCGTCACGTCGAGCACGATCCCGGCGAGCGGCGCCAATCACTCGATCCCCGGAGCTGACAGCCGGATGCGCGCAGGGCTTATTCAGGCCGGCTAACGCTTGAGTTGGTTGCGCGACTCGACCGCCTTGGCGATCCGCCTGAGCCTAAGAGCAAGTTCGGGCTTGCCGATCGCGTGCAGCCCCCCTTCCATGAGCTTGAGACGTTCGGGGAGAGGAGCCGATGAATTAATCACGCAGATTCGCCGAGCCCACTGCTCAAGGTCTGTCTGCTGTGCATCGGAGAACTCGGTCTCGTCCCAGCTGTCAGAGAGATCGATCCCCTCAGCTGCAAAGAACTCCACGAGGGCGCTGGAATTTACGAACGCGAACGCTCGGTTAGTGTGCGGAGTGTCGCGCCTGACATCGAACGAAAAGTAGATATTCCCTAGTAAGCAATCGACGGCCTGAAATGAATCGCATCGTGGAGCAAGGGTCTCCTCACCAAAGTTAGATCCCTTTCTACGTACAAGGATAGATATTCGTTGGGATGCTCGACCAAGTAGCTGCCGGCAGTGCGCCGCTGAGCCTTCGGAGAAGATGAGGTGGCGGGCGCCGGAATAGTAGGCAAGTTGTTCGTGCAGAGGTAGTTTTTCGGGTCTGATAACCGTTACACCGTGGGCGCGCAGTTGGTGTTCTAGGTATGCCTCACCGCCGAGCTTGCTACCCGCGACACCTGCGCGAGAAACGTAGACGAAGTCCGCCCTTCTATCGGGCAATTGATCCACTTTGCTCGCCGCGTGCATATCCAATGCGTCCAGGTATGCCTCGCTCGGTCCCCGTTTGAGATTTTCCGCTTGTGAGAAAGCGTGCAGTTCACCCACCACTAGCGGCGTATCTGTTACCCAGTACACCTGGGACTCTCGAACGCCCAGCCAATCCATCACGTTGTTCATCCACACTGGCACCGCATCGGAGCGTACGCCCGGTGGGAGTAGCATCACCGTGACGTCGTCTGGGCGCTCGAGGGTCTTGTGTAATAGTCGCGTCGACTGTTCGGCGACGAAGTGACCGAAGTGATTCACGCCGTATCCGCCCCAACTGGCGGCGCCCCTAATATAAGCAGGCGTGAGTTCCGACCGTCGAGGGAGAATGTCCACAACTCGGTCTCCACGCAGATATCGGAGGTCGTGCTGGGATTCGAAATCGGGCCATATCGGACCCCCGACCGGGATCTTTCGCCGTTCGCCAGTTGCCGGTTCAATGCGGATGTCCGCGAAAGCAGCGTGCGTGCCAAGCGGTGACGCGATCCGTATGGTCAAGATCTCTCCCAAGTGCCTGGCCTTTCCGGCCCTACGCTACCAGCGCTGGGTGTCTGCGACTGGTTCGGTTGCCGTCACCACGTGCTGAGCGACTGGCGAATTTGACTGCTTCGCCGCCGCGGAGTGAGCCGCATCCGGTGTTCAGTCGATGAACTCAAGCAAACGACGGGCGTCGCGCTTGAGTCTTTGAAGAGTGTCTTCGTCGTCATTTGTCCAAACTGCCGTCTCCGCCGCGGAGACAAGTTGCTGGAAGTCATCGACCGTCGCAGTAGAGAGATCTATCGCTCGCTCAGGGTGTCCGATCTGTTCGTAGAATCGGCGCGTCTTTTCTCGCACGTACAGTGAGAAAGTTGGGATTCGCTGCGAATACGATGTTATGGCCAAGTGAAGGTGAGATGTGAAGACCGACCGATGGCCCGACAATCGCGACAGATACTCATCGAGACGGGAGTATCGCAGGATACCGGTGCCGGGAGCAGAAGCCGCGAGTTGGGGACGACCTCGACCGTTGGAAATCAGCGTGATGCGCTCCGCGTTATTACGCACGTAGGTGGCGGCTGCCTCTGAGATTTCTGGCAACAGAGGGTTCGTCTTGAGATCCTCGAAAGACCCGACGTCGAACTGGAACCCGATTGGGCGGCCCCGGCGGGGAGCAAATTCAAGATAATCGGAGGACAGCAGTGCGCAGTCTGCTCCTAGAACCACCTTGGGCCCTCGGACCCCGATGCTTGCGAGGTGTTCGAGCGACTCCTGCTCACGAACACCGATCTTCTCAGCCAGTAGAGAGACTCCGAAGGCGAGCATCTTCGAGCGTTCAAGGATCCATGGTCCGGCGCCTACGCTCGTGACCATCACTCGTTTGCCTTTGAGCTCGCCGCGAATCGCCGCGCGGGCCACGATGTCAAGATAGGACGCTCCGGGTTTGGACCCCGATGTGTCTGAAAGAATGCCGCCGCCGCCGACAACCACGGTGTCAGCCGCGCGGATGAGGTCGCCGTAGTCCTCGGCGTAGTCGATACCTAGCCACTCGGCGTTCTCCCGCCCCAGCTTCGGTACGGTGACGGCATAACCAGCACGCTGAAGATGCTTCGCGATGATCGCTCCGACGAGGTCATCACCGAAGTTGTGCACGCGATATGGGCCAACAACAACCGCGCGCTTCGCTCTGTCGGGCACTGGCCAACCTCTTCCGTAAGTCAATATGACGGCCGTACGCAGCGCCCGCCCAAATAAGTGTGGAGCGTTGTATCCCGGCCCCGCGGTCTTCGACAGACTCTAGCGAACGTTGGCTGCGGCGGAGAACCTCGACCAGCGGCCTCAGGTAATAATGCGGTCTGTGCGATCGATCCGACTCGCGGTTCGACGCGAGGACGGCTGTAGATGTCTGAGCGCATCACCTCGCACGTGGCGGCACATGCCATTCCTCCACCATCCAAGATATCTCGCCAAGGAGAAGCACTTGGCGGCGCTGGCCGTAGCGGCGGGCGGTGAGAGTAGGGATCGTCCGCGGTCTCCGCGTCCCCGACCTGCGCATACAATGTCGGTCGTGCCTGCCGCGTCGATTGTCGTGCCCCTTTACAATGATGAAGCTTGGGTGGCACGCGCCCTACATAGTTGCCTTTCGCAGACGAGGCGCGACATTGAGGTGATCTGCGTCGATGACGCATCCGCAGACAACACCAGCGCCATCGTCGCTGAGTTCGCCGTCGACGATGACCGCATTCGGCTCATCCAGTTGGAGAGCAATCAGTCGGCGTTTCAGGCGCGCCGAGTTGGGGTGGAGGCCGCGAGCGCGCCGTTCGTGATGTTCCTTGATGGTGATGACGAGCTCCGGCAAGATGCCGTCGCGGTTGCGATTCAACGCGCGACGCAAACGAAAGCTGACGTTGTCGGATTCGGCGTCGATGTTCGTAGCGATGACGGCGCTCGATCCCCCCGGTTCGAGCGCTCTCTGCAGCCGAAGCATTCTAAGCTCGTGGCGCCGAACATCGTCCGCAGTCTGTTCCCCGCCGACGCGCCGGCCCAGGGGCACCTGTGGCGCTACCTTTGGAAAACTGAGCTGTTGCGACGCGCGTACGCTGGTTCGACCTCAGATGAAAAGTATTATCGCGCAAACGACATCCCCGTCACGTTTCTAGCGCTCGCCGCAGCGTCGAAGTACGCATCGACGCCGGAGAAGCTGTATCTATACCATTTTCGCCGCGGGACCAGCGGCCATGGCGTCACTGACGTGGAGAAGTTCCGCTTCTACCTCGGCGCGATTGACGCGATCAGTTCCATCGGCACGCGTGTGCGCAGTCATGCGGTGTCGCCCAGTCTGATGCCGAGTTACGAGTCGGCTCGGCGGTCGATCATGGGGAACATCCTGCGTTACCTCGTTGACGATACTGAAGACGCCATCCGGAAGCCGTGCTTTCAGATGCTTCGAGATCGTGTTGCAGACGATATTGAACTCCTGCGCGCAGCCGCTGTGTTCTGCCCTGAGAGCATCGAACTCTTCGCGGAGCGTGGGGACCCCTCGCCACGAGTTCGCCACGAAGCCCGCAGCGTCCTTCTGACAACGGGAAATCTCCGCGCCGGGGGTGTCCAAGGCGTATTGACCGCGCAGGCCCACCACCTGCGTGATGCGGGTTTCATAGTCACTGTCGCAGTGTTCGACCCGGCCCCCGCAGTGTACGAGCTTCCGCCTGATGTAATGGTCGTGCATGCTCCGGGCGGCAGTGACTCGGACCGGATCCTGTGGTGGAGTAACTTTCTTCGCAATCATCAAATCGATGTGGTAATTGACCATCATATTCTGTACAACCGGCGTTGGCCTCTGCTGGCAATCGCGGCTCAGTGCGTTGGCGTAAAGACGATCGGTTGGTTGCACAACTTTGCGCTGCGGCCGATGGCCGATAGGGACGATCGGATCTCGTTCCTGCTTCGGAACCTTCCGTATCTTGAGACGGTCGTGGTCCTATCGCAGGCCGACGTCGCGTTCTGGAAATTGCAGGGCATCAACAACGTGGTCTGGCTGCCCAACCCAATCGCGCACCTGGAACCCGCACATGGGACCGTGCCCCACCAGCGTCAGCGATCCGACCGAATAGAGCTTGCGTGGTGGGGACGTCTACAGCAAGGGACGAAGCAAGTCAGGGACCTTGTTCAGGTCGGCGAACGACTTGCTGCGCTTGGGGTGGACTTCCACTTGTCGATAATCGGCCCGGATAGTCCCGATCTCACCGCCCGCCAGGTTGTTGAGGAGGCGAGAAAGCGAGGCATCGAGGACAGGGTCACCCTCACTGGTGCCCTACATGGTGATGCGCTGGCAGCGAGAATCCAATCGGCCCATCTGCTTCTCTTGACCAGTGTCATTGAAGGTTACCCGCTCACGCTCGTCGAGGCGCAAGCCAATGGGCTGCCGGTCATAATGTACGAATTGCCCTGGCTTGCTTACGTTCAGGGGAACGATGCCATCGTCTCGGTCCCCCAGGGGGACAAGTGGGCTATGGCGGAAGCTGTTGCCGAACTCGCCCAGGACGAGGATCGATACGCGGCCCTGTCGCGCGCAGCGCTCGAAGCGGCCAGACGGGCGTTGAGTCACGACTTCGCGTCGCTATACACACAGCTCGTGCGGGGCGCGTTGCCAGGGCACTATTCGCCGAGCCCGACGGGGGCCGATTCAGCGCTATTGTTGCGGTGGGCCGTCTTCTTTGCGGAGCGCAACGCGCGGATAACTCGCCGCGAAGTTGGCCGACTGGAGAATCGGCTCCGCGATTCACTGCGCTTGAGTCGCGAACTCAAGGACCTTAAGTCCGGCTGGTCGTTCCGCTTAGGCCGCACGATTACATCGATACCCCGCAGAGTACGTGCATTGACTCGGCTCTAACCGCTATGTCGTTGCAGCCCGACTGAGCGAGACCGCCGTGCGGGCCCGGTGCACGATCGGTCGGCATCGAGTGGGCGACGACCGAGGCTAGCATTGTGGGATGGCCTCCGCCCGCCGCGCACCCCAACCGCCAGGCACGTTGGTCGTCCAGGAGATCCAACGGCCACCTGGTCCAGTTCTTCGTTACGTTGATCAGGTCGCCGGTGTACACACTCCTGACGTCGTGTTCAGGTACTCACAAGGTGTGCTGAGGCGTTTCGACATGGATGTGATCCATGTGGCGGATGAAGACCTGGACCGACTCGTGGGCGCACCGGAGGACCGTCCAGTTCGCCGGCTTCTCTTGGCGATCATTCTGTGCAGCATCCTTCGTGCTCGTAAGATCGCACTCGTTCGCACGGTCCACATAGTGGAGCAGAAAAAACCGACAGGCACTGCCGCGCGACTCGCACGTAGGTTACTTGATGATGCGACCAGCATCTTCGTGTCGCTGGAAGGGGCATCTCCGACGCCGGACGGTGTCTGTACCGCTGACATTCGGCATTCCCACTATCGCGATCGATTCATCGGGTATCCGCACGAGGATATGGTTCGCGGAAGAATTTTGTATCTTGTGCCATCGAATCCAGAGAGCGAGATCAACTCATTGGTCGCCGCTGCCCTCGCCGCAAGCGTTTCGGGTATCACTTTGCGGATCGCGGGCCGGGTAGGCGAGGAAGTCGAGGCGTCCGTACGTGCAGACTGCGCGCGGCATGCAACTACATTGTCCGCACGGCTCGAGCAGCTATCCGATGGTGCTCGAGTGCAGGAAATCACCGCCGCTGAGGTCGTCGTCATTCCGCGCGTCGACTCGATCGAAGCAGTGCAGACGGCACTTCTCGCCTTATCTCTGAACCGGCTCGTGCTGATGCCAAGGACCGCATGGACTACGAAGCTCGCGCGCGACGTGACTACGGGTTGGACCCACCTGAGCGATGGGCCGATCACTTCCGCCACGCTCGTCGATGCCGTCGCCAAAGCGTCGGACGGCAACCGGGGGCCGCGGCCGGACCTCACGGGTCGCGACCTCCCCACGATTCGCTCCCACTACCTCAGCGCTTTTCAAGCCGCGTCACAATCCCACCGCGGTAACCGGGGGTTCATCAGGCCGCCGGGCCCGCGCTAGACACCAGCTCGGTAGGCTACCAGTGACTCGCATCACATGGGCCGGGTCCCTACTACGCTCTTCCGCTCCAGATCGAGGTACGCACTGTGGCCGGTCCCCGAGTTTCCATTGTCATTCGCCTCAATAACGACGAAACACACGTCGGGAGTGCGATCGAAAGCTGCCTTCGACAATCGCTCAGGGAGATTGAGGTCGTCTGTGTAGACGCAGGCTCAAACGAAGGCACCCTCAAGGTCGTCGAAAGCTATCAGCGCTCGGACTCCCGGGTCAGATTGGTTCAACGGCTGAGCACTGATTCGACGACCAGCGCCACAATGCTCGGAGTATCGAGTGCGAATGCGCCCTATGTCGGCTTCCTCGAGGTGGGTGATGAACTGACGGTTGACGCGATGGAAACAGTGCTCATCACAGCACGCGCGGAGAGGGCGGATGTCGTCGGATTCGGGATCGAGGCGGCTCACGCGAACTCGAGTGCATCTGGCGCGACTCAAACGTCATTGCCACCCAGCCGCGAAAATTGGGTTGGGCTGGAAATGGCTCCCGCGTTGTTTCCATTCGGGGGTACCAGACGTCCGCACTTGTGGGGTCACCTCATTAGCTTGTCGCTTCTTCGTAAGGTGAGCGCCGCCCTGCCTGGGCTTGCAGTCCCGGGGCCCGGGGATGATATGGCGTTCATCTTCCTGCTACTGGCATATGCTCGAAAGTACGTGCGCATTCGGAGTGACCTATATCGTCGCTCTAGTCGGGCCGATGCAGAGCGATGGCAAGATCCGGAGGCTCGGTTCAAACTCTGGCTAAGTCGCGTCGATACCATGTCCGCTCTTCGTGGCCCCGTCGGGTCGATCGCTGAGACAAGCGGTAGCGACGACAGCCTCATCCATCTGTATGACGCGGCTCGCCTTAACGCGATAGCGGAGGCGCTTCGTATGTGCGCTAGTGAGCACGGGGTCGTTGATGCGCCTGGTTTGACGTTGATCGTGGACCGCGTCGGCCACCTAGATGTTGTGCGCGCCGCGGTGCGTTACTTCCAGGAAGCGCTCCCCGCACTTTCCCAGTTCGCAGTCGAACCTCCGCAACGGATCTCGTCCACCAAGCGCGTCCTTCTCACGACGGCCCATCTGGACACAGGCGGACTTCAAGCAGTGGTGATTGACCAGGCGAACCGACTCACCGAGGCGGGTTGTCATGTCGTTATTGCCGTTCGTCGACCAGCGAAGCTGGAAGTCGATCTGCCAGTGGGAGTCGAGGTGGTAGTGCTCGACTCAGACATGGCCAGCCGACTCGACCAATGGGTGAGTATCTGCCAGCTTTATTCGATTGATGTCATCATCGACCATCACATCATGTACAACCGTGAATGGCCATGGTTGACTCACGCCGCGCTGGCCATCGGCGTGCCTACCATCGGGTGGCTCCACAACTTCGCTTTGCGGCCAGTTCTTGATCGCAGCCGTCGGACTAGTTTTCTTACAACACACCTGCGCTTGCTCCTCAGAGTCGTGACGCTCTCGCCGGCTGACGTTGCATTCTGGAAGATGCGTGGGGTTCGACGGACGGTATACCTGCCCAATCCCCCGTCTCCTTTGACTCTGGCGGCACTTGCATCGCGCGCGGACCGGGCGTATCGCGGCGGTCGTCTGCAACTGGTCTGGTGGGGACGCTTGGACAACTCAACCAAACAGCCGCACCAGCTTATACAGGCGGCCGCAGCGTTAAGCGCACGCGGCGTCAATTACAGCCTGAGAATCATCGGGCCAGAAACGAAGAGTCTCCGTAGCGCCGAGCTGCGCAGCTACGCGGCGGACTACGGGCTCGAGGCGCACGTCGAGATCGTCGGAAACCGTGACGCCGATGAACTGATCGTCGAACTGGAGGAAGCTCACCTTTACCTCATGACGAGCGCGATCGAGGGTGCCCCCCTTGCGCTTCTCGAAGCACAAGCTCTCGCATTACCCGCTGTGATGTACGACTTGCCTTGGCTCACCGCAGTGCGTGACAGTGCCGGCATTATCACGACCCCACCCGACGACCCCGAGGCACTCGCAGCGGCAATCGCCGATCTGGCGATAGATCGGCAACGATACGCGCGGCTCTCCGCGGCGGCGCGTGAGTTCGCCTCGATGGCTGCGGAGGTCGACTTTACCAAGCTCCTGTTTCAGCTCTTCGACGACGATCTACCGCCCGACTATTCACCGAGTCCGTCGGTCGCCGAAGCCAGCCTCCTCATCGATTGGCTCGTCCGATACGCCGAGCGTTCGATCGGGCACGACAGACCGGGGGTCTCCTATGAGACGGGTGAGATCGCTGCGCTTCGACGCGAACTCCGCCTAGTTCAGCGGGAGTTGCGGCACGTCACGGCGGGCCCCTCTTACCGGTTGGGACGAGCGATTACCTGGATGCCACGAACACTGCGCGATTGGTTCACTCGTGCGTTGCGGGGCTGGTTCGATCGACGGGCCAGCGCCGACGCTACGGGGCGGGTCAACTGACCGCGGTGAGGCGTTCTCTGCTCCGCGCGCGCGTCGCAATTGCCCAACTAAAATCGCTTGGCAGGGAGGTTGGCAGTGAGAGATGTCTTCGTGCATCCGTCCGGACAGGATGACAACCTGGGCGATTCGGCGTTGCGCGCGGCACTCATCGGTGCATTACGCAGAGCAGGGTCTCGTCTCCACATCTACTTGGAGGGGCAATCGTCTGACTACCTCTCGGGCATTCCGACTCTCCCCGCCGATCTTTGCTACGCGGACCGGCGTCGGTGGCTGAACGCCGCTGTCGGATCACAACGGCCACTCTTCGTGGTAAACGCGGGTGAGGTGAATCCACAGAGCAATCAACGATTCCCCCATCCGCACCGTGCAACAGAAATCCGCCGGTTCGTCCAACACGGGGGTGAGGTCATCGCCGCTGGCCTGGGGTTTAGAGACCCCCATCACAGCATGGGCGCCATCTTCGACCCTTTGCTACGCGATGCGCGCATCGTCTCCTGGCGGGATTCGGAGTCGCAGCGAGCCGCTGGCTTCGGCACGGTCGCTCCCGACTGGGCCTTCGCCCTCGGTCCGCGGACAAGCACGTGGCTCCCTGCTCATTCGCGCGGGCTGCTCGCAGTCACGCTCCGGTTTGATCGCCCGTGGCCGTGCGACGCCTGGTTGCGGACAGTCCGATCGATCGCTGCGGAGACGCGCACGGAGATTGTCACCCTGGCGCAGGTGGCTCGCGATTCACCGCGGGCTGTTGGGCTGGCTTCAGCTCTAGGGGGACGTTATCTGGTCGCTCGGAGCACACGACATGACGATCTCGATCGGCATGTGCGGTCGGTGTATTCCAGAAGCATCGCCGTGGTGAGCGATCGAGCACACGCGCTGGTCATCGGCGCGACGGAAGGCGCCTACCCGATCGGGTCTGCGTCAGATCCGCAGAAGATAAAGCGCATCCTTGATGCGGCTGGCCTCGGTGCGCTCACCGGCGACCACCATGGTCTTGCCGACCGTGTCACCAACCTGCAGACCGAACGTGGTGACCTCGCCGTATTGGTGGACGCTGCTCGTCGATCGGTGGGTTCCCTTGAGGAACGGATAGCCGAGATGGTCGCGCCGGTGTGACGAGGTCGACCACGATGCGAATTCCTCCCGTTCCGGGCGGTGTCGCCAACAGTGAGTGTGGTTGGACGAATAACTCTTCTGCCTGCACCGGGCATTGCCAGCAGCGGCCAGGGTGCCGCAGTATCATCGGACAAGACAATAAATCATCAGACGAGACGAACGCTGGCGGGAGGGTCCCACGCGGCACGTGGCGCTCAGGAAGGTTGTCGATTCTTTGGTGGATGCGCACCTTTCGTCAGCGACCGATGGCCTCTATGACATCGGACGCCGCCCGTCTCTCGGCACCTATCTCGCTGAGGCTTGGCGGCGGCGTAGCTTCGCTTTCACCCTGGCGGCCTACAAGCTGGTCGGCGGGTTGTTGCGTAACCGGCTCGGGGTGCTGTGGATCGTGCTCAAGCCTCTGCTCATGGCAATCCTGTACGGGACTATCTTCAACTTCATTCTGGCCGGTGCCGCACGGCCGGCGGATTTCGTACAGTTCATCATCATCGGGATCTTTATCTTCGAGTTCTTCACCGGCTCGTTCGGCAACGGCGCCAAGGCGGTGACCAGCAACACGAAACTTGTGCAGAGCTTCGGGTTCCCCCGCATCCTGCTGCCGGTAGCGGTCGTGGCGGAACAGGCCATGAAGATGATCCCGGTCGTCGTCCTGCTCGGCATCCTTCTGCTCGTCTTCGGGGAGCCGATCACCTGGTCGTGGCTGCTGATCTTCCCGCTGCTCGTCGTGATGGGGATCTTCAACCTGGGCGTCGCGCTGATCTTTGCGCGGCTGTCGGTGCACATCCGTGACGTGCAGCAGTTCATCCCCGTGATCAGCCGCCTGCTGTTCTACGCGAGCGGCATCATCTTCAGCGTCGACGGAGCGCTGGCGCCCTACCCCGTTCTGCTGACGATCGCGCACCTCATCCCGACGTACGAGTTCATCGCGATCGCCCGCGAGCTACTGCTCAGCTCATATACCGCGCCGCTGATCGCCTGGATCGCTGCTCCCATCTGGGCGCTGGTGACCGTGGTGGCCGGGGTGGTCTTCTTCTGGCAGGCCGAAGCGAGGTACGGCCTCAGTGACTGACCTGCTGCTCCCCACCGATTCGCTCGATGCGCAGCGCGCTGAGCGACGGGCGATGATCGTGGCCGATGACGCGCACGTGACGTACCGCGTGTACGCATCCGGCAAGCGCTTCAGCGCCCGCGACAACCTGCTCAGCCTGAAAACCTTCCGCGGAGGGCGCGACCTTCAGGAGGTGCCCGCCCTGCGCGGCGTGTCGTTCACAGCGGGCGAGGGCGAGACGATCGGTGTCGTCGGGCACAACGGGTCGGGCAAGTCGACACTCTTCCGTGCGATGACGGGGCTCATCCCGACCTCGGGCGGCACGATCTGGGCCCGCGACCGGCCTGTGCTGCTCGGCGTCAACGCGGCACTGGTCCCGGAACTCTCGGGCGAGAACAACATCAAGCTCGGCCTGCTGGCGATGGGGTACACCCCTGAGGAGGCCGCCGCACAGGTCGACGAGATCGCCGACTTCGCCGAACTCAACGAGTTCATCCATCATCCGATGCGCACCTACTCATCGGGGATGGCCGCACGATTGCGATTCGCCATCGCCTCGGCCAAAGCGCACTCCATCCTTCTCATCGACGAGGCGCTCGCCGTCGGCGACCGGCGCTTCAAAGCCAAGAGTGAGAAGCGCATCCGCGAACTGCAGGAGCAGGCCGGTCTCGTCATGATCGTGAGCCACTCGGCGGGATCGCTCAGAGACACGTGCGAGCGGGTGCTGTGGATCCACAAGGGTGAGCTTGTGGCCGACGGGCCCTCCGGCGACGTGATCGCCGACTATGTCAAGTGGACGAAGCAGCCCGGCAGCACCGCGGTCGGCGCCGCCGCGGCGACGAAGACGAAAGCGGCGCCGAAGCCGCCGACATTCCCACCTGCCAAGCCCGCGGCACAGACGTCTGCCGTGCCGGTCGCCGCACCCCGCGCCGCCGCAGCTCCCCAGGAGCCGTCGCTTTTCGACGAGCTCCTCGCCGTGGCATCCGCCGGAGCCGGGGAACGCGAGAACCCGCGTACCGCCGCACGACGCGACCGCTTCCGGCGGACGGCCCGCGAACGCCGCCGCAGGCGGCTCATCGCGTTGATGATCACGCTGGGGGTCCTGCTGCTGGCCGTCGCGGCGGGCGCGGCGATCGGCATCCTCACCCGGGTCCCCGATCCCGCACCGGCACCGGCCGGGGCCCCCATCACCGCCGGGCCCCCGGTCATCACCACCTTCACGTCGAGCACGGAATCGGTCGTGTGCGCCAGTGAAGACGAGGAGGCCACCGCCCGGTTCACCTGGCGCGTCGACAACGCGCGGGTGGTGGCGGTCGCAACCGGCGCCGTCGAGATCGACGCGGTCGCCGCACCGCTGCGCAATGATCTGCCGGCGGTGGCCGTCGAGCAGGAATTGCCATTCGCCTGCGCGGAGGAGACCCAGGTCTACACGCTGACCGCGGAGGGCCGCGATGGCGAACGGGTCAGCCACGCCATCACGGTGACGCGAGTGCTCGTGCCGGTCGCGGAGGAGCTCCCGGTGCCGCAGCAGACGCAACAACCCGTTCCCGACCGGCAGCCCCAGGCACCGCAGCAGCCGGCCCCCGCGCCCGCGCCTGAACCGAGCACCGAACCCGAGCCCACGGACCCCGCGCCCGAACCGACCGAGCCTGCGCCCGAGCCCACCGAGCCTGCGCCCGAACCGACGGAGCCCGCGCCCGAACCCACCGAGCCCGCGCCCGAACCGACTCAACCTCCCGAGACCGAGCCCGGCCCGGCACCGGTCATCCCCGTCGATCCGACGAGCGCGCTCGACATCTGAGGCGCCTATCGCGCGCGCAGCCAACCTTTGGCGCGATGCGCGAGCGGCCGCAAACCTGGCAGGCGCTGCAAGGCGGCGCGGCCGAACGGCGCCACAGCCTGCCACACGCGGCCGCCGAGCCGTGAGCCACTGTCGGTGCGGGCACGGCCGCGACGCGCGTGCTCGGCATAGAACACGAACAGTCCGAGCAGTGCACGGGCATCGTCCGCGGTCGGATCTGGACTGAACTCGGCCGGCAGCGTGCCGGAGACGACCCCCTCGTACAGCGTCGCGAAGTCGTACGACAGCGCGCGCCGCGCGGCGGCGACGGACGCCTGCGACAGTCGCGCGTACCGGGCGGGGTCATCGGCGAGGAGCGCGACCTGGCGGGCGAGCGCGTGCGCATCGCCCTGCGGCACCGAAAGGAGCCCTTCGTTCCCCTGCACGAGCGTCAGCCACGGCAGGTCGTACATGACGACGGGCAGCCCGCGTGCCTGCGCCTCGGCGATCGTCAGCTGATATCCCTCGATGATGCTCGTCGACACGAACACGTCGGCGGCGTCGATGGCGTCCAGGAGCTGCCGGCCGCGCCGCGGGCCGACGGCGACGACCCGGTCACCCACCCGTCGGCGTCGCGCTTCGGCGTTGAACTTCTTGGCGGTTACATCGTCCCAGTCGGGCCCGATCACCGTGAGGTCGTAGTCGACGCCCCTTCGCCGCAACTGCACGCCGACCTCGATCAGCTCATACACCTGCTTCGTGCGCTGTTCGAGCCGGCCCCACCAGATCAGCCGCACGCGCCCCGTGGGGGGAGCCTTGTCGACCGGCCCTTCGACTGCTTCTCGCAGCAGCGGCGACGGCGGGTTCGGCAGATAGGCGGCATGCGACACACCGCGCAGCTTGAAGTACGCCACATCGAGTGGGGAGAGCGTGATCACCTGCGCGAGCGTGCTGCTGCAGCGTTCGATGAGCGAGAGCCGATCATTGCCGTCATACAGGGGGCGGGCGACGAAGTTGTGCAGCCAGCCGATGGTCGCGGCGCCCTCGGCGCGCGACATGAGCGCATACTCGGGCCAGTGATCCGTGTAGAGCACTTGGTGGTCGATGACGACATCGACCTTGTGCTCGCGGCAGATGCGCCCCCAGTCTTCGAGCCGGCTCGGCAGGTCGCGTCCGCCCAGTTCGACGAAGGTGACGCCGGCCGGCAGGCCGCTGCTGTCGCTGTCGCCGTTGCGCGCGACGACCGTCACCTCGTACCCCGCGTCACGCAGGTAGTGCGCCTGCGACGTGAGCACCGCCGAGACGCCGCCGGTGCGCAGCGTCGACGTCGCCAGCAGCACGCTGCGCACCGGTGTGTCGTCGAGTCCCTGCCAGGGGGTGTGGAACTTCAGCGTGGAGAGCACGCGGGGATAGAAGCGGGCCGCGGCGTGCACCACGTCGTGGGCCGAGGCGACCGTGTGCAGATGTGCGAGCGCCGCGTCGACGGTCGTGCTGTCACTGCGGTCGATCAGCTGGGAGCACACGTAACCGATGATCGACAGCCGTGCGGATTCATAGCTGCGTCGCAGCAGATCCGCGTCCGGATGGTGCGCGCCCAGCGCGTCGACCGCCGCCGCGATCGCATCGATCGACCGGATCGCTGACGCATAGAACTCAGCCCGCTCGATCGAGTCGACGTCGTGGCCGCTCCCGCCACGGCCGAAGTGATATCGGTACAGCTTGTCAGGCATCGACGCGAAGGAGGTGGCCAGCGCGGCGGTCAGGAACAGCAGCGGCAGGTCGTTGACCCGTGGCAGCTCGAGATCCTCGGACACCATGGCGCACGCCTGGCGCAACACCGAGGTGCGGAACAGGAAGCGCCAGAGCTGACCCTGCGCGGGCTTGCCGATCGGGAACAGCCCCTTCAGCACCCCGGTGCCCTCGAGCGCGTGGTGCACCGGCTGCAAGCGCTGTTCATACGCGCCACCGGTCCGGCCGTCCTTCTCGACGACGGTGACACCGAAGCCCACGACATCGGCCCCCGATGCCTGGGCGAGGAGGAGCGCCTTGCGGGCGGCATCCGGAACGAGTTCGTCATCGCCGTCGAGGAAGAGCAGGTGGGGTGCCGCTGCGGCGAGGATGCCGGTGCGCCGCGCCTGGAAAGCCGACCGGTTGTGCGCGTGCTGCAGCAGGCGCACCCGGGTGTCTCGCGCGGCGAACCGCTCGATGACCGCGACCGTGCCGTCGGTGGAGGCGTCGTCGACGCAGAGGACCTCGATCTCCTGGAGCGTCTGCTCCAGGCAGCTGGTCAATGCGGCGGCGACGGTCGCCTCGTCGTTGAAGACCGGCAAGACGATCGAGATCAGGGGCGCCGCAGTCATCGGCGTCGAGTCTATCGGCGCGGCCCCGCGCACCCGTATGAAATACCCACCGCCGACCGGGATACGCTTTTCCGCATGAAGATCGCCATCGCCGGCACCGGCTATGTGGGCCTGTCGAACGCCGTCATCCTCGCGCAGAACCACACCGTGACCGCCGTCGACCTCGATCCGCACAAAGTCGAACTGATCAATCGGCGCGTCTCGCCGATCGTCGACGCGGAGCTCGAGGAGTACCTCGCGACCCGTGAGCTCGACCTGACCGCCACCGTCGACGGCCCCGCCGCCTACCGCGACGCCGAGCTGGTCGTCGTGGCCACCCCGACCAACTACGACGAAGACACCAACTACTTCGACACCTCGTCTGTCGAATCGGTCATCGATGCGGTGCTCGCCGTCAACCCCGCCGCGACGATCGTCATCAAATCCACCGTGCCGGTCGGGTTCACCGAGCGTGTCCGCGCCGAACGTCCCGGTGCGGTCATCGTGTTCTCGCCCGAGTTCCTGCGCGAGGGGCAGGCGCTCTACGACAACCTGCATCCGTCACGCATCGTCGTGGGTGACCGTGGCCCGGCGGGGCAGCGCTTCGCCGACCTGCTGCTCGAAGGCGCGATCGATGAGAACGTGCCGGTGCTGCTGACCGACCCCACCGAGGCCGAGGCGATCAAGCTGTTCGCCAACACCTATCTGGCATTGCGTGTCGCCTACTTCAACGAACTCGACACCTACGCGGCCGTGCGCGGACTCGACGCGCGCCAGGTCATCGAGGGCGTGGGACTGGACCCCCGCATCGGGTCGCACTACAACAACCCCTCGTTCGGCTACGGCGGATACTGCCTGCCCAAAGACACCAAGCAGCTGCTCGCCAATTACTCCGAGGTGCCGCAGAACCTCATCGCCGCGATCGTCGACGCCAACAGCACCCGCAAGGACTTCGTCGCCGCCGACATCCTCGCCCGCGAACCGCAGACGGTGGGCGTCTACCGCCTGGTCATGAAGTCGGGGTCGGACAACTTCCGCGCCTCGTCGATCCAGGGGATCATGAAGCGCATCAAGGCGAAGGGCGTCAACGTCATCGTCTACGAACCCAGCCTCGAAGAGGACGACTTCTACCACTCCGAGGTCGTCCGTGACCTCGACGCGTTCAAGGCACGGGCCGATGTGATCATCGCCAACCGCTCGACCGACGTCCTCGCCGACGTCGCCCACAAGGTCTACACGCGCGACATCTACGGCCGCGACTGAGATGCTTCTTTCCCGGACCGTGCTCTCAGAGACGTCTGCGAGGATGGTGCACCGTTGTGCCGACGAGACATGAGGTGATGGGTTGCGCGTTCGCAAATGGCAGTGGGTGACCGGTGGGGCCGTGGTGGTGGCTCTGGGGGCGGCGGCTGTGGGCATCGCCCTGGCGGCCTCCGGCGGGGCCGAGCCCGAAGTCGCACCCGACACGCCGACGCCGACCGTGACGCCTACGCCCACTCCGACCCCCACCCCGGTCGCGATGCCGAGCTCGGTGGCGGCCATCGGCGATCTCGGCTCCTGGGCGCAGGCGCCCACCACCAAGATCGCGCGCGTGCTGCCGCAGGTCGGTGACGCGGCCAGCGGATCGGTCGCCGCCTACGTCGACGCTCCGGTCGTCGACGGCGAGACCACCGCTTTGGAAGTCGAAGCCGAGGTCGTCGCGGGACAGTCCTACGACTTCTCCGCGCAGATGCGCGTGCTGTCGCCGCTGCCGACCGACGTGGCCGCGAGCGTGATGATCGGCGACCGGCGCATCGAACTGCCCGAACTCGACGCCGAATGGGACACCGTGATCGGCAGCTTCGTCGCTCCGGCGGACGCCACGACCACCAGCGTGCGGATCGTGCTCGACGGGCCGGTCTCGGGACTGGGGGTCGACGATGTCACTCTCGTTCCCGCCGACGGCGGCGACAACGTCATCCCGAACCCGTCGTTCGAGAAGGTCAACGGCGGCGACGTCATCCTCAACCGTACGCTCATCCTCCCCGCCGACGAACCCCTGCTGGCAGTGCGGATGCCGGAGGGCGCCGCTACCTGGCAGGCTGCGAACGACGCCGGTGACGTCGTCGCCCGAGGCAGCGCCGAGGTGACCCGGGCCGTCGACGCGTTCGAGCTGGAGGGGCTCGAGCAGGGCTATTACACCCTGACGGTCACCGACTCGGCCGGAGACGCGGTCTCCACCAAGCTCGGGCTGATCGACTACGCCGGGGACGCCGTGCCGGTCGATCCCCGTTTCGGAGTCGGCCTGCACGTCGAGCGTGACTGGTACGACGACGCCGCCGACCTGGCCAACACACTCGGCCTGGGCCTTGCCCGCAACGACATCCTCTGGCGACACAACGAGACGACCAAGGGGGAGTACCGCTGGGACAAGCGGTACGCCGACGGGTTCGACCGGCTGCACGCCCACGGCATCCACCTGCTGGGCATCGTGAACTACGGCAACAAGCTGTACGGCAGCGAGCGCACGCCCGACACGCCCGCCGCCATCGCCGCCTACGGCCGGTATGCCGCCGCCATCGCCGATCGCTTCGACCTGATCGGCCTCGAAGTGTTCAACGAGTTCAACCACGATCGCTTCAACAAGACCGGGTGCGGCACCGACCCGTCCTGCTACGTGCCGCTGCTGCAGTCGGTGGAGAAGGAAGTGCGCAAGATCGATCCCGACCTGCCTCTGGTCGCCGGGTCGACGGCGCGGTACGACGCCGACTGGTTCGACGGCCTGTGGCGCGACGGTGGACTCGAATACTCCGACGTCGTCAGCTTCCACCCCTACGAGGTCAGCGGCAACCCGGAATCGCTGGCAGGCATCATCGCGACCGCGAACAAGAGCATGCAGACCCACGGCGGTGACACCCGCCCGATCTGGATCACCGAGCTGGGCACGTCGTCGAAGACCGGCGGTCGCACCGTCAACGCCCAAGCCGACTACCTCGTGCGCACCTCGATCACCGCGTTCGCGAACGGCGTCGAGAAGTTCTTCTGGTACGACCTGGTCAACGACAGCCCCGACCCCGACGTGCACGAAGGCAACTTCGGGATGTACTACCAGAAGAAGCCCGGGGTGGCCGCGCTGCAGCCCAAGCCGGTCGGCTATGCGCAGGCGCTGATGATCACCCAGCTGGGCGGCCGGGAGTACCTCGACAAGGAGACGCTCGCCGACGGCGTGCTGTCGTACCGGTTCGGGACCGCCGACGACGCGATGCGGGTCGCGTGGGCGCCGGGCGGCGACACCACGGTCGAGATCCCGTCGGACGAGCCGATCACCTTGGTCCGGATGTCGGGGGCCACCGCGGTGGTGTCACCGGTCGACGGGGTGGTCACCGTCACCCTCGGGGCGCGCCCCACCTTCCTCGCACCGGCCGGGGCGCCACCAGCCGTTTCCCAGACCCCCGCCCCGTAAAATCGACCCATGCCACCCGAGACTCGTCGTGCTGCCCGCGCGGCGGCCGCTGACGCCGAGACCCGGCGGCGCGCGGCACGGCAGACCGGGCGGTCCTCATCGGCGCGCGCACGCTCCACGACAGAACCGAGCGGCCGTCGCCGCGCGGTGGGCATCGTCGTCGCGGTCATCGCCGTCATCCTGCTCGGGATCGCCGCCTGGCTGGGCTTCCGTGCGCTGACCGTCAAGAACGATCTCACCGAGGCACGTGCGGCGCTGACCGGCGCGACGGACGGCGGCGACTTCCGTACGGCGTTCGCGACGGTCGCCGACAAGTCCGCCTCTGCCGCGAGCGCCACCGCCGACCCGATCTGGCGCGTGGCCGAGTACGTGCCGTGGGCGGGCGAGAACCTGCGCGCCGTGCGGTTGGCCTCGGAAGCTCTGAATGTGGTCGCGAACGGCATCGGTGTGCCGGTGCTCGACCTGCAGGCCGACGGGCAGGGTGAGATCCTCGCGCGCGCTCTGCCGGTCATCGAGTCGGGGGCGCAGACCCTGGCGCCGGTCACAGAGGAACTTCTCGCCATCGCCGACTCGCCGATGCTGATCGGCATGGTGCGCGACGGCGTCGACGAGGTGGCTGCCGTGCTCGAGCCGGCGCAGCCCCTGCTCGAGCTCATGCCCACGCTGCTGGGCGCGGATTCGCCCAAGCACTACCTGCTCGTGTTCCAGAACAACGCCGAATCACTGCCGCTGGGCGGCAGTGCGGCGTCACAGACGCTGCTCAGTGCGGATGCCGGTGACCTCGAGATCGTGACCCAGGCCAGCAGCGGATCGTTCGAAGAGAAGGTGCCGCTCGACTTCGAGGTGTCGGACGGCGCGGCGGCGCTCTACGGGTCGACCCTCGGCAAGCGCATCAACATGTCGACCACGCAGCCCGACTGGCCGACCGCGGCGCAGATGATCGTCGCTTTCTGGCACCGCGACATCGACGACACCGCCATCGACGGTGTCGTGTCGATCGACCCGGTGGCGCTGTCCCGCATCCTCGTGGCCACCGGGCCCATCACCGTCGATGACGTCACCATCGACGACTCGAACGCCGTCGACATCCTGCTCAGCGACGTGTACGAGTGGTGGGACGCCTACACCCGGTCCGGCGCCGTCGCCACCGATGAGTTCTTCGCGGCGACGGCCGCGCAGGTCTTCGACACCGTCGCGTCGGGCGACTTCGATCTGAAAGACATGCTCTGGGCTGTCAACGAGAGCGTCGCGCAGGGCAGCATCATGGCCTGGATGGCCGATGAGAACGTGCAGTCCGTGCTCGAAGACGGCGGCCGCATCGCCGGTATCCTGCCCACGACCAATGACGACCAGACCACCCTGGGCGTCTACTTCCGCGACGTGTCGGCGTCGAAGATCGACTATTACATGGACACCACCGTCGACGCGGCGATGACGTGCGACGCCGGAACCGCGACGCTGACAGCCACCGCCACGCTGCACCTCGACCTCACGCAGGACGAAGCCGACGCCCTCCCGCGTTACGTGCAGAGCTTCCGCAACGGCAGCTCGTACTTCAGCACGCAGGTGTTCCTGTACGCACCGCCCGGATTCGAGGTCGCCGATGTCGACGTCGCCGGAAACTGGGTCGAGCCGTTCCGTGAGGGCAACGTCGATCTCGGTCGCGTCGTGGCGCCTTTCCAGATGCGCATCACACCTGGTGAGACCGTGACGGTGACGGCGACGTTCACCGGCGCGCAGCCGGAAGGCGCCCTCGACGTGCGCACCACCCCGATGGTGCGGGCGACCGATCTGCTGGTTTCCGACACCTGCGGATGAGCGGCAGGCCGCCCTCGTTCCACGGACAGGCGGGACGACTCGGTTTACTCTGTTACCAGTGAGTCCCCGGACGCGTCTGGTGAGAGAGGGTGATCGTGCTTGACGGTGTCGTGGGGCGTGGTCGGCTGGTGAGCGCCGCCGACGCGCGGAAAGCGGACAAGCGCGCCCGCCGGGCGGCCTGGGCCGTCTCTGCCCGACGCACTTCTCGCGACTGGCCGGCCCGCTACGCGGGATGGCTCGTCTACAGCGACGTTGCGGTCATCGTGGTGACGATGCTCCTGTTCCGCGTGCTCATGCTGCCACTCGGGCCTGTGGAGGTGTCGTGGCCGGGCGGTTTCCACGTGCCGTACTGGATCGCGCTTCTGGTCGTCGCGGGGGTCTGGCTGATCGGACTGAGCGTGGCCGACACGCGCGAGCGGCACATCGTCGGCAACGGCATCCACGAGTATCGCCGCATCGTCAACGCGACCATCGGCGTGTTCGCCTTCTGCGTCGCCCTGGCCTTCTTCCTGCGGATGGATGTCTCACGCGCCCTGTTCGTCGTCGCGATGCCGGTCGGCATGGTCGGCCTTCTGTTCACGCGGTGGCTGTGGCGACAGTGGCTGCGGGATCAGCAGCGCAACGCGAAGTACGTCTACCGGGCGCTCGTGCTGGGGGAGCCGCGCAAAGCGGGGCATGTCATCGATTCGATCCGCCGCGAGCACGGATCCGGGTTCGACATCGTGGGGGTGATCGGTCCCGGCGAGGTCGGGACGCTGATCAAGCACGTCCCCGTGGTCGGCGGGTTCTCACAGGTCGTCGACGCGATGGACGCGACCGACGCCGACACGATCATCATCGCGGGCGCCGACGACCTCGGGCCCGAAGCGACCCGCCGGCTCGGCTGGGATATCGCCGACCGCGAAGGCAACCTCGTCGTCGCGCCCGCGCTCACCGACGTCGCAGGCCCCCGCATCCACACCCGACCCGCCGCCGGCCTGCCGCTCGTGCACGTCGAGTTCCCCCGCCTCGAAGGGGCCAAGCGCATCAGCAAGCGCGCGTTCGACATCGTGTGCTCGATCCTGCTGATCATCGTGCTGTCCCCGGTGATGCTCGCGGCGGCGATCGCGATCCGCGTCGAATCCGAAGGCCCCGTGATCTACCGGCAGGTGCGCATCGGCCGCCGCGGCCGCGAGTTCGGCATGCTCAAGTTCCGCTCCATGGTCGCCGATGCCGACGACCAGCTCGCCAGCCTCCTCGACCTGCAGGGCACCAGCGACCGCCCCCTGTTCAAGATCAACGACGACCCGCGCATCACCGCCGTCGGCCGGTTCATCCGGAAGCACTCCATCGACGAGCTGCCGCAGCTGTTCAACGTCCTCACCGGCCACATGAGCCTGGTCGGGCCCCGGCCGCAGCGGGCCGCGGAAGTGGAGCTGTACGACGAGGCCGCGCGGCGCCGGATGCTCGTCAAGCCGGGCATGAGTGGACTGTGGCAGGTGAGCGGGCGCTCGGCCCTGTCGTGGGAGGACGCCCTACGCCTCGACCTCTACTACGTCGAGAACTGGTCGTTCACCCAGGACCTGCAGATCCTCTTCCGCACCGTGCGGGCCGTGCTCGCCCCCGGCAACAGCGCGCGGTGACGCGGGCCGCATCGCCGCGTGTGCGTAGGATCGACGGATGCCTGACTCGAGCCCGCCCAGCACCAGCGGACCCCGGCACTTCCTCGTTAGGCTGCTCGCCGTCGGCTACGGCGGTTTCGTAGCGTTCGTCGTCTTCTGGCCGAGCCCCATCGACCGCCCGGTGGCGGGCATGCTCGACAGGGTGATCGCCGAGCTGCATGAGCGCGGCGTGCCCGGTTTCGTCGATTACGCGTTCATCGAGTTCAGTGCGAACGTCGCGCTGTTCATCCCTCTCGGCATCCTCTTCGGGCTCGCTCTGCCGATGACGTGGTGGGCCGTGATGCTCCTGCTCGGCCCGGCCCTGTCGGGATTCATCGAGCTGGTGCAATCTGTCGTGCTCGCGGAGCGCTACGCCTCGGTGCACGACGTGATCGCCAATTCCATCGGTGCGACCATCGGGGTGCTACTCGCCCTGACGCTGCGCGCCGTGGTCGCGCAACGCGACGATCGCGTCATCGAGCGCTGGGAGTTCGAGCGCGCCCGCGCGTGATCTTTACCGCGTCGCACGCCGAACGGGCGACGATTCGGGCTTGTCGAGCACTGAACTCGCGCGACACAATGGCACCGACGCCCGCCGGGCGAGTGAGGAGTGCAGGCATGGGTATCGACGACATCGTGAACAAAGGCAAAGAGTTCCTCGAGCAGAACAAGGACAAGATCGACGACGCTCTCAAGTCCGAGCAGGCCGAGGGCATCAGCGACAACGTGCTCGACACCGCCGCGGACTTCGTCAAGAAGGTCGCGCCCGACAGCGTCGACCAGCACGTCGACGGCGTCCGCGACAAAATCGACGGGGCCATCGGCAACGAGTGACAACGGCGCTTCGCGCACCCGAGGGGTGGATGCCACGGCATCCACCCCTCTCACTTTCCTCCCGACCTTGCCCTCCTCCTCCCGACCCTTGCCCACCTCCTCCCCGACCTTGCCCTCGTCCTCCCGACCTTGCCCTCCTCATCGCGACCTTGTCCTCGTTGCCGTGACCTTGCTCTCGTTGCCGTGACCTTGTCCTCCTCATCGCGACCTTGCTCTCCTCGTCGTGACCTTGTCCTCCTCATCGCGACCTTGCTCTCCTCGTCGTGACCTTGCCGACATGGTCGGCGAGAAAGTGACAAGGTGGGCGCGAGACCAACAATCCCGGCGAGAAAGTGACAAGGTCGGCGAGGGCGAGGGCGAGGGCGAGGGCGAGGGCGGCACTGTGGAGAGTGACGGGGCTTTCCACAGGTGGTGCGAACTGGCGCCCGTGATGGCGGCTGGCGCGGCATGCTGTCCCACATGCTCGAACCTCGCCACCGGCTGCCCGCGCGACCCGACCGTGCGCGCCTGGTGCCCGAGACCTTCCGTCGCGCCGGTGCCGTTCCCGAGGATGCCCTGGTGACCGTGCGCCAGGGGGTGCAGGTATGGAAGAGCGAGTGGGATGAGCTGTACGCGGAGGGGCGCATCCGCACGCGCGCGCACGCCGTGTTCGCGCGGGCACGCGGCGATCGAGCCGTGGCATCCCACGCCACCGCCGCAGCGCTCCACCGGCTGCCGTTGTATCGCGTGCGCGACGATCGCATCGAGGTGACCTGTCCGGGATCGACCACGCGGCACAACGCGGGTGACGTCGTGCGGCACCAGGCGTCCCTGGCGAACGATGAGATCGAGGTGATCGACGGGATCCCGGTCACTTCGCTCGCGCGCACCGTGTACGACGTGATTCGCAGCGTTTCGCTCGAGGCCGCCGTGGGCGTGTTCGACGCGGCGTTGCGGTCGGTGGCGTGGAACGACCGGACGCGGACGCTCGACACCGAGTCGGATGCGGCGTTCCGATCACGGATCGACACGATGATCCGCGGCCACGCGGGTGCGCGAGGTATTCGTCAGGCGCGGTTCGTCGCGGGAGTGGCCGACGGGCGGGCGCAGCTTCCCGGCGAGTCGATCGCCAGGCTGGGGATGCTGCTGCTCGGAGCTCCGACCCCGGACCTGCAGTATCGGGTCGAGGACGGATCGGGGCGTCTCGCGCTGCTGGATTTCGCGTTCCCATCGCTGGGACGCTGGCTCGAATTCGACGGGAGCATCAAGTACGACGACCCGTACCTGCTCGGTGATCAGACCGCCGAGGAGGTGCTCGATGCCCAGGCCGAGCGCGAGTCGTGGGTGCGGCGGGTGACGGGCTGGCGTGTGGACCGGCTCGGCTTCGATGAGGCGCGCGACCTGAGCGATCTCGCGAAATTCCTCCGCGGGATCGGGCTGATCTACTAAGGCCTCGCCCGGCAGCCCGGGGCCGACCCTGCGGTTACCCCGTCGAACGGGCCCCGCCGCGCCATCCGCCGAGCTTGTCCCTCCGGCGCCGAGCTTGTCCTTTCGGTGGCGAGCTTGTCCTTTCGGCGTCGAGCTTGTCGGCAATCTCGGCGAGGACAGGACACGCTCGGCGGGGGGAGAACAAGCTCGGGGAGGGGAGGACGCGCTCGGTGAGGGGAGGACAAGCTCGGGGAGGGGAGGACACGCTCGGGGAGGGGAGGACAAGCTCGGGGAGGGGAGGACAAGCTCGGCGGGGGGAGGACAAGCTCGGCGGGGGGAGGGTGGGGTCGGGAGCGAGGGGTCTGACGGCGGCTGAGGATACGCCGAATGCGACACGCCCGGGTTTGCGACACGCCCGGGCGACACGTAGACTGTACAGGTTCCACATTTCCGGTGCCGCCTGCGCGTGCGCCGGAATCACTGCCAGGGCAGTGCATAGGCGGCGCCCCTCCTCACGGAGCCGGGTGCAGGGTCCTAGGCCGCGGGCAGCAGAACACCACATCCACCCCACACCTCTCGGGAGACCGGGTTCGTGCGCGCGCGTGCGACAGGGGGGTGGATGCCGCGGGCCCCGGCCCGCGGATTGACATCAGAACAGCGGTGCAGCATCCATCACCCCGGTGATGAACAAGTGCCCGGCGCGCAAGCGCCCCGTGCGTCCAATGCCCGTGAGGTAAGACGCGAGAAAGAGAGTGAGCAGACAATGGCGGGACAGAAGATCCGCATTCGCCTGAAGTCGTATGACCACGAGGTCATCGACACGTCGGCGCGCAAAATCGTCGACACCGTGACCCGTGCCGGTGCCACGGTTGTGGGCCCCGTGCCCCTTCCGACCGAGAAGAACGTCGTGTGCGTCATCCGGTCGCCCCACAAGTACAAGGACAGCCGCGAGCACTTCGAGATGCGCACCCACAAGCGTCTGATCGACATCATCGACCCGACCCCCAAGGCGGTCGACTCGCTCATGCGCCTGGACCTGCCGGCCGACGTCAACATCGAGATCAAGCTCTGAGGTTCGACATGGCTGACATCAACTCCAAGGTTTCCAAGGGCCTGCTGGGTACCAAGCTCGGCATGACCCAGGTCTGGGACGAGAACGGCAAGCTCGTTCCCGTCACCGTCATCGAGGTCGCGCCGAACGTGGTCACCCAGGTTCGCACGCCCGAGAAGGACGGCTACAACGCGGTGCAGATCGCCTACGGGCAGATCGACCCCCGCAAGGTCAACAAGCCGGCCACGGCCCACTTCGAGGCCGCCGGTGTGACCCCGCGTCGCCACCTCACCGAGATCCGCACGGCGGACGCTGCTGACTACTCACTCGGTCAGGAGCTCACCGTCGACGGCGTGTTCGAGGCAGGCCAGCTGGTCGACGTCGTCGGCACCAGCAAGGGCAAGGGCACCGCGGGTGTCATGAAGCGCCACAACTTCCAGGGCGTCTCGGCCTCGCACGGTGCTCACCGCAACCACCGCAAGCCCGGCTCGATCGGCGCCTCGGCGACCCCGGGCCGCGTCTTCAAGGGCATGCGCATGGCCGGCCGTATGGGTGGCGAGCGCGTGACCGTCCTCAACCTCACGGTGCACGCCATCGACGCCGAGAAGGGTCTGCTGCTCGTCAAGGGCGCCGTCCCCGGTGCGCGCGGCCGCATCGTCTACGTCCGCAACGCAGTGAAGGGTGCCTGATCATGGCTGACTCGACTCTCGCGCTCGACGTCGTGAAGGCCGACGGCAAGAAGGCCGGCTCCGTGGAGCTGCCCGCCGCGCTCTTCGACGTCAAGACGAACATTCCGCTGATCCACCAGGTCGTCGTCGCGCAGCTCGCGGCGGCTCGCCAGGGCACCCACTCGACCAAGCGTCGCGGTGAGGTCTCCGGCGCCGGTCGCAAGCCCTTCAAGCAGAAGGGCACCGGTAACGCCCGCCAGGGTTCGATCCGGGCGCCGCAGATGACCGGCGGTGGCATCGTCCACGGCCCGAAGCCGCGTGACTACGCGCAGCGCACCCCCAAGAAGATGGTCGCCGCCGCCCTGCTGGGCGCGCTCAGCGACCGCGCTCGCGGTGGCCGCCTGCACATCGTCGACTCGTTCGGCATCGAGGGCACCCCGTCGACCAAGGCCGCCGCGGCGGTCCTGGCGAAGCTCGCCCCGACGCAGAAGAACATCCTCGTCGTCATCGAGCGTGGCGACGAGCTCACGGTCAAGTCCGTCCGCAACCTCGCCTACGTGCACGTGCTGACGTTCGACCAGCTCAACGCCTACGACGTGCTCGTCTCCGACGACATCGTCTTCACCAAGGCCGCCTACGACGCCTTCGTGGCGGCGAAGGCCGGCAAGACCGAGGAGGTCTCGGCATGACCGCCCTGAACAAGGACCCGCGCGACATCATCCTCAAGCCGGTCGTCTCGGAGAAGAGCTACGGGCTCATCGACGAGGGCAAGTACACGTTCCTCGTGGACCCCCGTGCGACCAAGACCGAGATCAAGCTCGCCATCGAGAAGATCTTCGGCGTCAAGGTCGCCGCGGTGAACACGCTCAACCGCCCGGGCAAGGCCCGTCGCACCCGCTTCGGCACCGGCAAGCGCAAGGACACCAAGCGCGCCATCGTGACCCTGAAGTCGGGCACCATCGACATCTTCACGGCCGTCGGCTGACAGCTGGGATAGAGGACTAGAACATGGCTATTCGCAAGTACAAGCCCACGACCCCGGGTCGCCGCGGTTCGTCGGTGGCCGACTTCGCCGAGATCACCCGATCGACGCCGGAGAAGTCGCTGCTGCGTCCGCTCAGCAAGAGCGGCGGTCGCAACAACCAGGGCCGCATCACGACCCGTCACATCGGTGGTGGCCACAAGCGCCAGTACCGCGTCATCGACTTCCGTCGCAATGACAAGGACGGCGTCAACGCCAAGGTCGCGCACATCGAGTACGACCCCAACCGCACCGCGCGCATCGCGCTGCTGCACTACTTCGACGGTGAGAAGCGTTACATCCTCGCCCCGAACAAGCTGAAGCAGGGCGACATCGTCGAGTCGGGCGCCGGCGCCGACATCAAGCCCGGCAACAACCTGCCGCTGCGCAACATCCCCACCGGTACCGTGATCCACGCGATCGAGCTCCGCCCCGGCGGCGGCGCGAAGCTGGCGCGCTCGGCCGGTGCCTCGGTGCGTCTCGTCGCCAAGGACGGCCCCTACGCGCAGCTGCGTCTGCCCTCGGGTGAGATCCGCAACGTCGACGCCCGCTGCCGCGCCACCATCGGCGAGGTCGGCAACGCCGAGCAGTCGAACATCAACTGGGGCAAGGCCGGCCGCAAGCGCTGGAAGGGCGTGCGCCCGACCGTCCGTGGTGTCGCCATGAACCCGGTCGACCACCCGCACGGTGGTGGTGAGGGCAAGACGTCCGGTGGTCGCCACCCCGTCAGCCCGTGGGGTCAGGCCGAGGGCCGGACCCGTCGCCCCAACCTGGAAAGCGACAAGTACATCGTTCGCCGTCGCACGACCGGCAAGAAGCGGAAGTAGGTAGGAGAGGAAGATGCCTCGCAGCCTTAAGAAGGGCCCCTTCGTCGACGAGCACCTGCTTCGCAAGGTGGTCGCCCAGAACGAAGCCGGCACCAAGAACGTCATCAAGACCTGGTCCCGTCGCTCGATGATCGTCCCGGCCATGCTGGGTCACACGATCGCCGTGCACGACGGACGCAAGCACATCCCCGTGTTCGTGTCCGAGACCATGGTCGGTCACAAGCTGGGCGAGTTCGCGCCCACCCGCACCTTCCGCGGCCATGAGAAGGACGACAAGAAGGGCCGCCGCCGCTGACGCGGGGGCGCTCACAAGCAGAGAAGGAGGAGGAGCACACATGGTCGAATCCATCGCACGCGTGAAGCACATTCGCGTGACCCCTCAGAAGGCTCGTCGTGTCGTCGCGCTCATCAAGGGCAAGCAGGCTCAGGAGGCCCTGGCCATCCTGAAGTTCGCGCCCCAGGGTGCCAGCGAGCCGATCTACAAGCTCGTCGCGTCGGCTGTCGCCAACGCCCGCGTCACCGCGGACAAGGACGGCGAGTACCTGGACGAGGCAGACCTGTACGTGAAGAACGCGTACGTGGACGAGGGGACGACGCTCAAGCGCTTCCAGCCCCGCGCCCAGGGTCGCGCGTTCCAGATCAAGAAGCGCACGAGCCACATCACGGTTCAGCTCGCGACCCCCGAGGTCGCCGAGGCTGGCACGAGCAACAAGAAGGCGAGCAAGTAATGGGACAGAAAGTCAGCCCCTACGGCTTCCGCCTCGGCATCACCACGGACCACGTGTCGCGTTGGTTCTCGGACTCCACCAAGCCCGGCCAGCGTTACGCCGACTACGTGGCCGAGGACATCAAGATCCGCAACATGCTGCGGTCGAACCTCGACCGTGCCGGCGTGAGCCGTATCGAGATCGAGCGCACGCGTGACCGCGTCCGCGTCGACATCCACACCGCCCGTCCGGGCATCGTCATCGGCCGCCGCGGCGCCGAGGCCGAGCGCATCCGCGCCGACCTCGAGAAGCTGACCGGCAAGCAGATCCAGCTGAACATCCTCGAGGTCAAGAACCCCGAGGCCGACGCTCAGCTGGTCGCGCAGGGTGTCGCCGAGCAGCTCGCCGCGCGCGTGGCGTTCCGCCGCGCGATGCGCAAGGGCCTGCAGGGCGCGCAGCGCGCCGGCGCCAAGGGTGTCCGCATCCAGGTGTCGGGCCGTCTGGGCGGCGCCGAGATGAGCCGGTCGGAGTTCTACCGCGAGGGTCGTGTGCCGCTGCACACGCTGCGCGCGAACATCGACTACGGCTTCTACGAGGCCAAGACCACCTTCGGCCGCATCGGCGTGAAGGTCTGGATCTACAAGGGCGACCTCACCAACAAGGAGCTCGCGCGCGAGCAGGCCAACCAGAAGCCTTCCCGCGACCGCGGCGACCGTCGTCGTGGCCCCCGCAGCGAGGCCCCCGTCGCAGAAGGAGCGTCTGCCTGATGCTTATTCCCCGCAAGGTCAAGTACCGCAAGCAGCACCACCCGGGTCGTTCGGGTCAGGCCACCGGCGGCACGAAGGTCTCCTTCGGCGAGTTCGGCATCCAGGCCCTGACGCCCGCGTACGTGACGAACCGTCAGATCGAGTCCGCTCGTATCGCGATGACCCGTCACATCAAGCGTGGCGGCAAGGTGTGGATCAACATCTACCCCGACCGTCCGCTCACCAAGAAGCCGGCCGAAACCCGCATGGGTTCCGGTAAGGGCTCGCCGGAGTGGTGGGTCGCCAACGTCAAGCCGGGTCGCGTCCTGTTCGAGGTCGCGGGTGTCGATGAGACCCTCGCGCGCGAGGCGCTGACCCGTGCCATCCACAAGCTGCCCCTGAAGGCACGCATCATCAAGCGCGAGGAGGGCGACGCGTAATGGCTGTCGGCACCAAGACGCTCGCCCCGAGCGAGCTGGACACGTTCGAGGACCAGCGCCTCGTCGAGGAGCTGCGCAAGGCCAAGGAAGAGCTGTTCAACCTGCGCTTCCAGTCGGCCACCGGCCAGCTCGAGAGCCACGGCCGCATCCGTGCGGTCAAGCGCGACATCGCGCGGCTCTACACCGTCATCCGTGAGCGCGAGCTCGGCATCCGTGCCACGCCCGCGCCGGCCGAGGTGGCGACGAAGGCGAAGAAGAAGGCCAAGAAGGCGGATGCCGCTGACGAGGCCGTGAAGGAAGAGGCCGAGTAATGGCTGACACGACCGAGAAGAAGGCGCCCGCCAAGAAGGCGGCCGCCGCCAAGGCCGAGGCTGTCGTCGAGGCTCCCGCACAGGCTGCCGGCCACGAGTCGGCCGAGCACGACGTGCGCGACGCCGACGCCCGTGGCTACCGCAAGGCACGCCGCGGCTACGTCGTCAGCGACAAGATGGACAAGACGATCGTCGTCGAGGTCGAGGACCGCGTGAAGCACCCCCTCTACGGCAAGGTCATCCGTCGCACCTCCAAGGTGAAGGCGCACGATGAGGGCAACACCGCCGGCATCGGCGACCTTGTCGTCATCAACGAGACCCGCCCGCTGAGCGCCACCAAGCGCTGGCGTCTGGTGGAGATTCTGGAGAAGGCCAAGTGATTCAGAACGAGTCCCGCCTCAAGGTCGCCGACAACACCGGCGCCAAGGAGCTGCTCACCATCCGCGTGCTCGGCGGCTCCGCCCGTCGCTACGCGGGTCTGGGTGACATCGTCGTGGCCACCGTCAAGGACGCGATCCCGGGCGGCAACGTGAAGAAGGGCGATGTGGTCAAGGCCGTCATCGTCCGCACCAAGAAGCAGACCCGTCGTGCCGACGGTTCGTACATCAAGTTCGACGAGAACGCCGCCGTCATCCTGAAGAACGACGGGGAGCCCCGCGGCACCCGCATCTTCGGGCCGGTCGGCCGTGAGCTGCGCGACAAGCGGTTCATGAAGATCGTCTCGCTCGCCCCGGAGGTCATCTGATCATGGCGAAGATCAAGAAGGGCGACCTGGTTCAGGTCATCTCGGGCCCCAAGCCCGAGCGCGGCGGCGACCGCGGCAAGCAGGGCAAGGTCCTCGAGGTCCTTGTCGAGCAGAACCGCGTCATCGTCGAGGGCGTGAACTACGTCACCAAGCACAACCGCGTGGGCCAGTCCCAGCGCGGTGCGAAGACGGGCGGCATCGAAACGATGGAAGCCCCCATCCACATCTCCAACGTCGCACTGGTCGACCCCGAGACGAAGAAGCCGACCCGCGTCGGTCACCGCGTCGAGGAGCAGACCAAGGACGGCGTCAAGCGCACCGTCCGTGTGCGCTTCGCGAAGAAGAGCGGCAAGGACCTCTGAACATGAGCACCACCACTGCCGCGGCGGCTGGCAAGATCCAGCCCCGCCTGAAGCAGAAGTACCAGAGCGAGATCAAGAAGGCTCTGCAGGACGAGTTCGGCTACGCCAACGTCATGCAGATCCCCGGTCTCGTGAAGGTCGTCGTCAACACCGGTGTCGGTGAGGCCGCGCGCGACAGCAAGGTCATCGAAGGCGCGGTCGCCGACCTCGTCAAGATCACCGGTCAGAAGCCGGTCGTCACCAAGGCCCGCAAGTCCATCGCGCAGTTCAAGCTGCGTGAGGGTCAGCCCATCGGCGCGCACGTCACCCTCCGCGGCGACCGCGCGTGG
Organism: Microbacterium pollutisoli; assembly: GCF_053586795.1. Classification (NCBI taxonomy): domain Bacteria; kingdom Bacillati; phylum Actinomycetota; class Actinomycetes; order Micrococcales; family Microbacteriaceae; genus Microbacterium; species Microbacterium pollutisoli. The sequence goes on from NZ_JBNYWT010000004.1 coordinate 110,823, forward strand.
GAGTTCATCGACCGCCTGGTCAACCTCTCGCTGCCCCGCATCCGCGACTTCCGCGGCCTGTCGCCCAAGCAGTTCGACGGCCACGGCAACTACACGTTCGGCCTGCAGGAGCAGGCGGTCTTCCACGAGATCGACCAGGACAAGATCGACCGTGTCCGCGGCTTCGACATCACGATCGTGACCACGGCGAAGACCGACGACGAGGGCCGCTCGCTGCTGCGTCAGCTCGGCTTCCCGTTCAAGGCCGACGACGCGCAGTAATCACATCACGAAGGTCGGCTGTCGTGTAACGGCATCCGAAACCACTGAACAAAGGAACCACACATGGTAATGACAGACCCGGTCGCAGATATGCTGACCCGTCTGCGCAACGCGAACTCGGCGCACCACGACACCGTGTCGCTGCCCAGCTCGAAGCTCAAGACCCACATCGCCGAGATCCTCCAGCAGGAGGGCTACATCGCCGGCTACGAGGTCTCCGACGCCCGCGTCGGCCAGACCCTCACCCTCACGCTGAAGTACGGCCCGAACCGCGAGCGGTCGATCGCCGGTATCAAGCGCGTCTCCAAGCCCGGTCTGCGCGTGTACGCACGCTCGACCGAGCTGCCCAAGGTCCTCGGTGGCCTGGGCGTGGCGATCCTGTCCACCTCCTCCGGTCTTCTCACGGACCGTCAGGCCGAGCAGAAGGGCGTCGGCGGGGAAGTCCTCGCCTACGTGTGGTGATCTGACATGTCGCGTATCGGACGTCTTCCCATCGACATCCCCGCCGGGGTGACCATCACGGTCAACGGCCAGGACGTCGTCGTCAAGGGCCCGAAGGGTGAGCTCTCGCTCGCCGTCGCCAAGCCCATCGAGGTCAAGGTCGAGGAGAACCAGGTCCTGGTCTCGCGCCCCGACGACGAGCGTGAGTCGCGCTCGTTGCACGGGCTGACCCGCACCCTCATCAACAACAACATCATCGGCGTCACCCAGGGCTACTCCAAGGGCCTGGAGGTCGTCGGCACGGGCTACCGCGTGCAGCAGAAGGGCACGGCGATCGAATTCGCCCTCGGCTTCTCGCACCCGGTCCTGGTCGAGGCCCCCACCGGCATCACCCTGACCGTCGAAGGCAACAACAAGGTCACGGTCAGCGGTATCGACAAGCAGGCCGTCGGCGAGGCCGCGGCCAACATCCGCAAGATCCGCAAGCCCGAGCCCTACAAGGGCAAGGGTGTGCGCTACGCGGGCGAGGTCGTGCGCCGCAAGGCCGGAAAGGCTGGTAAGTAATCATGGCTGTGAAGTCGAAGACCGACGCCCGCGCGCGTCGTCACGCCCGCCTTCGCAAGAAGGTCGTCGGCACCGAGGCGCGGCCGCGCCTGGTCGTGACCCGTTCGGCCCGCCACGTGTTCGTGCAGGTGGTGGACGACAGCAAGGGCCACACCGTGGCATCCGCTTCCACGCTCGAGAACGACCTGCGTGCGTTCGACGGTGACAAGACCGCCAAGGCCCGCAAGGTCGGCGAGCTCGTCGCCGAGCGTGCCAAGGCCGCCGGCATCGCCGAGGTCGTGTTCGACCGCGGCGGCAACCGCTACGCCGGTCGCGTCGCCGCGATCGCCGAGGGCGCCCGCGAAGGAGGGCTGAACCTGTGAGTGACAACAAGGAGACCGAAGTGACCGCCACTGAGCAGGCCGCGCCCGAGCAGGCTGCGACCGAGCGCGAGGCCCGCGAGCCCCGCCGCGGCGGCCGCGAGCGCAACCAGGGCCGCGACAACCGCAACTCGCGTGACCGTGGGGACAACCAGTTCCTCGAGCGTGTCGTGACGATCAACCGCGTGTCGAAGGTCGTCAAGGGTGGTCGCCGGTTCAGCTTCACGGCCCTCGTGGTCGTGGGCGACGGCAACGGCCTCGTCGGGGTCGGCTACGGCAAGGCCCGCGAGGTGCCCCTGGCCATCTCGAAGGGTGTCGAAGAGGCCAAGCGCAACTTCTTCCGCGTGCCCCGCGTCGGCTCGACCATCCCGCACCCGGTGCAGGGTGAGGCCGCCGCCGGTGTGGTGCTGCTGCGTCCGGCCGCCGCCGGTACCGGTGTCATCGCCGGTGGTCCGGTCCGTGCCGTGCTCGAGTGCGCCGGCATCCACGACGTCCTGTCGAAGTCGCTCGGCTCGTCGAACACGATCAACATCGTGCACGCGACCGTCGAGGCGCTGCAGGGCCTCGAGGAGCCCCGCGCCGTGGCCGCACGTCGTGGCCTCGACTACGACGCCGTCGTGCCCGAGATCATCATCCGCAACGAGGCCAAGGCCGCCGCTGCGCAGAAGGCAGGTGTGTGATGGCGAGCCGCCTGAAGGTGACCCAGATCAAGTCCAAGGTGAGCGAGAAGCAGAACCAGCGCGACACGCTGCGCTCGCTCGGTCTGAAGCGGATCGGCGACTCGGTCGTCCGTCCCGACGACGCGCAGACGCGCGGCTACGTCAAGACCGTCGCTCACCTCGTGAAGGTTGAGGAGATCGACTGATGGCCGAGAAGGCTGAGAAGAAGGCGACCGCCACCAAGGCTGCGCCCAAGAAGGATGCCGGCAAGACCGCCGAGGCGACCCGTCCCGGCGTGCTGAAGGTCCACCACCTGCGTCCGGTCCCCGGCGCCAACACCGCCAAGACCCGCGTGGGTCGCGGTGAGGGCTCCAAGGGCAAGACCGCCGGCCGCGGCACCAAGGGCACCAAGGCCCGCTACCAGGTGAAGGTCGGCTTCGAGGGTGGGCAGATGCCCCTCCACATGCGTACGCCGAAGCTGCGCGGGTTCAAGAACCCGTTCCGCGTCGAGTACCAGGTGGTCAACCTCGACAAGCTCGCCGAGCTGTACCCCAACGGCGGCGACGTGACCGTGAGCGACCTGGTCGCCAAGGGCGCGGTGCGCAAGAACGAGAAGGTCAAGGTCCTCGGCAACGGTGACATCACCGTCGCGCTGAACGTGGACGTCGACAAGGTCTCGGGTACCGCCGAGCAGAAGATCGTCGCCGCGGGCGGTTCGATCAAGTAGTCCTGTGACAGGGGCCGGAGCCAGCCTCCGGCCCCTGTTGCCGTACTCTGGTAGACGGCGTCCCCCGAGACGCCGTCCATTCCACTGGAGGAAATGCCCTTGTTCAGCGCCATCGCGCGGGTCTTCCGCACTCCGGACCTGCGGCGGAAGATCGCCTTCACCCTGGGCGTCATCGCTCTGTACCGGCTGGGTGCGCACATCCCCACGCCGTTCGTCGATTTCCCGAACGTCAAGCAGTGTCTGGCCAGCGCCGGTTCCACCGAAGGCGTGCTCGGCCTCGTCAACCTGTTCTCCGGCGGCGCCCTGCTGCAGCTGTCCATCTTCGCGCTGGGCGTCATGCCCTACATCACCGCGACCATCATCGTGCAGCTGCTGCGCGTGGTCATCCCGCACTTCGAGACCCTCTACAAGGAGGGCCAGTCCGGCCAGGCCAAGCTCACCCAGTACACGCGGTACCTGACGATCGCGCTCGCGCTGCTGCAGTCCACGACGCTGATCACCGTCGCCCGCTCGGGCCAGCTGTTCGGCATCACCGGCATCCCCGAGTGTGAAGAGCTGCTGACCAACCAGGCCTGGTGGGCGCAGCTGCTCATGATCCTGACGATGACCGCCGGCACGGGCCTGATCATGTGGTTCGCCGAGCTGGTCACCGAGCGCGGCATCGGCAACGGCATGTCGCTGCTGATCTTCGTCTCGATCGCCGCCACCTTCCCGTCGGCGATGGGCGCCATCTGGGCCGCCCGCGGCTTCGAGGTGTTCCTGCTGGTGCTGGCCATGGGCATCGTGGTGATGGGTCTGGTCGTGTTCGTCGAGCAGTCGCAGCGCCGTGTGCCGGTGCAGTACGCCAAGCGCATGGTCGGCCGGCGCACGGTCGGCGGCACCAACACCTACATCCCGATCAAGGTGAACATGGCGGGCGTGATCCCGGTCATCTTCGCCTCGTCGCTGCTGTACATCCCCGCCCTGATCTCGCAGTTCAACGCGACCCCCGACGCCGACGGCAACGTGCCCGGCTGGGTGGCGTGGATCCAGGCGAACTTCACGACCGGTGACTCGCCGATCTACATGCTCGTCTACTTCCTGCTGATCATCGGGTTCACCTACTTCTACGTCGCGATCACGTTCAACCCGGTCGAGGTCGCCGACAACATGAAGAAGTACGGCGGGTTCATCCCCGGCATCCGTGCCGGCCGGCCCACCGCCGAGTACCTCGACTACGTGCTGACCCGCATCACGGCGCCGGGCTCGATCTACCTGGGTCTGATCGCGCTGATCCCGCTGGTGGCGCTGGCCACGGTGGGTGCCAACCAGAACTTCCCGTTCGGCGGCGCCTCGATCCTGATCATCGTCGGTGTCGGACTCGACACGGTCAAGCAGATCGACGCGCAGCTCCAGCAGCGACACTACGAAGGGCTTCTCCGCTGATGACGACCACTCCCGCACGCCTGCTCATCATCGGCCCGCAGGGGTCGGGCAAGGGCACCCAGGGTGCACGCATCGCCGACGCGCTCGGGATCCCGGCCGTCTCCACCGGCGACGTGTTCCGCGCGAACGTCAAGGAGCAGACCGAGCTGGGCGTGAAGATCAAGGCGATCATCGACGCGGGCGACCTCGTCTCGGACGAGCTGACCGGCGCGATCGTGCGCGACCGGCTCGAGCAGCCCGACGCCGCCGGCGGGTTCCTGCTCGACGGCTACCCGCGCAACGTCGCCCAGGTGCGCGACCTCGACGCGTTCCTCGGCGGGCGCGGTGAAGAGCTCACGGCCGTCATCGAGCTGTCGGTGCCGCGCGAGGAGTCGATCAACCGGCTGAAGCTGCGCGCCACCGAGCAGGGCCGCGACGACGACAACGAGGAGTCGATCGCCAAGCGCCTGAAGATCTACGAGAACGAGACGGCGCCGATCCTCGACGTGTACCGCGAGCGCGGCATCGTCGACGTGGTCGACGGCGTCGGATCGCTCGACGAGGTGTTCGCGCGCATCGTCGCCGCCCTCGGCGCCCGCGGCATCGCCGCCGGCATCTCAGCCTGACGCGCCCGTGCTCCGTCGTTCGCTGTACAAGACGCCCGCGCAGCTGCGGGCCATGGTCGAGCCCGGCCTCATCACCGCCGCGGCGCTGGACGCCGTCCGGAAGGTGGTGGCCGCCGGCGTGACGACCGCCGAAGTGGATGCCGTGGCCTCGGACCTCATCGTGTCCCGCGGCGCCGAGTCGAACTTCCAGATGGTGCGCGGCTACCGCCACACCACCTGCATCTCGGTCAACGACGAGGTCGTGCACGGCATCCCCGGCTCGCGGGTGCTCGAGCCCGGCGACATCGTGTCGATCGACTGCGGGGCGCAGTACCAGGGGTGGAACGGCGACTCGGCCATCACGATCGTGATCCCCGACCCGTCGCGGCCCGACCTGGTGGCGGCGCGGCAGCGCCTGTCGGATGTGACCGAGGGGTCGCTGTGGGCCGGTATCGCGGCGCTCGCGTCGGCCTCCCGCGTGGGTGAGATCGGCGACGCGGTGCAGACGTATGTGGAGTCCTCGGGTGAGGACTACGGCATCCTGCGCGATTACGTCGGCCACGGTATCGGCCGCAAGATGCACGAGGCGCCGACGGTGTTCAACTACCGTGTGGCCGACCTGGGCGCCGAGGTGCGACCGGGGCTGTGCCTGGCGATCGAGCCGATGATCACCGCCGGGTCGGATGCCACCTACGTGCAGGACGACGACTGGACCGTGTCCACCGTCGACGGCAGCGACGGCTCGCACTGGGAGCACAGCGTCGCGGTCCACGCCGACGGCATCTGGGTGCTCACCGCCCCCGACGGCGGCGCCGCCGGCCTCGCGCCCTTCGGCGTGACCCCCACGCCCCTGGCGTAGCCGCGCGCTCGCGCGCCGCGCCGCGCCGCGCTTCGCGCCGCGCGCTTCGCGCCGCGCCGCGCCGCGCGCTTCGCGCCGCCCATTCACTTTTTGCGAGCCGCCTACCTCCGTACGAGCCGCCCAGTTCTGGCCGGTCCAAACCTAGGCGTGTCGCACAAACTTAGGCGGCCCGGGCTACAGAGCACGCGGCGGGACAGAGTTCGACGGGGCTGCGGGACAGAGTTCGCCGTGGGCCGGGGGACAGCGCGCGGCGTGTGGCGACGGGGCGCGGCGCGCGAGGCGCCGCCGTCTCCTCCCCAGATGGCGACGGCGGCGCGTTGTCCACGGAATGCGCAGGCATGCCCGCGTCATCAGAGGTGGCGCTGCAGAGTGTCGGTATGTGGGTCAGCGAAGCCGCCGCGCAGATGCGCTCGCGCGCGGATCTCGACGTCGCCGGGATGTCCACTCGTGCGATCACCACGGCTGTGCGCACCGGGCATCTCCGGCGCATCGACCGCGGCTGGTATCTCGACATGGAGCAGTGGCGCGGCCTGCGCTCCGAACAGCGCCACCTCCTGCGGGTGGTCGCTGCGCATCGCCGCCGGCCCGACGCATCGCGATGCGTGTTCGCACTGTGGTCGGCTGCGGTATTGCACCAGCTGCCCCTGGCTCGAGTCACCCCTTCGCGTGTGCATGTGGCCGGCGCGACGGCCAGCGGTCACGTCGACACCGGCGACCCGGTGGTCGCGCGGCACGACGTCGCCGTCGCTGATTCCGACATCACGAGCATCGATGGCATCCGCTGCACGACGCTTGAGCGGACGGTGGCTGATGTACTCAGGTGCGCGCCCGAAGAGACCGGCATCGCCCTGCTGGATGCCGCGCTGCGCAGGGTCGCGTGGGACGCCGCGTCGTGGAACTACGACGAGAGCGCGGCCGCACTGTTCCTCAAACAGGTGCGCAAACGCCTGCCCGTCGGAGGCCGGGGTGTACGCCGGGCGCGGTTCGTGTTGCAACGAGGCGACGGCCGCGCGCAGCTGCCCGGCGAGAGCATCAGCCGCCTGTACCTGCTGCGGCTCGGATTCGCCCCGCCGCGCCTGCAGGTGCCGATTCCGGGACCGCACGGAAACCGGTACTTCGTGGACTTCGGGCTCGACGACGCCGACGCGTGGGGTGAGTTCGACGGACGCACGAAGTATCTGGATGCCGGATTGCGCGGCGCGCACGAAGACGTAGAACACGTCGTGCTCGCAGAGAAGCAGCGTGAAGACTGGATCCGCGGCACGACGAATCGAAAGTTCGGCCGATGGGGGTCCGAGCACATCACCTCGGAGGCCACCCTCGCCCGGCGCCTCGCCGCTTTCCACATCCACGCACGCTGAGCCGCGGTCGCCCCACCCCTCGCGAGACGCCCAGGCGCGTACGAGTCGCCCATGTTTGTACCGTCCAGAAGTAGGCGGCTCGCACAGAGGTAGGCGACTCGCACGGACGGAGGCCGACCGTCCAGAAGCAGGCGGCTCGACCAGAGGTAGGCGGCTCGACCAGAGGTAGGCGGCTCGACCAGAAGTAGACGGCTCGCACGGAGGTAGGCGGCTCGCACAGAAAGTACGCGAGACGCCCAGGCGCGTACGAGTCGCCCATGTTTGCACCGTCCAGAGGTAGGCGACTCGCACAGAGGTAGGCGACTCGCACGGACGGAGGCCGACCGTCCAGAGGTAGGCGACTCGCACAGAAGTAGGCGGGTCGGCGAAATGGCGGGAAGGGCGCAGTCGAACAGCGGCTCAGGCGAGGCATAGGTGCGGGATGAGAGAATGGGCGGCGGCATAGCACCGCGCCGGGCTCAGCACGGCGGGGCACAGAGCACCCAGGCAGGGGAGAGGCACGAGTGATGGCAACGGCAGCGCGCAGGACGAACTGGTTCGCGATCTGGGTGAGCGTGGCGGTGGTCGTCGTCCTCGCCCTGGTGATCGGGCTCGTGGTGTGGATGAACAACCAGGCCAGCGCCCCCGCGGCCCGCCCCGACAGCGCCGGCATCAACCAGGAGACCGGCGCCATCGTCGTCGGCGAAGGCTCCAACGAGGTCGACCTCTTCTTCGACTTCTACTGCCCGCACTGCCAGGACTTCGAGCGCGCCTACGGCCCCACCATCGAGGACGAGCTCGAGGCCGGCAGCATCACCCTCAACCTGCACCCCGTGGCGCTCAGCGGCCTGAACGCCGCCAGCGGCACCGACTTCTCGAAGCGCTCGGCCAACGCGATGTACTGCGTCGCCGACGACGAGCCGACCGCGGCGTTCCCGTTCTACACCGAGCTGTTCGCGACCAACCCGACCGGCCCCGGCCAGACCGATGAGGAGCTCATCGCCATGGCCGAGGCGGCAGGCTCCACGGGCGCGGCCGACTGCATCGCGGACCGCACGTGGGACGATCTGGTCGCCGAGCAGACCAAGAACATCCCGACCGACCCGGCCACCGGCTCTGCCGGCACGCCGACGCTGGTCGTCAACGGCGAGTACGTGGGCGTCACCGGCGACCCGGCCGCCGACATCACCGCCCGCCTGCAGTAATCCCGCCCGCGGGAAGCGGTCCAGAACCCCGGCGACCCCGGCATCCATCGACGCTTCGTCGAGTTGCCGGGGTCGCCATTACCACGTATACTGACTCTTTGGTGCCTTGCGCCTACCTTGGCGTGTCGAGACACCAGCATCCCATCCACCGCAGACCAGCCGGTCTGCACAAGCGTCAGCGAGGCTATGGCTAAGAAAGACGGTGTCATCGAGATCGAGGGCGTCGTGTCAGAGGCTCTGCCCAACGCGATGTTCCGCGTTGAGCTCACCAACGGACACAAGGTCCTCGCGACGATCTCCGGCAAGATGCGGCAGAACTACATCCGCATCATCCCCGAAGACCGCGTCGTCGTGGAGCTCTCGCCCTACGACCTGACCCGCGGTCGCATCGTCTACCGCTACCGCTAGACCGGCTGAGAAGTAACGGCCGCCGGCACACCCGTGCCTGCGGTACGAAGACAGCGACAAAGGAACATCATGAAGGTCAACCCCTCCGTCAAGCCCATCTGCGACCACTGCAAGGTCATCCGCCGCCACGGCCGCGTGATGGTCATCTGCAAGTCGAACCCGCGCCACAAGCAGCGCCAGGGCTGACGGCGAGTGGATGCCACGGCATCCAACCCCCGCGAACTCACAACTTCACACCGCACACAGGCAGATTCAGAACCTCGCACGAGGGGACACCCCGGGGCGGAGGCCCGGGCACCGATTCTGCTCCATACCTCCACTACTCCTAGGAGAACAACCGCATGGCACGTCTCGCCGGCGTTGACATTCCGCGCGACAAGCGCGTGGTGATCGCCCTCACCTACATCTACGGCATCGGCCGCACCCGGTCCGTCGAGATCCTCAAGGCCACCGAGATCGACGAGTCGATCCGCGTCAAGGACCTCACCGATGACCAGCTCGTCGCCCTCCGCGACTACATCGAAGGCACCTACAAGGTCGAGGGTGATCTCCGTCGTGAGGTTGCCGCCGACATCCGCCGCAAGGTCGAGATCGGCTCGTACGAGGGCCTGCGCCACCGTCGCGGTCTCCCGGTGCGCGGTCAGCGCACGAAGACGAACGCGCGCACCCGCAAGGGTCCCAAGCGCACCGTCGCCGGCAAGAAGAAGGCGCGCTAAAGCGCGGCCCCTCAGGATTTAGGAGAACGCAGAAATGGCACAGGCCAAGACCGCCGCGCGCAAGCCGCGCCGCAAGGAGAAGAAGAACATCGCGCTGGGCCACGCCCACATCAAGTCGACGTTCAACAACACGATCGTTTCGATCACCGACCCCTCGGGCGCCGTCATCGCGTGGGCCTCGTCGGGTGGCGTGGGCTTCAAGGGCTCGCGCAAGTCGACGCCGTACGCCGCCGGCATGGCTGCCGAGTCGGCCGCCCGTCAGGCCGCCGAGCACGGTGTCAAGAAGGTCGACGTCTTCGTGAAGGGCCCGGGCTCGGGTCGCGAGACGGCGATCCGTTCGCTCACCGCCGCCGGCCTCGAGGTGGGTTCCATTCAGGACGTCACCCCGCAAGCGCACAACGGCTGCCGCCCGCCCAAGCGCCGCCGCGTCTGATCTTCACGGGCCGGATGCCGGAAACTCGCACGCCGAGTCCGGCATCCGGCATCCGTCGTCATCTGATAAAACTCAAAACCTCACCAACTGCACGTGTCATATAGCGGGCACGTGACTGAAAGGAACACATAGTGCTCATTGCACAGCGTCCCACTCTGATCGAGGAGAAGATCGGCGAGTTCCGCAGCCGCTTCGTCGTCGAGCCGCTCGAGCCCGGTTTCGGCTACACCATCGGCAACGCGCTGCGTCGCAGCCTGCTGTCGTCGATCCCCGGTGCTGCTGTCACCAGCATCCGCATCGAGGGCGTGCTGCACGAGTTCAGCACGATCCCCGGTGTGAAGGAAGACGTCACCGAGATCATCCTGAACATCAAGCAGCTCGTGGTCTCGTCCGAGCGCGATGAGCCGATCACCGCGTACCTGCGCAAGACCGGCGCCGGTGAGGTCACCGCCGCCGACATCTCCGCCCCCGCCGGTGTCGAGGTGCACAACCCCGAGCTGGTCATCGCGACCCTCAACGACAACGCGAAGTTCGAGCTGGAGCTCACCATCGAGCGCGGCCGCGGCTACGTGTCGGCGACCCAGAACCGCAACGAGTACGCCGAGGCCGGGCAGATCCCCGTCGACTCGATCTACTCGCCGGTGCTCAAGGTCAGCTACCGCGTCGACGCCACCCGTGCCGGTGAGCGCACCGACTTCGACAAGCTCGTCCTGGACGTCGAGACCAAGCCCTCGATCGCCCCGCGCGACGCCGTCGCTTCGGCCGGCCGCACCCTGACCGAGCTGTTCGGCCTCGCCCGCGAGCTGAACGTCGAGGCCGAGGGCATCGAGATCGGCCCCGCGCCGGTCGCCGAGGTGCTCACCAACGAGCTGTCGATGCCGATCGAGGACCTCGACCTGTCGGTGCGTTCGTACAACTGCCTCAAGCGCGAGGGCATCAACACGGTTTCGGAGCTGGTCGCTCTCAGCGAGACCCAGCTGATGAACATCCGCAACTTCGGCCAGAAGTCGGTCGACGAGGTGCGCGACAAGCTCGTTTCGCTGGGGCTGTCGCTGAAGGACTCGGTCCCCGGGTTCGACGGCGCGCACTTCTACGGCGGATACGACGACGAGACCATCTGATCTGCTGATCGACTTTTCACTCTGGAGTAACTGAGAATGCCCAAGCCCACGAAGGGTCCCCGCCTCGGAGGCGGCCCCGCCCACGAGCGTCTGCTGCTGGCGAACCTGGCCGCTGCGCTGTTCACCCACAAGTCGATCACGACCACCGAGACCAAGGCCAAGCGCCTGCGTCCGCTGGCCGAGCGCCTGATCACGTTCGCCAAGCGTGGCGACCTGCACGCGCGTCGCCGTGTGGCGTCGGTCATCGGTGACAAGGAAGTCGTGCACGTCCTGTTCACCGAGATCGCCCCGCTGGTGGCCGAGCGTGAGGGCGGCTACACCCGCATCACCAAGGTCGGCAACCGCAAGGGTGACAACGCCCCCATGGCCGTCATCGAGCTCGTGCTCGAGCCGGTGAAGCCGAAGGCGAAGTCGGCCAAGAAGTCGGCCCCGGCCGCTGCCGCGCCGGCCGCTGAGGCTGCGCCCGCTGAGGATGCCGCTGCCGACGAGACTCCGGTCGAGGAGACCGCCGCCGAGGAGACTCCGGCCGCGGACGCTCCGGCTGCCGACGAGGCCGCTGCTGACGAGGCCGCCGACGCCGGCGCCGAGTCGCAGGAGGAAGGCGCCGCCGCTGAGGCTGCCGCCGAAGAGGCCGTCGCGGACGAGGGCGGCAAGAAGGCCGAGTAAGGCCCTTCCGCTATCGCGTCGAGGCCCGCACCCCTTTCGGGGTGCGGGCCTCTTGCGTTGGCGGGGGCGCGGCGCTACGCGGCGGGACGTGGTGCGGGGCGGCTTCGAGGTCGGAGTTCTGGGCTGAGTTCGGGTTTCGGCGCCGAGGTGGCCGTGCAGACGGCGTGTCTCGGCGTGTAACCACCGACTCAGGCGCCGAAGGCGTGCTGCGGTTCCTCGATGCCGCTTCGACGCCCGCGCGCTGCGCCGGCGCCGGTCATAGCGACGGGCTGACGCGCGTGGGCCGCGGGCGCGTAGCATTGCGGCGTGAGCGAGAAGTCACTGGCCGAGCGCGTCGGCGCTCCGGTCCCACCGCCGAGCCCGCAGCATCCTGAGATCGCGCGGTGGCGCCCGACCACCCGCGACGACATCGACGCGTTGCACGCTGTGGCCGTCGCAGCGGATGCCGTCGACCACCCCACCTGGACCACGCCGCGGTCCGAGATCGCCGACGAGTTCGAGCTGGACCATCTCGACCCGACGCGTGACACGCTGCTGGCGGAAACCGCCGACGGCACCGTGGTCGGCTACGCCGCCGCGATGCTGCACCCCTCGCGGGAGAACGGCGAACTCACCGTGTACCTGGGCGGCGCGGTGCATCCGGCGTATCGCCGGCGCGGCATCGGCACGCAGCTGATTGCCTGGGCGGACGGCCGGGGGCGGGAGCACCTCGCCGAGGTGGCGGCGGCCGAAGACGGCCTCACCGCCGCCGAGCTGAAGATCTTCGCCGAAGAGCCCAACACCGATCAGCAGAAGCTCGCCGAGCGGCTGGGCTTCCAGCCAGAGCGCTGGTTCTCCTCGATGCTCCGCGATCTGAGCGAACCGGTGTCCGCCCGGCCCGAACCCGAGGGCGTCACGGTCGTCGCCTACTCGCACGACCGCGACGACGACGCGCGGGAGGCCCGCAACGACGCATTCCGCGACCACTGGGGGAGCAGGCCCAGCGACCCGCAGCGGTGGAAGCAGTTCGTCGGCGGCGAGTTCTTCCGCGCCGACCTGTCGCGCCTGGCACTGGACGCCGACGGCCGCATCATCGCGTTCTGCCTGGCATCCGTCAACGAGGACGACTGGGCGACCCTGGGCGCGAGCAACGCCTACATCGACCTGATCGGCGTCGTCCGTGACCGCCGCGGCCAGGGCCTCGCGCCGCTCGTGATCTCCCGCACGCTGCAGGCGATCGCGGATGCCGGACTCGAGAAGGCCGTGCTCGACGTGGACACCGCGAGCCCCACCGGGGCCAACACGCTCTACGAGCGTCTGGGCTTCACAGCCACGGAGCGCTCGGTCGCCCTCGTCGCCCGCCTCTGAGCCGCGGCGGCGCAGCGGTGAGTGCGCGGTGGTCGCCGCGGCGGTGACGTAGCGCGCGGGCGGTGGTCGTCGCGGCGGCGGGACGGCCCAAGGGGCGCCGCCCATCCCCACGGTGAGGGCTACCCTCGGAGTGTGATCCGTCTCCCCGCGCCCGGCCACCGCGTCGTGGTGCGCTACCTGCTGCCCACCGGGCAGGCCACCGACGCGCTCGGTGAACTGCTCAGTGTGGAAGCCGAGACCGTCGTGGTCGATGGCAAGCGCGGCGTCGAGCACATCCGGGTCGCCGACATCGTGGCGGCCAAGCCCGTCCCGCCCCCGCCCACTCCGCGCCCCCGCCGCCCGTCGCCGCCACCGGATTGAGCTCCAGGGTGGCAACGGGCCGCCCACTGCCGCCGGTCCGGCCACTGTGCCGCCGAGGCGCGCCCCGCGCACTGCCGCCGAGACGCCCACCTGTGTGCGAGCCGCTTAGGATTGGGCGGCACGGATGTGGGCGGCTCGTACGGAGCTGGGCGTCTCGGCGGGGAAGGGGTTGGCGATGGCGCGGCATCCGCTTCCGCCATGCCCCGGCCGGGCTCATCGCGCCGCGCGGCGCTGCCGCCGGGACGCCTACCTGTGTGCGAGCCGCCCAGCTTTGGGCGGTACAGACGTAGGCGGCTCGTACGGAGCTGGGCGTTTCGGCGAGGTGGAGGCGGCGCTGCCGCGGCATCCACTTCTGTCGCGCCCCCGGACGGGCTGATCGCACCGCGCGCGGCACGGCCGCCGGGCCGCCTACTTGTGTGCGAGCCGCCTGGCTTTGGGCGGTACAGATGTGGGCGGCTCGTACGGAGCTGGGCGGCTCGGCGGAGAAAAGGGGAGAAAGGGGGGAAGGGGGTGGAAAGCCGAAGGGTCAGTGGCGCGGGGTCGCCGCGCGCTCGGCGGCGGAACCCGCCGCACCCGCCGCGCCCTCGGCGGCCGAAACCGCCGCCCCGCGGGCGGCCGGGCCGAACGTCTTCGTCGCGGCCCACTGGGCCAGCTCGATCTGGTAGGTCACGGTGGCGTGCTGCTGCTCGATGTCGTCGACCACGTCGCCCACCGTGTCGGCGAAGATCTTGCCGCCGGCGTGGCCGGGGTGGATCCGGTCGCCGGCCAGCAGGTCGGTGTGGTCGGCGATGGCACCCGCCCAGTCGGCGATCGCGACGCCGGGGTGGCTGCGGGCGAACTCCTCGAGGTCGCGGTTGACGCCGGGGATCCAGTCGCGCGGCGCGTAGGCGTTCACCAGCACGAGCGCCCGGTCGCGTCCCACCGCGTCATAGAGCTGCTCCAGCGCTTCGTCCGAGACCGGCCCATTCGTGCCGAGGGCGACCACGACGTAGTCGCGCAGCCGGTCGCGCGCGGCCAGGTCGGCGACGATGCCCGGCCCGGCGTGCATGCTGCGGGACACCTTCGCGTCGACCTGGATGCCGGGTAGGCGTTCCAGCAGGCCGTCGGCCGAGGCCAGCATCACCGAGTCGCCGATCGCCGACACCCGGGCGCCGTCGACCGGTGTGGGCTCAGGAGGCAGCGGGCGCCCATCACGGGGCGTGCAGTGACCACCCTCGGCCGTCACGACATCGTCGATGCACAGCGGTGGCTCGCCGCGGTCGCCCGGGCGGAGGGGTGCATTCGCGATCGTGCGAACGGTCGGCTCGTCCGCGCCCCGGGCATCCAACGCGCTCTGCCCTGCCTGCACCACCGCTTCGCTTGACGTCACCTGCGGCGCGGCGACCACGGCGGCCCCGGTGCCGCCGACGACCGCGACGATCGCCGCCACCGCGGTCACCGTGCTGAACCGCCGCGACGGGTTCGCCGACAGGCCGGCACGGGCCAGCCTCAGCACGCCCCGGAATCCGTGGCAGCGTACCGGCTGCTCGACGAACCGGTACGAGAGTTCCGCCGCGGCGAGGGTGAGCGCGAGTGCGGCCAGCCCCACCGGCACGGGCACCCCGGCATCCGCTGTCGTGCCGGCCACCGCCGCCGTCAGCAGCACGACCAGCGGCCAGTGCCAGAGGTAGATGCCGTACGACCGCTCGCCGACCCAGCGCAGCGGCGCGATGTCGAGCGCACGCCCGAACCATGAGCCGGGCGCGATGGCCACCAGGATGATCACCGTCGTCAGGGCGGAGGTCAGCACCAGCGCCCCGGGGAAGGTCCAGACGGTCGAAGTGGGCTCGGGCGTCGCCACGGCCACCAGACCCACCAGCGCCAGCACTCCGACGGCGCCGCCCCACCCAGGCCGCACGCGCCGCAGCGGCAGTGCGTGCACCGCGAACGCCAGCGCGACGCCGAGCAGCAGGCCGAAGGCGTGGGTGTCGGTGCCGTAGTAGGTGCGCGTGGGATCGGCGACGTTCAGCGCGACCGCCGCCCACCCGGCCGAAGCGGCGCCCAGCAGCAGTGCGGCCGTCACCCGCCAGCGGCGGCGCAGCAGGAGGAACAGCGGCAGCAGCAGCGGCCAGAGCAGATAGAACTGTTCCTCGACGGCCAGTGACCAGAGGTTGCGGAAGATCTCCGGCTGCGCGGCCGCGAAGTACGAGGCGTCGTCGAGGATAGACACCCAGTTGTAGGAGAAGGTCGCCGCGCCCACCAGCTGTCGTCCGAGGTCGACGAGCACGTCGCCGCCGATCAGCCACGCCCCCGTCGCGCACACGGTGACCACCACCGCGAGCGCGGGGACGAGTCGTCGCAGGCGTCGCCGCCAGAACGCGCCGAGCGCGATGGTGCCGGTCGCGGCCCGTTCGCGCAGCAGCAGTGAGGTGATCAGGAACCCCGAGATGACGAAGAACACGTCGACGCCGAGGAAGCCGCTGTGCACCCGAAGTCCCGGGAACAGGTGGTACACGACCACGAGGATCACCGCGATCGCGCGCAGGCCGTCGAGGCCCGCGAAGCGGGAGCGGGAAGGAGTGGTCATTCGATGCGGCGGCAGGTGTCGGGAGGCTCCGTCCAGTGTACGTTCGGACTCTGAGAACCCTCACCGTGTGCAGAAAAGGATGGATGCCATGGCCTCGGACGTCCTGGTCGTCGGCGAGGCGCTGATCGACATCATCGAATCCGGCTCCGGCACGCGCGAGATCGTCGGGGGCAGCCCCGCCAACGTCGCTGTGGGCCTGGCGCGGCTCGGCCTGCCGACGCAACTGCTCACCCGCATCGGGCGTGATGCCCGCGGGGCACGGATCGCCGAGCATCTGGCATCCGCCGGGGTGCGTCTGCAGAAAGCATCGTGGGTGGATGCCAGGACGGCGACCGCTCGGGCACGGATCGGCGCCGACGGGGCGGCGACGTACGGATTCGACCTCGAGTGGGTCCTGGAGCGGCCCGTTCTCGACGGCGTCGCGCTCGTGCACGCGGGGTCGATCGCGCTGTTCGTCGCACCAGGAGCCGACGCCGTGGTCGACACGCTCGAGCACGCGGCGCACGCCGGCCTGCGGGTGACCGTCGACCCGAACATCCGGCCCGCGCTCATCGGCGACCGGGACACGGCACTGCGCCGGTTCGGCCGGGTGGCGTCGGCCGCCGATGTCGTGCGGTTGAGCGATGAGGATGCCGCCTGGCTGTACCCGGGCCGGCAGCCCGAAGAGGTGCTCACCGACATCGCTGCCCGCGGCCCGCGGCTTGTCGTGCTCACTCGGGGGAGCCGGTCCACGCTCGCGCTCGGACCGGAGGGGATCGTGGAGATGCCGGTGTGGGCCACCGACGTCGCGGACACGATCGGCGCGGGCGACGCCTACATGGCGGCGCTCATCGCGAGCGCGGTGGAAGACCCGCTGCTGTTCACGAGCGAAGCGGCGGTCGAACGGGCCCTGCGGCGAGCCGCCGTGGCGGCCGGCATCACGGTGTCGCGTGTGGGTGCCGACCCGCCCACGCGTGCGGAGCTCGAGGCGGCGTTCTGAGCGGGTGCCGACGCCGCAGGGGTTCGCCCGGGCGCTGTGACGGGTGCCCGCGGAGCCGTGGCGCTCGCCGCCGAAGCGAACGCGGCCCGGGTGCGGGCGGGGATGGATAGGCTGGGAGGACGCGCACGCGTGGGGATTCCGCGGCGCACCGGCGCCGGCGCCGCTGGCGCGACAACCCGCCGATCGCGATCAGGCGGCCGACTGAGGAGACTCATGCCCGAGATTTCTGCGTCCACCACGGGATCCGTTCACCGTGACGCCCGCACCGCACCCGCCGATGCGCGCCGCGCCGCGCCGAGCGCGCCCGACCGTTCCCGGCGTCGCGGCGTGCAGACCGTGCTCGAGGTCGTCGGCGTCGAGCGGCTGAGCCCGCACCTGGTGCGCATCCACCTGGGCGGCGAGAACTTCGATGCCTTCCTCGCCGGTGCCGACCCCGAGAAGCTCGCGAAGACCGACAAGTACGTCAAGATGCTGTTCGCCAAGCCCGAGTTGGGGCTGGTGCCCCCGTACGACCTCGACGCGCTGCGGGAGACGCTCGCCCCCGAGGATGTGCCGGTGCGCCGCACCTACACGATCCGGTCGATCGACACCGCCCGACGCAGCCTCGCGATCGACTTCGTCGTGCACGGCGACGAGGGCCTGGCCGGGCCCTGGGCAGCGGCCGCCCAGGTGGGGGACCTCGTGTCGTTCTCCGGCCCGGGCGCCATGTTCGCCCCCACCCAGGATGACGTCACGCACCTGTTCGTCGGTGACGACTCGTCGATCCCCGCCATCGACGCCGCCCTCGAGGCGCTCGCGCCGGACGCCCGCGGACTCGCCCTCATCGAGGTCGGCGAGGCCGCCGACGAGATCCCGCTCGCCGCGCCCGCCGGGGTGGATGTGCGGTGGCTGCACCGCCGCGCAGCCGACGGCGACGCCCCCTACGGTCAGCCGCTCGTCGCGGCCGTGGAGGCGCTGCCGGTGCCGGCCGGTGCCGTGGAGGTGTTCGCCCACGGGGAGCGTGAGGCGATGAAGCAACTGCGTCGCATCTTCCAGACGGAGTGGGGCCTCGACCGACGAGACATGTCGCTGTCGGCATACTGGGCCTACGGGCGCACCGAGGACCGGTTCCAGTCCGAGAAGCGCGAGCCGGTGGGGCAGATCTTCGAGGACTGACCGCGGCTGGCCCGACGGGCGCCGCGGACCCGCCGATAGGCTGGTCGGGTGCGGCTCCGACTCGACATCGCCTACGACGGCACGGGATTCCGCGGCTGGGCGCGGCAGCCCGGATTGCGCACCGTGCAGGGCACGCTCGAGTCGGCCATCGCACGGATCCTCGGCGGCGACCCGCGTCTGGTGGTCGCCGGGCGGACGGATGCCGGTGTGCACGCCGCCGACCAGGTGGCCCACCTCGACCTGTCCGAAGCACAGCAGGCGCGACTCGCGAAGAGCCGCAACCCGGCGCCCGAGGCGCTGGCACCCCGGCTGAACGGCGTGCTGGGCCAGTACCCCGACGTGGCGGTGCGCGCCAGCGCACGAGCCCCCGAGGGTTTCGACGCCCGGTTCTCGGCCGTGTGGCGCCGGTACGCCTACCGCATCGCCGATCGCACCGCGGGGTATGACCCGCTCACACGGCACAACACCACGACCGTCAATGCGCACCTCGACGTGGATGCCATGGACGCGGCCGCCCGGTCGCTGATCGGCCTGTACGACTTCGCCGCGTACTGCAAACCGCGCGAAGAGGCGACCACGATCCGCACGCTGCTCGAGTTCGACTGGCGGCGCGACGCCACCGGCATCCTGATCGCCAACGTCAAAGCCGACGCCTTCTGCCACAGCATGGTCCGCGCCCTGGTCGGCGCCTGTGTCGCGGTCGGCGAAGACCGGCTCGACGTGGAGGATCTGGCCGACATCCGCGATGCGGGCGAGCGCACGAGCGACTTCAAGGTGCTCGCCGCGCGCGGCCTCACCCTGACCGAGGTCGGCTACCCCGCCGACGACCTGCTGGCGGCGCGCGCCGAGCAGACGCGAGCGCGCCGTAACCTCGACGACTGATCGTCGTCATCTGCCCGGCGTAGGGTGGAGATCAGCATGAGGATCATCTCGTACAACCTCCGCAAGCACCGCGCAGCGCACGAGCTGGAGGACCTCGTCGAACGACACGGGGTCGACGTTCTCTGCCTGCAGGAGGCCGACACCTCCGGCATCCCGGCGCAGATCAGCGGGCTCCGGCTCGCCGACGCCACCAGCCGCAACCGCCTCGGCCTTGCCGTCTACTACCGCGAGAACACGTTCCGGGCGCTCGAAGTGATGTCGATGGCGCTGAAGAAGTCGCTGCACGACCGCGTGCTGCGGCCGGCCGAAGAGCGGATGCTGGGTGTGCGACTGCACGACATCGACCAGGGGCGCGAGTTCATCGTGGCCAGCTTCCATGCCGCGCCGCTGACCGCGCTGAACTCCTTGCGACGCAAGCAGATTCAGGCGGCGCTGGTCGAGCTGACCGAGCTCGGCGACAACCTGCCGATCCTGATGCTCGGCGACTACAACTATCCGGTCTTCAAGGAGAACCTCGGGCAACGGGTGCGCGACGCCGGGTTCGAGCTGAACCTGAGCGATCAGCGCACGTACACGCGCTACAAGTTCTTCAAAGGGCACTACGACTTCGCCACGAGCGTCGGTTTCGACATCGATCGCATCACGACGCTCCCGCAGGGGACGAGCGATCACCTGCCGATTCTCGTGCACGCCGAGTTGAGCCCGGCGACGCGTGGAGAACTGACCGCCTGAGAGCGCTCCCACCCTGTCGGGGCCTGAAGTACAAGCCCGGCTCAAGATCATCCAAAGATTGCAACAAGGTTGCGACTTTCGTCTAGTTTTCCGGCTCCGCGTCACTAACGTCGGAATCACTCGGCTCGCCCCCCGCGTCGCCGCCGTGGTCGTCCCCCCGATACCCGACTGGGACGCCGCCGATCTTCGGAACGCGGGGGCGGGCATCACCGATCGACTTCTGGGGAGAAATCGTGAACAAGTTCGTCAAGGGTTCCATCGCGGCTGCGGCCGCCACCGTCCTGCTGCTCGGCGGCGCCGGCTCGCTCGCCTACTGGAACAGCGACGCCGGTCTGAAGGCCGTTTCCATCAACGCGGGCACTCTCGCTCTGAGCGTGGACGGCGACCCCACGTGGGATGCTCCGACGCTCTGGGTTCCGGGTGACGAAGCCGTGTACGAGGCGACGCTGAATGTCGTCGCAACGGGCGACAACATCCAGGGTGCTCTATCGCTGGACGAGACGTCGCTGCAGATCACCGGCGCCGCCGCGGATCAGTTCGACGTCACGTTCGATGCCGACACCACGGGTCTCACCGGCATGTCGTTCGATGCCGCCTCCGGGCTGGCGACGTTCACCGACCCCGGGACCTACAAGGTGCCGGTCACCGTGACCGTCGAGTTCCCCTTCGGCACGTCGGTCGACAACACCGCGAAGAATGCGACGGTGAACGTGTCCGGGCTCAAGTTCCTGCTGACTCAGACCGACGCGACGCCGTAACGAGCCCAAGAACACGCGGTGCCCGCCACTGGGGAGTGGGCGGGCACCGCGCATCTCGTCCGATGTCTGAGGGGTGGTGGACATGACCGACTCGCCCGCGGAGCCGACTCGTCGCCGCGCCTTCTGGCGTGTGCGCACCCTGATGCTCGCGGCGCTCGGTGCCGGCATCCTGTTGTTCCTGGCGCTCTCGCGTGTGGGGGGCAGTTACGCGTTGTGGCAGGACTCCGTGCCGGTGGATGCCGGAACCATCACGACCGGCACGGCCGGGCTGACTGCTGCGTGGGGTTCGCAGCACGATGACGCGATGTGGAGGAACCTGCTGCCCGGCGAGTCCGTCCGACAGACGGCTACTCTCGTCAACACCGGGACAGCACCGCTCGAGCTCTACGCCGGAGCGAGCACCGGATCGCCCGGCTTCGAGGTGCGCGTCGTGGCAGGCAACTGCCCAGGAAGCGCGCTCCCCGTCGCGGCGATCGGGAGTACACCACGCAGCATCACCACGGCTGCAACACCCGACATCGGCGTGGTGCTCGCGGGAGAGCAGTCTCTCGCAGCGTGTGTCGAGGTCCGCGCCACCACAGCCGCGACGCCGGATCAGCGCGTCGCATTCGCACTCCAGATCGACGGCGTGCAGGTGCCCCGATGAAGCGCCGCGCCCTGCTCGTCACAGCGATCGTCGCCGTGCTCACCCTGGTCGGCGGTGGCGGCGCTATCGCCTACTGGAGCGCGACCACCCACCTCGAGACCGAAGCCGCGACGGCCAAGATCGGTATGACGCAGACGGTGCATCCCGATGCGGCATCAACGCCGCTCAACGTCACGTACAACGCGTCCAACCTCACGGCCGCTGGCGCCGTCACGGTCGTCAACACCGGCAGCCGCGGCGCGGACTACAGCATCGCGCTCACCACGCAATCACAGACCACGACAGGGCTCGTCGGTGCGATCTCGGTGGCCGTCGCGCCGGTTTCCACTGTCGGCGCCTGCACCCCCACGACCACGCTGAGCGCCCCGCAGACGGGAACGCTGTCCGCGACGGCCGCGTTCGCCGCGTCGGGGCGGGTGGATGCCGGGCAGACCCTCATTCTCTGCGTCAAGACCTCGTTGTCCTCGGCCGGAGCGACGACCTACGCGAACGCATCCGCGGTGCTCGGCGTGCAGACCCAGGTGCAGTACGCGCCGCTCGCGGCGTGGACGCTCACCGGCACGCAGGTGTCGTTCACCCAGTCGGTCGGCTCAAGCCTGCTGTTCTTCACCGACAGCTCCGCCCGCTACAACATCTACAACGAGGGGCGTTGTGTCTACCGGCAGTACATGGCCGACGGAACCTACAACGTCGCACGCGACTCGAACTGCCTCGCCGACGGCCGTGACACGTCTTGGGACTACCAGTGGCGCATCTTCAGACTGTCGGACGGTTCCTTCAACATATCCTGGGCGAACAATGATTCGGGAACCCCACTCGCTCCGCGACTGACCGCCACCGCGCCCGGCAACACGCCCCTCCGGACGCAGCCTGCATCCGACAGCGCGACGCAGCGCTGGCAGATAAACGCGGTGTCCGGCGGCACATTCGCGATCGAGAGCGTCGCGTACCCCGGTAATTGCCTGACGATCGGCCCGTCATTGTGGGGTGGCAGCCCCTACGGGATCATTCTGGCGGCCTGCACCAATCGGGCTGCGCAGCAGTTCAGCTTCGGGATGATTGGCGACCCCGTCCGAACGCCTGAGGTCTTGGCATGCAGCACGAGCAATGGCGTGTCCATGTCGTTCTCGAAGAACTTGAAGTATGAGGCTGAGACCTCGTATCGCGTCTTCTTGGCGCGGGACACGACGTCCACGACGCGCGTCGCGTATCCGATGCCGAACCTCACCGGCTGGAACCCACTGGTGCAGATCTACGATGCTGATGCCGCGCTGGCGACCTACGTGCAGGGCGGAACGAACCGCGTGGGCAACACATGGGTCTACGTGGAGCAGCAGATCGCAGGTGGGAAATGGAATCCCGTCGCGTCGGGCAAGATCCACATCGCCCAATCAGGGGCTTCCAGAAGCGTCACATGCGGATGGCGATAATGTCTATCGAGCACGCGACACTCATCGAGACCGAGTCTGGCGATGTCGGCGGCGTTCACACCGGCATCCACTCGCCGCGGGCAACGCCGCTGGGGCGTGTACGGTCCGTGGTGCGGGCGGTGGCCGGGGGCATCAGCATCGGCATTCTGCTGCTGGTGCTCGGGCTCGGCGTGCTGGTGGTGGGCGTGCCGGCGGCGATCGGGGGCACGCCGCTGACGATCCTGACGGGGTCGATGTCGCCCACCCTGCCGCCGGGCACCCTCGTGGTGGTCAAGCCGACGCCGGTCGAAGAGATCGGCATCGGCGACGTGCTGACCTTCCAGCTCGAGTCGGGAAAGCCCACCCTGGTCACGCACCGTGTGATCGCGCGGGTGACCGACTCCGCCTCGGGCGAGCTGCGGTTCATCACGCAGGGCGACGCCAACACCGTCGCCGACGCCGACCCGGTCATGCCGGTGCAGATCAAGGGCACCGTCTGGTACGCGGTGCCGTGGCTGGGCTGGGCGAACCAGGCCGTCAACGGGGACGCGCGCGTGTGGGTGGTGCCGGGCATTGCCACGGCGCTGTTCGCCTACGCGATGTGGATGGTGATCACCGGCGCCCGCGACCGCTACCGCAAGCGCCGCGCCGAGGTCCGGGAGGGCATCGCCCGCCCGTCGCCTACTGCGCCTCCGAGGCTGGATGCCGGTATCTAGCGTCGTAGAAGTCGGTGGTGCGCGACGAATGGGTGATGGCGGCGTGATGCTCGAAGAGTGGATCGAACGCACACGAACGATACTGCTGGCGAGTACCCGCTCGAATCACTCGACGCGAGGTGCCCCGCGCGCTAGGACGACGACGCTTCAACGGCCTCTTCGAGGGCTCCGCGGTACGCGTCCCGGAGGATGGCGACATGCTCGGGTCCGAAGACGAGCGGCGGGCGCACCTTGAGCACGTTCTCGAACTGGCCCGACACGCTCGTGAGCACACGTCGCGCGCGGAGGCCGTTCGTCACGCGCGAGGCAAAGGCCGGATCGGGTGTCAGCAAGCCGTCCGGATGTACGAACTCGACCCCCGCGTAGAGGCCCTCACCGCGCACCTGGGCGACCGCCGAGTTGCCCGCGCTCGCGTCCGTGAGCGCGTCCCTCAGGAGGGTGCCAACCTGCGCGGCGTGGTCCACCAATCCGCCGGAAACTCGCGCGAGCACCGCGCGCGCGGCGCTCATGCCGACCTCCGCGCCCGCGAAGGTGTTGAAGTACCGCACGTCCTGCCCAAAGCGGCGCATGACCCGATCAGTGCCCACCACGCCCGAGACGGGGAAGCCGTTCGCCATCGGCTTGCCCAGCACCACCATGTCGGGCTCCAGGCCGTGGCGTTCGAAGCCCCACCACGAACCGAGGCGGCCGAACCCGGCTTGAACCTCGTCGGCGATGAACACGCCGCCATGCGCGCGGACGATATCTGCGGCCTCGCGGAGGAAACCCACCGGCTCCAGTTGTAACCCGTCACTCGACAGCGACGTGTCTACAATCATGCCCGCGAGGCTGATACCGTCTTCGCGGAACTTCGCGATCGCCAGCGTCACTCGCTCGGCGAACTGCGCTGCGGCCGTCGACGGATCATCCCGCAACATGTCGGGGGCCCGCACGAGCGCGGTCGTGGCCGGGAGAACGTTGTTTCTGCCGAGGCTGGGGGAGATTGCCGCGGTGGCCGTCGTCGTGCCATGGTAGGCGTGCTGTGTGACGATGACTCCCTGCGCGCCCGTCTCGTAGCGGGCGATGCGGGTCGCGAGGTCCACGGCCTCGCTCCCCGAGCAGGCGAAGGCGACTCTGTGGAGCGGAGCGGGAAAGCGCGCGAGTAACTCTTCCGCGTAATCGACAGTGAGCTCCTCAAGGTAGCGCGTGTGGGTATTGAGCGTCCTCATTTGGCATGCGACGGCGTCGGCGACCGCGGCGTTCGCGTGCCCGACGATCGGCACGTTGTTGTACGCGTCGAGGTAGGCGTTGTCCTCCCGGTCGAATAGGAAGACGCCCTCGCCACGTACGAAACTCACCGGCGTCTCGTAGAAGAGGCGGTACATGGGGGCAAGCGAATTCATCCGGCGCTCGAGCAGGCGCCTCTCGTGATCCGTCATCTTCGCCGTGTCCGCGCCGTCAAACGCATTCGCCATATGCGAAGTTCGCACACTCTGCTCCCTTGGTCGGTAGATCTATACCCTACTATTGGTGACCAATATGAGACCCCCTGTCATGCTAACCGCCGAGGATGTCGCCGATGTCCTTCGCCGCGGGTACGAGCTGGATCCGATCGAGCTCTCACGGCTCGGGAGCGAGATAGCGGACACGTTCCTCGTCGTCACGGGGGGTGGGCGGTACGTGGTCAAGGCTCATCACGTCGACACCGATGATGCGCTTCGCGTGTTCGAATGGCAGGGGGAGGTTCAGCGCCTATTGCACGCAACCGGCCAGCCCGTCCCGGACTGCGTCCTCGCCCGGGACGGCCGCGTCACCTACGCCGACCGCTCCGCGCCGACGTCATTCGCGGTGCTAGTGATGGAGTGGGCCGATGGTCAGCCGCTGATCCAGGTGGAGGCGGACTCGGCACTCCTGCACCGGATCGGTGCGGCCGCGGGCAGGTTCCACCGAACTCTGCAGTCGGCGCCGCCACCGCCCGTAGCTAGCCTGCACGACTGGGATGTGCGACGGCTGGAGGAGCGGCTCGAGACGTGCATTCCGCTTCTCGGTGCCTCCTCCGTGCAGCAGGCGTGTGCGTGGGCGTTGGGTGTTCTGAAGAGCTCGCACGCGATGGAGCGGCTGGCCGCTCTGCCCGCCGCCATGATCCACCAGGATCTCAACGATTCGAACATCCTGCTGACCCCGGAGAGGGGCATCGCGGCTATCCTGGACTTCGGCGACATGACGTCCGGGCCGCGGGTTGCGGAAGTCGCCGTGTTAGCCGCGTATCTCTCCAGACGGGCAAGTGATCCAGCTCCGGCAATCGGTGACGTGCTGGCCGGCTTCGAATCGGAGGTCCCCATGGATGTCGCGGAGACGTCGGTCGTGATGCCCCTGGTCGCCGGGCGCCTCGCGCTCAACCTCGCGTCGAATGCGCTGCGAGTGAGGGCGGGCCGTCGAGCTGAGTACGCGAATGAGCGGATCACCGGATCGTACGAAACCCTCGAGCGGCTGTCCGCCGCCGGCCTGTCCGCGCCGGGTGCACGATGACTCCCGACGAGTCCGTGAGCGCGCCGGAGACGGTCGCGAGCGCCCTGCGCAGCGAGATCCTCGCCCTGCAATGGTCGCCAGGGACCCCGCTGAGGGAGGTGTCGCTCAGTGAGAGATTCGGCGTCTCCCGCCGTTCTGTCCGGGAAGGGCTGCGCATCCTCGCCGCCCAAGGTCTCGTGACGCTGCGGTTCAACGCGGGCGCCTCAGTGCGAGAGCTGTCGGCGGCTGATATCCACGAACTCTACGGCATCCGCAAGGTTCTCGAAGGCGCCGGGGCAGACAACTGCACGCACGCACCGGATGAGGAGATCGCCCGGGTAGATGCGGCGTTGCGCCAGCTCGCCCTGTCCGCAGACACCATCCCGGACTCGGAGTTGTACGCCCAGCACGACATGGAGTTCCACGCCAGCGTCATCGGCTTGATCGGAAACAGCAGACTCCGGGCGGTCTTCGACGATGTGCGCGTGGGGATGGTCTACGCCATCCGGGTCCTGCACCACGATGAGGCATCGAACGAGGGGCGCGCGGCGCAGCAGTTCGACGAGCACGCCGCCATCGCCGACCGTATCCGCGCGCGCGACGCTGTCGGAGCACGCAGGTCCGTCCTCCGGCACATCGAGGTCAACGAGGCGCGGCTGCTGCAGTTGATGGAGGAGTGACCGCCCGCACGATCGGGCGACGCCTTAGTTCGCGGTCGTAATGTTCGGTGCGGCGGTCGTGGTGCGGACGATGAGCTGTGGTCGCAAGACGATCTCGACGGGCTCCGCGCTGGCCAGGCCCTCGATGCGCTCAAGGAGAAGGTTGAGCGCGCGGCGCCCCATCTCGGCCGCAGGTTGCCGGACCGTCGTCAGCCCGACCTGGCGCAGCGATGCCGCGGGGACGTCATCGACACCGACGATGGAGACGTCTTCGGGCACGCGGAGGCCGGCATCCATGACGGCGTCGATCGCTCCGAAGGCGACCATGTCGTCGGCGCAGAACAGCGCGGTGGGACGGCGGGGAGTGTCAATCAACTGAGCCGCCAACCGGTGGCCGCTGTCGCGGGTGAACTGCCCGTGGACGACCCGATCGTCGGTGAGCTGGATGCCGCGTTCGCTGAGACCGAAGCGGAAACCGTCGCGTCGGGCCCGATTCGTGGAGGTGGCTTCAAGCCCGCCCACGAAGGCGAGTTCGACGTGGCCGAGGTCGGCGAGGTGGTCTGCTACGAGTCGGCCGGCCTCGAAGTTGTCGATGCGCACGGCGTCAGCGGTGACTCCCGACACGGTGCGGTTCACCATGACGACCGGGATCTGGTCCATGTTCACCTTGGTGAGCGCGTCACGTCCGTCGATGAGTGTCGAGGTGAGGATGGCGCCGTCGATCTGGTGCTCGATGAGCAGGTCGAGATAGGACGCCTGGAGGTCGCGGTCTTCCTGGGTGTTGCACAACAAAACGTTGAATCCCCGTTGCGCGGCGGCACCCACAATCGATTCGATCACTTCGGGATAGAAGGGGTTGGTGATGTTCGACACGACGAGGCCGATGAAGTTGCTGCGGCCCGTGATGAGGGTGCGTGCCGCCGCATTCGGGGAGTAGCCGAGCTTTGCCATCGCGGCATGCACGCGTTCGTGGGTCGCCTTGCTGATGCTGCTGCTGTTGTGCAGAACGCGCGAAACCGTCGACTGCGAAACGTTGGCTTCGCGGGCGATGTCTTTGCTGCTCGGGCGGTGTCGCCGGGCATGTCCGCTGCGGTCGGGCGCGGAGCCGCCGGCGTCACCGCCGTCCATCGCGCTCACTCGCTTCGATGTGTACGGGCATCTCGGACCCTCATTCTTTGGACAGTAGGGAGTTTGGCGTGCGGTGGCAATCCTCGCCAGCCGTCTTCTGCTCCGCCGCCGACGGCAAGCTCGGACGCGGAAGAGCGGTCAGTGCGGGGGCGCGGGCCGACAGAGTAGTCGATGCATAAGACCCTGCTCTTCCGGAGAATGGCGCGAAGCGGACGTGACCTTGACAGCGGCATATCTCGCGTCGCTGCCGTCTGACGAAACCGGGCCTGATATTCGGGCCAGGTTCATGTGATACTACGTATGCACGGACACTGAACGCAACCGCGAATCGACGCAATACGAGACACGAAGTCGGAGATCCTCTGTGACCATCGCCCCACCTGCCCTGCGGAACGAGCTCTTCGTCGGCGGGGGCTTCGTCCCCGCGGTCGACGGTGCCACATTCGAGACATTCAACCCGGCCACGGGGGAGTTGATCACGCACGTTGCCGCTGGCGGACAGGCGGACATCGACAGTGTGGTGGGAGCGGCGCAAGCGGCGCTCGACGGCCCATGGGGCCGCATGGCGCCGGAGGATCGTTCCCGGATCCTGCATCGCATCTCGACCCTTCTGATCGAGCGCGCCGATGAACTCGCGCACCTCGAATGCCTCGACCTCGGCAAGACCCTCGCGGAGTGCCGCGCAGGCGTGATCGAGGCGGCCCACTGGTTCGACTACTTCGCCGACATGCCGCAGCACTTGCGCAGCGCCGTCGTGCCCACGCGCCAGGGCCAGTTTGCGTTCACCCGCCGGCAGCCGATCGGCATCGTCGGGCTCATCACGCCCTGGAACTTTCCGCTTCCCCTGTATGGGATCAAGGTACCCGCCGCGCTGTCGATGGGCAACGCGGTCATTCTCAAGCCCGCTGAGCAGACCCCACTCACGGCGCTGGCGCTCGCCGAGATCATCGCGGAGGCCGGGATGCCGGCCGGCGCGTTCAACGTCGTCACCGGGCTCGGGGCGGTGACGGGCGAGGCCCTCGTCGACCACCCCGCCGTGGGGATGATCTCGTTCACGGGCAGCACGGAAGTGGGGCGCCGCATCGCGGCACGGGCGGGCGCTCTGCTCAAGCCGGTCGCGTTGGAACTGGGCGGAAAATCGCCCAACATCGTCTTCGACGACGCTGACCTCGACGCGGCCGTCGCGACGAGCCTCTTCAGCTTCGCCACTAACCAGGGCCAGCTCTGCAGTGCAGGCACCCGCCTGCTCGTCGCCGACGGCATTCGTGACGAGTTCCTCGAGAAGCTCGTGGCGCGGGCCGAGTCGCTCGTCGTCGGCGACCCGTTCGATCCGGCGACGACCCTCGGTGCCGTCGTCACACCGACGCAGCTGCGCCGGATCGAGGAGTACGTCGAGGCCGGGCTGGCCGAAGGCGCACGCGCTCTGACGGGCGCGCGCCGCCCCGAGGTCGCCGGTCACTCCGGCGGGACCTTCTACACCCCGACGATCTTCGTCGACGTCGACCCTGCGACGAGGATCGCGCAAGAGGAGATCTTCGGCCCCGTGCTGGCTGTACTGCCCTTCCGCGACGAGGATGAGGCCGTTCGACTCGCCAACGACGTTCCCTACGGCCTTGCGGCCGGGATCTGGACGAAGGATCTGTCGCGCATGCACCGCATTGCGGAGCGCGTCGAGGCCGGGATCGTCTGGGGAAACACGATGCACGCGCTGTCGCCCGGAGCGCCGTACACCGGCTGGAAGCAGAGCGGCCTCGGGTTCGAAGGCGGGCCAGAGCAGGCCGAGAGCTTTACCCGTTCGAAGATCGTCTGGATCAGCTTGGACGGAACGTCGCCGCGATACGACTGACGCTCTCGTCCCGGGGTGAAAGAAAGCGCGCCCGCGGGACCACACGCACCGAAGGAGGGGCTGCCGGATACTTCCCCGGCAGCCCCTCCTTCGTCCTTCGCGTCAGCGGGCCCCGAGCGTCACGGCGACGGGCTCGCCCGGTGCCGTGGCGAAGTGGCACGCGCTCGGGTGCTGCGCGCCGTTTCGCGCGATGAGGTCGGGCTTGTCGGTGCGACACAGTTCCTGAGCCCGCCAGCACCTCGTGTGGAAGCGGCATCCCGGAGGCGGTGAATCCGGTCGTGGCACCTCTCCGCTCAGGATGATGCGTGCTCGCTCGCCACGAAGGCTCGGATCGGGCTCTGGCGCCGCGGACAACAGAGCCTGCGTGTAGGGATGGCTGGGGTTCGTGTACACGTCGGCGACCGTCCCCGTCTCGACGATGCGGCCGAGGTACATGACCGCGACCCGATCGCACATCTGTCGTACGACGGCGAGGTCGTGCGAGATCATGAGCAGCGAGATGCCCGTCTCCCGCTGCAGGCGACGCAACAGGTTCACGATCTGGGCCTGGATGGAGACGTCGAGGGCCGAGAGCGGCTCGTCAAGCACGAGCAGCTTGGGCGAGAGGGCGAGCGCGCGCGCGATCGAGATGCGCTGCCGCTGGCCCCCCGAGAACTCGTGCGGATACCGGTCGGCCATCGATCCGCTGAGCCCCACGAGTTCGAGGAGTTCTTCCACTCGACCCGCTCGCTGGTCGCGAGGCGTGCCGTGCACCTGGATCGGTTCCGAGATGATCGACCGCACCGTGTGCCGCGGATCGAGCGAGGCGAACGGGTCTTGCAGGACGATCTGCATGTCGCGGCGCGTGGCGAGGAGATCGCGGCGGGCGAGGGTCGTCAGCTCGACGCCGTCCAGCTTGACCGAACCGGCCGTCGGCTTGATGAGCTGGAGGATGGCACGGCCAGCAGTAGACTTTCCGCATCCGCTCTCGCCGATGAGCCCCAGAGTTTCGCCCCGTCCGATGTCGAGATCGAGTCCCGACACCGCCTGGACGGTGCCGGTGTGCCGCCTAAGCACGCGGGAGCGGATGGGAAACTCCACGCGCAGACCCGACACCGACAGCAACGGCTCCGGATCGCGCGTCGTCGAGGTTGTGGTGATCGATGCGTCGGTCATGTGGCTTCGACCTTCCCGCCGACCAGTGCCGGCCTCTCGCCTGCGAAGTGGCAGGCAGTTCTTCTGCCGCCCTCGAAGAGCGCCAACGGCGGAATGACATCCGTGCACACCGCTCGGCCGCGGGAAACCTCGCATCGCGGAGCGAACGCGCATCCGGGAGGGGGCGGATCGAGCGAGGGCGGCTGACCCGGGATCGAATACAACTCGGCGACCTGCTCGTCGAGGCGCGGCAGACTCGCCAGCAGCCCGGAGGTGTAGGGATGGAGCGGCTCAGCGAAGATCGGCTCGACGGGCGACTGCTCCACGATCTTGCCGGCGTACATGACCAAGACCCGGTCGACGGTCTCGGCCACGATCCCCATATCGTGCGTGATCAGCACGATCGCGACACCGGTCTTCTCCTGCAGATCTTGGAGCGTCTCGAGGATCTGAGCCTGCACCGTCACGTCGAGCGCCGTGGTCGGTTCGTCGGCGATCAGCAGCGAGGGCTCGTTGGCCAGCGCCATCGCGATCATCGCGCGCTGCCGCATGCCCCCCGAGAACTCGTGAGGGTACTGCCCGACGCGCACGCGAGGGCTGGGAACCCCGACGAGGTCGAGGAGCTCGACGGCGCGGGCGGTGGCCGCTCTCGCAGAGATCCGCTTGTCGTGCACGCGGATGGCTTCGGTGATCTGCCAGCCGATCGTCTGGACGGGGTTGAACGAGGTCGCCGGGTCTTGGAAGATCATGGCGATCTCCTTGCCCCGGTACGCGCGCATCTCCCGCTCGGACAGATCCATGAGCTCGACGCCCCGGTATTTCACGCTTCCCGAGATATGGGCGTTGCGTCCGAGGAGGAGGCGCATCACCGCGTTCATCGTGACGCTCTTGCCTGACCCGGATTCGCCCACGACACCGACCGTCTCGCCCTCGGCGATGTCGAAGTCGACCCCACGCACAGCCTGCGCGCGTCGGCTGCCCGCCGTGAACTCGACCGCGAGGTCGCGGACGGAAAGGAGAGGGGTATTCGTGCTCATGCGCTTTGCCTCGTGTCCAGAGCGTCGCGCAGCCCGTCGCCCACGTAGTTGATGGCGAGTACCGTGACTGCGATGATGACGCCCGGCGGCAGCCAGATCCACGGCTTCGTCGAGAGAGTCGTGAGGGATTGCGCCGCGTGGAGCATCCCGCCCCAGCTCGCCTCGGGCGGGGGAACGCCCAGGCCGAGGAACGAGAGTGCGGCCTCGAGCAGCACGGCCTCGGCGACCAGGAGCGTCACGGCGACAGTCAGGGGCGAGAGCACACCCGGCAGGACGTGTCGTGCGATCAGGAACGGATTGCTCGCCCCGATGGCGCGGCCCGCGACCATGAAGTCCTGATCTCGCAGCACCCTAGTCTCCTGCCGCACGATGCGGGCCGTGATGGGCCAGTGCGTCAGCGCGAAGACCACCACGATCGTCGTGATGCTCGGTCCCCACACGGCGACGACGAGGATCATGAGGATGAGCGACGGGAAGGAGAGGACGATCTCCGACAGGCGCATGATCACGCCGTCGAGGAATCCACCGTAGTAGCCGGCCATGAGGCCCAGGACGAGTCCGAGCGCGCCCGTCGAGACCGCCGTCGTGAGACCCACCGTGAGCGACACGCGGGCGCCGTAGAGAAGGCGGCTGAGAATGTCGCGGCCCGTCTCGTCCGTGCCCAGGAGGTGGAGGGCACTGGGTGGCTCGCTGGTGGCGTAGAGGTCGATCGCGTTCGGATCATGCGGAGCGATCCAGGGCGCGACGATGGCCACGACGACGAGGGCGAACAGGATGACGACACTGACCACCGCGAGGCGGTGGCGGGTGAACCGGCGCAGCGCCATGGCGCCGGGCGAGCGGTCGCCCGAGCGCGACGAACGGGTCTTCCTCGTGCTGATGATGGCGCTCACAGGCGGATCCTCGGGTCGAGCAGCGCCGAGACGATGTCGGCGATGATGTTGAAGAGCAGGACGAAGACCGCGCTGAGCATCACGACGGCCAGGATGATCGGGTAGTCGCGGCTCGTGATCGCGTCGTAGACGAGTTTGCCCACGCCGGGCCAGGCGAACACCGTTTCGATGACCACGGTTCCGGCCAGCAGTGCGGGAGCCTGCACCGAGATGACGGTGATGAGCGGCACGAGAGCGTTTCGCAGGCCGTGGCGCACGACGACGCGCGAGCGGGACGCCCCCTTCGCCGTCGCGGATTTGATGTAGTCCATCTGCATCACGCCGATCATGCTCTGTCGGATGTATCGCGCATACGGCCCGGCCAGCACAGTGGCGAGCACGAGGGCGGGCATCGTGAGGTGCCAGAGCAGGCTTCCGAGGGTCTCTGCAGAACCCACGCTGTAGCGTCCGCCGCTGGGGAACCACCCCAGGCGCAACGCGAAGATGTAGATGCAGATGAGGCCGAGGAAGAACACGGGGATGGAGATCGCGACCATGCTGACACCGACGGCGGAGTAGTCGAACCACGTCTTCTGGCGGAGGGCAGCGATCACGCCGATCGGCAGGGCGATGACGATCGCGATGGCAAGGCCCGCCACGATCAGCAGCGCACTGGATCCGATCCGCGAGCCCAGCAAGTCGGCGACCGGCAGGTTCTGGGCGTAGGAGTAGCCGAGGTCGCCCCTCAGCAGCCCCGCCATCCACAGCAGCCACTGCACCGGGAGGGGCTGATCGAGGCCGAACTGCTTCGTGACCGCCTCGATGTAGGCAGCGGAGTCGGGGCCGGTTCGAGCGTCGGGCGGGATGAGCATGTCCAGCGGCGACCCCGGGAGCATGCGCACGAGCACGAACGCCGCGAGAAGAATGCCGACCAGGACGGGGATCGCGATGGCAAGGCGGCGGCCGAAATAGCCGATCATCGACGTACCCACTCAGCTCTGCAGTGCGACGGGCGGGCGATGGCGCGGACTACTTCCATGCGGGTGATCTCTCTCTCTGTGCGCACGACCTCGGACAGCGATGCAGGTGGAGTGCGCGAGGGCCGCGCACACCACCTGCATCCGATGGAGGTCAGTCAGCGGGTGGCAGGCCTAGCTCCACGTCCACCTTCCGATGTCGCTGAACACCGTCGTCATCCAGCCGTTGGCTTCCGGTCCGACGAGGCGTTCGTCGTGTGCCTGGTTCAGGTCGACGACGTAGATCGCGATCTCCGTCGGGTCCTGGTTGAGCGTCGCCAGGATCGACTGGTAGGTCTCGGCACGTTCTGTGGCGTCAGTCTGCGTCAGGCCGAGCGCGAGCAGGTCGTCGACGTCGGGGTTGCAGAACTGGCTCGTGTTGGAGCCCGCGGGATACCGGTTCGCGCACGCGTAGTAGTTCGCGAGGCTCCCGGGATCGACCGCGAAGTTGGCGCCGTTGATCCAGAAGCCGTCGTAGCCGGAGGTCTCCGGTTCCTGGATGCGGCTCAGGAGGTCTGCGGTCGAGACGTCGACGAGGTCGACCTTGATGCCGACGTCGGCGAGCTGCTGCTGGATGATGGTGAAGGTCTGCGCCGTGAAGGCCGGCGACTCGGAGTTGCGCGTGAGAATCGACAGGGTCGTGTCGGAGTCCCAGCCCGCCTCGGCGAGAAGGTCCTTGGCCTTGTCGGGGTCGAACGGGTAGGCGGTGACGCCGGAGGTCGGGAAGGCCCAGTCCGGGCCCAGGAGGCGGTAGTTCTCCTCGGTGACCGTGCAGCTGCCGCCGAGCACGCGCTCACAGATGGTCTCGCGGTCGATCGCGTAGGTGATCGCCTGACGGACGCGGACGTCCTGCATGTTGGGCGAGACGTAGTTGAGCGCGAGCACGTCGGGGTAGACCTGGGGGGCGGAGGCGACGGTGATGCCCGAGATGCCAGACACCGTCTCGAGGTCGGCCGGCGCCACCGGCGAGATGTACTGCACCTCGCCCGTCTGCAGCTGAGCGATCGCCTGGTCGGCGGTGAGGTACTTGAGCACCAGCTTCTCGAAACCGGGCGTTCCTCCCGGCCAGTTCGGGTTGGCTGCCGTCTCTGCGGACTCGCCGAGCGCGAACGAGGTCAGGGTGTAGGGCCCGGCCGAGACCGGCCACTCGGTGAAGTAGGAGCTGTTCTTGATGTTTGCCAGCGTCTCGCCGCCCAGCACGTGCGACGGAAGCAGCGGCTGGTAGGCACCGATCAGGGCCCACTGGGTCGGCCAGATGGCGTTCTTCGCGTCGAGCTTGATTTCCAGCGTCTGCTCGTCGACGACCACGAGGCCGGGGGTCGCGAGCTCTTCGAGAGGTGTGCTCGTGTCTTCGCCGAGCTCGGTCTTTCCGACGATGGGGCCCACCGCTCCCGCGTTGGCGCCCACACCGGGTGCCAGGTATGCGGCGAGGCTCTGGCGGAGGTCCTCCGAGGTGATTGGCTCGTCGTCAGACCACTTCATGCCGCTCTTGAGTGTGAAGGTGACAGTGAGCGCGTCGTCCGAGACGCTCCACTCTTCGAGCAGATCTGACACGACCTCGTTGGCGCCGTTGATGTAGAGGATCGGCGCCGCGATCGCGCTGAGGGTCTGGCTCTTGCCCTGCGCGGATCCCGTCAGAGGGTTGAGGTCGGCGATCTGGGCCTGCGCTCCGACCACGAGGACGTCGCGGGCCTCCGTGCCGGGCGTCGAGCCGCCTTCTGTCGAACCGCCTGTGCAGGCCGTGAGCAGCAGCGCTGCCGCGCCAATGGCAGCCAACCCTCCTGCAAGCCGAGATCTCATGGACGTCATTTTCTATCCTCCGTGGATGTGCGCGGCTCCGCATGGCTTCCATAGGGTGCTGCGTACGTTGTCTGGCTGTGGAGCAAGCCGCCTCACGCCATCGTGCAGAACGAGTAATGCATACGTAACACTAAAAGAACGTAATCGTCAATAGTTTCCGGCGTGTGAGCCGAGGATGACCGGCAGGTAACACGAGAGAAATGGCTGGTCCCCGCGAGGAAACACGGCGGCATCGTATGCACTGGCGGGTCCTCGTGAGGTGCGTTAGTACGAGGTCGAGTCCGTGCGGGTGTGGCCGAAGTGCGCCCGTGTCCGCCGGAGTCCGCGGCCCGGCAGGGCGCCGGTGACCGTTCCGGCGCGCAGCGCGACCTCGCCGTTGACCACGACGTGTCGCATACCGGTGGCGAGTCCGTCCCGACCGGCGCCCGGGGCGGCGCCGAATGTCTCGGCGTCGAAGATCGTGATGTCGGCTACCATGCCGCAGTCGATCAGTCCCCGATCGAACAGGCCGTGCCGCACGGCGGATGCGCGCGTGGCATGGTGCACGGCCGACTCCAGCGAGAGGAAGTCGCGGCCGCGGACGAAATCGCCCACGAAGCGGGCAAACGCGCCGGTGCGCCGAGGATGGGTTCTTCCGCGCGCGTAAATGGCGTCGCTGCAGGCCAGGTGTGCTTCGGCGCTGAGCATGGCCTTGACCTGAGCGATCGCGAAGTCGTCGCCGTCATCCACCCCCAGCACGAGCACCTGGAGATCGTTGTCGATGAGGAGGTCACAGACGAAGTCGACGATCTCTTTCCCGATGGCTCGCGCCGCGACATCGATGCGGAGACCGTTGAGGAGCGCGTCGTGGATGCCGAGGTCTCCCGCGAGCTCGAGGCGAGCCCATGCGGAGAAGTCGTGGTCGAGCTGCTCGCGAAGTCGCCTACGCGCGGCCGGATCGCGGAGCCGCCCCGTGACTTCCGCTTGGGTTCCCGCCAAGATCCACGTGGGCAGGAGGACCGTGAGAGACGTGCACCCGAACGCATAGGGGTAGCCGTCGAAAGTGACGTCGGCCCCTTGCGTGCGGGCGGTGGACACGATGTCGAGCAGGTCGCTCGCCGGGCGGTCCGGCGCATCCGGCCGCAAGTGGCTGATGTGGGTGGCGGCGCCGGATTCTCGCCCGATCTGCAGCGCCTCCCGCAGCGCAGTCTCCATGCCGTCGGCGTAGCGGATGTGTGAGACGTAGAGGCCGCCGAACTCCGCGACGGCACGGGCCAAGCAGATCAGCTCCGCGGTGGAGGCGAACCCAGACGGCGCGTAGTCGAGCCCCGACGACAAACCGAGGGCTCCCTCGCGCATCCCCTGGCGGCAGATCTCTGTCATCTCGGCCAGCTCGACGGGCGTCGCCGTGCGGGCATCGCTGCCCATCACCATCGCGCGGACGTTGCCGTTGGGGATGAGGGTCGCCACGTTCACGGTCGAGGCGTGGTCATATCGCTCGAGGAACTGTGCGATCGAGGCGGGTTCGACCTGTGTCGGACTGTCGTAGAGCGGCCCCAGGGCGCGGCGGACGAGGGCGAGTGTCTCGGGGTCGGAGGGCGCGAAACCGGTGCCGTCCTGACCGACGATGTGCGTCGTGACGCCTTGGTGGAGGTCTGACATGCTGATCGGGCGTGCCAGGAGGGCGAGTTCGGAATGGACGTGCGCGTCGATGAAACCGGGCGCGACGACAGCACCCGAGGCGTCGAGGCGGTCGCTCGTCGCCGCCCCACTCAGGTCGCCGATCGCCGCGATGCGATCACCGATGATGCCGACATCGCCCGCGTACCGCGCGCTCCCGCTGCCGTCGACCACCTGGCCGCCGACCACGACGAGGTCGAAGCGGGCAGACATCAGGTCAGTCGCCCGCGCGCCGTGAGCTCGATGACGTCGACGACGGTGTCGCCCCGCACGCCCAGCGCGTGGTCATGGAGCACGAGCATCGCGTCGCTGTATCCGGCGACCAGGCGCACCCGCTGACCGACCGACATCCTGTCGGTTCCCGTCGCCAGCATCCCATGCTCGGCCGAGAGCGCGGTGACGGCCAGCTCGGGCGACTCGATGGAGCGGGGGAAAGGGAACGCGGCGCCCTGGCCGAGCGCCTTCGCCCCCGCATCGATCACGGCTTGTCCCGGGGTCTGGACGCTGACGACGGTCGTCAAGAGCGTGAGCGCATGCGGCAGCGGCACATGGCAGTAGTCCGAGTAGAACAGGTCCATGAGGCACCCGCCGCCCGCTTCGATCTCGGTGACTCCAGGGATCCGCGCCGTGATCTCGAAGGATCCCGTGCCGCCGGCGCTGACGATCTCGATCGCGTGACCGTCCGCTCGTAGGCGGTCGGCGGTGTCGGTGAGCAAGCCCACCGCCTCGCGGCACTCGCGCTCCTTCCGTTCCTCGGGCCAGGTCTGGAGGACGTGGCCCTCATATCCCATGACGCCGTCAAGGCGGACACCCGGGGACTCGGCGACAAGCACGGCGAGGTCTCGTGCCGCCTCATACGTGGGCACGCCGACGCGACGCATTCCCAGGTCGAGCTCGACGAGGAGGGGGATCTCGACGCCGAGTTCGGTAGCCGCCTGCGACGCCATCCGGACGTGGGCCGGGTCATCCGCGCACACCAGGACGCGGGCAGACCGTTGCAGTCCTGCGATGCGGCGCCACTTCACGGCAGAGCCGAGGTGATTTGCCACCAGGATGTCGGTGAGACCCGCTTCGACCATGACCTCCGCTTCGGCGGTCTTCGCACACGTGAGCCCCGACGCTCCGCAGGCGATCGCGAGCTTCGCGAGCACGGGGGACTTGTGGGCCTTGACGTGCGGACGCCAGTTCACGCCGCTGGCGGCGAGATACGACGCGATGTGCCTCGCGTTCTGCTCGAAGACGTCGAGGTCGAGGAGGGCTGCCGGTGTATCTACGTCGTGGATGGAGCGTCCGACGAGGCTCGATGGCATCAGCGTGATCCCTGAGGGCGGGAGGTGACCGCACCCATGAGGATCTTCACGTGCATGATGAACTCGAGCGTGATCTCGATGACATCGCCGACGCTGTCCTCGACGTACGGGTGCCAGAAGCCTTCGTCGGTCTGCGTCTCGATGTACCAGGCGGCCATCCGGTGCAGCCACTCGAGATAGACCTCTTCTCCGGTGATCTGGTAGAGGAGTGACGCTCCCCAGCTGGTCTTGCAGACGGCCGGGTACGTGAACTGTGCATCCGTGGCAGCCATGCTGAACGCCTGGTACTTGCGGGCGAGGTCGAGCAGCGCGGGGTCGCGGTCTACGAGGTAGAGCCGGCCGAGGAATCCGGCTGCGATACCGCCCGTCGTCCAGCGCTGATTGCGGTCGACCGCGTTCTCGACCACGAACCGCTCTTCCCACGCGGCATCGCTCGGCAGGATGGGACGCTGGTCGCGCCGCGACCAGAATAGGTGCATCCGCTCCGGAAGCTCGGTCTGCGCGTCGTACACGCGACGGAGGAAGCCGGCCACTTTGCGCGCTTCGTCGATCCGGCCGCAGATCAGTGCCGCGAAGCCCGGCCCGCAGGCGTAGGGGATGTCCATCTCGTCGCTGCCGGAACCGTCGGGGAGGGCGTCGTTGGCGAAACCTCCGGAGACGGGATCCTGCCACGAGAGCATGTTGTCGATGAGGCCGAGGGAGAGGTCGTACTGCTCCAGCATGTGGGCGCCGATGATGAAGGTGGAGTCGCGATACGCCCACCCGTCCAACAGGAGCCGTGCCGGTCCGTTCAGTGCGCCGTCGCCGAGCAGGTGCGTGCGCGCCCACGACATATAGGCGTTCGCCGCGTCGACCTCGCCCATGAGGCCCAGGGCCCACGCGGCGCGATGCGCCTTGAACCCCTCAGCCGGGTCGCCGATCATGCCATCTGAGGTCTGCTGCGCCGTGATCCACGCGGTCGCCCGGCGGCACGCGTTCTCGAGGTCGGCCAGCGATGGCCCGTTCCAGTCCGGGTTCCACTCGATCGCGTTCATCTGTCGCCTCCGTCGAATCGGGTTTCCATTGCTTCTGCGACCATTCCCAGCGGGTCGTGAACGGGGTGATAGCCGAAGGCCTGCTGGGCCTTCTGGCTGCTGACATACCAGCTGGGGCGGGCGATCGGGTGCGCGAACGTGTGCATCCGGCGTCCGAGCTGGGCGGCGATCGCCTCGACGAGCGTGCGCTCCGAGATGTCGAACGACCCCAGGTTGAACGCTTGACCGACAGCTTCGGGCGCATCGATCATGAGCCGCAGGCCCTGCGCCACGTCGCGCGCGTCATTGAGCATCGTGACGCTCGGCTGGCCGTCGGGTCTCACGACGAGGAACAGGTCGTCATCGTCGGCGCCGGACT
Organism: Microbacterium pollutisoli; assembly: GCF_053586795.1. Taxonomy (NCBI): domain Bacteria; kingdom Bacillati; phylum Actinomycetota; class Actinomycetes; order Micrococcales; family Microbacteriaceae; genus Microbacterium; species Microbacterium pollutisoli. The sequence goes on from NZ_JBNYWT010000004.1 coordinate 150,481, forward strand.
CGTCCAGTATCCGGACGAAATCGGCCTCGAGGGGCGACAGCGCCGGCCGCGACCGCCACCATCGCCGCGCACCGCCGACGAACCAGCGCCGTCCGAAGGCGCTGTCGGGATCGATGAGCTCGCTCGGGACGACGGTCATGGTCGGTCGCGCGACCGTCGTGGGCATGCCGTAGGACGCCAGGAACGCCGTGCACAGCTGCTCGGCACCGACTTTGGTGGCGCCGTACACGGTTCCGGCCACGCGGGAGAACTGCTCCGTCACAGGCAGGACGGGGGAGCCGGCGGTCGCTGTGCGCCAGTAGACGGCATCGCTGCTTACGTACACGAAGCGCTTCAAGCCCGGGGCGTGGTCGCGGGCGGCGACCAGCAGGTTGTAGGTGCCGACGAAGTTGGCCTGGATGACGAGGTCGTCGGGTCGCCCGTGGGAGCTGAGCACGGCGCCGGGGTGCACGACGGCGTCGACGCCGTCACAGGCGCGCGCCAACGTGTCGCGGTCGTCCAGGCCACCGAGGAACACCAAAGCCCCCTGGGCCTCGAGCTCGCCGAGGGTGTGGCTGGGGGCGATGTCCAGCGCGCGCACGCGATGGCCTTCGCCGAGCAGCAGGCGGGCGACGTGGCTGCCCATGCGTCCACCCGCGCCTGAGATGACAACGTCCATAGCGGGGTCGCGCTCCTCTCGTCGTTTCCGGGCTCACCGGCGCGGTGCGTGCGCTTTTCTGCCGGCACGCCCCAGGGAGGTGAAGCGGGGGAGCGCTGGGCGAACGGTTGCCCGAGGTGGTTCGTAGCCCTAGTATGCATACGTATTACCTACTTCCGCAACGATGTGACGTGGAGCGCGCGACGATGATGATGAGTGTCTCTGACCCGACCGGAGGCCTTGCGGGGCGCACGGCGGTGGTGACCGGCGCGGGAGGCGGGATCGGGGCTGCCGCGGCGCTCAAGCTCGCGAGGGCAGGCGCCTCCGTGCTGCTGTGCGATCTGCCCGGGTCGCAACGGCTCGCAGGTGTCGTCGAAGCCTGCGCGGCAGAAGGGGCCGCCGCTGCAGAGGCCCGCATCGACGTCACGGATGCATCGGCCGTCGACTCGCTTTTCGCCGCCGGCCCCGCCGCTGACGCCGACATCCTCGTCAATGCGGCAGGAGTGCTCTTTCCGACGCCCTCCGACGCCATCGAGCAGTCCGAGTGGGGTCTTGTGCTGGACGTCAATCTCACGGCGCCGTTCTTGATGTCGCAGGCTGCCGCTCGCGGCATGCGGGTGCGCGGGTGGGGGCGGATCGTCAATGTCTCGTCGTCGGCGGGCAAGAGCGTCAGCACGATCGGCGGAGCCCACTACACGGCCTCCAAGGCCGGTCTGCTGGGCCTGACCCGCCACATGTCGCGGGAGCTCGCGCCGGACGGCGTCACGGTCAACGCGGTGTGCCCCGGGCTCATCGACACGGCCATGGTCCGCACGACGATCGCCGAGGATCAGGTGCGCCAGTATGCAGAGGGCTTTCCGATCCCGCGCCTGGGAATGCCCGACGAAGTCGCCGACCTGATCGTCTTCCTCTCCTCCGATTCAGCCGCCTACATCACCGGCGCGAGCATCGACATCAATGGGGGAGACCTCACCGTATGAACGCGGAGAAGCCTTCCGCCGCCCACTCGCAGGGCGTCGTCATGGTCACGGGCGCTTCGCGGGGGATCGGCCGCGACATCGCCCTCTCGCTGGCGCGCGCCGGATGGGATGTCGCGCTCTGCGGGCGTTCCGCCGACGAGTTGGGATCTGCCGCGTCCGAGGTGCAGCGATACGGATGCCGCGCGCACGTCGCGGTGGTCGATGTGCGTGATGCCGACTCGGTCGCGCGCGCCGTCGCCGACGCGTGGGAAGCGCTGGGCCCGCTGACCGCACTGGTCAATAACGCGGGGGCGCAGTGCGTGGGCCTCGCTCTCGACCTCTCTCCGGAAGATCTCGACCGCGTCGTCGACACCAATCTCAAGGGGGCCTTCCTCTGCGCGCAGGCGGTCGCCCGCCGGTGGGTGGATGCCGAGGCCCCCGGCGCCATCGTCAACGTCGCCTCCGCGGCGGCGCTGGTCGGAACAGTCGAACGTGCCGCATACGCGGCATCCAAAGCGGGGCTCGTCATGCTCACGAGGGCGTTCGCACGGGAATGGGCCGGCCACGGCATCCGTGTCAACGCCATCGCCCCCACGTTCGTCGACACCGAACTGGGCAGGCAGACGCTCGCCGACCCCGAGAGGCGCCGCGCGGTCGAGAGCGCCATTCCGCTCGGCCGGGTCGCGCGATACGACGACATCTCGCCGGCCGTCGAGTATCTGCTGTCCGACGGAGCGCGCTTCGTGACGGGGCAGGTCCTCGCGATCGACGGCGGGCTTTCGGCATGACGGCGCCCGCCGCCGGCTCGGGCACGCCGATCCCGCCACTGCCCGCACAACGGCACGAGGAGACACGGTGAGCACATCGCGAGACCCCGAGGCCCGTTACGGCGCCACGATCGAGTCTGCGCTCGACCAGCTGTGGCCGCGGTATGTCGAACTGCTGTCTTCGCTCGTGCAGACACCCAGCCTCGGCGGCGCGGAAGAGCCCGCCCAGCGCCTCCTCGCCTCGCACGCGGAGAAGATCGGGCTCGAGACCGACCTGTGGACGGTCGACATCGAGGCGCTCACGCACCACCCCGACTTCGCCACGGCCGATCACACCGCGCTCGCGCGCCCCAATGTCACCGCCATCATGAAGGGGACAGGTGGCGGTCGTTCGTTGACGCTCTCGGGCCATGTCGATGTCGTCAGCACCGAGCCCGAGCACCTGTGGACCGACAACCCCTACAGCGGGGCGGTTGTGGGCGACCGGCTCTACGGTCGCGGATCGATGGATATGAAGGGCGGCCTGGTGGCGGCGCTTCTCGCGATCGACGCCATCCGCACGGCGGGGGTTGCGCCTCGGGGCGACATCGTGTTCGAGTCGGTGATCGAAGAGGAGTCGACGGGAAACGGCACACTGGCGGCGCGTGTGCGCGGGCCGAACACCGACGCCGCGATCATCCCCGAGATCACTCACGAAGACGTCCATATTGCAAACCCCGGTGTCGTGTGGTTCGAGGTCACGGTGCGGGGGCGTGCCGCCTACGTAGGACTTGCCGGAGCCTCCGTCAACGCCATCGAGGTGGCCACTGACCTCGCGACATTCCTGCGGACGCTTCCCGCCGAGCTCAACGCGAGCTTCTCGCATCCCGCTTTCGATGGCTATGACTCGCCGCTCACGCTCAACGTCGGGACGATCCGCGGTGGCGACTGGCCCTCGAACGTCCCGCTGGAGTGTGTCATCGGCGTGCGCATGGCGTATCCCATCGGCTGGTCTGTGGATCAGGCGAAGCAGTTCGTCGTCGACCGGATCGCGGCGTTCGGTGCGTCGCACGCGTGGCTCGCCGAGAACCCTCCCCAGATCCGGTGGCACGGCTTTCAAGCGCGTGGCTATGCGATCGACCCCGAGTCGCCCATCGTCGCGCTGCTGCGGTCGCAGGTCGAAGCCGTCAGCGGCGAACCCGCGCGCGTGACGCCCATGTTCGGCACCGCCGACGCCCGATACTTCGGCGACGTGGGCGTTCCCGCAACCTACTACGGCCCGACGGGCGGCGGAATGCATTCGCCCGACGAGTGGGTGTCGCTCGCGAGCGTGCGGCGCGTGGCCGCCGTGCTCGCGCGGACAGCGGTGGAGTGGACGTCGTGACGAGCGGCGCGCGGTCGCGCACGAGTGGAGGGAGATCACGGTGACGGGGATTCTGGCGGGGCAGGCTCGGGCGGAGTTGCAGGACATCGACGCCGCGGGGCTGAGAAAGCGCGAGCGGGCCATCGAGACGTCGCAGTCGGGCAGCATCCGCAGCGGCGGATCCGTCGTGCTCAATTTCTGTGCGAACAACTATCTCGGTCTCGCGGACGACCCCGCGATCACACGGGCAGCCGCAGACGCACTCGAACAGTGGGGCTTCGGCATGGCGAGCGTCCGCTTCATCTGCGGGACGCAGCAACCCCACCTTGAGCTGGAGCGAGAGCTCGCCGAGTTCCTCGGAACCGACCAGACGATCCTCTTCCCCTCGTGCTTCGACGCGAACACCGGCACGTTCGAGGTGCTGTTCGGCGCAGAAGACGCCATCATCTCGGACGAGTTGAACCACGCCTCGCTCATCGACGGCATCCGCCTCAGCAAAGCCAAGCGCTTCCGCTACCGCAACCGCGACATGGATGATCTCGAACGGCAGCTGATCGCGGCTGCGGGATCGCGACGCATCGTCATCGTCACCGACGGCGTCTTCTCGATGGACGGCTACCTCGCGCCCCTCGACCGCATCTGCGACCTCGCCGAACGCCACGGTGCCACCGTCATGGTCGACGATTCCCACGCGGTGGGTTTCGTCGGCCCGGGAGGTCGCGGCACGCCGGCTTTGTTTGGAGTGTCTGACCGTGTGTCGCTTCTCACGGGCACGCTGGGCAAGGCGCTCGGCGGCGGTTCGGGGGGCTATGTCGCGGGCGACGCCGACGTCATCGAGCTCCTCCGCCAGCGCGCGCGTCCCTACCTCTTCTCCAATTCGGTTCCGCCGCCGATGGTGGGGGGAGCACGTGCGGCGTTGCGGATCGCCGCGGGTTCGGACGACGCGCGAGAGCGTCTGACGCAGCGCGCGGCGCAGTTTCGGGAGCGGATGGTCGCCGAGGGCTTCGATCTGCTTCCGGGTGAGCATCCGATCGTCCCGGTGCTCATGCCCGACGCGCGGACGGCCACCGCCGTCGCCGATCACATGCTCAGCCTGGGCGTCTACGTCATCGCCTTCAGTTTCCCTGTCGTGCCGCGAGAGTCGCCGCGCATCCGCGTGCAGATCTCGGCGGTTCACACCGAGGATGACGTGAACACGTGTGTGACAGCATTCGTCGCCGCACGCGCGGCGGTCACCGGCTGACACGGATCGGGCTCTGGGCGCCCGAAGCGCATCATGCGGCTGCCGTGTGCCGCCGTGAAACGAGAAGGCAAAGGGGAATCACGTGGAACCTCCCGGGCAGGATCCGGCAACCGATGCGGTGGATCGGGCGGCCGAGGTCGTCGACCTCGCGGCCGACCTCATCAGGTTCGACACGTCGAACTTCGGCGGAGGTCAATCGCGCGGCGAACGCGAGGCCGCTGAGTTCGTCAGCGCGTACCTGGAACGCCTCGGACTGGGTGTCGAATACTTCGAGCCGCGGCCTCGGCGCACCAATGTCATGGCGCGTGTGCCGGGGCGAAACCCCGACAAGCCGGCCCTGGTCGTACACGGCCACCTCGACGTGGTTCCTGCGGTCGCGGAGGACTGGTCGGTCGACCCGTTCGGCGGCGTCATCCGCGAGGGGATGCTGTGGGGCCGCGGCGCGGTCGACATGAAGAACATGGACGCCATGATCCTCACCGCCGTGGCTGCCATTCTCGACGAAGGCCGCCAGCCGGAGCGTGATCTGATCGTCACGTTCTTCGCAGATGAGGAAGACGCGGGCCACGAGGGGGCAGAGCTCGTCGTAGACGAGCGGCCCGAGTGGTTCACTGGAGCGACGGAGGCCATCGGTGAGGCGGGTGGCTTCTCCATCCTGGTCGACGATGCGCACCCGGCCTACCTGCTGCAGGTGGGAGAGCGATCCCTCGTCTGGTTGCGACTGACCGTTCGTGGTGCCGCAGGTCACGGCATGAGTGTGCACGACGACAACGCCGTCACCCGGCTCGCGCGAGCGGTCTCGCGCTTGGGGGAGACGCGCTTCCCGATCCACATGGGGCCCGCCGCGACCCGGCTCGTGGCGGGCCTTGCGAGCCTCGTCGGCGACGGCACCACCGACCCCGATGCGCTGATCGCGCGTACCGGGACGGCCGCCCGTATTCTGGCCTCCTCGCTTCGGGTGACAGCGAACTCGACCGGTTTCACTGCGGGGTACAAGCACAACGTCATTCCTGCCGTCGCACAGGCCCTCGTCGATGTGCGCACGCCCGCCGGCACTGAGGAAGAAGCGCTCCGGCAGATTCAGCTCATCATTGGAGAGGACATCGAAGTAGAGATCGTCCGTCGCGGCGTGGGGCTTGAGGAGGCGGCGGACGGTGCGCTGTACGACACGGCCGTCGGCGCCCTGGACCGCGCCGATCCCGGAGTTCCCGTGCTGCCGTTCGTCATGAGCGGCGGCACCGACAACAAGGCGCTCTCGCGGCTGGGAATCGTGGGATACGGCTTCGCGCCGTTGCGTCTGCCGCGAGGGTTCGACTTCTTCTCGATGTTCCACGGCGTCGACGAGCGCGTGCCCGTGGACTCGCTCGTGTTCGGGCACCGCGTGCTGAAGGACTTCCTCTCGCGGTATTGAAGAGACTGGATGTTGGGGCGCGGGCGCGCGGAGCGCGCCGGGAGCCCGGACGCTGGGGCACCTGCTGGGTCCTAGCGAGGTCTGGACGCAACGAGGTCGTGGTAACGTCCTCCCCGACGGTCGAGGGCGGGGGCGACCGCGACGCCGCAAAGACCTCCATGGTCTGTCACCGGCTGGACAAGCGAGGCGCCAGGTTCATCATTGCGACCACTCGGAACGGACAGATTCGCGATCATAGGTCGGTCGTAGCGACCACCAAGTGCTGTCTGGTCGTCCCGGCGAACGCTTTCGTCCTGTTCATGCCAAGGACGGCTTACCCGCACCCGCCGCGCGAGACTAGTCAACAGGCTGGGCGGGAGGCAATGGCGGCGTTTGTCCGTCGCATACTGCGGCCGGGGTGGATGCCGGCGTTCAGCGCCGGATGAGAACCGCGGGGTCAGCGCACCACGTCGGCGGCGGCCACGCGATGCCACCGGTCGCCACCGGCGGCGGCGGCCCGCGCCGCGGCGCCCGACGCCGCGGCGACAAGAGTATCGAGGTCGTAACCCACGGCATCCACCGCGGCCCAGCCGACGCTCGCCGACAGCCGGATCGCCAGCGGCGAGTCGGGGTCGGCCGCCGCGATCTCGCGCAGCAGGCGCACGAGTTCCTGACGCACCGCCCCCTCGGGGCGCGGCAGCAGCACGACGAACTCGACCGTGTCACGGGCCCAGATGTCGGCCTCCGCCGGCAGGGTGCTGCGCACCACGCGCGAGAACTTCGAGGCGATCAGTTCGAAACCGTTGCTGCTCGACGCCTCGCGCAGCACCGCCGGGTCGTCGAGGCGGATCACGAGCACCGACCACCACCGGTCGTCGGTGGCCTGTGCACGACGCAGCCGGTCGGTGGCGACCTCGACGAACGAGGCCGCGCTCGCCGCCGACCCGCCGCGCCCCATGCGAGAGCGGGTGAGCAGCAGCAGGGTCACCAGGGCGCATGTCATGTACACCAGCGACCCGATCATGTTGAGGTCGCGGGTCTGCGTGAGCGCGGGCACCTGAGGCTGCCCCTCCAACAGGCGCACAACCTCCTGAAACACGTTGATGACGCTGAGGATCGTGAACGTCGCCGACACGAGGGCGAGGGGGAGGACCTCGTCGCGGTGTCTGTTGCCCAGCCGCACGAGCTCGATCACCGTCCAGACCGTGAACGCGCCGGCCACGAGGAACACCGCGCGCACCGCGGTGACGTAATACGCCGTCTCGGCGAACAGCACCAGCACGATCGGTGAGGCGAACACGTAGATCAGCGTGGGGATCCAGTGCCACCCGGCCGCACCGCGGCGCACCCGCAGTCCCACCCAGAACAGTGCGACCATCGGCACCATGAGCCCGGAGGCGATCGCGCGCAGCGTGTTCGAGTCGACCGCGTCGCCGCTGACCCACAGGTGCGCGGAGACCATGCCGCCGATGAACCCGACCGCCCAGATGCCCGCGACGCGGCTGGGGCGGGGCAGAAACCCGAGGCCCAGGTAGATCGCGGTCACCACCGTGGTCATGGCGACGAAGCCGACCACCAGAGTCGTGCTGTTCACGTCGACGTCCTCTCTGCGGCGTCATCCGCATCGGTCAGATCGGGCCCGACGGGCGTGGCCGCGGCATCCGCTCGGGGCAGGCGCACCGTCACGCAGGTGCCCCGGCCCAGGTCGCTGGTGATGTCGAGGCGGCCGCCATGGCCCGAGACGATGTCGTGCACGACGGACATGCCGATGCCGCTGCCCGCGATGCCGCTGGCTCGGGCGGTGGGGCTGCGGAACCCGGTCTCGAAGATCCGGTCGAGGTCCTGCCGCGTCATGCCGATGCCCGAGTCGCTGACCTCGATCACGCCGTGCTCGTCGTCGCCGAGCACGCTCACCCGCACGACGCCGCCGCGGCTGGTGTACTTGACGGCGTTGCCGATGACGTTGTCGATCGCCTGTCGCAGGCGGAACGCGTCGCCGATCACGGCGACCGCCCCGTCGAGCGTGCCCGACAGGTCGACGCGGCCCGCCTCGGCGGTGGGCTCGAACGCGACGATGGATGCCGAGACGAGATGCCCCAGGTCGACGACGTCCTGTTCGGCCCCGCCGTTGCCGTAAGGCTCGAGAGCGGAGGTGATGAGGCGCTGCATGCGCTGGCCGGCGCTGTCGATCTGTGCGATCTGCTCGCGCACGTCGGCGGGGAGGTCGTCGCGCTCGAGCAGCAGGTCGCTGTGGCCGACGATCGCGGTGAGGGGATTGCGCAACTCGTGGGTGACCACGGTGCTGACGGTGCGGCGCTGCTCGTCGGCGCGGACGGCATCGGTCACGTCGTGGGCGAGGATGAGGTTGTTGGGCGGATCGTCGGCACCGGGCACGGGGCGACTCGACACGTCGAGCGCGCGCCATCGGCCCTGCGGGTCGAACAGCCACACCCGGTGGTCGTAGAAGCGCTCGCCCCGCCGGGCGCGCGCGATCAGCGTGTCGCCGGGGTCGACGGGTTCGCCCCGATAGCCGCGGTATTCGACTGCACCCGTGGGCGTGAACGTGTCGATGTCCTCCGCGCCGTACAGACTCAAGAACGCGGCGTTCGCGTCGAGCAGCACGCCGTCCTGGTCGACGCGGGCGATCGCCGTCTCGAGGGTGTTCGACAGCACGGCGATGCGCTGCGCGTCGTGCTCGGCGCGGCGGCGGGTGCGGTCGAGCTGATCGAACTGCCGGTGCAGCAGGTGGCTGTAGGCGCGGGTGCGCTGCGCCCCGATGAGGATGGTGACGCCGAGGAAGCCGAGGCACAGCAGCATGACCACGGTGCGCTGGGCGTACTCGGCCGACAGTCCGTGCAGGCTCGTGTCGATGAGCAGCACGACGCCGATCGCTCCCAGCGCCACGATCAGCCAGGGGAACCGGTAGTACGTCGCGAACCATGCGATCGGGAACACCCACAGCAGGGCCAGGCGCGAGTCGCCCCCGGCCGACAACGCGCCGATGGCGACGATGTCGAGCAGCGGCACGAGCGCGATCACCGTGGTCGTGGTCAGGTGCCACGGCACCAGCAGCGTCGCGGCGGTGATCGCCGACAGGCCGACCGCTCCGGTCAGAAACCGCATGTCGCTGAACAGCTCGGGCGACAGCAGCGGGAGCAGCGCGATGATCGCGACCGCGCCGGCGGCCAGGATCAGCTGCCAGCGCCACACCGATCGTGTGCGCAGATCACCCCAGTGCCCCCCGGCCGGTACCGCCATGGCGTCAGCGTTCCGCCGGAGCGGCCGCGCGATAGCCGACGCCGCGCACGGTCTCGATGAACCGCGGCGCGCTGGCCGAGTCGCCGAGCTTGCGGCGCAGATTCGTGATGTGCGTCTCGATCGACCGCTCGTCGGAGTCGCTCACCCACGTCACATCGCCGGGCTCGTCGTGCAGCGATCGCACCAGATCGGCCTTGCTGCGCACCTCGGGCGCCGCCTCGAGGATGGTGGCGAGCAGGTCGAACTCGGTGCGCGTGAGCGCGACGGCGGCGCCGTCGACCGTCGTGCTGTGGGTGGCGCGCACCAGGTGCAGTCCGTTCCAGCCGATGCCGCGCACCGCGGGGTTCGGCGAGGTGGGCGGGGTGGTGTGATCGGTTGCGGGCGGCATGCCGGACTCGGTGGGGTGCGCGGTGCCGGTGGGGTTGTCAGCGGTGCCCGCGGCGTGTGCGGTGCCGGTGGCGTTGCCCGCGGTGCCGGTGGGGTGTGCGGTTCCGGTGGCGTTGCCCGCCGCGCCCGGGGCGTTGCCCGCCGTGCCCGGGGTATAGGGGCCCGGGTTGTGGGCACCCGGATTGTGGGGCCCCGGGCCGTGCGTGCCGGGGTTGTGGGGGCCTGGGCCGTGCATGCCGGGGGCGGATGCCGGAGCGGCGGCGTTCGGGGCGTCGCCGACCCCGCGCTGTACCGCCCCGCCGGCGGACTGGCGGCGGCGCTGGGCGGCGAGCACGCGGGCCCGCAGCTCGCGCGGCCGGAAGGGTTTGACCACGACGTCGTCGGCGCCCACGCTGAACCCCAGCACGGCATCGGCCTCGTCCGACAGCGCGGTGATGAGCATGATGTGGGTGTCGCTGTGCTCGCGGATCCGTCGCGCCGTCTCGAATCCGTCGATGCCGGGCATGTTGACGTCGAGGGTGGTGATGTCCGGCCGGTGCGCGATCACGGCATCCACCCCGTCGGAGCCGTTGTCGACGGCGATGGTCTGGAATCCCGCAGCAGACAGGATCGTCACCAGTAGCCCGCGCACGTGCGCGTCGTCATCGATGACGACCGCTGTCTGTTGGGGGGCAGGTGCATTCATGGCGATCTGCACCGATTCTGTCAGACGCCGCGCCCGACCTCGGGATTCGCTGTTGGTCCCGGGGTTTGATGCGCCGGTCTGGTGCGCCGTGGCAGGCGGGACCGTTCGCGCGGCGTGTCGGCGCGGGTAGCGTGAAAGGCATGAGCATCACCGTTCACTCCGCCCGTTGGCAGACCGTCACCGCCCCGCATGGCATCGCCGCGCTGCGATATACGCACTGGCTCGATGAGGTGCCGCGCGCCGTCGAGGGGGTGGCCGGTGAGTGGTTCGCCGACGCGGACGGGGTGCACGGGCGCGGGGTGGATGCCGCAGACATCGACCTCGCCCCCTTCGAGACGCGCGAGGTGGGTGACCTGTTGGTGCGCGCGTTCGCGCGCGACGGCGCGCTGGCGCTGCGCATCTACGACCCCGAGGCTCCCGGGCGCGTGGAGCTGCGCGGCATCGAGGTGTACCCGGACCACGAACGGTGGGCGGTCGCCGGCCGTTTCGTGCCGATGGATGCCGGCGCGCAGCGCATCGTCCGCAGTGTCGACGGCCACGAGCGCACCGTGGCCGTGCCCGGCACGATCGCGCTCGAGGTCGACGGCCACGCCGTGAACCTCGTCGTCTCAGACGAGGGCGACGGCCTGTCGGCGGTGATCGCCGACCAGTCGGTGCTCGACGGCGCCTACGCGTTCCGGTTCCTGCCGATCGACGCGCCGGATGCCGACGGGGCGGTGACGGTGGACTTCCGCCGCGCCTACCTGCCGCCGTGCGCGTTCAGCGACCAGTACGTCTGCCCGCTGCCGCCGCCGGAGAACCGGCTGCCGTTCGCTGTGACCGCCGGGGAGAAGCGCGCGCTGCGCGGCTGACCCCTACCCGTTTCGCCGAGCCGCGCTGACCCCTGCCCGTTTCGCCGAGCCGCGCTGACCCCTGCCCCTTTTCGCTGAGCCGCCTAGCTCTGTACGAGCCGCCCAGGTGTGTACCGGCCATACGTGGGCGGCTCGTACACACGTGGGCGTTTCGCGGGAGGGCTGAGGGGGCGCGGTGCGCGCCGGCGCGCTCAGCGCAGGCCGAGTTCGGTGGCGAGGGCCTCGAGGCCGGGCGCCGGGTCCATGCTGGCCGGCAGCAGCTGCACGCACACGTGGGAGGCACCGGCGTCGAGGTGCCCCTGCACCGTGGCGGCGAGCTGCGCGGGCGTGCCGTGCGGGGCGAGGGCGTCGACCGCCTCGTCGGTCGCGCCGTCGTCGAGCTGGGCGGCGGTGAAGCCGTGCGACTCCAGGGTGCGGCGGTAGTTCGACAGGGAGAGATAGCGGCTCAGGAACTTCCGGCCCGCCGCGCGCGCGGCATCCACATCGGTCTCGGGAACGAGCCGCTGCTCGGGGGCGACCAGTGCGTCGGGGCCCACGGTCTCCCGGGCGAAGCGGGTGTGCGCGGGCGTGGTCAGGTAGGGGTGCGTGCCCGCCGCGCGCTCGGCCGACAGCCGCAGCGTGCGGGGCCCGAGCGCGGAGATGATGCGACGCGCGGCCGGTACGCCCTCGGCGTCGAGCGTGTCGAGGTACGACACGAGCGCCGCATACGGCTTCTGGTACTGGCCGCCGAGGGTCTCCCGGTGTCCGATGCCGATCCCGAGCACGAAGCGGCCCGGGTGCGTTTTCTCGAGCCGGTGGTATGACGCGGCGACCTCGGCTGCGTCGGCCTTCCAGATGTTGACGATGCCTGTGGCGACCGTCACGTGTTCGGTGGCGTCGAGCACCTGCTCGGCGATGCCGAGGTCGGCCTCGGGTGAGCCGCCGATCCAGATCGCGCCGTAGCCGAGGCGTTCGGCGGTGGTCGCCGTGGCGGGGTCGAGGAGTGCGGCGGCGCGCCAGAGCCCGATGCGTCCGAAGTCGGGGGTGGTGGTCATCGTGTTCCTCTCGGCGGTGGTCCCTCCCCACGCTATCGCGCTGCCGCACGGCCGGCTCCGGCGACCCTTCGCCGCCTTCTCTCACTGAGCCGCCTACGTTTGCCCGAGCCGCCCAGATTCGGACGGTCGGAAGCTGGGCGGCTCGGACAGAGATAGGCGGCTCGGGGTGGGCGAGCAAGAGCAGCGCATGCGTAATGCAGCGAGCGGTGACATCTCGCACTCGCAGAACGATTGGATGCCACGCTCATCACCGGTGACGCCCGTTTGGCGCACGCGGGTGCTCAGTGCTGCGCCATCGAGGTGTTCCGCTATCCGCGCCCCATTCTCGTCGCCTATCCTCGCCGCCTTGTCTCTCACCGAGCCGCCTACGTGCGTACGAGCCGCCTAGCTTTGGACCGTCCGAATCTGGGCGGCTCGGACGGAAGTAGGCGGCTCGGCGGAAGGGGCGGCGCGGAAGCGGCGCGGCGGGTCAGCGGGCGACGAAGTGGCCGGGGGACTCCTCGATCAGGCGCTCGCCGGGATCCGGCAGGGCGGCGGCGGGGCGCGCGGCGATGTGGGCGAGGCGCTCGCGCGCGACGGCGGGGTCGGGCACGAGCACGGCCTCGAGCAGCCGTTGCGTGTAGGCGTGGCGCGGGGCGGCGAACAGCTCGGCGGTCGGGGCCAGCTCGACGATGCGCCCGCGCTGCATGACGGCGGTGCGGTCGGCGATCTCGCGCACCACCGACAGGTCGTGCGAGATGAACAGGTAGGTCAGGCCGAACTCGCGCTGCAGCTCCTGCAGCAGCTCGGTCACCTGCGCCTGGATCGACATGTCCAGCGCCGAGACCGGCTCGTCGCACACGATGAACTCCGGGCGCGGGGCGATGGCGCGGGCGATCGCGATGCGCTGGCGCTGGCCGCCGCTGAACGCCCGCGGGCGCTTGTGCACGGCGTCGCCTTCGATGCCCACCGCGGCGAGTGCCTCGAGCGCGGTCGCCACCTGGTCGTCGCGTGCATCGCCGGCAGCACGGCTCCGCGGACGGAGCGCGCCCGGGTCGTCACCGGCATCCACCCCGCGCCGACGGGCGCGGACGGTGATCGGCTCGAGCACGTTCTGCAGTGCGGTGCGGTGCGGGTTCAGCGACGAGAACGGATCCTGGAAGATCACCTGCATCATGCCCTGCGCGACCTCGGGCGACGCGTCGACACCGCGCACCAGCACCCGCCCGGCGGTCGGCCTCTCCATCTGCAGGATGAGGCGCCCCAGGGTCGACTTGCCGCTGCCCGACTCCCCGACCACCGCGAGCTGCTCGCCCGCGCGCACGGTCAGATCGATGCCGTCGACGGCATGCAGCTGTCCGGTGACGCGTCCCCACTCGTTGCGCACCGGGTAGGTCTTCCGCAGTCCCTCGACACGCACGAGCTCGGGGGCCGGCTGCACCTCACTCATGCGGCACCTCCGGGCACGGCCGCCAGCAGCGAGCGCGTGTAGGGATGCCGGGGCGCGGCGAACAGGGCGTCGACGGTGCCGCTCTCCACGATCGCGCCGTCCTTCATGACCCGCACGCTGTCGCACAGTGCGGCGACCACGCCGAGGTCGTGGGTGACGACGAGGATGGTGAGGTCGTGTTCGCGCTGCAGCTGTTTCAGCAGTGCGAGGATCTCGGCTTGCACCGTCGCGTCGAGCGCCGTGGTCGGCTCGTCGGCCAGCAGCAGGCGGGGCTGGGCGAGCAGGCTCATCGCGATCATGGCGCGCTGGCGCAGCCCGCCCGACAGCTCGTGGGGGTAGCGGTCGAGCACGCGCTCCGGGTCGGGCACGCGGGCGGCGGCCAGGGCGTCGACGGCCCGGTCCCGCGCCGCGCGCCTCGACATCGCCGGGCTCCGGGTGGGCGTGCCCGCCTCGGCGCGGCGGCGCGAGGACGCGTCGGCGCGCCGGGCGACCTCGATCAGGTGCGTGCCGATGCGGGCGAGCGGGTTGAACGAGGTCATCGGGTCCTGGAAGACCATCGAGATCGGCAGCCGCGTCTTCTCGTAGCCGGCGGTCACATCGACCCCGTCGAAGGCGACACGCGACCAGGTGCGCACGGCGCCTTCGGGCAGGATGCCGGTGATCGCGCGCAGCAGCATCGTCTTGCCGGATCCGGATTCGCCGACGATGCCGACGATGCCGCCGCGCGGCACCTCCAGCGACTGCTGGTCGATGACGCGGAACGGCCCGTCGCGGGTGGGCAGGTCGATGGTCAGTCCGGCGATGCTGAGCAGGGGCGCATCGGCGCCCGCGCGCCGCTCGACGCTCATGCGGCATCCTCCTCGCTGACGGCCCGGCGCAGGGCGTCGCCGACGACGTTGAACGAGAGCACGGTGAGCAGGATGAGCAGGCCCGGCACGATGGCCAGCAGCGGGGAGCGCGCGAGCGACCCCTGGGCGGCTTCGAGCAGCGACCCCCAGGAGGCCATGGGCGGCTGGATGCCCAGCCCCAGGAAGCTCAGTGCCGACTCGGTGAGCATCGCCGAGGAGATCGTGGCCGTCGCCGCGACGATGATCGTCGGGGTGGCATCGGGCAGGATGTGCCGCCACACGACCCGGCGTGGCCGCTCGCCCAGGAACCGCGCATAGCCGACGTAGGTGCGCTCCCGCAGCGAAAGGGTCTCCGCGCGCACCAGGCGCGCCGTCGGCATCCAGGCGAACATGCCGATCACGATGATGATCGTCCACAGGCCGGGGCGTAGGAAGACGCTCGCGACCATGACCAGCACCATCCACGGGATCGCCGAGAGGAAGTCGACGAACCGCATGAGCACCTCGTCGAGCCAGCCGCGCGCGTAGCCGGCGATGAGGCCGACGATGATGCCGATGAGGGTGGAGGCCAGCATGGCCAGCACGCCCACCGTCAGCGAGATGCGCCCGCCGTAGACGACGCGTGAGAGGTAGTCGCGGCCGAGGTCGTCGGTGCCCAGCCAGTGTGCGGCCGAGGGGCCCTGCCACCGGATGGGCAGGTCGCTGGTGGTGGGATCCAGCGGCAGCAGCGGTGCGCACAGGCTGACCAGCCCCAGCACCGCGAGGAACACGAGTGCCACGACGGTGCCCGGCGACCGGAACGACCGGGTGCGCTGGGCGACGGCGGCGAAGGTGACGGCGGTCATGATGTGCCGCCGATGCGGATGCGCGGGTCGACGACCACGTAGAGGATGTCGGCGATGAGGTTGCCGATGATCACGAGCACGGCCGACAGCAGCAGTACCGCGAGGATGACGGGGTAGTCCAGGCTCTTGGTCGCCGAGAGGAAGTAGGGGCCGATGCCGGGCCAGGCGAACACCGACTCGGTCACGATGGCGCCGGTCACGAGGATCGGCAGCGCCAGGCCCAGCTGCGTGACGACCGGCAGCAGCACGTTGCGGCTGATGTGCACGCCCAGCACCCGGCGGCGGGAGGCGCCGTAGGCGCGCTGGACGAGCACGTAGTCCTGGCCGAACTGCCCGATGGTGGCCGAGCGCACGTAACGGGTCAGGTCGGGGAAGAAGGCGACGACCAGCACGGTGTAGGGGAGCACGAAGTGCGCGAGGAAGTCGAGCGGGTCGCCCTGTCCGCCCACCGAGTGCATGCCGATGATGGGGAACCAGCGCAGCTGGTAGCCGAACACGTACATGAGCAGCAGCGCGAACCAGAACGACGGGGTGGCGATGCCCACGCCCGCCATCGAGTCGATGAACCGGTCGGCCCACCGGCCCTTGCGCGATCCGGCGATCAGGCCCAGCGCGATCGCCAGCAGCAGCGCCGTCACGTACGCGGGGGCGACGAGGATCATCGTGTTGGGGATGCGCGCGGCCAGCTCCGCCGCGATCGGCTGACGGCTGGTGAGCGAATAGCCCAGGTCGCCCTGCAGCACGTTGCCCAGCCACAGCGCGTACTGCGTGAGCACCGGCTGGTCGAGCCCGTACTTCTGCCGCATCAGCTCGATGGTCTCGGCCGACATGTTCGGCGTCGTGATGGCGTCCACCACGTCGTACGGGGCGAGCTGGATCAGCAGGAACACGACCAGGGTCAGCGCCAGCAGCATCGGGACCACCTGCAGCAGGCGGCGGACGATGAAGCGGGTCACGGCGGGATTCCTCTATGCAGGGCTGACAGACGCAGGGATGCCGGGGATCCCCACGAGCGGAGTCCCCGGCATCCATCAGATCACTTCTCGGTCAGCAGACCGAAGTTCTCCAGCGTGTAGATCGGCACGAGGCCGGCCTCCTCGACGCCCCCGATGCGGGAATTGACCGCGAGGAGCTTGAGGTTGTCGGCCAGCGGGAAGAACACCGCGTCCTCGGCGATCTGCGCCTGCAGGTCGGCGTAGATCGCGGCGCGCTTCGCCTCGTCCAGCTCCACCGCGCCGGCGTCGAACAGGGCGTCGGTGGCGGGGTTGGCGTACGAGAAGTAGTTCGCCGAGGCGCCGCTGCGGAACAGCAGGCTGTAGGCGTCGGGGTCCTGGCCCATGATGTAGCCGCCGAGGAAGGCGTCGTACTTCGAGTCGGCGCCCTTCTCGATCTCGGTGTAGACGGCGGCGGGCTCGACACCGGCCAGCTGCACGGTGATGCCCACCTCGGCCAGCTGCTGCTGGATGAGCGTCGCCTGGGTCGACTGGGCGGGGTCGCTGCTGGCGTAGGCCAGGGTGAAGGTCACGTCGGCACCGCCGAGCAGCTCGGCCGACTTCGCGGCATCCTGCTCGTACTTCTCGACGTCCTCGGTGGCGAACGGGTTGCTCGGCGGGAGGATCGTGTAGGCGTTCTCGTAGTACTCGTCCGAGAGGAAGGCACCGTCGTTGAGCTCGTCGCGGTTCAGGGCGAAGAAGATGGCCTGGCGCACCTTCTGGTCGGTGAGCTTCGCGGCGTTCAGGCCCAGGTAGGCGACGCGGCCCTCGGCGTAGGGGTAGATGTCCAGCCCCGCGGCCTCGAGTTCGTCGATCTGGTCGGCCGTGGCGAACGAGGCGTCGGCCTCACCGGTCTGCAGCGCCGTCTTGACGGTGTCGGCGTTGGCGACGATCTGCAGGCGCAGGTCGGCGATGTTCGGCGCCTCCCCGTAGTAGTGCTCGTTCGGTGCGAAGCGCAGGTACTGGCCGCGCTCGTACTCGGTGAGCACGTACGGGCCGGAGCCGACCGCGATCGGGTCGAGTTCGGCGACCGAGAAGTCGGTGACATCGCCGTAGACGTGCTCGGGGATGATGTAGGTCTCGGTCGCGATGTTGCTCAGGGCAGCGGCGCTGACGCTGGGCAGGTGGAAGACCACGGTCTGCTCGTCGGTGGCCTCGGCGGTGATGGGCTCGTCGCCGATCCACAGCAGGTCGGCGTTGCCGTTCTCGCGCACGGCCTTGTTCTCGTAGGTGAACACGACGTCGTCGGCGGTGAGGGGCTCGCCGTCCGACCAGAGCAGGTCGTCCTTGAGGGTCACGGTGACCGACAGGCCGTCGGCGGCCGGCTCGATCGACTCGGCCAGCTCGTTGACGATGGTGCCGTCGGCCTCGACGCGGGCCAGCGGCGAGTAGACGATGTTGGTGACGGTCAGGCCCCAGCGGTCGCCGACGTTGATCGGGTTGAGCGAGCTGGGGTCGCTCGCGATCACGTAGGTGAACTGTCCGGTGCCCTCGGCATCGGTGCCGTCGGGGGCGGAAGCGCCCGGGGCGCAGGCGGTGATGGCCAGGGCGGCGGTCAGGGTGATCGCGGCCAGGCCGACACGTCTCTTCGTCATGGATGTCCTCGCTGTGTATACGCGCGAATGCGCTCACCCAGGCTAAACGCCGCCGCGGGGCCGTTTTGTTTCCCGGTTGCGCAATGTGACGGTGGGGCTTGTGCTCGGCGTGGCGGGTCGCTCGCTTGCGCGGTGCCGGTCGGCCCCTTGCGCGAGACGCCCACTTCTGTCCGAGACGCCCATCTCTGGACGGTCCAAAGCTGGTCGGGTCGGACGGAGGTGGGCGGCTCGGCGGGGGGCGGGGAGCGGGAACGTGGAGCGGCGGGTTTGTCCCGGCGGTGTGCGATGACGCGGGGATGCCTGGGGCGATAGCGTGGGGTGAGGCATAAACCAGCGAAGGGGCGCACCATGTCGAACACGATCGTCGTCGGAATCAGCGGGGCACCGGTCACCGAGCGCGTCGTCGACTGGGCCATCGCCCGCGCCAAGGTCCGCCGCCAGCCCATCGAACTCGTCTCCGTCGTCGGTGGCGCCATCGGAGCGGTCGGCGAAGCGGACGTCATGCTCTCGGCCATCGACGCGACGAGGCAGCTGCTCGACCGGGAGGCCGCCCGCGTCGAGGCGGCCGGGGTGCCGGTGACCACGCGCGTCGAATCGGGCAACCCGGTCTCGGTGCTCGTCGACGCCTCCGGCAACGCCGCGCTGCTGGTTATCGGCAGTGACTACCGCGGCCCCGGCGAGGGCCCTGCGCGCGGAGCGCACGGCATCCGTATCGCGGCCGCCGCGCACTCGCCGGTCGTCGTGGTGCCCGACATCGACCTGGGCGACCAGCGCAGTGGCGTGGTCGTCGGCATCGACGGGTCGGAGATCTCGGAGCCGGCGCTGAAGTTCGCCGCCGCCGAGGCCGACCGGCTGGGTGAGCCGCTGATCGCCGTCTCGGTGTGGACACCGCTGGTGGCGCCGCGCAACGACCTGGCGGTCTACCCCGAGCTGTACATCACGAACATGCAGCAGGCCACCGAGGAGATCCTGTCGCTCGCTCTCGCCGGCCTGGCCAGCGACTACCCCGACCTGCAGGTGATCCGCAAGGTCGAGCAGGGCTACCCGTCGCACGTGATCAACGAACTGGCCGCCGACGCCCGGATGACCGTCGTCGGCACGCGCGGCCGCGGCACCTTCGCCCGGCTGCTGCTGGGCTCGATCAGCCACGAGGTGCTCGCGCGCCTGGCCGCCGTCACCGCCGTCGTCCGCTGACGCGGGGTGGATGCCGGGGCTCTGCGCCCTGGCATCCATTACTCGGTTCGTGCGTCTGCTCGACGAGCGCATGGTCACCAACGCGCGGAAGGCAGCTCGTCACCGTCGTCTGCCCTGTCATTCTGCGCAAGGTGCGCTTGGGCCGCGATCGGTAGGGGAGCCGCGGCTTCGGTAGGCTCTGGCCTGTGTGTGCCATTCGGCGGGACAGCCCGCCATGGTTTTTCCGTGGGGGATGAGCATGGCGGAGAATGCAGGGCCGGCAGCGCCCGATGAGGCAGGCGAGGCGCCGGCGCTGGTCGCTATGCCGGTCGGCGACGAGGTGCGGCTCGCTTCGGCGCGTGATGACCATGAAGAGGTGGCGAGGCTGATCAACGCCGCTCCGTTCGAAGCGTGGTTCGCGATCCCTCCCGATGAAATGGCCGCGCTGCTGCACCGGCTTCCGGCGCCGTACGTGCGCGGTGTCGCGCTGCGCATGTTTCGCACGATGGTGAGCGGTCATGCTCCGTCCGACATGTCGGTGCCCGCAGGCGGCGGTCATCGCGCCATCGCCGAGGTCGGGGCGAAGATATTCGGCGCTCGTCTGCGCGGCAGGACGGTGCAGAGCAACAAGCTGGTCGGGAGGGCCGCGGTGTTGCTGAACACGGCGAACGTGCTGTTCGACGATACCCGCGGCTGGCGACTGGGCGTCAACGTGCAGAACGGTATCAACGAGATGCTGATCGGTGAGTTCACCCGGGCTCTCGAAAGCTTCGCGCAAGCGCGGCAGAGCCCGCCGCCTTCGTCGTTGACGGTCATGTATCGCGACGCCTACGTCAAGTCTGGGCTCATCCACGCGCTGTTCGGCGATCCGCACGTGGCGCGCACCGAACTCGCCATCGCCTCGACCCTGCCCCGGACGACGAGTTGGGCCGAGGCCCATGTCACGGCCCATGCGCGGGTCGCGGCCGCTGTGCTCTGCGCCGATCACGACGTGGCCGCGGAACTCACCGCGCTGGAGCAGATTCCAACGCGCGATGTCGGTGAATTGTGGCCGTTCTGGCTTGAAGCGATGATGCACCTTCACTTCCGGGTGGGTGTGTCGGTTGCGGGCCTCGAACGGCTGCTGGGCAGCGCGTCACTCGTGCCGCACGAGGTCGAGGGGTATGCGGGCACCGTGGTTCCGCGCATCCGTGCCATGCGCGAACTTGTTCGCGGTGACGTGTCGCGTGCCACGGCCGAACTCTCCGGCGCACCGACCGGTCAGCTCATGGTCGAACTCGCGCGCGCCACGATCGAGAGCGCTTCCGGCGATTGGGAGGCAGGGCTTGCCCGCGCGGTCGGAGTGCGGCGGCGGACCGTTCGGCTGCCCCGCCTCGAGGCGTATCGGGTTGTCACCGTCGCCGGTGCCGTACGTCGCAGCGGCGATGAGCCGCGCACCCGGGAACTGCTGGCTTCCCTCGTGAACGCACCGGGCGAACTGGGTGAACGGCTCATCGTCATGCCGCGCGAGCTGCACGAGTTCGCCGTGGCGGAGGTGCCGGGCTGGCCCGAACGGGCACCGGTCGTCGCTGCCGAACCGGTGGACATCCCCCGCCTGACCGCGAGAGAGCTCGAAGTGCTGCAATTGATGGCCACGGACCAAACGCGCGA
Source organism: Microbacterium pollutisoli (assembly GCF_053586795.1). Taxonomy (NCBI): domain Bacteria; kingdom Bacillati; phylum Actinomycetota; class Actinomycetes; order Micrococcales; family Microbacteriaceae; genus Microbacterium; species Microbacterium pollutisoli. The sequence continues at coordinate 171,566 of NZ_JBNYWT010000004.1, forward strand.
AGAGATCGCAGCCGCCCTGTTCGTCTCCGTCAACACGATCAAGTCCCAACAGCGCTCGCTCTCGCGCAAACTCGGCGTCACGGGGCGCGCGAACGTTCTGCTCGAGGCCGAGCGGTGGGGGCTACTCGAGTAGGCCGGGCCTCACCCGGTGGCGTAGCGGCCCAGCTGAGCGGCCACGTTCGCGCTGACAGCGGCGGGGCCGCCGAGCACCACGATCTTCGAGGGCTTCAGTCGTGCGAGCTCTGAAGCGACCGCCGCGGGCAGGGTCGAACCCGAGGTGAGCAGCACCGGCCCGCCGACGACACCCGCTGCCGCGGCGCCAGAGAGGGCGTCGGGGAAGGTCGTGCCGTTGGCGATGTAGGCGACGTCGACGCCGGCACCGAACGTGGCCTTCGACACCGCGGCCGAAGTGGCGTAGCGATCTGCGCCGGCCAGGCGCGAGACGGCGCCCGAGGTGTACGAACGCGCCTTCGAGACCACCGCGTCCGTGATGGCGCCGGGACCACCGAGCACCACGATCTTGCGCGGGTTCAGCCGGTCGAGCTCGGCGACCACTGATGCAGGGATGGAGGACTTCCCGGTAAGCAGCACCGGGCCACCCATGGTTCCGGCGGCAGCGGCACCCGACAGGGCGTCAGGGAAGGTGGCGCCGTTGGAAAGGTAGGCCACCGGCACACCCGCGTCGAAGGTGGCGGCAGAAATCGCCGCCGAGGTCTCATAGCGGTCGTCGCCGGCGGCACGCTTCACCGAGCCGGTCGTGAAGGTGTCGGCCGCGCGAACCACGGCATCCGACACCGCACCCGGCCCACCCAGCACGACGATCCGCGCCGGCCGCAGCCGCAGCAGCTCGGTCTTCGCCGAGGACGTCAGTGCGGTGGGCGAGGTGAGCAGCACCGGGCCGCCCACCACGCCGGCAGATGACGCGCCTGACAGTGCGTCGGGGAACGTCGTGCCGCTGGCCAGGTACACCACGGGCACACCGGCCCGGAACGTCGACGACGAGATCTGCGCAGCGGTCTCGTACCTGTCATCGCCGGCGAGGCGCACCACGTTCGGGTTGGCGGGTGCCTTCGCGTACTTGCCGAACACCTGCGTGTAGTACGGCGTCCCCGACGAACTGCACGCCACCCCGATCCCGATGTGGGTGTACGAGCCGAGGATGTTCCGCTTGTGTCCGGGGCTGTTCAGCCAGCCGGTCGTCACCTTGGTGGGGGTGTACCCCATGGCCACGTTCTCCGCCGCGCCGGTCCAGCCGCTCGGGATCTGCGAGAGGTAGTTGGGGTTGTGGGACATCCGGCCCGCGGCGGCCTGCTTCCCCGACCAGTTCACGGCGACGGTGTTCATCTGGCTGTTGCTGGTGAGCGCCCTCAGCCCGGCCTTGCCGCGCGCGGCGTTGGTCTCGGTCAGGATGCGCGTCTGCACCTGTTCGAGTGACATCGACGTGCAGCTGGCGACGGTGGCGGCGGATGCCGGTGCGGTCACAGCCAGTGATGCTCCGACGAGGGCGGTGGAGGCCGCGACGACGCCGAGGCGCCGCAGAAGGCGACGAGACATAAAGACACTCCGGGGGGTGAGTGAGGGGTCGGGGGGTTCCCTATGGGTAACACAATGCCCTGAAAATCGATCCCGGTGTGAGATTCTTCTCACTTTGTCCATCGGACTGCGGTGGGTGCGACCGCGCTGTCAAGCCCCGCGCCCGCGGCGGCGGAGCGTCCCTATACTCGCGGCACCCACGGCCGAAGACAGAGGACATGATGAGCGCTCACACCCGCACCCCGACCCACGCCCGTCCGCCTCGCGGCTTGACACTCCGCGCCGCCGCGCTCGGGCTCGCCGGCGGCATGCGGTCCATGGCACCGGCGGCGATGCTCGCGCTGTCGCACGGTGACACCTCGTCGGCCGCCGCGTGGACGCGCTGGCCGGTGCTGCGCAGTCGCTGGGGTCGCCGAGTGCTCGTCCTGTTCGGCGCCGGCGAGCTCATCGGTGACAAGCTCCCCGGCATCCCGTCGCGCCTGGAGCTGCCGGCACTGATCGGCCGCGTGGCCATCGTGACGGTGTCGGCCGCGGCACTCGGCTCGGAGTACGGCGGCAAGGGTCGCATCATCTGGGCTGCGATCGTGGGCGCGGTATCCGCGCTTGCGGGCAACATCCTGTTCGGAGGCGCCCGCACGGAAGTCACCACTCAGACCGCGGTCCCTGACCGGGTTGTGGCCGTGGCGGAGGATGCCGCGTGCATCGGCCTCCTGGCCGCCGTCGCGCGCACTCGCCCGGCGTGAGGGTGACCGTGAGCGCCGTCAGCGCCCGATCACTGCAGATACGCGGCAAGCGAATCGGTGAACGACTTCGGGGTGAACCCGGCGTTTTGAACCTTTCCGAGGTCGAGCACCGACCAGCGTGGCCGTGGCGCGATCGGCCCGGCGGCGGATGCGAAGTACTCGTCCGTGCTGACCCCGGTGACGCGCGCGGGGTCGTGCCCGGTGAGGGTGAAGACGCGGCGGGCGATGTCGGCCCAGGATTCGGGTTGGCCGTCGCCGGTGAGGTTGTAGATGCCGGAGGCGGCGTCGGTGTAGAGCAGGTGGTGGATGCCGCGGGCCAGTTCGGTGGTGAAGGTGAGGCGCCCGATCTGGTCGTCGACGACTTTGGGGTCGATGCCGCGTTCGGCCAGTGATGCCATGGTGCGGACGAAGTTGTGGCCTTCGCCGATCACCCAGGAGGTGCGGATGATGTAGTGCCGCGGCACGGTGGTCACGATCGCGTCGGCGGCGGCTTTGGTCTGCCCGTAGACGCCGAGGGGGCTGACGGGGTCGTCCTCGGTGTAGGGGCGGGAGGCGGTGCCGTCGTAGACGTAGTCGCTGGAGACGTGCACGAGCGTGATCTGGTTCTCGGTCGCGATGCGGGCCAGCGCGGCGACCGCGGTCACGTTCGCCGCCCAGGCGTCGGCTCGTCCTTCCGGGGTTTCGGCGGTGTCGACGGCGGTGTAGGCGGCGGCGTTGATGATGGTGCCGTAGTCGCGCCAGCGGCGGGCCGATCCCAGGTCCGCGCGGGTGAGGTCCAGGTCGGTGCGGGTGGCGAACTCGACGTGGGCGGCCCCGGCATACTCTGCCCGCAGAGCGGTACCGAGCTGTCCGCCGGCACCGACGACGAGGATCTTCCGGGGCGGCACGGGCGTGGCATCGGCCAGGCGGGGGTGGGCGAGGTCCTTGGCGGAGATCTCCACCTGATCGAGGGGGATGGGCCAGGCGATGGCGGCGGTCTCGTCGGCGAGGTTGAGGAAGGAGTATTCCGCGTCGGGCGACCAGTGGTCGTTGACGAGGTAGCTGTACGCGGTGTCCGGCTCGAGGGTCTGGTAGGCGTTGCCGACGCCCCGGGGCACGAAGATCGCCCGGGACGGGTCGATCTCGGTGGTGAACACGGCCCCGAAGGTGGGGCCTTCACGCAGGTCGACCCACGCGCCGAAGATGCGGCCGGTCGCGACCGAGACCCATTTGTCCCACGGTTCCGCATGGATGCCGCGGGTGGTGCCGACCGCGTCGTTGAACGAGATGTTGTTCTGCACCGGACCGAAGTCGGGCAGCCCGGCGACGGTCATCTTCTCGCGCTGCCAGTTCTCCTTGAACCAGCCGCGGTTGTCGCCGTGCACGGGCAGGTCCCACACGACCAGGCCCGGGATGCCGGTCGGGGTCGCGCCCAGCGGCTTGGAGAACTCCACGGTCACTGCCCCTTGCTTGCGTAGAACGCTTCGACGCCGTCCTTGGCGGGTGCCCACCAGTCCTCGTTCGCGCGGTACCAGTCGATGGTGGCGGTAAGCCCGGCTTCGAAGTCTTGGTATTTGGGTTGCCAGCCGAGTTCGTCGCGGAGTTTGGTCCAGTCGATGGCGTAGCGCAGGTCGTGGCCGGCCCGGTCGGTGACGTGGTCGTACGCGTCGGCGTCTTGCCCCATGAGTTGCAGGATCAGTTCGACGACGGTTTTGTTGTTCTTCTCGCCATCGGCGCCGATGAGGTAGGTCTCGCCGATGACCCCGGCATCCAGAATGCGGAGCACGGCGGAGGAGTGGTCGTCGGCGTGGATCCAGTCGCGCACGTTCTCGCCCGCGCCGTACAGCTTGGGGCGGATGCCGCGGATCACGTTGGTGATCTGCCGGGGGATGAACTTCTCCACGTGCTGGTAGGGGCCGTAGTTGTTCGAGCAGTTGCTGATCGTCGCGCGCACCCCGAACGACCGCACCCAGGCGCGCACGAGCAGGTCGGAGCCGGCTTTGGTGGACGAGTACGGGGAGGACGGGTTGTACGGGGTGGTCTCGGTGAACCGTTCCGGGTCGTCGAGTTCGAGGTCGCCGTAGACCTCGTCGGTGGAGATGTGGTGCAGCCGGGTGTCGTGGCGGCGGGCCGCTTCGAGCAGCGTGTAGGTGCCGATGATGTTCGTGTCGAGGAACGGCCGCGGGTCGTGCAGCGAGTTGTCGTTGTGCGACTCGGCGGCGTAGTGGACCACGGCATCCATCTTCGGGAACAGCTCGTCGACCAGGGCCGCGTCGGCGATGTCGCCCTGCACGAACCGGAACCGATTCTCGGGCAGACCCTCGAGCGAGGCGAGGTTGCCGGCATAGGTGAGCTTGTCGAGCACCGTCACCTCGTGGTCGGTGTGATCGAGCACATGATGCACGAAGTTCGACCCGATGAACCCGGCCCCACCGGTCACGAGCAGACGTCCCATCAGCGGCTCCGTTCCAAGCACTCCAGCAGGTAGGCGCCGTAACCGGACTTCACCAGCTTCTCGGCACGCACCCGCAACTGGTCATCCGACAAGAACCCCTGCCGCCACGCAACCTCCTCAGGAACCCCGATCGACATGCCGGTACGGCGCTGCATCGTCCGCACATACTCCGCAGCATCGGTCATCTGGTCGAACGTGCCGGTATCCAGCCACGCCGTGCCACGGGGGAGGATCTCCACGGCGAGCTTCCCCCGCTGAAGATACGCACGGTTCACGTCGGTGATCTCATACTCACCGCGCGCAGAGGGCCGCAGGCCGCGGGCGATCTCCACCACATCGTTGTCATAGAAGTACAGACCCGGCACCGCGTAGTTGCTCTTCGGCTCCGCGGGCTTCTCCTCCAACGACACCGCCCGTCCCGAACCGTCGAACTCGACGACGCCATAGGCACGTGGCTCGGCCACCCAGTACGCGAACACCGCGCCGCCGTCCACGTCCGCGTAACGCTTCAGCTGCCGGCCCAAGCTCGGCCCGTAGAGCAGGTTGTCGCCCAACACGAGCGCGACCTTGTCATCACCGATGAAATCCGCACCGATCGTGAACGCCTGTGCCAGCCCGTCGGGCGACGGCTGCGTCGCGAACGTCAACGAGATACCGAACTGCGACCCATCGCCGAGCAGATTCTCGAAGAACGGCCGATCATGCGGCGTCGTGATCACCAAAATGTCGTCGATGCCCGCCAGCATCAACGTCGACAACGGGTAATACACCATCGGCTTGTCATACACCGGGATCAACTGCTTCGACACCCCCAGCGTGATCGGATGCAACCGCGTACCCGAACCCCCCGCGAGAATGATGCCCCTCATGGCATCCATCCTGGCATCCCCGTGCCTTTCCGCCGAACCGTCGACCTTCTGGTCTTCTCGGAGGGGTGAACTCCGGGGTGATTTCTGCCCCGCTCAGGCCCGAACGAGGCCTCATCGCCGTGGGGAGCCCAGGCGTCTCATTACTGTGGAAGGACCTCTGGGGAGAGACTCGACGGCGCAGCGCATCTGAGCGCCCACTCCGGCGCGTTCGGCCGCGCCGCCGTGTGCGCTGACGCGCGCCCACGCTCCCCGGGGGCAGTGACAACACAGGGGAGAGATATATATATGACCTCGCGTCAAACGACCAACCGGCGCGGTGGACTCCGCGTCTGGATCGCCGGTCTGTTGGCCGCAATTCTCGCCGTCGGGGGACTGGCGACACCTGCGATCGCCGCCGACGGCCACGTGATCGTGATCGCACCGACCGGTGACGGCACCCACAACGGCAAGCCCGTATTCGAGAGCGGCAAGGAATACGACCTCGCGATCGGGTACACCCGGATGGGCGACGGCGAGACTGCGACGGTCCAGGTGCCCGATGGCGTTACCATCCCGGCGTCTGCGCTCATCGTGCCCCCCGGCAATACCGCCGTCACGAGCCTGGCATTCGCGGACGGAGAGCTCACCATCACGTTCGCCGATCCGTTTCCGACCGACGTCGATCAGGGGCAGCTCGATCTGACCTTCGTTCTCGATGTGGTCGAGCAGACCGCGGAGCGCGAACTCGTCTGGGTCGCCGACGAGACCACCCGGCAGACCATCATCGTCACCGAGCCGGGCGACACCCCGGTGCTCACCTCGGACAGTTCGGCCAAGACCAGCCCGGGCCTGACGCTGCCGGCCGGCACTTTCTCCTTCGACGCGGACAGCGGCCTGATCGTTCTGAACCAGGCCGCGCTGCTGGACGCCGAGATCGAGTACACGATCACGGTCAGCAGCAAGGACTCGCGCACCGTCACCATCGAAGACACGCTCGGCGATCACCTGGCGCTCGTCGACGGTTCACTCACGGGGCGCAGCGTCGTGCGCGATGCGAATGATTTCAACCCGGTCACGACCGACCCGTTGACCGGCCTGCCGTCGATCAGCGGCACCTCGTTCAGCCACGAGTTCGACGCCGAAGCCAACTCGGTCTACACCTTCACCTACTCTGCGCGAATCGCCGATGCGGACGCAGCCGCGGCCATCCTGGCTGACCTGAATACGCTCGCGGAGCCGTTTATCGATGCCGGCGACGGCGGCACCGTCAGCTTCTCGCTGAGCAACCAGGCGAGCGTCAACGGCACGACGCACACGCGCACCACCACCACGAGTGTCAACATCCCGGCCGAGCCGCGCCCGGCATACGGCAGCATCTTCGCCAAGTCCAGCGACCTGCCGAACGTCACCGACGACGTCATCGTCGGCACTGACGGCACGCTGGCGGCGCCGCTTCCGGTCATGTACACGATCAGGGCCGATCTGACCGGCTTCGCCGACTTCGACGAGACCCGCTTCGCGCTGAACACCAACGTCGTGATCACCGACACGTTGCCGGAGGGCGTGGCGTGGCTGGCCGATGACGGCGACTTCATCGCGGCATCCGGGTTCAGCGCGGCGTCGGGGGTGACCGCCCTGACTCCCGCGGCGGGAACACCCACCGCCGCAGACTTCGCCACCGACGCCTACGTCGGCACCTACTACGTCAACGGGCGGACGCTGTGGGTCAACGTCGGCAAAGACACCGCCTCCGACGTGTCGATCGCCGCGAAGGCGCAGATCGACAGCGTGACCGCACGCGAGGCCGTCCCGGGCTCAGGCCGGCTGGACTATGCGGTCACGAACACCGCTCGCCACCACTACAACGGCACCGGCCACAACGTGAGCACGACCGACACGCTGCGCGAGCGCACGCCCACGCCGACCTTCGGCAAGTCCACCACGTTGCCGCACGACACGAAGGTCGTCCTCGCCGACGACGGCGAGAGCCTCGACCCGGCTGTGCCACTGACGTACACCCTCTCGGCCGACCTGCGCGGTTTCGCCGCCGTCGAGGGCACCCGTCACGAACTCGACGGCAACGTCGTGATCGCCGACACGCTCCCGGCCCACACGCGATGGGTCACCGGCGACGACTTTCTCACCGCGTCGGGCATCGGGCTCACCCAGGCCGCCGTGACCGGTCCGCTGACGGCGGCTGATTTCGCGGACGACGCGTACGCCGGCACCTATCATGTCGACGGGCAGACCCTGCTGATCAATCTCGGTGCAGACACCGACACCCACGCGACGATCACCGTGGCGGCCGAGATCGTCAGCGTCGAGGGGCTGACGCCGAACACGACCGCATGGGATCTTCCGCCGACGGCGGACGCCTTCTACGGTCCAGGCAACACGGCCTCGTTCACCTACCCCGCGGACACGACGTCGGGCACTTCGACGCTGGAACGCACCGTCACACACAGGCTCGTGCAGCCCAAGGCGCCGGGCACGGAGATCGACCACCCTGCCAGCTTCGACAAGGCCACATCAAGTGCTCCCATCCAGGCCTCGCCCGGCAGCACGGTCGACGTGCCGTTCACCTTCTCGGTCGGTGCCGGTGTGGGCGATATCACCCGGTCGACGATCACCGACCACGTCGACCACAACGTGTTCGATGTGACCGAGGACTCCCTCGATCGGATCTCCGGGGGGATCGTCCTGCGCTACGAGTGGTACGCCGAGAACACGCTGGGGTGGGGCAATGACACCGTCACGCTCGACTCGTCCTACTGGAACCTGAATCTCAACGACGACGGCGATCTCGAGTTCACCGTCACCGAGAAGTTCGCCGACGCGCTCGCTGAACTGTCGATCGACCCGGACCGCAACTTCACGATCGCGCTGGCGCTGCCCACCAAGCCCCTGATCGGCAAGCAGACGATCGAGGTCGTCAACACCGCGTCGTACAGCGGCTCCGAGATGGACCACGTCTACACCTCGGAGACCAGCGCGTCGGCGACCACCTTCGGCACCGAGATGGAGGTGCGCAAGCGCGTCTACGATGCGGTCAACGACCGGTTCACCGGCAACCTTCGCGCCGATATCGACGAGGACGGCATGCTCGTCAATGACGAGTTCATCTACCGCGTCGAGCTGATCCCGCACGGCAGCTTCTCGAACATGGTGGCAAACGTGGTCGACGTGCTGCCCGAGAGCGTCGAGTTCCTCGGCTACGTCGACCCGTCGAACATCGCCAGCGGCACTGTCACCGGGACGGACACGTACACCGTCCCCGGCACGAGCCTGCAGGTCGAGTACGATCCCGAGGCCAATTCGGTGACCGTGCTGCGCGGGCAGCTCTCTTCCGGGACCGCGACCCTGTACTTCAAGGTGCGTCTGGTCGATTACGACGAGAACGTCGGCGTCACCAACGCCATCGGGGGAACCTCGGCCACCATCACGCCGACCGATGGGTTCCCGCTGGACATCTGGAAGCTGAACGCGGCCGACCCCGAAGCACTGCTGGACGGCGGTGTCTTCGAGGTGCGCGATGCCTCCGATGTCGTCGTCCTGTCCGATCTGACCGCCGTCGAGGGAAGACTGCGCGACCTCTCGAGCGGCACCCCGAAGGTGCCGACCGTCGCGGAGCCCGGCGTGTACACGGTGCACGAGCTTGTCGCACCGGTCGGGTTCCGCGCCGATGCGGTCAGCGCCACCGTGACCGTCACTGAGGACGGCGGCTCCGCCGAGGTGCGCCTCTACAACGATCCGCTTCCGGTCGGCGACGTCACCCTGGCAAAGATCGTCGCGGGGCTGCCCGCGGACATCGACGCGCCCGAGACCTTCGCGGTGACCGTGACGTGGGAGCTCGGGGGCTCGGACTTCGAGCAGACCTACGACCTTCCAGCTGACGGTGGCGTCGTCGCGGGGCCGCAGGGCCTGCCGGAAGGTACCGTGGTCTCCATCGTCGAAGACGTCGTGGCGGCCGAGGTCCCCGGCTATCGTGTCGCCTCTTCCGCTTCGCCGGCCGAGGTGGAGATCGTCGAAGGCGTCAACGAAGTGACCGTCACCAACGAATACACCCCGAAGACGTACGCGATCGGCGACGTGGTGTGGGTTGATACCCACAGCGGCACTGACGAGTCGTTGAACGGACAGCAGGGCGGCGGGGAGGTCCTCGAGGCGGGCGATCCAGGATTTCTCGCCGGCGTCACCGTGAAGCTGCATCAGTACATCGAGGGCGAATGGGTGGAGGTCGACCAGACCACCACGGACGAGAATGGGCTCTATCTGTTCGATGAGCTGCCGGCCGGTCAGTACCGGGTGCAGTTCATCCTGACCGATGAGCAGGCCGGCGTGTATGAGTTCACGCGCTACATGGCAGACACCGCGGATGCGGCGACCGACTCCGATGCCGGACCTCTCGGGTTCTCGGATGTCATCCGTCTCGACGACGACAATGCCTCGCTGACCACGGACTACGCCGCAGCACAGGTGCGGGCCACCGAGGGCATCGATCCGACGTGGGATGCCGGTGTCGTGCGGATTCCGCGCCCTGCGCCGGCGCCGAAGACGTACGCCGTGGGTGACCTGGTGTGGGTGGACCTCGACAAGAACGGCCTGCAGGGCGACGAGGAGGTCCTCGAGGGCGTCACGGTGGAGCTGATGGATGCGGATCGCACCGTCATCGCGACGACACACACTGACTCGCACGGCCGCTACTGGTTCGACGAGCTCCCTGCCGGCGAGTACAGCATCCGGTTCGCACTGACGCCGGAGCAGGCCGAGCGATACGAGTTCACAGGGCGGGATGCCGCGACTGACGATGCCAATGCGGACAGTGACGCCGACCCGGAGACGGGCCTCACGGTCACGATAGTGCTGGGTGATGAGAACACCGAGCTCGTGCCTGCAGCGGAGTACGACTACAACGCGACGGCCGACATCCGGGCAACCGAGGGCATCGACCCGACATGGGATGCCGGTGTCGTGGTCAAGGACACGGTGCCGGCGCCCGGTCCGAGCCCGGAGCCGACCCCGGAGCCGAGTCCCGAGCCGACCCCGGAGCCCAGCCCCGAGCCGGCCCCGACCCCGGCGCCGAGCCCCGAGCCTACCCCGGCGCCGAGTGCTACCACGCAGCCGACGCCCACGCCGACTCAGACTCCGGCGACGGGCGGACAGACCGACGAGCTCGAGGCCACCGGTGGCGCCATACCGACGCTGCTCATCGGCATTGCATTGCTGCTGATCGTCGCCGGTGCGGTCATGGTGTCGCGCCGACGGGCCTGACCTCGTGAACGGGTGCGCTCCGGCCGGAGCGCACCCGTTCACGTATTCCGGCGCGTTTGGGAATGGCATCCACGTGCCGTAAGATGGCTCTTTGGTGTCGGCTCTGCTGATCCGGCACCGCGAACGTGAGCCCTCCACTGGCGTGTTCAGCGGCCTTCTGGCCGAAGAACCACCCCGGAGTGGGATTCACGAACCTCTCCGTTCGATTCAAGAAAGCAGCACTACTGTGACGCGCACCTACACCCCCAAGGTCGGTGAAGTGACCCGCCAGTGGCTGGTCATCGACGCAACCGACGTCGTCCTCGGCCGCCTCGCCTCGCACGCCGCCACGCTTCTGCGCGGCAAGCACAAGCCGACCTTCGCGAACCACGTCGACACCGGTGACTTCGTCATCATCGTCAACGCCGAGAAGGTGGCGCTGACCGGCCAGAAGCTCCAGAAGAAGATGGCCTACCGTCACTCCGGTCACCCGGGTGGGCTCAAGGCGGTCTCGTACGAGGAACTGCTTGAGAAGAACCCCGTCCGCGCGGTCGAGAAGGCCATCCGCGGCATGCTGCCCAAGAACAGCCTGGGCCGTCAGCAGCTCTCGAAGCTGAAGGTGTACGCCGGTGGCGAGCACCCGCACGCTGCGCAGCAGCCCACCCCCTACACAATCGACCAGGTCGCCCAGTAAGCGCCGCCGAAAAGACCAAGGACACATCTGATGGCGAAGATCGCTGACTCCATCGAGGAGACCCCCCAGAACTACTCCACCGAGACCCCGGTCACCGAGACCGAGGCTGCCGCCGCGCCCCGCCCGGTGCTCTCGGTTCCCGGCTCGGCCGTCGGCCGCCGCAAGCGGGCCATCGCCCGTGTGCGTCTGGTTCCCGGCTCGGGCACCATCACCGTCAACGGCCGCACGCTCGAGGACTACTTCCCGAACAAGCTGCACCAGCAGCTGATCACCGACCCGTTCACGGTTCTGAACCTGACCGGCGCCTACGACGTCATCGCCCGCATCTCGGGTGGCGGCGACAGCGGCCAGGCCGGTGCGCTGCGCCTGGGCATCGCCCGTGCGCTGAACCAGATCGACGCCGAGAACAACCGCCCGACCCTGAAGAAGGCCGGCTTCCTCTCGCGTGACGCGCGCGTCATCGAGCGCAAGAAGGCCGGTCTCAAGAAGGCCCGCAAGGCTCCGCAGTACTCGAAGCGCTAAGCGTTCATGGCGCTGTTCGGCACCGATGGTGTCCGTGGCCTCGCCAACGGGCACCTCACCGCTGACCTCGCGCTCACCCTGGCCCAGGCGACTGCCGTCGTCCTGGGCCAGGGGCGTATCGCCGAGGCGCGAAAGGCCACAGGAAAGCGACTCACCGCGGTCATCGCGCGTGATCCGCGCGTCTCGGGCGCGTTCCTGAGCGCCGCCGTCGAGGCGGGGCTCGCCTCGTCCGGCGTCGACGTGCTGGATGCCGGTGTGCTGCCGACACCGGCCGCGGCGTTCCTGATCGCGGACGTCGACGCCGATTTCGGCGTGATGATCTCCGCATCGCACAACCCCGCCGCCGACAACGGCATCAAGATCTTCGCGCGCGGCGGCCGCAAGCTGCCGGACGAGGTCGAGGCCCGCATCGAAGAGGCCATGGCGGGCCCGAAGCTGCAGCCGACCGGGGCGGATGTGGGCCGGGTCACGCGGTTCTCCGACGCCGAGGATCGGTACGCCCTGCACCTGCTGGCGTCCCTGCCCGGCCGGCTCGACGGCCTCCACGTCGTGCTCGACTGCGCCCACGGCGCCGCGTCCGGCGTCTCGCCCGAGGTGTTCCGCAACGCCGGCGCGCGGGTCACGGTCATCGGTGCCGACCCCGACGGTCTGAACATCAACGACGGCGTCGGCTCCACTCATCTCGACGTCCTGTCGGCCGAAGTGGTGCGCACCGGCGCCGATCTCGGCATCGCCCACGACGGCGACGCCGACCGGTGTCTCGCGGTCGACGCGACGGGTGCCGTCGTCGACGGTGACAGGATCATGGCGATCCTGGCGCTGGCGATGAAGCGCCGCGGCCGCCTGCCCGCCGACACACTGGTCGCCACCGTCATGAGCAACCTCGGCCTGCATCGTGCGATGGCCGCGCACGGCATCACGGTCGAGACGACCGCCGTCGGCGACCGCTACGTGCTCGAGCGCATGAACCAGGGCGGATTCGGCCTGGGCGGCGAGCAGAGCGGCCACGTCATCATGAGCGAGTTCGCCACGACCGGCGACGGAGTGCTCACCGGTCTGCACCTGTGCGCCGAGGTGGCGCGCAGCGGCAAGAGCCTCGCGGAGCTGGCCTCGGTGATGGAGGTCTTCCCGCAGGTGCTGGTGAACGTGAAGGGCGTCGAGCGGTCACGGGCCACCGACGCCGACGTCGTGGCCGCCGCCGCCCTGGCCTCGTCCGAACTGGGCGACACCGGCCGGGTGCTGCTGCGGCCGTCGGGTACGGAGCCGATGGTGCGTGTGATGGTCGAGGCGTCGACGGTCGAAGAGGCGCAGCGCGTCGCCGACGAGCTCGCCGCCGTCGTGCGCGGCTGAAGTTCGCACTCCTTCGCTTGGCCGGCCCCTTGACGCCTCCCGGCATCCACTCGCTACCATGGGGCCCACTTGTGCATACGTGAGTGAGTGAACGCGCTGGGGAGCGGACATGGAGAACACGCAGGTCGACATCGGGGAACACAGCCAGACGCAGCCGGGGGAGACCTCGTGAGTGTGGTGCGCGGGATGTCAGCCGCCGCCCGTCGAATGCGCAAGCGCGGCTTCCTCACCTGGGGCATCATCGTGCTCGCCGTGTGGCTGCTCAGCTCGCTCGCCTTCGCAGGGCTGTTCACGCAGGGCGCGATGGACTACGCCACCGCGTTCATGGGCGGTCAGGTGCTCATCGGCTGGGTGTTCCTGCTGCTCGGATTGGTCTTCCTCGGCATCGGCATCTTCGGCGAGGTGCGCGCCCGGGCGTTCAACCGCCGCGACACTGCGCGGGCCAACGCGCTGCACGAGCGGCTCGTGGAGCTCTCGCACACGCCGCGCGCGGCGATGTACGAGGACCGTGACGCGCCGGTCATCCGCAATGCGCGGCTGATCGAGATCGAACGGCACTTCGACCAGCAGACGCAGGGCGCGATCACCGGCACGCTCGAGACGCGCATGCGCATGTTCGCCACGAGCTTCGGCGCGACGTCGGGGCGGTCGTACGGAACCACCGACTACGGCTACGACCGGTCGGGCACCAGCGTCAGCTCGTACAGCACCACCACGACGACGACCTCGGGGTCGTTGCAGGGCACGACCACCGCCGATCTGGGCCTCAGCCAGACCACGCGGGACAACCTCATGGGCGACGCGCTGTTCGCCGTGTTCGAGATCGACGGCGACACCTACCGAGTCGTGTCGATGTCGACGCCCGCCGCCCGCGAATGGCTGGCCGACCTCATCCGCGGCGTCGCCGCGCACTACGGCGGCGACCAGACGCATTCCGGCAGCGTGGTCGGCGCCTGGGTGCCCAACCTCGTGCAGCAGTTCGGACCCGAAGACGTCTCGTACGCCACCGACCGGCTCAAAGCCATCGCGGCGCGCGACTTCGCCGACCGTGATGCGGTCTCGATCACGGGTGCACCGGTCGGCCGCAACGCCATGATCGCCGTGTCGATGCAGCTGGCCAACGGCCAGTCGCTCGATCTCATGCCCATCGCGTTCCCGGGGTTGTTCGGCGCCGCGATCGGCGCAGCCGACAAACGGGCGGTGGCGGCGCCGTCGGCGGCGATACCGCAGGTGACATCATGACTGCGCGTCGGCGGGTGGATGCCGGTGGGAGGCGTGGGCTCGCTGTGGGCGGCGCGCGTGGGTCGTCCGGTGGCGGTGGCCGTGGTGGCGCGGGCCGGCTCGGTGGAGTGAAGCTGGCCGTCGCGGCAGCCGGCCTTCTGGCGCTGACCGGGTGCGGGGCCACGAGTCCCGCGCCGCCCGGGGACGAACCGGCAGCCACCGCGCCCGCCGACCCGGCGGAGGAATCTCCGGTCGAAGAGCCGCAGCCCGAGCTGACGGCCGCGGACATCGCCGCGTGGGCGGCCGAGGCCGAGTGGTCGTTCGCGCCTTTCGGACTGGAGGCGCCCGTCATGGTGCAGCTGACCGGTGGCACCGCGACCGACGACGCGGCACGCACGTACGAGCTGGGCGAGCCTGTCGAGGCCGACGTCGATGGCGACGGTGTGATGGATGCCGCGCTTCCGATCACCCGGATCGACGGCAACGCGGCGCAGGAGCTCTGGTACGTGTGGCGGGGCATAGGTCTCGATGCGGAGCCGGTCGCCGAGCAGGTGATCTACCCGGTCGCGCGCACCACGCGGTGCGGCGATGTCACCCGCGCGGTGTCGGCCGGCGGTGACGGCGGGCTGCAGATCGACCTCACGCTGCGCATGCCGCACACCGACGACGATCTGCCTTGCTCGCAGCCGGGCACCGGAGAGCTCACGCGTCACGTACAGCTCGAAGAGATCGACGGTCGGTTCTACCCGGTGCAGACCGAGCCGGTCGCCGCATGGGGCGGCGTCTGCCCGCCGTCGCAGTGGCTGGACGGGCTCGAGGATGTGGGCATCTCGGGCCGGGCGGCACCCCCGGCATCCGCCCCCATCATCACCGACCCCGACCTCAAACTGGGACTGTTCGAACTGGCCGATGCGCCACTGGTGACCGCCGACGGCGCGAAGTTCTTCGGGTTCATCCAGGACTATGCGAGCGACGCCACGGTGAAGATGCACTGCGCCTTCGGGTGAGCGCCGCACCGGGCCGGAACCCCGGCATCCACCACGCAAACGGCCGCCGTGACGCGGTGCGCGGCGGCCGAACTGCGAGGATGGAGGGCATGTCGAAGAAGCGGAAGCAGACCGGCGGCAACCCCGCGGCTCGACGCGGCGCGTCGTTCAACACACGCGTCGTACTGCGCGAGTTCGAAGCGTGGCTCGGAGAGGCCGGCGGGAACGGCATGGGGGATATCGCCGAGGACGTCGCCGACCTGGCGCGTGTGTTCGTGAGCGCCCAGGCCCGCGGAATCGAGCTGTCAGAGCCCGACGGCGTCGCCGCCCTGCTGGACGTCGCGTACGAAGCCGACGACGACACGATCGACGGGTTCGACATCATGACCGTGCTGGCGATCGTCGACCAGTACGTGCACTTCCGGCTCGACACCGCCGCCGAATCAGATTCGTGGGCGGGCGTCCACGACCTGGTCGAGGGTGCGGCCGAGGAGTTCAGCGAACTCGGCGTGGTCAGGGCCGCGATTGCCGAGACGGCGGAGATACCCGAGGCCGACCGCGTCGCTGCGCTCGCCGAGCTGCCCATGGTCGCGGGCGTGCGCGAACTGCTGGATTTCATCGGAGACGGCCGCCCGGTCACCTCGTCCGCGGCGCTGCGGCGCGGCGACATCGAGCCGGTGGCGCGGATGCTGGGGGTGCGGGCCGAGGGCATCGCCAAGCTGCCGCCGTATCGTGCGGACGACCCGACCCAGTACGTGACGAGCATGTGGGATCTCGGGCCGGTCGCCGCCTGGTGGGAGTCGCTGCGGAGGTCGCGGCTCATCACCGTGAACACCTCACGCGTGCGGCCGGGCGAGCGGGCCGCCGATTGGCTCGCCGGCTCGCTGCCGCCCTATGAGCTGGCGGACCTGCTCGTCGGCGTGCATATCTCGGAGGTGATCACCTCCCGGCTGCTGAACCTGCCGGCATCCTTCGGCCGGGCGTTGTGGAAAGCGATCAATGCGCGGCTGCTGGACGTTCTCGAGTCGGCGGACGCACCGGTCGACATCGAGAGCGACACAGACCTGGACGACGTCTGGTCGATCTTGACCATGCACGTCCTCGCCCGGCTCGCGGAGATCGGCGTGCTGACCGAACAGGCCGACGGCTCGTACGGGGTGCCCGCTGAATTCGCCGGAACCCTTGCACGCGCGTTGTCCGTCGCGCGGGTGATCGTCGAGCAGGTGCTGCCGGACACCGATGACGACGACCTCGACGGCGACGATGATTACGCCGACGGCGATGACTTCGCTGACGGCGAGTTCGATGATGTCGCGAACCCGTTCGACGACCCCGAGGTGCGGGCCCAGATGGCGGCGATGGGCATCGTGCACCGGCCCGGTCTGGCCAAGGAGATGCTCGGTGAGCTCGCGCCACTGCTGGCCGAGGAGGGCTTCGACATCGACAATCTGGAGGCCGACGACCTCGACGCCTTCAACGATGCGCTGCAGCGCGCGACCGAACGGCACAACATGACGCTGTTCACGCCCGTCGGCGCCCAGCGCGAGCGAGCCGTCACGGTGCTGGCGCTACTGGCCGAAGCGCTCGCCGAGGGCAGCGACGCGACAGCGCGCATCGTGCTCGACGGCATTCCGTCGGATCCCGACGGCGAGCGACCGTCGGTCGCGCAGGTGATGGGCGCGGGCCTCGGCCTGCTCGACACGTGGCACGGCCGATCGGCGCTGGGTGCGGGCGTGGCGCGCACGCGGATGCCGGAGTGGAACGCGTCGGCCCAAGCGGCGGCCCGCGACATCCTCGGCTTCGCCGGGCAGGGGAGCGCATTCGCGTCCCTCGACCAGATCATCCGGCGTCACACCGGCAAGTCCGCGCTCGAGGGCGTCGCGCTCGCCGTGGCAGCCTCGGTCGCCGCCCGCGCCGCGCAGGAGGGCATCGACGTGCCGACGATGGCGCGCCGGATGGTGCTCGGCTGAGCTACGTCAGTCGGTGAGACGTCTCGCCCGGCCATCCGTGGCTCAGTACCCCGGCATCAGCGGATGCCGACGTAGAAGCGCGATTCGTTGCTGCGGTGCAGAGCCTGGTAGTACTCGAAGGGCACCTCGTCGGAGTCCCACGCCGTCGACTCGATGGCGAGGGCGGGTTGGCCCGGTTCGAGTTCGAGCAGCGCGGCATCCTGTGCCGACGGGATGACGGCACTGATCCATCGGTCGGCACCGCTGGGGGTGACTCCGAAGTGCCGTCGAAGGTGCTCGTACAACGATCGATTCTCGAGATTGGCCCGCACCAAACCGGGGAATCGCTCGAGGGGGAGCACGGTGTCGACCAGCAGCCAGGGCGTGCCGTCGACACGTCGCAGACGGCGCAGCCGCGCGACCTCGTCACCCTCCGCGATGCGCAGTGCCTGCGCCTCCACCGAAGTGGCGGTGCCGACCTCGAACTCGAGAACGCGGGTGTTCACGCTCCGACCCATCGACGTGAGGTCATCGGAGGAGCCGGACATCGACCCGATGAACTTCAGCTCGGGACGCTGGGGCGAGACGAACGATCCCCGCGCTCGGATCTTGTAGATGAGCCCCGCCCGCACCAGTTCGGCCAGTGCCTCACGCACGACGGTGCGCGACACCGAGTACCTATCGATCAGCTCGGACTCCGAGGGCAACGCCTGATCCGGGCGCAGTTCTCCGGCCTCGATCTCGCTCCGCAGCACGTTCGCCAACTGCTGCCACAGGGGCAGGTCGGCGGCGCGGTCGAGCAAGCCATGGTTCGCAGGCGTCGAGATGGTGGCCTCCTCGGCTGGGACGCGGGCTGTTCAGAGCGTACCGGCTCCGATTGACACGGCGCCGCAGGTTCCCTACATTGATCACTACCAACTCATCATGACATGTTGGTAATCACAGGTAAAGCGTCCGATCCGTCGGATATCGCAAGGACGCGACAACAGGAGGCAATGACAATGAAGTTCTCGAAAATCCGCCGTGCGGCGGTCGGCGTCGCGGCCATCGCCGCGGCCGCCGTTGTGCTCTCCGGCTGTGCGGGCGGAGCCGCGGACGCGGACGGAAACAGCGGCGAGCCGGAAGGCCTGTCGATCGCACTGTCGAACGGCTTCGTGAACGGGTGGCGCCTCACCCTCATCGACAAGTTCGAGACCGAGGCGGAGAAGCTCAAGGAAGACGGCATCGTCGCCGACTACTCCGTGGTCAACGCTCCGGGGGAGAACAGCGCCACCGAGCAGGCATCGCAGATTCGCAGCCTTATGCTGCAGGACCCTGACGTGCTGATGGTCATCCCGGCATCCTCGACCGCTCTTGTGCCGGTCATCGAAGAGGCCTGCACGGCGGGTATCAACGTCATCATCCTTGACGCCGACATGGACACCTCGTGCGGCACCGTCGTGCGCAATGACTACGCCCAGTGGGGCGAGGACTCCCTGATGCCGGCCATCGAGGCCATCGGGGGCAAGGGCAACATCATCCTGAACCGCGGCGTCATCGGCTCGCAGCCGGAAGAGGAGTTCAACGCGCGGGAGCTCGAGATCCTCGCCGACTACCCCGACATCGAGGTCGTCGCCGAAGTGAACGGGTTCTGCGACTCCGCCACGGCGCAGAAGGAGATCGTCGGCATCCTGGGTTCGCTGCCCGAGATCGCCGCCGTCCCCGGTTGCATCGGCGGCATGGGTGTCGTGCAGGCCTTCGAGTCGGCCGGCCGTGACCTGCCGGTCGTCGTCTTCGACACGGACGGCAAGTCGCTCTCCTTCTGGCAGGAGCGTGGGATCGACAACGGTTCGTTCGCGGCGCTCACCGACCCGGGCCAGGTCATCGCGGCCATCTACGTCGCGCTGGCCAAGGAGCGTGGTGACGAGGTCCCCAGTGAGGTCGTGCTGCCGCTGGTTCAGGTGACGCAGGACAACCTCGACGAGTGGGTGTCCAAGCTCAACGCCGACGAGTACGCCGCCAACGCCTGGGACGAGGAGTCGACCGAGGCAGCCATCGCCGCGCTGCTCGCGGGCGACGAGGTCCAGGCGCCCAGCCAGCCGTAACGGCCCGGCCGACCAGTTCGAAGGAGAACAGCCATGACAGCAGGAATGATGCAGAGCATCGACAGTGCCGCTGCAGAAGCCACGCGCCCGGTCCTGACCGCACGTGCCGTGACCAAGCAGTACGGGAGGACGCGCGCCCTCGACGGCATCGACATCGTGCTCGGTCGTGGCGAGATCCTCGGACTGGTCGGCCACAACGGCGCCGGCAAGAGCACGCTCATGCGTGTCCTCGCCGGGCGTGAGTCCGCCGATACCGGCGCCGTGCGGTGGCAGGACCAGGACTCGCCCTGGACCCAGCGTGCTGCGACGGCAGCGGGCGTGCGCATGGTCTACCAGGAACTGGCACTGTGCCCGGACCTCACCGTCGCTGACAACATCGCCCTCTCGGACGCTCGCGCAACCGGATGGGGCTGGCGGAAGAAGGCGGAACGCAACGTCGTCGAGAAGCTCGACACCGTGTTCCCCGGTCACGGGATCAGTGTCGTGCGGCGCACGGGTGACCTCACGATGGCCCAGCGGCAGATGGTCGAGATCGCCCGCGCGCTGTGCACGCCGAACCTGAGCATGCTGATCCTCGACGAACCGACGGAGTCGCTGAGCATCGACGCCACCCGGCAGCTCTACTCGCATCTGCGCGGACTGGCCGAGGCCGGCACCAGCATGGTCCTCATCTCCCACCGCATGCACGAGGTCATCGAGCACGCCGATCGCATCGTGGTGATGAAGGACGGTCGGATCGTGCACGCCACTGCCGCCGCCGAAACGTCGGAGACGGCGTTGCTGGCGGCGATGGGCGGCGAGGTTCATGCGGATACGGCGACCTTGCGTCGCGTCAGCGGGCGGACGACCGCCGACTTCCAGACCGACCGTGTCGTGGCCCGGGTCGCCGACCCCGGCAGCGAGCCGTTCGTGGTGCGGCCGGGCGAGATCGTGGGGCTGGCCGGCCTGGCCGGACACGGTCAGGACCGGCTGCTGGGGCGGCTGTGGGCAGGCGCACGCGGCGTGAGCGTCGCGCGTCGTCGTGCATACGTCCCCGGCGACCGCCAGACCAGCGGAGTCTTCCCCCTGTGGAGCGTGGCCGAGAACCTGACGGTATCGGCGCTGCGCAGCCTGTCGACAGCCGGTGTGGTCTGCACCGCGCGAAAGAGGTCCACGGCAGCGGATTGGGTGCAACGGCTCAACGTGAAGGGTGGAGCCTCGAGCCCCATCACCGCGCTGTCCGGCGGCAATCAGCAGAAAGTCCTCGTCGCTCGCGCCTTCGCCACCGACGCCGCCCTCGTCCTTCTCGACGATCCCTTCCGTGGCGTCGATGTCACCACCAAGAACGAGCTGTACGCCCTCATGCGGGCCGAAGCCGCCCTCGGCAGGTCGATCGTCTGGTACTCGACGGAGAACGGTGAGATGGCGCACTGCGACCGCGTCTACGTGTTCCGATCGGGGCGCATCGTGAGCGAGCTGTCCGGCGACGAGATCACCGAAGACCGCATCATCGCCGACTCGTTCGACGAGAACCCGCATTCCCAGGAAGTGAACCGATGAGCACCGTCTCGATTCCCCGTCCCGCGCAACGTCTGCGGGCGTCCGCCGTGAACGGCTCTCCCGCGCTGCTGGCCCTGGTCGCACTGGCCGTGATCTTCGTCATCACCGCGACCCTGCAGCCCGGCATCCTCACCGTGCCCGGCCTCACACTCATGCTGATGTCGTCGGTGCCGCTGGTACTGGCCACCCAAGCGCAGATGCTCATCATGAGCGTCGGGGACATCGATTTGAGCATCGGCGCCTTGGTCGGTCTGATCACGGTGATCGCCGCGACACTGTTCATCGACGCTCCGCTCGCCGCCCTCGGCCTCATTGTGGCGATCGTGACCACCTACGCCATCATCGCCTTCGTCGTGCAACGTCGCGGCGTGCCATCGATCATCATCACGCTGGGGATGTCGTTCGTCTGGCTCGGCATCGGCCTGCAGATCCGCCCGACCCCGGGTGGCGCCACACCTGAGTGGCTGTCGGCGATCTCGCAGTGGCGCCCCACCGCATTCCCCGCGCCCATCGTCTTCATCGTGCTGGCGACACTGCTCGGGTGGTACATCTCCCGTCGTGCGCGCGTGGGAATGCAGATGCGCGCGCTGGGCTCGCAGCCCTCGGCACTCGAAAAGGCCGGTACTTCACTCACCGGCATCCGCGTCGCTGCATATGTGTGCGCAGCGGTGTTCATCATCCTTTCGGGGCTGATGCTCGCATCGCAGACCTGGTCCGGTGACATCAACTCAGCGACCGATTACACCCTCATGACGATCGCCGCCGTCATCCTCGGCGGCGGCACATTCGCCGGCGGTCGCGCGCTGCCGGTGGGGGCCACGCTCGGAGCAGTGACCCTCGGTCTGATCACCGTTCTGCTGAGTCTGATCAACCTGCCCTCGAGCCTGCAGTCGGCCGCCCAGGGACTCATCGTCATCGCCGTGCTCGCCGGCCGTGTCATCACAGAGAGGTTCGTCCGATGACCGCCATCGACGCGTCCGCGACGCGCTCCACGCGCGTC
Source organism: Microbacterium pollutisoli (assembly GCF_053586795.1). Classification (NCBI taxonomy): domain Bacteria; kingdom Bacillati; phylum Actinomycetota; class Actinomycetes; order Micrococcales; family Microbacteriaceae; genus Microbacterium; species Microbacterium pollutisoli. The sequence goes on from NZ_JBNYWT010000004.1 coordinate 193,719, forward strand.
TCCTTCACCTGGCCAGCGTGGGGCTGGTCGCTCATCGGCGTGCTCGCGATCTGGGCCCTGATCGTGACCGTGCGTCCGGGTTCACCACTCGACCCGCTGACCCAGGCCCTCACGCTTGCACCGTTCCTCGTCCTCGTGGCGCTCGGGCAGATGCTTGTCATCACGCTGGGCCCGGGAAACATCGACGTATCGGTCGGCACGATCGTGTCAATGACCTCCTACGTGTCCGTCGCTGTCGGTGCTGCCGCAGGGCCGGTGGTCGGGCTCGCCGCCGCCACGGGCGCCGGTCTCGCGATGGGTGCGATCAGCGTGGCGGCGATCCTGCTCCTGCGGGTGCCGCCCATCATCGCGACCCTGGCGACCAGCCTCGTGGTGACCTCGCTCACTCTGCTGCTGGCCGACGCCGCCCGCGGTGCGGCCGACCCGGCACTGCGCGCCTTCGTCAACGCGAAGATCGCCGGCATCCCGGTGATGGCCCTGCTGGTGGCCGTGGTGACGCTCGGAGTCTGGTTCGTTCTCCGGCGCACCCGCCTGGGAATCTCGATCATCGCGGTCGGACAGAGTCAGCGTGCCGCCGAACGGGCCGGACTGCGCGTCACCGCGGTGACCGCGACGGCGTACCTGGTCAGCGCCGGGTTCGCCGGCCTCGTCGGCGGGCTGCTGGCAGCGTTCATCTCGCCGAGCACCGTGCTCGGCACCTCTTACATGCTCGACTCGATCGCCGTCGTCGTCATCGGCGGGACGCTTATCGCCGGCGGCCGCCCCGTCGCGGTCGGTGCCTGGACAGGAGCCTTGTTCTTCGTGCTTCTGTCAGGGCTGCTGAACCTGCTCGGGTGGTCGGTCGGCGCGCAGAACATCCTCAAGGGCGTGCTGGTCGTACTGGTGGTGATCGTGTCCGCTGCCGCGACAGGCACCGGTCGATCTTCCCTGGCACGACTGCGCGCCGCTTTCACCCGCGGACCGCGCGCGGCGCGGACCGCAACCTCACAACAAGGAGACCACCATGGCTGACCTCGACGACCTCCGCGACGGCACTGACTTCAGCGGCGCCGCCCCTGCCGCCGACTCCCGCTTCCCGCTGAAGGGCCTCGCGGCCCAGGACTGGGGTATGCAGGCACGTCTGTCGCGCGTGTTCGATCCGGCCGACGGCAAGACGGTCATGCTCGCCTTCGACCACGGGTACTTCCAGGGCCCGACCTCCGGGCTCGAGCGCCTCGACCGCTCCATCGTGCCGCTGATCCCACAGGCCGACGCGCTCATGTGCACGCGCGGAGCACTGCGGACGACGATTCCCAGCACGACCGGCAAGGGCATCGTGCTGCGGGCATCGGGTGGTCCGAGCGTGCTGAAGGACCTGTCCGACGAGGAGATCGCGGTGTCGATCGACGACGCGGTGCGGTTGGATGCCGCTGCACTGGCCGTGCAGGTGTTCATCGGCGGTGAGAACGAGACGAAGTCCGTCAAGAACATGACCACTCTCGTCGACCAGGGTCAGGCCGCCGGGATCCCCGTGCTCGCGGTGACCGCCGTCGGCCGCGACATGGTGCGCGATGCCCGCTACTTCCGTCTCGCGACGCGCATCAGCGCTGAGCTCGGGGCCGCCTTCGTCAAGACGTACTACGTCGAGGAGGGCTTTGAGACCGTCACCAGCGCATGTCCGGTACCCATCGTCATCGCCGGCGGCAAGAAGGTGGAGGAGAAGGAGGCGCTGCGGGTGGCGTACCGCGCGATCCAAGAGGGCGCGGCCGGTGTCGACATGGGGCGGAACGTCTTCCAGTCCGACCACCCGGCGGCGATGCTCGCCGCAGTGCGCGGTGTCGTGCACGACGGCTTGACGCCCGATGAGGCGTTCGAGCTGTACGAGACCGCATCCCGTTGAACCCCGTCGCGGGCGCTCCACGGAGCGCCCGCGACCTCTGAAGGACGCCCCCATGCCTGCTTTGACTACCCATTCCGCCCCGGAGACCGCCGACGTCGTCGTCATCGGCGCAGGGATCAACGGTCTCGCCATCGGCCGCGAAGCCGCCTCGCAGGGACTGCGAGTGGTGATGATCGACGCCGATGACATCGCCGCCCGCACCTCGGCTATCGCGACGCGGCTGATCCACGGCGGGCTGAAGTACCTCGAACGCTTCGAGATCCCCCTCGTGTTCGAGTCGATACGTGAGCGCAACATCCTGCTGCGCACCGCACCGCACCTGGTCAAGCCCTACCCGATGCTCATCCCGTTCGCGAAGTCCGCCTCGCGGCCGGGCTGGCTGCTCTCGTGCGGCCTGATCCTCCACGACGTGCTGTCGATCGGCAAGCGGCTTCCCTTGAACCGCATCGTGTTCCGACGGCGACTGGAACGGGAATGGCCGTCCGTGGCGGCGGGCGGAGTGCGGTGGGGCGGCCTGTTCCAGGACGCGCACGTGCCCGTGACCGAGCGCTTCGCGATCGAGTTGGCCATCGACGCGGCGCGTCACGGCGCGGCTGTGCTGACCCATACCCCCGTCACATCGCTTCTGCGCGACGCCGGGCGCGTCGTGGGGGTCCGGTACCGCGACCGCGAGACCGCAACCGAACGCGACCTGAGAGCGGAAGTGGTCGTCAATGCGGCGGGGCCATGGGTCGACGATGTTCTCTCCCTCGCCGGCGACCATCCTCGCCGCATCGGGCCGACCAAGGGCAGCCACCTCGTCGTGGCCCCCTTCCCGGGCGCGCCCGACACCTGCATCTTCTTCGAATCGCCGCAAGACAGCCGGCCCATGTTCGTGCTGCCCTGGTGCGGCATGTACATGATCGGTACGACCGACCTGCCCTACGACGGCACGCTCGACGAGATCGTGATCGACGAGGAGGAGGTCGCGTACCTGCTCCACGCGGCCAATGACCTCATCCCGGAGGCCGGTCTCACCCCCGATGACGTGCTGTGGTCGTACTCGGGCGTGCGGCCGCTGCCCTACGTGGCCGACCTCACCGACCCGTCGTCCGTGAGCCGCGACAGCGAGATCGTCCTGCATGACGGGGAAGAACGCGGTTTGGTCACCATCATCGGCGGCAAGTACACGACCCATCGGGCGCTGGGAGAGCAGGTCGTCCGACGAGTGAGCCGGATGCTCGGTCGGCGGTCGCAGAAGTCTCCCACGCGCGTGACCCCGCTGCCCGGTGCGCCGGCGGGAGACCTCGCGAGCGCGCGGGCCGCATTCGTGCGCGCTACCCATCTGCCTTCGGCGATCGCGCACCGGCTTTTCGACGTCTACGGCGCACTCGCCGAAGACGTCGCGGTCACGGCGTTGGCCGACGACACACTGCTGGAGGTCATCGACGACGAGAGCGGCGCGATCGCCGCGGAAGTGCTGTACGCGGTGCGCGCAGAGGGCGCGGTCACCCTGGAAGACATCCTCCTGCGGCGTACGACGATCGCTTTGGGCAGTGACGTGGGTCTCACGTGCGCGCCGCGCGCCGCGGCTGTTCTGGTCGCCGAAGGGCTCTGGGATCGGTCGCGGGCGGAGCAGGAGATCAACGACTATCGTGAAGCAGTCCGCCGGTTCCAGCCCCGTGCCATGCGCGGGAAGACTGTGCGCGAACCTGCGCCCGTAGCCGGAGAAGATGCATGAAGACCTGTGTGATCGGAATCGATGTCGGACTGACCTCGGCGAAGGCGGCTGCGTTCGATCTCGACGGTCATGAGATCGGCACCGTATCGGCGCCGAATCCGCGGGTGGCCGTGGCCCGCGACCGTCAGGAAGTCGACATGACGGCGCTGTGGGATGTCGTGGCCGACGTGCTGCGTGATCTCAACGCCGACCTCGAACGAGAAGGCTGGCAAGTCGCCGGTGTCGGAGCCACCGGGCACGGCAACGGTCTGTACCTCGTCGACGAACAGCTGCAACCCGTGCGGGCCGCCATCGCGTCGACGGATACCCGGGGCGAAGGCCACGTCGCCGCTCTTGATCCGGCGCAGGTGGAGCGCGTGCGTCTCGTGACCGGTTCGGTGCCGTGGGCTGCACAGCCGGGTGTGCTGCTCCGCTGGTTGCACGAGAACGAGCCGGAAGTGCTCACACGGGCCCGGTGGGCCCTGACCTGTAAGGACTGGATCACCGCGTGCCTCACCGGTGTGGCCAGCGCGGATCTGTCGGATTCATCCGGCTGCGGCCTGGTGAACCTCAGCAGCCGCGCGTATGAACCCGAGGTCTTCGACCTGCTCGGTGTTCCTCGGGAGCGGATGGAACTCCTCCCGCCGCTGCACGCGTCAGATGAGGTCGTCGGGACGGTCACCGAGGTTGCAGCCGAGCGAACCGGGCTCCCGGTGGGGACGCCCGTCGTCGCAGGATGCATGGACTGTGTGGCCAGCCCCCTGGGCGCAGGCGCCACCGCGCGCGGCGACGTGACGGTGATCGTCGGCACGTGGGCGATCAATGCCGTCGTCGTGGCCGCCGATGCAGTGCCGCCACGGGTCACGATCAACGCGCTGCTGCCTGACCCGGACCTCATGCTGGCCATGGAAGTCGCGCCGACGTCGGCAGCGAGCATCGAGTGGGCTGCCAGTGTGCTCGGCGCGAGGGCCACGATGCCGGTCAGCCCGCGCGACCTGCTCGAAGCCGGCCAGGACGTGCCGGCGCTGGCAGATGGCGTGCTGTTCCTGCCGTTCATCCACGGAGCGCCCGAGCATCTGGGCGCTTCGGGAACATTCCTCGGCATCAAGGGGAGCCACGGGCTGCCCCACATCGCGCGAGCGGTGGCCGAGGGCATCACCCAGTACCACCGCGTGCAGCTGCAGAAGGTGCGCGCCAGCGACGTCGCCGTGACCGATGAGCCGTGGACGCTCGCCGGCGGCGGCGCCAAGAACCCCCTGTGGGCGCAGATGTTCGCCGATATCGTGGGTCACCCCATGCGGCGACAGCTCGGTACCGAGCTGGGGGCCCGGGGCGTCGCATCGCTCGCAGCCCGAGGCATCGGAGTGTCCGTGGAGTCATGGAACGGCGAACCCGACCCCGACCTGGTGATGCAGCCGGGGGCCGACCGCGCCGCATACGCCGCACAGGGAGAGCGCTTCGACCGGGTGCTCGCCGCGATGGCGCAGGTCTGGGAGGCGCAGCAATGAACCGGCAGTTCGGAGCCGCCGCCGAGCGCGCCCTCGCCGACATCGTGCGAGTCAGCCGTGCACTGGGCGCCGACCCGTCGTACGTGCTGCATGGTGGAGGAAACACCTCCGTCAAGACGAGCGTCCCCGACGTGACGGGGGAGATGGTCGATGTCGTCTTCGTCAAGGGCAGCGGTTGGGACCTCGCCACGATCGAAGCAGGCGGGTTCGCTCCTCTGCGACGTGACCGGCTGGCGCAACTGCTGGAGCTCACGGCACTCGGCGATGCGGCCATGGTCAACGAGCTGCGACAAGCATCCCTCGATGCCGCCGCGCCGACAGCTTCGATCGAGGCGCTCCTGCATGCATACCTGCCGGGGCGTTTCGTGCTCCACTCCCATGCCGATGCGATCGTCGCGCTGACCAACCGTGCCGTCGAGCCTGCGGAGATCACCGCGGTGTTGGGCTCGGGGGTCACCGTCCTTCCCTATGTCATGCCCGGATTCGGCCTCGCGCGACGCGTCGCCGACACCGATGTGACCGGGGTGGATGCCATCGTGCTGACCAACCACGGGCTGTTCACCTTCGGTGATGATCCGGATGCCACCTTGCAACGACACCGCGAGCTGGTCGCGAGAGCCGATCAGGAACTCGGCGGCATCGCGTGGGGGGATGACGGCGGCGCCGCTGAGAGAGAGGGTGAGGTCGTCGTACTCGCCGACCTGCGGGCGCAGCTTTCGCGCCACGCCGGCCGCCCTATGATCCTGCGTCAATCGACTTCTGCGAAGGCCGCGGAATTCGCCCGCCGTGACGCGCAGCCGGCGCTGACGCGTCGGGGCACCGCCACTCCCGAGCACGTCCTCTATACGAAGCGCGAACCGATGGTCGGACGCGATGTCGCCGCGTACGCCGAACGATATCGCGCCTATGTCGCGCGTAACCGACACCGCGTCGCCGAGGGCATCGACGAGCTCGATCCCGCGCCGCGCGTCATCTACGATCCGGAACTCGGCCTGGTCGTGGCCGGCGACACGGCCAAAGGCGCGCGGGTGGCCCACGATGTCGCGCTGCACACCATCGACGTCGTGGACGCCGCCGACCGGCTGGGTGGATATCGATCTCTCGACGAAGCACTCACTTTCGACATCGAGTACTGGTCGCTCGAGCAGGCGAAGCTGGCGGGGAAGAAGCGTCTGCCGCTGAGCGGAGAAGTGGCCATCGTCACCGGAGCGGCATCGGGTATCGGCCGCGCAGTCGTCGAACGTCTGCTGGCTGACGGCGCCGCTGTCGTGGGCATCGATCTGAACCCCGACGTGCGAACCGTGGATGCCGGGGACTCGTGGCGTGCGCTCGTGGGCGACGTCAGTGACACCGCCGTCCTCGAACAGGCGGTCGAACTGGCAGTGCGCGACTTCGGGGGCGTCGACATGCTCGTCGTGGCGGCGGGGATCTTCCCGCCGAGTGAATCGATCGACCAGCTCGACGACGATGTGTGGGCCCGCGCACTCCAGGTGAACGTCACCGCAGTCGCCCGCGTGCTGCGCGCGACGCACCCATATCTTCGCCTGGCGCCGCGTGGGGGCAGAGTCGTTCTGGTGTCGACCAAGAACGTCGCCGCCCCGGGCCCGGGCGTGGCCGCGTACTCGGCAAGCAAGGCCGCAGCGGCGCAGCTGATGCGCGTCGCCGCGCTGGAATGGGCACCCGACGGCATCCGTGTGAACCAGGTCGAGCCCGACGCGGTGTTCGACACAGGGATCTGGACAGCGGAGCTGCTGCAGCAGCGTGCAGCCCATTACGGCCTCACTGTGGACGAATACAAGACACGCAACCTACTCGGTGTCGAGGTGCGCAGCGCCACCGTGGCCGATGCCGTCGCAGCCTTCTGCGAGCAATTCCCCGCCACGACCGGTGCGCACCTCAGCGTCGACGGGGGCAACGACCGGGTCATCTGAGCGCAGGACAGCGGCACCCGATTCCGGATGACTCGTCGTGGCGCGCCCGCGGCATCCACGGTTCTGGCCGGTTACGCGCCGGGTGCGCTCCAGGAGAGCGACTCGATGTAACGCAGCAGCACGCCCTCGCGCAGCGCCCACGGGCTCACGGTCAGCGACTCGGCCTTGAGCATCGTCATCGCGGTGTGCAGCACGACCGCGGCGGCCACGATCTGGAACGTGCGGTCGGGTGTGATACCCGGCAGTTCCTGCCGCGCGGATGCCGGCAGCTTGGCCAGGCGCGGGATCCAGGAGCCCAGCGCGTCGCGCGGCAGCAGCATCCGTTCGTTGCCCGGCCACGACGGCATCGGCGTGCCGGACAGTTTGGCGAGCGAGCGGATCGCCTTCGACGACCCGACGATGTGGTCGGGCTTGGGCATGGACCCCAGCGCGATCGCGGCGGGACGGAGCACCTCGGTTGCGTGCTCCCGGAGACGCTCCACGGCCTCCTGGCCCGGCGGGTCGTCGGGCAGGAACTTCATAGTCATGCGGCCGGCCCCCAGTGGTACGGAGGCGGCCGCTTCGGGCAGTTCGTCGGCGCCGGCGGCCAGCTCGAGTGACCCGCCGCCGATGTCGAACAGCAGGATCTGCCCGGCCGACCAGCCGAACCAGCGGCGCACCGCGAGGAAGGTGTAGCGGGCCTCGGTCTCGCCGCCCAGCACCTGCAGGTCTTGGCCCAGCGCCTGCTCGATCTGCGCGATCACCTGCTTGCCGTTCTTGGCATCGCGCACGGCGCTGGTGGCGGTGGCCAGCAGCTCGGCGACGTTCTCTGCGGCTGCGATCTCACGCGCCTCGGTGACGGCGGAGATGAGCGCTTGCACGCCCTCGTCGCTGATCGAACCGTCCGGCTCGAGGTAACGCATGAGGCGCAGCACCGTGCGCTTGCTCGTCGTCGCGAGGGGTCTGCCGCCGGGGATCACATCCGCAACCAGCAGATGGACGGTGTTCGAGCCGATGTCGAGAACTCCCAGGCGCACCCGTCCAGCGTAGTGGCGTCGAATCCGGCGCGTGCAGACGGGGGTGGGACGCTGACTTCCGGCATCCACGGTGAGACGACACGCCTGCCGGTGGGTGTCGGTGCAGAATCGCGGACTCGCGAGCGAGGGGACGGGGGCTGTGGCGACGGCAGCGGGGCGCGGGCGGGCGATAGAGTGGGCGCGATGCCCACCGATGACGCCCCCATCACCGTCGACTCCCTGTACCGCGAGATCGGCCGTGCCGAATGGGCGCGCCTGGCCGGCGGCATGGCGAACCCGCTGAGCGAGACCGAGGTCGTGCAGCTGCGAGGTCTGGGCGACCGGCTCGACCTCACCGAGGTGCACGAGGTGTACCTGCCGCTCAGCCGTCTGCTGAGCACCTACGCCGAGAACACGAAGCGGCTCGGCGCCGAGACGGCCGAATTCCTGGGCGAGACCGATTCGACGACGCCGTTCGTGGTCGCGGTGGCCGGGTCGGTCGCCGTGGGCAAGTCGACCGTCGCCCGCATCCTGCGTGAGCTGATGAGCCGCTGGCCGGGCACGCCCCGTGTGGAACTGGTCACCACCGACGGCTTCCTCTACCCGAACGCCGAGCTCGAACGACGCGGGCTCATGGGGCGCAAGGGCTTCCCGGAGTCCTACGACCGGCGGGCGCTCGTCGAGTTCCTCACGCAGGTGAAGTCGGGGGCGCCCGAGGTGCAGGCGCCGTTCTACTCGCACATGCGGTACGACATCATCCCGGACGCGCGGGTCACGGTGCGGCGGCCGGACGTCGTCATCGTCGAGGGCCTGAACGTGCTCGCGCCGGCGCCGTCACCCAACGAGATCGCGGTGAGCGACCTGTTCGACTTCTCGGTCTATGTGGATGCCGATGTGAAGCACATCGAGTCGTGGTTCGTCAGCCGGTTCCTCGCGCTGCGGCAGGCGGCCTTCACCAACCCGAACTCGTACTTCCGGCCGCTGGCGAAACTGCCCGACGACGAGGCGGTCACGCGCGGCCTCGGCTTCTGGAACGACATCAACCTGCCGAACCTGCGCGAGAACGTCGAGCCCACCCGGCACCGTGCCACGCTCGTGCTCAACAAGGGCGAGAACCACGCCGTGGAATCGGTGCTGCTGCGCAAGCTGTAGGCCGGCCCGAAACGCGTATACCTGAGCTCGCGCTTGCCCACCGCGTGACTCGTTTCACGAGGCGGACTCAGCTCGCTCGCCGTAGTTGTATAGGCCGTCGACAGTGGTGTTTTCCAGAGCGCGACGAAGCTGGCTGCTCGAGGTATGCGCAGTGTATGGAAAGTAGACCACCTCGACTCCGACCGTGGCGAGCTCCCTTTCCAGTTGTAGGCCTTTCTCGGTGCCGCGCCAGTCGTCGCCCTTGAAGAAGTGGGTGAAGCCCACCACCTTCCACGCTGCGAGTTTGCTCGGCTCGTTCTCGATGTGGACGTCGTCGACGAAGCGCAGGCTGCGGACGATCTCCACCCGCTCCGCGGTCGGGATGAACGGCTCGATGCCCTTCACCTGACGCAGCATCTCGTCGCTGACTACCCCTGCGACCAGGACGTCGCAGTGATGTCGCGCGTGGCGAAGGATGTTCAGGTGCCCCACGTGGAACAGATCGAACGCCCCTGCTGCATAGCCGATTCGCAGAGTCATTTGCCCCCCAAGCAACGACTAATGGCGATCCTCATCGCCGATTCCCCAGTCGTGCACCGGACCCCTCCGGTGCACCTCCCGCCTGCCCCGCTGGCGGACGAGGTTCAGCTTAGCGCCTGTCAGGGCACACCGCATCCATTGCAGAGGACTGCGGGGAATGATTGAGGCCACTAGGCTTTCGGGCACGGGCCACTGGGGAGGCCGACGACTGAACAGGGGAACGTCAGCATGGGCGCTGTGAACAAACTGGCCTTTCATACCAAGTCTCGGGCGTTGTCGCCGGGGAGCTACCGCGCGTGGCGTGAACTGCTCGCGCACGATGGACTGACCGCCGAGGCGGTCGCCGACCTGCGCGACCGTCGATCCATCGAGATCGCGCGCTTCGCCTTCGAGAAATCCCCGTTCTACCGGGACTATTACAGCTCCCACGGGTTCGGCGCGACGGAGCTGCGTGACCCTTCGGTCTTCTCGTCGTTGCCCTTCCTGACCAAGGACCTGATCCGCGAGCACTACGACCGGATCAAGACGCCGGAGGCGAACGACCGGACCGCGGTCAAGAGCGTCTCGAGCGGCAGCACCGGGCATCCGCTGACCGTGCTCAGCGACCGTCGTGCCCCGGTGCGTGCCTACGAGTGGCGCGCCATGTCGTGGTGGGGCGTGGATCCGTGGGAGAACGCGGCGACGATCGACCGGTCGTGGCGCAAAGGCGTGCGCAAGCTGCAGCACCACCTCTTCTGGTGGCCGATAAAGCGGACCCTCTTCCACACCCTCCAACTGGACGAGACCACGCTAGACCGCTTCCTGAAGGACTGGGAGCGGTACAAGCCGCAGTATATCGTCGGGTTCATCGGGGGGGTGTCCACGGTCGCGCAGTACGCCGCAGCGAAGGGCGTGCGGCTGCACCCCACCTCCGCCGTTGGGGTCACGGCGGGCCCCTTATTCGAGGGGCATCGTCGGGAGATGGAGGACGTGTACGGCGGCCCGGTCTACAACATCTACCGTTCGACGGAGAGCAACTGGCTCGCGACGGAGTGCCGCGAGCAGAACGGGTTGCACGTCTTCGAGGACATCAAGCATCTGGAGGTGGTGAACGACGACGGTTCGCCGACCGTGGGAGCCGACGCGGGAGAGACCGTCTTCACGGACTTCGAGAACCGCGTCTTTCCGCTAGTGCGCTACCGGATCGGCGACCGCACGTCGCGGATCGATGGCGCCTGCGTCTGCGGACGCCCCTTCCGGCGTGTCACGCGGATCGACGGACGCATCGTCGACTCGCTCGTCTTCCCGAGCGGGCGCACGCTCACGGGCGACATCTTCGACTACTTCGAAGGATCGTCGGACTACCTGCGGCAGTACCAGGTCTATCAAGCGGCCGACTACTCCGTCGAGGTGACGATTCGTCTCACCGAGCATCAGGATGCCCGCAAGGTCGCCGAGGAGCGGGTTGCGCGCCTGCGCGAGCACGTGGGAGGCGAAGCGCCGGTGGAGCTCAAGATCGTCGACGAGATCGAGCCGGTCCGCGGCAAGTTCCGTCCGATCGTGAGCGATGCGCCCCGGGCGCCCGCGTGATCTGAGTCTTGACCGACGGCGACCAGGACCCGCGAACTAGGAGCCGGGCTGTCTCCGGCGTCGCCCGTACTCGTCGTGCGTGTAGCCGATCGCACCCGCGATCAGCCCGGCGCCGCGCGCGAACTGACGCTCCGCCTGGGCGCGCCTGCGGAGGGACCGCGTGAGGAGGCCGACGAGAACGAGGACGCCCGTCGCGACGCATCGGACCAATCCCTGGCCGAAGCACGCGAGACGGACGCGAATCCGTTTACCGGTGCTTCCTGCCAGTGCGATGCGAACTCGTGCGCTGGTGTTGCCGAAGCGGAAGAAGCGCGCGAGCACCCAGGACCTCGTGAAGCGCGTCGGGTCTTCGCGCTCGATGACGACCGCATTCTCCGCCCAGCGGATCACTCCGCCGCGGGTGGTGAGCAAGAGCGTGAGCATGCTGTCGCTGCCGCCGCTGAGACCGAACGCCTCGTCGAACTCGATGTCGAGGCGCCGCAGCGTCGTGAGGTCCAGCAGCAGGTTGTTCGTCGCTGCCTCCGGTATCGACTGGCCGTCGCTGCGGACCGGTCGGACGAACGCGTTACTCTGCTTGACCCAGTCAGGGGTGCCCTCCGGGATGACAGTGATCACCTTGCCGGCGACGGCATCCGCATTCGTCCGCAGATACGTCGAGGTGAGCTCGAAGAGCCAGTCGGGTTCCGGCACCTCATCGTCGTCGATGAAGACGATCGCCTCCGCGCCCGTGGCCTCTGCCTCGCGAAGGGCTCGGTTGCGGACCGCGGCGATCCCGGGGCGCGGCTCGTGCACATAGTGCGTGCCGCGCGCCGTGATCGCTGACCGCGCGGATGCTTCGGGGTCGTTGTCCACGACGAGCACGGTGGCGGAGGCCGCTCCGTCGAGCCGCGAGTTCAGCTCTGTGGCCTGAGGCTCTACGACGTCGAGCGCTGCCGCAATGCCATCGGGGCGTCGGAAAGTAGCGATGGCCACGACGAGCTTCTTCATCCGTGGGTTCCTTCTCTGATGGCGATCGCCCTCCCAAAGGCCTCTCGGTGCCGCGATGCGGTGGACTCCCACCCTCGCAGCTCCATGGCGGGCGGCTCCGACGGTGAAGGGCTGGCGAGGGCAGAGGCAAGGATATCCCCGGTGAGCTGGCCCTCGAACAGATGGACCCACGACGGTCCGACCTCGTCCCGCAGAGACTCGGTCGTCCGGCCTCGAGGAACGAGGATGGGACGATCCAGGGAGAGCGCTGCCAACGCGACGCCGGAGTTGCCCATCCCACGATAGGGCAACACGACCAGTGAGCTGGACGTGATCACCTGCACGAGGGTGGCATCGTCGACATACTCGAGGATCGCCTCCGTCCGGGGGAGATCCGCGAGCAGACCCCGCAGTTCGGTCTCGAGCACTGGGTCCCGTGGTCGTCCGGCGATCGCGAGACTGACTGTCGGGTCTTCCTCCGCCAGGCGCGAGTACGACGCGATCAGATCCTCGACGCCTTTGTAGCGTCGGATCAAGCCGACGAAGGAGATCCGGCCCCTCGTGACCTCCTCCCGCCGGAACGGGGCGAACCAGTCGCGGTAGTGGCCGTGCGGGATCACGATGTCCCGCTCGCTGCGGTCGCTCGCCTCCGTGAGATGGATCGTGACCGTCGTCAGCTCATTCAGCTTCCGCTCGAACCAACGCGCTGTCCGGCTCGACTCGTGGGGAGTCGCGTTGTGTCGGGTCCTGACGATGGGAACGCGTGAGATCCGCAACCGTGAGATCAGCAGCCAGGCCTGGGCGACCTTGGCTGCGCGCCGGGGTCGGGTTCGTGCAGCCAGAAGCGCATCCGGCCAGTGAACGTGGAAAACGTCGTAGCGGCCGAGCAACGCTTCCCTCCAGGAGAACGTGCGCAGGGTGACGAGATCGTCCTCCTCGAGGGCCTCCGCCAGTTGGTGGATGTAGGGATTGGTCGTCGCGCTCGGCGTGGGGAAGGACTCGAGGACCGTGATCTCCCGCGGACTTCCCTGATTCTGATCGCGGTCTTCCCCCATGGCGCCCCATGTTAGCCCGCCTGTCGGGGGTCCCTCATCACGCTCCACGGGTCGGCGGCTCCGCCGTCCACGCCGCTCCGTCCACGCGGCTCCGTCCGCGTCTCTGCGGCTCAGCGTGCGCCGGGTGTGGTGGCGGTGAGGTTGTCGTAGGTGACGATGACGGGTCCGTTGGTGGCGCTGGAGCTGAGGTAGGTGGTGAGGCGGAGGGTGCCGGGTTGTTGGAGTGCGGCGGTGTTGTCGGTGGTGGTGATCTGCCAGATGCTGGGTTCGGTGGTGCCGTCGAGCCAGGCTCGGGCTCGGATGGTGGTCGGGCTGGTGCCTTCGGTCTGCATGCGGACGTGGATGGCCGTTCCTGCTGTGGCGGTGCCGGTGGGTGCGGATGCCAGGACGGTGGAGTCGCGGAGGGCTTCGAGGGTGACGGCGCCGGTGGGTTGGATCCGCAGTCGTGCGGCGTAGCCGCCGGATCCGATCTGGCGGGTGAAGAAGGACAGTCCGAGCCATTGCTGCGGGATGCGGTCGATGGTGGCGGTCACGTGCGCGTCGATATCGGTGGTCGATACGGATGGCAGGGTGGCGTTGAGGGTGGAGCCGGCGTTCGCGGAGACTCGTCCCGCGCCGGCGGCCACCGTCATCTTCGCGGTGGAGTTCACCGTCCACGGTCCGCCGGTGTCTGCGGTGCCCCAGCCTGCTCCGACGGTGCGGGAGAACGCGTCCTCGGCCAGCACCGACACCGACGGCACCGCCGACACCGTCACCGACCAGGTCGGGCCGCGGGTGCTCGCGGAGCCGTCGTCGACCGTGGCGTACCAGTCGAGGACGGTGCCGTCGGGCACGTCGGGGATCTCGACCGATGCGACGCCCCCGCCGGCGATCGACACGGTCCCGATGGCCGGGAGCTCGCTGGGCGGCGTCATGTCGTAGGCCAGGGTGAAGGAGCTGTCGGCATCCCGCTCGTACTCGCCCCGCGTGGGCGAGTACGTCACGGCCTCGATCTGGTTCGCGGACGGGTCGAACCGGTAGTAGCGCAGCCACCCGTCGCCGCCGTTGCCGCGCCCCTGGAAGTCGGTCAGGACTCCGTAGACGGGCTGTCCGCAGGCATTCTGGTCGACGCGGTTCGCCTCGCCGCGAGGTCCGTCCGAGAAGTGGCCGTTGACGACGAGGAAGATGTTGCAGTTGGGCTGCACGAGCTTCTGGAAGATCTGCGCGCCGCTGTTGCCCGGCTGATCGGTGCGCTGGACCTGGTTGGCGAGCGAACCGTTCGTGAAAACGTACGAGTGTGTGGCGACGATGACGCGGTAGGACGGATGTGCATCGACGACTCGGTCGGCCCAGGCCAGTACCCCGTCGGGGGCGTTGAGCTCGAGCGTCAGGAGCATGAAGTCCATGCCTCCTGCCCGGAACAACGAGTAGCTGTTCATGTTCTGTCGATCCTGCGCGTCGGGTCCGAACTCGTTCTGGCCGTAGTGGCCGCCGTAGCGGACCTGGTCGGAGTTCCAGCCGGCATCCCGGAAGCGGCTGACGGGAAAGTACGTGTCATAGCCGGTGAAGTCGCCGGTGGCGAGGTTGAAGTCGTGGTTGCCGGGCAGTACCGCGTACGGCACGTCCGCGTCGTCGAGGATCGCCATCGACTCCGACGCTCGCGTCCATTGGGGAGCCGAGATCTGGTTGTCGACGATGTCGCCGAGTCCCGTCACGAACGCGAGATTCAGCTCGCTGCGCTGCGCGGCGATCCAGTCGAGCTGATCGCGAAGGATGCCCGTGTAGGTCGGAGTGATGGTGTACCCCTGGGTGTCGGGAAGCGTCAGGAGGGTGAACGGCGCTCCGGCTGCCCCGCCGCCGCTGCCGCGTGGGGCGGCGTGGAAGGTGACGTCCACGGGCGCACCGCCGGCTTCGCCCGCTTTCACCGACAGCGACGTGCCGGGAGCCGCCGATGATCCGTTCTCGGGCGCCACGAGTTCAGGTGGCGGTGGAGGGCTAACCGCCTCGGCCGAGACAGCGGGGAGCCCGATCGCCCCCGCGACGACGAGCGTGATGACGGTTCCTCTGCGCGCGAAGACGCGGAAATACTCGTGCACCGGCGCACCTCCCCACAGGTGACGGGCTGCTGATGGCGTGGATCGTAGCAGGCGTGGGCACGCCGCGAAAGAGGGTCCGGAGGCCCGACACGTCCTCTCGCTGCCTTCTCGCTCGCGGCGCGTCATGTTCCAAGCACTTGATTTGTGTGGTATGGACGCATTAGAAAGATCTCAGACGGCAGGAGTACCCGCACCCCCCTGGGTACTCTGGTGCGAGTTTGACGCCCGTGCCTACCCGAAGCATGCCGCGCACCCCCAGCGCGAAGAGCGTACGCCCCACCCCCCGAATAGGACGCCGCCCTTGAAACCCCTGACCCCCTCACCCCTGCCCACAGAGCGCCGGCTCCGACGATCGACCGCGATCGTGCTGTCGGTTCTTCTTGCGATCGCCGGCTCATTCGCGGTGGCGCCGGCAGCGCAAGCCGCTTCCAAGACCTACGCCGTCAAGCCGGGGTCCACCGCCTCGGTCGCACTCAGCTCCAGCAAGCTCGTGAACGGCAACGCGACGATCAACTACTCCCTCCGGTCGCTCCCCAAGAAGGGCTCTGGCGCATACACGAGCGTCGCGCTTCGCAACGGCACGGCGGGGTCCTATGTCGCGCAGGTTCGCGTCTACCCGTCCGGTGTCACGCAGCTCTCCCTGAAGCGCATCAACAAGACCGGGTCCACGCAGAAGCAGAAGACGCTCGCGGGTCCTGTCCGGCTGAAGACCAAGGCGACAGCCGGTCAGCGGATCACGATCTCGTTCTCGCTGTCGGGCACGAGCAAGGTCTCGCTGACGGCGGTCGCGAAGATCGGCGGCAAGTCGGTTCGGGCCAGTGCCACCGACGCGTCCAAGAGCCGTCTGACATCCTCCGGCACGGCTGCATCGCGCTTCTACACGAGCGCCTCCAGCCCGAAGGCCACGTTCTCTCTGTTGTCCGCCAAGGTGACGCCCACGAAGAAGCAGGCCGCCGCAGCCAAGCCGAAGCCTCAGCCGACGGTCACCGCCAAGCCCCAGCCGACCCCCACCGCGACAGCCTCTCCGACGCCGAAGCCCACGGCAAGCGCGACTCCGACGCCGACTGAGACGCCCAAGCCGACTGCCACGCCCAAGCCGACAGCGACTCCGAAGCCGACTGAGACGCCCAAGCCGACGCCGACGCCGACCGCGTCAGCCAGTGCTGCGGCCAAGGCATCCGCCTATCCCACTGCAGCGACCACGGGCGTTCCGTCGGGCGTCAAGCTCAAGGTCCACAACGGCGACATCACCATCACGAAGCCCGACACGGTCATCGATGGCCTGGAGGTGCGTGGCACGATCACCGTCAAGGCCTCAGGCGCCGTCATCAAGAACACGAAGATCGTCGGAGGCACGAAGCCGTCGAGCCTCGGACTGCTCAACAATTTCGAGACGGGCTCGTCGTTCACGGTCATCGATTCCGAACTCGTCGCCGCGCACCCTTCTCCCACGTGGAACGGCATCTTCGGGAGCAACTTCACCGCCGAGAGGGTCAACATCCACGGTGTCGTCGACCCGGTGCGGGTCCTCGGCAGCAACGTCACGGTCCGCGACTCCTGGCTGCACGACTCGTCGCACTGGGCCGCAGACCCCCTGCGCGACGGCAAGGCGACGCACGACGACTCGATCCAGATCCAAGCGGGCGCGAAGATCCTCATCGAGGGCAACCGCCTCGAGGATGCGCACAACGCGGGCATCCAGATCACTCAGGATGCGAACCGCACGAAGCTGGGCGCCATCACGATCCGTGACAACTACCTACAGGGCGGCGCCTGCACCGTGAACATCGCACGGACGCCGTCGAGCTTCCCGCTCAGCATCACGGGCAACGTGTTCGGCCCGGAGCGCCTTCACAGCACCTGCAATGTGATCGCACCGACCTCCAATGCTCCCGCCATGAGCGGCAACACATGGGGAGCGACGGGCGCGGCCGCGAACGTCTACACGCCACTGAGGTGAGGGACGCTCGTCGCCCGGAGTCGCTTGGATCCGTCCAACGGTCATGCGGGGTCCGGGCGACGGCCGCCCGTGCAGTGCGGTAGCGTCGTCTCACCACAGCATGCCGTGGCACTCGCGCGGCCGTGGTGAGGGGGAGATGCCAGTGGAGTCGATACGCGAGATTCATGGACGGCTGGCCAGCGCGCAGAAGGGCGCCGCAAAGGGTGCGCCGGCCTACTCGGTCTGGGTGAACAGGCGCGTCGGCCGTCTGCTGGCCGTCCTCGCCTACCGCCTCGGTCTGTCGCCGAATCAGGTGACGCTGGTGAGCGCCGTCTTCACGTTCTCCGGCATCGCCCTCATCGCGTTCGGTCCCGTCGCCGTGTGGTCCGGCGTGGTCGCCTGGTTGCTGCTCGCGCTGGGGTACGCGTGGGACTCCGCCGACGGTCAGGTCGCGCGTCTTCGCAGCGGCGGCTCGCTCGCAGGTGAATGGCTCGACCACTTCGTCGACTCCGTGAAGATCTCCGCGCTCCACCTCGCCGTCCTCGTCGGGTTGAGTCGAGTGATCGAGCTCCCGGTCGGCTGGCTTACGGTACCTCTCCTGTTCACCGTGGTGGCGAACGCCACCTTCTTCGGCATGATCCTCAACGACCTGCTGAAGGCGAAGAAGGGCGTCGAGACGTCGGCGGCGGCCGGCGGTGGTAGTCCGCTGCGATCGATCCTGCTCCTGCCGACGGACTATGGCGTGCTCTGTGCCGTCTTCGTGCTGTGGGGCTGGACGCCGGGCTTCCTCGCCCTGTACGGGGCGATCTTCGCGTGCTGCACGTTGTTCCTGTGCGCGGCCGCGATCAAGTGGTTCCGCGACATGGTTCGCATCGATGCCGAGCTCAAGGGAAGCGGAACCGCGGAACGATGACCGTGGCACTGCTGGTGGTCAGCTACGGCTCGCACGCGCTCGTCGAAGAGGGGCTGTCTCGCACGATGCTTCCCGAGGGCGCCTTCGTGGTCGTCGTGGACAACCCGACCACCGCCGGTGAGCGGGCGAGGATGCGGGAGCTTGCGGCGGAACACGGGTGGTCGCTCGTCGAGCCGGAGCGGAATCTCGGCTTCGGCGGGGGCATGAACGTCGCTGCTGCGAGGGCGATCGAGCTCGGCGCCACGTCGCTGGTCCTCCTCAATCCCGACGCACATGTGGAGGAGGACGGCGTTGCGATGCTGGCGGCGCACACGACGCGCAGCCCGGACTCGCTCGTCTCACCGCTGGTCCTCCGCCCGGACGGCTCTCATTTCGCCTCGCTGATGGAGCTCGACCTCGACACCGGCTCGATGCGCCGGGTGCGGGAAGGCGTCCGTTACGAAAGATCCGCCCTCTGGGTGAGTGGTGCGTGCGTAGCGGCCAGCGCCTCCCTGTGGGAGCGTGTGGGAGGGTTCGACGACGACTACTTCCTGTACTGGGAGGACGTCGATCTCTCCGTGCGCGTGGCGGAAGCCGGCGGAACCGTCGAGGTCGCCGACGACATCCGCGCCATCCACAGTCCCGGCGGCACGCAGCGAGCCGGCACGGAGAGCGGCAAGTCCGCGTTGTACTACTACTACAACGTGCGCAATCGACTCGTGTTCGCGGAGAAGCACCGGCGTCTCATCGATCGCAGGAGGTGGCGTCGCCGCGCCCTGCCCGCGGCGTACGAGATCCTGCTGCGCGGCGGCCGGCGTCAGTTCCTCCGTCCGTCGGGCTCGATCTGGCCCGCGCTGCGCGGAACGCGGGCCGGTCTCCGGTTCCGCGCAGACAGCGACGGGGCCGGCGTGTGAGCGGGGGGCGCTCCGCGCGTCGCCGGCTGGTGGTCGCGGCGCCGAGGGTCTACCACGGGCTGGGCAACCGCGTCAGAGTCGTGCTCGGCGCTCGCTCGCTCGCACGGCACGTCGGTCGTGACTTCGCCTACGTGTGGCCGCTCGGAGAACGCTTTGGAGCCCGCTTCGACGAGCTCTGGGAGGTGGACGACCGGACGGTCTCGCCCCTCCGGTCACGTGCTCTCGCGATCCGCCATCCGTATCGCGGAGAGGATCTGACGTGGATCGATTCCGCTCGAGACGACCGCGTCTGGCAGATCCGCACGGCACACGCGCTGCGTCTGCCGGCGGGCGCGGCGTCATGGGGTGAGGAGTTCCGATCGCTTCGCCCTGTCCCTGATCTCGCCGAGCGCATCGTCGCCTTCCACACCTCTCACCTGGCAGGCGCGCCCTATGTGGGGGTCATGGTGAGGACTCACCCCGTGTCCAACGAGCAGACGCTGGCGCATTCTCCCCTCGAGTGGTTCCTGGAGCGCATGCGGCAGATCGTGCGAGAACGACCGGGCATCCGGTTCTTCGTCTCCGCGGACACGACCGACGGCCAGGAACGGCTGATCGACGAGATCCCGAACGTCTTCGCGCTGACGGACAAGGGAGCGTACAACTCGAAAGCGGCGCTCCGCTCGTCCGTCGTGGATCTTTATCTGCTCGCGAGCGCGGGGCATCTCCTCGCGCCGCACTACTCGAGCTTCCCTGAGATGTCGCAGCAGCTGGCCGGGCATGACCTGCGCCTGGAGACTTCCATGACCGCTCAGAGCACGCGGTTGGGGGCTGCCGACCCCCTCGGACTGGTGCGTGACCCGTTGTTGCCTCATGTGCGAACGGCCGGGTGACCGTCGCCATCGGGGCTTCAGGCCCGCTCGCTGCGGGACACCATGAGACGACCGAACTGGATCAGCTTGCGCGCATCCGTCCGGTAGAGCGGCACCAGCAGGAACAGGCTCGCCGCCGCCAGACCCGCGATGACTCCGACAGCGAGCATCGCGACTGCGTCGTGCGTTGTGACGAGTTGCGACGCTCCCCACGCCGCTGCCGCTGCCGCTGCCGCGGTGATCAGGATCCGTGAGGCGCCCGCGTAGAGCTGGCGTGTGGGCATCGGGGTGATGCGCGACAGCCAGAACAGTGACAGCGGCCACGAGATCGCCGGCGCGACGGCGAAGGCGATCGCCACCCCCAGGACGCCGAAGAACGAGCCCGTGACGATGCAGACGATCTTGATGCACGTCGTGACGATCGTATAGACGAACAACTGACGCCCGAGTCCGCGAGCGAGGTAGACCCAGTAGCCCACGAACGCCAGCGTCGTCAGAAGACCGGCTGTGGCGAACAGACTGATGATCGGTGTTGCCTCTGTCCACTGCGGGCCGAGCATGACTCGCACGACGGGGTCGGACAGCGCAGCGATGAGCGCGAGGGGGATGCCGAGCACGTATCCGAGCGCCAACTGGGCCGAGGTGATGTAGACGTCGAAGCGGGGAGGGTCCTGCTGGACGCGGGAGAGGACGGGCAGAGCCACCCCCTTCATCGGGGCCCGGACCTGACTGAGTGGCGTCATCACCAGCTGGTATGCGCGGTTGTAGAGGCCCAGGGAGGTCGGGCCGAACTTGAGGCCGATGATGATCGTGTCGAGCTGGGAGCCGCCGTAGACGAGCAGGTTGGTGGCGACGATGTTCCAGCCGAAGCTGATCAGGCTCCGCACGCTGTGTCGACGTGAATACCAGCGCGGAAGCCAGCGTCCCGCCGCAAGGGCTCCCGCCAGGACGACGACCCCGTTCGTCAGCTGCTGCAGCACGAGGGCCCAGTAGGCCGTCCCCATCAGGGCGGCCACGATGGCTACTCCGAGTGCCGTGGACGCCGCCGTCACGTCGACGATCGCGAGCGCCCGGAATCTCAGAT
Organism: Microbacterium pollutisoli; assembly: GCF_053586795.1. Lineage (NCBI taxonomy): Bacteria > Bacillati > Actinomycetota > Actinomycetes > Micrococcales > Microbacteriaceae > Microbacterium > Microbacterium pollutisoli. Next base: position 214,747 of record NZ_JBNYWT010000004.1, read on the forward strand.
CCCGCATGAGGGAGGCGCGGTGCTGCGTCGTCAGGCCGTTGAGGAGGAACATGAGCGAGAGCCAGTGGACCATGCCCACGATCTCGGGCTGGCCGGTGAGTGCTTCGATGGGCTGGGCCAAGAGGAACATCACACCCGTCAGAAGCAATCCGATCCCGGCGTTGATCCAGAAGAGATTGTCCCGCTGGCCCCGCGTCAGCGTGGGCGCCTGGATGGAAGCGGAGGTCAGTCCGAAGTCGCGGAAGATCTCCCCCATGCCGACCACGACGAGGACGATCGCCAGAAGCCCGTAGTCGTGAGGTGAGAGGAGCCGTGACAGCACGACGACCGACGCGAGCTGGAGCAGCATCTTCGCGGCTTGTGCCGAGAACGTGAACAGGGCGCCGCGCGCCGCCGACCGTGCGAGCGGAGACGTCAAAGAGCGCCTCCCGGCGCTCCGGATCCCTCGCCACGGCGAGCGATGGATCGGAGACGGGCACGTGCCTTCTCCCGCAGAAGGTCGGTGCGTGCGTGGCGAATCACTGCGCGTGCGCGATTCATGTTGTCGACGAGGCCGCAGGAGACCCACAGGGCGCAGACGTCGTCTATCGTCCTTCGATCGGCGCGGAACAGGGAGGACCGATGGATGGCGAAGAACGGTGCCGACAGTCGCTGCGCATCCTCTGTCGCATCCTGGCCGCGGGCGGACTTGCCCCACACCACCGGGGCCTGAAGGGGTTCGCCTGTATACAGGTCATCCCAGCTCCTGCCTGATGCGAGGATCCAGGCGGAATAGGCGAAGAACTCCGACAGGTCGGCCGCGACGAACGCCTCCTCGAATGACGCGTCCTGGGCGACCTGGGACATCAGGTCGCGGGCGGTATGGGTGTGCATGACGAACGGCGTGGCGGTCCGCGGGTATTGGCTGACGTGGCTCTCCGGCAGGCCGAAGTAGTTCAGTGTCGTGAGGAGGCGCGGCCGCAGCGGATGGGTCTCGTAGGAATGCGTGGCCCCGTGCGCCTTGCCGTCGGCTCCCAGGAAGGTGGCCCGCGTGACAGGCCGGATGATGTGGTTCTTCGAATCGAGCAGGACGTACCAGGGCGCGTTCACACGCTCGGCGACCTTGAGTTTGAGCACCTGCTGGCTCAGCCAGCCGCTGGTCGACGGGACGGCGGCGATCTCGTCTGCATCGACGATGTCGACGATCTCCGAGTGCGGGCCGTACGCGCCGCGCAGCCGTCGGCGCCGAGTTTCGCTGAGGGAGGGTTCGCCGTTGTCGATGACCGTGATCCGCGAGAAGGTTCCCGGTTGTGCGAATCTCGCGACGGACTGCGCCTGCAGACGCTGAAAGGCGTCCTCGCCGCGGAAAGTCACGGTGACCAGTTCCAAGACCATAATTCCCCCGGCACCTCACTATAGGGGAGTGGCGTCGCTCGCCCTCCAGACCAGAGGGCCGCAGGTTGCTGGCGAGGGTGTTCCGGACACGCGATGGTGTGTTACGATGCCCACCTTGGGGAAATTCGACGACACTTCCAGTGCGCGACGGGTGAACGACGTCGACTGTCGGTGGTGGCTTCATTGAGACTGGGGAGTCTCGTTGACTGGGGTACGACGATTTGTGCGGTATTCGGCCGCGCTGGCGGTGGTCGCGTTGGCGATCACCCTTTCTGCATGTGTCGGCACGGCCGAAGGGCCGTCTGCTGCTGCGCCGTCTGAGGGCGGCACGCAGAACACGACGACGGGTCGGACGGAGACGGTGCCGGCGCCGGACGGGGGGACGACCGATGACGTCGTCGAGACGGCACCGGCATCGCCCACGAAAGAGGTCGGCCTCGACGAGAAGGCCGACGTCGGCGCCGGGGTGACCGCGTGGATCGAGAAAGTCCGCAGCATCTCAGTGACGGCGAAGACGCCCGGTGAGATCGCCGGACCCGCTGTGGCCGTGGAGCTATCGGTGCACAATGGCGGCGACGAGCCGATCGACCTGTCCACCGCCATGGTCAGCCTCACATCCGGCGACGACCTCCTGGGTCAGCCGACCACATCCGACCCGTACGCACCTTTCTCCGGATCGCTTGATGCGGATGAGACCGCGTCGGCCACTTATGTCTTTCTGCTGCCCGAGGAGTCCCGTTCGGACATCTCGGTGAGCATCCAATACGTCGCGGGGGCGCCCATCGCGCTCTTCGCCGAACAGAACTGAGTCGGGGGACCTCATGAAGTTCACAACCAAGATCACTCGCATCGCTGCGACGGTCGCCGCCACAGCGCTCGTGCTCACAGGAGCCGTGGCGACCGGAACGGCAGCCGTGGCCGCGGAGGGCGACCTCAGCGGCGTCGCGCCGATCGAGCAGCGCAATGCCCAGACGGTGACAGCCGACGGCCTTCCCACGGTGCAGCTCGACTCGGGCATCGTATGGACGCAGGTGATGAACGGCAACGTCGTGTACGCCGGAGGCAGCTTCTCGCAGACGCGGCCGGCCAACGCCGCACCCGGCACGAACCTGACGCCGCGCTCGAACCTGCTCGCCTACGACGTGACAACGGGAAACCTGCTCCCGTTCGCGCCGCAGATCAACGGCACGGTGAAGTCGCTCGCCCTCTCTCCTGACGGGCGCACGCTCTACGTGGGTGGGTCGTTCTCGAAGGTCGGCGACGTCACCCGCTTCAACGTCGCCGCATTCGACACGGTTACGGGGCAGCTCTCCAACACCTTCAAGCCGGCGATCGGCGGGTCCTACGTCAATGCCATCGTGGCCACCGACACGGTCGTCTACTTCGGCGGCCTCATCGGTGCCGCCGGCGGCATCAGCCGACAGAACCTCGCCGCGGCCAATGCCTCGAACGGCCAGGTGCTCGGCTGGGCGCCCACCACTGACCTGCAGGTGGACTCGATGGTGATGGCTCCGGGCGGGGGGAAGCTGATCATCGCCGGGCGCTTCGCCCGCGTGAATGGCGTTACGCAGCGAGGCCTCGGCGCCCTCGATCTCACGAATGGATCGCTCCTTCCCTGGAGTGTCACGAACACCGTGAAGAACGGCCGTAATGACGGCTCCGGAAACTCGGGCAAGGCGGGCATCTGGGCCGTCACTGCGGACGACCACAACGTCTACGGCACCGGCTGGGTCTTCGCCGACGTCGCGACCGGCAATCTCGAGGGCCTCTTCGCCGCCGAAGGGCAGTCGGGGGATATCGTCTGGATCGCGGACTGCCACGGCGACCACTACGGCGTCTTCAGCGACGGCACCAATGTCTACAGCACGGGACACGAGCACGAGTGCACGACAGCGGGTGGTCTTCCGCAGGGTAACGGCACGATGCGCAATGCGACCGTCTACACCGCAGAGCGTAAGGGAACGCTGACCCGCTCCCCGTACGTCAACAGCATCTATGCCGACTGGAGCGGATACCCGGCTCCCGCCGCGGTCAACTGGTTCCCCGACTGGCTCGGCGGAACCGCGTCCGGAATGGGTCAGGCCGGCTGGACCATCACGGGTAACGACGACTACGTGGTCTTCGGCGGAGAGTTCATCGGGCTGAATAACCAGCGGCAGCAGGGCCTCGTGCGTTTCGCGCGGAACCCGCAGGGCGGCGCCAAGCAGGGTCCGCGTCTGTCGGGCTCGGACTGGACCCCCACGGCGAAGTCGGTGCTGCCGGGCACGGTGGCGGTGAGGATCGGCTCGAACTGGGACCGGGACGACCGCGACCTGACGTACGAGCTCTGGGAGCAGGGGGCCAGCGCTCCGAGCGACAGCAAGGTGGGCAAGTCCACGTTCTGGAACCTTCCCACTGTGAGCCTGACGGCCTCGGGCCTGCAGGCAGGCTCGTCCCACACGTACCGCGTCGTCGTCAAGGACGGCGACGGCAACTCCGCGACCAGTTCGTGGGTCACCGCGACGGTCACGAACACCGCACCGTCGGCGTACGCGAGCCAGGTTCTCAACGACGATCCGTCCATCTACTGGCGCTTCGGCGGTGACTCTCTGGCAAGCGACTGGGCGGGCAGCTACGAGGCTCGGATCGGTAGCGGCGTGACCGCGATGACGGATTCGCCGATCTCGGGCGAGACCGGCTCGGCGAGGTTCAACGGCACCACGAACGGCAGCGCCGGTACCTCCACGACCATCTCGGCGACACCGGCCTACAGCGTGGAGCTGTGGTTCAAGTCGACCAGCGGCTCCGGCGGCAAGCTCATCGGCTACGGCGACGCGAGGACGGGGAACTCGTCCTCCTACGACCGCCATGTCTACCTGACGAACTCGGGCCAGATCATCTACGGGAACTACCCCGGTGGAGTGCAGACGGTGTCGACGCCGGGCGGCCGCTCGTACGCGGACGGCAGCTGGCACCATGTGGTGGCCACTCAGGGCTCCGGCGGTATGGCGCTCTACGTCGACGGTCAGCTGGCGGCATCCAACCCGTCGGTCACGACGGCTCAGGGCTACACGGGCTACTGGAGGGTCGGTGGCGACAACCTGAACGGGTGGCCGAGCCAGCCGAGCAGCTCATACTTCACCGGGCAGATCGACGAGGTCGCCGTGTATGGGGCGGCGCTCAACGCGCAGCAGGTCGCCCAGCACTATGCGATCGGCACCGGCGCCGAGGCCCCGACGCCGAGTTTCACCGTCGCCGGTGAGGATCTCACTCGCACCTTCGATGGAAGCGCCTCCTCTGCGGATTCCGGGCACTCGATCACCGGCTACGAGTGGGACTTCGGCGACAGCACACCGAAGGAGAGCACCGCGATCGTGTCGCACACGTATTCGTCCGCGGGCACATACACGGTCACGCTGAGGGTCACCGACGACCGCGGGCTAACGGCCACGAAGACAGCTTCTGTCACGGTGACCGCGCCCCACGAGGCGCCCACCGCAGTGATCGGCAGCGAGGCGGACGGCCTTACTGTATCCTTCAGTTCCGCTGGCTCGACGGCGGCCGAGGGCTCAGAGGTCACTGCCTACGCGTGGGACTTCGGTGACGGTGAGACTTCGACCGAGGCAAACCCGACGCACAGCTACGACGGTGCCGGGACCTATACCGTTGCGCTCGTCGTGACCGACGACTCGGGCGCCGACAGCGCACCGGCGACGACGGAGGTCGAGGTCGAGCATGCGGATCCGATTGCCGCCTTCGACATCTCGGTGAGCGGCCCGACCGTGCATGTCGATGCGGACGAATCGGCCGCTTCGGACGGTGCGAGTCTGACCTACGCATGGAACTGGGGCGACAACAGCACAGTGGGCTCTGGCGAGGCCACAACCCACACCTACGAAGAAGCGGGCACGTACACCGTCACTCTGACGGTGACCGACAGCCTCGGCTCATCGGCCAGCGTCAGCCACGACGTCGAGGTCTTCGCCGAGGTCTTCCTCGTCCGAGATACCTTCGAGCGCAGCTCATCCAGCGGCTGGGCCGCCGCCGACATCGGAGGTACCTGGTCGGGGACTACAAGCTTCTCGGTCTCCGACGGCGTCGGGAAGATCTCGCTGAATAAGAGCCAGACCCGCCGAACCACGCTCGAAGGAGCGACAGCGTCCGAGTTCGACATGTCGTCGGTCTTCTCGGTCGATCGGGTAGCCGACGGGGGAGGGATCCACTTCAACCTCGCGGGTCACCGCAATGAGAATGGCGAGTATCGGGCGAAGCTGCGGATCACGGCGGCGGGAGCCGTCATCGTGAACCTCGCCTCGGTTGTCGGGACGGCGGAGACGTTGATCGCCGCGAAGACCTTGTCGGGTTTCACCTACACGGCGGGTGAACGCCTGAACGTACGGTTCACGGCAGCACAGCCGACTGCGTCCCGCACCGACCTGAAGATCAAGGTCTGGCCCGTGGGATCTACGGAGCCTGACGAGTGGACCGCGACAGCGACCAGTACCGAAGCAGCCCTCCAGGGCGCAGGGGAGTTCGGGGTCGGCGCCTACGGAACCGGCACCATCACCAACGGTCCCGTAACGATCTCGGTCGACGACGTGATCGTGCGGGGCGCCGGAGAGGAAGCGGCGCACATTGCTCCCGTGGCGCAGATCGGCTCGACCAGGGACGGTCTTGTCGTGAGCTTCGACGGCAGCGGGTCGACCACGTCGGATGGTGCCACCCTCGCCGGCTACGCCTGGGACTTCGGCGATGGTCACACCTCCACAGAGGCGATGCCGACCCACGCCTATGACGAGGCAGGTACATACGAGGTATCCCTGACCGTGACGGACAGCCTCGGCGCGTCGAGCGCTGTCGCCACGGCCTCCGTCACGGTCGCGCACGCGGATCCGATCGCACGTTTCTCGGAGTCGCGTTCGGAGCTGTCGGTCGAGGTCGACGGCTCCGCCTCGACGGCCTCAGACGGGGCGACACTCTCGTACAGCTGGAGCTGGGGTGACGACAGCGACCACTCGACGGGGGAGACCGCCTCGCACACCTATGCGGCGGCAGGCGAGTACGAGGTGACGCTGACGGTTACCGACAGCCTCGGAGCTTCGGCGACGACGTCGAAGATCATCCAGGTCTCCGCGGAGTCATTCGTCGCGCGCGACGATTTCCAGCGCACTGTGGGCTCCGGCTGGGGCACCGCCGTGACGGGTGGCGACTGGAGCGCGACCGCGGGCTTGTCGGTGGCGGACGGGGCAGGTCTGCTCACCGTCGGGCGTTCGCAGACCCGCCGTGGTGTCTTGGCGGGTGTCTCCGCGGAGAACGTGGACGCGCGTCTGACATTCTCAACGGACAAGGTCGCCGATGGTGGAGGTCTTCACTTCAACTATGCGGTTCGCCGGAGCTTGACCGATGAGTATCGGGCAAAGCTCAGGATCTCTGCCGCCGGCGTCGTTGCCGTGGGAATCGCCAAGATCGTTGACGGAACCGAGACATTGATCGCGAACCGGAACCTGTCCGGGTACACCCACACCGCAGACGCCAAACTGCAGGTGCGCTTCCAAGCGGTGACGGAGGGTGCGAGTACGACGCTCCGAGTGAAGGTCTGGGCGGACGGCACCGAGGAGCCCTCGTCGTGGTGGGCAACCGCGAGCGACGCGACGTCTTCGCTGCAGGGCCCCGGTGAGATCGCCGTCAGCAGCTACGTGGCGGGCACGGCGACGAACGGTCCCGTCGTGGTCGCGATCCACGATCTGAGCGTGCAGTAGGCGAGCGACACGTCTGATGGGGTCCGGTCGAGTCGAGTACTCGATCGGACCTCATCTTCGTGTGGGTGACGAAGCCAGGTTGAGCACCCGTTCGAGGGCACGCGTCACCGGTCGCGGCGCACGGAAGAGCCAGCAGATGGGCGCCCGCTCCTTCAGCGCGGCGAGTGCGCTCCCGATCACGAGAGCCAGGATCAGATTGATCACGGCGAGCAGGAGCGGAGGAAGTGCGTGTAGCGTCCACTGCGAGAACATCGCCATGAGCGGGAAGTGGCTGACGTAGTACACGAGCGAGGAGCGGCCCACGAAGCGGAGCCGCCGCAGCGGCTTCCGCGCGGCCTCCAACCGTGAGTAGAGCGCAGAAAGGCTCAGGGCTCCTGCGATGCTCAGAGGCGCACCCCATACCGCGTATTGGACGGCATCTGTCCAGATGATCGCGACGACTCCGAACGCGACGACGGGAAGGGCGAGGGTCAGTGCAACCCGCCCCCTGGAGAGCCACTCGAGTGCCGCTGGACGATTGCCCAGCCATGAACCCGCGAAGAAGAAGATCGCGAAGTAGGCGAGGCGCTGCTCGGTGCTCCCGTACGGGAGTAGCTGCCCCAGCACTGCAGCCGCAGCGATCGGCACCCACACGGGAAGGCGACGGAAGGCGGGTGCGACCAGGTAGTAGACGCCGATGAAGAACAGGAACCACAGGTATGAGGTCGCATACCAGGCGCGCCAATGCCACCATGGCATGCCCTCGACATCCAGGAAGGTCGCCTTCGCGATGAGGACCCACACGAGATACGGCCACAGGATCATCGCGAACTTCCCGGCGTAGTACGCAGGAAGTGGTTTACGCAGGGACTTCGCCAGCAGGATGCCGGAAAGGAGCATGAGCGTCGGCATGCGATACGGCAGGAAGAACGCGTTCGCAGCCCGGATGGACTCGGGCATCTGGAGACCGAGCATCTCGGGGATGGCGCTCGCATGCCACATCAGGAGGAGGACGATCGCGGTGCCGCGCACCGAGTCCATCCAATGGATCCGAGACGGGGGCGTGATCGACGACGCGCTCATCCGCGTGCTCGGACCTTCTTCTCGCTCTGGATCTTTTTTGGGCGGAGGACGGCGCGTACCCGCTGGAACGTTCCGCGAGCGGTCCGAAGCGCCGTCCGCGGGGCCGAGAGGGACAGCCGCATCAGTCCGAATCCGCCGTAGCGGGGTGTCGGCCGACCGGCGACGATCGAACCGACCATCCGCGCGAAGAGGAAGGTGCGTCTGTTCACCTGCAGAGGCTGCGCTGCGGCCAGCGCGGCAGGAGCCAGTTCCTTCAACTGCAGGAAGCCGGCAGCTTCAGCCGCCAGCACGGCTGCAAGTCCGCGTGGAGTCCGCGCTATGAGCGCGCTCTGCCCGGCACCCTCATCGAAGACCGGATAGCCGCGTTCATCCGTGTCCCACGAGTCGGCCGCGACGACGTCCGCGGACTCGCCGATGCCGTCCGGACAGATCTTGCACCGCCATTGGGTCGCAGGTCCCAGGGTCGAGCCCCAGGAGTTCTCGTAGTCCGTGCTCACCTCACCACCGTCGAACGAGGCGACGAACCTGCCGGGCCAGCCCTCCCCCCGGTAGCGCAACGCAGTGATCTCGTCCATCGGCGGGCCTCCGAGATCACGCACGAGCTTTTCTGTCGCCTGCTGACTGGGAGTGCCGGCGCAGAAGAAGGACAGGAGGAGTGGAGCGTCCTCGCTCAACTCGGCGGCACGCAGGGCGCTGATCTCGCAGGGCTTGCCGGTCACGGCTGTAGGCGATGCGAGGATCTCGGGGCTCCCCGCGACGGCCACCGGCGCATAGCGCGAACCGCCGGAGGCGAGGGCGGCCTCTCGTGTCGTGATCGTGACCGGGACCGTTCGGCTCGGGTTCGTCCGGGAGGCGGCTGCGGAGACGATTCGAGTATCTATGTCCTGATCCAGCAGCCACTGGTGGAGCGCCGTCAGTGCCCCGCCGCTGGACCCCCCGTGACGCGCCGTCTCATCGGTCGCCCATGCCACCCACATCCCGAAGTACGAGCCCAGGAGCGGATGACGACGCGCACCTTCTGGCCGCTGCGCGTCCATCCTTCGACCGGGGCACGCTCGATCGAAGATCTTCGCGGCGCCGTCGAGCTGGTCGGGGTCGCTCACCGGCTTTGGGCGCAGATACCCGGACTCCAGCGACATCTCCAGCCCGCGGTCCAGGAGCGTGCACATCCCGCAACCGCTGCAGGCATCGGCTTGGACGACCCTGCGGACGCGCGTGCGCAGATCGCTCACAACAGTTCTCGCAGATCCTGTTCGATGGCCGTGATCGCTCGACGGCCACGGTCTCGCGCCGACTCGGCGCCCTCGGCGAGGAAAGGGTCGGCCGCGATGCGGATGACCTCAGTCGCCACCTCCTGCGGTGCGCCCAGCGACAGGACGTGCGGCCAGCCGATCTCGTCGAACAGCGGCTTGAACTTCCGCGAGTAGGCGATCGCGATAGCAGGAGTCCCGGTGGACACGGCATTCAGGCAGGCGTGCATCCGCGAGCCGACGACGAGGTTCGCTCCCTGGACGGCACGACGTACGTCATCGAGATCGGCCGGCACCCGAAGCGACACGCCGCCACCGTACTCCTCGGCCAGCGACCGGGCGACAGGCACGTCATTGTCGGGGTCGGCGGAGTCGAGGACGTGAGGCAACAACGTCACCGATCTGCCGGCGCCCAGCAGTCCCGTGATCGCTGCCCGGACGAAGGCCTGGTAGTCGCTGCTGTCGAGGTGGCTGTTGGGCTTCCAGAGCAGCCCGGAGACGTTCAGCAGGACGTCCGCGGTGTCGCCGGAGGACGGCTGATCGACGCCGAATACGAGGTCGCTCGTGAGTCTGTCGACGGGGCGGCCGAGCGTGCGCGCGGCCTCGACGCTCGCCGGATCGCGGGCGTACACGAGCTCTGAGCGTCGCATGTTTCGTCTCGCCCACTTGCGTCCGGTGCGGGTCCGGAAGGGGCCGATGGTCTGCGGTGCCAGCACCGTCGGGACACCTGCCTGCTGCGCGAACTCGTAGAGGAGGGACATCTTCCGATGACGGTCGATCCCGTAGATGTCGGCGAAGCTGTCTCCAGAGCGCGTGTCCCAGACCAGATCGAAGCGGCGCAGCCACCGCATCATCCCGTGCTCGTTCAGCACTCGCTCTCGGACGAGGGATCGAGCGTGTCCGAATCGCAGCTCGTCGGGGCGGTGGCCGAAGTCGACGTACTCCACCTCGACGTCGGGCCAAACCCGCCGCAGGAGGTCGCGAGAGCCCCGCGCAAGGGCGCGGACGCCGAGGTTCGTCGATGCCTCGCTGGCCCACAGTACGACGACACGCAACCCGGGCCTCCCCTTGGCTCTCCGCTGGTGACGATCCAGTCTACAGAGATCTCTCACGGGCCCGTCCGAGTACGATGCGTTGTGCGACGCGCTGCGGGGAGGAGGGGCCATGGGGAGCGACCCGCTTCGTCTCTTGGCGATCCTCGTCATCGGCGCGAACGTCGGCCTCGCTCTGTGGCTCATCTTCCGGTCGAATGCCAGATGGGCGATGGTCGCCTGGGCTGTCGCGCTCTTCCTCACACCCGTCTACGTCAACTTCTCGGTACAGGGCATCGCCCTGACCCTTCTTGATCTGGTCACGATCGTCGCGATCGTCAGCTGTTGGCCGGGCGCCCGATTGCGCTGGTCGATCATCGACACTCTTGTCTCGGCTGCGTTCGTGACATTGTTCGTCGGGTTGGCGTTCGGCGGAGTCTGGGGGCATGTGCAGTACACGCTCGTGTCGTGGTTCATCCCCTACATCTGGGGCCGCATAGCCCTAGCCCGCGTCGGATCGGACTTCGTCGCTTCGTGCGTCTCGATCGGCGCCGTCGCGGCAGCGTCCCTGGCCATCGTGGAGTTCATCAGCGGAGCCAACCTGTTCGTCCAGCTCCCGGGTGTCGCCGGCGCGATGTGGACGAATCTGCAGTACCGAGGCGGACTCCTTCGCGCCGAAGGGGCGTTCGGACACTCGATCTCGCTGGGGTCGAGTCTCGCGATCGCCAGCGCGTTCGTCCTGGCGACCCGCTGGCGGTGGTGGTGGAAGGCCGGTGCCCTCACCGTCGTCGGCACCGCTATCGTGATGACGCTCAGCCGGATCGGTCTCGTGGGCTTGCTGCTCGTCGTATCGCTGTCGATCGCGTTCCTCGGCCGCTACATCCGGGCGGGTCAGCGTCTGGCGATGCTCGGTCTGTCCGCCGTGGCGATGCTCGCCGCGATCCCGTTCATCACGGTCGTGTTCGATGACGCAGGTGACGAAGCGGCGGGGAGCGCGGACTATCGAGCTGACCTCCTCCCGCTCGTGCGGGAGATGAACGTCCTCGGTGTCTCGGATGCTCGCCGGGTCTCGCCCACCGGGGAGGACTACTTCGGAAGCTTCAGGTCGATCGACAGCGCGCTCATCCTGACGGGACTGAGGCATGGACTTCTTCCGCTCATCATCTTCATCGTGATGCTGCTGATCTGCGTGTGGGTCGTGGTCACCGGTCGCGGAAGCCCCGCCGCGGTCGCGATCGTGAGTCAGATCCCCGCGCTGGCGACGGTCGCGCTTATCACGCAGTACTCACAGCTGCTCTGGTTCGTCGCAGGGTTGGCGGTCACCTCCTATAGTCTGGACGCCAGCCGCAGGAGCAGCCCCGATCGCGACAGGTTGCCAGCCTTGGTGCGGCACGGGGTGCTGGGGGCAAAGTGAGTCATACGCAGACAGCAACGACCAGGCTCGCTTCTGCGTTCCTGCAGTACTGGTGGGTGATCATCGTTGCGGGCCTGGTGGGCGGGTTACTGGCTTATGGGTACAGTTCAACGCTTACACCGATTTACCATTCGACGGCGTCCATCTACTTCTCGATGAGGACTGCCTCCAGTGGATCGGATATCAATCAGGGATCGGCTTACACGCAGAACCAGATGTTGTCGTTCGCTCAGCTCGTGCGGTCCGCTGAGGTCCTGGACAGTGTCCGAGATGATCTCTCCGAGGAAGGCGTTGAGCTCACTAACAGTGAACTGCGTCGCATGACCAAGGTCGGAATTCCGCAGAATACGGTCGTGCTCGAGATCACCGCTGCCTCTGCCAGCAACGATGTTGCGGCTCTCGTCGCCAACTCGATCGCCGAGAACCTGACGGATGTCGTCTACGACATCGCGCCCAAGGACGGTGCGGGCGCGTCGACGGTCGTAGCTCGCGTCATCGACCCAGGCGTCCCCGCATCCTTCCAGTCCTCGCCTGACAAGCCACAGAACGCTATCGTCGGGGTGTTGATCGGCGGGCTCGCAGCAGCTTTTGGCTTGACCGTTCTCGCGCTCCTTGACACGCGCGTTCGCTCCCGCGCGGCGCTAGCCGAAGTCACAGAGATTCCCGTGCTCAGCGCCGTCCCGCGTCAGAATCGCAAGCATACCGGCCCGGTCATGACCTTGAGACCAAACGGGTTTGCCGCGGAGGCGTACCGTCAGTTGCGTTCTGCGCTGAAGTTCTCAGCGGTGGAACATCCGATCGGAGCCATCGCTGTAACGTCGTCAGTCGCAGGCGAGGGGAAGACGACGACCGCCATAAATCTCGCGCTCGCTTACGTCGAATCCGGGCACCGAGTGCTGCTGATCGACGCTGACCTGCGTCGGCCGATGGTGGCGACAGTGCTGGGGTTGGAGAACGCCGTGGGCATCACGTCTGTGCTGGTGGAATCGGTCGGAGTCGAAGAAGCCCTCATCCATAGCGCCGATAACCTTGATGTCTTGACGGCCGGCGAGAATGCCCCCAACCCCGCAGAGCTTCTTGCATCGAATCGGATGCGGCTACTCATTGAGGCACTCCGATCCGACTACGACCTTGTCGTGGTCGATACTGCGCCCGTCCTGTCGGTCTCGGACGCGACAGTCATCTCACAGTACGTCGATACGATGGTCGCGGTCGTGAACGCGCGCAAGACAAGCAAGGCGCAGGTCGAGCGCTCAATCTCCGCGCTCGAGGCTGTCGGTGCGAACGTTGCTGGCTTCGTGCTGAACAACGTTGCGCAGTCTCGTCGCGACAGCTACTACTACGCGTCTGAAGAATAGTCGGACTGGGGCTGGCCTGCACCGCTGCCCACAGCAGCTAGCACCGTTGTTCGATACATCGTGAGTGAATGGCGTCGGGCCGCGGATTCGGCGCTATTGGTGAGAAGCGGCAAGATTGTTGTCCATCGTTCATGGATTTCTTGGAGTGCATCCGCCAGCGCATGAGGCGAGCCGGGGGAGACCAGGCGTGTGGTCGGGTAGCCTCCCGCGGCCTCTCGCAGACCGCTCGTGTCGCTTGCGACGACGGGACGATGTGCGAGTATCCCCTCGACGGCCGTATTGCCGAACGGTTCGTCGAGGCGGCTGGGAACGACTAATACGTCGTGCTCCGCGAGCACGGACCAGACATCGGAGCGAAACCCGAGGAAGTCGATGGCAGCGGGCACCTTCCCGGCTAGCGTCCGTAGTTCCTGCTCATACCACTCGTACCCTGTAAAGGCCGAACCGAGTACCGAGAGGCGCACTTTTCGACCCCGTTCGACAAGGATCGAGATGGCCCGCACGAGATCGTCCACACCTTTACGGGGCGAAAGTCGTCCCACGTATAGGACGCGCAACTCCTCCACGTCTGAGCGCGGAGCGGAGACAGTGGTCGGCCCGGCCACGCCGTTGTATATGACTCGGGCGCGCCGTGCAAGCCTCGGCAGTGCAACACGGATCGTCTCTAGGCTGAACTCGCTGTTTACGAGAACTGTCGTAGATGCGAGGAGCGGAAGATAGAGAAGACGGTTGAGTAAGCGGGAGGCCGAGGCTTCCGCCTCGTGAACATGACTAACCGTCCGCAACCGGAGGAGCCGAGCAATGAGCGGCCACTGTGGGATTGTAATCGTGCTGACATACAGCGTGGCCGGACGCACTCTTCGCAGCAGCCGCCACGCTGCGCGAGTTCCTTGGAACGCTCGGCTAACAAGAATGGGCCATCCACTCGGCGCTACGAGTGCCTTGCGCAGGACGAGCATAGGGAGTCGGACGACTTCCGCGCCGGCGTCCGTAAGAAGCTGAACCAGCGGGCCGTCCTCCGGGAGCACCACGATCACTCGTGCGCCTGCATCCGTCATCCCCCGGACGCTCTCCAGCATCATACGGTCGGACCCGAAGAGCTCACTGCCCGGATGAGCCACCACGTAGGTCGGATGCGAGGGCAGGCGATGCTCAACCATGTATCGGTCCATTCAAGTCTCGGGTTCAGTGGGCTGGCTGGCAGGCGCGCAGTACGGGATAGGCTGGAATTCAGGGGAGCGAGGGCCGTGGGACACAGCATTCTCTTTGTATGCACCGCGAACGTTTGTCGTTCGCCGATGATGGAGTTCGAATTTCGAAGACTGGTTGACGCGTCCGCGCGATCCGGTGTGTGGCGCGTCGCCAGCGCAGGAACTCATGTCGGAAATGCTCATGATGTGTGCTCAGAGGTTTCGTGGGCGTTCCGGAATGAGGAAAAGCTCGTCGACACGGTCGAGATCCGGCGCCCCCAGCCGGTGACGGTTGAGGTGCTCGAGTCCCATGAGCTTGTCATTACCGCCTCTCTTGCGGAACGAGCCGCGATTGCTCGAATACTACCCTCAGCCCGCAGCCGCACGTTCACTCTGCGAGAGGCGTTGGCCCTATCACGCACTCCTACGTGGTCCGGCGCAAGCCTCTCGGAGCTGAGCAGCGAACTTGATAGCCATCGTGGGAAGGGAGTGCTTCCGGTAGCGAAGTCCAATCGGTTCTGGTTCCGCGGAGTGCACCCGCTCGACATTCCTGATGTCCACTCTTCCCACGCATTGCGTCATCGCAGAACACTTGCCTCGACGCGGCAGCTCGTAAGAGCGTTGGAGCAACGGCTCGTTGCTGGCCTCGAACTTGGTCGAGAGGGTTAAGCGCGTCGACGTACTTTGCGCGCCGATTCGTGGATCGATTCACCCCCGGCAATTCTGTACGCCAGACGTTTGTACGCCTCGGCGACGCCATCCCAGCGGAATTCACGAGTAGCTCGTTCGCGGATCTGCGACGCGATTCGTGCAACAACGTCAGGGTTCGATTCGGCCGTCATGATCTGGGACGCCACCCCCGCGGGATCGGCGAAGAACCATCCTTGGCCGCCAAGCGTCTCACGATTGAAGCCGACGTCGAAGGCGATCACGGCTGTCGCCGCGCCCATCGCACGCAGCAGGGACGGGTTTGTGCCGCCGACGGAGTGGCCGTGCACGTAGGTATGCGCGTGAAAGTAGAGTGCATCGAGCAGCTCTTGATCATAGATCGCTCCGACCAACCGGATGCGCGGGTCGGCATCAGCGATTGATCTGATGCGCCGTGTGTACCCAGCTGCGTACGGAGCTGAACCTACGACGACCAATGGCAGGCTGGCCGGGCTTGAGTGGTACCCCTCGACTATCTCGAGGACGTGGTTCTCGGGCTCGAAGCGCGCGACAACGAGGTGGTATGCACCGGGACTGAGCCCATATTCTGCGATCGCATTCGTCGGCGCGTCGTCGAGAAGGGGAGCGCCGTAGCGGATGAGTTCAGTAGGCACGCCGAACTCGCTGCGGTAGTACTCGGCGATACCGGGTGCATCAGCGATGAGCGCATCCGCGGACCGCACCCCGAACTGCTCGGCCCACCGATAGTAGGCCTTTCCGCGCGCGCCCCACTTCGCACGCTTCCATTCAAGTCCATCCATATGTAGTGCTGTGGGGATGCCGCGGGCACGTAGCATCGGTACGAATGGGGAGTTCGCCGCATTGAACACAAATGCCGCGTCCGGCCGATCGAAGAGCATCGCATGCAAGGAGGACAGGCCGGTGTGACTCAAAGTCTCAAGTTGCTTGACTGGCAACGACGGGAGATTAATGATGCGCATGCCGAGATAGTCTCGGGTCCCCTGCTCTGGACCGCGCGTATACACGGTCACCCGATGGCCATGCGCGACCAGCCTGCGGCCTACTTCCTCTACCGCAGTCTCAAACCCACCGTAGGCAGCCGGCACACCGCGCGTGCCCATCATTGCAATCGATAGGGTCTGCGCTGGCCTTACCGAGGGTGCGGACGCGTCCGCGTGCGCCGAGCCTGCGGTAATCAATACGCCCCCTGAGCTGTGATCATCACTTTCGCAGTGCGCCACATCAGGACGATGTCACTGAGAACGGACCAGTTCTCTACGTACCGCAAGTCGAGGCGCACGCTTTCCTCCCACGTGAGATCACTGCGGCCTCCAACTTGCCAAGGCCCTGTGATGCCGGGCTTTATGTACAGTCGACGGGACACTGGCCCTTGGTAAGACGCGACTTCACTTGGCAAAGGCGGTCGAGGACCCACGACGCTCATCTCGCCCTTCAGTACATTCCAGAACTGGGGCAACTCATCGAGCGAGTACCTCCGAAGAAACTGCCCCACCCGGGTCACTCGTGGATCGTCCCTCAACTTGAACAGGGGGCCCGCTCCTTCGTTCGCGGTCAGCAATGCTTCTTGCTGCGTTTCAGCTCCAACGGTCATCGAGCGGAATTTGAGCATCTTGAACTCTTTCCCGTCGCGGCCCACCCTTGATTGATGGAAAAATACTGGGCCAGGTGAGTCCCACTTGATCGCCACCGCGACGATAGCTGCGATGGGTGCGAATAGGACAACGGCGAACAACGAAACCAGAATGTCCAATGCTCGCTTGACGAAGTGAACGCCTCCATCGAAAGTCGGTATTCGCACATGAATCAGGGGAAGGCCTTCGACTGGGCGTAGGGACATGCGCGGGCCCGCTACATCCGCGATTCGACTCGACAACACCAACTCAGCCGCCGTCTCCTCGAGCTCCCATGCAAGACGTTTGACGTAATTCGGGTCGCCACTCGGTTGGCCCGCGACAATGATCGTGTCCGCACCGAGCACACTTGCTGCCCGGGGACCCGCGTCAGCGCCGCGCACAACTGGGTAAACGTGTTCGTCCACACGGATCCTGTCCCGAACCTCATCGAGAATCACGGTGCCGACGATGTTGTATCCGAGCCTGCCCTCGCTCCCGAGCGTACGGATCGCGTACTCGACATCGTCACGCATCCCGACCACCACCGTGCGCGATGTATAGCGACCGACGGAGCGTTGCGCGATCAGCCAGCGCCGCAAGATCCACCGGGACGCGACCAGTGCGACCAGGCCGACCGGTAGCGCATACAGGAGTTGAGGCCGGATTCCGGGCCACTCGAATATCGCGCCGAGGATCGCGAGGACACCGAAGGCGAAGCCCGTCGCGTGGACAACCCGTGCATACTCCACTGGGCCACTGCCCATGATTGCCGGCTCCCGGGAGTTGAACAGGCTCAGCGTGAGCACCCACAGCACGATGGTGCTCAGTGGAATTTGAAGCCACAACCATGCGTCGCCGGCGGGGAACTGCGGCGCGCTCACGGGCAACGATGCCAGAGAAGCCAGCAGGCAGGCGAGGCCGACGATTGCGGTGTCATGCATCTGCAGTCGTAAGCGGAACCGCCGCTCCCACTGGGCCCGGTTCGCGCTCCTTCTCTCCACACGCGGGGCAGCGTTTGCGTCACGACGGGTCGGTGCCAACGCGCCCAACCTGGGCCTGTGAAAGGTCTGTGCGACCTCATCGATCACGCTCACAGTTCGCCCCCACACGCGAATATTTGTGTCCGCATCCTGCGCCCCCAGCGATTTGCGTTACCTATCTGTCATCTGCGGTTCAGTGCTGCCGTGCTGCCGTGCTCCGACGTGCACAGAGCACGGTGAATTACGCGCCCGCCATGCCCGACCCGGTGTGAGCCCGATGAACACGCCCCCCGGTGTGTTCGGTGGGCCCAGCTCGCGATGCGGGGGAGAAGACATCGCCGTCGGGTCGGGCATGACGGGGGCGCGATCAGGTCGAGTGCGCGCTCCGCAGAGCAGGCACTCGACCTGATCGGCCTGACGGCAGCCACTGTGTGGCCGATCGTCCGTGCGCTCCACGGAGGAATGTGCGTGAACGGACGGAACCCGTCAGGGGGCCGTGTGAGCTAGAACTACTGCTCGGCACAGCCGTGTCGTGATCGACAGGTCGCAATGCGAATGCGCGCATCGAGCCTCGCCCCCACGCCTGCTGCTCAGCAAGCGGTCCGGCAAGGTGGCCATCGACCACGTCGTCCAAGGGTGTCGCAAGCATCGACACGCTGCGGTGCCTCTGGTGCGTCAATCGAACCAGCGCCGGCGTGATGTGCCAGGGCGCCGTTAATCGTCTCCCCATGAACGTGTCCCCAATTTCCCCAATGAGCGGGACCATGCCCGCGTTCCCCCAAGCGGAACAAGTCCGCCCCCAACGGTCAGCTCCCGGATGGACTTCCCACATCGACCCGGATCTGTTCGAGAACGCCGACCCCTCGGCATTCTCGCCGCCTGGTGGCGGCTGACCTGGCACGAGTATGGCATACGCTCCTCAGGAATGGAAGATCGTCGTGTGCCGAAGCCACCCGCGGCGCGTTGCTGCGGGCGATTTCCCAGTGCGTGCGGGTAAAATCGGCGGTGTCCGCGCAGAGTCCCAGCTGCCCCCCAAGCGGCGTTCGGAGCTTCACCGTCCCCAACGGTCCTTCGAGGACGCGTGGATAGGGCCCTCTCGAGTCGACCGTCCCCAACGGCTCCTCCAGAGGGCCCGCCTCTCTTTCGAGCGCCGCTTGGCCGACGCCCGACGGCTCGCGATCCGCGCGGTCGGACCGGTTTTGTCAGGACGGCGTGCAAATGCCGCGCCTTACGATTGACCTCATGTGTGGAATCGTCGGATACGTGGGCCCGCGTGACAGCCAGGCCATCCTGCTCTCGGGGCTCGCGCGCCTGGAATATCGCGGCTATGACTCCGCGGGCATCGCCGTCATCGACGGTGACGGCGGGCTCGGCATGCGCAAGCGCGCCGGCAAGCTGCAGGTGCTGCGCGACGACCTGGCCGCCCATCCGATGCCGGACGGGACGACCGGCATCGGACACACGCGTTGGGCCACGCACGGCGGTCCGACCGATGCGAACGCCCACCCGCACCTGGCCGACGATGACAAGCTCGCCGTCATCCACAACGGCATCATCGAGAACTTCGCCGAGCTCAAGGCGGAGCTGACCGAGCAGGGGTTCACATTCCGCAGCGAGACCGACACCGAGGTGGCCGCCGTGCTGCTGGGACGCGAGTACGCGGCATCCGGTGACCTCGTCGCCGCTTTCCGCACCGTCGTGCAGCGCCTCGAAGGCGCCTACACGCTGCTGGCGATGCACCGCGACCACCCCGGCCTGGTCGTGGGCGCGCGTCGCAACTCGCCGCTGGTGATCGGCCTGGGTGAGGGGGAGAACTTCCTCGGCTCCGACGTCGCCGCCTTCGTCGAGCACACCCGCAGCGCGCTCGCCATCGGCCAGGACGAGATCGTGGCGATCACCCCGAGCGGCGTGGAGGTCACGGACTTCGCCGGCGACCCGGTCGCGGTCGAGCCCTTCGAGGTGCACTGGGACGCCGCCGCGGCGGAGAAGGGCGGCTGGCCCTCGTTCATGGCCAAGGAGGTCTCCGAGGAGCCCGAGGCCGTCGCCAACACCATCCGTGGGCGCGTCCGTGACGGCGAGGTCGTCATCCCCGAGCTCGACGGACTCGACGGCCTGTTCGCCGGCATCTCGCGCATCGTGATCATCGCGTGCGGCACCGCCGCCTACGCCGGGCAGACCGGCAAGTACGCGCTCGAGCAGTGGACCCGCGTGCCCGTCGACGTGGAGCTCGCCCACGAGTTCCGCTACCGCGACCCGGTCATCGGCCCCGACACCCTCGTCGTCTCGATCTCGCAGTCGGGTGAGACGATGGACACGCTCATGGCGGTGAAGTACGCCCGCGAGCACGGGGCCAAGACGCTGTCGATCTGCAACACGCAGGGCGCGACGATCCCCCGCGAATCGGATGCCATCGTCTACACGCACGCCGGCCCCGAAGTCGCCGTCGCCTCGACGAAGGCGTTCGTCGCGCAGATCACCGCGCTGTACCTGCTCGCCCTGCACGTGGGCCGCGTCCGCGGTGTGCTCTCGCCGGCGCAGTCGGCCGCGCAGGTCGCCGAGCTGGAGGCGGTGCCCGACAAGATCGCGCGGGTGCTCGAGAGCGAGCAGGCCCATATCGAGCAGTTCGCGCACTGGATGGCCGACACCCAGTCGGTGCTGTTCCTCGGCCGCCATGTCGGCTACCCGATCGCGCTCGAGGGTGCCCTCAAGCTCAAGGAGATCTCGTACATCCACGCCGAGGGCTTCGCCGCCGGCGAGCTCAAGCACGGGCCGATCGCGCTGATCGAGCCCGGGCAGCCGGTCTTCGTGATCGTGCCGTCGCCGAGCCAGTCGGCCGAGCTGCACAAGAAGGTCGTCTCGAACATCCAGGAGATCCGCGCACGCGGCGCCCGGGTGATCGCCATCGCCGAAGAGGGTGACGCCGCGGTGCTGCCGTTCGCCGACGAGGTGCTGCGCATCCCGCTGGCCGCGCCGCTGTTCGAGCCGCTGCTGGCCGTCGTGCCGCTGCACATCTTCGCGATGGGTCTTGCCACCGCGAAGGGCCTCGACGTGGATCAGCCGCGCAACCTGGCCAAGTCGGTCACGGTCGAGTAGGAGGCGGTCCGGCGACGGGGTAGATGTACCCGTCCTCGTCGATCGTGGCGTAGTCGCCGGTGCGCAGGATGCCGCCCGGCAGGGTGCGGGCGGTCGCGACGTCGTCGTTGAGATACCCGGGCGAGATGTTGCCGCCGCTCGCCCAGATCTCGCCGACACGCCCGACGTCCACGTCTGCGCCCCCGGCATCCACGACCCGCAGGCGCACGCCGGGCAGCCCGCGTCCCACCGAGCCCGCACGGCTGCCGCGCGCGTCGGCGCTGAGACACGACAGGCGGGCGGTCGCTTCGGGCCGGCCGTAGGTGGTGAACAGCCGCGCGGACGGGTGCGCCCGGCGCAGCTCGTCATGGATGACCGGCTCCAGGCTCCCGTCGGAGTGCTGCAGCAGCCGCAGCTGGGGCAGTCGTCGCCACGTGAACGAGCTGTTGCGCACCAGCGCCGTGAACGCCGTCGCCGACCCCGCGAACTCGGTGCAGTTGAACCGCTCCAGCGCATCGACGATCGTCTCGGGCACCGTGGCCGAGCCGTGGTGGACGAGCGAGGCGCCGATGCGCAGGTGCGTGTGCAGCAGCGAGGCGCCGAACGCGTTGCTGAACGGCACCACGACGAGCGTGCGGTCCGGGCTCTCGAGATAGACCCCGTCGAGGATCGACTGCGTGTTGGCTCGGACGTTGCCGTGCGTGATGCGCACGGCCCGCGCCGGGCTGGTCGAGGTGAACAGGTACACCGCGTCGGCGGCTGCTCGCACCGGGGTCGTGGCGAGCCGGGCCGCCCGGCCGGCCTCCCACCCGGACGGGAGCGCGGTCTCGGTCACCGTCGGCGTCGGCGACAGGTCGGTCGGCCAGTGCAGGCCCGCGCCCACCGCGGCGGCGCGACACCCCACCGACTGTGCACGCCGCCACGCCTCGGCCGGTGTGTGCGTCGCCGACAGCGGGACGGCGACCATCCCGGCGCTCAGGATCGCCAGGTACGCGGCGATCCAGAAGAAGCCGTTGCGTGCGAAGAGCGCGACCGGGTCGCCGGCTGTCACGCCGTTCCGGCGCAGCTCGCCGGCGATGACGGCGGCACCGGCGCGCACCTGTGCGTATGAGAAAAGACGGTGCCCCTCGATCCACGCCGCGGCGGTGTCGTGCCCGGAACCGGCGAGGAACCCCGCGACGTTCCATTCGGCGGCCTCGGCGCCGTGACCGGCCGCCACCCGCCCCCGGATGAGGTCGTCGTCGGCATGCTCGTCGGCGATGGTCGGCAGCGCGATCGTCATGGCGCCACCTCCGTGATCGGTGGTGCGGTGCGCGCTCGGGCGCGACGGCGTGCGGCGTCAGCGATGCGTTCCCCCATGAACGTCCCCCATGCTCCACCGCGGGCTCCCCAGTCCGCGGTCCCCATCGCCAGAACTCCCGGCCGATTCCCGCGTCGGCCGGTTGCTGCGTCACGGTGCCGTCGCCGGCACCCGGCGCCCCCAAGGGTTCTGACTTGCGGGCGAGTATCGCACAGTGTGGCGCCGGGGGAAAGGGGTCCGCTGGGCGGGGGCGTTGCGTATATAAGTACCAACTTATATAGTGCGGTCATGCACGTGTTCGAGGTTCTCGCCGACCCGGTCCGGCGCCGGCTGGTCGAGCTGCTCGGCCTGGGCGAGCAGCCGGCCGGTCAGCTGACCGATCTCGTGCGGGCCGAGTTCGGCATCTCACAGCCCGCCGTCTCGCAGCACTTGAAGGTACTCCGCGACGCGGGCTTCGCCACCGTGCGCGCCGACGGCACCCGCCGCCTCTACAGCGTCGACCGGGCCGGGCTCGACGCCGCCGAGACCGCCCTCGAGCGACTGCGCGCCCCGGTGGCCCAGCGCCTCGACGCACTGCACACCGAGATCGCCCGCGGACGGCGCGCGGCGGCATCCACCCTCCGACGCAAGGACGCATCATGAACCCTCTCATCGAGAAGCGCGGCGACCGCTACCGGCTCGTCTACGACGAGCTCTACGCGACCGACATCGACGACCTGTGGGACGCCGTGACCCGTCGCGACCGGCTCGCGCGATGGATGGCGGACTACACGGGAGACCTGCGCCTGGGCGGCACGTGGCAGGTCTCCAGCGACGACGACGGGGTCTGGGGGACCGGCACCGTCACGGCGTGCGAGCCTCCCCACACCTTCACCACGACCTGGCACGCGACGGGGGAGGAGCCGACCGAACTCGTGGTGCGGCTCGAGTCCGCACCCGGCGGCACGCGCCTGGTGCTGGAGCACGCCGGCATCCAATCGATCTTCTACGGGGCCGGATGGCAGACGTACCTCGAGCGCCTCGGGGTGCTGATCGCCGGCGGGCAGCCCGGCGGGGAGGACGCCTGGCAGGCGCGGTTCGCCGAGCTGAAGCCGGACTATCGGGCGCGGTTCGACGCGCTCTGAGCCCGGCCCGCAGCCCGCACGGGGATTAGGCTTGCGGATGCCGCGGTTCCCGTGCGCGGCAGGGAGGCGAGGCGCATGATCATCGGCATCGGCGTCGACCTCGTCGACATTCCGCGGTTCGAACGCTCGCTCGAACGCACGCCGCGACTGGTCGAGCGGCTCTTCGCGCCGGGCGAGCGCGGGCTCAAGCCGCATTCGCTCGCCGCCCGCTACGCGGCCAAGGAGGCGCTCATCAAGGCGCTCGGCGGCTCCGACGGAGTGCACTGGACCGAGATCGAAGTCGCCTCCGAACCGTCCGGACGCCCGGTGTTCGCGCTGTCCGGCCAGACCGCGTCGACGGTCGCCGGGCGCGGCATCACCGTCGTGCACCTCTCCCTCACCCACGACGCCGGAATGGCGGCGGCGTATGTCGTGGCCGAGAACGGCGCGGATGCGGGCACCGGGCGCGGCGCCGGCGACATCGCCACGCGGGACGAGGGTGCTGCATGACCCGGATGCCGGAGGGCACGCTGCGCGAGGCACTCATCGACACCGGAGCCATCACCGCCAACGTCCGCCACCTGCGCCGTCTCACCGACGCCGAGGTCATCGCCGTCGTCAAGGCCGACGGGTACGGCCACGGGGCCGTCCGGTCGGCGGTCGCCGCGCTCGCCGGCGGCGCCACCCGCCTGGCGGTGGCCGACATCGCCGAGGGGATCGCGTTGCGCCGCGCCGGCATCGACGCCCCCGTGCTGGCCTGGCTCCACGCCCCGGGCACCTCGTTCGCGGAGGCCGCCGCGCACGGCATCGAACTGGGCATTTCGAGCATGGACCAGCTGCTGGCCGCCGCCGCGGCGGCATCCCGCGACCAGCCGGTCACCATCCACCTCAAGGTCGAGACGGGCTTGGCCCGCAACGGCATCGCCCCGGCCGACTACGGGCTCGTGTTCGCCGAGGCGGCGCGGCTCGAACGCCTCGGCAGAGTGCGCATCCTCGGCATCTTCAGCCACCTGTCCAATGCCAGCGTCGACGACGACCGCACCGCCGTGTCGCGGTTCCAGGTGGCGCTCGCCGCTGCGGCGCAGCAGGGCATCGCGCCGCCACTGCGACACATCGCCGCCACCCACGCCGCTATCGACCTGCCCGAGTCGCGCTTCGGCTGCGTGCGCATCGGCCTGGGCATCTACGGGCTCTCACCGTTCGAGGACCGGTCCAGCGCCGACCTCGGCCTGCGCCCCGCCATGACCCTGCGCGCCGCCGTGGCCGCGGTGCGCCGCGTGCCGGCCGGTCACGGCGTCTCATACGGCTACGCGCACCGCACCGCCGCCGAATCCACCCTCGCGCTCGTGGCGCTCGGGTACGCCGACGGTGTGCCCCGCGCGGCATCCGGTGCCGGCCCTGTGGTGATCGGCGGCCGCCGCTTCACCGTCGCCGGACGCATCGCGATGGACCAGTTCGTCGTCGACGTCGGCGACCTGCCGGTGGCGGTCGGCGACGAGGCCGTGCTGTTCGGCGACCCGACCCTGGGCGTCCCCTCGGCCGACGAGTGGGGCGACGCGTCGGGCTCGATCAACTACGAGATCGTCACGCGCATCGGACCGCGCGTGCCGCGGCGGCAGGTGGCCCCGTGAGGGGGATGCCGCGCGGCTGCACCGGGAGGAGAGCGCGATGACCGGGCTGGATGACTTCATCGGCGTGCGCGAGGTCTCGTCGCCGTCCGACATGGAGGCGTTCGGACGCGAGCTCGGCGGTGCCCTGCGCGCCGGGGACCTCGTGGTGCTCACCGGCCCGCTGGGCGCCGGCAAGACGACGCTCACCCGCGGCATCGCCGACGCGCTGGATGTGCGCGGACCGGTGCAGAGCCCCACGTTCGTGATCGCCCGCACCCATCCGTCGCTGTCCGACGGGCCGCCGCTCGTGCACGTCGACGCCTATCGGCTCGGTTCGCCCGCAGAGCTCGACGACCTGGGTCTGGATTACGACAACGCGGTCACCATCGTCGAATGGGGACGCGGCATGGTCGACGGGCTCGTCGACCGGTGGTGGGAGGTCGAGCTCGAGCGCGAGTGGAGCGGCACCGGCGTCGACAACGCCTGCGGCACCTCCGGCCCGGCCGCTCGCGAGATGGAGGACAACGCGCCCCGCAAGGTCACCGTCACCCGCCACGGGTGAGGGTTCGCGGGCGGGGCGCGACTACCCTGGATGCTGTGATCCTCGGCATCGACACCTCCCTCGGCACGGCCGTCGCCGTCACCGACCGCGATGGTGTCGTGTACGCCGAACGGGCCAGCGCCAATCCGCTCGGCCACGCCGAGGTGATCGGCGATCTGCTGCAGGCCGCGCTCGCTGACGCCGCCTATGGACCGGTCGGCGCGACCGCGGCATCCACCCCAGTCGAGATCACCGCCGTGGCCGCCGGCATGGGCCCGGGGCCGTTCACCGGATTGCGGGTGGGGATCTCCGCCGCGCGGGCGTTCGCGCTCGGTCGGGGCGTGCCGGTCGTGCCGGTCGTCAGCCACGACGCGGCCGCACTCGCGATCCTGCTGGCCGACCCGTTCGCCGACCTGCCGCCGTTCGGCGTGGTGACCGACGCGCGCCGCCGCGAATTCGCCTACACGGTCTACGACGGCCTCGACGCCGACGGGCTGCCGGTCCGCCGCACCGAGCCGTCGCACATCCTACGCACCGAGCTGGATGAGCGCCTGGCCGAACTCGGCGCCGAGCGCCGCGAGGTATCGACGATCTCCGCGGCGATGGTCGCCGTGCTCGGCGCCCGCGCCCTCGCCGCCGGGCGCCTCGACGGGCCCGCCGAACCGCTGTACCTGCGCGCCCCCGACGTGACCATGCCGGGCGCACCCAAGCGGGTGGGAGCATGACGCTGCGCACGGCCGCGGCATCCGATCTGCCGGCGATCATGGAACTCGAACGCGCGAGCTTCCCCGCCGACGCGTGGAGCGAGGCGATGATGGCCGCCGAAGTGGCCTCGCCGCACGGCCGCTACGTCGTCGACGTCGAAGACGGGCAGCTGCGCGGATACGGCGGCGTGCGTGCGGTCTCCGGCGGGGCGGATGCCGACATCCAGACCATCGCGATCGCCGAAGCCGCCCGGGGCACGGGGCGTGGGCGCGCGCTGCTGACCGAGCTGCTGACCACGGCGCGCGAGCGCGGGGCGCGCGAGGTGTTCCTCGAGGTGCGCGCCGACAATCCGGTCGCCATGGCGCTGTACCTCTCGGAGGGGTTCGCGGAGATCGCGCGCCGCCCCCGCTACTACCAGCCCGAGGATGTCGACGCCGTGGTCATGAAGCTCGACCTCGTCGGGTGGGCCGCGGCGCGGCGCCCGGATGCCGCGGGGCAGAGCGCCGCCGACGCGACGGGAGCCGCTGATGAGTGAACCTCTGGTGCTCGGCATCGAGACCAGCTGCGACGAGACCGGCATCGGCATCGTGCGCGGCCGCACCTTGCTGAGCAACACCATCGCCTCGAGCATGGCCGAGCACGCGCGCTACGGCGGCGTCGTGCCCGAGGTCGCCGCCCGCGCACACCTCGAAGCGCTGCAGCCCGCCATCGAATCCGCCGTCGCCGAAGCGGGCATCGCCCTGAGCGACCTGGATGCGGTGGCGGTGACGAGCGGGCCGGGTCTGGCCGGGGCGCTCATGGTCGGCATCGGCGCCGCGAAGGCGCTCGCCGTGAGCCTCGACAAGCCGCTGTATGCGGTCAACCACCTGGTCGGCCACATCGCCGCGGACCTGCTCACCGGCGAAGAGGTCGAGTATCCGACCGTCGCCCTGCTGGTCTCGGGCGGTCACACCTCGCTGCTGCTCGTGCGCGACCTCGTTGACGACGTCGAGATGCTGGGCGAGACCATGGACGACGCCGCCGGCGAGGCCTTCGACAAGATCGCGCGCATCCTCGGCCTGCCCTATCCCGGCGGCCCGGAGATCGACAAGGCCGCCGCCACCGGCGACCCGAACGCGATCCGCTTCCCGCGTGGTCTGTCGCGCGCGTCTGACATGGCCGAGCACCGGTACGACTTCTCGTTCTCGGGACTGAAGACCGCCGTCGCGCGCTGGGTCGAGCAGGCCACCGCGGCCGGTGAGACGGTGTCGGTGCCCGATGTCGCCGCGTCGTTCCGCGAGGCGGTCGTCGACGTGCTCGTCACGAAGGCGCTTGACGCCTGCAAGCGGCACGACGTGCCGCGGCTGCTGCTGGGCGGCGGCGTCATCGCCAACCGGCGCCTGCGCGAGGTCGCGCTCGAGCGCGCCGCGGCGGCCGGCGTGGCCGTGCGCATCCCGCCCCTGTCGCTGTGCACCGACAACGGCGCCATGATCGCGGGGCTGGCCGCCGAGCTCATCCAATCGGGACGGCAGCCCTCGACGCTCGCGTTCGGCGCGGATTCGACCCTGCCGGTCACCGAGATCCAGGTGGCCGCGGCGTGAGCGAGAAGGATGCCGGGGCACGGCCCGGCGGCAACGACGAACCGGTCGAGCCGGCAGCCCCGGCGACGTCCGAACCGGCGGCGGCCGGCCCGGCAACGGCGGCTGAACCCGCGGCCCCGGCGGAACCCGCGGCGCCGGCGGTGCCGGAAGAACCCGCACGCCCGGCAGACGCGGCCGAGCCTCCGGCATCCGGCGACCCGGTCGCGCCGGTCAGTCCGGTGAGCGCGGTCGCGTCCGTCTCGGACGACGTCGACCGGGCGGCGGACTCATCGGCCCTCCCGGGTGAGCACCGCGGCGGCTTCAAGCGCCCGCTGACCGAGCCGGTGCCGACCGCTGAGACCGTGCAGCCCGAACCCGAGGTGCGGTGGGCGCCGACACCGGCGCCGATGCCGCGCAGCGCGGGGTGGGCACTGGGCCTGGCGATCATCGGCCTGTGCGTCTCGCTGCTGGTGGGCTGGGGTTTCGTCATCGGGCTGGTGGCGGTCGTGCTCGCGATCCTCGCTCTGCGACGCCCCTGGGAATCGACCGGCGTCGCCGTGTGGGCGCTGTGCCTGGCCGTGCTGTCGCTGATCTACAGCGCCGGATGGCTCTGGTGGGCCTGGACGCGGATCCCGATCGTCGGCTGACGCGTCGCTACACCCGATCGGCGAGGATCGCGACCCGCTTGCCGTCGACCTTCGTGAGGATCAGCGTCGCCGACGCATCACCCCGCAGCCGCAGCTTGCGGCGGAACTGCGCCGGGTCGATGTCCACGCCCCGCTTCTTGATCTCGAGCGTCCCGATCTGCCCCACCGCCAGGGCGCTGTTGATCGTGGGGACCTTCAACGGCATCACCTCGCGCACCCGGAACGTCTGGACGAACGGGCTGGTGACGGCGGCATCCCCGGTGAGGTAGGCGATGCCGCCGGCGAGCATCCCGGCATCCAGGGTGCGGGCGACCTCGCCGATCAGACGGGCCCGGATGACGGCCCCCTCGGGCTCATGCACGAACGCACCCAACGGCCGCACCGGCTCGTCCGCGCTGTCGGCCGGTGCCGTCAGCTCGGCGGCTGCGTCCCCGCGGATCACCAGCGCCGAACGTGCCACGCCCGCACGGGCGAGTGCGCCGGACCACACGACGAGTTCGATCGTCGAGCCGTCCACGCTGATCCACTGCGCCTCGACGCCGGCCGGGATGCGCGCGCGGTCGAACGCCGGCCCGAGCTTCATGCCCACCGGCATCCTCTCGGCCAAGGCGAACGCCCATTCCAGCGACGGCGACCAGTCGTCGGCGCCGGTGCGGGTCGTCTCGCTGTGTCCGGCGGTGCGGCGGGCGGGGTCGAGCCACACCGCGTCGACGCCGTCGAGGTCGGTGTCTTCCGCGCGGCCGTGGCGCACGGTCACCGCGTCGCCGAACGGCGCGAGGTTGTACGCGGCCAGCGCGGCGGTCACCTCGTCGGCATCCACGGCCACCACTTCCAGGCCCAGGGCCGCCAGACCCAGCGCGTCGCCGCCGATGCCGCAGCCCAGGTCGGCCACGCGGGTCGCGCCGGCGTCGCGGAACCGGGCGGCGTGCCGGGCGGCCACCCCCAGACGGGTGGCCTGCTCGAGCCCCGCGCGGGTGAACAGCATGCGGTCGGCGAACGTGTCGAACTTCGTGCGCGCGCGAGTGCGCAGTCGCGCCTGACCCACCACGGCCGACACCAGGTCGGGGGAGTGGCCCTCGCGGCGCAGGCGTGAGACCAGCGCGGCGACCCGATCGGTCGAATCGACCTCACCGACCGCGTCCAGCAGCCGCAGCCCGTCGGGGGTGAGCAGGGCCTGCAGCTCGGTGATGTCCATCGAGCCAGCCTATGCCGCGGCCGCCACGCCCCTCGCCCGTCGCGAAGGGGCGATCCCCCATACCCCCGGTGGCGATCCCCTACCGTACCCGGGGCGGGGTGGGTGGACAGGGGGATGGTCACGGATGCCGGGATGTCGCCGTCGGCGCAGACTCGGATCAACCGGCGCCGGGGGGCGCTCAATGAGAGGAACGGACAATGGCTGACGGCAACTTCCTCAGCGACGTCGACGAGACCAATGTGGGTGTGGACGTCGACGCAGATCTCGATCTGGGGAACAACAACTCGACGAACACCGACAACTCGACCGACGACGACACGGACAACTCGGTGAACGGGTTCGCGAACAACTCCGACAACTCGGACAACTCGACCGACAACTCGACCGATGACGACACGCTGGGCGTCGGGTGGGGCAACAACTCCGACAACTCGGACAACTCCGACAACTCGGACAACTCGACCGACAACTCCGACAACAGCGACAACTCGGACAACAGCGACAACTCGGACAACTCCGACAACTCGGACAACTCCGACAACTCGGACAACTCGGACAACTCGACCGACGACGACGTCATCGGCATCGGCTGGGGGAACAACTCCGACAACTCGGACAACTCCACCGACGACGACACCGACAACTCGGTGAACGGGTTCGCGAACAACTCGGACAACTCCGACAACTCGGACAACTCCGACAACAGCGACAACTCGGACAACAGCGACAACAGCGACAACTCGGACAACTCGGACAACAGCGACAATTCGGACAACTCGGACAACAGCGACAACTCGACCGACAACTCGGTCAACGGCATCGCCAACAACTCCGACAACTCCGACCACTCGGTCAACGGCTGGGCGAACAACTCCGACAACTCGACCAACGACTCGGGCAACGTCGGTTCGTACAACCAGCACCTGGACTACGACCAGGACAACTCGATCAAGGACTCGGCCAACGACAACTCGGTCAACGCCGGCCTCCGTGACTACGGGAACATGATCGGGGGCGGCGGCGCCGCGGGCGCTGCGGCTGCCGCGGGCACGGTGAACAACAACTACACCGTCCTCGACCAGTCGATCAACGCCAACATCAACGCCGGCGGCGACGTCGCGCTGGGGTCGGCATCGTCGGTCGTCGCGTCGACGGGATCGAACTCGAACGCGGCCGGAGACGACATCACGTGGGACAACTCGGTCGACAACTCGGTGAACTACCTCACCGGCGGTGACGCCTTCATCGGCAACACCACCAACATCGAGACGACCATCGCGTCGCACAACTCGGCGGTCGACGAGTCGATGACCGACAACTCGCTGCACTCGAACATCACCGACTCGTTCACCTCGGAGTGGACCAGCAACACGGCGATCGACGACAGCGTGGACGAGAGCATCAACACGACGATCTCGGACGCCTTCAACAACTCGTTCAACGAAGAGTTCTCGCCCACCCTGGACAACGACCAGTCGTGGACCGACAGCTCGACCGACATCTGGTCGTCGAACGTGGGACTGGGGAACGACATCGTGGACGACGGGGCCACCGCCGTCGATGTCGACGTGGACGCCGATCTCGACCTGGGGATGTAGGAGATCACCGCACCACGCAGCACCGGCGCCCCGGGGGCCTTCCGCTCCCGGGGCGTCGTGCTGTGCGTCCGGACGGACCCTTGAGCCGGGGGCGCGAAGAGGTTACCTTGCCAGATGGGGGGCTTGCGCGGGGGCGCAAGGGGATTGAGTCATCGATGAACGAGCCCATGGGGGATGCGGCCGACACGTCGGCACCGACGACCGAGCAGCTGCTGCGACTGGTCGACCAGCTCACGGCGATGAGCGACGCGGTCGGCCGCGACGATCTGAGCGAGCGGCTTCTGCATACGCGGGCGCGCCTGCAGGATCCGTACGTGCGCGTGCTGGTGGTCGGCGAGTACAAGCAGGGCAAGAGCAAGCTGATCAACGCGCTGGTCGGCGCGCCGGCCTGTCCGATCGACGACGACATCGCCACGCGCGTGGCGACCGTGGTCGGTTACGGCGAGACGCCGTCGGCCGCACTGCTGACACGGTCGGCTCCGGATGCCGGAGTGCGCCGGCACGCGATCGGGCTCGACGAGCTGGCCGACCACGTCACCGCCGATCCGGCCGTCTACGACGGGGAGACGGTCGTGGGTGCCGAGGTGATGCTGCCGCGGGAGATCCTCAAGCCGGGGCTGCGCCTCGTCGACTCGCCCGGGGTGTCCGACATCGCCGCGTTCCGGGCGCTGTCGACGCTGTCGGCGCTGGCGGGCGCGCACGCGATGCTGCTGGTGTCCGACGCCTCGCAGGAGTACACGGCGCCGGAGCTGCGGCTGCTGAGTCAGGCGCTGCGCATCTCGCCGCACGTGTCGGCGGTCATCTCCAAGACCGACGTCTACCCGCAGTGGCGGCAGATCACCGAACTCGACCGCGGCCACCTCGCCGAGATCGGCCCGGTGCCCGTCTTCCCCGTCTCCAGCGACCTGCGGCTGACGGCCGCCGCCGAGCAGGACCGCGAGCTCAACGACGAGTCGGGCTTCCCCGCGCTGGTGCACCACCTGCGCACCCAGGTCGTCGGCCGCGCCGACCAGCTGCAGCGCCGGGCCGCATCGGCCGACCTGGCCTCCGTGGCCGACCAGCTGGCGATGGCCGCGCAGTCCGAGCTACATGCGCTGCAGCATCCCGAGCAGACACCCGAGCTGATCCACCAGCTCGAGATCGCCAAACAGCGGGCCGAGGACTTCCGCAGCCGGTCCTCGCGGTGGCAGACGACGCTCACCGACGGCATCGCCGACCTCATCGCCGACACCGAGCACGACCTGCGCGACCGGTTGCGGCGGGTGCAGCGCCAGGCCGAGGCGGCCATCGACGAAGGCGATCCCGGGCCCATCTGGGACGAGTTCGCCGCCTGGCTCGACGAGCGGGTGGGCGAAGCGGTCACCGACACATTCGTGTGGACCAACGAGCGGCAGCAGTGGCTGGCGCAGGATGTCGCCGAGCAGTTCCTCGAGGGCGAGGACGACATCCCCGACATCGACGTGAGCGATGTGACGGGCGTGCTCGACCCGGTCGATGAGATCTCCAGCATGGATGCCCGCACCCTGTCGGCCGCCGAGAAGCTCTACATCGGCGTGCGCGGGTCGTACGGCGGCGTGCTCATGGTGGGCCTGGCCACGAGCGTGCTGGGCATGTCGATGCTCAACCCGCTGTCGCTGCTGGCCGGGGTGCTCGTGGGCCGGCGCGCCTACCGGGAGGACAAGCAGGCCCGCCTCAGCCGGCGCCAGGGCGAGGCGAAGAACCTCGTGCGCCGCTACATCGACGAGGTCGCCTTCCAGGTGCACAAGCAGCTGCGGGACCGCCTGCGCGCCGTGCAGCGCGCCACGCGCGACCACTTCGGCGCTCGCGCCGACGAGATCTACCGCTCGCTGACGGCGGCCGCCGACGCGGCCCGGCAGTCGGCCGGCGCGTACTCCAAGGATCGGGAGAGGCGCATCGAGTACCTGCAGCGGCGGGTGCAGGCGCTGCAGGCCCTGCGGGAGGCGGTGCCCGCGCTCGAGGCCGAGGTCCCGGTCGCCGTCGCGGCCATCGGAGCCGCCGCGGGCAACCGTAGCGGTTCCGGTTCCGCACTCAGCCCGGCGGTGTCGCCGTGACCCTGCTCGATGAGGCGACCCGACTCGTGGATGCCGCGGGCGCGGCGTACCGCGACGACCCCGACGCGACCGCACGTGTCGACGCCTGGCGCCGGCGGCTGCGCGACCCGCTGCGCCTGGGCATCGCCGGCATGGTCAAAGCCGGCAAATCCACGTTGCTGAACGCGCTCATCGGCGAGCGCATCGCGCCCACCGACGCCGGGGAGTGCACGCGGGCGGTCACCTGGTACCGCTACGGCGACACCCCCGAAGTGACCGCGCTGCGCCACGACGGCACGCGGCATCGGCTCGCCCTGCACCGCACCGACGGCCGTCTCGTATTCGACCTGGGCGACACCGACGCCGACGAGATCGACCACCTCGACGTGCGCTGGCCGTCGGTGAGCCTGCGCTCGACCGTGCTGATCGACACCCCCGGCATCGAATCGGTCACCGACCGGGTCTCGGTGCGCACCCGCACCTTCCTGACGCCCGACGACCGTTCGCCGTCCGATGCCGACGCGATCGTCTACCTGATGCGGCACCTGCACACCTCCGACTTCGCCTTCCTCGAAGCTTTCCGCGACACCGCCGCCGGCACCGCCCACGCCGTGAACGCCGTCGCCGTGCTCTCCCGTGCCGACGAGGTGGGGGCCGGCCGACTGGACGCCATGCTCTCGGCCCGCAAGATCGCCGAAAGGTACCGTGAGCACCCGCAGCTGCGCTCGCTCGCGCTGAGTGTGCTGCCGGTGGCCGGCCTGCTGGCCGAGAGCGCCCGCACCCTGCGCGAGCGGGAGTTCGCGGCGCTGCACACGCTCGCCGCCCTCGAACGGTCCCGGCGGGAGCGGATGCTGCTGTCGGTCGACCGCTTCCTCGAAGCCGAGGTGCTCGACACGGACACCCGCCAGGCGCTCCTGGAGCGGTTCGGCATCTCCGGCATCCGGCTGGCCGCCGCCCTCATCCGCGGCGGCACCGGCTCGGCCCAGCACCTGTCGGAGCGGCTCGTGCAGCAGAGCGGGCTGGACGAGCTGCGCGCCTTCGTGCGCCAGCAGTTCCGCGCCCGTCAGGCCGCCCTCAAGGTGCGTGCCGTCGCCGCGGGCCTGCAGGCGCTGGTGGCCGACCGCGCCCCGTCAGGCGGCGTCGACCTCGCCGGGGAGGTCGAGCGGCTGCTCGCCTCCTCGCACGAACTGCGCGAACTCGACCTGCTCGCCCGCTCGCGCACCGAGGGGCTGGGACTCGACCCGGACGCCGCCGCCGAAGCCGAGCACATCCTGGGCGCCGGCGGCGTCGACGTGCCCGCACGCCTGGGGCTGGGCACCGACGAGCGCCCCGAGTCGGTGCGGCTGCGCATCGACGAACTGGTGGCACGGTGGCGCGAGCGCGCCGAATCGCCGTTGGCCTCGCGGGCCACCGCGCGCGTCTGCGGCGACGTCGTCCGATCGCTCGAGGGGATCGCCTCAGAGGTCGCCGCCCGGGCTGAAGCCCTCGGGGCCGCGACGGACGTCGATGCCCCGGGCGGTCCAGCGCAGGGCGGCGGGCAGCACGCTCCACAGCAGTCCGACGACGGCCAGGCCGCCCTGGATCAGCAGGATCAGCCGCAGCGGGTCGGCTGAACTCTCCCCGCTGAACTCCCGCGCGGCGACGAACGCGACCGCGTGCAGCAGCACGGTGCCCAGCAGCCACCACCGCGCCCCGGCGCGCCGGTTGGCGAACGACACCAGGAACAGCACCTGCAGCAGCACCACCGCCACCAGCACGCCGAACAGCGACCAGTACACGATGTCGGCCGTGGCCTCGATCGTCTCGTCGGCGCGCCCGGCATCCACCCCTCGCACCCGATCGGCGATGTGCGCGGTCTGGTCGGTGCGGATGATGAACATGTAGACCACGCCGACCGCGCCCACCGCGAGGCTGAGGATCCAGAACAGCTCGCTCAGCCGCACCGAGAACGGCGGCGGCACCTTGGCGACCACCGGCGCATGATTGGTGGTGGTCAGGGCCGGACGCGGCGGCTGCGCGCGCGTGGTGCGCAGCGCGCCGTGGGTGGGTGAGGGCTCAGTAGTCATCGTCGGTGAGCGGCTCGTCGTAGGTCTCGTCCTCGGCGGTGTCGAACGACTGCTCGGCGTACGGGTCGCTCATCGCCTCGACGAGCGGCTCGGCGGCAGCCGCCGGGGCCGGGGCGGTCTCGGCCACAGGCGCGGCGGCCGGCTCCGCCACCGGCGCGGCCGCCGGCTCCGTCGAGGCGGGAACGGACGCGAGGGCGGTGGCCGGCTCTGCGGCGGGGGTGGATGCCGGGATCGCGCCGCCGCCGTCCACGGGCGCCACCACGTCGGCCGGCGTCGACGCCGCGGTGCCCCCGCCGGTCGTGGTCGAGTTGTCGGTCGCCTGGTTGTACGAGCCGGCGACCGTGGAGACGTCGGTCTCGTTGTCGACCACGGCATCCCCACCGGCGACGATCGTCGTCGAGGAGTCCTGGCTGCGGTCGTCGACGATCGAGCCGCCGGCCGCGACCGAATCCTCGCCGCTGGCGACGACGGCCTCGTTGTCGAACAGCTGCATGACGTCGCCTTCGGCCCAGATGTTCTGGTTCACCGACTGGTCGACCACGGTGGCGTTGTTGGTCACATAGGAGTTGTTGTTCACGATGTCTCGCAGCTCACGGATCACCTCCGGGGCCGGCTGCACCGTCGGCGTCGGCACGACCGTCGACGCCGGCGAGATATCCGGCCGCGGCATCACCTGCGGATTGTCGTAGATCAGCGGCATGACCGCGCACACGTCGTCGTACGAGACGTCACTCAGCCCGGCGTCGGCCAGCGTCGCCTCGGGCTCCTGGTCGAACGCCTCGGCGGCCTCGGGGTCGCGCAGCAGGCTCAGGATGAACTCGATCAGGGCATTGGCCATGGTCGAAAGTACGGTGCTCATGGTGTCTCCTCGTGGTGGCAAGCGGTCATCCCCGGTTGCGGGGTACGGGCGGGACGGGTTCGTCCGGGCCCGGGCGGATTCACGATCATGCGACGCCCTCCGTCTCGGCGTCGGAGTTCAGCAGGTCACGCAGGCGGGTCAGCAGATCCGAGCGCGAGGTGGCATCGAGCCGGCGGCGGATGCGGGCGATGTGGTGCTCGGCCGTCCGCGGCGAGATGAACAGGGTCTGACCGATCTCGACATAGGTCTTGCCCTGCAGTACCAGCCGCGCGACTTCCAGCTCGCGGGCGCTGAGCGCCGTGCCGTCGGGAGTGGCCACCGCCTGCGGGGCAGGCCCGGGCGCGGCCAGCACCTGCTTCGGGTGCAGGTCACGCGCGCAGGCCAGCAGCTGCGTCGAGGCCTGTTTGTCGCTGGTGCGGGCGGCCCCGTGGGCCGCCAGCCGGGCGCCGTCCCACGCCAGGCCGCGGTGCGCGAGCGACTGCGCCGCCGATTCGACCGCGTCGGCGTCGACCCGGCCGGCCAGCACATCGGTCCACGTGCGTCCGGCCGTGGCCAGCTGCGCCGCGAACGCACTGTGCCGGGCGGCGCCCAGCAGCGTCCGCGCGTGCGGCACGAGGGCGTCGGAGCGGCCCATCAGGATGCCGCGCTGGACGCCGCTCCAGTGCAGGGGCGTGGCCCACAGCGGCGGCGATCCCAGCTGCTCCAGGAGCGCCTGCGCCGCACGGAAGTGCCGGTCGACGGCGTCGGCGGCCCCCACCCGGACACCGGCGAGCATGAACTCGCTCAGGAAGGGATGCAGGTACAGGTCGAACCGGCGGCGCAGCAGGTGTGGGCGGGCGTCGCGGAAGACGGACATCACTTCGGCGGTGTGCTCGTACCGGCGGGCGAGGGCCACCTCGCATGCCGCCAGGATGAGCCGGTCGCGCGGCAGCAGGCCCGCGCCGCAGTCCTTCGCCCGGTCGAGGTGTGCGTGCGCCTCGTCGGGGCGGTTCGCCTGGATCGCGATCCAGGCCTGCCACAGCCGCAGCCGCGGGCGTGCCCACGGGCCGCCCTGCTGCGCGGCCACCGCGGCCTCGAGCGTGGCGGCGGCGACCGGGAGCGCGCCGATGGCCAGCGCTGCGGCTGCTGCCGGCACCGCCGGCGGTTCGACGAGCGGGAAGTCGGACTGGGTCGCGTTGTAGAGCTCGGAGGCCAGCACGAGCGCGTCGACGGCGCCTTCGACGTCGGTGCCCAGGGATGCGTCCAACGCCGCGCCGAGCGCCTCGGACGCGACCGTGAGCGTGTCGTGCGCGCCGTCGACCGGCGCGGGCGCAGGGCGGGGTGCGGTGCCGGTGCCGAGCATCGCCAACGACAGGCGCGCATGCGCGATCGGGGAGGCCGCCGCCTCATCGGCGGCGCCGGCGGCCCCTGCCGCCAGTGTGCCGCGGGCCGCCCACACCGCGAGGGCCGCCGCCACCGCGTCGCCGACCGTGGCCGGGTCGGGAGAGGCGAGCATGCGGTCGAAGCACGACGTGGCGGTGTCGAGGTCGCCGGCGCCGAGGGCGGCGATGGCGAAACGCAGACCGAGCCCGCGCGGCTCGGCGCCGCCGGCCCACGCTTCGCGGTACAGCGCGAGGGCCCGGACCGGGTCGTCGGCGCGCAGGGCATCGGCGTGGGCGACGAGCCGGTCGGCGCGCGACTGCGGTGACGCATCGCCGGGGCGGGAGGACCAGGACTCCCATTCCTCGTCGTCCACGACGGGAAGGGTGTCGCGACCGGCCGCCTCCGTGAGCGCCGCCACCCGATGCGGCGGGATGACCGCGTGCACGGCGGCGCGGACCGCGCGCGGCGGGGTGCCGTTGGGCGAGAGCAGGCCTGCGGCGAAACCCGCCGCGACGGCGGCATCCCAGGTGCCGGTGGGCGGCGTCATGCGCGCGAGGTCGGCCGGTTCGAACAGGCACAGTGCTTCGACGGCGCTGCGTGCCGCGCCGTCGAGATAGTCCAGACGGTGTGCGATCAGCTGCCGCAGTGCGGGGGTCAGCTCGCGGTGCCCGGG
Source organism: Microbacterium pollutisoli (assembly GCF_053586795.1). Taxonomy (NCBI): domain Bacteria; kingdom Bacillati; phylum Actinomycetota; class Actinomycetes; order Micrococcales; family Microbacteriaceae; genus Microbacterium; species Microbacterium pollutisoli. The sequence continues at coordinate 252,788 of NZ_JBNYWT010000004.1, forward strand.
GTCGAGGTCGCACGCGTCGGCGTCGTGCGCGTCGACGGCTGCCAGCGTCAGCCACGTCAACCCGCCGGTGAGCTTCACCATCGCCCGTGCGCACGTGAGCGGCAGCCGCGTGGCCGTCACGATCTGCTCGGCCGTGAGCTCGCCCAGGAGGATCGGCGCGCTCGCCGCCTCGAGCCGGGCGGTGAGCCGCCGGAGTCGCTCGTCGTCGTGCGGCCGGTGGGCGACCACCAGGCTGGCGTCAGGATCGGCGGCGAGCCGGATGAGCGCCTCGAGCTCCTCGCCGCCGAGGGTGTGCGCGTCGTCGACCAGCATCACGCCGCCGGAGCCGTCGCCGCCGGCACCGCCGGTCACGGTCGCTCCGCGGGCCCGCAGCTGGTCACTCAGGGCACGCAGCGCGGTCGTCTTCCCCGACCCGGCGGGGCCGATCACGACGCCGCGGATCGGGCCGTCGGCGGCTGCGTCGGACAGCAGCGCCGTCTCGGCGATCGCGGCGACCAGGGTCTCGCCGAGACTGCGCCCGCCCGGGCTACGGGCGGTGTTCAGGCTCGTGATGCCGCCGGAGCGCGCGCTGTGCGGCGTACCCGGAGTGGAACCTCTGATCATCTGTCCTCTACCTCACCTCTGCCGGTCACCCGGCGGTCGACGTCTGCGGAGTGGGGCCCGGGCTCGGGGGCGGCGGGGGCTCCGACGTCGGCGTGGGGTCCGGCGCGGGTTCGGATGTGGGCGAGGGGTCGGCGGACGGAGACGGGTCCGGCGACGGTGCCGTGGTCGGCTCCGGTTCGGCGGTCGGCTCCGGACTGGGTTCGGGTTCGGGTTCGGGTTCGGGTGTCGGTTCGGGTTCCGGCTCCGTCGTGGGTCCAGGTTCCGACGTCGGCTCGGGTGCCGGCGTCGTGGGTGCGGGGGTCGGCGTCGGTTCCGACGTCGGGCTGGGCGACGCCGAGGCGGTGGGGCTGGGCGATGCGGAGGCGGTGGGGCTGGGCGATGCGGAGGCGGTGGGGCTCGGTGACCCGGTCGCCGTCCGCGGCGTCGCCGACGCCGTCGGCCTCGGCGCGGAGCTCGTGCGGGGCGACGGTGTGCCGGGTCGCGTCGACGGCTCCGCGGCCGCACGCCTCTCCTCCTCGGCCTGCTTCGCCTCGGTGACATGACGTTCGAGGCGCTGTGCGGGCGCATCCGGCGGCGGGAGCGGGTCATCGGTCGGCACGATCGGCGAGAACGGGTTCGGTGCCGGTGCCCCGGGTGCCGGGTCCCCCGCGGGCGGATCGGTCGGGTCCGCGTCTTCCGGCGGTGTGGTCGGCAGCGGCGCCGGATCACGCTCGGCGGCCTGCACCCCCGCGTAGGCCGTCAGGTCATCCGGTCCGGACGGCCCGTCGGCACTGGTGAGCGCCGCCGGCGGTGCCGTCGGCAGGGTGCCCTGTGCGGTGGCCACGGCGCTGGAGAACGCCGCACCCCCGACCAAGGCCGCCGCAGCGGCAGTGCCCGTCACCACCATCCGCCAGCGTTGTGGGTGGAGAGCCAGCAAGGTCGTTCCCGGATGCGGCCGCATCCGGGCATCGACCGTGGTGACGGGCGTGGGGGCCTCTGCCGCCACGACGGTGGACTCGGTCGCCGGCGCGGACACCGGGTCGCCGGCCGCCACCCCGGCGAGCGGTGCGGACTCCAGGGATGCGAGCCACGCGGCCAGGTCGCTCGTGCCCGCGGCCTCCAGCGCCGTGACCGAACCGGACACGGCGGCGGCGGCCTCGGCGCGGGCGCGCACGGCGCCGAGCGCGACGACGGCCTTCGGATCGGCATCCCGGCACAGGGGCAGGTCGAGGTGCTCGGAGAGCAGCTGCGCGACCTGCGGGATCCGGGTCGACCCGCCCGACAGCAGCACGGCGGCCACGTCGTCGGTGGCGACACCGGCCGCGGCGCGCGCAGCGTCGAAGGCGGCGACCGTGCGGGCGAGGGCCGGCTCGATCATGGCCTCGAACTCGCTGCGCACGAGCCGCACCGTGCCGCCGGCGCCGCCGAGCAGCACCGGGATGATCGTCTCGGCATCGAACGACAGGGCCTCCTTGGCGGCGACGCACTCGCGGCGCAGCGCCGCGAGCGCCACGGGCGCGCCGTCGGCGGCGAGCGGGCCGGCCGACGCCAGCACATGGGCGATGACGGCGTCGTCGAAGTCGGCACCGCCGAGGTCGGGGATGCCGGCGGTGTGCAGCACCCGGGTCTGGTCCGGCGTCTCACCGACCCGCACGAATGCGAGATCGAACGTCCCGCCGCCGAGGTCGTAGACCGCCAGCACCGCACCCGGCTCCCACCCGTGCGTCGCCGCGTAGTGATGGACCGCAGCCTCGGGCTCGGACAGCACGGTGGGGCCCGCCAGGCCCCGGGCGGCAACCGCCGCCCGGACCAGGCCGCGACGGTGCGCACCCCAGGTGGCCGGGACAGTCACGGACACGCCGGCCGGCGGGCGCCCGCCCGTGGCCTCACGCACGGCCCACTCGACGGTGCGGGCGTACACGTCCTCGGCGCGCAGCGTGCGGCCCGCGACGGTCAGCGGGACGTCGTCGCCGATGCGCCGTGTGTAGTCGCGCACCAGGCGCGCCGGCTCACCGGCGCCGCGCCGCTCGGCGATGTCGCCGTGGAGCACGTCGTCGGCGGTGACGAACACCGCCGACGATGCGGCGTCCCCGGCCTGGCCGAGGCGTGCAGCGCGCACGGCGACGCCACCCGCCTCGACCTCGGCGATCGCCGCCGACGTCCGTGATGTCCCCACGTCGACAGCGCAGTACAACAGTCCCTCTGCCACGCGATCCCCCCGAATCCACGTGGTGCCCCCCACTTCGGGCACAGCAGCTTTGTCAGCCCCGACTCCTTTCCTACCGCTTTCGCGCCCTGATTCCTAGGGGTCGACGACGAATGCCGGGGTTGGCGGGGCACGACGGGACGATAGGGGGTCGCCGGCGGGTGCGGATTAGGGGGATAGGGGAGTGCGGGACAACTAGATTGGCACTCGCGTTGCGAGAGTGCCAGCTGCGCCCTAGACTTGCGTTAGCACTCTCACTGTGAGGCTGCTAATTGAGTCTTGAAGCAAGACCCCACGAACACGAAAGAGGTAGACCGTGTCGGTTTCCATCAAGCCGCTCGAGGACCGCATCGTCATCAAGCAGGTCGAGGCCGAGCAGACCACCGCAAGTGGCCTGGTCATCCCCGACACCGCGAAGGAGAAGCCCCAGGAGGGTGAAGTCATCGCGGTGGGCCCCGGCCGCATCGACGACAACGGCAACCGCGTTCCGCTCGACGTCGCCGTCGGCGACCGCGTCCTGTACAGCAAGTACGGCGGCACCGAGGTCAAGTTCGGTGCTGACGAGTACCTCGTGCTCTCGGCCCGCGACGTGCTGGCGGTCGTCGTCCGCTGACGATCTGAACTCGACCGAAGGACTCGGATGCTCCGGCATCCGGGTCCTTCGTCCTTTTCCCAGTGGATGCCGGTGCCCGGCCGCATGGCACATCAGCGACGCAGGTCGGCAGAAAGCCGTCGGCCCCGCGCGCCGGCATCCGTCATCACCGTCCTAGGCTTGCACTCGTGACACCGGATGAAGCCGCGCGCGAGCAGACCGTCGGCGGGACGTATGCGTTCGTCGCGTACTTCCTCTGGGGTTTCATGCCGCTGTACTTCCTCACGCTCGATCCGACCGGGCCGTGGGAGATCGTGGCGTGGCGGGTGCTGCTCGCGCTCGTGTTCTGCGCGATCCTGCTGGCCGTCACGCGCACCTGGCGCAAGCTCTTCGCGATCCTGCGCAACCGGCGACTGGTGGCGTGGACGATCGTGGCGGGCCTGCTCATCTACGTGAACTGGCAGGTGTTCCTCATCGGCGTGCTGACCGGGCGGGTGGTGGAGGGGAGCCTCGGCTACTTCATCAACCCGATCGTCACCGTGCTGCTGGGGGTGCTCGTGCTGAAGGAGCGCGTGCGGCGCGCCCAGTGGGTGGCCATCGGCATCGCCGCGCTCGCGGTCGTCGTCATCATCGTCGGGTACGGCGCGTTCCCGTGGGTGGCGCTGACCCTCGCAGCGAGCTTCGGCACCTATGGGCTCGTGAAGAAGCAGATCGGGCCGAGTGTCGACGCGATCAGCGGTTTGACGCTCGAGTCGCTGTGGCTGGTGCCCATCGCGGTCGGACAGCTCATCGTCGTGGCGGCGATGGGCGACCTGACGATGGGGCGGGCCGGGGCCGGCCACACCGTGCTGCTGCTGCTGGCCGGGGCCGCCACCGCGATCCCCCTGCTGCTGTTCGCCGCCGGTGCCCGCCGCGCCCCGCTCGTGGTGATCGGCCTGCTGCAGTTCGTCGCGCCGATCCTGCAGTTCATCACCGGCGTGTGGATCCAGAACGAGCCCATGCCGCTGGAACGGTGGATCGGGTTCGGCCTGGTGTGGCTGGCGCTGGTGCTGCTGACAGTCGACTCGCTGCGCCATTCCCGCCGCCCGGTCGTCGCCACGACGAGATAACGATTCGGTTCCGTGACACACCGTTAACACATCGCAACAACCCAGACGCATGTTCGCCGTTAGGTTTGACCCAATCGCCGCAACGCCCGAGGGGCGGCGAAACGACAAACGCAAGGAGCAACATGAGCGTCATTTCTCGCTCGCGCAAGGCCCTCGCAGGTCTCGCGCTCGTGGGCGCCGGTGCACTCGTCCTGGCCGGGTGCAGTGACACCGGCACGACGAACGGCAACGGAGACAACGAACCGGACGCCTCAGGGTTCGACTTCCCGATCGACTGCGAAGCTGCAGCGCCCGAGGAGTACACCCCGGAGTACACGTCGACGTCGACGGGTCCGGGTACGGATCTGGTGTACAAGATCGGCACGGCGCTGCCGGTCACCGGGAACCTGGCCTTCCTCGGCCCGCCCGAGATCGCGGCCACGCAGTTCGCGGCGGCCGAGATCAACGAGGCCGGCAAGGGCATCACGATCGACCTGATCCAGGGCGACTCGGGTGACACGGACAACAAGGCCTACGAGACGGAGATCCCGCGGGTGCTGGGCGAAGGTGCCACCGCCGTCGTGGGTGCGGCCTCGTCGGGTGTGTCGCTGCAGTTCATCGACCAGGTCATCGCCGCCAACGCGATCCAGTTCTCGCCGGCCAACACGTCGGCGGCCTTCACCGGCTACAAGGACAACGGCCTGTACTGGCGCACCGCCCCCTCGGACGTGCTCCAGGGCGAGGTGCTGGGCAACCTGATCGCGTCGGACGGCGCCGAGACGGTCGGCATGATCATCATCAACGACTCATACGGCACGGGCCTGGCCTGCTTCACGAAGGACGCGTTCGAGGCTGCCGGTGGCAGCGTCGTCGCCGCGACCCTGTACAACACGGGTGACGCGAACTTCACGTCGCAGATCGAGACCGTGCTGGCGGCCGACCCGGACGCCATCGCCCTGATCACGTTCGACGAGGTCAAGACGATCATCCCCGAGCTGATGGCGGCCGACGTGCCGGCGGAGAGCCTGTACTTCGTCGACGGCAACCTGGCCAACTTCTCGGAGGACTTCGACCCGGGCACCCTGGCCGGTGCCAAGGGCACCTACCCCGCGGTCGACCCGGGCAGCATCGAGCAGTTCCGCTCCGACTTGGCGGCGTTCTACTCGGAGCAGGGCAACGGTGAGCTCAAGGAGTTCACCTACGGCCCCGAGTCGTACGACGCGGTGATCCTGCTCGCGCTGGCCGCTCTCGAGGCCGGCTCCACGGCCGGTCCCGACGTGGCCGCGCACCTGCAGCAGGTCTCGGGCGGTGCCGGCGAGGGCACGAAGTGCACGACGTTCGCGGAGTGCGCCGACATCATCATCGCCGGTGACGTCGCCGACTACGACGGCATCTCGGGTCCGATCACCTTCAACGAGGTCGGCGACCCGACCGAGGCGTCGATCGGCATCTTCGAGTACGGCGAGGACAACAACTACAGCTGGATCCGCACCGGCTGATCCACGCACCGCATGGATATGGCCCCGGTCCTCGGACCGGGGCCATATCCATGTTCCGGGTGCCGGCCGCGGAACCGGCCGGCACCGATGCTCACTCGTCCTGGCCGAGCGTGCCCAGGTACAGGCCGATGACCTTGGGGTCGTTCAGCAGGGCGCGCCCGCTGCCCTCGTACGCGTCACGGCCCTGGTCGAGCACGTAGCCGCGGTCGCAGATCTGCAGGCAGCGGCGGGCGTTCTGCTCGACCATGATCGTGGTCACGCCGGCCTTGTTGATGTCGGAGACGCGGATGAAGGCGTCGTCCTGCCGCACCGGTGACAGACCGGCGCTGGGTTCGTCCAGCAGCAGCACCGACGGGTCCATCATGAGGGCTCGGCTCATCGCCACCATCTGGCGCTCGCCGCCGGAGAGCGACCCGGCCCGCTGCTTGAGGCGCTTGCCCAGCTCGGCGAAGATGCCGGTGACGAACTCGAGGCGCTCGGCGAACCCCTTCGGGTTCTGGTAGATGCCCATCTGCAGGTTCTCCTCGATGGTCAGCGAGGGGAACACGTTGTTGGTCTGCGGCACGAACCCCACGCCGCGGCGCACGAGCTTGTCGCTCTTGAGGCCCACGATGCTCTCGCCGTTGAGCGTGATGTCGCCGCCGCGCACGTTGACCATGCCGAAGATGGCCTTCAGCAGCGTCGACTTGCCGGCACCGTTGGGTCCGATGATGCCGATCAGCTCGCCCTTGCGGGCGACGAGGTTGGCGCCGTTGATGATGTTGATCCCCGGCAGGTACCCGGCGTCGAGGTCGGTGACATTGACGACGACGTCCGCATCGGCGGTGCCGGCGGGCTGAGGCTGGGTGGTGGGGGTGCTCACGGGTTCTCCTCCTCGGCGTCGGCGACCGCCGCGTTCTCCTCGGCCTGGATGTCTTCGAGCAGCGTCACCGATCCGGTGTCCAGCTCACCCTTGACGCGGCCGGTGACCACGCCCAGGTCGACGTCCTGATGGGCGCCGAGGTAGGCGTCGATGACCGACTGCTCCTTCATGACGGTGCTCGGCGGCCCCTCGGCGACGATGCGGCCTTCGGCCATCACCACCACCCAGTCGGCGATGTGGCGCACCATGTGCATGTCGTGCTCGACGAACAGCACCGTCATGCCGCGGTCCTTGAGGTCGAGGATGTGGTCCAGCAGCGACTGCGTCAGCGCCGGGTTCACGCCGGCCATCGGCTCGTCGAGCATCACGAACGTCGGGTCGCTCATGAGGGCGCGGGCCATCTCCAGCAGCTTGCGCTGGCCGCCCGACAGGGAGGCGGCGAAGTCGGACTCCTTCTCGAGCAGCTTGAACCGCTGCAGCAGCTCGCGGGCCTTCTCCTCGTTCGCCTTCTCCTGCGCGCGCCACACGAACGGCAGCAGGCTCGCCCAGAAGCTTTCGCCCTTCTGGTGCGGCGCCCCGAGCTTCATGTTCTCGAGCACGGTGAGCAGGCCCAGGGCCTTGGTGAGCTGGAAGGTGCGCACCTGGCCCATCCGCGCGCTCTTGAACGCGGGGATGCCCACGAGCGTGCGGCCGTCGAACGACCAGGTGCCCTCGTTGGGCTTGTCGAACCCGCTCAGCAGGTTGAACAGCGTGGTCTTGCCCGCGCCGTTGGGACCGATGAGGGCCGTGATGGCGTTGCGGGGGATCTCGAGGTGCGCGACGTCGACGGCCTTCAGGCCGCCGAACTCGCGGGTGACGCCGTCGGCGACGATGATCGGGTCGACTTTGGCGACGCCGGGGACGGCCTCGCCCACGTGCAGGCCCGTGGTCTTCGTGCGCGGCGTGGCCGGAGTGTTCTGGTCAGCGGACAAAGGTCAGCTCCTTCTTGCTCCCGAGGATGCCCTGTGGTCGGAAGATCACCAGGAGCATCAGTGCGACGCCGATGAGGACGAACACGAGCGCCTGCTGCGCTTCGCGACCGAACGGCAGCAGTCCGGCATCCCCCATCGAGGCGAGGATGTTCGACAGGAAGGCCCGCACCATCCAGAACAGCACGGCGCCCAGCACCGGGCCGAAGATGGTCGCCGCACCGCCGAGCAGCAGCGCCGTCCACACGAAGAACGTCTGCGAGGTCATGTACACGTTCGGGGTGACGTTGGTGCCCATCGCAGTGACCACACCGCCGGCGGCGATGATGACTCCGCCGACCACGAGCGCCTGCATCTTGAACCCGAAGGTGTTCTTGCCCAGCGCCCGCACGGCGTCCTCATCCTCTCGGATGCCGCGGATGACGCGGCCCCAGGGGCTGCGCATCAGCATCCACACCAGCAACACCGCCACCGCGATGGCCGCCAGCCCCATGATGATGACCCACCACTCGTTCGACGTGTAGGTCCACGGGCCCCAGCCGTACCGGCCGCGCGGCAGCGGGTTGTTCGCCCCGCGGAACCCGATCTGGAAGCCGTACAGGCCGTCGGCCGAACCGGTGTACCGGCGCCAGGTCGCGGTCAGGAACAGCAGGCGCACGACCTCGGCGGCGGCGATCGTCACGATCGCCAGATAATCGCCGCGCAGCCGCAGCGTCGGTATACCGAGGATGAGGGCGAAGATCGCCGCGGCCACGAAGGAGATGAGCGCGGCCAGTTCCCACGGCAGCCCGAACGTGAGGATGGAGATCGCGAACGCGTAGGCGCCGATGGCCATGAACCCGGCGACGCCCATGTTGAGCAGCCCCGCGAAGCCGAAGTGCAGCGACAGTCCGATGGCCGCCAGCACGAAGCCCAGCGTGGTGGGCGCGAGCATCTGGCTCAGGGTGTTCTCGAAGATCTGCAGGAAGTCCATATCGGCCCCTATCCGATGCGCTCTTTACGGCCCAGGATCCCCTGGGGGCGGAACAGCAGGATGATGATCAGCACCGCCAGGGCGCCGACGTACTTGAGATCGGACGCGATCCACAGCGTCGACACCTCCACCAGCAGGCCGACGATGATCGAGCCGATCAGGGCTCCGAACGCCGTCCCCAGACCGCCCAGCGTGATCGCGGCGAACATGAGCAGCAGGATGCCGGTGCCCATGTCCCACCGGATGCCGGGGCGGAAATACGCCCAGAGGATGCCGGACAGGCCGGCCAGCACCGACCCCAGCACCCAGACGACGCGCACGACCCGGTCGACGTCGATGCCGCTGGCCGCGGCGAGGGCGGCGTTGTCGGAGACGGCGCGAGTGGCCCGTCCCAGCCGCGACCGCATGAGCCACCACGAGAACCCGAGGATCACCACGATCGAGATCGACATGCTGATCAGGTCGGTCATCGTGAGCCGGATGGCGCCCAGGCCCGGGATGATGCTCGTGGCGCGGCCGGGAAGCTGCCGCGTGCCGCCGCCGAGGAAGATCTGGAAGACGTACCGCAGGGCCAGCGACAGACCGATCGACACGATCATCAGCTGGACGATGCCGATGCCTCTTCGTCTGAGCGGGCGCCACAATCCGGCATCCATGCCCCAGCCGAACGCGGCGGAGGCCAGTAGCGCCAGGGGGATGGCGATCCAGATGTTGCCGCCGACGGCGACGGAGATCAGCAGGGCGGCCGCGGCACCGAACGTCACCATCTCACCGTGCGCGAAGTTCGCCAGCGACGTCGTGCCGTAGATGAGGGTCAGGCCGATCGCGGCCAGCGCCAGCATGAGGCCGAAGTTCAGGCCGTTGACCGCGCGGGCCGCCAGCTGATCCCAGAACGACGTCGTGTCGCGCTCGGCCGCCGTGAGGGTGAAGTTCCGGGTGACGGTCGAGGTGCGCCCGAACTCGACCTCCTCCGAGAACGCGAAGCCCTCCGGCGCCTCGATGCCCTCGGGGAGCGAGGCGGCGTCGAGCTCGAGCGTCCAGGTCTCGTCCTTCGACGGAACCTTCAGCATCCAGCGGCCGTTGTCCTCGCTCTGCGTCTCCGCCGAGAAGTCGGGACCGGTGACGGTGATCACGACACCGGCGATCGGCTCGCCGCCGGTGCGGACGTTGCCCTGGATCGTGTAGGGCAGTTCCTGCTCCTCGCCGGTATCCGACGCGGTCGTCTCGCCCGCCGTCGTGGTCTCGTCGGCGGACGCCGTGAGCGTCAGGGTGCCCGCGGCGGGTGCGGCTGCGACGGCCGGCGCGGCGCCGAGCAACAGGACGAAGGTCGCGACAAGCAGCGCACACAAGTGCGCGGGACTCCATCGTTTCGGGCGCTTCTCGGTCAGGGTCGTAGTGGGTCTCACGGATCCTCCATCCGGCGCACTGCTCGGGTGTGCGGTCGCATCGGCGTTGATGAACGACGGTACGAGCGTAATGTGTCGGCCTTGTTTCGCCTACTTGTTCTGCGCGTGGCGTGGCATCGGCGGCACCGGCATCCGGAATGAAACGGCCTGTTCGCGCCTTAGAATCGATAGGGCCCCGATCGCAGGAGAACAGATGACACAGAATGACCCGTTCGGATTCGTCGGACTGACTTACGACGACGTGCTGCTGCTGCCGGGGCACACCGATGTCATCCCGTCGGAAGCCGACACCTCGTCGCGGGTCACCCGCCGCATCACCGTCGCGACCCCGCTGCTGTCGTCGGCGATGGACACCGTCACCGAGGCGCGCATGGCCATCGCGATCGCCCGCGAGGGGGGCCTGGGCATCCTGCACCGCAACCTCTCCATCGCCGAGCAGGCCTCGATGGTCGACCGCGTCAAGCGCAGTGAGTCGGGCATGATCACCGACCCGATCACCACGACGCCCGACGCCACGATCGACGAGGTCGACGCGCTGTGCGCGCAGTACCGCATCTCGGGCCTGCCGGTCGTGGACGAGGACGGGCGCCTGGTGGGCATCATCACCAACCGTGACATGCGGTTCGTGTCGGGCTTCGAGAAGCAGACGACGAAGGTGCGCGACGTCATGACCAGCGAGGGCCTGGTCACCGGCCGCGTCGGTATCGGCGCCAACGACGTCATCGCGCTGTTCGCCAAGCACCGGGTCGAGAAGCTGCCGCTCATCGACGACGACGGCAAGCTGGCGGGCCTGATCACCATCAAGGACTTCGACAAGAGCGAGAAGTACCCGCTCGCCACCAAGGACGAGCACGGCCGGCTGCGCGTGGGCGCGGCCATCGGGTTCTTCGGCGACGCGTGGGAGCGCGCCGAGGCGCTGCGCGACGCGGGCGTCGACGTTCTGGTCGTCGACACCGCCAACGGCCAGTCCGCCGGAGTCATCGACATCGTGCGCCGGCTGAAGGCCGACCCGTCGTTCGCGGACATCGATGTCATCGGCGGCAACGTCGCCACCCGCGAGGGCGCCCAGGCGCTCATCGACGCCGGGGTGGACGCCGTCAAGGTCGGCGTCGGGCCGGGCTCCATCTGCACCACCCGCGTCGTCGCCGGCGTCGGCGTGCCCCAGATCACGGCGATCTACGAGGCCTACCTCGCCGCCCGTGAGGCCGGCGTGCCGATCATCGCCGACGGCGGACTGCAGTACTCGGGCGACATCGCCAAGGCCCTGGTGGCCGGAGCCGACACCGTCATGCTCGGATCGCTGCTGGCCGGCACCGACGAGTCGCCGGGCGAGATCGTGTTCCAGGGCGGCAAGCAGTTCAAGATGTACCGCGGCATGGGGTCGCTCGGCGCCCTGCAGACCCGCGGCAAGAAGACCTCGTACTCGAAGGACCGCTACTTCCAGGCCGACGTGCCCAGCGACGACAAGCTCATCCCCGAGGGCATCGAGGGCCAGGTCGCGTACCGCGGCCCCGTCTCGGCGGTGGCCTACCAGCTCATCGGCGGCCTGCGCCAGTCGATGTTCTACGTCGGCGCGCGCACGATCGAAGAGCTCAAGGCCCGTGGCAAGTTCGTGCGCATCACCTCGGCGGGCCTCAAGGAGTCCCACCCGCACGACGTGCAGATCGTGGTCGAGGCCCCCAACTACAAGAAGTAGGGGTGCGGGGCCGGGGTCGGTCCCCGGCATCCACCCGTCACGAAGTTCGCAGAATCGCACGAAGTCCGCATCCGAACCCGGATTCGGGTGCGAAGTTGGTGCAATAGTGCGCACTTGCGCATCAGTCGTGCCACCGGCCGGGCCGACTTCCTCCCCAGAACGGCGCCGGGTTCGATTGTCCACAGCTTTCTGCCGCCAGGCGTCGCGCGCGCCACGCTCGCGGCAGGATGCGGGTATGGCCGCGCCGAAGAAGTCCGCAGACGACCTGACGGCGTGGTTGGTGCAGCACGGTGGCATTGCGCACCGTGCCGACATCTTGGGTGCGGGCTTCGGACTCCCGCGGCTGCGCGCGTTCGTGCGTGACGGGCAGGCTGCCGTGATCCGGCGGGCCTGGGTGCACCTGCCGGACGCTCCGGGCAGTCTGACCACCGCAGCGCGGGCGGGTGGCCGAGTGACCTGCTCCACGCTTGCCCGGCATCGGGGCTGGTGGATGCCGGAGGGTGCCGGACGCGAGGTGCACGTGCACATGGTGCCGGGCTCCGGGTCGCCGCGGCTCGGGCCGGACTGGGCGGGAGTGACCCACTGGACCCAGCCGCTTGCGCCGGCGGGCCGCAGCCTCGAGACCTCCGTGGAGGACGCCCTGGCGCACATCGCGCTGTGCCAGCCGCGCGAAGTCGCCCTCGTGCTGTGGGAAGCGGCGGTGAGGTGCGAGACCGTGACGCCCGAATCGTTGCGGACCGTGCCCTGGCGGACACGGGCGGCGCGGGAGCTGGCCGACACCGTGCAGGGGCTGTCGGATTCGGGCCTCGAAACGCTGCTGGTGGTGCCCTTGCGCCGATGGGGGATGCGGGTGCGCCAGCAAGTGAAGCTCGCCGGGCGTCTCGTCGATCTGCTCGTCGGCGACCGGCTCGTGATCCAGATCGACGGATGGGAGTTCCACTCCTCGAGCGCGCAGCGCACGCGAGACATCGCGCACGATGCCGAGCTCCGGCTGCGCGGGTACACCGTGCTGAGGTTCAGCTATGCGCAGGTGGTCCACGACCGGGATGCGACCCTGGCGACGATCCGCCGCGCCGTCGCGTCGCAGCTGCATCGGGCCGGCTGAGCGCCGCCCGGGGTCAGACGCCGGGGGCCTCCCGGCCGTGCGCGTGTGCGTGGCACCCGGCCGTGCGTGTGCCCGGCATCCTGTCGCGAAGTGCGCAGAATCGCGCGAAGTTCGCAGAGGGTGCGGGCTTCGAGTGCGAAGTTCGCGCGATTCTGCGGAGTTCGTCGCCTCAGCCGCCCGGCCCACCGACCGAAATCCTGGGAGTCGCCTCCGCGTGCGTGTCAGAGCTTGAGGTCCGGGCACATTCTCGGAATCGTGGCCGGTTCCACAGCCGCACGACGACAAGGAGTAGCCATGCTCACCATGACCACCGAAGCACGCACGGCCGTCGCCTCGATCCTCACCGACGCGAACGTCGCCGAGACCGGCGGGGTGCGCATCGCCGATGACGGCAGCGGCGCGCAGGGCTTCGCGCTCAGCGTGACCGCGCAGCCCGAGGCGTCCGACACGGTCGTCGAAGACGGCGGCACGCGGGTGTTCCTCGACGAGACGGCCGCCGTCGCCCTCGACGACAAGGTGCTCGACGCCGCCCCCGACGCGCAGGGTGCCGTGCGCTTCGCGCTGCTGACGCAGCCGTGAGCGAGAGGATGCCGGGGCGCGACCCGCGGCATCCACCCACAGCGGGCCTCCGAGACGATCGGGGGCCCGCTGTGCTGTCCGCCCCGCACCGCGGCCGCACAGCGCACGCGGGTAGGCTGGGGGAGTGACCATGGAGATCGAGCTGGGCCGTGCCAAGCGCGCGCGCCGGGCATACGCGTTCGATGACATCGCGGTCGTGCCCTCGCGGCGCACCCGCAACCCCGAAGACGTCTCCACCGCCTGGTCGATCGACGCCTTCGGGTTCGAGATCCCGGTGCTGGGCGCCCCGATGGACTCGGTCATGAGCCCGCGCACGGCCATCATGCTGGGACAGCTCGGCGGCCTGGGCGTCCTCGACCTCGAAGGGCTGTGGACCCGCTACGACGACCCCGAGCCGCTGCTGACCGAGATCGCGCAGCTGCCCGCCGACAAGGCGACCCAGCGCATGCAGCAGCTGTACGCCGAGCCGATCAAGCCCGAGCTGGTGCGCGATCGCCTGGCCGAGATCCGGGAGGGGGGCGTGACCGTCGCGGGTGCACTGACCCCGCAGCGCACGCAGGACCTCTACGAGACCGTCGTCGCCGCCGGCGTCGACCTGTTCGTCATCCGCGGCACGACCGTCTCGGCCGAGCACGTCTCCAGCGTCGACGAGCCGCTGAACCTCAAGAAGTTCATCTACGACCTCGACGTGCCCGTCATCGTCGGCGGCGCCTCCACGTACACCGCCGCCCTGCACCTCATGCGCACCGGCGCGGCCGGCGTGCTGGTCGGGTTCGGCGGGGGTGCGGCCTCGACCACCCGCGCGACCCTCGGCATCCACGCCCCCATGGCCACCGCCGTCTCCGACGTCGCCGGCGCCCGTCGCGACTACCTCGACGAGTCCGGCGGCCGCTATGTGCACGTCATCGCCGACGGCGGGGTGGGCACCTCCGGCGACATCGTGAAGGCGATCGCGATGGGTGCCGACGCCGTCATGCTCGGCGTCGCCCTCGCCCGCGCGACCGACGCGCCCGGTGCCGGCTTCCACTGGGGCGCCGAGGCGCACCACGCGAAGCTTCCCCGCGGTCGCCGCGTCGAGGTGGGTCAGGTCGCCCCGCTCGATGAGATCCTGTACGGCCCGGCGCCGGTCGCCGACGGCACCGCGAACCTCATCGGCGCGCTCAAGAAGTCGATGGCCACGACCGGGTACTCCGACCTCAAGGAGTTCCAGCGCGTCGAGGTCGTCGTCGCGCCGTACCGCGCACACCGATGAGCGCACGCGACCCCGAACCCGGCTCCGAGGAGCCCGTCACCGCCGAGGCCGCCGTGCCGACGGTGGATGCCGGGACGCCGGCCGCCGCGGCCGGGGACGCGCTCGTGTTCGCCCCCACGCTGCGCGAGGTCATGGTGCGTCCGTGGTGGATCGGCATGCTCGCCGTCGCCCTGGTGGTCGCGGCGATCTTCGCCTGGCTCGGACAGTGGCAGCTGGGCAACGCGATCGACACCGACCCGCCGCCGCCCGGTGCGACCGAGCAGCTGCGGCCGCTGGACGAGGTCACGGCGCCGGGGGAGTACCTGCCCGAACCGCTCGTCGGCCAGAAGGTGGAGGTGTCCGGGTCCTTCGTGCCCGGAGACTTCGTCGTCATCTCCTCACGCTTCAACGACGGCGCCGAGGGCTACTGGGTCGCCGGCCAGCTGCGCGTCGCCGAGCGGGAGCGCCCCACCTCCCTCGCGGTCGCCGTGGGGTGGACCGCGGATCGCGCCGAGGCCGAGTCCGTGGCATCCACTCTCAGCCAGGACCCGCCGCAGGGCGTGCGCCTGACCGGACGCATCATCGCCGACGAGGGGCCCGCCCTGCCGCCGGCCGGGGCGCCCGCCACCGAGATGACGCGGATGTCGCCCGCGGCGCTGCTGGGGGTATGGCACGACATCGAGGAACTCGACGTGTACCGGGCCTACCTCACCTCGGCCGAACCGATCGGCGGCCTGCACGCGATCCACTCGCCCGCGCCGGACGAGCGGTCGAACGTCAACTGGCTCAACATCTTCTACGCCGTCGAGTGGGTGATCTTCGCGGGCTTCGCGTTCTACATGTGGTACCGGCTGGCCAAGGACGCCTGGGAGAAGGAACTCGAAGAGCTCGAGGACGCCGCCGCGGCCGCCTGAGACCGGCCGGATCACCGGCATCCCGACGGGTAGACTGGAGGCCATGCCCGCCCAGCCCAAACTCGCCAGCTTCCCGGCGATCCGCTCGGCGCTGAAGTTCTACCAGATCGCCGCTGTCATCACCGGTATCGGGCTGCTTCTGCTGCTGGCCGAGATGATCCTCAAGTACACGCCGCTCCACCTCGAGCTGTTCGCCGGCGGCAGCGGCGGATTCCTCTGGTTCGCGCCGGTGATCGCCGGCGTCGACTGCCAGTGGTACTCGCTGTTCATCCCGGGCCTCGACAGCTGTGAGATGGCCTCCACCGGCGACGGCGTCAACATCTCGCTGGCGATCCTGGTCGTGCACGGCTGGTTCTATGTCGTCTACCTGTTCGCGTGCTTCCGGGTGTGGAGCCTCATGCGCTGGCGCTTCGGCCGGTTCCTCACCCTCGCCCTCGGCGGTGTCGTGCCGTTCCTGTCGTTCTTCATGGAGCTGCGCGTGGCCCGCGAGGTGAAGACCTACCTCGCCGAGCGCGAGGCCGCCGAGGCGACCGCCGAGACCTTGACCCCCACAACCCCGACGGAGACCACGCGGTGACCACCTCTGCCCCCACCGACACCGACCAGCGGCCCGTCCTCGTCGTCGACTTCGGTGCCCAGTACGCCCAGCTCATCGCCCGTCGCGTGCGCGAAGCCGGCGTCTACAGCGAGATCGTGCCGCACACCGTCACCGCCGCCGAGGTCGCCGCCAAGCGCCCGGTGGCGCTGATCCTGTCCGGTGGCCCGTCGTCGGTGTACGAAGAGGGCGCGCCTTCGCTGGACCACGGCGTGCTCGAACTCGGCATCCCCACCCTCGGCATCTGCTACGGATTCCAGGTGATGGCCCGCCAACTCGGCGGTGAGGTCGCCCACACCGGCCTGCGCGAGTACGGTGCGACCGACGCGACGATCATCACCGACAACGTGCTGCTGGGCGGCCAGCCCGTCGAGCAGAACGTGTGGATGAGCCACGGCGACCAGGTGTCCGTGGCGCCTCCCGGGTTCCAGGTGCTCGCCCGCACGGCGGCGACCGCGGTGGCCGCCTTCGCCGACGACAACCGGTGCTTCTACGGCGTGCAGTGGCACCCCGAGGTGAAGCACTCCGACCACGGCCAGGCGGTGCTCGAGAACTTCCTGCACAAGGCAGCGGGGCTCGCAGCCGACTGGAACAGCGGCAACGTCATCGCCGAGCAGGTCGAGAAGATCCGTGCCCAGGTGGGCACCGCACACGTGCTGTCGGCGCTGTCGGGCGGCGTCGACTCGGCCGTGTCGACCGCGCTCGTGCACAAGGCCGTCGGCGACCAGCTCGTCGCCGTGTTCGTCGACCACGGTCTGCTGCGCAAGGGTGAGCGCGAGCAGGTCGAGCAGGACTACGTCGCCTCCACCGGCGTGCGACTGATCACCGTCGACGCGCGTGAGACGTTCCTGAACGCGCTGGCCGGCGTCAGCGACCCGGAGACCAAGCGCAAGATCATCGGCCGCGAGTTCATCCGCGCGTTCGAGAAGGTGCAGGCCGAGCTCGTCGCCGAGGCCAAGGCCGAGGGCGAGCCCATCCGGTTTCTCGTGCAGGGCACGCTGTACCCCGACGTCGTCGAGTCCGGCGGCGGAGCCGGCACCGCGAACATCAAGAGCCACCACAACGTGGGAGGCCTGCCCGAAGACCTGCAGTTCGAGCTCATCGAGCCGCTGCGCACCCTGTTCAAGGACGAGGTGCGCGCGATCGGCCGCGAGCTCGGGCTGCCCGAGGCAATTGTCGGCCGCCAGCCGTTTCCGGGGCCCGGCCTCGGCATCCGCATCGTGGGTGAGGTCACCGCTGACCGCCTCGAGATTCTGCGTGAGGCCGACGCCATCGCACGCGCCGAGCTGACCAAGGCGGGATTGGATGCCGAGATCTGGCAGTGCCCGGTCGTGCTCCTGGCCGATGTGCGCTCGGTGGGCGTGCAGGGCGACGGGCGCACCTACGGGCACCCGATCGTGCTGCGCCCCGTCTCGAGCGAAGACGCGATGACGGCGGACTGGACGCGCGTGCCGTACGACGTGCTGTCGAAGATCTCCAACCGCATCACCAACGAGGTGCGCGACGTCAACCGTGTGGTGCTCGACGTGACGAGCAAGCCCCCGGGGACCATCGAGTGGGAGTGAGCCCGACATGGCTGCGCGATACATCGAGCCGGGGCAGCGCCCTCGTTCGCCTGTCACAAAACGCGGTGCGAGGGCGCACTTTGTGACAGGCGAGCGCGGCGAGAGGCGCGCCGCGCCTCACACCGTCAGGGTGAGCTCGTCCGCCGTGGCCAGGTTCTCTCCGCCGCGGTAGCGGGTGCCGAGGTGCGACTCGGGCAGACGGTCGCCGCGCTCGAACAGCCGGTCCCGCAGCGAAGTCGGCGTCTCGTCCTGTTCACGCAGGCGCCCACGGCGGCGCAGCTCCGGCACCACCAGGTCGGCGAAGTCCCGGGCGGTGTCGAACGAGTGATACTGCCGCAGGTTGATGCCGTCGATGCCGGCCTCATCGAGCCACAGTTCGATCTCGTCGGCGACGACCTTCGGGGTGCCGGCCACGAAGAACCGGTCCTCGCGCCCGGCGACGATGGCGTCCAGCGCCTCGCCGACGGTGGCGCCCGGCAGCGGGAAACGACCGGTGGCCCCCGGCACATCGCTCAGTGGCGTCGACCGCGGATAGGCGGTCAGATCCACCGACAGGCTGGAGTGCGCGAGGATCCCGTCGAGGCTGGTGTGAGCCCGATAGGTGCGCAGCTTGTCCGCGGCCTCCTCTTCAGTGCGACCGACCACGACCCCGGCGCTGACGATGAATTTCACGTCACCGGCATCCCGCCCCTGCTCGATCGCGGCCGCGCGCATCTGCGCCGCGTTGCGCCGGAAGTCGTCGACCGACCGGCCGCCGGTGAAGACCACCTCGGCGTGCCGCCCCGCGAACGCGATGCCCGCCGGGGACCCGGTCGCCTGGAACAGCACCGGGGTGCGCTGCCGCGACGGTTCGGCCAGGTGCGGACCCTTCACGCGGAAGTGCTCGCCGACGTGGTCGATGTAGCGCACCTTCGACGGGTCGGTGTAGACCCCGCCGTCGCGGTCGCGTCGCACGGCGTCGTCGTCCCACGACCCCTCCCACAGCTTGTACAGCACATGCAGGTACTCATCTGCGATCTCATAGCGCCGGTCGTGCGGCACCTCGTCGTCGAGCCCGAAGTTCCGTGCCGCGTTGGGCAGGTACGAGGTGACGATGTTCCAGCCGATGCGTCCCTTCGTGAGGTGGTCGAGGGTGGACATGCGGCGCGCGAACGCGAACGGCGGCTCGTACGTCGTCGAGAACGTGACCCCGAAACCGAGCGTGCGGGTGACGGCGGCCATCGCCGGCACGACCAGCAGCGGGTCGTTGCTGGGGATCTGCATCCCCTCGCGCAGCGCCGTCTCAGGCCCGCCGCGGAAGGTGTCGTACGTGCCGATGACGTCGGCCAGGAACACGCCGTCGAACCCGCCGTCTTCGAGCAGCTGCGCCAGTTCGGTCCAGTACTCGATGTCGTTGAACCGCTCACGGTTGTTGCCCGGCAGCCGCCACAGCCCGTGAGTGATGTGGCTGACCGTGTTCATCTCGAACAGGTTCAGGATGAGGCGCTTCTTGTCCGTCATCGGCCGTCCTCTCCCGGGGTGGATGCCGGTGGCCCGACGTCGGGCGTCGCGGCGCCCTCGGGGCCTTTTGCGGGGGTGGATGCCGGTGGCCCGGCATCCGTGTCCGCCGCGGCGCCGCCCCACACCGGACGCCGGCCGTTGAGCTCGAAGTCTCCGACGGCGCGGCGGCGCTGGGCGGCCGGGTTGTGAGAGTGCACGGTGCGGGCGTTGCGCCAGTGCCGGTCGAGCGCGAGGTCGCGGCTGACGGCCGATGCTCCGCCCACCTCGAACAACTCGGTGATCGCGTCGAGCACGAGCGGTGCGACGACCTGCTGCAGCCGGAACACGTCCAGCAGTGCGTCGCCGAGCGCGTCGGCGTCACCGCTTCGCTGCCGCGCGAGCGCCCGTTCGATGTCGCGCGCGCCCGAGAGCACGAGCCGCACGGCCGCGTCGGCGGCGCTCGACACCGCGCCGACCGTTTCCTGCACCAGGGTGTCTTCCCGCGGCAGCGTCTCGCCCGCGAATCCGAAGATGCGCCGGCGGGGACGGACGAACGCGATCGTGTCGCGGAGCGCGGCTCGGCCGATGCCGGCGACGACCGCGAGCAGCACGAGCTGGAACACTGCGGCAAGATGGTCGCCGCGCTCGGTGGTCTCACCGGGCACGACGATGTCGGCCGGGTCGACGGCCACCCGGTCGAAGGTCGTCGTGCCGGTGCCGGTGAGCTGCTGGCCGAAGCCGTCCCAGTCGTCGACCGATGCGACCCCTGGGTCGGCGGCGGACACGGTGACGCCCACCCGCTGGTCACCGTCGACGGCGCTCAGGTAGATCCAATCGGCGTAGATGCTGCCGGTCGTGTAGTACTTGCGTCCGGTGAGCGTGACCCGGTCGCCGTCGCGGGTGAGTACCGTGGTGATGTCGGCTGTGGCGCCCCGCTCGGACTGCGCGTTGCCCACCAGGTCACCGGCGGCGATGCGGCCGAGCCAGGCGCGGGTGTGCGCCGCGTCGGTGTCGTACCCGGCGAGCAGGCTCTCGACGAACGCGATGTGCCCCCGGTAGATGTGCGCGAGGCTCGAGTCTGCCGTCGCGACCCGGATCAGTCGCTCGATCAGCTGCGCGAAGGTGGCGCCCAGCCCGCCCTCGTCGACCGGAAGCCGGAGCGCCCCGAACCCGATCGACTGCAGGGCGGCGACATCGTCGCGCAGCAGTGTGCGCGAGCGCTCCTGCTCGGCGGCGCGCGCGGTCACCCCGATCAGCAGCGCGTCGAGTTCCTGGTCGAACTGGTCGAGAGTCGCGATCGGCGGCGCGGCGAGGGTGGGGGAGGTCATGTCGAGCGACTGTAGGGGCGGGCCGCCCGACCCCGCGTGACGCGTTACGGTCTGCGGCCGTACATGTCGTAATGTGTCCTCACGCCCCGGCATCCACCCGTGTGGACGCTCGGGGTGCGCGAACTTCGGAAAATCGCACGAAGTTCGGATCGAAACCGCCCGTCGGCTCCGAAGTTCGCGACATTCTCCGAACTTCGTACGTGGGGGATGCCGGATGCCGCGCGCACCCGGCATCCACCCGCGCGAAGTCCGCAGAGTCGTGCGAAGTCCGCATCGCGTCGGCCGATCGGATGCGAGGTTCGTCGCATTCTGCGAACTTCGTACACGGGATGCCGGATGCGGGATGCCGCGCCGCCCCGGGCCCCGCGCCCCGCGCCGCGCCGCCCCGCGCGCCCCCTGAAAACGACGAAGGCCGCCCGGAACACCGGACGGCCTTCGCAAAGCGGGTGACTCAGTCGCCGCGCAGGATCGCGATCATGCGGAGGATCTCGACGTACAGCCACACGACCGTGACCATGATGCCGAAGCCGCCCATCCAGCCGAGCTCGCGGGGAGCCCCGTTGCGGACGCCGGTCTGGATCATGTCGAAGTCCTGCACGAGCGAGTACGCGGCCAGGATGACGACGAGCACACCGATGATCAGACCCAGCGGGATGCCGGCGATCGTCTGGCTGTACAGGCCGAAGGTGCCCTCGGTGACGCCGGTCCACATCAGGACGACGTTCAGCAGCGAGAAGACCAGGTAGCCCACCATCGCGATGAGGAAGATCTTGTTCGCCTTCTTGCTGGCGCGCACCTTGCCGCTGGCGAACAGGGCGAGGGTGACGCCGACGACCGCGAACGTCGCGAGCGAGGCCTGCAACACGATGCCGGGCCAGATCACCTCGAAGAACGCCGAGATGCCACCGACGAACAGGCCCTCGAAGGCCGCGTAGGCGAAGATCAGCGCCGGACGGACCTTCTTGCGCGAGCTGAAGATGACGACCATCGCCATGACGAAGCCGCCGAGCGCGCCGATGATCCACGGCATCATCGTGGGCTGGCCGGTGGCGGCCACCGGAGACATCGTCCAGATCCAGCCGACGACGGCGGTGACCAGCAGGACGGCGAACAGGCCGACCGTCTTCATGACCGTGTCCTCGACCGTCATACGGCCGGTGTCGATCGAGCTGGCGGACGGAGCGGCGAACATGCCCTCCATCTGGGCGTTCGCGGCGGCGTCCACCCCCTGGTGCGCCGCCGTGGCGTACTGGGTCTGTGCGCCGGGCTGCGGTGCCGCGGGCGGGGTCAGACCCGGCCGCTGCTCCTGGAACGCCGGATTGTTGAATGCGAAGTTGCCGGAGGCCATGTCTCTCCCAGTGTGGTCGGCAGAAAAGTTCTGTCGATCCAGCGTATCGCCAGAAGGGCATGCGTGTGCCGGTCCGTGGCTGGGAGAGGCCTAAGAAACGGTGGATACGCTGGACGGATGCCGCGTCGCACACCGCTCGTCATCGGCCACCGCGGCGCCCCCGGATACCGCCCCGAGCACACGCGATCCTCGTACGATCTCGCCCTCGAGCTGGGGGTGGATGCCGTGGAGCCCGACGTCGTGGTCTCCCGCGACGGCGTGCTCGTCGTCCGGCACGAGAACGAGATCGGGTCGACCACCGACGTGGGCACCCGCCCGGAGTTCGCCGACCGGCGCACCACCAAGACCGTGGACGGCACCGAGCTGACCGGCTGGTTCGCCGAGGACTTCACGTGGGACGAACTGGCCACACTGCGGTGCCGCGAGCGGCTGCCGCACCTGCGCGCCGCCAGCGCCAGCTTCGACGACTCCCAGCCCGTGCTGCGCCTGCGCGACGTGCTCGACCTCGTCCGGCAGGCCTCGCTCGACCAGGGGCGCGAGATCGGCGTCGTGCTCGAGATCAAGCACGCCACCTATATGTCCGGCCTCGGGTGGGACCTGGCCGCGCTCATCGCCGCCGAACTGCGCGAAGCGGGCTGGGCGGACGGCGCGCTGCCGCTGACGGTGGAATCGTTCGAAGGCACGATCCTGCAACAGGTGCGCGACCACGGCATCCGCGGCACGTACATCTTCCTCTGCGAGTCGCGCGGCCGGCCGTTCGACCTGGTGGCGTCCCGGGGCCGCCGCGCGCCCACCTACCGGTCGCTGCTGGAACCGGCCGGGCTCGACACCCTGGTCGGCCACGTCGACGGGATCAGCCTCGACAAGCGCCTCATCCTCGCGCCCGACCGCCGCGGACGCGCCACCGCACCCGCGCCCGTCGTCGCCGACGCCCACGCCCGCGGACTGCGCGTGTTCACCTGGACCTGCCGGCCCGAGAACGCCTTCCTGATCGCACAGTTCCGCCAAGGCCGCGACAAGGCGGCCTTCGGTGACTACGAATCCGAATGGCAGCTGATCGCGGATGCCGGCGTCGACGGCGTCTTCGTCGACCACCCCGACCTGGGCGTCGGCTTCTTCCGCGCAGGCGGCTCCCGCTGAGAAACCGCCGAGTCATTCTCAGCGAACGCATAGCGGGGCCCTAGGGTGAGCGCATGACAGATGTCGGGATCAGCGCTCGCGGGGTGCGGCGTTCGTTCGGAAACGTCCATGCCGTCCGCGATGTGTCGCTGGACGCGCGCGCCGGCGCCGTCACGGGCCTGGTCGGCCCCAACGGCTCGGGCAAGACCACCCTGCTGCTCATCCTGGCGTCGCTTCTGACGCCGGATGCCGGGGCCGTGCGCATCGGCGGCGTCGACCCGGTCGCCGATCCCGCCGCGGCGCGGGCGCTGCTGGGGTGGATGCCGGACACCCTCGGCGCCTGGGCGTCGCTGACGGCGCGCGAGACCATCGTCACGACCGGCCGGCTCTACGACCTCGACCGGGATGTGGCCGCCCGCCGCGCCGCCGAACTGCTCGACACCGTGGGGCTCGCTGATCTCGCCGACGCACCGGCGAAGGTGCTCTCCCGCGGACAGAAGCAGCGGCTGGGGCTGGCCCGCGCCCTCGTGCACGACCCGCGGGTGCTGCTGCTCGACGAGCCGGCGTCGGGCCTGGACCCGCAGGCGCGCATCGACCTGCGGGCGCTGCTGCGGCGCCTGGCCGCCGAAGGGCGCACGGTGCTGATCTCCAGCCATATCCTCGCCGAGCTCGAAGAAGTCGTCGACGACGCCGTGTTCCTCATCGCCGGCCAGACCGTCAGTGCGGAGCGGGTGGCGGCCGCCGCCACCCGCGAGCGTGCCTGGCGCGTGCGCCTCGCCGACCGGGACGCGCAGGCGGGCGCCCAGCCGGTCGCGCTGGCCCTCGGCCGCGAGATCACCGGCATCCACATCGACCGGCGGGACCTGATGGTGACCTTCGCCTCCGACGCCGACGCGGCCGCCGGGCTGGCGGCACTGGTCGGTGCCGGGCTTCCCGTCGCCGAGTTCTCGGCCGCGGCCGGCACCCTCGAACACACCTTCCTCGACCTCGAAGGCGGCCGACGATGAACCTCACCCGGCTGTGGACGATCGCGCGGCTCGAGCTGCTCCAGCGCATCCGGACCGTCTCCTGGTACATCCTGCTGGGCGTCTTCGCGGTCGTGCTGATCGCCGTGACGGTGTTGGCGTTCTTCGCGTTCGGCATCGTCGACCAGGCGGGCGCGGGCGTGTACTCGATCGTCGTCTACGTCACGCTGCTGCTCGTGCTGCTGGTCTCGCCGACGCTCAGCGGCAACAGCATCAACGGTGACCGGGATGCCGCGACCCTCGCCCCCGTCCAGGTGACCCTCGCGACCACCGCCGAGATCCTGCTGGGCAAGTTCACCGCCGCGTGGCTGACCGGGCTGGCGTTCGCCGTCGTGGCGGCGCCCTTCCTGATCATCGCGACCTTCGCCGGCGGCGTCGACCCGCTCACCGTCGTGATCTCGCTCGCCGTGCTCATCGTGGAGACAGGTGTCATCGCCGCCATCGGCGTCGCGATCAGCGGGATCGTCGCACGGCCGCTGTTCTCGGTGGCCGCCACCTACCTGATCGTCGCTGCGCTGGCAATCGGCACGCTCATCGGCTTCGGGCTGGTCGGCGCGAGCATCACGAGCGAGGGCGTCAACAAGTACCGTGCGGTCGAGTATGACCCGGCGACCGGTATGCCGCTGTGCCAGGACGGTGTGGCGGACTGCAGTAACGACCCGGAGAGCATGCAGTGCGGCCGGTGGCAGGTCGACACCTGGCGCGTGCCGCGGTTCGACCGGGTGTGGTGGATGCTGGCGGCCAACCCCTTCGTCATCCTCGCCGACGCGACCCCGCCGAGGTTCACCGCCGACGGCTACCCGGTGGACGCGTTCGGGTGGCTGCAGGCAGGGGTGCGCACCGCGCAGCTGCCGCCCGAGCTGGAGACCACCTGGGACGAGTGCGCCCCGTGGGCGGAGCAGGAGGAGTCGCCGTCCGTCGAGGAGTCGATCGCCGGCACGGTGCCCAGCTGGTTCGTCGGCCTGGGCGGCCAGATCGTGCTGGCGGCGGGATTGATGTGGTGGGCGTGGGCCCGCACTCGCACCCCCGCGCGCACCCTGCCACCCGGCACGCGCATCGCCTGACCGATCTGCCAAGATGAGATTCCTCTCATCTTGGCAGGGTGCTCCTTTCGGTTGCTGTCAGTGTCTGCATAGCCTCCTATCAGCCTTCACTCATCTTCGTGGAGGCTTGTGTCTCCACACCCGGAAGGCGGTCCCATGCAACGACGCATCCTGGCAGTGGTCGGAGCCCTCGCGCTCACACTGCCGACATCCGCGGCCTTCGCCGCGTCACCCGGTGACGATCCGTCATCGCGATTCCTGGAAGCCGGCTCGGCCGGACAGCTCGACAGCACGATCGACGCGGCCGCGGCGGATCCCGACCGTCAGGTCACCGTCGTGATCGAGATGGAGGGCGACCCCGTCGCCGTCGTCGAGGCCGAGAAGGGGCGCGACCTCACCAAGAGCGAGCGTGCGACCGTGAAGAGCTCCCTGAAGAAGAAGCAGGACGCCATCCGCGGGTCCATCAAGGGCAAGGGCGGCAAGATCCAGGCCCAGATGCAGTCCGCCTACAACGGCATCCAGGCCACTGTGCCGGCCGGCGAGGTCGCCGCGCTCGAAGCACTGCCCGGCGTCGTGGCCGTGCACTCGGTGGTTGCGCAGGAGCTCGACAACGCCGTCTCGGTGCCGTTCCTCGGCGTCCCCGAGGTGTGGCAGAGCACCGGGTACACCGGTGAGAGCATCAAGGTCGCGATCATCGACACCGGCATCGACTACACCCACGCCACCTTCGGTGGACCGGGCACCGTCGAGGCCTACGAGGCGGCCGCCGCCACGTCCGACCAGGAAGCCGACCCGGCGCTGTTCGGGCCCGCGGCCCCGCGCGTGAAGGGCGGCATCGACCTCGTCGGCGACGACTACGACGCCGGCGGCGAGGGCGCGGCCCTCATCCCGCAGCCCGACCCCAACCCGCTGGACTGCCACGGCCACGGCACCCACGTGGCCGGCACCACCGGCGGCAGCGGCGTGCTCGCGGACGGGTCGACCTACCCGGGTCCGTACGACGAGTCCACCAGTGGCAACGACTTCCTCGTCGGCCCCGGTGTCGCTCCCGAGGTGGAGCTGTACGGCGTCCGGGTGTTCGGCTGCGACGGATCCACCGACGTGACCGTGCAGGCCATCGACTGGGCCGTCGACAACGGCATGGACGTCATCAACATGTCGCTCGGCTCGCCGTTCGGCCGCAGTGACGACCCGTCGGCCGTCGCCGCTTCCAACGCGGTCGGTGCGGGCGTGGTCGTGGTGACCTCGGCCGGCAACTCGGGCCACAACCCCTACCTCACCGGCTCGCCCGGTGCCGGTGACGGGGTCATCGCCGTCGCGGCGGTCGACAGCACCGAGTCGTTCCCCGGGGCGATCGTGACCACCGGTGGCACCGACGTCGAGGCGATCAACGCCAACGGCGCCGACCTGTCGGCAGTCGGCGAGCTCGAGGTGGTCGTCGTCACCGACGATCCGGCCACCACGGCCAACGAGGCGCTGGGCTGCGCGGCATCCGACTTCACGCAGGCGGGCATCACGCCCGGCGGCGGGCAGCTCGCCGTCGTCACGCGCGGCTCCTGCGCGCGGGTGGCCAAGGCGATCTTCGGCCAGCAGGCCGGGGCCGAGGCAGTCGTCATGGTCAACAGCGACAACACGCTGCCCCCGTACGAGGGCGCCATCACGTCGAACCCCGACGACGGCACGCCGTACGTCGTGACCATCCCGTTCCTGGGTGTGCGCGCGTCGGACGGCGCGGCGTTCACCACGGGCGAGACGGCAACGATGGTCGCCGCCGAGATCGCCAACCCCGGATTCCGGGGCTACGCGAGCTTCACCTCGTCCGGCCCGCGCAGCGGTGACAGCGCGATCAGCCCGAATGTGGCCGCACCCGGCGTGGCGATCGCCTCGGCGGGCGTGGGCACCGGCAACGGCGCGGCGATCATGTCGGGCACCTCGATGGCGGCCCCGCATGTGGCCGGCGTCGCGGCGCTGGTCGTGCAGTCGCACCCCGACTGGACGGCACCCGAGGTGGCGTCGGCGATCGTGTCGACGGCCGACCCCGACAAGGTGGCCGGGCAGAGCAACACGCTCGGCGGCGTGGGTCTGGTCGACACCGCGCAGGCGGTCGCCACGACGGTCACCGCGACCGGCGACGCGTTCCGCACGGAGAGCGGCTGGGCGCGCGAAGCGGGGCTGAGCTTCGGCTTCGAGGAGTCCACGCGCGGCTTCGCCGGTGTCAAGACGGTCACGGTGCGCAACGACGGTGACGAGACGGTGCGGTTCAACGTATCGACCGTGGCGACCGAGGAGTCGGTGGAGGCCACGGTGCGCGTCGCGCCCAAGTCGGTGACGGTGCGGCCCGGCCGCACCGCCAAGATCGCCGTGACCCTGCGGGCGTCGGCCTCCGACGTGCCCGGGTCGCTCAGCGGTGACCAGTTCTCGTTCTCGGAGATCTCGGGTGACATCGTGCTCACGTCCGACCAGGCCACGCTGCGGGTGCCGTACCTGCTCGTGCCGCGGTCGAACAGCGACGTGACCACGAACACGAAGCGACTGGTCTCCAAGCGCGACCAGGGCCTGGTCACCGCGGACATCGACCTGCGCAACCGGCGCGGTGCGCTGGATGCCACGGCCGACGTCTACACGTGGGGGCTGAGCGACAAGAAGGACGTCGCACGGTCGTTCGCCAAGACCGGCTTCGACCTGCGCGCGGCCGGTGTCCAGTCGTTCGCCGCGGGCGGCGACCACCTGCTCGTGTTCGCCGTGAACACCTACGACCGCTGGTCGAACGGTGCGAGCAACGAGTTCGACGTGGTCATCGACAACAACGGCGACGGCACGCCCGACTGGATCGTGTTCTCCTACGACTCCGGCGCGGTGCGGGCCGGGTCGGTCGACGGGGTCACCGAGGTGTTCCTGCAGGAGATCAGCACCGGGAACCTCTACGCGAGTGGGTTCCTGGCGCAGGCTCCGACCGACAGCAGCTCGATCCTGCTGCCGGTGTGGGCCGGTGACATCGGCGTGGCGGGCGCGTTCGACTACACGGTCGAATCGTTCAGCCTCACCACCGACGGCTCGGACGCGATGCCCGGCTGGGCGGCGTACGACCCGACCGCCCCGGCGGTCAGCAACGGTCAGTTCGCCACCGTTCCGGTGCGCGGCAGCGCCACCGTGTCGGTCGAGGTCGACACCGCGGCGGCCGCCGAGCAGGGCACGCTGGGCAGCATGATCGTCGTTCCCGACAACGAGTCGGGCGCCGACGAAGCGCTGCTGGTGAAACTGCGCTGACGAGTGATCCGGAAGGGGCGGCATCCGCGAGGGTGCCGCCCCTTCCGCGCGCCGCGCGCTCTCGCCCCTTCGCCGAGCCGCCTAGTTTTGTGCGAGCCGCCTGGTTTCGGACGGGCCGCAGGTAGGCGTCTCGCACAGGGGTGGGCGTCTCGCGGGGCGGAGCGGAGCGGAGCGGTGCTGCGCGGCGCGGGGCCAGGTGCGGGGGTGCTCTCGCCCCTTCGGCGTGCGCCATCGCTCCTTCGCCGAGCCGCCTAGCTTTGTGCGAGACGCCTACTCTCGGACGGTCCAGAGGTAGGCGTCTCGCACAGGGGTAGGCGTCTCGCGGGGCGGCGCTGCGCGGCGCCGCGCGGAGCGCGGCGGGTCAGCGGTCGCAGAGGCGGGGGGAGTCGCCGTGGCCGAAGCGGTAGTCGTACTGCGAGCCGTCGACGGCGACGATCACCCGCATCCCCTCGACGACGGCCTGTGTGTACGACATGCCCGGCTGCGGGCAGCCCAGCGACCCGTCGCTGAAAGTCACGTTCTCGGCGGAGACCAGCTCGGGCGTGGCGGTGATGCCCCGCGCGGCAAGGTCATCGACGATCGCGTCCCAGCGTGCCGCGGGCACCTCGGCGGGCGTGCCGGTGGGTGTCGCCGCCGGTGAGGGCGTCAGGGGGCCGGGGGTCGTGGTCTGGAACCGGTCGGTCGGGCTCGCGCTCGGACTCGTGCTGGGGGTCGTGGGATCGGGCATGGCTCCTTCCGAAGCACAGGCGGTAAGCAGCGCCGCAAGGGCGAGAGTGGATGCCAGGGTGACGACGCGTCGCATGGGAACCTCCTCGTCGCTGAAAGGGTACGCCTGATGCCTGCAAGATTCCGGCGAATCAGGGCTGTTTCCGCGGTGGGGGCGGCGGTGCGTCCAGCGCGCGGAGCATGCGGGCCAGCGTTTCTCGCAACTCGCTCCGGGCGGGTTCGACCAGGTCGGTCGTGTACTCGACCCCGGCGGGGATCCATGACAGGCCGTACATCGTCTCGCGGAAGCCGCTGCCGCCGACGGGCCAGCGGGTGTGTGCGGCATCCTCGGCGGTCGCGCCCTGCCCCCACTGCCCGAAGTGTGCGCGCATCTCAGCCAGCGGCAGCGCCATCACGGCATCAGCTTCGACCGCCTGCCGGCCCCACGACCGGGCCACGAAGATGAACTCCTCGACCTCCTCGGCGCTCAGTGCGCGTGGTGTGAACAGCACGCGCGTGTGCTCCACGTGGGTGAGCCGGTCGATGCGGAACGTGCGCCAGTCGTCCTTGTCGAGGTCCCAGCACAGGAGATACCAGTGCCGGTCGGCCGGGGCCAGCACGTGCGGCTCGACGCGGCGCCGGGTGACCTCCCCGGATGCGGACGTGTACGAGAAGCGGACCCGCTCGTGGTCGCGGCAGGCCAGGGCGAGTTCGCCGAGCACCTCGGTCGACACCGCGGCGCCGGAGTTGATGCCGGCCGGCTGCACCGTCTCAGCCAGCGCGTTGACGCGCCGCCGCAGCGGTGCGGGCAGCACCTGTTCGAGCTTCGCAAGCGCGGTCAGCGTGGTGTCGGGTCCGCTCACGAGCCGTTGCGACGCCGCCAGGCGCAAACCGATCGCCATCGCCACGGCCTCTTCGTCGGTCAGCAGCAGCGGCGGCAAGGCGCTGCCCGCTTCGAGGCGGTACCCGCCCGATGCGCCGGGTGTCGACTCGATGCGATAGCCCAGCAGACGCAGCCGCTCGACGTCGCGACGGACGGTGCGCTCGGTCACCCCCAGCCGGTCGGCCAACTCGGCACCCGGCCAGTGCCGGTGCGTCTGCAGCAGGTTCAGCAGCGACAGTGCGCGGGTCGTGGTGTCGGACATGCTCCCAGGTTGTCAGAAATCGAGGACAGAAACTGTCCGCATGCGGGTCTAGCGTGAGCGCATGGCGAACGAAACGATCATCGAGGCGCACGGACTGACCAAGCGCTTCACGGTGAAGAAGAAGACCGTCGAGGCGGTCACCGACCTCACGTTCCAGGTCACCCGCGGCGAGCTCGTCGCGTTCCTGGGCCCCAACGGTGCGGGCAAGTCGACCAGCCTGCGCATGCTCACGACCCTCCTCCCGCCCACGGCCGGCACCGCCCGCGTCGTCGGGCACGACATCCTCCGGCAGTCGGCCGGCGTCCGGGCCCGCATCGGCTACGTCGGGCAGCTGACCAGCGGCAGCTTCGCCCAGCGCGCCCGCGACGAGCTGCTGAGCCAGGGCGCGTTCTACGGCATGACGAAGAGCGCCTCGCGCGCTCGGGCCGATGAGCTCATCGACTCGCTGGAACTCGGCGGATTCGCCAACCGGTCGGTGCAACAGCTCTCGGGTGGCCAGAAGCGCCGGCTCGACGTGGCGCTCGGCCTCATGCACGCCCCGCCGCTCCTGTTCCTCGACGAGCCGTCCACCGGCCTCGACCCGCAGAGCCGGGCGAACCTGTGGCACCACATCCTCGAACTGCGCCGCAGCCACGGGACGACCGTCTTCCTCACGACGCACTACCTCGAGGAGGCCGACCGCTACGCGGAGCGCGTCATGGTCATGGACCGCGGCCGGGTCATCGCCGACGACACCGCCGCGCACCTCAAGGCGAACCTCGCCGGCGACGTGGTCACATTCGGATTCACCTCCGAAGCCGACGCGGCAGCCGCCGTCGCGGTCGTGCAGCGACTGACCGATCGCGACGTGGTCCGCACCGGCGACGTCGTGACCGTGACCGCCCCCGACGGGGATGCGCTGCTGCCGACGGCCGTCCGTGAGCTGGATGCCGCGGGCATCACCGTCGCCCGCGCCACCGGCGTTCCGCCCACGCTGGACGACGTGTTCCTTGCGCTCACCGGTCGCACGCTGCGCGAGGCGGCTGAAGGCGAACCCTCGGACGACGCCGAAGAGGACAGCGCCGAAGTCGGCGACACCGAAGCGGATGACCTCGGCGCAGCCGATCACCCGGAGACCGCCGGTGCCGGCGGCCCGGCATCCGCCCCCGCACCGTCACCCACCGAAACCGTCCCCGAAGGAGCAGACCGATGACCGTCACCGAACCGCGGACCGATACCGCCGTGCGACCCGGTCCCGCCCGCGACACGTGGCACGTGCTCACCCGCGAATTGAAGCCCGTGCTCCGCGACCCCTTCACGCTCATCTTCAGCCTCGTGCAGCCGCTCGTGTTCCTCGGGCTGTTCGCACCGCTGCTGGTCGGCACATCGGGTGCCCCGATCGGCGAGACGCTGCAGTGGTTCGTGCCGGGCGTGCTCGTGATGATCGTGCTGTTCGGTACGGGCGCGACCGGGTCGAATCTGCAGTACGAGATGATGACCGGTTCGCACGAGCGCACCCTCGTGGCACCGCTGGCGCGGTCGTCGCTGCTGGTCGGCCGCGCGCTCAAGGAGATCGCGCCGATCGTGGTGCAGGCGGTCATCATCGTCCTGATCGCCTGGCCTTTCGGGTTCACGATCGACGTTGTGGGCCTCGTGATCGGGCTCGCACTGCTGGCGGTGTTCGGGGTGGGTCTCGGCTCGCTGTCCTACGCGCTGGCGCTGAAGACGAAGGACCGCGAGTGGCTGTTCTGGGGCGTGCAGCAGACGCTGATCTTCCCGCTGCTGATCCTGTCGGGCATGCTGCTGCCGCTGGACGAGGGCCCGGCGTGGATGCGGGCGGTCGCGACCGTGAATCCGATCAACTGGGTCGTGCAGGCCGAGCGCGCGCTGCTGGCCGGCGACGTGACCGATGTCACCGTGCTGTGGGGATGGATCGCAGCGGCGGCCGTCGCGATCGTCGGACTGCTCGTGGGCATCCGCGCGATGCGCCGCAGCAGCTGACTTGAGTGCCCCGTGCCCGGAGAGCCCCGTCGTGGACTCTCCGGTCCGGCGGCGTCCGCGCGGCGGACTCTCCGGGCCCGGCGGCAGGTTGTGATCGACCCGTTATCGCGTTCGGGGGTTCGGTCGTGCGCACGGGATTAGCCTTCTCGGGTGACGAGTGCGCGGCGACGAGGAATCGTCGCTGTCGCGATCCTCCTCGTGCTCCTCGCGCTCGGTGCCGGGGTAGGCGTGGTCACCGGCGACGTGCTGGGCATCCGCACCGAGCCGGCCGCGCAGATGACGCCCGCCGAGCCCGCGGCGCCCGAGGTGCCCGCCGCCGTCGTGCCTCCGCACATCTCGGTCGTCGGCACCCTCAAGACTCCGCGGCTGAGTGCAGCGGCCATGACGCTGCTCGACGCGGTCGAGGCCGCCGGGGCCACGGAGGGGAAGGCGACGGTCACCCTGCGCGTCTCCGACAGCGGGCTCATGGATGCCGGGATCGCGGCCGAGTCCTATCGACTCACCGGCACCGCCGAGCGCACCGCCGAGCGCATCGTCGTCGAGGCGGCCGACGAGGCGTCCGCCGCGCGCGCCCTCTACGACATGGCGTCCGCCGTGCGCGCCGGGCGTTCGATCACCGCGCACCTCGGCGAGGCGGTCACTGCCCGGTTGCCGCTGCGGATGGTGGATCTCGGTGCCGTGGGGGTGAGCCCCGACGCGGCCGAATGGGCCGACGGCTCCGACTATTCCCACGCGTCGCGGGCGTTCGCCGACGTCATCCTGCCCGAAGCGCCGTACATCGACCAGATCGCCCTGCAGGCCGCCTACCGCGAGTTCAACGAGTTCATCCGGCACTCCCTCGCCAACGGGTTCAACGCGGTCGCGTTCCCGGGGTTCGTCGAGTTCGTGACCTTCGCGCAGGCGCCCGGCGGCCCGGTCTACGGCGCCGACGACCCCCACGCTGCGCGTGCACTCGCCCTGCGCGAGGCGTTCGCGCCGTTCTGGGACCGCGCCGACGCGCTGGGCATGCGCGTGTTCCTGCGCACCGAAATGCTGGCCCTCACCGCGCCGCTCGAGGCGTACCTGGTCGACCGGTTCGGATCGCTCGACACCGAGGATCCCGCATTCTGGCAGACCTACACCGCCGGGCTCGACGAGCTCTATGCGGCAGCGCCCTCCCTCGACGGCGTGCTCCTGCGCATCGGCGAGGCCGGTGACGTGTACGACGTGCCCGGCTGGGAGGTGTTCTCGTCTCTGGCGGTCACCACGCCCGAAGCCGTGGGCGCGATGCTCGACGCGTTCACCGCACAGGCCGAAGCGGCCGCGCGCGAAGTGATCTTCCGCACCTGGAGCGTCGGGGTCGGCGGCGTCGGCGACATGCACACCGACGTCGAGGCGTACCAGGCGGTGCTCTCCGGCATCCACTCGCCGGCTCTCATCGTCTCCACGAAGTACACGCTCGGCGACTTCTACGCCTGGCTGCCGCTCAACGACACCCTGCTGCAGGGCAAGCACCGGCGCATCGTCGAGCTGCAGAGCCGGCGCGAGTTCGAGAACTTCGGGGCCTTCCCGAACGACCTGGGCGCCGAGTACCAGTGGGCACTGCAGCGGCTGCTCGCCGCGAACGAGAACATCGAGGGCGTCTGGGCGTGGACGCAGGACGGTGGACCCTGGCGCGCCGGCCCGATGACCCTCTACCTCAAGGCGGGATTCTGGCAGCTGTACGAGCTGAACACGCAGCTCGCCGGTGCGCTGGCGCTCGACCCCGACATCGACGTCGCGCAGGTGACGGCGGACTGGGCGCGCGAGTGGTTCTCGGATGATCCGGAGACGATCCGGGCGATCACGGCGGTCATGGCGCAATCGCGCACGGCGATCATGCAGGGCCTCTACATCGAGCCGTTCGCCCAGCAGCGGGTGACGGCGCTCGGGCTCGAGCCGCCGCCGATGATGTGGATCTTCGAGTGGGACATCCTCACCGGCGACTCCGCGGTGCTCAGCGTGATGTACCAGGTCGTGCGCGACGCGACCGGCGGCGACATCGACCAGGCCCTCGCCGGCGGTCGACAGGCGGTGGCCACCGCAGAGCAGATGCGGGCCACGATCGCGGCGACGGATGCCGGAGGCTGGCACGCCCCGGCACTGCGCACCGCGCTCCTCGAGACCCTCGACTACGAGGTCGACGTGATGCGCCTGCTGGCGGGGTATCGCGAGATGATCCTCGCGCAGGGGCAGTGGCACGACACGTTCACCGTCGAGGCCCACGACCGGTGGCGCGCGGCCCGTGACGCGTACGTGGCCCTGGCGGCATCGCACCTCGAGCAGTACGCGGGCGACCTCGAGCATCCGGCGTACAACCTGACCGCAGCGCAGCTGGGCGTCAACCGCGGCGACCGTGACGTGATGATGTCGTGGCTGGCGCGGGGGCTGCTCGCGCTCGCCGTCGCGTGGGTCGTGATCGGCAGCCTCGCGGCACGGACGAGCCTGATCCGCCGGCCCGGCGCGGCTGCGGCGCGGCTCACGTGGCTGGCATCCACCCGCCCGTGGCGGGCCCGCGAGTCGACCCTCGGCATGTTCGATCTCGACCGGTGGCTGACCCTCATCATCCCGGCGGGCCTGCTGGTCGCGACGCGCGCCGTGCAGACCTCGCTGCTGTCGTGGGTCGACCTCGCGCTCATCCTCGGGGCGTGGGTGGTGTTCGCACTCGTTGTACGGCTGTGCGTCGGGCGACGCTCGCCGTGGCCGGTGATCGCCGCGGTGGGCGGGGCGGTGGTGCTGCGCTGCATCGTGACGCTGTTCGCGCTGTCGTTCACCGGGCCCGGGGGCTACTGGTTCGCGTTCTGGACCGACCCCGTGCTGCGCACGGCGTACATCGCCGTCGCGTTCGCGCTGTTCGTGTGGGTGTTCATCGCCGCGGCCTGGGCCATGGCCGAGCAGGTGGGCGCGCGCCGGGCCACCGGTTTCGTGCTCACCGCCGTGGGTGCGGGGCTCACGGTACCGGCGGTCGTCGTGGGTGCGGTGGGCCTGGAGCGGGTGCTCACCATCTGGAACGACCAGATGGGCCTGCTGCCGTGGGGCCTGGCGCGCATCCTCGGGATCACGACCTACCTGGAGATCCCCACCGCGTCGGCCTGGTACGCCGCGGGGGCCGGCGTGCTGCTGGTGGTGGCCGGTGTGCTGCTCGCGCTGCGCTGGCGGGGCGGGGATGGCGGGGCGCCGTCCGTGGGCGCCGGCGCTGTGCGCGGACGGTAGCGACCCGGAGCGCAGTGCGGGGCGGCAGCCGCCTCAGTCCATGCCGAGATAGTCCTCGATCAGGAAGCCGGTCTCACCGGCGTGGGTCGACACGAACAGGTGCCCGGCGCCCTCGATCGTGGTGAGGCTCACCAGGTGCGGCGCGGACGCGCGCAGCTGCTCGCCGTTGGCGGGCGGTGCGACCTGGTCGTCGGAGCCCTGGATGATCAGCACCGGGTGGTGGCCGGTCAGTGCAGCCCATTCGGCTTCCGGCGTCGCCGCCAGCGCGGCGGTCTGGATGCCGGAGATCTCGGCGTCCTGCGGCAGCCCGGCCGTCGTGTCGTCGTCCCCAGCGTCGGGGCCGTCGACGGTGAGCAGCAGCACGCCGTCGACCCGTTCGTCGTGGTCGAGCGCCACGGTGCGGGCGACCGAGCCGCCGAAGCCGTGGCCGCCGACCCAGGCGTCCTCGAAACCGAGGTGGTCGAGCACATCGACGACGTCTTGCGCGAGGTCGTGCATCGTGGCGGCGGCGGTGCGGCGCGCTCCGATGCGCACGACGCGGAAGCCCTCCTCTTCGAGCACCATGGCCAGCGTGCCGAGGTAGGTGATCTCGAGGCCGCGGCCGGGCAACAGCACCAGCACGGGGCCCTCGCCCGCGCCGTCGACGATGTAGCGGATGGCGCGGCCGTCCGGCTCGAAGATGCTGGCTTCTGTCGTGGTCATGGGGCCCTCTCGCGTCGTGCGGTCGGTGTCCAGTTTCCCAGCCTCCGGCCCGCGTCGCCAATCCCGCGCCCCGCCGCGGCGTGGACCCGCAGCCGCCGCACCCCGGTCCTTGTGCCCGCACGTCAAGCCCCTCGGCGGCCGGATGTCGGACGCATAGTTTTCGGCCATGGCATCCACCTCACCCCGCCGCAGGCGGGTGGTCACCGCCGTGCGGTCTGCGGCCGATGAGGCCACCGCCGCGTCGCGGCTGCTGCTCGCGCTGAAGACCGCCCTGGCCGCCGCCGTGGCCTGGTATCTCGCGCCGTTCGTGCCGTTCGCCGACGCGGAGTACTCCTACTACGCGCCGTTGGGCGTGCTCGTGAGCATGCACCCCACCGTGGTCGACTCGGTGCGATCCGGCCTGTTCTCGCTGGTCGGGTTGGCGTGCGGAATCGTCCTGGGACTGGGGGGACTGGCGATCACCTCAGCCGGAGCTCCCGGCATCGTCGCCCTCGCCGTCGTGGTCGGCGCCGGGGTCGCCCTCGGCGGTGTGCGTGCGCTCGAGACGGGACGCGACTGGATCGCGATCGCCGGGCTGTTCGTGCTGCTGCTGGGCGGCCGGGAGGCCGACGAGTTCTCCCTCTCGTACCTGGTGACCATGGGGTTCGGTGTGGTCGTCGGCGTGGCTGCCAACTCTCTGCTGCTCCCGCCGCTGTATGTGCGCGAGGCGGGCGACCGGCTGAGCGAGCTGCGCGGCGGCATCGTCGCGCTGCTGACGCGCATCGCGGAGATGGTGGATGCCGGCGACGTCGACGCGGCCGAACTCGACCGGGATGCCGATGCGCTGGCCGCCCTGGTCGACGCCGTGGCCGCCGATGTGCAGGACGCCGAGCGCAGCCGTCGCGGCAACCCCCGCGCGCGCCGCGTCGGCGATGTGTCCGAGCAGAACTCGCGGCGCTGGTGGGCGCTGGAGCGCACCGGCTTCTTCGCGCGCGACGTCGCCGACCTGGTCGCCCGCACCCCGGGGGTCGTCGACGGCTCGCAGGGCCGACCCGGGCTGCTGACCCGGGCGCTGCGCAGTACCGCCGACGCCGTCGCCGTGCCGCCCGGCGGGGCCGACGCGGACGAGAAGGTCCGCACGGCCGCCGACGCCGTCGAGCACTACGCCGCGAGCCTGGACGGGGGTGTCGGCCCGGCATCCGCTCTGGCCTCGTCACTCGGGCGCATCACGTCGATGTCGCGCCCGCTGGAGTGAGCGGGGCACGCCGATGTCGATCGACGCGACGGCGGGAGTCGAACCCGCTGCACTGCCGGTATGACCCGGAGCCCGGACCGACCGGATCGCCGCGTTGACCCCGGGTGACTGGTGGCCACCGCGAGGGCACGCCCACGCTACCCGGCGCCCCCGACCCTGAGGGCGCGGATGACCGGGGGTTCCGGCATGCGTCCCCGTATGACGTGTCGGCTAGCACACCGGGCCGCGCGGATCCGCAGTGGGCTCCCAGGA
Source organism: Microbacterium pollutisoli (assembly GCF_053586795.1). NCBI lineage: Bacteria > Bacillati > Actinomycetota > Actinomycetes > Micrococcales > Microbacteriaceae > Microbacterium > Microbacterium pollutisoli. Next base: position 290,507 of record NZ_JBNYWT010000004.1, read on the forward strand.
ACGCGCGGGTAGCGTGGAGTCTGGGCCTCCGTCCTATCGGTGGCCTCCCCATCCCCCCGATTCCTGAAGAGGTGTTCGTCATGCGTGCCCGTCGTGCCGCTCTTGTTTCCCTGACCGCCATCGCCGGCCTCACCCTCGCCGGCTGTGCCTCCAGCTCCACCGACGAGCCCACCGACGCCGCCTCGTCGAGCACCGTCGTCGCCTCGTCGTGGGAAGACCCCGCGGCCGCAGGCGACCGCGTCGGCGCCGAGGGTGTCGAACTGCAGGTGTGGAGCAACACCACGCCCGACGAGTCCGCCGTGGCCACCCTGGGTGAGCCCGCCGAAGGCACCCAGTGGGTCACGCTGAACGTCGCCCAGTGGGTCGCGGACGAGGGCCTGTCCGATGTCGACGTCGCCCCCGTGCTGCGCTCGACGGCGGACGACGCGTTCGAGGCCGCGGGTGTCTCGCCGCGCAGCGTCGAGGTGCCGATGACCGCCGACCAGCTCTACACGTACGTCTGGAGCTTCGAAGTGCCGGCCGAGCTCGTCGACCCGACCGAGCTCATCGTGTGCACGAGCGCCGATGAGGTCGCCGGCTGCAGCGCCATCGCCGCCGAGTAATCCTCCGCAGACGCAGTCCGGCCGGGCCCTCACGGGGTTCGGCCGGACTTCTTTTCGGTGCTGACGGCCTTTTCGGGCGACGACGGCGGCCGGTCGCCGTCAGGTAGTGCGGACGATGTCCTTGCCCAGCGGCATGAGCGAGATCGGCACCATCTTGAAGTCGGCGATCGCCATCGGGATGCCGATGATCGTGAGGCACAGCGCGATGCCCGACGCGATGTGCGCCAGCGCCAGCCACCAGCCGGCGAAGAGCACCCAGATCACATTGCCCAGGAACGAGCCGACACCGGCGGTGGGCTTGGCCACGATCGTGCGCCCGAACGGCCAGATCACGTACGCGGCGGTGCGGAACGAAGCGATCGCCCACGGGATCGTGATGATCGGAACGCACAACAGGATGCCGGCGATCACATAGCCGACGAACAGCCAGAAGCCGGCGAAGATCACCCAGATGATGTTGAGCAGCGTGCGCATGGCTCCATTGTCCCCGTGCGGGCTGGGTGGATGCCGGGGGCCGGTGTCGGGCGGCGAGCCTAGACTTGACGGGCCATGCCTGAACCTGTCAAGCCCGTGATCGTGGGCGACTCTTCCGCGCGCGCCGACGACGATCTGCTGCGCGGCCTCAACCCACCGCAACGCGACGCCGTCACCTACCGCGGCCCGGCTCTGCTCATCGTCGCCGGGGCCGGTTCCGGCAAGACCAGCGTGCTCACCCGCCGCATCGCGTCGCTGCTGCGGAACCGGGAGGCCTGGCCGAGCCAGATCCTCGCGATCACGTTCACCAACAAGGCCGCCGGCGAGATGCGCGAGCGCGTGCAGCAGCTGGTGGGCGACAGTGCGCAGAGCATGTGGATCTCGACGTTCCACTCCGCGTGCGTGCGGATCCTGCGGCGTGAGGCGCGGCAGTTCGGTTTCACCAAGAGCTTCACCATCTACGACTCGGGCGATTCGCGGGCGCTCATCAAACGCCTCGTCAAGGAGCATGAAGCCGACGCGTTCGGCCTCACCCCGGCATCCGTGCAGTCGCGCATCTCGAAACTCAAGAACGAGCTGGCCGATGCCGAGTCGTTCGCGCGGCAGGCGAACCTCTCCGACCCGGCCGAGCGGCTGTTCGCCGAGATCTTCAGCGACTACCAGCGGGCGCTGCAGAAGGCGAACGCGTTCGACTTCGACGACCTGATCGCCCAGACGGTGTACCTGTTCCGCGCCTTCCCGCACGTGGCCGACGTCTACCGCCGCCGGTTCCGGCACATCCTGGTCGACGAGTATCAGGACACCAACCACGCGCAGTACGCGCTCATCCATGAGCTGACGCGGCCGGTCGTCGGCGATGCCGAGCCGTATGCCGCCGGCGGCATGATGATCTTCGAGGCCTCCGAGGCCCCCGAACTCGAGGGTGCGTCGCTGACGGTGGTGGGTGACTCCGACCAGTCAATCTACGCGTTCCGGGGCGCCGACATCCGCAACATCACCGAGTTCGAGCGCGACTTCCCCGGCGCCAAGGTCGTGCTGCTCGAGCAGAACTACCGCTCGACGCAGAACATCCTGTCGGCGGCGAACGCCGTCATCAGCCACAACTTCGACCGCAAGGACAAGAAGCTGTGGACCGATGTGGGCGACGGGGACCCCATCATCGGGTTCACCGGCTATTCGCAGCACGACGAGGCACAGTTCGTGGCCGACGAGATCGAAGCGCTGCGTGCCAAGGGCGTCGACTACGCCCAGATGGCCGTGTTCTACCGCACCAACTCGCAGTCGCGTGCCCTGGAGGAGATCTTCATCCGCGCCGCGGTGCCGTACAAGATCATGGGCGGCACGAAGTTCTACGACCGCGCCGAGATCAAGGATGCGATGGCCTACCTCATCGCGGTCGCCAACCCCGCTGACGAGCTCGCCGTGCGGCGCATCGTGAACAAGCCGCGCCGGGGCATCGGCGACGTGACGATCGAGGCGATCTCGCGCTACGCCGCCGAGGAGGGGATCACCTTCCGCGACGCGCTCGCCAACGCGTCGGCGCTCGGAGTCGGACCCAAGCTCCAGAAGGCGATCGCGCAGCTCGACGCCGTGCTGGCCGAGGCGAGTGAGATCATGCTGCCCTCGTCGGGCGAGATCGCCCCGCCCACCGCGGTGACCGAGGGGCTCACGCTGCTGCTCAACAAGTCCGGGTACTCCGACGCGCTGCGCATGTCCAAGGATCCGCAGGACGAAGCGCGCGTCGAGAACCTCGACGAGCTCATCGCCGTGACCCGCGAGTTCGCCCGCAACAATCCCGAGGGCACCGTGCTCGACTTCCTCACCGAGGTGGCGCTGGTGTCGGATGCCGACGACCTCGAGGATGCGTCGGGGGTCGTCTCCCTGATGACGATGCACACCGCCAAGGGCCTCGAGTACGACGCCGTGTTCGTCACCGGTGTCGAAGAGGACCTCATCCCGCATCGCATCTCGGCGGGGGAGCCCGGCGGACCTCAGGAGGAGCGGCGTCTGTTCTACGTTGCGCTCACCCGCGCGCGCAAGCGCCTCTACCTGTCGCTGGCGATGACCCGGGCCCAGTTCGGGGAGGTGTCGGTCGCCATGCCGAGTCGCTTCCTGCAGGAGATCCCGCACGAGCTGATCGACTGGCGGCAGTCGCCGGGCGATGTGAACTCCCGTGGCGGCTCCCGCTCGCGGGCCCTCAACGCGCGCCGGCCCGGCGGCGGGTTCGGTGGCACCTCCGGCGGTCGGTACGGAGACGATCTGGTGCCTCTGCCGCGTCGCGAGAAGCCGGCCGGATCGATCGAGAAATTCGCCAACCGCATCCCGGCGAAGGTCCGCGACAACAGCGGCCTCGAGCTGGCGCCCGGTGATCGCATCCGGCACGACGACTTCGGTGAGGGCCGCGTCGACCTGGTCACGGGCGAGGGCGCCAAGCGCGTGGCGCACGTGCGATTCGACAGTGCCGGGGCCAAGAAGCTGCTCATCAAGATCGCGCCGATCAGCAAGCTGTAGGCCTTCTCGGGGACGAGGCAGCTTCGCGCTGTAGACCCTGCTATGTCGAATCTAGCTTCGAATGTCGGAGGTCCCTGCCAGAATGTGAATATGAACATTCTGGCGGACGTGGGGCGGCGACTGGATCGCTTGTCATGCTTCGCCGAGCTCGGCGTCGACGCCGCGGAATTGCCGTCGGCGGTTCTCGGTCTGAGTGATCGATCGGTCGTGGAGATCGCCCGCGACCTTGCTGCGATCGCCGGTGATGTGGCCCGGCTGCAGGCGCTGGTGGCAGGGGTGGCGGCGCACCGCTCGCCGCGCAGAGCGGGCCAGGGCGGGTTGGCGGCGGGTGAGGGCCATGCCTCCCCGGCGTCGTTGATCCAGGACATCACCGGCGGGTCGAGGGGCGACGCGCTGCGACAGGTGCGCGTGGGCAAGGCGCTGCTGGAAGAGGCGATCGAGCAGGAGCAGCGGCGCGCCGGTGGCGGCGCCGATGCCGATCCGGGTGCCGGTGGCGGGGTGGATGCCGCCGGCGGCGCGGATGCCGAGGGCGCCGACGGTCCCGGATCGACGCCCGGTGGTCCGGGCAGCCGCGACGAGGCACCGCGACCGACATTCACGACGGTGCTGCGCGACGCGCATCTGGGCCGTCGCCTCACCGATCAGCAGCATGATGTGATCCGCCGCGGTCTGGGCGAGCCGTTCGACGACGCGGCGGACACCGCCGAGGTGTGGGCGGTCGCGGCCGCGGGCCTGATCGATGACGCCGCCTCGCTGACGCTGGAGGATCTGGCGGTGCACGCCCGGGCTGTGCGCGACGCGATCGATCCGGCCGGAGCCGAGGAGCGGTATGCGCGGCGGTTCGAGAATCGCTCGTTTCGCACATGGCTCGACCGCGACGGGCAGCGCCGCGGCAGCGTGGTCTTCGATGACGAAGACGGACTGTGGGCGCAGGCGATACTGGATGCCGGTTTGCGGCCCCGTCGGGGCGGGCCCCGGTTCATGACCGACGAAGAACGTGCGACCGGCACCCGGTTGCGCGACGACCCGCGGACGAACGACCAGCTCGCGTACGACCTGCTCATGTCCGTGATGCGGGCGGGGGCCGTCGCGGACGCGAAAGACGTGTTCGGCGTGCGGCAGCCCGGGGTGCGGATGGTCGTCGTGAAGGATCCCACCGGCGACGACGGGAGTGGTGTGTGCGCCGGCCCGCGGGACGCCTACGGGCGACTGCTCGCCACGGGATACTCCGAGGATCGTGGGCACCCGCTGGCCGGATCGGTCATCGACCGGAACCTGTGCATGCACGGCAGCACCGAGGTCACGGTGGACGTATGCGGGAACCCGTTGGACGCGGGCCGGGAACAGCGGCTCTTCCAGCCGAAGCAGCGCTTGGCGTTGGCGGCGCGAGACGGGGGCTGCATGTGGCCGGGCTGCGACATGCCTGCGTCGTACTGTGAGTCGCATCACATCGACCCGGTCGCACAGGGCGGCCGTACCGACATCGACCGGGGCATCCTGCTGTGCAAGTACCATCACCTGCTGCTCCACAACCGCGGCTGGCGCATCACGCGCGATGGGAAGGACGCGTTCCGGTTGCACCCGCCCTCCGACACCGGCGGGCCACCCACCACTCTGGTCGCCAAAGCGCCCTGGAAGTGGGCCTGGGATCCGCCGCCCGCACCGGCCAGACCCCACTGGCGCGCCGCCTGACGGGTCGGGTGGGGACAGGGCCGGCGGCATGGCGGTCGCCCACCTGACGCGGCCGGGCGAGCAAGCCGTCACGCCGCCTCACGCGGCCCGGCGGCGACGCGTCACGGTCGGTCGCACCCGGGACGTCCGATGGCCGCGCGGTTAGGCTGGCACGATGGCACTGTTCTCACGCCGATCGAAGACCCCCTCTGCCGCCCAGCCGAGCACGGGGGAGGCCGACGTACCGGTGGAAACCGAACCGGGTGCCGACGCCGGCGCTCCTGCCGGTGTGGACCCCGGCGCGTCCGCCGCTGACGGGACCACCGCGTCCACCGAACCCGCGATGCCCGCCGCTGACGGGACCACCGCGTCCGCCGCACCCGCCACGCCCGCCGCTGACGGGACCACCACGTCCGCCGCACCCGCGACGCCTCCCGGCTCCGAGGCACCCGATGAGCCGGTGCCGCACGTCAACATCTCCCTGTCCACCTACGGCAAAGCACCGACCCCGGCCCCGGCCGCGGCTCCGCTGCAGGCCCCTGCGGAGGCACCGGCCCCGACCGAGAAGGTGCCCGGCCTGCCCGACAACGTCGTGCTGCGCAGCGCCCTGGCCGCGCTTCCCGAGAAGCCGGAGAACCGCGACATCATCAACGCGATGCGGCAGACGATGCAGGGGAACCTCTACGTGCGGGTGCGCGGCGACGCGCGGGCGCTGCTGGCCGAGGGCAAACAGCTGAACCTCGCCGTCTCGGCGATCGAAGACCAGCGCTTCCTGCTCGCGTTCACCGGCGGTGAGGCCCTGCAGCGCAGCATCGCCTCCGACGGCGACACCCAGACCTCCGCGGTCGGGCAGCCGGCGCAGGTCATCCTGCGCACCGTCGTCGACGGCCCCTACGCGGGGCTCATCATCGACCACGCCACCCCCCAGGCACGCATCATCCTGCCTCGGCAGCTGATCGAGAAGGCGCTCGAGCAGGCCGACGACGGCTTCCCGGTCAAGAACCTGCTCGCCGCACCGCGCACCGACGCGACGGCGAACGACCTCGCCCAGGCGCTCACGCGCGCGAAGCTGTGGGTCGCCGCCGGCAAAGCCGAAGACTCCGACCGCGTGGGCCTGGCCGAAGTGCGCACGCAGGACGGCGAGCGGCTGCTGCAGGTGTTCTCGCACCCGCTCGAAGTCGTCGTCCAGGGCCGCGACGAGCGCCCCCTCCCACTCACCGCCGAACAGCTCGGCAAGGCGCTCGCCGCCGACTCGGAGATCACCGGCATCCTGATCGACCCGGCAGGGCCGTGGATCCGCCTGAACCGCGACGACCTGGCGCCCGTCCTCGCCCTCGCCCAGTGACGCGCGACCGGCACGCCCAGCACGCCGGCGCGCCCCCGCTCCCGCCCACGCCGGCGGCTCCCAGCCGGTGGGATTAGTTCCGGCCGGCACCCCTGTACTTCCTGCCAGAACCCGGTATTCTCGGAGCCAAGAAGCAGAGGTTCACCGAAGCTTCCACAGTTTACGGACCCGTACGACTGGCCGCCGGATGACCCGCGCCGCGACGGGTCCGTTCTGTGTGTGCCGTCGCCGACACCGGCTCCTGCCCGGCCCTTCTCGCCGCGCCTACGAAGCCGTAGGTTCGGAACATGGCTTCCGAGCGCATCACTCTGACCGTCGGCGACCACGAGGTCGGTCTGTCCAGCCCCAACCGCGTGCTGTGGCCGGAACCGGGCATCACCAAGCACGAGCTCGCCGAGTATGCGATCACGGTGGCCGAGCCGTTCCTGCGCGCCAACGGCCACCGGCCGGTGTCGCTCGAACGCTTCCCCGACGGCGTCGACGGAGAGAGCTTCTTCTCGAAGAACCCGCCCAAGGGTGCGCCGGCGTTCGTCGACCAGGTCATGTGCACCTACAACAGCGGGCGCCGGCATCCCCAGGTCGTCCTGACCGAGGCCGCCGCCGTGGTCTGGGCCATCCAGATGAACACCGTGGTCTTCCACCCCTGGGCGTCCCTGGCCACCGACACCGACAACCCCGTCGAGCTGCGCATCGACCTCGACCCGCAGCCGGGCACCGGGTTCGCCGACGCCGCCGCCGTCGCACCCGCCCTGCGCGAAGTGCTGCGCGAAGCGGGGCTGGAGTCGTGGCTCAAGACCAGTGGAAACCGCGGCATCCACGTGTTCTGCCCGATCGAGCCGACCCACGAGTTCCTCGATGTCCGCCACGCCGTGATCGCCGCCGGACGCGAACTCGAACGGCGCATGCCGGACAAGGTCACCATGAACTGGTGGAAGGAGGAGCGCGGCGAGCGCATCTTCATCGACTTCAACCAGGCCAACCGCGATCGCACGATGGCGGGCGCCTACAGCCCCCGTGCGCTGGCGGGCGCGACGGTGTCCACGCCCATCACCTGGGACGAGTTGGATGCCGGTGTCGACCCGGCCGCGTTCACGATCCGCTCCGTGCCCGAGCGACTCGCCGCCCTCGGCGACCCGTGGGCGGAGATGTCCCGCGCGCCCGGCCGCATCGACACGCTCCTCGAGTGGTGGCAGCGCGACCTCGACGACGGGCTCGGGGAACTGCCCTTCCCGCCGGAATTCCCCAAGATGCCGGGGGAGCCGCCCCGGGTGCAGCCCAGTCGCAAGAACGCCGACAACTGGGAGGAGACCGGATGACGCAGCCGAGCGTGCCCGCCCGCATCGCCGCCTGGGCGCTGGGCAACCGCCGGCTCATGCGCCTGCCGATCGGCCTGTACCGCGCCGGACTGGGCTGGGTGTTCGGGGAGCGGCTCGTCATGATCGAACACCTCGGCCGCGTCTCACAGGAGCCGCGCTACGTGGTCGTCGAGGTGGTCGAGCGGGGGCGCAACACCCTCCGCGTGGTCTCCGGTTTCGGCACCCGGGCGCAGTGGTACCGCAACCTGCGCGCCAACGGGGTGGCCTATCTGAGCACGGGGCGGGCACGGCGCGTCCCTGCGCACGTGCGCTTCCTCGACGACGCGGAGGCGGAGGCGACGCTGACCCGGTACGGCCGCCGGTACCCGAAGGCCTACCGGGAGCTCACCGCCGCGCTGGACCTCGCCGCCGGGGGCGAAGCGCACATCGCGATGGTGGAGTTCACACCGCCGGAGCCGGCGGCGGTGCCCGGACTCCCGGCCGGACCGGGCGACTGCCCGTGAGCGGGATCTTCGCGTTCCTGCAGGCGCAGCCCTCGATCACGCTGTTCCTGCTGGTCGGCCTGGGCGCGGCCCTGGGCCGCGTGCGGGTGCGCGGCATCTCGCTGGGGGCCGTGGGGGTGCTGTTCGCGGCGATCGCGCTCAACGCGTGGGCCGTCTCACAGGGCGTCACGCTCGAGATCCCGGCTGCGGTCGGCGACCTCGGCGTGATCGTGTTCGCCTTCTGCACCGGCGTCATCGCCGGTCCCGGGTTCTTCAACGCCCTGAAATCCGCCTACCCGACGATCCTCGTGGCGGTGGTGATCCTGCTGGCCGCCGCCGCGGCCGGGGTCGCGCTGGGCAGTGCGCTCGGAGTGACCAGCGACACGATCGCCGGCACGTTCGCCGGCGCGATGACCAACACCCCGGCTCTGGCCGCCACCGGCGGCAGTCCGGCCGCCACGGTCGGGTACGCGAGCGCGTACGTCTACGGCGTGGTCGGCGCGATGGTCGCGGTATGGCTCGCCCTGCGCCACAGCCCCTCCGACACCGACACCCCCGCGCCGATCATCGACAAGGCGGTCCGGGTCGACACCACCTCCCACCCCACCGTCGGCGACCTCGCCCGCCGGTACGGCGGGCGCATCACCGTCTCGCGGATGCACCGCGAGGACGAGGGCTCGATGCATGTGGCGGACGAGGACACCGAACTGACCGCCGGTGCCGTCGTCAACGTCGTCGGCCCCCGGGACGACGTCGACGCCGTGACCGAAGAACTCGGCCACACCTCGACCGTCGACGTCGTCGGTCAGCGCAGCACCCTGGACTACCGCCGCATCATCGTCTCGCGGGCCGCGCTGTCCGGCCGCACGATCGCGAGCCTGGGCCTGCGCGAGAAGTTCGGCGCGTCGATCGTGCGGATCCGGCGCGGCGACGTGGACCTCGTTGCCACCCCGGATGCGGTTGTGCAGCAGGGCGACCGGCTGCGGGTCGTCGGCCCGAAGGCGCGGATGCCGGAGGTGTCGGCCTACCTCGGCGACTCCGAGCGCGGCACGACCGACACCAATCCGGTGGCGCTCGGCCTTGGCGTCACGATCGGGCTGCTGGTGGGCGTCGTCCAGATCCCGCTGCCCGGCGGCGGAGCGTTCACCTTCGGGTTCGCCGCCGGCGCCCTGATCATCGGGCTCGTGCTGGGGCGCGTGCGCCGCATCGGCGCGGTGTCGGTGTCGCTGCCGATCACCGCGGCGACCGTCATCGCGGAGTTCGGCCTGCTGGTGTTCCTCGCGTTCGCCGGGATCAAAGCCGGCTCGCAGATCGTGGCCGCCATCACCTCGGGGGAGGTCGTGACCCTGCTCGGGCTGGGCGCGGTGATGACGACGATCGTGGTGGTGGCGACCTACCTCGTCCTGCGGCACGTGTTCGCGCTCGGCGGCACGCGCCTGTCCGGTGCGCTCGGCGGCGCGATGACCAACCCGGCGCTGCTGGCGTTCGCTCAGGAGCGGACCCACTTCGACCCGCGCGTCGCGTTGGGCTACAGCCTGATCTACCCGGCCGCGATGGTCGTCAAGATCGTCGCCGCGCAGATCATCATCCTGCTCTGAGGTCGCCCGCACGCCCGGGGCCGGCTCAGCGCAGGACGTCGGCGAGGTCGTAGGCCGACACCTGCTCGAGCTGCGAGAACGTGCACGACCGCGGCTCGCGGTCGGGATGCCACCGCTCGAACTGCACCGTGTGACGGAACCGCCGGCCCTCGAGCTGGTCGTACCGCACCTCGAGTACCCGCTCCGGTCGCAGCCGCACGTACGAGACGTCCTTGCCGCCGCTGAACCGCGACCGGTCGGTCTCGCCGGTGACCGCCTGCCCCGCGGCATCCACTTCGACCAGCTCGGCCAGCTCGTCGACCAGCTCGAGCCGGCGCGCGTTGCTCCATGCGGCGACACCGCCGACATTGTGCAGGTGACCGTCGTCGTCGTAGAGCCCCACCAGCAGTGAACCGACGCCCTGACCGCTCTTGTGGATCCGGTAACCCAGCGCCACGACATCCGCGGTACGGGAGTGCTTGATCTTGAACATCGTGCGCTTGCCCGGCGCATACGGCTGGTCGAGCGGCTTCGCGACGACGCCGTCCAGCCCGGCCCCCTCGAACTCGGCCAGCCAGCGTCGGGCCACCTCCGGGTCGTCGGTCGTGCGGGTCACATGGAGCGGGTGGCCGATGCCGGCGAGCAGGTCTTCGAGCTCTGCCCGGCGCTCGGAGAACGGCGCCGGCTGCAGGTCACGATCCCCGCGCGCCAGCAGATCGAACGCGATGAACATCGCCGGGGTGGTCTCGCTCAGCATGGACACTCGGGACGCGGCGGGGTGGATGCGCTGCGACAGGATCTCCCACTGCAGCCGCTGCGACCCGGGTTCGCCGTCGGCCACCACGATCTCCCCGTCGAGCAGGCACGGCTCCGGCAGCAGCCGGGCGCACGCGTCGACGAGCTCGGGGAAATAGCGCGTCAGCGGCTTCGCGCCCCGCGAGCCCAACTCGACGTTCTCACCGTCCCACGCCACCAGCGCCCGGAAGCCGTCCCACTTCGGCTCGAACAGGAGACCGCCCGGCGTCCGTGCCGGATCGGGGATCTCGGGCACCGACTTGGCGAGCATGGGCGCAGGGATGTCGTAGGGCACGCCCCCATCCTGCCCGCGCCCGGTGACCGGCGTAACCCCCGGTTCGGCGACGCGGGCCCCGCACACGGTGAGGGGCGGAGCCCGCAGTCCCCGCCCCGCGACGCCGGTGGCCCCCCGCGCAGGACGGCCAGTTCGGTGTCGCGACCGATCATCCGGGTGCTGCGCGCGGGCATGGACCCATCGTGGCAGGCCGCCGCCGCGAAGGCGACGACCCAGACCCCGTCAGTCGAGCTGTTCGGCGAGGCGGCGGGCGCGTTCGGCGGCGGGCATGCGGCGGGGGAAGGTCGCGACCACCACGTCGTCGGCGGCCGGGGCCTCGCCGTCGGGGTGCACGCCGAATCGGTGCAGCAGGGTGTCGTAGGCGTCGTTGAGCACCGACAGCGGCACCCGCTTGGGGCCCCGCAGCAGGCGGCGCAGCACGTGGTTGTGCACGGCGGTCACGTTCGCGGCGAATGCGACCGCGTCGATGGGGTCGAGCCCGGGCACGGCGCCGCGCAGGTACTCGTCGAACAGTCGCTCGTACCGGAACACCTCGACGATCTCGCGCTCGCGCAGCGCCGGCACCTGCCGCACGACGGTGTAGCGGCGGCGGGCGAGCTCGGGGTCGGCGGCGAAGTGCCGGTACACGCGCACGGATGCCGCGCACACGGCCGCCCACGGATTCGCATGCGTGCGGCTGAGGAAGTCGCGCAGCTCGGCGATGAGCAGGTCGTGGTCGGAGAAGACGACGTCGTCCTTGCCGCCGAACTGCCGGAAGAACGTGGAGCGTGACACCCCGGCCGCCTGCGCGATCTGCTCCACACTGGTCGCTTCGAAGCCCTGCGTGGCGAACAGGTCGAGCGCAGCGGCCACGACGGCGTTGCGTGCTGTGGGGTGGGCCGGGTCGCTCATCGTGCCTGAAATCTTAGTGTGCCCGCCTGGTGGGACCGGCCGGGCCGGTCCGTCGCGGCGGGCGTACTAAACTGGGAGATCGGTCGATCTCTCGACATCGAGATATTTTCGGCACCGATCACCCACAGTCGCCCAGCGAAGGATTGCACGTGGATCTCTACGAGTACCAGGCACGAGACCTGTTCGAGAAATACGAGGTGCCGGTGCTCGCCGGCATCATCGCCGACACCCCCGAGGAGGCGAAGGCGGCGGCCGAGAAGATCGGCGGCGTCGTGGTCGTCAAGGCCCAGGTGAAGACCGGCGGCCGCGGCAAGGCCGGCGGCGTCAAGGTCGCCAAGACCCCCGACGAGGCCTACGAAGCGGCCCAGGCCATCCTGGGCCTGGACATCAAGGGGCACGTCGTCAAGCGCGTCATGGTCGCCGCGGGCGCCGACATCGCCGAGGAGTTCTACTTCTCGGTGCTGCTGGACCGTGCGAACCGTTCGTACCTGTCGCTGTGCTCGGTCGAGGGCGGCATGGAGATCGAGGAGCTCGCCGTCGAGCGCCCCGAGGCGCTGGCCCGGGTCGAGGTCGACCCGCTGGTGGGCATCAACAAGACCAAGGCGATCGAGATCGCCAAGGCCGCGAACTTCCCCGACGAGCTCGTCTCGAAGGTCGCCGACGTGTTCGTCAAGCTCTACAACGTGTACAAGGGCGAGGACGCCACGCTCGTCGAGGTGAACCCGCTCGTGCGCACCGCCTCGGGTGACATCATCGCCCTGGACGGCAAGGTCACCCTCGACGACAACGGCTCCGAGGTGCGCCACCCCGACCACGAGGCGCTCGAGGACAAGGATGCCGCCGACCCGCTCGAGGCCAAGGCCAAGAAGGCCGGCCTCAACTACGTCAAGCTCGACGGCCAGGTGGGCATCATCGGCAACGGCGCGGGCCTGGTCATGTCGACCCTCGACGTCACCGCCTACGCCGGCGAGAACCACGGCGGCGTGAAGCCGGCGAACTTCCTCGACATCGGCGGCGGCGCCAACGCGCAGGTCATGGCGTCGGGTCTGGACGTCATCCTCGGGGACCCGCAGGTCAAGAGCGTGTTCGTCAACGTGTTCGGCGGCATCACCAGCTGCGTCGCGGTGGCCGAGGGCATCGTGAAGGCGCTCGAGATCCTGGGCGACGCGGCCACCAAGCCGCTGGTCGTGCGCCTGGACGGCAACCAGGTCGACGAGGGCCGGGCGATCCTGGCCGAGGCCAACCACCCGCTGGTCACTCTGGCCGCCGGCATGGACGAGGGCGCCGACAAGGCTGCCGAGCTCGCGAACGCCTGAGACGAAGAGACGGAAACAAGGACAAGAGATGTCGATCTACCTCAACAAGGATTCCAAGGTCATCGTCCAGGGCATCACCGGTGGTGAGGGCACCAAGCACACCGCGCTGATGCTGAAGGCGGGCACCAACATCGTCGGCGGCGTCAACGCGCGCAAGGCCGGCACCACCGTCACCCACGAGAAGCCGCACGAGGGCGAGGTCGAACTGCCCGTGTTCGGCAGCGTCGCCGAGGCCATCGAGAAGACCGGCGCCGACGTGTCGGTGGCCTTCGTGCCGCCGAAGTTCGCCAAGGACGCGATGATCGAGGCCATCGACGCCGAGATCCCGCTGCTGGTCGTCATCACCGAGGGCATCCCGGTGGGCGACAGCGCCGAGGCGTGGGCGTACGCGAAGAGCAAGGGCAACAAGACCCGCATCATCGGCCCGAACTGCCCCGGCATCATCACCCCCGGTGAGGCGCTCGCCGGCATCACTCCGGCCAACATCACGGGCCCCGGCCCGATCGGCCTCGTGTCGAAGTCCGGCACGCTGACCTACCAGATGATGTTCGAGCTGCGCGAGATCGGCTTCTCGACCGCCATCGGCATCGGCGGCGACCCGATCATCGGCACCACGCACATCGACGCCCTCGCCGCGTTCGAGGCCGACCCCGACACGAAGGCGATCGTCATGATCGGCGAGATCGGCGGCGACGCCGAGGAGCGCGCGGCCGAGTACATCAAGGCGCACGTCACCAAGCCGGTCGTCGGCTACGTGGCCGGTTTCACCGCGCCCGAAGGCAAGACCATGGGCCACGCCGGTGCCATCGTCTCGGGCTCGGCGGGCACCGCCGCCGCCAAGAAGGAGGCCCTGGAGGCCGCCGGCGTCAAGGTCGGCAAGACGCCGTCCGAGACCGCCGCCCTGATGCGCGAGATCATCGCCGGACTGTAAGACCGGCACGAGGAGGGGGTGGATGCCACGGCATCCACCCCCTTTCGCGTGCCGGGGCCGCGGGCGGCGCCGCGGCCCTACCCTGGAGGTATGCCGCTCACCGGAACCTACCTCCCCTCCACGTCCGAATGGGCCCGCACGCAGGCCGAGAAGTACGAGGCCTCCGGAGGCACGGAGGCGAACCTGCTGCGCGGCGTGCCGATCATCGTGCTCACCACCGTCGGCGCCGTCTCCGGCGGGCTGCGCAAGACCGCGCTCATGCGGGTCGAACACGAGGGGTGCTACGCGGTGGTCGCCTCCAAGGGCGGCGCCCCGGACGAGCCCAAGTGGGCCGAGAACATCCGTCGTCACCCGCACGTCGAACTGCGGGACGGGGCCGTCAAGCGCGATTACCGGGCGCGTGAGCTCAGCGGTGCCGACCGCGCCGAGTGGTGGCAGCGGGCGACCGCCGTGTGGCCCGACTACGACGACTACCAGGGCAAGACCGACCGGCTCATCGCCGTCTTCGTGCTCGAGCCGTTCGACGGCTGAGCGGCGGATCGGCAGCGCTCCTCACCCGGGCCGTCGGTCGAGCAGATCGTCGACCGCCTGTGCGTACGCCGGCGTGCGGTAGTACTCGCTGTGGGTGCCCACCTCGACCATGTAGCCCGACAGGTCGAGCTCTTCGGCGACGCGGTCGACGTCGTTGCGGAAGCCTCGGGGCGGGTCGGCCCGCGCCGTGCTCACCGCCGGGAACCCCAGATAGTCCGTCGGGCGCCACAGGCTCAGCCACGCGACCCCGCCCGGGACGAGGTTCCCGGCGAGCCGGCCCACCGCGTGCGACGCCGGATCGGCTGCGGTGGTGCCGCCCTGGGCGAGGTAGTCGGCCTGCCACGGGTCGGTGTCCCGCACCCGCGGGGCCAGGGCCGGTTCCGTGCCGAGCGCGGCGGGACCGAGCAGTTCGGGCAGCATGCGCCCGAAGTAGGCGCGCAGCTGCACCCCGAAGGTGAGCAGCGAGATGCGCGCCAGCACGGGCCGGGTCGCCGGGGCGCCCGCCAGCAGGCCGAGGGCCGACACCGCGAGCACCCCGCCCATGCTGTGCGCCGCCAGCACCGCCCGCCGCTCCGGCGCCGCGTCGAGCCAGGCCACCAGGCGCCCCGCGATCTCCGGCAGGGCGCGCTCGGCGTACGACGGGGGACCGAACGGGTGACCGGTGCGCGGCAGGTAGCAGACGATGTCCCAGACCAGCCCGAGCGGCCGGTTGCGCGTGGTCGCGGCACCGATGGCGAGCACCGCGACCGCTCCCGCGCCGGTCCAGGCCAGCACCGGCAGGGACACCGCCAGGAAGGTGCGCACGGTGCCGTCGGGCACGACCGGCAGCGTCGACCACAGCGACGTCCCGCGCAGGTACGCGGCCCAGGACCAGACGATGCCGGCCAGCAGTGCGACGCCCAGGCAGCCCGTGACGACGCCGACCAGCGGCTCGACGAGGTGCGCACGGGCGGCGTTCGCGCGCGCCGTCGCGATCCGGGCGAACAGCGTCGTGGGGGAGGGGGGCAGCACGCCGCCGGGCGGGACGTCGATGGCACCCGGGCCGCCGGGTGCCCCCCACTCCTGGGCCCGCTCGGTGACGTCGCGGCGCGCGGCCGCCGCCGCGAGCACCCCGGCCAGGCCGACGATCAGCCCCACCAGCGCCGTCGCCCCCAGCGCGACCCAGCAGCTCGACACCACGAGTGCGGCCGACGGCCCCGTCGCCTCGGCGTCGCGCACCAGCGCCGCCGCACCCGGGGTGCCGTTGATCAGGTTGCCGGTGGTCACGACCACGATCGAGCTCAATGCCGTGGCCAGCGCCAGCGCCATCGTCAGGAAGACGGCCGGCCCGCACCCGTGCCAGGCCGCGTGGCGGCGCCCGGCGACCGGGCGCCAGGCGACGCCGCTGACGGCGACCAGCGCGGCGGCGCTCACGATGACCAGCGGCGTCGCGCCGGCGCCGTACAGCCGGGTCGGGCCGGAGGCGGCCGCCGGGGCGGTATCGGCGAACACGAGGGCCACCAGCACGATGAGGAACAGGGCCAGAGCGCCGTACAGCACACCCCGGGAAGCGGCGTCGCCGGGCCGGCCGTCACCCGGCTCGGCGGCCAGCGCCGTGGTCGGCGCCACGACCGTGAGCACGCCGGCGCCCAGCAGCCCGGCCGCCGCCAGCACGGCGGGCACCGCGAACACCCAGAACGATACCGACGAGGTCGCGGCGCCGACGCACGTGCCGTCGATGCCCAGACCGGTGCACGTGGTGTGCCAGGCCATCGCGGCGTGCGCGGCGGTCAGCAGGGTGGTCAGCAGCATCCCGGCGGCGAAGTGCAGCCGTGCGAGCGTCGAGCTGCGACGATGGGCCCAGAACCCCGGGTGGGCCAGCAGCGCCGTCGGCGCCGCGGCGTCCCGGCGGGCCTCGGGCATCTCGGCGGCGCTGTCGCCCGCCATGCCCGGCAGCACCTCGTACCGCAGCCGGGAGACCACCGACAGCAGCCACAGGGCACCCACCGCGGCCGCCGGGGCGAGGGCGAACAGCGCCAGGCGCTGGCCCGGTGTCCACCGCGCCAAGGGGGCGGCCAGATCGGCGACGGGCCCGCACAGCCGGGGAGCGGCGGCGCACTGCAGCGCGCCGATGTCCAGCGCCACAGCGACGGCGGTGCAGGTGAACAGCAGGGTCAGCAGCAGCCCGAACAGGCGCGTCGCGGCGGCGAACCGGCGCACCCCGCTTTCGTCGGCGCGCGCCGACGGCAGCCGCCACGACCATTGCGCGGCGTTGGCGATGCTGAACGGCAGGATCATCGCGTAGAAGACACGCGCCACGGCGCTGGCGGCCACGCCCGCCGGCCCCGCGCTGCCGAGGTCCGGCGTGGTGCGCACCATGCCGCCCCACGAGTACGCCTCGCGCACGATGCCCGGCGGCACATAACCGCGCTGCCCCTGCGTCAGCGCCGAGAGTGCCGTGGCGGTGGGGCGCCAGAAGCTGCCCAGCTTGTCGCCGGCCACGAGCTCCACATCCTGCGGGCGCAGATCCAGCAGGGCGGGGGCGGTCGTGTTGTTCACGCCGTGCACCCGCAGCTCGAGCACGGCGGCGGCCGGCGGCGTCGCCGCGGCGACGGGGCCCGTCTGCTCGGCCTGCATGGCCGTCATGCTAGCCGGGCGCAGCCGGCGCCGGCAGGCCCGCGGGAAAGAAGAAGGGGTGGATGCCGCGGCATCCACCCCTTGATCCGACGCGGCGTCAGCTGCCCACGAGCAGCTCGATGGGGCCGCGGGCGAAGTAGATCACGAAGCCAGCGGCCACGATCCACAGCAGCGGGCTGACCGTCTTGGCCTTGCCCGACAGGGCGTGCACGACGACCCAGCTGATGAAACCGGCGCCGATGCCGTTGGCGATCGAGTAGGTCAGCGGCATGACGCTGACGGTGAGGAACACCGGCAGCAGCACGCGGAAGTCCGTCAGGTCGATGCTCTTGACCTGCGCCATCATCATCGCGCCGACGACCACGAGAGCCGCCCCGGCCACCTCGGTCGGAACGATCGAGGTCAGCGGCGTGAAGAACATCGCCAGCAAGAACAGCACGCCCGTCACGACGTTGGCCAGGCCCGTACGCGCCCCCTCGCCGATGCCCGCACCGGACTCGACGAACACCGTGGCCGACGACGACGAGGTCGCGCCACCGGCGAGCGCGCCGACACCCTCGACGACCAGCGCCGACTTGATGCGCGGGAAGTCGCCCTTCTGGTCGGCCAGCCCCGCCTCCTTGGCCAGACCCGTCATGGTGCCCATCGCGTCGAAGAAGTTCGAGAACACGAGCGTGAACACGAGCATGACGAGCGTGACGATGCTGACCCGACCCAGGTCGAAGCCGAAGTCGACGGCGCCGATCAGACTGAGATCGGGGACGCTGACCGGCGAGCCGTTCAGGGCCGGCACCGTCAGACCCCAGCCACCGGGGTTGTCGACCGCCGAGCCCAGCGACCAGATCGCCTCCGCGATCACCGACAGCACCGTGCCCACGACCAGGCCGATGAGCATCGCACCCTTCACCCGCAGCGCGATGAGCACGCCGGTCAGCAGCAGCGTGATGAGGAACATGAGCGTGGGCACCGTGGTGACCGAGCCGCCCTGGCCGAGCCCGACCGGGGGCGAGTTCGCGCCGGTCGAGGTGACGAAGCCCGAGTTGACGAACCCGATGAAGGCGATGAAGAAGCCGATCGCGACGGTGATGGCGATCTTCAGCTGCACCGGCACCGCGTCGAAGATCATCTTGCGCAGCCCGGTGGCCGCCAGAAGCACGATGATCGCGCCGTTGATCATCACCAGCGCCATGGCCTCGGCCCAGGTGACCTCCCCGACGACGCTGAACGCCACGAACGCGTTGATGCCCAGTCCTGCGGCGAACGCGAACGGCAGGCGCGTGACCAGGCCGAACAGGATCGTCATGACGCCCGCGGTCAGTGCGGTGGCCGCACCGACGGCGCCGAAGGACAGCGTGGTGCCTTCGACATCGGCGGAGCCGGTCAGGATGATCGGGTTCAGCACGACGATGTACGCCATCGTGACGAACGTGACGACGCCGCCGCGGACCTCCGCGCCGAGCGTGGAGCCGCGGCGGGTGATCTCGAAGAAACGGTCGAGCTTGCTGGTGGGGGTGGTCGAGTCGGGCTTCGGGTCGGCCGACGTGGTTGTGGTCATGAATCCTCCTGGAAGAAACGTAGCGGACCGGTGCCGGGCGCGCCCGCCGGGACGGGCCGGCTGCGGTGGGTAGGGTCGATCTCGCATGAACCGCCTTCTCGTCACCCTGCTGGCCGCCCTCGACGCCGCGATCGCCGTCGCCGTCGGTCTCGTCGTGGTCGCCGCACCCGCCACCCTGCTGTGGGCCTTCGGCTTCGGCGGCACGGCCGACTGGAGCGCGCTGTGGCCGGCGGTGGTGCGGGTGTGGCAGTTCGGGCACTTCGTCCCGGTCGAGATCACCCTGAGCGAGCAGTACCTGACCGCGACCGGCATCCCTGCCGACGGGGCCCGGTTCGCGCTCTCCCTGGCGCCCACGGCCCTGGCCGCGTTCACCGCGATCTTCGCTGCGCGCTCCGGCGCCCGCGCCGCGAAGGCGGGCGCGTGGCCGTTGGGCGTGGCCGGCGGCGCCGTCGTCGTGGTGGCGGCGGCGTCCGCGTTCGCCCTCACCGCGCACCTCGACGTCGCCGCCGTCGACACGGTGGTCGCCGTCGCCGGCCCCGCCCTCGTCTATGTCGTCCCCGCGCTGGGCGGCGCCCTCGTGGGCGCGTGGCGGCACGGCGACGACGGGTGGGTGGATGCCGCGCGTGCGGCCCTCGCCCGGCACTCCGACTGGGTGCACGTCCCCGCCGCTGCCGCGCGGGGCGCGGCCGCCGCTCTCGTCGGTGTCGTCGGCTTCGCGGCGGTGTGCCTGGCCGGGGTCCTGCTCGCCCGCGGGGGCGCGATCGTCGGGCTGTACCAATCCGCGCACCTCGACCTGCTCGGCGTCGTCGTCTTCTCCCTGGCACAGCTGGCCTTCCTCCCGACGCTCGTGGTGTGGGCCGCCGCGTACGTCGCCGGACCCGGCTTCGCCCTCGGCGCCGGCACCACCGTCTCACCGGCGGGCACGAGCCTCGGCGTCGTGCCCGGCATCCCCGTGCTCGGCGCCGTGCCCGAGGGCGCCTCGACTTGGTTGCTGCTGCTGGCCCTCGGCGTGATCGGCGCCGGCGCCCTCGCCGGCGGGATCGCCCGCGCGCGGCTGGCAGGCGGATCGGCCGGCGACGAGCCGATGGCGCCGCGCCTGGCGGTGCTCGGTCTGCTGGTGGCCACGAGCGCGGCCGCGGCCGCGCTGCTGGCGGCGCTCGCCTCCGGCAGCATCGGGCCGGGCCGGATGGCGACGGTGGGTCCGGCGGCCGGCCCGTTCGCCCTGGCCGTCGCCGTGGAGATCGGCATCGGCGCCGGCATCCTGCTGCTCGCGCCCCGGCTCGAGCCGGCACCGGAGGACCGGGCCCCCGCACGGCACCGCACGCCGGCGGTGGCACCCTGGCACGATCACGCCACCGGTCTCGCAGCCGAACCGGCGAGGGCCGCGGAGGACACCGCACCGGTCACGCCGTGGCCGGAGGCCGATCCGGACGCGACCGGGCCGATCGAGCTGTGGCCGGAGGCTGATCCGGACGCGACCGCCCCGGTCACGCCGCTCGAAGCCGACGCCCCCGCCGAGCCGGGCGGCGCCACCGTGCCGCCGCCCGCGGGCACCGCCGCCGACGAGGCCGCGCCCGACACCGCCGAGACCATGCCGCTCGACGAGTTCCTGCCGCCGCGTCACGACACCGAGGGTGGCACGCGGCCGCCGTTAGACTAGCCGGGTGCTCACGGTCGCCGTCCTCATCTCCGGAGCCGGCTCGAACCTCCGGGCGCTCCTCGAAGCCGCCGCCGACCCCGATTTCCCGGCGCGCGTGGTCGTCGTCGGCGCCGACCGCCAGGCCGACGGCTTCGACCACGCCGAGCAGTTCGGCATCCCCACCGTCATGGTGCCGTTCCGCCAGTTCGAGACGCGGGAGCAGTGGGGCCGGGAGCTGCGGGCGCAGATCGACGTGTGGCAGCCCGACCTCGTGGTGCTCAGCGGGCTCATGCGCCTGCTGCCGGCCGAGCTGGTCGACGCGTGGGCCCCGCGCCTGATCAACACGCACCCCGCCTACCTGCCCGAGTTCCCCGGTGCGCACGGGGTGCGCGACGCGCTCGCCGCCGGCGTCACCCAGACCGGGGCGAGCGTCATCGTCGTCGACAGCGGGGTCGACTCCGGTCCGGTGCTCGCGCAGGAGCGCGTCCCCGTGCTGCCCGACGACACCGAGCACAGCCTGCACGAGCGCATCAAGCCCGTCGAACGTCGACTGCTGATCGACGTCGTCCGCCGCATCGCCACCGGTGAGCTCGACCTCGCCGCCTACGCCACCTGACCCGACCCCCGACACCTCTGGAGCTCCCATGGCCGGTCCCACCATCGATCCCGCCCGCTACCGTCCCCGCGACGTGGTCCCCGTGCGCCGGGCCCTGGTCTCGGTCAGCGACAAGACCGACCTGCTCGTGCTCGCCGCCGCGCTCGCCGAGGCCGGGGTGGAGATCGTGTCGACCGGATCGACGGCCCAGACCATCCGCGACGCCGGTCACGAGGTCACCGACGTCTCCTCCGTCACCGGCTTCCCCGAGTCGCTCGGCGGCCGGGTGAAGACCCTGCACCCGTCGGTGCACGCCGGTCTGCTCGCCGACCTGCGCCTCGAAGAGCACGAGCAGCAGCTGGCCGCCCTCGACATCCAGCCGTTCGAACTGGTCGTGGTGAACCTCTACCCGTTCGTCGAGACCGTGGCATCCGGAGCCAGCGCCGACGCCGTCGTCGAGCAGATCGACATCGGGGGACCGGCCATGGTGCGCGCCTCGGCGAAGAACTTCGCGAACGTCGCCGTCGTGGTCTCGCCCGAGTCGTACCCGGCCATCATCGAGTCCCTCGGCCAGGGCGGCACCACCCTCGCCCAGCGCAAGGAGCTCGCCGCCCGCGCGTTCACCCACACCGCCACCTACGACCGCGCCGTGGCGACCTGGTTCGCCGACGAGACCATCGTCGAAGAGGGCGACCTGCCCCAGCACCTCACGATCAAGGCCGAGCGCCTCGCGACGCTGCGCTACGGCGAGAACTCGCACCAGCGAGCGGCCATCTACACCCGCGTCGGCGGCCACGGCATCGCCCAGGCGACCCAGCTGCAAGGCAAGGAGATGTCGTACAACAACTACGTCGACGCGGATGCCGCGTTACGTGCCGCGTTCGACATGGTCAAGCCCGCGGTGGCCATCATCAAGCACGCCAACCCGTGCGGCATCGCCGTGACCGCCCCCAATGCTCTCGACCCCATCGCCTCGGCGCACCTGCGCGCCCACGAGTGCGACCCGGTGTCGGCGTTCGGCGGCGTCATCGCGGCCAACCGCACCGTGACCCTGAAGATGGCCGAGAACCTGCGCGACATCTTCACCGAGGTCATCGTGGCTCCCGACTTCGAGCCGGAAGCGCTCGAGGTGTTCCGCCTGAAGAAGAACCTGCGCATCCTGCAGCTGCCCGCCGACTGGAAGCAGGAGACGATGGACGTGCGCCTCGTCTCCGGCGGCCTGCTGCTGCAGGACGCCGACCGGTTCCCCGACGACATCGAGTCGGTCGCGCACGACTGGGAGCTGGTCGCCGGCGAGCGCCCCGCCCCCGAGGAGCTGGAGGGCATGATCTTCGCGTGGAAGGCCTGCCGCGCCGTGAAGTCCAATGCGATCGTGCTGGCCCAGGGCTCGGCGACCGTCGGCGTGGGCATGGGACAGGTCAACCGCGTCGACTCGTGCCGCCTGGCCGTCGAGCGTGCCGGCAGCCGCGCCGCCGGATCGGTCGCGGCCTCGGACGCCTTCTTCCCGTTCGCCGACGGGCCGCAGGTGCTCATCGACGCCGGCATCAAGACGATTATCCAGCCGGGCGGATCGGTGCGCGACGAGGAGGTCATCGACGCGGCCCGCGCCGCGAACGTGACGATGTTCTTCACCGGCGAGCGGCACTTCTTCCACTGATCGGGAGGCACCGGTGAGCGAGAGCGAAGCGCGGCGCGCCCAGCCCGGCGGGGTGTCGATCTGGGAGATCGACGAGGCCGAGCGTCCCGTCGAGGGGTTGGACCCCTACGGTCGCCCGCGCCCGGAATACGCCGCATCGCTCGGCCTGATCCCGGCCCCGTTCGGACGGCGGGTGCTCGCGACCGTGTATGAGGCGCTGGTGGTGTGCGTCCTTCAGCTGCCCCTGCTGCTGGTGACGCTGCCGGCGCTGCTCGACACGGTCACCGGCGGCGACCCGGCGGCGGTGCTGCAGCGCGGCGACCTGGTGTGGGTGGTCCTGGCCGGAGCGTTCTCCTACGCCCTGACGACCGCATTCCTCCTCGTGCAGCTCATCCTGCTCGGCCGCCGCGGCGTCACCCTCGGCAAAGCGTTCACCGGCATCCGGGTCGTCAACGTGCGCACCCTCGAGCGGCCGAAGTTCTGGCGCGGCGCCGTCGTGCGCTACCTGGTCATGTGGGCGAGCTTCCTCGTCGTGCTGATCGGCCCGCTGCTGGTCATCGCGCTGTCGCCGCTGTTCGATTCCGAGAAGCGGGGCCGGGGCTGGCCCGACCGCGCCGCGCAGACCTGGTTCGTCGACGCGCGTCGCGGCCTGAACCCCTACGACGCCAAGCGCATGCGCATCGCCCGTAAGGCGGTGAGCACCGACCTGGTCGACCAGCGCAACGTGCTCCCGTCCCTGGCCACCCCCCGCAGCGGGCGCGGCCCCGAGGTGTACATCCCGGTCACGCGCAGCAGCTCCGGCGTGCTCGGCGCCGCCCGCAGCGAACGCACCGACGCGCCCGGCGAACCGCCCGCGATCCCCACCGTCGTCGCGCCCTCGGTGGCCGAGCTCGCCGCCGCCCCGGCCGCCGCTCAGCCACCGGCCGCACCGGCCGCCGCCCCGACGCCGGCCGCCCCGCCACCGGTCGTCGGGCCACCGGCATCCACCCCCGCCCCCGCCGCCTGGCAGCCGCCCCAGCTGCTGCCCCGCGATCCGGAACCGGCGGCGCCGTCGTCGACCCGCAGCGTCTCGCTCGTGCTCGACACCGGGGAGACCCTCGACATCCCCGACGGCGGTGCCCTGATCGGGCGCGCCCCCACTGCCGGCCCCGCCGACGCGGGCCTGGACCTCGTGTCGGTCGTCGACGCGTCCATGTCGGTGTCGAAGACCCACCTGGCCGTGCTCGTGGGCGACGAGGTCGTGGTCGTCGTCGACCGCGGATCGACCAACGGCAGCGCCGTGATCCGTGGCGGTGGCGAACAGCCGCTCGCCCCGGGAGAGAAGGTTCCCGTGACCGCCGGCGATACCATCCGATTCGGGGACCGGCTCGCCCAGGTCCGCATCTCCCGCCGCTGACCGCAGAATGAGGACACCTGCATGAGACTCAAACTGACGCTTCAGCGCAGCAACGCGCAGCGCACCGACATCGTGATCACCTCCGACACGACCGCGACCGTCCACGACGTCGCCCGGCGCATCGTCGACGCCGACCCGCAGCGCGAGATGGTCGCCGCTCCCGACGACGTGCTGACCCTGTCGGTGGCCCCGCCCACCGGGTCGGATTTCGCGATGCTCGACCCGAACCTGCTGATCAGCGACGCACCGGTCGGCTCCGGGTTCCTCGCATCCGTCATCAACCTCGGCGCCGACTATCAGCCCGCCCGCGCCGCCGGGGCGCCCGCTACCGCCGTGCTCGTCGCCGTCGCCGGCCCCGTGGCCGGGCGCGAGTTCCCGCTGCCGCGCGGCCACTTCACCGTCGGCCGCGCCCCCGACAACGACGTGGTGCTCGACGACCCGCTCATCTCGAAGCGGCACGCGCGCATCGAGGTGGGCGCGGCGGTCGAGATCGTCGACCTCAACTCGGCCAACGGCATCGTCATCGACGGCGGCCTCGTGCCGCGCCTGCGCGTGATCCCCGGGCAGCGGTTCGTGCTCGGCGACACCGAACTGGTCGTGCGCATGGTCGAGGACTTCGCCCCGCAGCACGAGCCCGACCCGGTGCTCGAGCGCGGCGGCAGCCTGCTGTTCAACCGCAGCCCCCGCGTCGAGCCCCGCTATGCGGGGGAGGAGCTGCCCGAACCGAGGATGCCGAAGGAGCTGGCCACCCGGCTGTTCCCCTGGCCGATGCTGGTGGCGCCGATCCTCCTCGGCCTGACCATCTACTTCATCAGCGGCAACGTGCGATCCCTGGTCATCATCTTCATGACCCCGCTCATGCTGCTGGGCAACTTCGTCTCGCAGCGCACCCAGGTGGGCCAGCGGACGAAGAAGGAGGCCGAGGTCTTCGAGCGCACCTTCGAGCAGCTCGAGGAGGACCTTTACCGCGAGCGGCCGCGTGAACGCGAAGTGCGCAACGCCGAGGTGCCGCCGGTGGCCGTCGTGTTCGACGAGGCGATGCGGCTCGGGCCCATGCTCTGGACCCGCCGGCCCGAGCACTGGAACTTCCTCGCGGTGCGCCTGGGCAGCTGCGAGGCCCCCTCGCGCACCACCGTCAAACGCAGCGAGAACCCCGATGCGCTGCAGGAGTACGTCGACCGGGTGGAGCGCCTGCGCGAGCGCTACCGCATGATCGACGGCGTGCCGGTGCTCGAATCGCTGCAGAGCGTCGGGGTGGTCGGTGTGGCCGGACCCAAGCGCGAGGCCGCCGACGCGCTGCGGGGCCTGGCGGTGCAGCTGTTCGGGCTGCACTCGCCCAACGAGCTGGTCGCGGTCGCCCTCACCGAGCCGGAATGGGCCCAAGAGCTCGAGTGGCTCAAGTGGCTGCCGCACACCTCGAGCGAACGCAGCCCCTTCCGCGACATGCCGCTGTCGGACTCGGCATCCACCGGTGCCGCGCTGCTGTCGGGCCTCGAGGAGCTCGTGATGCGGCGTTCGAAGGCCTCCGCGAGCCCGCGCCTGCCCTACGACGCGGACTGGGATCCGATGCACTACGGCACCGATGTGCGCCGCGCCGCCGAGGAGGCGACCTTCCCCGGTCAGGCCGCAGTCGTGGTCATCGTCACCGGCGACGCCCCCGTCGACCGCGCCCGGCTGACCCAGGTGCTCGAACGGGGCGCCGACGTCGGCGTGTACGGCCTGTTCGTCGCGCCCGTCGTCGATGCGCTGCCGGCGGTGTGCCGCAGCTTCGTCGACGTCACGAACGGGCTGGAGCACGCCCAGGTGGGCACCGTGCTCAGTGGCGTCGAATACCCCGACGCGGAAGTCGAAGGCGTCTCCAACGAGCTGATGACGATGCTGGCCAAGCGCCTGGCGCCGGTCGCCGACTCGAGCACGGTCATCGAGGACTCCTCCGACATCCCCAACTCGGTCATGTTCCTCTCGCTGGTCGGCTCCGAGATGGCCGAGGATCCGAGCTTCGCGATCGACCGGTGGCAGGAGAACAACACGATCATCGACCGCTCGGGCGCCACGCTGCCGCGGCTGAAGAAGGCCGGCAACCTGCGCGCCATCGTCGGCCAGGGCGCGTCGGACGCCATGACTCTCGACCTGCGTCTGCAGGGCCCGCACGCGCTCGTGGGCGGCACCACCGGTGCCGGCAAGTCCGAGTTCCTGCAGGCCTGGGTGCTGGGCATGGCCGCCGCGCACAGCCCCGACCGGGTCACATTCCTGTTCGTCGACTACAAGGGCGGGTCGGCCTTCGCCGACTGCGTCGAACTGCCGCACTGCGTGGGCCTGGTCACCGACCTGAGCCCGCACCTGGTGCGCCGCGCGCTCACCAGCCTGCGCGCCGAGCTGCACCACCGCGAGCACCTGTTCAACCGCAAGAAGGCGAAGGACCTGCTCGAGCTGGAGAAGCGTCGCGACCCCGACACGCCACCCGCCCTCGTGCTGGTGATCGATGAGTTCGCGGCGCTGGCCGGCGAGGTGCCCGAGTTCGTCGACGGCGTCGTCGACATCGCCCAGCGCGGCCGCTCGCTCGGCATCCACCTGATCATGGCCACGCAGCGTCCGGCGGGCGTGATCAAGGACAACCTGCGCGCCAACACCAACCTGCGGGTCGCGCTGCGCATGGCCGACGAATCCGACTCGAAGGACGTCGTCGACGATCCGGTCGCCGCCAGCTTCGACCCCTCGATCCCCGGGCGCGGCATCGCCAAGACCGGTCCCGGTCGTCTCGTGCCGTTCCAGTCCGCGTACGCGGGCGGGTGGAGCACCGACGAGAAGCCGGTCGCCGACGTGAGCGTGGCCGAACTGCGGTTCGGGTCGATCCAGAAGTGGGAGCTCGACGACGCCGGGGACGACGCCGCGCACGACGCCGACCCCGGTCCCAACGACCAGAAGCGCATCGTGGCGACCCTCATCGCCGCCGCCGCGCAGGCGAAGATCCCCGCCCCGCGCCGGCCGTGGCTCGACGACCTCGAGCAGACCGTCGACATCCGGCGCCTGCCCGCGGGACGCTCCGGCGCCATCCTGCTCGGCAAGCGTGACGTGCCCGAGCGACAGCTGCAGGAGGCCGTGTACTTCCATCCCGACCGCGACGGCTCGATGCTCGTGTACGGCACGAGCGGGTCGGGTAAGTCCACGGTGTTGCGCACCATCGCCATCTGCGCCGCGATCGGCCGCCGGCCGGAGAACGTCGCCGTCTACGGCCTGGACTTCGGCTCCGGGTCGCTCAAGAGCCTCGAGACGCTGCCGCACGTCGGCTCGATCATCCCCGGTGACGACGCCGAGCGCGTGCAGCGCATCATGCGGTCGCTCGCCGCCGTGCTCGACGACCGCGGCAAGCGCTTCAGCGCCGCCAACGCGTCGAGCATCGCCGAATACCGCGAGCTCACCGGCCGCGACGAGCCGCGCATCATCCTGTTGCTGGACGGCCTGCCGCAGTTCCGCGCCGAGTGGGAGGCCACCACCGCCCGCATGCCCTTCTACCAGGCGTTCATGCGGATCCTCGGCGAGGGCCGCCCGCTGGGCGTGCACGTGGTCGCGACGGCCGATCGGTCGGGCTCGGTGCCCACCGCGGTCAGCTCGAACGTGTCGCGCCGGGTCGTGCTGCGCCTGTCGGACGAGAACGCCTACGCGCTGCTGAACGCGCCCAAGGACGTGCTCGACGAGCGATCGGCCCCGGGTCGCGCGATCGTCGACGGCTTCGAGACGCAGATCGCCGTGCTCGGGGGCACGCCCAACGTGGCCGAGCAGACCAAGCTCATGGAGCAGCTGGCCGCCGAGCTGCGCGCCGGCGGTGCCCGCGAGGTCGACGAGATCGGTTCGCTGCCCACCCGGCTCGCCCTGCGCGACCTGCCCGACCGCATCGGCGACTTCCCGGTGCTCGGCATCGCCGAAGACACCCTCGCCGCCCGCGACTTCGACCCGGTCGGCACCTTCGTGGTGGCCGGCCCGCCGCTGTCGGGAAAGACCAACGCGATGAAGGCCATCGTCACGGCGATGACCCGATTCGACCCGGGGGTGCGACTGTTCCACTTCGGCGGACGCCGCTCACAGCTGCGCGACTTCGCGCCGTGGATGCGCAGCGCGACGACCCCCGAAGACGCGAAGGAGCTGGCGACCGAGCTGGCAGAACTCGTCGCCGACGAGTCGATCGACACGCGACTGATGATCGTGGTCGAGGACGTGCCGCAGTTCGCCGACTCGCCGGCCGAGCGACCCCTGAAGGCGCTGTTCCAGGCCGTCAACCGCAGCGACCACTTCCTCATCGGCGACGCCGACGTCAACCAGGTCACGAGCGGCTTCGGCCTCATCGGCGACTTCAAGGCGGGCCGCAAGGGCATCATCATCCGCCCTGATGCGTTCGACGGTGACTCCGTGTTCAAGGTGCCGTTCCCCAAGGTCAAGCGGTCCGACTTCCCCGAGGGTCGCGGCATCTTCGTGCAGGCCGGTCGCGCCGTGACCGTGCAGCTGCCGTTGGTGGATGCCGCGACACTGCCCGTCGGCGAGCCGTCGCCGGCCGGCTGATCGGGGATGGGGAGTGCTCCCCATCGACGGGGTCGTGTGGGGGTTGTTAGGTTTTCGGTGTCGGCCCGGAGCGGGTCGGGATCATTCGACTGAGGGAGTTGACGATGGCTGATTTCGGAGCATCGTATTCGGAGATGGAGCAGGTGGCTTCGACGCTGTCGCAGGCCCGTGACGACATCCAGGGCCAGCTGGACACGCTGAAGAGCCAGGTGGACACGCTGCTGGGTGAGGACTTCAAGACGCAGCACGCGTCGGGCAAGTTCGGTGAGGGCTACGAGGAGCTGACCACCGGTCTGAAGAACGCCACCGACGGCATCAACGACATGGCCGAGGCGCTGCTCGGCATGATGCGCGCGATCCAGGACCTGGACCAGCAGCTCGCCGGCGGCTGAGCCGCGCACACGCTTCGAGAGGGCGGGTCCGGTCGGGCCCGCCCTCCGGCGTGCGGTCGGGGCGGGGATGGGGAGTGCTCCCCATCGACGGGGTCGTGTGGGGGTTGTTAGGTTTTCGGTGTCGGCCCGGAGCGGGTCGGGATCATTCGACTGAGGGAGTTGACGATGGCTGATTTCGGAGCATCGTATTCGGAGATGGAGCAGGTGGCTTCGACGCTGTCGCAGGCCCGTGACGACATCCAGGGCCAGCTGGACACGCTGAAGAGCCAGGTGGACACGCTGCTGGGTGAGGACTTCAAGACGCAGCACGCGTCGGGCAAGTTCGGTGAGGGCTACGAGGAGCTGACCACCGGTCTGAAGAACGCCACCGACGGCATCAACGACATGGCCGAGGCGCTGCTCGGCATGATGCGCGCGATCCAGGACCTGGACCAGCAGCTCGCCGGCGGCTGAATCGCCGCACCGGGCGGGCCGACGTATCGGCCCGCCCTTTCGACATCCCGGCACCCGTGACCGACGCAGCGGAAGTGAGTACCCATGAGCGTGAAGATCTCCTACGACGAGCTCGGCGAGCTGTACACCAACCTGCTCGCCATCTCCACGGAGTTCGACGAGGCCTCGGCCCGTCGCAGCGACCTGGAGGATGCGGTCGGCCGGCCCTACGGCTATGGCGACCTGCGCTCGGTCACCGGTGACTTCGAGAAGCAGTGGGACGACCGGCGCAACAAGCTCAACGAGGGGCTCAAGAAGGTGACCGAGCGCGCCAAGACCGTGCTCGAGGGCTTCGGCGACTTCGACGTCGAACTCGCCGCCGAGATCGCCGCCTCGATGCAGGAGGTCTGACCCGCATGGCCACGCACGACTCACCCCAGGGCCGCCCCGTCGAGGTCGTCGGCGGCAACGCCGACGACATCCAGGATCGCGGACAGCAGGTCATCAATCTCGGCGCGGCGATGACGGAGGCCGAAGGGCTGCTCACGCGCCTGGTGCAAGACGGCGCCAACATGGAGGGCGACTCCGTCGACAAGCTGCGCGAGGTCTCGGAGGATGTCTACAAGGAACTGGGGCGCGCCGCCGACCTCTACGTGAAGGTCGGCCCGTACATCAAGGAGTACGGCGTCGATCTGGCCGCGGTCCAGTCGGCGATGTCCACCATCGTCAGCACGGCCGAATCGGCGTGGACCACGTACCAGCAGCGTCTGTCCGACTGGCAGGACGCGCAGCACTCGCCCGTCGCGTACCCCTCGGGCACGTCGCCCAGCGACGACGGATCGGCGCGCGAGCAGGCCGAGGAGGAGCACGCCGCGGCCGTCTCCGACGCGAAGGAGCTCAAGGACGCCGCCTACAAACTGTGGAAGGAGGCCGGGGACGACTTCGACGCCCAATACGACAAGTGGTGGGACGCGTTCGACAAGGCCGTCCGCCACATCCGCAGCGAGAACAGCGAGGGCATCGAGGATGACTGGAGGGACAACCTCGACGGGTTCGTCGACTTCGCGCTGGACGTCCTCGCCGTCGCCGGCGTGGTGCTGGCTGTTCTGGCGCTGGTCGTGGGCGGTCCGATCGTGGCCCTCGCCGCGGTCCTGGTGGGTGTGCTCACGCTCGCCGGCACCCTGTGGCAGTACAGCCGCGGAGATGCCTCCCTGCTCGAAGTCGGCATCGCCGTCATCGGCGTGATCCCCTTCGGCGCGCTGGGCGAGTTCGCCAGCGGCGGGTTCAAAGCCGGCATGCGGGCCTGGGGCGGGTTCTCGGCCGGGGGGCTCTCGTTCGGAGACGACTTCGCTCGGTGGGGTCTGAGCCTGCGCTCGACCAGCCCCGCGCAGTGGGTCAGCAACATGCGCACCCTCGGCCCCGAGGCCGGCTTCGTCGTCAACAGCTTCGACGACGTCCTCAGCGCGGTGATGACGGGCCAGGACCCGTTCATGTGGGAGGTCATCGGCGAGCTCGGCACAACCGGACAGCAGTTCGTGTACGGCGTCTCGGCCGTCGGCCAGCACTATGCGAACATCCTGAACGTGGTCGGAGGAGCGCAGGGCATCACCGGACTCGTGTCCAACCCGGGGGCCATCCGCTGGCCCACCTGGTGATGCCGTCGGCTATGGCAGGGTGGACACGTGGCATCCCTTCGTGAAGAGCTCGGCGGCGGCCGCGCGGGCGTCCCGCCGTTCCGGATGATGCTCCCGCCGGGATGGACGATCCTCGACACGTCGGCACAGACCGAGCAGGCGTTGCTCGGCCGCGCGCGGGAGCGCCTGGCCTCGGTCCATCGCCCCGACGCCTACGCCGCACTGTCGCAGCACGTGGAGCACGCCCTGGCGGCGGCGCGTAAGCAGGGCGCGTTCATGATGATCGTGGCCGGCGACGAGGCCCCGCCGTGGTCCACGGTGCCCATCAGCATCCTCGGCACTGTCACCTCCGGAACCCCGGCCGTCTCCCTCGACCGCATGGTGGCCGATGCCATCGAGCGCCGCGGGGCTCGCGCCCTCGACGGCAGCCGGCACTTCCTGCGCTGGGTGGATCGGCGCACCGCCGAGCTGTCGGGCGAGAAGGTCGGCGCCTACACGGTGGTGTACCTCACGCCCCTGCCCGGCAGCGGACGGCGGTCGGCCCTGCAACTGACGGCCACGCTCGCGCATCCGGTCGAATCCGACCCCGACACCGAGCCGCTGATGAAGGCGTGGCTGGCGCTGCTGGATGCCAACATCGCCACCTTCGCGTGGATGCCGGCATGACGGCGGTACGGTTCGAGTACGACGAGGCCACGGCGATCGTCGTGCCCGGCGACGGCGGGGAGGACGCGGCGCAGTGGCCCCGGGCGGCCGTCGAGCGCTTCGCCGCCCACCATGACCTGGATCCGCAGCGCCGGACCGCGCTGGAACGCGTCCTGCATCGCGCGCAGCGGGGCGCGGCAAGCGACCCGGCCACCAACATCCTGTTGCACGACCCGGGCACCGACGCCTGGGCACCGCTGCGCCTGACGCTGCTCGAGGGCGGTCTGCCGCCGGCGCAGCAGCAGGAATACCTCGCACCGGCGGGCGTCCTGCGTCCCCAGCTGCGCGGTCACGTCGCACCGGGACTGGGCGTCGGGTACTCCGCCACCGTGCTCACCGACGCCTCGACCGCCGACATCCGCTGGCTGTACCTGCCGGGCGGCCAGGCGTTCTTCGCCGTGCTGCGCGCCGTTCCGCTCCCGGCGGTGATGGGCCTGGCGGTCGCCGTCGAGAACATCCTCGAATCCGTCCGCCTGGACGGCCTCGCACCCGGCACCGCCGACGCGTTCGCGCTGGACGGACTCGTGCCGCCGGCGGACACCGGGTGGCGGTCGTGACCGACGGCCCCGCCACCCGGTACGCCCGGGTGGTCGACGACTGGCAGCCGATCGACTGGTGGAAGCTCGAGGCGCGCGCCCTGCAGGCCTCCCCGCCGATGCGCCGCGCGATCGCGTTCTTCTCGCCCGCCGAGGCCTGGCGCGACCTCGCCCGGGGCGCCGACCGCGCATGGGCGTGGGGGTGCCTGCTGACCCTGTCGCACATCGCCAGCTTCACCTTTCCCGCCGTGGCGGCGCTGGCGATGCTCGCGTGGATCGTCGACTCCGGCGCGGACGCGCCCGTCGGCTTCGCCGGCATCCTGACCGCCGTCGCAGCCCTTGTCGGCGGGGTCGGGCTGATCACCGAGCGGCGGCAGCCGTTGGATGTCGACCCCAAGATCGGCCGGCTGCTGGGCGGCTTGCACCTGATCCCCTCGGCCGCCGCGGCGCTGCTGGCGGTGGCGGCACTCACCCAGCAGGCAGCGGACGGTGCGTGGGGGCTGGCCGGCATCGGCGCCGACATCCTCGTCGGAGCGCTGCACTTCGTCGTGTACCGCGGCCCCGCCGAGGCAGGGACCGAGCGCTGGCGACGCAACTTCGCGCGACTGGAAGCCGCACTCGACGCGCTGCCCGCCGACGAGAGGGCCCGCATCTACGCGGACCTGCAGCAGGCGTTCGACGTGATGGCCCAGCGCCGCATCGTCCCCGACGACGCGCTGGTGCGCGCCCGTGACGTCCGGCCGGGGCTGCTCGGGATGACGATGGCCCCTCGCGACGACCTGCGCCCCACGTCCTGATCCGGCCACCGGCCGCGCACCGCCGCCGGAGATCGGGGCCACCGGTGGGTGCCCCGGCATCCCTCATGGGCAGTGCTCCCCATCGCGAGCGCGCCGCGGCGCTGAGTAGGTTTCTGGTAACGGCATGCAGACGCCAGAGGAGAACGCCATGACAGACGCGGTCTGGATCAACTACGCGTTGCTGGAGCGGACGAGCAACCGGCTCGGCCGGATCATCGAGGAGCTCGAGGACGCGGGCGGCCTCGCCGACGAGCTGCAGGACGCCATCGGCCGGCCCTTCGGTCACGGCGCGCTGCGCGACCGGGCGGGCGACTTCGAGGGTCAGTGGAACAACAAGCGCAACGACCTCGTGCGCGACATCACCAAGATCCACGAGCATGTCGTCGGCGTCCTCGAGGGATTCGCCGACTGGGACGCCGAGACGGCATCCCAGATGGATGTCGACGCATCCGGCACGACGGACCAGACCCGGCCGACGCCGGCCTGACAGGAAGACGGAACGAGTCATGTGGATGGAGAACTCCCCGCGCGGACGCGTCATCGAGCCCCTCGACGGCGACGGTGACGAGATCAAGCGGCACGGTCGGCGGATCCGTTCGATCGGCAACCAGATGCTGGCCAGCGCCGACGTCCTCGAAGAGCTCGCCGCCGGTGAAGACGGGCAGAAGGGGCAGGCGATCGAGAAGATCCGCGAGATCGTCGGCGACACCTACACCCAGCTGCGCCGGGCCGGCAACATGTACCAGCCGACCGGGCCGGTGCTCATCGCCTACGGCGCCGAGGTCGATCGCCTCAAGCCTCTGATCGCCGGTGTGGTGGCCGACTGCGAGTCGTCGTGGACGGCGTACTACGGCGCGCCCGGCGACCGGAACGGCCGCCTGTTCCCGCCGTCCGACCCGGACGAGGCCGAGACGGCCGCGGAAGAGGATGAGGAGAAGGCGCGCCTGTATGCGGCTTTCCGCGCCGACGGGCGCCAGTTCGACCAGTACTACGACGACTGGTCGGAGGCCTTCGACGAGGCGGTCACGGGCATCGGCGACGTGCTGGACGTCTCGATCAAGGACGGCTTCTGGGACAACGTGGACGGGTTCGTCGCGGGGGTGCTCGAGGTGCTCAGCGTCGTGGGCCTGATCGTCGCGATCGCCGGCATCATCATCGGCGGTCCGCTGTTCGCCCTGATCGGCGCCGTCATCGGCGTCGTCACCCTCGCCCTGACCGCCTACCAGTACTTCCGCGGCGATACCGGGTTGACCCAGTTGATCATCGCTGTGATCGGCGTGATACCGATCGGCAAGCTCGGCAAGCTCTTCCAGGGCAAGGCCGGCATGTTCGACTTCGCCGGGGAGATGTTCACCGCATTCCGGCCGTCCTCCTGGTCGGCGGCCGCCGGACAGCTCGGCCAGATGCGCACGATCCTGAACTTCTCGACCGGCTTCGCCAACGGCGCCTGGAACATCATCAACATGAACAACGGCAGCATCCTCGACGTGATCAAACGCACCGCGTTCGGCAAGCCCGGCGAGAAGCTGGACACCCTGTTCGACGGGCTCAGCGGCGCCGCCGGCCAGTGGGACGTGCGCAACTGGGGTCCGATGGTCTGGGAGGGCGCGCACGGTTTCGCCTCCGGTGTGTGGGGCCTGAGCGACAAGATCGCCCGCTGGACGGGCAACGCCGACCAGGCGCCCAGTAAGCAGTGGCCGTGGGTCGGGGCGTTCCTGTGAGCACGGACGCCGCGGTGGGGGTGGATGCCGCGACCGAGCAGCCCACCGCACCGCCACCCGGGTGGGGGGCTGGGATGTGGCGGCTCGACGGGCGCAACGACGCCGCGGGCTGGCTGCCGATCCCGGCGCAGGTCGACGACGTCGACGCGTGGGTGGGCACCAAGCTCGAGGAACTGCGCGCCGAATGGGCGGACGAGTGGTCTCGCGAAGCTGCCGGAGCGGCCGAACAGGTGCTGCGGGCGGGCCTCGCGGCGCGACCAGCCGATGCCGCGCAGGCGTTCCAGGTGTGGCCGCTGCGGGCGCCGATCGTCGCGCACGTCGATGTCGCGTTCGGAGAGCCGCCCGCCGGTGGCGGCCCGCGCGAGGGGATCCTGTACGAGGCCGACGGCCTGGGTGTCGGGGTGCAGACAGTCCAGCGGGTCGTCGACGAGGCGACCGGCACCGTGCTCATCGGCGTGCAGGTCAGTTTCGTCGGCGATGACGCCGCGGTCGTGGCGACGTTCCACCCGACCTTCGGCGAACTGCTGACGATGCTCATCGGGCAGTTCCACGCGCTGGTGCAGTCGCTCGAGTTCTTCCGCCCCGACGGCACGCGCGTGGTCGCCGCGGCCCCGGCCGGGTTCCTCGAGCCGGAGGGGTGGGCTGATAGCCTGCCGTCACCATGAGCTTCCGTTACGACAGCGCCCGTGACTGGGCCGTGGACCATTCGCTGGCGGCTCCCCTGTCGCTGGCACGGCTGGAGGCGGTCGCCTTCCAGGAACACCCCGAGATCTACCGGCATTTCGGCGCGACCGGTGCGGCGCTGGCCGAGACGGTCGGTGCGCCCCCGCGCAGGGGCGGGCAGCGGGCCGGCGGCATCGTCCTCGGCATCCTGGCGGTCATCGCCGCCGTCGCCCCGCTGGCCGGGTACGGCGCGCTGGTGGGGGACCGGTTCCAGTTCTACGTCATGCCCGCCGAACGCGCCGTGCCGTTCTCCGGGGTGAGCTACGCCATCGCGGTGGTCGCGCTCGTGGTCGCACTGGTTGTCTGGCTCGCCCGCGGGGCCCGCTGGTCGCCGTTGCTGCTGGGCTTCGCCGCGGTCGCGGCGCTGTGCGCGGCCGGGTCGAGCTGGACGATGCCGGGCGTGGCCGAAGACGCCGGCTACGCCGACTGGCGCGGCTGGCATGTGGTCGTGCTGGCCTGCCTCGTCGTCGCCCTGGTGATCATGGTCGCCGTGGCGGCGCGCTTCCGCGTCCGGGGCGGTGACGAACCGGAGGAGACCACCGCCGGGCCGGTGACCGTCGGCACCGTGCACGAACGGCTCGCCGCCCTGTCGCGCGAAGAGCGCGACGCCATCCGCACCGACCGCGACGCCGCGCTCGAGGTCCTGCACGAGCGCGGGCTGCTGGACGCGCAGCTGTTGGAGCGCGCCCGAGACCGCGAGCTGGGCACCCTGTACCTGCTTGACGGCACCGGCTCGAACTGAGCCGCCGAGACCCCCCAGAGAGGACCCCCGTGACTGAGCCTTCCGGTGCCGACGGTCTGAGCGACCGGCCCGAGCGGATGTCGCTGCGCGAGCAGCTGGGCGGTGCGCCCGACCCCGATTTCGAGCTGAGCCTGCCCACCGGCTGGGTGCGCCGTGAACCCGGCGAGGCGGACCGCGAGGAGCTGGTCTCGACCCTGCGCACGCGGCTCATGCAGGGGCACCGCCCCGATCTGCTGGCGCGGATGCAGCCGCTGATCGACGACGCCTTCCAGAAGATGGCGGACGAGTCGGTGATCGCCTTCTTCACGCCCGGGTCCGGCGACGACACCGCCCTGGCCATCCCCGGCTCGCTCGTGGCCTCCCTGCGGCGCACCCCCGCCGGCGATGCCAACCTCGACCCGATGATCCGGTCACTGGTGCGCGAGGCGGGCGCCACACCGCTGCTGGGCGACAAGCGCTTCCTGCGCCTGGAACGCGAGAAGACCGTCACCATGGAGGACGGCCAGCTGCGCCAGACCACAGTGGTCTACCTGACGCCCGTGCCCGGCTCCGACCACCGCCGCGCCCTGCAGCTGACGGCGACGGTGCTGCGCCCCGTCGACGCGCCGGACGACGACGAGCCGTTCGTGCTGATGAAGACGCTGTTCGATCTGTGCGTGTCGACGCTCACCTGGAAGCAGCCGGCCTGATCACCGGCGCTCGTACTGCTCGAGCCAGCGCAGCCACACCTCGCTGAGCGTCGGGTAGGCCGGCACGGCATGCCGCAGCCGGTCCAGCGGGACCGCGGCGACGATCGCGATGGTCGCCGCGTGCAGCAGTTCGGCGACGTCGGGCCCCACGAACGTCGCCCCCACGAGCACCCCCCGCTCGGTGTCGACGACCGCCTGCGCCCGGCCCCGGTAGTCGTCGGCCCGCGTCGACGCGCCGGCCAGGCCCGCCAGATCGACCTCGAGCACGACGGTGGGGATGCCGCGGTCGGCCGCCGCGGCGGCCGACATCCCGACCGCAGCCACCTCGGGGTCGGTGAACACCACTTGCGGCACCGCGTCATGGTCGGCGGTGGCGGCATG
Organism: Microbacterium pollutisoli; assembly: GCF_053586795.1. Classification (NCBI taxonomy): domain Bacteria; kingdom Bacillati; phylum Actinomycetota; class Actinomycetes; order Micrococcales; family Microbacteriaceae; genus Microbacterium; species Microbacterium pollutisoli. Next base: position 327,987 of record NZ_JBNYWT010000004.1, read on the forward strand.
CGCGCCCCAGGCCCCGGCATCCACCTGTCCGCCCCGGGCCCGTGCCGCGATCGCGTCCCCGGTCACGCGCGCCTGATACTTGCCCTGGTGCGTCAGCAGCGCCCGATGGTTCACGTCGCCGACGGCGTACAGTCCGTCGACACCGACGACCTGGAGGGTGTCGTCGACCGTGAGCCAGTCACCCGGTGTCAGGCCCACCGAGGCGAGACCGAGGTCGTCGGTGCGCGGCACGCGCCCGGTGGCGACGAGCACCTCCGCCGCCGTCAGCGTCGTCCCGTCGCTCAGCGACAGCACCGCGTCGCCCGCGCCGTCGCGCCGAGCGGCCGTCACGGTGACCCCGGTGCGGATCCGCACCCCGGCGGCCGTCAGCGCGGCGGCCACCGCCTCACCCGCGAACGGTGCGAAACCGCGCAGCAGCCCGCCGCGCACCAGCAGCGTGACCTCCGTGCCGAACGACGCGAACGCGGTGGCCATCTCGACGGCGACCACCCCGCCGCCGATGACGGCCAGCGACGCGGGCACTTCGGTGACACTCGTGGCCTCCCGGCTGCTCCACGGGCCGATGTCGCGCAGACCCGGGATGTCCGGGAGCAGCGCCGCCGACCCGGTGCACACCGCCACCGCGTGCCGCGCCGTGAGCACGACGTCGCCACCGGACTCACCGGTGACCCGAACGCTACGCGGCCCCTCCAGGCGGCCGTGCCCGCGCACCAGGTCGATGCCCGCGCCCTCCAGCCACGCCACCTGGCCGTCGTCCTGCCAGTGGCCCACCATCTCATCGCGACGACGCAGCACCGCCGCGACGTCGAGGTCACCGGTGACCGCCTCGCGCGCCCCCGGCACGCTACGCGCCGCGTTGCGGACGGCGCCGGCGCGCAGCAGCGTCTTCGACGGCATGCACGCCCAATAGGAGCACTCGCCGCCCACGAGCTCGGCTTCGACGATCACCGCCGTCAGGCCTCCCTGCACGGCCCGATCGGCCACGTTCTCGCCGACGGGCCCGGCGCCGATCACGATGAGGTCGTACGCACGCTCGTCCATGACGTGACGCTATCGCCGTGCGTGCCGTGCGCGGTACCGCCCCCGCACAGTGATGTCCGATTTCCGCGAGCCGGGAGGTCGTGTGCGTGCGAGAGTGGACGCATGAGCCTGACGATGACTTTCGACGAGCGGTACCGCGCGATCGACGCGCGCGACGCGCGGTTCGACGGCCAATTCGTCACGGCGGTGCGTTCGACCGGGATCTACTGCCGGCCCTCGTGCCCGGCGCGCACGCCGAAGCCGGCGAACGTCACCTTCTATCCGACGTCGGCCGCCGCCCACGAAGCCGGATACCGCGCCTGCAAGCGCTGCCTGCCCGAAGCCGCGCCCGGGTCGCCGGAATGGAACCTGCGCGGCGACACCGCCGGTCGTGCCATGCGACTCATCGCCGACGGCGTCGTCGAACGCGAGGGGGTGCCCGGCCTCGCACACCGCCTGGGCTACTCGTCCCGTCACCTCACCCGGCTGCTGATGGCCGAGCTCGGCGCCGGGCCGCTCGCCCTGGCCCGCGCACACCGCGCCCATACCGCGCGCATGCTGCTGACCGGGACCGACCTGCCCATCGCCGATGTCGCGTTCTCGGCCGGATTCGCCAGTGTGCGCCAGTTCAACGACACCATCCGCGAGGTGTTCGACCTGTCGCCCGGGCAGCTGCGCGCCCGGCGGCGTGGCCCGAGCCCGGCCGCTGCCACCCCCGGAGCGATCGACCTGGTGCTGCCGTACCGGGCGCCGTTCGACGCGGCCGGGCTGTTCGCCTGGATGGCCGCCCGTGCCGTCCCCGGCGTCGAGGCGGCGACCGCCGACGCGTTCGCCCGCACGGTGCGGCTGCCCGGCGGGCCGGCCTGGTTCGCCCTGCACATGGAAGCCGGTGGCCGGCTCCGGCTGCACGCGAAGCTGACCAAGCTCGGCGATCTCCCGGTGCTGGTCTCGCTCGCACGGCGCCTGTTCGATCTGGATGCCGATCCGACGGCGGTGGACGGCGCCCTGGCCGCGCACCCGGAGCTGACGCCGCTGGTGGCGGGACTGCCCGGCATCCGTGTACCCGGCACGGCCGACCCGCACGAGATGCTCATCCGCGCCATGGTCGGCCAGCAGATCTCGGTGGCGGCCGCCACCACCGCCCTCAGCCGCCTCGCCGACGCGCTCGGCGAGCCGGTCCCCGCCCTGACCGACTCGGCCGCGTCCACCACGGTCGCCGGGCTCACGCCCGTCGACCGGCTGTTCCCCACGATGGCCGCCATCGCCGAGCACGGCGCCGAGGTGTTGCGCGGGCCCGGCGCCCGCATCCGCGCGATCACCGTGGCCGCCCGTGCCCTGGCATCCGGTGACCTGACGCTCACGACCGGAGACGACGGCGCCGCGCAGCGCGCCGCCCTGCTGGCCATGCCCGGCATCGGTCCGTGGACCGCCGACTACGTGCGCATGCGCGTGCTGGGCGACCCCGACGTCGTGCTGCCCGGCGATGTCGCCGTCCGCACCGGCGCCGCCCGCGCCGGGCTGCCGTCCGAACCGGGCCCGTTCGCCGCATGGGCGTTGCGCGCCGCCCCGTGGCGCAGCTACCTCATGACCCACCTCTGGCGTGCCGCCGTGCCCGCCCCCTCGCCCGCCCGCCCACGGCGATCCGCCGCACTGGAGACACCATGACCGCCACCTACGAGACCATCGCGACATCCGACGGGCCGTTCACCGTGCTCGTCGACGCCCGGCAGCGCGTGCTGGCCAGCGGCTGGACCGACCGGCTCGACAGGCTGGTCGGCCGCCTCGCGCCCGGCACGGTCCCGGCCGACATCGCCGAGGGTGTCGTCACCGCCGCCGAGGCCGTGCGCGCCTACTACGCCGGCGACGTCGCCGCGATCGACGACGTGGTGGTGCACCAGCCGGGCACCGCGTTCCGGGAACGCGGCTGGGCGGCGCTGCGGCGCATCCGGCCGGGGGAGCCGCTCAGCTACGCGGCGTTCGCCGCGGCGCTGGACCGGCCCCGCGCGGTGCGCGCCGCGGCATCCATCTGCGCGAGCAACGCCCCCGCCCTGTTCGTCCCCTGCCACCGCGTGCTGCGCACCGACGGGTCGCTGGGCGGATTCGCGTGGGGTGTCGACGTGAAGCGCGCCCTGCTGGGCCGCGAACGCGAATACTCGCAGTTGCGCTCAGTGAACTCCCAGGAATAGACTGGAGGGCTCTCGCGTCGTTTCGACGCACCATCACCCCGTCGATCCAGGAGGAAGCCATGTCCACGGCCGTCGTCATCACGAAGTCCGTCGCCTTCCCCACGGTCGGCGCGTTCCCGCGAGGCGAAGGATAGGCCGCCGCAGCACGAGCTGCTGCCCGCCGACGGCTCGGAGCCGTCGCACCTTTCGTTCGCCCTCTCGGGGCCTGCCCCGGCCTCGCCGCTCTGCGCTTCGCTGACGCCTGTCCGCTCGCGCCCCGCCGTCTTCGCTCTGCGACCCCCGCTCCACCCCCAAGGATCATGTCTCTCCCTCCTGAACGCCTCTCCACTCCGCGGGCCCTGGCCCGCCTCATCCCGTTCGCGCGCCCCGTCTTCGGGCGGCTGATCGCGGGCCTGTTCGCGGCCCTGGGCGCGGCCGTCGTCTCGCTGATGATCCCCCTGGTGCTGCAGGCGGTCGTCGACGGCCCCATCGCCGACGGCGAGATCCCGCTCATCATCTGGGCGTCGCTGGGCGTGCTCGCCCTCGGTGTCGCCGAGGCGCTGTTCGTGTACCTCCGCCGCGCGTTCGTGCTGACGCCTGCGACGGGCGTCGAGTATGAGATCCGCCAGCGGTTCTACCGTCGGCTGCAGCGACTGCCGGTCGCGTTCCACGACCGCTGGCAGTCGGGGCAGCTGCTCAGCCGCATGATGCAGGACATCAACCTGCTGCGCCGCTGGCTCGCGTTCGGCTCGATCCTGCTCGTGGTCAACGTGCTCACGATCATCATCGGCGCGGTGCTGCTGTTCCGCTGGCACTGGGCGCTGGGCGTCACGTTCATCGTGGTGTCGATCCCGCTGTGGTTCTTCGGCTACCGGTTCGAGCGCAAGTACGGGGTGCTGGCGCGGCAGAGCCAGGATCAGGCGGGCGACCTCGCCACCGCGGTCGAGGAGAGCGTCCACGGCATCCGCGTGCTGAAGGCGTTCGGTCGCAGCAAGCACGCGCTGCAGAAGTTCACCCGCCAGGTCGAGACGCTGCGGCAGACCGAACTGGGCAAGGCCCGCGAGGTCGGGCTGCTGTGGTTCTGGCTCGAGGTCGTGCCGATGATCGCGTTCGCGCTGTGCCTGCTGATCGGCATCTACCTGTCGACGCAGGAGCAGCTCACCGTCGGGGAGATGCTCGGGTTCTTCGCCATGGCGACGGCGCTGCGCTGGCCGCTCGAGTCCCTCGGGTTCCTGTACTCGTTCCTGGTCGACGCGCGCACCGCGACCGACCGCGTGTTCGACGTGCTCGACGAGCAGAACGAGATCGTCGACCCGGACAACCCGCGGACGATCGCGCATCCCCGCGGCGAGCTGGCGTTCCGCAACGTGCACTTCCGCTACCAGGATGCCGCGGCCACTGAGCGCGACCTGCTCGACGGCGTCGACCTCGTCCTCGAACCGGGGGAGACGATGGCGCTTGTCGGTCTGACCGGATCGGGCAAGACGACCCTGACGACCCTGCCGACCCGGCTGTACGACGTCACCGACGGTGCGGTCGAACTCGACGGTGTCGACGTGCGCGACCTGAGCCTCGACGAGCTGCGCCGCCACGTCTCGATGGCGTTCGAGGACGCGACCCTGTTCTCCAGCACGGTGCGCGAGAACGTGCTGCTGGGCCGCGACGAACTCGACCCGCACAGTCCCGAAGCCGAAGCCGTGCTCGCCGAGGCGCTCGAGATCGCGCAGGCGCACTTCGTGCACGAACTGCCGGACGGCGTCGACACGACGGTCGGCGAAGAGGGGCTGAGCCTGTCCGGCGGGCAGCGGCAGCGGCTCGCGCTGGCCCGCGCGGTCGCGGCCAAGCCCACCGTGCTCGTGCTGGACGACCCGCTGTCGGCGCTCGACGTCGACACCGAGGCGCTGGTCGAAGCGGCGCTGCGCCGCGTGCTGGCCACCACCACCGCGCTCATCGTCGCCCACCGGCCGTCGACGGTCGCGCTGGCGGACCGGGTCGCCGTGCTCGAAGCCGGGCGCATCACCGCCGTGGGCACCCACTCGGACCTGCTGCGCACCAGCGAGCATTACCGTCACGTGATCTCGAGCCTCGAGGCCGACGATACGCGCCACCGTGAGATGGAGGTGAACCTGTGACACCCTCGACCGTCCAGGGAACCGCGGGCGAAGACCGCAGCGACTACACCAAGGAGGAGAGCCGGGCGATCCGCCGCCGCTCCCTGCGGCTGCTGGGCTCGCTCGTCGCCCCGCTGCGCGGCCTGCTCATCCTCACCGCGGTCACGATCGTCGCCTCCACGGCCCTGCGCGTGCTGGGCCCCGCGCTGATCGCCTTCGGCATCAACGAGGCGCTCCCGCGCGCCGTCGGGTTCGCCGATTGGATGCCGGCGTTCGGCGTGACGATCGCGTACCTGGTCACCGGCGTCGCCGGCGCGGGCCTGGTCGGCTGGTACGTCGTGCTGTCGGCCCGGCTGACCCAGGCGGTGCTGATGGACCTGCGCACGCGCATCTTCCGCCACACGCAGCGCTTGAGCCTCGAGTTCCACGAGAAGTACACGTCGGGCCGCATCATCTCGCGGCAGACCAGCGACCTCGAGTCCATCCGCGAGCTCCTCGACGGCGGCCTCAACCAACTGGTGCAGGGTGCGCTGTACGGCGGCTTCACGCTCGTCGCGCTGTTCCTGCTCGACTGGCAGAGCGGCCTGATCCTGGTCGTCATGGGCATCCCGCTGTACCTGCTCATGCGGTGGTTCTACCGGGAATCGCAGAAGGGCTTCCGCCTGTCGCGGGTGGTCAGCGCGCGCCTGATCGTCCAGTTCGTCGAGACGATGACCGGCATCCGCGCCGTCAAGGCCTTCCGCAAGGAGAAGCGCAACGACGAGGAGTTCGGCGACATCTCGGCCGAGTACCGCCGGGTGAACCTGAAGCTCGTGAAGCTGTTCGGCGTGCTCGACCCGGGCCTGATCCTGCTGGCCAACGTCACGATGGCCGTCGTCCTGCTGTGGGGAGCCCTGCGCGTGGTCGACGGGACGTTCCTGATCGGCACGCTGCTGGCCGCTGTGCTGTACGTGCGCAACTTCTTCGGCCCACTCGAAGAGGTCGCCATGTTCCTCAACTCGTACCAGTCGGCCAACGCGGCCCTGGAAAAGGTGTCCGGCGTGCTCGAGGAGTCGCCCACGGTGCCCGACCCGCGCGAACCGGTCGACCTGTGGACCTCGACCGGCCACATCGAGTTCCGCGACGTGGAGTTCGGCTACTCGGGCGACCGCCTGATCCTGCCCGGTTTCTCGCTCGACATCCCCGCCGGGCAGACCGTGGCCCTCGTGGGCACCACCGGTGCGGGCAAGTCGACGCTCGCCAAGCTCGTCTCGCGGTTCTACGACCCGTCGTCGGGCTCGATCACGCTGGACGGGGTCGACCTGCGGTCGCTGCACCCGAAGGATCTGCGCCGCGCGATCGTCATGGTCACGCAGGAGGCGTACCTGTTCAGCGGCACCGTCGCCGACAACATCGCCCTCGGCAAGCCGGACGCCACCCTCGACCAGATCGAGGCGGCCGCGCGCGCGGTCGGTGCGCACGAGTTCATCCAGGCGCTGCCCGACGGGTACAGCACCGACGTGAACAAGCGCGGCGGCCGGGTATCGGCGGGGCAGCGGCAGCTGATCTCGTTCGCACGGGCGTTCCTGGCCGACCCGGCGGTGCTGATCCTCGACGAGGCGACCGCCTCGCTGGACATGCCCAGCGAGCGGCAGATCCAGGACGCCCTGCAGACGCTGCTGGCCGACCGCACGGCGATCATCATCGCGCACCGGCTGTCGACGGTCGCGATCGCCGACCGGGTGCTGGTGATGGAGCACGGCCGGATCATCGAGGACGACACCCCCGACAACCTCATCGCCGGCACAGGCAAGTTCGCGCAGTTGCACGCCGCCTGGCGCGAGTCGCTCGTGTAGAGCGGATGCCGGGGCCGCCATGCCCCGGCATCCGTCGGTCACCCGCCGGTGTGGGCGCCGGCCAGGCCGGCCCGGTCGACGAAGTACCGGGCGTAGACGGCGTCGAGCTCGGGGGCGAAGCCGCCGGGCAGCAGCACCTGCGAGCCGAGGTAGGCGAACTTCTCGTCCGGTCGCGCCTGCGGGTTGTCGCCGACCGACGCCTCGATCTGCGCATGGATCGGATCGTCGGCGGGCACGCGTGCCATCTCGACGGTGACGAGGGCGTCGATGTGGGTGCGCTCTGTGTCACTCATGCGACGGTAGGCCGCGTGCAGCAGTTCATGCGCGGCCGTGGTCACCAGCACCGGGGTGCGTCGCTCACGCAGCAGATAGATGCGGTCGGTGCCCAGGTAGCAGCCCGCGTGGTAGAGCCCGCCGGGCAGCTCCTCGCCGTCGGTGCAGATCCGCGCGATCTCCGGTCCGTCGACGATCGCCGGCTCCGCGTCGTAGAAGATGAGCCGCCCCTCGGCGGTCAGCCCCATGTGGTCGGCGAGCTGGGCGATCTCGACATCCGGATCGGGCGGGATGCCGACCAGCCCGCGCGCGGCCGGCAGCGACTCGGCGACCCAGGTGCGCACCGGGAGGGGCAGCTCATCGAGGTAGAAGGTGCCCAGGAACGCGAAGGCGAGCGCGGCGCTGACCAGGAACAGGATGCGGCTCGCGCGCCGTCCCCGCGCGGAGGCCGGCGGCGGTCCGGCCGGTGGTGGCCCGGCAGATGGTGGTCCTGGCGGTGGCGGTGGTCCGGGCGGCGGCGATCCGGGCGCCTCGAAGAAGCTCATCCCGCTGCCCCGTCGCCCATGGCGCTCACTCTAGCGTTGCGGCGCGCGGGCGCCGGGTGCGCTCAGCGCTCGGGAGCAGGACGCCTAAAGGCGGATCTCGGCGACGACCTCGCCGAACTCGGTCTCGTCGACCGGGGTGAAGCCCACGCGGCGGAAGAAGGCCTCGGGTCCGCCCTCGCCGGCCTCGTAGATGACGTAGACGTGGTCCTTGCCGCGTCGGCGCGCCTCCTCGAGCAGGCCCTCGACCGCGAACCGACCGACACCGCGGCCCTGATCGTCCGCGTCGACGTTGATGCGCCACAGCACCGAGCGGAAGTGCTCCTGCGGTGCGTCGTCGTCGAAGTTGGCGCTGACGAACCCGACCACCTCGTTCTCGTCGAGCACGACGCGCTGCCACGAGGTCGCGGGATTGACCACCGCACCGGCCACGGCGTAGCTGGTCGGAGCCAGGAACTGCTCCTGTCCCGGCTTGAGGGACATGTTGTTGACCGCCACGATCGTGGAGGCCGACAGTTCTACCAACCGCAGCTCAGACATGGCAACAGGGTACCCGCCGTCGGCGGCACGCGGCACCGTCGATGACCGATCGCGACAGCGGAGCCCGCGAGATATCTCGACATCAAGATATCTCCGGGTGGTGGGATAGGCTGGAACCATCCCCGATCACGCCCGAAACGGAAGACGCATCAGGTGACCGAGTCCACAATCATCTACACCTACACCGACGAGGCGCCCGCTCTGGCCACCGCCTCGTTCCTCCCGATCATCCAGGCCTACACCGGCCAGGCGGGAGTGCACGTCGAGACCCGCGACATCTCGCTCGCCGGCCGCATCCTCGCCGCGTTCCCGCAGCGCTTGACGCCCGAGCAGCAGGTCGGTGACGCGCTCGCCGAACTCGGCGGTCTGGCCACCCTGCCCGAGGCCAACATCATCAAGCTGCCGAACATCTCGGCATCCATCCCGCAGCTGAAGGCGGCCATCGCCGAGCTGCAGGCGCAGGGCTACGACATCCCGGACTACCCCGACGAGCCCGCCTCGGTGGAGGAGAAGGACATCCGGGCCCGCTACGACCGCATCAAGGGGTCGGCCGTCAACCCGGTGCTGCGTGAGGGCAACAGCGACCGCCGCGCGCCGCTGTCGGTGAAGAACTACGCGCGCAAGCACCCGCACCTGAACAAGCCCTTCCCGGCCGGTTCGAAGACCCGCGTGGCCACGATGGGCCACGACGACTTCAAGAGCAACGAGCGCAGCTGGGTCGCCGCCCACGACGACGTGCTCTCGATCGTGCACACCGCCGTCGACGGCACCGAGACGGTACTCAAGGAAGGCCTCAAGGTCCTGCCGCGCGAGATCATCGACGCCACGTTCCTGTCGGCCAAGGCGCTCGACGCGTTCCTGGCCGAGACCATCGCCCAGGCCAAGGCCGACGACGTGCTGTACTCGGTGCACCTGAAGGCCACCATGATGAAGGTCAGCGACCCCATCATCTTCGGCCACGTCGTGCGCGCGTTCTTCGCCGACGTGTTCGCCACCTACGGCGACAAGCTGGCCGAGGCGGGCCTGTCCGCCAACGACGGCCTCGGCTCGATCCTGAGCGGCCTGGCGCAGGTCGACGGCGGCGCCGAGATCGCCGCGGCGTTCACCGCCGCGATCGAGAACGGCCCGCGCCTGTCGTACGTCAACAGCGACAAGGGCATCACCAACCTGCACGTGCCCAGCGACGTCATCGTCGACGCGTCGATGCCGGCACTCGTCCGCAACGGCGGCAAGCTGTGGGGCGCCGACGGCGGCGAGGACGACACGATCGCCGTGATCCCCGACTCGTCGTACGCCGGCGTCTACCAGGCCGTCATCGACGATGTCATCGCGAACGGTCCGCTCGACCCCACCACGATCGGCACCGTCCCGAACGTGGGCCTCATGGCGCAGGCGGCCGAGGAGTACGGCAGCCACGACAAGACGTTCGAGATCCCCTCCGACGGCACCGTGCAGGTGCGCGACAGCGAGGGCACCGTCCTCATCGAGCACACCGTCGGCGCCGGCGACATCTGGCGCGCGACCCAGACCAAGCACATCGCGGTCATGGACTGGGTGCGCCTGGCCGTCACCCGTGCCCGCGCCACCGGCGCCCCGGCCGTGTTCTGGCTCGACGTCAACCGCGCCCACGACGCGCAGCTGATCGCCAAGGTGCACCAGGGACTCGCGCTGCTGGACACCACCGGCATCCAGATCACGATCCTGCCGCCGGCCGAGGCCACCCGGTACTCGCTCGCGCGCATGCGTCAGGGGCTGGACACCATCTCGGTCACCGGCAACGTGCTGCGCGACTACCTGACCGACCTGTTCCCGATCCTCGAGGTCGGCACCAGCGCGAAGATGCTCAGCATCGTCCCGCTGCTGGCCGGCGGCGGCCTCTTCGAGACCGGTGCGGGCGGCTCGGCCCCCAAGCACGTGCAGCAGCTCGTCAGCGAGAACTACCTGCGCTGGGACTCGCTGGGCGAGTTCTTCGCCCTGGCGGCCTCGCTCGAGCACCTCGGCGAGAGCACCGACAACCCGAAGGCGAAGATCCTCGCCGACACGCTGGATGCCGCGACCGGCACGTTCCTCGAGAATGACAAGTCGCCGGGACGCAAGCTCGGCACGACCGACAACCGGGGCAGCCACTTCTACCTCGCGCTGTACTGGGCGCAGGAGCTGGCGCAGCAGACCGCCGACGCCGACCTCGCCGCCGCGTTCGCGCCGGTCGCCGAGGCGCTCGCCGCCCGCGAGGAGGAGATCGTCGCGCAGCTGCTGGCCGTGCAGGGCAGCCCCGCCGACATCGGGGGGTACTACCGTCCCGACGCCGAGCGGGTCGACGCCGTGATGCGCCCGTCGGCCGCCTTCAACGAGGTCATCGACAGCCTCCGCTGACACCGTTCCTGAAGCGGGGGTGGATGCTGCGGTATCCACCCCCGCTTCCTCTCTCCGACAGGACATCGCGCATGACCGACAGCACCCCTTTCGACTTCGCCGACGGCGATGTGCGACCGACGGGCGACCGTGGCTGCACGCCCGAGCAGGTCGCGACGCTCCTGCGCGACCGCGGTCTGATCGGTGCGGTCGGCCGCGCCCCGCAGGACGCGCTGAGCACGGCGGCAGGGATCACGGAAGACCGGCTGCCGGTGCAGCTGTGCCTGGCCGTGACCGCCGACCGGCGCGTGCTGACCAGCGCGGCCGCCGGCCCCGTGCCCGGGCCGACGCTCGCCGACGTCGTCGAGACGCTCGCGGGCGCGACCTGCTGTGACGTGGACATCGCCGAGGAGTTCGCTGCCGGGGTCGTCGAGCCGGGACCGGATGACGAGGACCCGGCGGGCATCGAGTGGGTGGACATGCCCGACGACACCCTTCCCGATGTCGTGATCTGCCGGTCGCCCCTCGACGTGCTGCCCCTGCTGGCGCGCGACGTCTCCGCCCCGCTGCGCGCGACACGGATCGGCGAGCACCTCGTGGTGCAGTTCGGGCCCGGCGCCCAGCTGCACGAGCACGGCTGGCTCGCCGCCGAGGGGCCGGTCATCGCGCTGTCGGGATTCGGCGGCGACCGGTATGTGAGCGTGCTCGTCGGCCGCGGCACCCTGCCCGGCCAGGCCACGCTGGCCCGCTCCGTGGAACTGACCCCCGTCTTCGCCCCCGACGAGGTGGCGCCCGCCACGGCTCCGATCATCGACCTGCTCGGCACCCCGCACCGGCAGCCGGATTCGCAGCTGTCCCTGCTGCGGGCCGAAGCACCGTTCGCGCACCTGGACCCGCACGCCGTGTCCGCCGCCCTGCAGTCGGAAGCGCCGGGCTGGTACGCCCGCGTCCTCACGGCGATCGGGATGCCCGCCGACGTCGCCACGGTCGCCGCCGCCGCGATCGAGGACGGCGCGCTGCCGGACGACGCGATCGAGATCGAGCCGCTCGGGTTCTGGGCGGCGCTGCGGGAGACCGTGCGCCGGTTCGACCAGGATGCCCTCGATGACACACGTCGCCGCGGACCGCTGCGCCGGCTGCACGCGCTGGGACTGCGCAAGCCGCTCGCGCTGCTGGCCACCATCATCCCCGAACTCGCGATCGGCGTGCCCGCGCTGGTCTGGGTGTGGACGGCCGACCCGCGGCCGTGGTGGATGGTCGTCATCGGCGTGGTCGCGGCACTGCTCATCGTGGATGCCGTCGCCGACATCGTGGTGATGATCCGGCGCCTGACGCGCCGCGCCGCCACCCGCTGACGGTCGCGGGGCTCGGGCTACGTCCCCGGCATCCGCCTCGCTGCGGCCTACGCCGCGGGCACCGGCATCCGCTCGCCCACGAACCCGGCCTGCACCATCCACTGCACGGCCTGACCGCCCTCGTGCTGGTTGTGGGTGTAGACCTCGATCTGCTTGTCGGTGTGCGCGTAGCGGTTGAAGGCGGCGAACACGGTCGACGGCGGGCAGATCATGTCGTGCAGAGCGACCGAGAACAGGCCGGGCGCGGTGGCCCGGGTGGCGAAGTTCGCGCCGTCGAAGTACGACAGCGTCTCGAACACCCGGTCGTCGCTGCCGCGGTGCACGGCCAGGTAGCGCACGATCTCCTCATACGGGTCCTGCCCGGTCATGCCGACAGCCCGCTCGAAGTGACACAGGAACGGCACGTCGGCCAGCACGGCCACCAGGCCCTCGGACAGGCCGCCCGCGGCCAGGGCGATGCCGCCGCCCTGGCTGGCGCCGGTCACGGCGACGCGGCCGGCATCCACCTGGGGGATGGCGCGCACGGTGTCGACGGCGCGCACCGCATCGGTGAACACGCGTCGGTAGAAGTAGGTGGCCGGGTCCAGGATGCCGCGGGTCATGAATCCCGGAGCGGCAGGGCCGCTGCCGTGCGGATCGGGTGTCGCACCGCCCACGCCCCACAGGGCGCCCTGTCCGCGGGTGTCCATCACGAGGTGCGCGTAGCCCGACGACGCCCAGCCCAGACGCTCGACCGGTAGGCCGCGGCCGCCGTTGTAGCCGATGAACTCCACGACCGCCGGCAGCGGTTCGGCGGCGCCGGCCGGCACCGTGAGCCACGCCTTGATGGGATCGCCGGCGAACCCCGAGAAGGTCACGTCGAACACGTCGATCGTGGTCAGCGGCGTCTCGACGGGTTCGACGACCGGATCGTGGGCGGCCGCGCGGGCCTCGGCGAGCGTCGCACGCCAGAACTCGTCGAAATCCGCGGGTTCGCGGACGGCAGGGCTGAAGGACCGGAGCTCGTCGAGCGGCAGATCGAAGCGGGGCATGTCCACAATCTAGCGGCATCCAGGAATCGTTTCCCGACGTGCGGGCCGGCGGGGATGCCGGGGTCAGGCGTGGATCCACACCTCGACGCCGTCGGGCGCCCAGTTGTAGATCTGCTGCGCACGCCAGTTGGGCATGCCCACGCATCCGTGGCTCATCTGGTTGCCGAAGTTGTTGTGCCAGTAGATGCCGTGGAACGCCTGGTCGCCGTTGAAGTACATGACCCACTCGACGTTGGGGACCTCGTAGTTCCAGTACGGGTTGTCCGGGTCGGAGGCCCGCATGGTCTGCGACCGCACGTGCCAGTTGATGGTGTAGTGCCCCTGATAGGTGGGGGAGATGTCGAGTCCGCTGGAGATGAGCCAGGAGTCGATGACGGCGCCGTTCTCCTTGACGTACAGGCGCTGCTCGCTGAGATCGACCTCGAGCAGCCGCACCGACTCGGCCATGGTGTGCGCGGTGACCTCGACCGGCAGCTGGTACACCGGGTCGCCGGTGGCGAGCTGGTCAGCGAAAGCGCGCGCGATGCCGTCGGCGTCGCCGAGGACCCGGCCGTCCTGCCCCGGCGTCGGGGTGGCCAGCACGGTGCCGGCGGAGTCGACGATGACGGTGCCGTCGATCGGCTCCTGGTCGACCTTCTCCTTCAGCGTGTCGACCATCGTCTGGATCTGGGCTGCGTCGGCGGTGATGACGAAGTCGCCCGACGCGTCGGGGGCCACGGTCAGCCACTGGGCCGCGGTGGCCGCCGGAACCGGCACGGTGCGCTCGTCGCCGACGTAGAAGCCGATCTTCGCCAGCATCGCGTTGAGCGCCGTCGCCGTGCCTTCGGCCTCGGCGGTGGTCGCCGCCGCCTCGACGGGGGATGCCGTGGGCTCGAACAGGAGCGAGGTCTCACCGGCCGCGAAGGCGGCCTCGACGGCGGCTTCGAGTGCGGTGACGTCGACGCCCGTGCCCGGCTCGGCCGGAGTGGCGATGTAGGCGGTGCCGTCGAAGCCCACGGCGGCGTCGACCGGGTCGGTGAACAGGTCGGGCACGGCGGCGCGCAGCGCCGCGGTGGCCATCTCGGGGTCCAGGGTGACCTCGGCCGAGACCGGGTCGCCGAACCACTGGCCCAGGTTCCACATCGGACGCTCGTCGAACGCGCGGGCGGCCAGGGCCCCGGCATCCACACTCGCGCCCAGGTCGGCGCCGGTCAGGGTCGGCCCGCCCTCACCGATCGTCACCGATGTCTCGGCGAGGCGGTGGGTGATGGCGTCGGTCGCGGCACCGGAGGTGTGCAGGCCCACGGGCGTGCCGGCGACGGCCGTGCCCGGGGCGATGAGCACGAGCGAGCCGGCGACCAGGCCCACGACGGCGACGGCGGCGGGCACCCCGATCCACAGGCCCAGGCGACGTTTGCGCGGCGCCGGTTCGGCCGGTGCCCAGGCGAGGGGCGGAGTCGGCGCCGACCCCGACTGGTCGGCATCGTCTCTGGTCACCAGATCTGTCACGCCGCGCACCCCCCGATCCCGCGAATCCGCGTCCCCTCATGGTACGTGACCGCGGATAAAGACCTGATCACGATCTGCCGCATGCCTCCCGGAACCGGGCGAACGATTTCTGCATTCCGGCGATCGGTGCGGCCAGCTCGGCCGATTGTGACAGATCGCCGGCGGCGATGGCCGTCAGGGCGGCGCCGATCGCGTCGAGGTCGTCCTGCATCGCAGGCAGCAGCGCGGCCACCGTCGGGTTCACGACGCCGGCGGAGGCGGTCTCCAGGTGCGTGGCGACCTCGGCGATCGCGTCGGCGGCCGCGGCCGGGTCGGCCGGGTCGACGGCGGCCAGGGCTGCCACCGCGTCGGCGACGGATTCGTCGACGGCGGCGCAGGCGGCGCTCACCGATTGGCTCGGGCTGCTGCGGTCGGGCTCCGGTGCCCCGGTGTCGTCACACGCCGCCAGCCCCAGGACGAGCGGGAGGGCCAAGAGGGCGAGGAACCGGCGGGGCATGACCACCATTGTCGGTCACCGCGACGCCGACCGGTGTATGTAACAGTTTTGTAAACACGCCTAGCAAAATGGAGCCGAGGCTTGCGCGCGCGGCATTCGTAAGGTCTACTAACAAACATGCAGAGCAGCATTCGCGAGTCCCAGGTCGCCGCCGGTCGCTCGTTCGCCGGGGGCCGGACCCTCCGCCCGGCCGCGAAGGTGCTGCCCGAGCACGCCCGCGCGCACAACCGCGCCCTCGTGCTGCAGACGCTGTTCCAGTCCGGGGCGATGAGTCGCGCCGATCTGTCGCGCGAGACAGGGCTGACGCGCGTCACGATCTCCGATCTCGTGTCGGAGCTCATCTCCGACGGCTACGTCGTCGAACGCGGCGTGCGCGAGACGACAGGGCCGGGCAAGCCGGCGATCCTGATCGACCTCGATCGCGAGGGGCACCGCATCGTCGGCCTCGACCTGTCGGGCAACGACCGCTTCCTCGGGGCCGTGCTCACCCTCGACGGCGAGATCGTCGCGCGTCACGAAGCCGCGGTTCCCGGCGACCCCGCGCAGATCCTCGACACCGTCGTGGGGCTGGCCCGCACCCTCGTCGCCGATGCTCACGCGCCCGTACTGGGGATCGGGGTGGGCACACCCGGTGTCGTCGACGACCGCGGGGTGGTGCTGGCCGCACCCAACTTCGGGTGGACCGACGTCGACGTCGAAGGCGTGCTGGGAGCCGCGCTGGAATTGCCGGTCGTCGTCGCGAACGACGCCAACGCCGCGATCCTGGCCGAGTACACCTTCGGCGGCGCCGGTGACGACATCATGCTCGTCAAGGTCGGCCGCGGTGTCGGCGCGAGCCTGCTCGCCGGCGGCCAGCCGCTGCGCGGCAGCCGATTCGCCGCCGGTGAGATCGGCCACGTGACAGTCGCCACCGACGGCGGCCCCGCCTGCGCGTGCGGCAAGGTCGGCTGCCTCGAGGCCTGGCTGTCCGCGCCGTCGTTGGGCGCGCGGGTCGCGGCCGCCGGCGCCGACACCACCACCGTGCTGCGCGACGCCGGCGAACGGCTCGGTATCGCTCTGGCCCCCATCGTCGGCGCGCTCGACCTGTCGGAGATCGTCCTCTCCGGCCCGGCTGAGCTGCTGGCCGGGCCGCTGGCCGAGGCCACGGCGCAGACGCTGCGCACACGCACGCTCGCACACTTCCACGACGGCATCCGCGTGCGGATGACCGCGCAGGGCGAAGACATCGTCCTGCGCGGAGCCGCCGTCATGGTCCTGTCAGGACAGCTAGGGGTGTCCTGACGCCCGTCATCCCCCCGGATGGGCCACCCGACCCCTGGACAACCAAGAGAACAGAAGGAAGACACCATGAACAAGAAGCTCGGAGCGCTCGCGCTTCTCGGCGCTTCGGCCGTCGTGCTCTCCGGCTGCTCGGGCGGCGGCAATGAGGCCGACCCGGGCGCGGCGCCGACCGGCGACGTGAAAGTGTGGCTGGTGGGCACCGACACCCCCGACGCGGCACGCGACTACCTCAAGACGACCTTCGAAGACGAGAACGAGGGCTGGACCCTCACGATCGAGGAGAAGACCTGGGCCGACACCAACGAGGCGTACGTCGCCGCGCTGTCGTCCAACGACGCCCCCGACATCGTCGAGGTCGGCAACACCCAGGCGCAGGGCTTCATCGCGCAGGGGCTGTTCGAGGACATCACCGACCTGGCCGGCGACCTCGGCGGCGACGACATGCTCGCCAGCTTCGTCGAGCTGGGCAGCGAGGGCGACAGCCTGTACGCGGTGCCGTACTACGCCGGTTCCCGCATCGTTTTCGCGTCGACGGGGGTGACCGGTGGTGAGATCCCGGCGACGCTGACCGACTACGTCGCGGCCGGGAAGGCACTCAAGACCGACACCCGCTCGGGCATCTGGGCGCCCGGCAAGGACTGGTACAACGCCCTCGCCTTCGTCTGGGCCCACGGCGGCGAAGTGGCCGTCCAGGACGGCGACACGTGGGACGCGCAGTTCTCCAGCGACGCGTCGCTGGCCGGCTTGGAGATGCTGCAGGACGTCTACCTGAACGCGAACGTCGCCCCGGCCGACGGCAACGAGACCGACCCGCAGGTGCCGTTCTGCGCCGGCGAGATCGGATTCCTCTCGGCGCCGTCCTGGGTCAAGTGGTCGATCCTCGCGCCGGCCGACGCCGACAACCCCGGCTGCCCCGACACGTACGGTGCCGACCTGCAGGCGTTCCCGCTGCCGGGCATGACCGCAGGCGAGGCCGCGCCGGTGTTCGCCGGCGGCTCGAACGTCGCCATCGCCGCCAAGAGCGACGCGAAGGACATGGCCGGTGCCGCGCTGAAGATCATGCTGTCGGAGGGCTACCAGTCGATCCTCGCGGAGAACGGCCTCATCCCCGCGCTGAAGTCGTTCGCCTCGCACCTGCCCGACGACGAGATCACGCAGGCCGCCGCGGCGGCCACAGCCGCGTCGAAGTCGGTGCCCGCCAGCCCGAACTGGGCCGAGGTCGAGGCATCCCTGGCGATCCCCGACGCGCTCGTGAAGATCGCCCAGGGCGGTGACGTCGCCGAGATCGCTGCGGCGCTCGACGCGCAGATCGAGGACATCCTCAACGGCTGAGCCGGAGGATGCCGAACGGCGAGGGGTCCCGGCAGCCCCGGGGCCCCTCGCCACGTCCAGGAGAGAAGACGCAATGACCGCTACGATCGTGCCGCCGGGCGCCGCGACCGCACCGGGGCGCACAAGCGCCTCACGTGCGCAGCGTCGCGATGCCCGCAGCGGCTGGGCGCTGCTGTCGCCGGCGGTGATCATCCTCACCGTGATGGTCGGCTATCCGGCCGGGGTGATGGTCTACCAGTCGTTCACCGACTACTCGATCAAGAACAAGGTGCAGGGCACCTGGCCGAACTTCGTCGGGTTCGACAACTACATCGAAGTGTTCACCTCGTCGCAGTTCCCCGAGGTGCTCGTGCGCAGCCTCGGCCTCATGGTCGTGATGTCGGCGCTGATCATCGGCCTCGGGGTGCTCATCGCGGTGCTCATGACGCGGCTGTCCCGCGCCTGGCGCATCACCGTCTCGGTCGGGCTCCTGCTGGCGTGGGCGATGCCGCCGCTGGCCGCCACCGTCGTGTGGGGCTGGATCTTCGACACCCAGTACGGCGTCGTCAACTACGCGCTCAACACGATCACCGGGACGAGCGACTTCACCAACCACCCCTGGCTCGCCAACCCGTGGACGTTCTTCGTCGTGCTCATCATCATCGTCGTGTGGCAGGGCATCCCGTTCGTGGCGTTCACCACCTATGCCGCGCTCGGTCAGGTGCCCGACGATGTGCTCGAGGCGTCCTCGCTCGACGGTGCGACCGGATTCAGCCGATTCCGCCTGGTCGTGTTCCCGTACCTGCGCAACGTCCTCACGGTGGTGCTGGTGCTGCAGATCATCTGGAACCTGCGCATCTTCGCCCAGGTGTACGGCCTGCAGTCCCGCGGCGGCATCGCCAGCGAGACCAACGTGCTGGGCACTTACCTGTTCCGGCAGGGGGTGGGCGAGTTCGGCGTGACCAGCGCGATCGGCGTCGTGATGGTGATCCTGTTGCTGACCCTGTCGTGGGGCTACGTCCGCACCACCTTGAAGGAGGAGGAGCTGTGAGCACCCAAGTCGGCATCGCCACGCAGCTCGGCACAGTCGGGGTCGACGAGGTGCTGGCAGGACCCGCGCCGGCCCGCCCGCCGCGGCGCCGCCCGTCGCCGCGCAAGGTCGCGGTGCGCACGCTGCTCAACATCGCCGCGCTGGTGGTGATCGTGTGCTCGGTGTTCCCCGTCTACTGGATGGTGAACATGGCGCTCACCCCGAGCAACCGGATCATCAGCCGCACCCCCAGCTTCTTCCCCGCCGAGCCGACGTTCGCGAACTTCGTCACGGCGTGGACCCGTGAAGCCGCCCCGGGGCAGACCGACTTCCCGCACGCCCTGGTCAGCACGATCACCGTGACCGGCGGCGTGCTCGTGGCGACGCTCCTGTTCGCGTTCCTGGCATCCGTCGCCGTGGCCCGCTTCCACTTCCGCGGCCGCCGCGGGTTCATCGTCTCGGTCCTGATCGTGCAGATGATCCCGGGGGAGGCGATGATGTTCACCCTGTACGGCATGATCGACGACTGGCGGCTCATGAACACCCTGCTGGGTCTGGGCATCGTGTACACCGCCACCGTCATCCCGTTCACGATCTGGACCCTGCGCGGCTTCGTCGCGGGCGTGCCCGCCGACCTGGAGGAGGCCGCCATGATCGACGGGTGCACCAAGACGCAGGCGTTCTGGAAGGTGACCTTCCCGCTGCTGGCGCCCGGACTGGTGTCGACCGGCATCTTCGCGTTCATCCAGGCGTGGAACGAGTTCACGATGGCGCTGCTGCTGATGAGTGGATACAACCTCACGCTCATGCCGTGGCTGAACTCGTTCCAGTCGGCCACCGAGGCCACCAACTGGGGTGCGGTCATGGCGGGGTCGACCCTGATCGCGATCCCCGTGGTGGTCTTCTTCCTGTTCGTGCAGGGCCGCATGACCGGCGGACTCGTCTCGGGAGCGGTGAAGGGCTGATGCGGTTCGGGCTGGACGTCGGCGGCACCAAGACCGACGCGGTGGCCGTCACGCCCGACGGCGCCATCGTCGCGCGGGTGCGGCGCGCCACGGGCTGGGGGCCGGACGCGGTGGTCGCCACCATCGTCGAGACGGTGCGTGAGCTGGCCGCGGCCGTCGGCATCGACCCGCGGGCGGCCGCCTCGATCGGCGTCGGCATCCCCGGCCAGGTCGCCGACGGCACCGCCACCGTGCGGCACGCCGTGAACCTCGGGGTGGACATGCTCGATCTGCGGGCGGCGCTGATGCCGGTGTTCGCGGTGCCGGTGCGCGCCGAGAACGACGTGAAGGCGGCCGCGCTCGGCGGGGCGGCGTTGCACGGCGGGGCCGGCAGCATCGCGTACCTGAACCTCGGCACCGGCATCGCGGCCGGGCTCGTGCGCGACGGCCGGCTGTGGCGCGGCGCCCACGGCACCGCCGGCGAGGTGGGGCACATCTCCGTCGACCCCGCCGGTCCGCCGTGCCCGTGCGGGCAGCGCGGCTGCATCGAGGCGTTCAGCGGCGGCGGATCGATCGCCCGGCGGTGGGGGCGCAGCGGTGCGCTGCCGGTGCGGGACGTGTTCGACGCCGCCGATGCGGGCAGCACCGAGGCGCAGCGACTGCGCGCCGGCTTCGCCTACGGGGTCGCCGCGGCGGTGCGGGTGCTCGTGCTCACCGCCGACGTCGACACGGTCGTGCTCGGCGGCGGCATCACCGCGCTGGGCGAGCGCGTGCTCACGCCGGTGCTCGACGAGCTGGCTGCCAGCGCCGCGGCATCCGCGTTCATGCGTTCGCTGGGTCTGGGCGATAGGGTGCAGCTATTGCCGTCCGGATCACCTGCCGCGGCACTGGGCGCCGCCCTGATCGGCGACGCCGACCCCACTCATCTGAAGGAGACAGTCGTCCATGGCTGAAGTCGTCATCGTCCCGTCCGCCGCGGAGGCCGGTGCGCTGGTCGCCGACGAGATCGCGGCGCTGATCCGCCGTGTGCCCGATGCCGTGCTGGGGCTGGCGACCGGCTCGACACCGCTGCCGGTGTACGAAGCGTTGCGCCCCCGTCTCGAGGGGGTCGACGTGTCGCACGTGCGCGGGTTCGCCCTCGACGAGTATGTGGGCATCGACCCGGCCCACCCCGAGAGCTACCGCAGCGTCATCACCCGTGAGGTCGTCGAACCGCTCGGGCTGAACCCCGACCTGATCCGCACGCCCGACGGCTCCCTCGAGACGATCGAGCACGCCGGCGACGACTACGACCGGGCCATCGCCGAAGCCGGCGGCATCGACCTGCAGATCCTCGGCATCGGCACCTCCGGCCACATCGGGTTCAACGAGCCCGGCTCGTCGTTCGCCTCGCGCACCCGGGTCAAGACCCTCATCGAGCAGACCCGGGCCGACAACGCCCGGTTCTTCGACTCGATCGACGAGGTGCCCATGCACTGCATCACCCAGGGGCTCGGCACGATCCTCGAGGCACGGCACCTGTTCCTGCTCGCGTTCGGTGAGAACAAGGCCGCCGCCGTGGCCGGAGCGGTAGAGGGGCCGATCACCGCGTCGCTCCCGGGTTCGGCGATCCAGCTGCACCCGCACGTGACGGTCGTCGTCGACGAGGCGGCCGCCTCGCAGCTGGCGGACGCCGACTACTACCGCTACGCGTACGCGAACAAGCCGGCCTGGCAGGGCCTGTAGGTCGCACCCGGCTCGTCGGCATGACCTCGGCCGCGTCCGCCACTCCGTCCGCACCCGTGACCGCCTGGGCGTGGGGCGGCGGGCTGCTCATCGGCAGCGCGCTGCTGCAGCTGAGCATGATGACCGGGTTCGAGGCGATGCCCGGTGCTCGGCAGGTCGGCTTCTGGCTCGGGTCGGCGGTGTTCGCCGCGGCGCTGGTGCTGTTCGCGCTCGGACTGCGCGGTCGCGGGTCGGTCGTCGCGGGTCGGATGCCGGGGATCGTCGCGCTGCTCGTGCTGGCGGCGTGGCCGGTGCTCGACGCGATCGGTGGGCTGCTGGTGCCCGCCTCGGCCAGCACTGCAGCCGAATTCGAGGCGTACGCCGTGTGGGCCACGGTCGCCGCCGTGGTGTGGCTGGCCGCCGCGCTGGGCTCGGTCGTGGCGATCGGCCGCGCCGGGGTCGTGCCGGGGCGGTGGCGCTGGGCACCGGCCTGGGGGCTCGCGGTCGTCGTCGGCTCCTTGCTGTCGACGCAGGTCGTGGCCGTCGCGCTGGGGTCGGACGGGATGCAGGTGGTGTTGCCGCTGCTGCAGTTGCAATCGATGCTCACGGTCCTCGTGCCCGTGCTGCTCGGGATCCTGGCGATCGTCCTCGGCCTCACGCCGCGTCGGGTGGGCGCGGTGCGCGTGTATCCGCCGGAAGCGTGACGGCGGCAGCCGCCCGTCACGACGAGACGGTCGGGTTAGCGCTCGTCACGCCGGCGATCACGGTCGGGGCGCGAACACCTTGCCGGGGTTGAGGATGCCGGTGGGGTCGAACACCCGGGTGATCTGACGCTGCAGCTCCCACTGGTCCTCGCCCAGCTCGTCGGCCAGCCAGCGACGCTTGAGGACGCCGATGCCGTGCTCGCCGGTGAGCGTGCCGCCCAGGCGCAGCGCGGCGTGGAACAGATCGTCCGCCGCGTCCCAGATCTCGGGCGGCACGTCGGGGCCGGAGAACACGAAGTTCGGGTGCAGGTTGCCGTCGCCGGCGTGCGCCACGGTCGGGATGCGGATGCCGTAGGCCTGCTCGATGCGTGCGATCTCGTCGAACATCGCCGGCAGGGCGCTGCGGGGCACCGACACGTCTTCGATGAGCGTGGTGCCCAGCGTCTCCATGGCGGGATGCATCGCGCGCCGGATCGCGAGCAGCCGCTCTCCTTCCGCGCGATCATGCGAGACGGTGACGGTGCCGCCCACGTCACGCAGCACGGTGCCGATGGCACCGGCTTCGACGATCGCCGCGGGACCGTCGGTCTGCAGGGTCAGCTGTGCCTGACCGGCCGGCGGGGCCGCCAAGCCGAGCAGGGCATGCACGGCCTCCAGGCAGGCGGCATCCATGAGCTCCATGATCGCGGGCTGGAGGCCGGCGGCGGTCACTGCGGCGGAGCCGACGGCTGCGGAGCGCACATCGGGGAAGGTGGCGACGATCGTGCACACCTCGCCGGGCACGAGACGGCGCAGCTTGAGCGTGGCGCCGACGATGACGCCGAGGGTGCCCTCGGAGCCGATCACGAGCGAGGTGAGGTCGAGTCCGGTCACGCCCTTGATGCTGCGGTGGCCGAGCTTCAGCAGTCGGCCGTCGGCGAGCACGAGGTCGACGCCGAGCACCGCGTCGCGCACGACCCCGTACTTGGTGCACAGCAGGCCGCCCGCACCGGTGGCGATGTTGCCGCCCACCGTCGCGATGTCCCGGCTGGCCGGGTCGGGCGCCCACCACAACCCGTGTGCGGCCAGGGTGTCGTTGAGGTCGGCGTTGATGATGCCGGGCTCGACGACCGCGAGCAGATCGTCGGGGCGCACCTCGAGGATCCGGTCCATGCCGCGCACCGACAGGGCGATCTCACCGGCGCCCGTGTTCGCGCCGCCGGCCAGGCCGGTGCCCGCGCCCCGGGTGACGACGGGGGTGCCGGTGGCGTGCGCGATGCGCATGGTGGCCTGCACGTCGGCGACCGAGGCGGCGTGGACGACGGCGAGCGGCCGGCCGGCCGCCGCGTGACCGGACTTGTCGGCGCGCACGGCCTCGAGACTCGCGGGCGTGACGTCGACGCGCTCGCCGAGCTCGGCGCGCAGCAGCGCGACGACGTCGGTCGAGAGCGGGGCGGTCACGACGCGGTCAGGCGGCGCCGGCCGGTGACGAGCCCGACGGCCACAGCGACCACGGCGAAGGCGAGGCCCACCCAGGCGTTGCCGAGGTCCCACCAGGCGGCCGTCGCGGCGGCGTAGACGAGCAGCTCGACGAAGGCGCGCACGAACGGGTGCACCGGGATCATGGCACGCGGGGAGACGAATAGTGCCCACACGGCGACGGCCAGCAGCGGAGCGCCGATGCCCGCGACGATGCTCCACGGGAGCGGCCAGGAGACGAAGCCCCAGAAGGCCAGGGTGCCGACGGCGAACAGCGCGACCAGGAACGCGACGACGTCGACGGCGGTCAGCGCCGGGACGGTTCCGGGAGCGGGTTCGGCCGGCTTTTCCGGGCGCACGTGGGGGAGATCGGCCATGTCCCCAGTCTACGTCGGCCGGGTGCGGCCGCCGATCAGATCCGGACGCCGTCGACCCAGACGGCAGTCACGGCCAGATCGGCGTCGAGCACCACGGCGTCGGCGGCATGGCCGGGGCGCAGCGCGCCGTATCTGTCCTCTAATCCCAGGACCCGCGCCGGCACCGTCGTCAGCGCCGCCACCGCCGCGGCCAGGGGGATGCCGGCGGCCACGGCCGTGCGCAGTGCGGCATCTTGGGTCAGCGTCGAGCCGGCGATGGCGCCGCCGGCGTCGAGCCGCGCGGTCCCGTCGGTGACGGTCACGGCGAGCCCGCCCAGCACGTAACGCCCATCGCCCACCCCGGTGGCCGCCATCGCATCGGTGACCAGCGCGATCCGGTCGGGTGCGGCGCCGAAGGCGAGGGCGATGACGTCGGGGTGCACGTGGACGCCGTCGGCGATCACTTCCAGGGTCACCCGCGCGTCGCGCATCGCGGCCACGATCGGGCCGGGCGCGCGGTGATGGATGCCGGGCATCGCGTTGAAGGCGTGGGTGAGCAGCGTCGCACCAGCGTCGAAGGCGGCCTGTGCCTGGGCCTCGGTCGCGGCGGTGTGGCCCACGGCCACGACGACCCCGGCATCCATGAAGCTGCCCACCGCGGCGAGTCCCCCGTCGAGTTCCGGAGCGAGCGTCACCTGCCGGATCGTGCCGCGGCCGGCGTCCAGCAGCCGGGCGACGGCCGCCGGGGTGGGGGCGCGCAGCAGGCTCTCGGTGTGGGCGCCCTTGTGCCCGGGATCGAGGAACGGACCCTCCAGGTGCGAGCCGAGGATCGTGGCGTCGGCCTCGGCCAGGTCGGCGATGACGGCGGCGCGGGCGGCCATGTCGTCGACCGACGCGGTCACGAGCGAGAGCACGGCGCGCGTGGTGCCGTGCGCGCGGTGCAGCGCCCGGGCGGTCGCGATCGCGTCGGGGCCGTCGTCGAACGCGGCACCGGCGCCACCGTGACCGTGCAGGTCGATGAACCCCGGCGTCAGCCACGCGCCGGCCAGGTCGACCGCCTCCGCGCCGGCGACCGACCGCCACCCGTCACCGGTACCGGTGGCCGTGACCACCCCGTCGGCGAACGCGACCCATGCGTCGTCGGTCACGGCACCGCCGTCGACCAGGCGCGCGCCGTGCAGAACCGTCGTCATGTGCTGCTCCATTCGATGCCTGCCAGCGGCGTGTACCCGATGCCCATGCTGGTCCACAGCGGGCCCAGCGCACCAGCGCGCACGCGGAACGACTCCCACGTGCGCTCCGGGGTGGATCCCAGCGGCGGTGACCAGGCCGCTTCGGCGGCCGCGGCGATGCGCGGGAAGGCGAGGGCGTCGATGTCGGCGAGGCTGCGCACCGTTTCGGTCCACAGCGGCGCCTCCACCCCGAGGATGTCGGCCTCGCCGATGCCGTCGATGACCGCCGCCGGCTCCCACTCGTAGGCGCGCTGCGCCGAGGTCACGCCCCGCGCCCAGGTCAGGCCCAGCGGCGAGGCCTCGTCGAACTTCATGTCCAGGTAGACGGCGTCGGCGGGCGACAGGATCACCTTCGGCCCACCGGTCGCGAACGTGCGGGTCTTGGCGTCCGAGCCGTCGGTGGGGGTGACGAACCCCCAGTACTGGCCGACGGTGGCCGATGCCAGTCCCGGGGCTGCACCGGCCTCGTGCCACGTCACCGGGATCTTGCCGAGATCCGCCACCAGGTGGGTGACCCGGCCCATGAACAGCGCGAAGTCGGCGGGATCGGTGCCCAGCGCCTCGTCGCCGCCGACGTGCAGGTAGGGGCCGGGGGTGAGGGCGGCGACCTCGCCGAGCACGTCGGCCAGGAACGCGTAGGTCGCCTCGTCGTGGATCTTCAGCGACGAGAAGCCGACGGCCATCCCGTCGTACGCCGTGCCGTTGACCGGCAGCGCACCGCCGTGGTCGCGCACGATCTCACGGATGTGGTCGCTGAGCACCGGCTGCTCGCACAGCCCGGGGTACGCGAGCGAGACGGCATGGGTGTGGCCGGGCGTGTCGATCTCCGGCACGACCGTCATGTGGCGGCGGGCGGCGTACGCGATGATCTCGCGATAGTCGTCCGCGCTGTAGAAGCCGCCCGGATCGCCGCCCACCGACGATGCCGAGGACCGCTCGGTCAGCAGCGGGCGGGAGGCCACGTGCAGCCGCCACCCCTGGTCGTCGGTGAGGTGCAGGTGCAGGTGGTTGAACTTGAGACTCGCGGCGCGGTCGATGTACGCCTTCACCGTCTCGACGGGGTGGAAGTGGCGGGCCACATCGAGCATGACGCCGCGGTAGGCGAAGCGCGGGGCGTCGTCGATCTCGACGGCCGGGATGATCCACCCCTCGCCGGCGCGCTCGATCAGCTGCACGAGGGTGTGCACGCCGTAGAACAGGCCGGCGGCGTCGGCGCCGGTGACGGTGACCCGGTGCTCAGACACCGCGATGCGGTACGACTCGGGCGTGCCGCTGCCGGTGGTCCTCAGCGTGATGGCGCCGTCGCCGTCGCCGGGGCCGTTGTCGGAGGATGCCGGAGCGAGAGCCGTGCGGATGCGGAGGAGGTCGCTCAGAACGGCGCCGGCGTCAGACTCGCCGGCGATGACGGTGCCGGAGGTGAGGGCGAACGCGGCGGCAGGGACGGTCGTCAGTGACCGGGGGACCGGGACAGTCATGTAAGGAACCCTAACAAATACCGTGACGCGGTGAAAGGCCGTTCCGATGTGCTGTGGTCGGTGCCCCGGCATCCGTTATGCTCGGAGGGTCGCGACTGGCGTTGAGGTGGACCACCACCGGGAAGCGACCGCATGGCATTCGGCCGCACGCCTGGGCCGGGGCTCGATACGCCGCCGCCTGCCGACGGTGACCCTCGAAACCCGCATCACACCAGCCACCCAGGAGATCGCATGACCGATTCCCTTTTCAACGCCCCGCTCGCCGAGGCCGACCCTGAGATCGCCCAGGTGCTCGAGCGCGAGCTCGACCGCCAGCGCGGCTATCTCGAGATGATCGCCTCCGAGAACTTCGTGCCCGTCTCGGTCCTGCAGTCGCAGGGCTCGGTGCTGACCAACAAGTACGCCGAGGGGTACCCGGGCCGCCGCTACTACGGCGGCTGCGAAGAGGTCGACGTCGCCGAAGAGCTCGCGATCGAGCGCGCCAAGGCACTGTTCGGCTCGGCGTTCGCGAACGTCCAGCCGCACTCCGGCGCCTCGGCCAACGCCGCCGTCCTGCATGCGATCGCCCGCCCCGGCGACACGCTGCTGGGCCTGTCGCTCGACCAGGGCGGCCACCTCACCCACGGCATGAAGATCAACTTCTCGGGCCGGCTCTACAACATCGTCACCTACGGCGTCGACCCCGACACCTCGATCATCGACATGGCCGAAGTGCGCCGCCTCGCGCAGGAGCACAAGCCGAAGGTGATCATCGCCGGCTGGTCGGCCTACCCGCGGCAGCTCGACTTCGCCGAGTTCCGCGCCATCGCCGACGAGGTCGGCGCGCTGCTGTGGGTGGACATGGCGCACTTCGCCGGCCTCGTCGCCGCGGGCCTGCACCCCAATCCGGTGCCGCACGCGCACGTCGTCTCGTCGACCGTGCACAAGACGATCGGCGGCCCGCGCTCGGGCTTCATCCTGACCAATGACGCCGAGATCGCCAAGAAGATCAACACCGCGGTGTTCCCGGGCCAGCAGGGCGGTCCGCTCATGCACGTCATCGCCGCGAAGGCCACGGCGTTCAAGCTCGCCGCGACCGACGCGTTCAAGGAGCGCCAGGAGCGCACGGTGCGCGGCGCCGCGCTGCTGGCTGAACGCCTGTCACAGCAGGATGTGGCCGATGCCGGCATCACGGTCCGCTCCGGCGGCACCGACGTGCACCTCGTGCTCGTCGACCTGCGCAACGCGGCGATAGACGGCAAGCAGGCCGAAGACCTGCTGCACGAGATCCACATCACGGTGAACCGCAACGCGGTGCCCAACGACCCGCGGCCGCCGATGGTCACCTCGGGGCTGCGCATCGGCACGCCGGCGCTGGCCACCCGCGGCTTCGGCGACGCCGAGTTCACCGAGGTCGCCGACATCATCGCGCTCGCACTGCTGCCGGGCGCCGACGTCGAGGCCCTGCGCACGCGCGTGGCCGCGCTGACCGCCGCGTTCCCGCTCTACCCCGGCCTCCAGCAGTAAGCCCCGGCCGCGCTGCGCGCCGCGCGCACGAGTCGCCCGGCTCGCGGGAACTGCCTCCGTACCGCGAGAGAACATTGGAGCGCCGAGAGAACGGGTGAACCCCGCACTCTCGGCCGCCGGTTGTTCTCTCGCCGACGGGAGGCAGCCTGGGCGGCGCGGGCAGACCGGCTTTCCGATAGGAGAAACTCGCGGCCGTGCGCGCCGCGCGCGCATGGCATGGTTCTCATGTCAGCCTGGATGTGACACCCGAAAGGAACCCACCCCATGACTGCGATCCGACTGGACGGCAAGGCGACTTCGGCCGCCATCAAGGACGAGCTGCGTGAACGCATCGCAGCCCTGAAGGCGCGGGGTGTCGTCCCCGGCATCGCGACCGTGCTGGTCGGTGCGGACCCGGCATCCCAGCTCTACGTCGGAATGAAGCACCGGCAGTCGGAGGAGCTCGGGATGAACTCCATCCAGCGCGAGCTGCCCGCGGATGCCACGCAGGCCGAGGTCGAGGCTCTCATCGACGAGCTGAACGCCGACCCCGCATGCCACGGTTACATCGTGCAGCTGCCGCTGCCCAAGCACCTCGACACCGACGCGATCCTCGAGCGGATCGACCCGGCCAAGGATGCCGACGGCCTGCACCCGACCAACCTCGGCCGCCTTGTGCTCAACGTCAACGGCCCGATCGACACGCCGCTGCCGTGCACGCCGCGCGGGGTGATCGAACTGCTGCTGCGCAACGACTACGACCTGACGGGCAAGCACGTCGTGGTCGTCGGCCGGGGCGTCACCATCGGGCGCTCGATCGGCCTGCTGCTCACGCGCCGCGAGCTCAACGCGACGGTCACCCTGACCCACACCGGCACCGTCGACCTTCCCCGGTACCTGCGCGAGGCGGATGTGATCGTGGGCGCTGCGGGAGTCAAGCACCTCGTGCGCGCCGAGGACGTGAAGCCGGGCGCCGCGGTGCTCGACGTAGGTGTGACCCGTGAGACCGACCCGGAGACCGGGAAGTCGGTCGTGTACGGCGACATCCACCCCGATGTGGCCGAGGTGGCGGGCTATCTGTCGCCGAATCCCGGCGGCGTGGGCCCGATGACCGTGGCCCTGCTGCTGACCAACGTCGTCGAGGCCGCCGAGCGCGCGGCCCGCGGGTGAGGTTCTGCTGACCCGAAATGCGGGTGTGCGGCTCAGCGACTCGCGTATCGGGTCAGCCGAGCAAGGCGTCCGCGCGTTCTGCTGACCCGAAGTGCGGGTGTGCGGCTCAGGCACTCGCGTTTCGCGTCAGCCGAGCCACGAGTCGCCGCGACCGCGACGCGGCTCAGGCGGTGAAGCGGGCCAGGAACTCGCGCGTGCGGGCCTCGCGCGGGGCGCCGAACACCTCAGCGGGGGCGCCCTGTTCGAGCACCCGCCCCTCGTCGAGGAACACCACGCGGTGCGCGACGTCACGGGCGAAGGCCATCTCGTGCGTGGCCATCAGGATCGTCGCGCCGTCGGCGGCGAGCTGACGCACGAGCTCCAGGACCTCGCCGACCAGCAGCGGGTCCAGCGCCGAGGTGATCTCGTCCAGCAGCAGCACCTCGGGGTCGGTCGCGATCGCGCGCACGATCGCCACGCGCTGCTGCTGGCCCCCGGAGAGCCGGTCGGGATGCTCCGTCGCCTTGTCGGCCAGGCCCACGCGCGCCAGCAGCTCCCGGGCGCGCTGCTCGGCCTCGCGGCGCGGCACGCGGTGCACCACGCGGGACGCGAGGGTCACATTGTCGAGCACCGACAGGTGGGGGAAGAGGTTGTAGCTCTGGAACACCGCGCCGAACCGGCCGCGTACGGCGTTGGCATCCACACGCGGATCGGAGATGTCGGCGCCGCTCAGGAAGATCTGGCCGTCGTCGATCGGCTCGAGCAGCCCGAGGCAGCGCAGCAGGGTCGACTTGCCCGATCCGCTCGCACCGATCAGGGCCACGACCTCGTGACGGTCCAGCGCGAGATCGACCCCGCGCAGCACCTCATGGTCGCCGAACGCCTTCCACACGCCCTCGGCCCGCAGCACCGCCCGATCGCCCGGGGCGCCGGCGCTCACAGGATCGACCCCATCTGCTCGCGGGCGCGTACCCGTGCCGTGTACCAGTCGGTGAGCCGGATCGAAGGGATGGCCAGCAGCACGAACAGCACCCCCGCCACGACATACGGCGTGAAGTTGTAGATGAGGTTCGTCTCGATCTGCGCCGCGCGCACCGCGTCGACGGCCCCGAGGATCGAGATCAGCCCGACGTCCTTCTGCATGGCGACGAAGTCGTTCATCAGCGCCGGCGTCACCTTGCGCAGCGCCTGCGGCAGCACCACCCGGCGCATGCTCTGCAGGTACCCGAGTCCGAGCGCCCGGGCCGCGAGCCGCTGCGACGGGTGCACGGCCTCGATGCCCGCACGGATCACCTCGGCCACATACGCGGAGTAGGTCAGCGTGACGCACAGCACCCCGAGAACCCACAGCGGGATGCGGGCGTTGGTGAGGGCCGGGATCCCGAAGCCGAACACGTACAGCACGATGATGAACGGCAGGCCGCGGAACAGGTCGGTGTAGCCGGCGGCCAGAACGCGCACCGGGAAGAACACCGGGCCGCGCAGCGTGCGCAGGGTCGCCAGCAGCAGCGCGGCCGCACCCACCGTGAACACCGACACCACGAGCACCTGCAGGTTCAGCAGGAACCCGTCCCACACCCGCGGCAGTGCCGCCAGGGCCACCGCGGGATCGAAGAACATCTGCTGCACCGCGGCCCAGCCCGGCGTGTTGATGATCGTGACCCAGACGATGACGGCGAACGCCAGCGTCGAGGCGACGGCCACCAGCACCGACTGCCGGGAACGCCGGTCGCGATACGCACGCCGCTCGAGCTCGAGGGCGCTGGGCCGGTGTGTGGTCATGGCTCGACGCTAGTGGACGAGGGGATGCCGGCACGCGGCCGTGCGGTCACTGCAGCAGCGTGACGCCCTGGCCCGACCCGAGCCACTCGTCGGTGATCGCCTGCAGCGTCCCGTCCTCACGCAGCGCGTCGACGGCGGCGGTGACCCGCTCGGTCAGCGGCGAGTCCTTGGCCAGCAGCAGTCCCCACTCGTCGGGGACACCGGCCGCCGGCAACTCGCCCACGATGAACGAGTCGGCGATGTACGCGCTGGTCGCGAAGTACGCCGTCGGCAGGTCGAGCACGAGCCCGTCGATCTGGTTGGCCTCCAGCGCCGCCCGGGCGTCCTCGTTCGAGTTGTACAGCCGCGGCTCGACATCGGGCTGCACGGCCTCCTCGATCGTCGTCGCGCTGGTGGATCCGGCCATCGCGCCCAGCGTGAGGCCCTTGAGCTCGGCGATCGAGTCGACGCCGTCCGCGGCGCCGCCCTTGATCGCCACCACGGCCTGGCTGGCCGCGTAGTACGGCGACGAGAAGTCGACGGCCTGCTTGCGCTCTTCGGTGATCGTGTACTGCTGGATGTTGATGTCGAAGTCCTTGGGCCCCGGCGCGATGGCCGCCTCGAAGGTGGTGCGCGTCCACACCACATCTTCGGGGGCGAAGCCGAGCTCCTCGGCGACCGCGTACGCGATGGCCGCCTCGAACCCTTCACCCGACTCGGGCTCGTTGTCGATCACGTACGGGTAGTACGCCGGCTCGCCGGTGGCGAAGGTGAGCTTGCCCGGGGTGAGGTAGCCCTCGTCGGCGGCGTCCTCGCCGGCGGGGTCGGACCCGCCGGACGCGCAGCCCGAGAGCAGGAGGGCGACGGCGGCCGCCGAGGCGGCCAGAACGGTGCGCACGGAGCGTGACATGGGGATCCTCCGGATAGGGGACGGCCGGCTCCGAGGGGTGTGGGATGCCGGGGCATCCGGCGCGCGGATGCCATGGGCACCATCATCCCGCGCCGTGGCCCGGACACGGCGCGGCGGCGTCGCATTGTTACGCCCCTGTCACCCACGGCGCGCGATGCGGGCGCACCCGACGCGCGTCAGCCGAGATCGTCGAGCATCTTGCGCTGCTCGGGGGTGAGGCCGTCCTTGAGCTCGTCGCGCCCCGCGCGGGCGGCGGGGGACTCGGGGGCGGGCGGCACCGACCCGGCGGTGCCGCTGCCGGCATCCACGCGCCGTCCGGTGGCGCGGTCGTACAGGTCGCCGGCGCGGGCTTCGACCCGGTCGTCGATCTGGTCGTAGACGACCCACGCCAGCAGCAGGAGCAGCGGCGGCAGCACCCACCCCCAGAAGAACCCGCGCACGTCGACGCCCGACAGCAGGACGACCACGATCCAGACGATGAGCTCGACGACGAACACGATGCCGTACTGGACGAGCTTCTCACCGGCCTTGGTGCGGCTGCCGGCGGATTTGGCCGCCGACCCGGTGAACAGCTTGGTGATGAGCGGCTTCAGCCAGATCGTCGCGAGGGTGAGCACGAGCGCCGCCCACAGCGCCGCCCAGCCGACCCGCACCGTCGGCAGCAGCAGGCCGATCAGCAGCAGCACGACGACGTTGAAAACGTACAGCGAGACAGTGCGCACGATCCAGGTCTTCATGTCCCCAGCGTGGCACGTGCGGGCCCCGGCCGCCAGGATCCGGCGCGCTCATTTCCACGTCCCGCACGCCCCCGGGTGCGCGCCGACACGACCGGCGGCCGGTCACACCGCCCGCGCCGGTCAGTACGACGCGCGCGTCTCTGCGTCGGATGCCGGCACCCAGCGCGCCGCGAGGGCTTCGGTCCCGCGGGCGAGCATCGCCACGTCCGCGCCGACCAGCACGAACGAGGCCCCGGCATCCACATAGGACTGCGCCACGGCCGGGTCGAACGCATTGACACCGAACGGCGTGCCGGTCACACCGATGTCGTCGAAGGCGCGCAGCACCGCGGCGGTGACCTCGGGGTGGGTCTGCTGTCCGATCAGGCCCATCGACGCGGCCAGATCGGAGGGGCCGACGAACACGCCGTCGACGCCGTCGACCGCGGCGATCTCGCCGGCGGCATCCACCCCGGCCTCGGTCTCGACCTGCACGAACAGCGACACATAGCGGTCGGTGTTCTGCAGGTAGTCGTCGACACGGTTCCAGCGGGCCGAGCGCGCCAGCGCGGAGCCGACGCCGCGCTTGCCGCGCGGGGGATAGCGCACCGCTTCGACGACCTCGCGGGCCTCGTCGGCGGAGGAGATCATCGGCACCAGGATGTTCTGCGCACCCAGGTCGAGCACCTGCTTGATCGTCACGATGTCGCCGATGGGCACCCGCACCACCGGCGTCACGTCGTAGGGTGCGACCGCCTGCAGCTGCGCGAGCACCGACTCGAGCCCGTTGGGGGAGTGCTCCATGTCGATGAGCATCCAGTCCATGCCGGCCCCGGCGAGGATCTCGGCCACCAGCGGCGACCCCGAGCACGCCCACACCCCGGCCAGGGGGCGGGAGGCGGCGGCGAGCTCGTCGCGGAAGGTCAGACGAAGCGGCATGTGATCTCTCCCATCGGCCCGTAATCGCACCGTACCGTGTCGCCGCGCGAGACCCACATCGGCCGGGTGAACGACCCGGCGAGGATGATCTCGCCCGCTTCGAGCCGCGCGCCGTGCTGGTGGAACTTGTTCGCCAGCCAGGCCACGCCGGTCGCCGGGTGGCCGAGCACGCCGGCCGACACGCCGGTCTCCTCGATCTCGCCGTTGCGGCTGAGCACCCCGGGCACCCAGCGCAGGTCGACCTCGTCGACCCCGAAGCGCCGGTCGCCGAGCACCATCGCCCCGTACGCGGCGTTGTCACTGATGGTGTCGACGATCGTGCGACCCTCCAGCTCGATGTGCGAGTTGAGCACCTCGAGTGCGGGCACGACGTGGTCGATGGCGGCCAAGGCCTGCTCGAGCGTGCAGTCCGGCCCCTCGAGCGGGCTGGCCAGTACGAAGGCGAGCTCGACCTCGATGCGCACGTTCGAGAAGTGGTCCACCGGGATCTCGGCGCCCGACCGGTACACGGTGTCGTCGAACATGACCCCGTAGTCCGGTTCGGTGATGCCGGTCGCCTGCTGCATCGCCTTGGAGGTCAGGCCGATCTTGCGTCCCACCAGGCGGCGCCCGGACGCGACCATGCGGTCGCGCCAGATGCCCTGGATCGCGTAGGCGTCCTCGATCGTGGCATCCGGATAGCGGGCGGTGATCCGCGGGATCACGCCGTGCGTGCGGTCGGCCTCGGCGAGCTCTTCGGCGATCGCATTGCGTGTCGCGTCATCCAGCATGTGCGGGCCTCCGATTCAGAGCTGGTGTCCGAGCTTGTACTCGCCCTTCTTCCAATCGGGCATCGACTCCTCGCCCTCGTCGCGCCGCGTGTACGAGAACCCGTCGGCGCCGATCGTGACGGCCATCTCCGATGCGTCGGTGCGGGCGCGCACCGGCTGCGGGTTGCCGTCCAGGTCGAGCACCAGCGACGCGTCGGTGTACCAGCTGGGCACGACCGGGTTGCCCCAGAAGTCGCGGCGCTGGTTGTCGTGCACGTCCCAGGTGACCACCGGGTTGTCCGGGTCGCCGGTGTAGTAGTCCTGGGTGTAGATCTCCACGCGGTGCCCGTCCGGGTCGCGCAGGTAGAGGTAGAACGCGTTCGACACGCCGTGCCGGCCCGGGCCGCGCTCGATCATGTCCGAGCGGCGCAGCGCGCCCAGCTTGTCGCAGATCGCGAGGATGTTGTGCTTCTCGTGCGTAGAGAACGCGACGTGGTGCATGCGCGGGCCGTCACCGCCGGTGGTGGCGGTGTCGTGCACGGTGGGCTTGCGGCGCATCCAGGCGGCGTAGACGGTGCCCTCCTTGTCCTGGATGTCCTCGGTGACGCGGAAGCCGAGGTCCTGGTAGTGGCGCACGGCGCGCGGCACGTCGGGGGTGACCTGGTTGAAGTGGTCGAGGCGCACCAAGGCACCGGGGGTGTAGAGGTCGTAGCGCCAGGCGAGGCGCTCGACGTGCTCGGTCTCGTAGAAGAACTCGTACGGGAAGCCGAGGGGGTCGACCACACGCACCGAGTCGCCGACGCCCTTGGTGAAGCCGTTCTTCTCCCGGCGCACGTCGCAGCCGAGCTCCGTGTAGAACGCGACCGCCTTGTCGAGGTCCTCGGGCGAGCGCACGCGGTAGCTGAAGGCGGCGACGGCGGCCACGGGGCCGGCGCGCAGCACGAGGTTGTGGTGGATGAACTCCTCGAGCGACCGCAGGTAGATCGTGTTCTCGTCCTCCTCGGTCACCGTCAGCCCCAGCACGTCGACGTAGAACTCGCGCGACCGGGCCAGGTCGGTGACGACGAGCTCCATCGAGGCGCACCGCAGGATGTCCGGGGCGGGCGACGACGGGGTCGGCACGGGGTTGTCGGATTCGATCGGTGCCTCCTGGCTCACGTAGAAGCCCGAGGAGGTCAGGGTCATGTCGTCACGGTTGGTCATGTCAGCGTCCTTGCTCGCGTGGTGATGGGTGGATGCCGGGTCAGCGCGGATCCGGGTCGTCGATGTCCGACTCGGTGTGCACGTCCTGCTTGCCGAAGGTCGGGTTGTGGACCTCGCCGAGGGTGATGTGCACGGCCTGCTGGTCGGTGTAGAAGTCGATCGAGCGGTACCCGCCCTCGTGGCCCAGGCCCGAGGCCTTCACCCCGCCGAACGGGGTGCGCAGGTCCCGCACGTTGTTCGAGTTGAGCCACACCATGCCGGCCTCGACCGACTGCGCGAAGTTGTGGGCGCGCTTGAGGTCGTTGGTCCAGATGTAGGCGGCCAGGCCGTACTTGGTGTTGTTGGCCAGGGCCAGGGCCTCCTCGTCGGTGTCGAACGGGGTGATCGCCACGACCGGGCCGAAGATCTCCTCCTGGAAGATGCGGGCCTCGGGCGCGACGTCGGCGAACACGGTCGGGGCGACGAAGTTGCCGAACTCGAAGCCGGTGGGGCGGCCGCCGCCGGCGACCAGGCGCCCTTCGCTCTTGCCGATCTCGACGTAGCTCATGACCTTCTCGAAGTGCTCGGGGTGCACCAGCGCGCCGACCTCCGTGGCCGGGTCGTGCGGGTAGCCGACCTTCACACGCTTCGCCTGTGCGGCGTAGCGCTCGACGAACTCGTCGTAGATGTCGCGCTGCACGAGGATGCGGCTGCCGGCGGTGCAGCGCTCGCCGTTGAGGGAGAAGACGCCGAAGATGGTCGCGTCCACGGCGGCGTCCAGGTCGGCGTCGGCGAAGACGACGGCGGGGCTCTTGCCGCCCAGCTCCATCGACAGGCCCTTCAGGTACGGGGCCGCGTTGCCGAAGATGATCTGGCCGGTGCGGCTCTCGCCGGTGAACGAGATGAGGGGCACGTCGGGGTGCTTGACCAGCGAGTCACCGGCGAAGCCCTCTTCGCCGAAGCCGTTGACGAGGTTGAAGACGCCGCGGGGTAGGCCGGCCTCCTCGAAGATGCCCGCCCACAGCGACGCCGACAGCGGCGTGAACTCGGCGGGCTTGAGAACGACGGTGTTGCCGGTGGCCAGGGCCGGGCCCAGCTTCCACGACTCGAGCATGAACGGCGTGTTCCACGGGGTGATGAGCCCGGCGACGCCGATCGGCTTGCGGTTGACGTAGTTGATCTGGCGGCCGGGCACCTTGAAGGTGTCGTCGGCCTGCGCGACGATCAGGTCGGCGAAGAAGCGGAAGTTCTCGGCGGCGCGGCGCGCCTGGCCGAGGGCCTGGCTGATGGGCAGACCCGAGTCGAAGCTCTCCAGCTCGGCGAGCCGCTTGTCGCGCGATTCGACGATGTCGGCGATGCGGTGCAGCACGCGCGAGCGCTCACGGGGCAGCATCTTCGGCCAGGGGCCCTCGTCGAACGCCCTCTTGGCCGCCTTCACGGCGCGGTCGATGTCGGCGACCTTGCCCGATGCGGCCTGCACGTACACCTCGTTCGAGACGGGTTCGAGCACGTCGAAGGTGTCCCCGTCGAGCGAGTCGACGAACTCGCCGTCGATGTAGTGCTGCAGGCGGGTGGGCAGGTCGGCAGGGACGTGCCGGCGGTCGAGGGCGGGAACGGTGTCGGTCATGGTTTCCTCCGTCAGTGGTGAGGCGCGTCGGGGTGCCGTGCGGCCAGGAACGCGTCGAGCGTGCGCAGGCGGTGCGTGCGGGTGGCCATCTCGATCTCGGTCGGGTCGGCGCGGCGCCGGATGAGGTCGAGGATCAGGGTGTGCTCTTCGACCGAGTGGCGGGGCCGGTCGGGGATCTGCGCGAACGACGTGTCGCGCAGGCCCGACAGCCGCGACCACGAGCGGTCGACGAGCTCGAGGATGTGGGGGTTCGGGCACGGGGCGTACAGCACCCGGTGGAACCGGTGGTTCAGCTGCGTGAAGGTGTGGGCATCGAAGTGGTCGAGCAGCCGCTCCATGCGGTCGTTGATCTCGGCGGCCTCGGCGACGTCGGCATCGGTGATCACCGGGGCCGCCAGCGACGTGGCGTAGCCCTCGACGAGGCTGAGCGTCTGCATCGTGTGTACGTACTCGTCTTCGTCGACGACCGAGACCCGCGCCCCCACGTTGCGCTCGAACGTGACCAGGCCCTCGGCCTCGAGCCGGCGGATCGCCTCGCGCACCGGCACGACGCTCATGCCGAGCTCGTCGGCGATCGAGCCGAGCACCAGCCGATAGCCGGGGGTGTAGTCGTGGCGGCCGATGCGGTCGCGGATCCACGTGTACGCGTGCTGCGACTTGCTGTTCGGCGCGCCGCCGGTGGTGGCCGTGGTCATCGGCCCGCCTCCGCCTCGTACTTCGCGCGCCACTGCGCGTTCATCGGGAACAGGCCGTCGACCGGGTGGCCCTCGGCGACGCGGGCGGCGATCCAGCCGTCCTCGTCCTCCTGTGCGAGGGCGTCGTCGACGACCTCCTCGACCAGGCTCGGCGGGATCACGATGACGCCGTCGGCGTCGCCCACGATGATGTCGCCGGGCTGGACCGTGGTGCCGCCGCAGGCGATGGTGATATCGGTGTCCCACGGCACGTGCTTGCGGCCGAGGACCGCCGGGTGCGCCCCGGACGAGTAGACCGGGATGCCGACGGCGGCCACGGCGTCGGCGTCGCGGACACCGCCGTCGGTGACGATGCCGGCGGCGCCGGCGGCGTGCGCGCGGATGGCGAGGATGTCGCCGAGCGTGCCCGACCCGGTCTCGCCGCGCGCTTCGATGACGATGATCTCCCCGTCGCCGACGGCGTCGAATGCGCGCTTCTGCGCGTTGTATCCGCCGCCGTGGCTGGTGAACAGGTCTTCGCGGTTGGGCACGAAGCGCAGCGTCTTCGCGGTGCCGACGATCTTGCGATCGGGGTGGTTGGAGGTCACGCCGTCGATCGTGACGTTGTTGAGGCCCCGCTTGCGCAGCTGCGCCGACAGGCCCGCGACGGGCGCTTCGGCCAGCTTGGCACGCAGCTCGGGTGTGAGGGCGGATGCCGGGGCGGCGGGCTCGCCGGCCGTGTCGGTCGCCGGCAGTCCCACGGCTTCGCGCGAGCCCCAGGCCTCTTCGCGCTGCGTGTCGTCGACGGCCGGCAGTGAGCCGAGCGCGGGGTCGAACGCCGGGCCGGTGCCTTCCACGACCGTGGTGACCAGCCGGCCCGAGGTGGCGCCGGTGGCGGGGGAGTCGACCTCGACCTCCACGACGTCGCCGGGTTCGATGACCGACGAGCCGGCGGGCGTTCCGGTGAGGATCACATCGCCGGGCTCGAGGGTGAAGTGCTGCGAGAGGTCGGCCACGAACTGGGCGAGCGGGAAGAGCAGGCCTGAGGTGTCGTCGTCCTGCACGACGGTGCCGTTGACCCATGTGCGCACGCGGAGGGCGGCCGGGTCGACGCTGCGCGCGTCGATCAGGTGCGGGCCGATCGGGGTGAAGCCGTCGCCGCCCTTGGACCGGACGTTGGAGCCCTTGTCCACGGCGCGCAGGTCGTACACGCCGAGGTCGTTCGCCGCGGTCACCCAGCCGACGTGCCGCCAGGCGTCCTCGAGCCGGACACGGCGGGCGGCGGTGCCGATCACGAGGGCGATCTCTCCCTCGAAGGCCAGCAGCTCGGTGCCGGCGGGCCGTTCGACCGTGCCGCCGGTGGCGGCGACCGAGCTCGAGGCCTTGAAGAAGTACGAGGGCGTCGCGGGGGTGCGGCCGCGCTGGTCGGCACGGGAGCGATAGCTCAGGTGCACCGCGATGATCTTGCCCGGTCGGCCGGGCAGTCCCGCGAAGCGCGCGTCTGCGGCATCCGTCGTGTTCTCAGTCATGAGCCCCCTCGCTCTGGCATCCACTCTTGCGTCGTATCTCAAATCGTATATGATCGACCGCGAAGAGGCAACCGTCGCTCCGATCCGATGCCTCGGACAGCGAAGTCGCAGACACAGGAGTCTTCACCATGAGCACACCCCAGCCCACGCCCGAGGGATTCACCCCCACGGGCACCATCGCCAGTGCGACCGACCGACGCCGCGTCGTGTTCGCCACGGTCGTCGGCACCACCGTCGAGTGGTACGACTTCTTCATCTACGCCACCGCCGTCGGCCTCGTGTTCGGCGATCTGTTCTTCGGCGCGCTCGGCGCCGACAGCGCCCTCATCGGGTTCGCGACGGTGGGCGTCAGCTTCCTCTTCCGGCCGCTCGGCGCCTTCCTGGCCGGCCACTTCGGCGACAAGCTCGGCCGCAAGGTCGTGCTCATGTGGACGCTCATCCTGATGGGCGCCGCGACGGCCCTCATCGGCGTGCTGCCCACCTACGACAGCATCGGCATGGCCGCACCGGTCCTGCTGGTGGTGCTGCGCGTGCTGCAGGGCATCTCGGCCGGCGGCGAGTGGGGCGGTGCGGTGCTCATGGCCGTCGAGCACGCCCCCAAGAAGCGCCGGGGCATCTTCGGCGCCTCGCCGCAGATCGGCGTGCCGCTGGGCCTTCTGCTGGCCTCGGGGGTCATGGCCATCATGACCATTCTCGCGCCCGGTGAGGCCTTCCTGCAGTGGGGCTGGCGCGTCCCGTTCCTGCTGAGCGTCGTGCTGATCCTGGTCGGCTACTACGTGCGCCGCAAGGTCGAGGAGAGCCCGGTGTTCGCCGAACTGGCCGAACGCAAGGAGAAGGCGCGGATGCCGATCCTGCAGCTGTTCGCCAAGCACACGCCGCTGGTGATCATCGCGGCACTCGTGTTCGCCGGCAACAAC
The DNA here is from genome assembly GCF_053586795.1 of Microbacterium pollutisoli. Classification (NCBI taxonomy): domain Bacteria; kingdom Bacillati; phylum Actinomycetota; class Actinomycetes; order Micrococcales; family Microbacteriaceae; genus Microbacterium; species Microbacterium pollutisoli. Next base: position 368,328 of record NZ_JBNYWT010000004.1, read on the forward strand.
GCCGTGGGCTACATGACCACCGGCGGCTACATCCAGGGCTACTCGACGAACCCGGACGGTCCGCTCGGCCTCGAGCGCGGACCGGTGCTGTGGGCGGTCACCGGGTCGGCCGTGACGTGGCTGCTGTCGACACTGGTCGCCGGTTGGGTGTCCGACCGCCTCGGGCGCCGCACGACCTACATCATCGGGTGGATCCTGCAGCTGGGCGGCGTGTTCGCGCTGTTCCCGCTGGTGAACACCGGCAACATCTGGTTGCTGTTCGCGGGCCTGGCCATCCTCACCATCGGCCTCGGCTTCACCTACGGCCCGCAGGCGGCGCTGTACACAGAGCTGTTCCCCGCCTCGATCCGGTTCTCCGGCGTCTCGATCTCCTACGCGATCGGCGCCATCGCCGGCGGCGCGTTCGCCCCGACCATCGCGACCGCGCTCGTGCAGGCCACCGGGACGACCGTGTCGGTCACCTGGTACCTGGCGGGGATGACCGTCATCGGCCTCATCGCGACGCTGCTGCTGCGCGACCGCAGCGGGATCCCGCTGGGCCCCGACCACGAGGCCGAGCAGCAGGTCAGCCCCATCTACGGCCTGTCCAAGGCCTGACGGTGCGTGGGGATGCCGGGGACTCGCACCCCGGCGTCCCCATGACACGTGTCATGCCGACAGCGTGACGTCGCCCTCCGGCGCCGGGGGGACCGGTGCGGCCAGGCTGGAGGCATGCGAACCGCACTCGACACCGCCCCCGCGCCGACCACCGGCCGCACCGCGACCCCGGCCCCGCCCACCGACGTCATCACGCTGACGGGCCTGCGCCGCCACTTCGGCATCGGCGACCACGTCATCACCGCCGTCGACGGCGTGGACCTGCGCATCGCCCGTGGCGAGGTCGTCGCCCTCCTCGGCCCCAACGGCGCCGGCAAGACGACCACCCTCGACATGCTGCTGGGCCTGGCCACGCCCAGCGCGGGCAGCGTCACAGTGCTCGGCCAGGCGCCCGCGAAGGCCGCCGCCCGCGGCGCGATCGCCGCGGTGCTGCAGACCGGCGGGCTGCTGTCGGACCTGACCGTCCGCGAGACCGTCGAGGTCATCGCGTCGCTGCACGGCCGCGCCGCGCTGGGCCGCGTGCCCGACGTCCTCGAGCGTGCGCAGCTGACCGGCCTGGCTCGCCGCCGCATCGCGAAGTGCTCCGGCGGCGAACAGCAGCGGGTCAAATTCGCGCTGGCACTGGTCGCCGACCCCGAGATCCTCGTGCTCGACGAGCCCACCGCCGGCATGGACGTCACCGCCCGCCGCCACTTCTGGGACGTCATGCGCGCCGACGCCGACGCGGGCCGCACGATCGTGTTCGCCACCCACTACCTCGAAGAGGCCGAGCAGTTCGCCCGCCGCACCGTCGTGATGCACCGCGGGCGCATCGTCGCCGACGCGCCCACCGCCCGGCTGCGAGCCGGACTCGGTGCCCGCACGGTCGCGGCGACCCTGCCCGGCGACGGTGCCGACGCGCTCGTCCGGCGGCTGCGGGACACCGCCGGCGTGGCCGATCTGCGCGTGGACGCCACGCGGCTCACGCTGCGGGCCACCGACTCGGATGCCGTGGCGTCCCTCCTGCTGGCCGCCGGCGCCCAGGACCTGGAGATCGCCGTGCCCACCCTCGAAACCGCCTTCACCGCCCTCACGGAGGACTGACCGATGACCATCCCGATGACCCTGTCGCCCACGATGCTGCGCGTCGAAGCGCTGCGGCAGATCCGCAACCCCTACACACTCGCGTTCACGCTCGGCATGCCCGTGGCCATGTACGTGCTGTTCGGCGTGACGATGGGATACGGCTCGATCTCCGCCGGCCACGGGAACGTCTCGTTCTACATCATGGTGTCGATGGCCGCCTACGGGACGGCCGTCGCGATGAGCTCGATCACCTCGCTCGCCGCCACCGAGGCCAAGCAGGGCTGGGGTCGCCAGCTGGCCATGACGCCGCTGGGCACCGCCGGCTACGCGGTGACCAAGCTGATCACCGCGGTCTCGTTCTCCGCGCTCGCCGTGGCGGCCGTCTTCGTCGCGGGCGCGCTGACCGGCGCGACGGCCACCGACACCTGGCGCTGGTTCGCCGCCGCGGGGATCATGCTCGGCGTCGGGCTGATCTTCGGCCTGTACGGGCTCGGCGTGGGGCTGTTCTTCAATTCCGACACGTCGGCCGCCCTGGCATCCATCTCGATGACCTTCTTCGCCTTCTTCGGCAACGTGTTCATGCCGCTGGACGGTGTCATGCTCGACATCGCGCGCTTCACCCCGCTGTACGGGTTCGTGGCGCTGAGCCGCTGGCCGCTGACGGAGGGGACGCTGACGACCGGACAGACCGACCCGCTGTGGGCCCTGCTGCTGAACGTCGCCGTGTGGCTGGCGGTGTTCGCGGTGCTCGTGGCCGTCGGTGTGCGTCGGTCGCGCAGCCGCCGATAGGGTCGGACGCATGGCACAAGACGGGGCGCGCCGTCCCGGCGCGGGGTCGACGTGGTCGCGGTACGGCTGGATCATGCCGCTGCTGTGGATGGTGTTCCTGATCTATCCCATCCTCGCGCTGCTGCGGTCGCCGGCCACCCCGGCGTGGATCGTCACCGGCTGGGCGGCCCTGGTCGTCTTCGTCATCGTGTACGTCGCCGCCTTCGTCAACGGCATGAGCTTCTCCGGCGGCGGCCTGGTGGTGCCGCCCCGGCCGATCCAGTGGGTCGCGTTCGCGGTGATGATCGCCTGCGCGGTGCTGGCGGCCCCGGCCACCGGGCCGAACGCGCTGAGCTTCGTGCCGTTCATCATGTCGTTCGCCTCGTACGGCCTGACCCGGGCGGCGCACTGGCTGACCCTCGTCGCCGCCGTCGGCGTGACCGCGGCGGCCGTGTTCGGCGTGCCCGGCGGCACCCGGTACCTCTCGCTGCTGGCGATCGTCGGGCTGCTGGGCGTGGTGAACACCGTCACCACGTGGCTGATCATCCGGTCGGACCAGGCCGAGCGGCTGGGGCTCGAGCTGGCCACCAGCGCCGGGCGGGAAGCCGTCGCCCGCGATGTGCACGACCTCATCGGGCATTCGCTGACCGTCGTGCGCATGAAGGCGCAGCTGGCGCGTCGGCTCATCGACACGGACCCCGATCGGGCCAAGGCCGAGCTCGCCGACATCGAGACGCTCACCGCCGAGGCGATCGCCGGCGTGCGCGAGACCGTCGCCGGAGTGCGCAACGCGAGCCTGGCCGACCAGCTGGCCGGATGCCGCGAGGCGCTGCAGGCCGCCGGCATCGACCTGGAGGTGTCCGGCGAGGTCGAGGCCCTCTCACCGGCGCAGTCGCTGACGGCCGGCTGGATCCTCCGCGAGGCGACGACGAACGTGCTGCGGCACGCGGCGGCGCGCACCGTCACCGTCGGCGTGGAACCGGGGCGGTTCACGGTCACCGACGACGGCGTCGGCTTCGCCGGCACCGAGGGCAACGGTGTGCGCGGCATGCGTGAGCGGGCGACCACCGCGGGGGCGACGCTGTCGGTGAGCGCCGGCGCCGCGGGCGGCACCCGGGTGGCGGTGACGTGGTGAGTGCGCAGGAGCCGATCCGGCTGCTCGTCGTCGACGACCAGGCGATGCTGCGCGGAGCCCTCGCGGCGCTGCTCGACCTCGAGTCCGACATGACGGTCGTCGGCACCGCCGGCGATGCCGATGAGGCCGTGCGTGCGGCCGGCGCAGCCGAGATCGACGTGTGCCTCATGGACATCCAGATGCCGGGGACCGACGGCATCGAGGCCACCCGGCTGCTGCGGGCAGCCCGGCCCGCGACCCGCGTGCTGATCGTGACGACGTTCGCGCGGCCCGGCTACCTGCGCGCCGCTCTCGACGCGGGCGCGAGTGGCTTCGTGGTCAAGGACGCGCCCGTCGAACAGCTCGCCGACGCGGTGCGCCGGGTGCACGCGGGCCTGCGTGTGGTCGATCCGGTGCTGGCGGAGGCGAGCCTGTTCGAGGGGGCCAACCCGCTGACCGATCGCGAGCGGCAGATCCTGCGGCTGGCCGCGGACGGGCGCACTGCCGCCGACATCGCCGCCGAGGTCTACCTGTCGGCCGGCACCGTGCGCAACAACCTGTCGTCGGCCATCGGCAAGGTCGGGGCCGCCAACCGTGGACAGGCCGTGCGCATCGCGCAGGACAAGGGCTGGATCTGACTCAGGAGTTCACCCGGATGATCTCCTGCTGGTACGGCGCGATGATCGTGTTCGAGATGCGGCAGTCCAGCAGCAGGAAGGGGCGGGCGTCTGCCGACGTGGCCGCCCACTCGTCGAGCGCGGCGAGGTCCTCGAGCGTGCGGACCACCACGCCGCGGGCGCCCACCGCGCGGGCGAAGCCGGCGAAGTCGACCTCGGGGATCAGCATGGGCCCCTGCGCCAGCCCCTGCAGACCGTACAGGTTGACCTCGGCGCCGTAGGCCGCGTCGTTCCACACGACGGCCAGGCCGCGGCCGCCGGCCACCCGCACCGCCGACTCGAGATCGGCCAGGGCCATGAGCCCGCCGCCGTCACCGGTGGACAGGACCACGGTGGATGCCGGCTTGGCCAGGGCCGCCCCGGGCACCGATCCGAATCCGAGGCCGATCGCCTGATAGGCGGTGCCGACCATCATCATGCGGTCCGGACTCGCCACCGGCCAGTACATGTTCGCCCAGCCCAGGAAGTGCCCGCCGTCGGTGACGACGACGCGGTCACGCAGCTCGGCGGTGGACTCGAGCACGGCGCCGATGCGCTCGGCCACCGACCGCGGGTCCAGGCGCCCGTCCTCGGCGACGCCTTTCCCGGAGTCGTACGCGCGCAGCGCCGGGACGTCGACGGACTCGCGCCAGCCGCTGGGCTTCGCCGCGCGCTCCCGCAGCATCGCGGCGATCTGCTCGGCCACGACGCGGGCATCGCCGCGCACGAACCCGCCGACGTGCGGGTGGGTGGCCGCCGGTGCCGTGTCGACCTGGAACACGCGCGTGCCGGGTGCGAACAGCGCCCCGAAGCGCATCGTGAACTGGTTGAGCGAGGCGCCGAACACGACCGCCACGTCGGCGGTGCGCACCAGGTCCATCGCCCCGGCGGCGCCGAAGCCGCCGGTGACGCCGAGGTCGTAGGCGGATGCCGGGAACAGGCCCCGGCCGAGCGCGGTGGAGGCGGTCACCGCCCCGGTGAGGTCGGCCACCTCGCCCAGAGCCGCGCCGGCCCCGGCGATCCAGGCGCCGCGCCCGCCCAGCAGGAACGGCCGCTCGGCGCCGGCCAGCGCCTCGGCGATCTCAGTGACCGTTCCGCGGGCGAAATCGTTCGCCGGTGCCAGCGGCGCGGGCAGGTTCGGAGCCGGCACCGGCGGCAGCGGCCCGGCATCCACCTTCGCCACGTCGTAGGGGATCGCCAGCACCGTCGGCACGCGGTACGAAAGGGCATGTTCGACGGCGATGATCGCGGTCGCGGCGGCGTCGGCGCGACCGACCGTGTAGGTCCGTGCGCCGACAGCCGAGGCCAGCGCGATCTGGTCGACATCCCAGGGGCGCGGTCCGCTCGTGGGCTCGTCGCCCACGACGAGCAGGAGCGGCACGTGGGCCTGCACGGCTTCGGCCAGCGCGGTGAGCGTGTTGGTGAATCCGGCGCCGTAGGTCGCCGTCGCCGCAGCCAGCCCGCCACCGGCCCGATGGTAGGCGTCGGCGGCGACGACGGCGGCGGCCTCATGGCGGACGGCCGTGTAGCCGACGTCGGTCGACCGCTCGAGCGCGTCGAGGAAGTACGCGTTGCCGTTGCCCATCACCCCGAACACGTGGGCGATGTGGTGCGAGAGGGCGTGGGCCACGTGGGCGGAGACGGTGGGCATGGGGATGCTCCTTCGAGACAGACGGGAAAGTGAACGATGCCGTATGTGTCTCGCGCGCCCGGACCCCGGTCGAGGCGGCTGCGTGCCCATTTTTCGAGCACCGACGGCGTGCGCTGCCGCCGGACGATCCGAGTATAGGGTGAGCGCGCAGCGGGTGCGTGCGGTGCGCCGACCGTTCGCACTCGAGGGTAGGATCGTATACGATTCTTCCGGAGGGTGCGGCACCGGCATCCATTCGCGACGAGGGAGTCCACATGAGCGAGAACCGTGAGACCGAGCTGCTGGCATCCGTGCCCGACGGGCTCTACATCGACGGGCAGTGGCGCGCGGCCACCGGCGGGGCGACGCTGAAGGTCTCCGATCCGGCCACCGGCGCCGTCATCAAGGAGATCGCCTCGGCAACGCCGGCTGACGGCCTGGCCGCACTGGATGCCGCGGACGCCGCCTTCCCGGCCTGGGCGGCCACGCCGCTGCGGGAGCGCGCCGAGCTGCTGCGCCGCGCGTTCGACCTGCTGCAGGAGCGCAAGGAGGACTTCGCGCTGCTGATGACCCTCGAGATGGGCAAGCCGCTCGCCGAAGCGCGCGGCGAGGTCGCCTACGGCGGCGAGTTCGTGCGCTGGTTCAGCGAAGAGGCACCGCGCATCCAGGGACGCTACGGGCAGAACCCCGAGGGCACCGGGCGCATGATCGTCTCGCAGCACCCCGTGGGGCCGTGCTTCCTGATCACCCCGTGGAACTTCCCCCTCGCGATGGCGACACGCAAGATCGCGCCGGCGCTGGCCGCCGGCTGCACCGTGGTCATCAAGCCCGCCGCGCTCACGCCGCTGACGACGCTGTACTTCGTGAAGCTGCTCGAGGACGCGGGACTGCCCGCCGGTGTGGTCAACGTCATCACCACGTCGACCTCGAACGCGGTGTCCGAGCCGATCATCCGCGACCCGCGGCTGCGCAAGCTCTCGTTCACGGGTTCGACGCCGGTGGGTCAGGCGCTCATGGAGCAGGCGGCCGAGGGGGTGCTGCGCACGTCGATGGAACTCGGCGGCAACGCCCCGTTCGTCGTGTTCGAAGACGCCGACCTCGACAAGGCGGTCGACGGTGCCATCGCCGCGAAGTTCCGCAACGTGGGCCAGGCGTGCACGGCCGCGAACCGGTTCATCGTGCACCGGTCGGTCGCCGACGAGTTCGCCGACCGGGTCACCGAACGGGTGAAGGCCATGAAGATCGGCCGCGGCACCGACGACGGTGTGGCCATCGGGCCGCTCATCGACGACCGCGCGGTCGCCAAGGCCGACGAGCTCGTGCAGGACGCGGTCGGCCGCGGCGCGACGCTGCGCACCGGTGGCGCCGCGCTGGACGGCGCCGGATCGTTCTACCAGCCCACCGTCGTCAGCGACGTGCAGCCGGGGTCGGAGATCCTGCGCGAGGAGATCTTCGGCCCGGTGCTGGCGATCATCCCGTTCGACGACGAAGACGAGGCCGTGCGCATCGCCAACGACACCGAGTACGGCCTGGTGTCGTACGTGTTCACCGAGAATCTCGCCCGGGGGCAGCGCATGATCGAGCGGCTGGCCACCGGGATGATGGGCCTGAACATGGGTGTCGTCTCCAACGCGGCCGCGCCGTTCGGCGGCTGGAAGATGTCGGGCCTGGGTCGCGAGGGCGGCGCCGAGGGCATCCACGAGTACCTGCAGACCAAGTACACGCTCACCCCGAACCCCTTCGGGTGACGGGAGGCGCCGTCGGAGGCCCACGGCATGATGGGCGCATGGATCTGCACCGTCTGCGTGCCGAACGCCTGCGCTCGCACCGGCTGACCGCACCGGCCCGGACCGTCGTCGACGCCGCCGCCCACATGACCGCGACGCAGGCGCAGGAGTTCTGGGGCGGCCGGTGGGCGCTGGCCGCCCGCACCCGCGGCGAGCCGACCCTGCGCGAGGTGGATGCCGCGTTCGCGGCCGGCCGGCTGATCCGGTCGTGGACGATGCGCGGCACGCTGCACATCCTGCGTCCCGCCGACCTGTCCTGGCTGCTGGCCGTCACCGCCGCCCGGCAGGAGAAGCAGTACGCCGCGCCGCTGCGCAACGCCGGGATCACGGCATCCACGCTGACCGCGGCCGAGCGTGCCGTGCGGCCCGTCCTCGCCGGGGGCAACCGGCTCACGCGACGGGAGTTCGCCGAGGTGCTGCAGGCCGCCGGTATCGAGACGACCGGGATGCGCGGCAATCACATCCTGGTGCTCATGTGCCTGCGTCAGGTGGCCTGCCTGGGCCCGGTCGTGCCGCGGGACGGCGCCCCCACCCGCGACCAGTACGTCGTGTCGGCGGAGGAGTGGATCACCGAGTCGGCACAGCCGGCCGACCCGCTGGCGGAGATGTTCGTGCGCTACATCGTGTCGCACGGGCCGGCGGGCGTCGCCGACTTCCGGTGGTGGGCGGGGCTGCCGCTGGGCATGGCCCGCGCGGCGCGCGAGGGCGCAGGCGACCGGGTGATCGAGGTCGAGGAGGGGCTGTTCACGGCGGCGGGCGCGCGGCCGCGGCGGTCTCCCGTGCCCGAGGTGCAGGCGCTGCCGCCGTTCGAGGAGTACTACCTGTCGTACGCCGACCGGTCGGTGCCGTGTCCGCCCGAGACGCAGGCGGTCGTGGGGCCGAGCGCCCAGGGGTTCGTCCGCCCCGTGCTGCTGGCGCAGGGCGAGATCATCGGGTCGTGGTCGCACTCGCTGGCCGTCGGTCGGCACGCCGAGCCGCCCGTGCCCGAACTGTTCCTGCCCGGTGCCGCCCCGGCATCCGCCGTCGAGGAGGCGCTCGCCGGCTACACGCGCTTCCTCACCGGCTGACCCGCCGCGTCACCCGGGACGGTCAGCGCGGGGCGTGCCGCTCGAGGAACGTGTAGACCTCGCCGTCGTCGACGCCGGGGAAGGCGCCGCGGGGCAGCGGCGAGAACATCTGCATGTGCACGCGGGCGCTCGGCCAGGCCCTGCCCTCCCAGCGGGCCGTCAGCTCGCTGTCCGGGAGTCGGCAGCACGACTCGTCGGGGCACGTCGACGCGGCCCGCTTCTGCGTCTCGCGGCCGCGCCACCAGCGGGCATCGTCGAAGGGGACACCGACGGTGATCGAGAACTCGCCCGCGGTGGTCGATCCGGTCTGGCTCGAGCACCAGAACGTGCCGGCCGGGGTGTCGGTGTACTGGTAGTGCTCGGTGGTGCGGTTCTGCTGCCCGAAGGCCGACCGCGCGGCGAAGTGACGGCAGACGATCTGGCCCTCGATGGCGCCGGTCACGTCCATCGGCAGCGGCAGGCCGTCGTTCTCGTAGACGCGGTTGATGGCACCGGTGCCGTCCACCCGCAGGAAGTGCAGCTTCATGCCGAAGTGCTCGGTCAGCAGGTTCGTCAACCGCATGCCGGCCGCCTCGTGCGTCACCCCGAACGCGTCGCGGAAGTCCTCCACCGCCAGGTTGCGGTCCTTCTTGGCCTGCGTGAGGAACGCGACCGACGCCGTCTCGGGCATGAGGCAGCACGCTGCGTAGTAGTTGATCTCGAGGCGTTGCTGCAGGAAGTCGGCGTAATCGGTGGGCGGAGTGTGGCCGAGCAGGCGGTGCGCCATCGCCTGCAGGGCCATCGACCGCAGGCCGTGGCCGCCGGGGATGGATGCCGGGGGCAGGTAGATCCGGCCGTTCTCCAGGTCGGTGACCGACCGCGCCGAATGGGGCAGGTCGTTGACGTAGATCAGTTCGAACCCGAGCTGCTGCGCCATGATGCTCACCGTGCGGTGCGTGAGCGCGCCCGACACGTGGCCGGCTGCTTTGAGCTGCTTCTCGGCCAGCTTCTCGATGTCGCCGAGGTAGTTGCCGCGCTCGCGCATGCGCAGTCGCAGCTCGGTGTTGGCCCGACGCGCCTCTTCGGGGGTCGCGATCGCCTCGCGCTCGCGGCGGTGCAGTTCGCGGTGCAGCCCCAGAATCGACTCGATCGTCTCGTCGCTCATGGTCTTGGTCACCCGCACCGGCTCGACGCCCAGGCGACGGAACACCGGGCTCGCCTGCGCGCGCTGCAGCTCCAGCTCCAGGGCGGCGCGCCGGTTGGGCGGTTCCGCCGACAGCAGGTCGGTGACGTCGGTGCCGGTCGCGTGCGCGATCGCCTGCAGCAGGGACAGCTTCGGCTCGCGCTTCCCGTTCTCGATCAGGCTCAGCTGGCTGCCGGCGACCCCGACGAGCGCCCCCAGCTCGTCGAGCGTGTAGCCGCGGGCGGTGCGGTGGTGCCGGATGCGGTGACCGAGCGTGGACAGTTCCAGGGACGAGGGAGCCATTCCTTGATGATAGTGAAAGATTCAGGATTCTTGTCGCTGTCAAGGGCTGAAAGAGTGGGTCGCCATGCCGCAAAGTGGAAGGCATAACGACCTCGACATCGTTTGTCTGATCCGAAGGAGCCGACATGGCCATCGCCGACATGTTCACCCGCACCGCCCCCGTGACCCGCCCCGCCGGCGGTCCGCGTCCGGCGCGGGCGTATGGCGAGCGTCCCGACATGCCGGGCCTGGAGGAGCTGCACGCCTGGGTCGACGAGATCGCCGCGCTCACCAAGCCCGCCCGCGTCCACTGGGTCGACGGCTCGCGTGCCGAGAACGAGGCACTGCTGCGCGAGATGGTGGACGAGGGCAAGCTCATCAAGCTGAACCCCGAATGGCGTCCCGGCTCGTACCTGGCCCGTTCGCACCCCAGCGACGTCGCCCGCACCGAGGCGCGCACCTTCATCGCGTCCGCGCGGGAGGAGGATGCCGGTCCCACGAACAACTGGGTCGCACCGGATGAGATCCGCGGCACCATCACGCCGCTGTTCGACGGGTCGATGCGCGGGCGCACGATGTACGTCGTCCCGTTCTCGATGGGCGCCGTCGGCGGCCCGCTCTCGCACATCGGGGTGCAGGTCACCGACAGTGCCTACGCCGTGGCATCCATCGGGATCATGACCCGCGTCGGCACCGGCGTGCTCGACCAGATCGCCGCCGGCAAGCACTGGGTCAAGACGGTCCACTCGGTCGGCGCCCCGCTCGAGCCGGGCCAGCAGGACGTGGCCTGGCCGTGCAACGACGAGAAGTACATCGTCCACTTCCCCGACACGCTCGAGGTGTGGTCCTACGGATCGGGCTACGGCGGCAACGCGATCCTCGCGAAGAAGTGCTTCGCGCTGCGCATCGCCTCCGTCATCGGCCGCGACGAAGGCTGGCTGGCCGAGCACATGCTGCTCATCCGCGTGATCTCGCCCGAGGGCAAGGCCTACCACGTCGCCGCCGCGTTCCCCTCGGCGTGCGGCAAGACCAACCTCGCCATGCTGCGTCCCACGATCCCCGGCTGGCGCGTCGAGACGCTCGGCGACGACATCGCGTGGCTGCGCCCGGGTGAGGACGGCCGACTGTGGGCGATCAACCCCGAGGCGGGATTCTTCGGCGTCGCGCCGGGCACGGGCGAGTCGACCAACGTCACCGCCGTCGAGACGCTGTGGGGCAACACGATCTTCACGAACGTCGCGCTGCGCCCCGACGGCGACGTCTGGTGGGAGGGGCTGACCGACGAGGTGCCGGCCGAACTCACCGACTGGACGGGCAAGCCCTGGACCCCGGCTTCGGGCACGCCCGCCGCCCACCCGAACTCCCGGTTCACCGTCAGCGCCGCCCAGTGCCCGCAGATCGCGAGCGACTGGGATGCCGCCGAGGGGGTGCCGCTGGACGCCATCCTGTTCGGCGGCCGCCGCGCCACCAATGTCCCGCTCGTGGTCGAGGCCACCGACTGGGCCCACGGCGTGTTCATGGGCTCGAACATCTCGTCCGAGCGCACCGCCGCCGCCGAGGGCACCGTGGGCGAGTTGCGCCGCGACCCGTTCGCGATGCTGCCGTTCTGCGGGTACAACATGGCCGACTACTTCGCGCACTGGCTGAAGGTCGGGCAGACGCTGCGGTTCGACCGCGCGCCGCGCATCTTCCAGGTCAACTGGTTCCGCAAGGGCGCCGACGGCCGGTTCCTGTGGCCCGGCTTCGGTGACAACTCGCGCGTGATCGACTGGATCATCCGCCGGGTGGAGGGGCAGGTCGGCGCCGTCGACAGCCCCATCGGCCGCCTGCCGCGCACCGAGGACCTCAACCTCGACGGCATCGACGTGTCGCAGGAGGATCTCGACGAGCTGTTCGCGGTGGATCCCGAGCTCTGGCTGGCCGAGGCGGACCTGACCGAGGAGTTCTACCGGACCTTCGACGGGAAGGTGCCCCCGGCCCTCTACGCCGAGTTGGCCGCTCTGCGCTACCGCCTGAAGCGCGCGCAGGCCGCCTGAGAACCCCGACGACGAACGCCCCGGCCCGCTGCTGCGGAGCCGGGGCGTTCGCCTGTGCGTCAGACCAGCAGCTGGCGCGCGGCCAGGTCGCGGTACAGCGGCACCGACTCGATGAGCTCGGCGTGCGTTCCCTGACCGATGACACGGCCGTGGTCGAGCACGACGATCAGGTCGCTGTCAACGACCGTCGACAGCCGGTGTGCGATGACGATGAGCGTGCGGCCGGTCGCCACCGCGTCGATCGCCTCGCGCATGCGCTGCTCGTTGAGTCCGTCGAGCGACGACGTGGACTCGTCGAGCAGCAGGATCGGGGGAGCGGCCAGCAGGGCGCGCGCGATCGCGAGGCGCTGACGCTCACCGCCCGACAGCATGACGCCGGCTTCGCCCACCGGCGCCGCCAGCCCCAGCGGGCTGCGTTCGAGCACGTCGCCGAGGTTCACCGCGCGCAGCACCCGCTCGCACTGGGCGTCGGTCGCCTGCGGCGCGGCGAGCCGCAGGTTGTCGGCGATCGTGCCGGCCAGAGTCGGCGCATCCTGCTCGACGTAGCCGAGCTGGGCCCGCAGCGCGCGCCGGTCGAGGGTGCGCACATCCTCGCCGTTCAGCAGCACCGCACCGGAGGTGGGGTCGTAGAACCGCTCGATGAGTGCGAGCGTCGTCGACTTGCCGGCCCCCGAGGGCCCGACCAGCGCGACCCGCGATCCGCGCGGGACGGTGAACGACACCCCGCGCAGCACCTCGCCGTCACTGTCGGTGACGTCGATGGTGTCGGCGTGCACCTCGGCGAGGGCCTTGAGGGCCTGGGCCTGCGCGTCATGGCGGGTGGCGACGACGGCGGCGGGGTACGAGAAGTGCACGTCGCGGAATTCGATCGCCGCGTCGGCCCGCCCGTCGTGGTCGAGGCCGGCGGCGGCCACCTCCGCGGCCAGGGCGGCGTCGGCGGCGGTCTCGGTCGGCAGATCGAGCACCTCCTGGATGCGGCCGAGCGCCCCCAGCGCCTGGTTCACCGAGGTGATCGCCCCGAAGAACGAGCCCAGTGGCTGGATCAGGAAGAACAGGAACATGACGAACGTGACCAGCTGTGCGATCGAGATGGCGCCGGAGGCCACGCGGTAGCCGCCGACGCCGAGCACGACCAGCAGCGACAGCTGCAGCGCGATGCCCGCCACCGGCACCACGAACGCCGAGGCCTTCGCGACCTTGACGCCGGCGTCGTAGGCGGCTGACGCCGTGCCCTCGATCGCCGCCCGCTCGCGGTCTTCGGCGCCGGCGGCGCGGATGGTGCGGATGGAGCCGATCGCACGCTCCACCCCGGAGGCGAGGTGCCCGACCTGCTCCTGCTGCACCTGTGTCGCCCGGCGGATGCGACCGCTGAGCACTCCGACCACGGCGACCGAGGCGCCGATGACCACGAGGATCAGCAGCAGCAGGATCGGATCGATCACGAGCATCGCCACGATGGCGCCGACGAAGATCAGTGCGTTGCCGACCGAGTCGGCCAGTCCCTGGGTGAGCACCGCGTACAGCAGCGTGGTGTCGGTGCCCACGCGCGAGACGAGGTCGCCCGTGCGGCGGGCGTCGTACTCCCGCACCGGCAGGTGCAGCAGCTGCGCGATCAGGCGCCGCCGGCTGGAGAACACGACGGCGGTTCCCGTGCGCTGCAGCAGATAGTGCTGGTACCCGCTGATGATCGACGACACGACCACCAGCGCGACCAGCACCCACACCAGCGCGCCGAGCGCGTCGCCCAGCTGCACGCGTTCGATCAGCTGCCCCACCACGAGCGGCTGGGCCAGCGTCGCGAAGGCCGCCAGCACGCTCAGGACCGCGACGGCGGTGAGGACGCCCTTGTGCTCGAACAGGAACGGCAGCAGCTGTCGCAGCGACGCGCGGGGTCCGTCGTCGGCCGGGCGGCGGCGGGAGCCGCGACGACGTGCGGTGTCGGATGACATGTGGTGTGTCCTCGGGGTCGGGGTGGATGCCGGGTGCGCGGCCGGCTCTATTGTCGTCCGTACTTCTTATGGACCGCCTGCCTGCTGACGCCCAGCGACATCGCGATCGCCTGCCACGAGTAGCCGGCGATGCGGGCGCGGCGCACGGCCGCCTCCTCGGCTCGTTCGAGCTCGCGGCGGCGTCGCGTGATCTCCTGGAGGGCCCGCAGGGGTGGCTCGTCCTCGGCGGTGCCGGTCGGCGTGGGCGGGGCGCTCATGCGTCAACCGTAGTTGACATCGCGAGAAGTGTCAACATGGGTTGACGAAGGCTCCGGCGGATGTCCGCTGCGGGGGTTAGTGTGGTGCGGTGCCAGAACCTGTCATCTCCGCTCGGAACCTCGTCAAGGCGTACGAAGTCAAGGGCAAGCCCGACTTCCTCGCCGTGGACGGACTGGAGTTCGAGGTCGCCCCGGGTGAATCGTTCGGTCTGCTCGGGCCCAACGGCGCCGGCAAGTCCACGACCATGAAGATGATCGGTGCGGTCTCCACCCGCACCGGGGGCGACCTGCAGATCCTCGGGCTCGACCCCGACCAATACGGACCCGAGATCCGGTCCCGGCTGGGCGTCGTTCCGCAGCAGGACAACCTCGACGGCGAGCTCAACGCCCGCGAGAACCTCTACATCTACGGGCGCTACTTCGGCCTGCCGGGCAAGGTGTGCCATCAGAAGGCCGATGAGCTGCTCGCGTTCGCGGCACTCGAGGACAAGGCGAAGGCCAAGGTCGATCAGCTCTCGGGCGGCATGAAGCGGCGGCTGACGATCGCGCGCGGCCTCATCAACGACCCGCGCATCCTGCTGCTGGACGAGCCGACGACGGGCCTGGACCCGCAGGCGCGCCACGTGCTGTGGGACCGGCTGTTCCGGCTCAAGGAGCGCGGGACGACGCTGGTGCTCACCACCCATTACATGGACGAGGCCGAGCAGCTGTGCGATCGGCTGATCGTCGTCGACAAGGGACGCATCATGGCCGAGGGCACCCCGGCATCCCTCATCCGCGAGCATTCCAGCCGGGAGGTGCTCGAGGTGCGGTTCGGATCCGACCGCAACCAGCAGGCCGCCGCGCAGCTGCAGGGCATCGGCGATCGGGTGGAGGTGCTGCCCGACCGCGTGCTGGTGTACACGGCCGACGGTGAGGCGGCCCTCGAGCGCGTGACCGCCGCCGGCCTGCAGCCGCGGACGAGCCTCGTGCGCCGTTCCAGCCTGGAGGATGTGTTCCTGCGCCTGACGGGAAGGTCGCTGATCGAATGAGCGCCGAGGCCGTCACCACCCACCCGACGCTCGAGCAGCTGCGGGCCGAGGCCCTGGAATGGGGCCGGAAGCCGCGCCGCCGCGGCAGCTGGTACGTCACCGAGCACATGGTGCGCGCGATGCGCGCGTACGGGTGGACCATCATCGTCGGAGCCCTGGGGCAGCCGATCGTGTACCTGCTGGGCCTCGGGATCGGCCTGGCGATGCTCATCGACGCGCCCATCGACGACCGTGGCACGCAGGTGTCGTACCTGGTGTTCGTCGCCCCGGCCCTGCTGGTCACCGCGGCCATCGCGGTGGCCAGCGAGGAGATGACCTACCCGGTGATGGCCGGATTCAAGTGGCGTCGCTACTTCTACGGGTTCAACGCGTCGGCGCTGTCGAGCCCGCAGATCGCCAACGGGGTGATCCTCGGCGCCGCCGCGCGCATGACCGTCGCGGTGGCGGCGTACTACGTGTTCATCTGGATCTTCGGCGCCGTGCCCGAGCCGGGGACGGGCTGGCTGGCGATCTTCGCCGGGGTGGCGGCCGGGCTGGCGTTCGGTATTCCGCTGCTGGCATACGCCGGATCGATCGAGGACGACAAGGGTCAGTTCGCGCTCGTGCAGCGCTTCGTCTTCATGCCGATGTTCCTGTTCTCCGGCACGTTCTACCCGCTGGACACCCTGCCGGTGTGGCTGCAGTGGATCGGCTGGATCTCACCGCTGTGGCACGGCGCGGAACTGGGCCGGGTCGCGACGTATGCGGCGCCGATCCCGGGGGAGATGATCGCCGTGCACGTCGGGTACATCCTGCTGCTGTGCGTGGTCGGATACCTCTGGGGCCGCCGCGTGTTCATCGAAAGGCTGGCGAAATGACGGTCGTGGACGAGAGTCTCCCGCAGCCGGTCGGTGCCGCCGTGCGCCGCGGCGGCGTGCGTGCACTGTGGGCCGGCAACCCCGGGGCCGTCGTGCAGCGCGGACTCATCGCCGCGCGCTCCTCGAGCTGGGTCGTCGTGCTGTCGGGCTTCTTCGAGCCCGTGTTCTACCTGGCATCCATGGGCATCGGCCTGGGCGCGCTCGTCGGCGACGTGCAGACCTCGCAGGGCGTCGACGTGCCGTACGCGGCCTTCATCGCCCCCGCACTGCTGGCGGTGTCGGCGATGAACGGCGCGATCTACGACTCGACGTGGAACGTGTTCTTCAAACTCAACTACGGCAAGCTCTACGAGGGCATGTTGTCCACCTCGCTCGGGCCGCTGGATGTCGCCCTGGGCGAGATCCTGTACGCGCTGCTGCGCGGACTGCTCTACGCCACCGGCTTCATGGTCATCATGCAGATCATGGGCCTGAACCTCGCGCCCACCGCGATCCTGGCCATCCCCGCCGTGCTGCTGATCGCGTTCGGCTTCGCGAGCCTGGGCATGGCGGTCACGAGCTACATGAAGACCTTCCAGCACATGGACTGGATCAACTTCGTCCTGCTGCCGATGTTCCTGTTCTCGGCGACCTTCTACCCGATCACGGTGTACCCCGAGGCGGTGCAGGCGATCGTCATGGCCTTCCCGCTGTGGCACGGCGTCGAGCTCATCCGGGGGCTGACCACCGGCATCCTCGCGCCCGCCATGCTGTGGCACGTGCTCTACTACGTCGTGATGATCGCGGTCGGTCTCGTGTTCACGACTAAGCGGCTGCGCGCTCTGTTCCTGGACTGAGTGCGCAGCCGCTTCGGCGGGTCGGTCGGGTCAGCGCCAGAGCACCGCGATCGCGGCGTTGGCGAGGGTCAGCAGCCCGATGAGCCAGAATACGGCTGCGGGCACGCCCCCCGACTTGCGGGCGCGACCGGCGCCGATGCCCAGCAGCGCACCGATGACGATCAGGATGACCAGCTTCGTGCCGATCTTCGCGTAGTTCATGTCACCGTCGATGCCCCACGGGGCGGCCAGAGCCAGCCCCGCCACCGCGGCGACGGCCAGACCCCAGTGCATGACGCGGTTGATTCCGCGCTTGCCGATCAGCTCGACGACCCAGCCGCCGAACAGCATGGCGAAGCCGACGAGGTGGACCAGAAGGACGACGAGACGCAGGGTTTCCATGGTCACACCGTACCTTACGGAGGGCTGAAGGTCCCGGCTGTGTGCGGACCGAAGCCCCGGTCAGCCGGCGCGCAATTCGCGCAGCACAAGGGCGGTGCGCAGTGCCGCGTCGGCGGCCTCGGCCCCCTTGTCCTCCTTCGAGGTGGGCAGGCCCGCCCGGTCGAGGCCCTGCTGCTCGTCGTCGAGGGTCAGCACGCCGAAGCCGACCGGCTTGCCGGTGTCCAGCGCGACCCGTGTCAGCCCGTCGGTCGCGGCGGCCGAGACGTACTCGAAGTGCGGGGTCCCGCCGCGGATGATGACCCCGAGGGCCACCACGGCGTCGGCCCCGGCATCCAGCGCCGTCTTGCAGGCGACCGGCAGCTCGAACGAGCCGGGCACGCGCACCAGCCGCCAGGCGGCCCCCGACGCGTCGAGGGTGCGCTGGGCACCGGCGATGAGGCCGTCGGTGATGACGTCGTGCCACTGCCCGGCCACGACGACGACGTTCAGCCCCGTCGCGTCGACCTGCTGGGTCTGGGGTGCTCCGTGTCCGCTCATGCTGTCTCCTGATCCCTGCGTCCGGCGCGCATCGCGGCGCGCGTCATGCCTGCGATTCGTTCTGCGCCAGGGCGCTCTCGAGCGCGGCCGTGTCGATGAGGTGCCCCATCCGGTCGCGCTTGGTCTCGAGGTACTGGTGGTTGTTCGCGCCCACGCCCACCAGCAGCGGCACCTGCTCGACCACGTCGAGGCCGAGTTCGCGCAGCTGGCCGACCTTGTCGGTGTTGTTCGTGAGCAGGCGCAGCTTGTCGATGCCCAGATCGGACATGATGCCGGCGGCGGCCGCATAGTCGCGCGCGTCGGCGGGCAGGCCCAGTGCCAGGTTGGCGTCGACGGTGTCCAGGCCCTGCTCCTGCAGGCTGTACGCGCGCAGCTTGTTGATGAGGCCGATGCCCCGTCCCTCGTGGCCGCGCATGTAGATGACCACACCGCCCTGGGTCGCGATCGCCGCGAGCGCGGCATCCAGCTGCGGCCCGCACTCGCACTTGAGCGACCCGAACGCCTCGCCGGTGAGGCACTCCGAATGCACGCGCACGAGGGTCGCGTCGTCGGTCAGGTCCCCGGCGACGACCGCGATGTGGTCGGTGCCGGTGACGCGGTCCTTGTAGGCGAGGAAGCGGAAGGTGCCGTGCGCGGTGGGCACCTGCGCCTCGGCCCGCAGGCTCACCCGGCGTCGCGCGTGCGGCTCGGGGGCGGCGACGTCGTCGGCCGGCAGTTCGTTCAGGTGGGCGATGAGCTGTTCGATCGTGATGACCGGAATGCCTTCGCGTTGTCCCATCTCGAGCAGCCCGGGAAGGCGCATCATGCTGCCGTCTTCGGCGACGACCTCGCCGATCGCGCCGACGGGCGGAAGCCCGGCCAGTCGCATGAGGTCGACGGCCGCCTCGGTGTGCCCGGCACGTTCGCGCACGCCGCCGTCGACGGCGCGCAGGGGCAGGATGTGCCCGGGCCGGATGACCGACGCCGGCGTCGACTCGGGGTCGGCGAGCACGTTCAGGGTGTGCGCACGGTCGGCCGCGCTGATGCCGGTGGACACGCGGTCGGCGGCGTCGACGCTCACCGTGTAGGCGGTGCCGCGGCTGTCCTCGTTGACCGCGACCATCGGCGGCAGGTCGAGCCGGTCGGCCCAGTCGGCCGGCATGGGGGCGCACAGGAAGCCGCTGGACCAGCGGATGGTCCAGGCGAGCCACTCGGGGGTGGCCAGGGCGGCCGACAGGATGATGTCGCCTTCGTTCTCGCGGTCCTCGTCGTCGGCGACGATGACCGGCCGGCCGGCGCGCAGGGCGTCGAGGGCGTCGGAGATGGGGGAAAGGCTCATCGGGAGCCTCCTTCGCTGGTGGTGGGGAAAGAGAGCAGGCGCTGCACGTGGCGGGCCAGGATGTCGGTCTCGAGGTTCACGCGGTCGCCGACCGCGAGGGCGCCGAGGGTGGTGACCTCGAGGGTCTCGGGGATGAGGGAGATCTCGAACCAGTGGGCGTCGGCGTCGGCCGGGCTGGTGGCGCTGACGGTGAGCGAGACGCCCTCGACGGTGATCGACCCCTTGTCGACCACGAGCGGGGCGAGGTCGGCGGGCAGGCCCACCCGGATCACGCGCCACTGCGCGCCGGGACGCACCTGCAGCACCTCGCCGGTGCCGTCCACGTGCCCCTGCACGATATGGCCGCCCAGGCGGCCGTGCGCGGCCATGGCGCGCTCGATGTTGACGCGGCTGCCCGGGCCCACCGCACCGAGGGTGGACATGTCGAGGGTCTGCTTCATGACATCGGCAGTGAACCCCTCGGCGGTCTGGTCGACGACCGTGAGACACACGCCGCTCACGGCGATCGAGTCGCCCTGTCCGGCATCCGATACCGCCAGTGGCGCGCGGACGGTCAGGCGCAGGCCGTCGCCCGACGGTTCGACGGCGACGACCTCGCCCTGCTCTTCGATGATTCCGGTGAACATCAGGCGCTCTCCTTCTGATCCGGTCGTGGTTCCGGGTGGGCCACGATGCACAGGTCGTCGCCCAGGTGGTCGACGGATGCCACGCGCACACGCCGCTGCTCGGCGATCGTGCCCACGCCCAGCGCACCCAGCGCGGGCCAGTCGGTGCCGTCGGCGCCGGCGCCGATGAGCGTGGGGGCGAGGTAGGCGACGATCTCGTCCACCAGGCCCGCCCGCAGGAAGGCGCTGGCGATCGTGGGTCCGCCCTCGACGAACACGCGCTGGATGCCGCGGGCACGCAGCTCGGCCAGCACCGAGTCGGATTCGGCGGTGCCGGGATGCTCAGCGAACAGGTTGCCGCCGTCGCGGTGCAGCACGGGGTGGGGATGCCGGCGGATCGCGGCGTCGACGGGGATCGCCCGTGCGCCCAGCACGACCGGCACCGGCTGGTGCTCGTACAGGATGCCGTCCGCGCGGCGGGCGGTGAGGGCCGGGTCGTCGGCCAGCAGGGTGCCGGTGCCCACGATGATCGCATCGGCCTCGCTGCGGCGCCGGTGCACGTCGGCGCGGGCGACCGGACCGGTGATCCACTGGCTGGTGCCGTCGGCGGCGGCGGCTCGGCCGTCGAGCGACTGCGCCCACTTCACCGTGACGTGCGGGCGGCCCAGCCGCTGCACGGTCAGCCAGGAATCCAGCAGGGCGGTGCCCTCGTCGGCCAGCACCCCGCCGACGACGTCGACGCCCGCGGCGCGCAGTCGATCGGCGCCGCCGGAAGAGATGCGGCCGGGATCGGCCACGGCGTAGACGACACGGGCGACGCCCGCGTCGATGAGCGCCTGGGCGCACGGCCCGGTGCGGCCGGTGTGGTTGCACGGCTCGAGGGTGACCACCGCGGTGGCGCCGCGGGCGGCTCCGGGGGTCAGGGCCGAGAGGGCGTCGACCTCGGCGTGCGCGGTGCCGGCGCCACGGTGCCAGCCCTCGGCCAGCACAGCGCCGGTGGGATCGAGCAGGACCGCGCCGACCTGCGGGTTGACGCCCCGCGGTCCGCGCCGCGCGAGCGCGAACGCCCGGCGCATGGCGCTGCGTTCCGCGGCGGTCGCGTCCATCCCTCGTCCTTCGGTCAGACTCCGGGGATGGCAGGGGAGGCGGGCGCCCGCACGGTGCGAGACCGTGACAGCGCTCGTGCTGCCTCCCATCCGGACTCGCGACTCACGTCGCATCACCGTCGGTCCCGGAATTCCACCGGATCGGCACTTCGCCATGGCGAAGGGCTCGCGGACTGTCACCGCCGGTTCGGATTCTCACCGACCCCGGAGCACGTTGCTGCTCTCGAGTGTACTCAACGCAGCACGACGCGACGCATTCCCGCAACGTGATGTCATCGGGAGCACGTAGCCTGGGGGCGGGGAGGAGCCCGAGATGGACACGACGAAAAGCCCGGCCGGCCGGCTCCGTGACCGGCCCTACGCCGACGTGCTGGTCATCGGCGGCGGCATCAACGGCCTCGCGACGTTCCGCGACCTCGCCATGCAGGGGGTCGATGTCGCGCTCGTCGAACGCGGCGACTTCGTGTCCGGTGCGTCCGCGGCCTCGAGCCACATGATCCACGGGGGCATCCGCTATCTCGAGAACGGGGAGTTCCGTCTCGTGCACGAGGCGGTCACCGAGCGCAACGCGCTGCTGAAGACCGCGCCGCACTATGTGCGCCCGCTGCAGACGACCATCCCGATCTTCACGACCTTCTCGGGTCTGCTTTCCGCCCCGCTGCGGTTTCTCCGTCACGGCGCCGGCAAGCCCCGGGAGCGCGGGGCGCTGCTGATCAAGATCGGCCTGGTCATCTACGACTCGTTCTCTCGCGGGGGCGGCCTGTTCGGTAAGAGCACGGTGCCGCGGCACGAGTTCGACGGCCGGCGCCGGTCGCTGGCCCGGCTGCCGCAGCTGAACCCGGACATCCGCTACACGGCGACCTATTGGGACGCCTCGCTGCACGACCCCGAACGCCTCGCGATCGACGTGTTGCGCGACGGGGTGGATGCCGGTGGCGACCGCGCCCGCGCGGTGAACTACGTCGAGGCGGTCGGTGCCGCCGACGGGAAGGTCGTGCTGCGCGAGGTCGACTCCGGCGACGAGTTCGCCTTCACAGCCTCGGTCATCGTCAACGCCTCCGGGCCCTGGACCGACCTGACCAACGAGCAGCTCGGTCAGCCGACGCGGTACATGGGCGGCACGAAGGGATCGCACATCGTGCTCGACAACGAGGAGCTGCTGCAGGCCACCGGTGGCCGCGAGCTCTTCTTCGAGCACTCGGACGGCCGCATCGTGCTGATCTACCCGCTCAAGGGGCGCGTGCTGGTGGGCACGACCGACCTCGAGCACGACATGCACGAGCCGATCGTGTGCACCGAGGAGGAGGTCGACTACTTCCTTGCGCTCATCCGGCACGTGCTACCGGCGATCCGGGTCGACCGCTCGCAGATCGTCTACCGGTTCTCCGGGGTGCGGCCGCTGCCCGGCCACGGGGACCTGGCCCCGGGATTCGTGTCGCGCGACTACCGGATCGAGTCGGCCCGGCTGCCCGGGTCGACCGCGGCGACCGTGCTGAGCCTGGTCGGCGGCAAATGGACCACGTTCCGCGCCTCCGCCGCGCACCTGACCGACCGGGTGCTCGCCGCGCTCGCCACGCCGCGCCGCCGCAGCACGAAGGGGGTGCCGATCGGCGGGGGTGCCGGCTACCCGACGACCGAGCGGGCCCGCCGGCAGTGGCTCCTGCCCTACACCTCGACGGTGGGGTATGCGCGCGCCTCGCAGCTCCTCGACCGATACGGCACGACCGCGACCGACGTCATCGCCGCGATCACCGCCGACGCGGACGACGCCGCGCTGAGCCACGCCCCGGGCTACTCGACGGCCGAGCTGCGGCACCTCGCGCGCACCGAACAGGTGGTGCACCTGGAGGATCTGCTGCTGCGGCGTACGAGCATCGCGTTCACCGGTGGTGCGACCGCGGACGCGGCCGCCGAGGTCGCCGCCGCCGTGGCCGACGTGTGCGGCTGGGACGTGCCGGCACGCGCCGCCGAGGTCGCACGGGCGCTGGCCGCCGTGCATGCCGCCGACCCGGGCGGGCCCCACAGTGCGGGCGTCGCGGGCGCCACAGCCGGCACAGCCGGGTCAGATCGCGTCGACACGATAACGTGAAGCGCCGGCGTCCCCGCCGGGAACCGAAGCTCGAGGAGGAGACGACGTGGCCGACCATGTGATCGCGATCGACCAGGGGACGACCTCGACCCGCGCCATCGTCTTCGACGCCGGCGGGCGGCTGGTGGCCACCGCGCAGCGGGAGCACGAGCAGATCTTCCCCCGCGCCGGGCGGGTCGAGCACGACCCCGTCGAGATCTGGACGAATACACAGTGGGTGCTCTCGGACGTGCTTACCCGCGCCCGGCTGAACGCCGCCGACATCGCGGCGGTGGGGGTCACGAACCAGCGTGAGACGGTCATGGTGTGGGACAAGCGCACCGGTCGTCCCGTCCACAACGCGCTCGTGTGGCAGGACACCCGCACCCAGCCGGCGATCGACCGCCTCATCGCCGAGCACGGCGTCGACGCGTTCGCCGATGTCACCGGGCTGCCGCTGGCGGCGTATTTCTCGGCGTCCAAGCTCGCGTGGATCCTCGACCACGTCGACGGCGCCCGAGCCGCGGCCGAGGCCGGCGACCTGCTGTTCGGCACGCCGGACACCTGGGTGGTGTGGAATCTCACCGGGGGCCGGGACGGCGGCATCCACATCACCGACGTCACCAACGCCAGCCGCACTCTGCTCATGGATCTGCGCACCCTCGACTGGTCGGACGAGATGCTGGCCCGGTGGCGCGTGCCGCGGGCGATGCTGCCCGAGATCCGCTCGTCGAGCGAGGTGGTCGGGCAGGTGCAGCTGCCGGGCGTGCTGCGCGGGGTGCCCATCGCCGGCATCCTGGGCGATCAGCAGGCCGCCACCTTCGGGCAGGCCGCGTTCGAGGCGGGGGAGTCGAAGAACACCTACGGCACCGGCAACTTCCTGCTGGTGGGCACCGGCACCGAGATCGTGCGGTCGGATGCCGGACTGATCACGACCGTCGCCTACCGCATCGGCGACGAGCCCGCGCGGTACGCCCTGGAAGGGTCGATCGCCGTGACCGGGTCCCTCGTGCAGTGGCTGCGGGACAACCTCGGCATCATCCGGCGCTCCGAAGAGATCGAGGCCCTCGCCGCAAGCGTCGACGACAACGGCGGCGCCTACTTCGTTCCCGCCTTCTCCGGCCTGTTCGCCCCGCACTGGCGGCCGGACGCCCGCGGCGCGCTGGTGGGGCTGACCCGTTACGTCAACAAGGGGCACATCGCGCGGGCCGCGCTCGAGTCGACGGCGTTCCAGACCCGCGACGTCATCGACGCGGTGGTCGCCGACACCGGGCGCGGCCTCGACGAGCTGCGCGTCGACGGCGGCATGACCCGCAACGACGCCCTCATGCAGTTCCAGGCCGACATCCTCGGCATCCCGGTCGTGCGGCCCCGCGTCGTGGAGACGACCGCGCTGGGCGCGGCGTATGCTGCGGGCTTGGCCGTCGGCGTCTGGCCCGACCTGGCGGCGCTGCGCAGCCAGTGGCAGGTCGACCGCACGTTCGAGCCGCAGATGCCGGCCGACGAGCGCGAACGGCGCTACCGGCTCTGGCAGAAGGCCGTCACCAAGTCGCTGGACTGGGTCGACGACGATGCCCGGATCCTGGCCGACACCGTCGACTGAGCCCGCCCGCCCGGGCCGTCGCGACTACTTCAGCAGCCGGGACAGACGCCGATCGGCGAGGATCTTGCCGCCGGTCTGACACGTCGGGCAGTACTCGAGTGAATTGTCGGCGAAGAACACGCTGCGCACCTCGTCGCCGCACACCGGGCAGGGCTGCCCGCGCCGGCCGTGCACGGCCATGCCGCGGCGCTTCGCGTCCTTGAGGTCGGCGGGCGGCTTGCCCGCGGCCGCGTCGACGGCTTCGGCGATCGTCGCGCGCAGGGCGGCGTAGAGCCGGTCGATCTCGGCGTCGTCCAGGTGCGCCGCCAGTGCGTAGGGCGACATGCGCGCGGCGTGCAGGATCTCGTCGGAGTACGCGTTGCCGATGCCGGCGACGGTGGACTGGTCGCGCAGCACGCCCTTGATCTGGGTGCGGCGGCCGGCCAGCAGCCCGGCGAGCGTGTCGCGCGTGAAGCCCGGGTCGAGCGGGTCGGGTCCCAGGCGTGCGATGCCGGGCACGTCGTGCGGCGCCCGCACCGCATACACGGCCAGGGACTTCTTCGTGCCGGCCTCGGTCAGATCGAACCCCGCGCCGTCGTCGAACGCGACCCGCAGCGCGATCGGGGTCTTCCCGGGGCGGATGACGGTGCCAGGCAGCGCGTCGTACCAGCGCAGCCACCCGGCCTTGGCCAGGTGGAACACCAGATGCATCGGGTCGACATCGGCCGCGCCGGTGGTGGTGAGGGCGATGAACTTGCCGTGTCGTGCGGCCGCGCGCACGGTGCGGCCGGTCAGTGCGTCGATCGGCGGGTCGTAGGTCTTCAGCGCCGCGATGTTCGCGACCGTCACCTTCGTCACCGTCAGGCCGACGGTCCGCTCGGCGAGGAAGTCGACCAGGCCCTGCACTTCCGGCATCTCAGGCATACCGGCATCCTGCCACGCCGGCCCGCGCCCCCTCGTCCGGTGCCGTTCGCGAGCCGCCTATGTGCGTGCGAGCCGCCCAGCATCGGACCGCACACACCTGGGCGGCTCGTACAGCAGCAGGCGGCTCGCGGGCGCCGGGGCGATCAGTCGAGCACGGACCAGGGCTGCGGCGTGCGGTCGTCGGCGGGCAGGAGCCCCGCGACCCAGGCGTCCTCGTGGCCCCGGCCGCTGGCCATCGCGCCGCGCAGCACGCCCTCGTAGCGGAACCCCAGCGCCCGCGCCGACCAGGCCGACGCGGTGTTGCCCACGACAGCGCGCCACTCGAGGCGCTTGAGGTCCAGCCCGGCCGCGCTGAACGCCCGGTCGACCACCGCGCGGCCCGCCTCGGTGAGCACGCCGGCGCCGCGGAAGTCCGGGGTCACCCAGTACCCGATCTCGCCGATCTCGTCGACGATGTGGTGGATGCCGATCATGCCCGCCAGCCGACCGCCCCGGCGGATCGCCCAGTGCACCTCGGTGCCGTCGGCCCACCATCGGGCGGTCAGCGCGACGAACGACTCCGCATCCGAACGCCGGTAGGGCACGGGCACCGTCGTGTAGCGCTGGATCGACGCGTCCTGGCAGGCCGCGAAGATCTCGTCGACGTCGTCGGGCCGCGGAGCCGAGAGCTCGAGACGTTCGGTGCGCAGCGTGACCGATTCCATCCCTCGATCCTAGGGATCCCCGGGCCGGCGTTCCGCCTCACACCCGGCGCAGCAGGCCCACCTTGTCGTACACGTCGGCGAGCGTCCGGTCGGCGACCTCGTCGGCGCGGGCGGCGTTGGCGGCCAGCACCCGGTCGAGTTCGGCCGGGTCCGACAGCAGTTCCAGGGCGCGCTCGCGCACGGGCGAGAACTCGTTGACGACCACCTCGGCCAGACCCTTCTTGAAGTCGCCGTAGCCGCGGCCGGCGTACTCGTCCTCGATCGCCGGGATCTGCCGGCCGGTGAGCGCCGCGTAGATGACGAGCAGGTTCGAGACACCGGGCTTGGCCTCGCGGTCGAACCGCACCGAGCCGTCCGAGTCGGTCACCGCCCGCATGATCTTCTTCGCCGACACGGCCGGGTCGTCCAGCAGCCACAGCACACCGGCATCCGACTCGGCCGACTTCGACATCTTCGCGGTCGGGTTCTGCAGGTCGTAGATGCGGGCGGTGTCCTGCTGGATGACCGGCATCGGCACCGTGAACGCCGTGCCGTAGCGCGAGTTGAACCGCTCGGCGAGGTCACGGGTCAGCTCCACGTGCTGCTTCTGGTCGTCGCCGACCGGGACGATGTCGGTCTGGTACAGCAGGATGTCGGCGGCCATCAGCACCGGGTAGGTGAACAGTCCGACGCTCGTCGAATCGGTGCCGTACCGCTGCGACTTGTCCTTGAACTGCGTCATGCGGCCGGCCTCGCCGAAACCGGTGATGGTCGACAGGATCCAGGCCAGTTCGGCGTGTGCGCGCACGTGCGACTGCACGTACAGCGTCGAGCGGGACGGCTCGATGCCCGCGGCGATGTACTGCGCGGCGGTGCGGCGGGTCTTCGCGCGCAGCTCGGCCGGGTCGTTCGGCTGCGTCAGGGCGTGCAGGTCGACGACCGAGAAGAACGCCTCGTACGCCTCTTGCAGGTCGCGCCACTGCATGAGCGCCCCGATGTAGTTGCCGATCTGAAGCGAGTCGGCCGAGGGCTGCATTCCGGAATAGAGGCGCGGTTTCGTCACCCGTCAATCCTACGGGGACCGGCGCAGGCGAACGGATGCCGGCGGCGGGTCTGGGCGCTCACAGCCCGAGCCTGTAGTCCGCGACGACGGGGGCGTGGTCGCTCCAGCGGGTGTCCCACGACGCGGCCCGCACCACCCGGTAGTCGGTGACCCGCTCGGCCAGAGCGGGCGACGCCAGGTGGTAGTCGATGCGCCACCCGGTGTCGTTGTCGAACGCCTTGCCGCGGCTGGACCACCACGAGTACGGGCCGTCCACCTCGCCGGCCCAGCGGCGACCGACGTCGACCCAGCCGAGACCCGTGCCGCGGGTGCCGTCGACGCAGTCGATCTCGGCGCCGGCCGCGCCGGTGAACCGGTCGAAGTACGCGCGTTCGCGGGGCAGGAACCCCGCCTTGGTCAGGTTGCCCTTCCAGTTGCGGATGTCGAGCTCGCGGTGCCCGACGTTCAGGTCACCGGTGATCAGGGCGAGCCGGTCGCCGGCCGCCGGCATCCACTGCTCCATGGCGTCCAGGAACGCGTACTTGGCGACCTGCTTCTCGGTGCCGTGCTCGCCGGTGTAGACGTAGGCGCTGACGACCGTCACCTGTTCGCCGTCGACGTCGATGTCCGCTTCGATCCAGCGGCCCTTCGCGTCGAACGACCCGTCACCGAACTCGGCGCGCCACACGTCGAACGGCTCCCGCATCGCGATCGCGACACCGGCCCGGCCCTTCGCGAGCGCCTCGTCGCCGATCACGTGCCAGCCCGGCAGGGCGGCGGCCAGGGCGTCGGCGTCGGCGCGCACCTCCTGGAGGGTGAGGATGTCGACACCCGCCTGATCGAGCCACGGGTGCATGCCCTTGCGGGCGGCGGCGCGGATGCCGTTGACGTTGACGGAGGCGATACGGAGATTTCGAGGCACCGGACAAGCCTAAGCACGACCGGTGACACACGCTCACTCGAAGAGGCTGAGGCGCTGCTGCGGTGCCGGGGGAGCGGCCGCTTCGACGGCATGCAGCTCGTCGATCGCCTCCCGCACGGCACGGTTCGCGCTCCACACCCGGTACCACGGCGCCGCGGCCCGTGCCTCCCGGGCGGTGCGCAGGCGGACCCGCGCGGCCAGCACGAGGGCGGCGTGCTCGGCGGCCAGACGCTCCTCCTCGGTGGGCTCGACGAGCGGCTGATCGCCGTCCTTCGCACCCACGGCGATCCAGGCGGCGGCCACCAGGAGGATGACCCCCACGATGCGGAACCACAGCAGCAGACCGATGAACACCGCGAACGTCGCCAGCAGCGGGTTGGCCGGGGTGTACAGCAGCAGGATGCCGGCACCCAGCTGCAGGACCGTCAGCGCCGCCCCGCCGAGCATCGCGCCGGTCCAGATCGACCGCCACTGCAGCGACGTGCCGGTCAGGAACCGCACGAGCGCGGCCAGCGCCAGCGTGTACAGGGAGAACGAGACCGCGACCGTCGCGATGCGCAGCCCGAAGCCGAACCAGCCCGACCGGGTGTCCCAGCCGAACAGACCGAACAGCAGCTCCAGCGCCCAGGTGCCGACGGCGCTCATCGCCGACCCGACGAGCAGGGCCACCCCGAACACGACCGCCGCGACCAGGTCACGGGCCTTCAGATAGACGTAGTTGCGCAGGTCCGGCCGCAGCCCGAAGATGTCGCGCACCGCCCGGCGCGCGAAGGTCACGAAGCCGATCGCCGTCCACGCCGCCACGATGATCGCGATGCCACCGGTGACGGCCAGCACGCCGGCGCTGCCGGTGGCGATCGCGGTGACCTGCTCGGTCGTGAACAGCCCGCCCTCGCCCTCGGGGAGGATCAGATTGGGGATGTAGGTGTTGATCGCCGCGATGAGCGCCGCGATCGCCTCGGCGCTGCCGCCCAGCCACAGCCCCGCGATCGCGAAGGCGACGTAGATGCCCGCGAACACCGCGAACAGCGCCTGGTAGCTGACGCCGGCGGCCAGCAGGAAGCCGTTGTGCTGCAGGAAGTGACGCCACACCCGGATCGGGAACCACGCCAGCGTGCGCTGGGTGATCGCGGCGGCCCGGGCGATCGGCTCGTCCAGGCGCTCGCGCAACGCGCTCTGCGTCGCCTCCCACCGGGCCCGCAGCGTCTCCTCCTCGCGCGCGGCGGCGTCGGCGGCGCCGCGCGCCTGCGCACGGCTCAGCTTGTCGATCACGGTGCCAGGCTATCGAGCCCGCGGTCGCCGGTGTCGCGGCCGGTCAGCCGCGCATGATGGCCTGCTTCACCTCGGCGATCGCCTTGGTGACCTCGATGCCGCGCGGGCAGGCCTCGGTGCAGTTGAAGGTCGTGCGGCAGCGCCACACACCCTCCTTGTCGTTGAGGATGTCCAGGCGCACATCGCCCGCGTCGTCGCGCGAGTCGAAGATGAAGCGGTGGGCGTTGACGATGGCCGCCGGCCCGAAGTACTGGCCGTCGGTCCAGAACACGGGGCACGACGAGGTGCACGCCGCGCACAGGATGCACTTGGTGGTGTCGTCGAAGATCGCCCGGTCGGTGATCGACTGGATGCGCTCCTTGCCCGGCTCCGGCGCCGTGTTCGCGATGAGGAACGGCTGCACCTCGCGGTACGACGCGAAGAACGGCTCCATGTCGACGATGAGGTCCTTCTCCAGCGGCAGGCCCTTGATGGCCTCGACGTAGATCGGCTTCGAGATGTCGAGGTCCTTGATCAGCGTCTTGCAGGCCAGGCGGTTGCGGCCGTTGATGCGCATGGCGTCCGACCCGCAGATGCCGTGCGCGCACGACCGGCGGAACGACAGCGAGCCGTCGACCTCCCACTTGATCTTGTGCAGGGCGTCGAGCACGCGGTCGGTGGGGTACATCTCCACGTCGTAGTCGACCCAGCGAGGCTCGGCGTCCTGCTCGGGGTCGAAGCGACGGATGATGAAGGTGACCAGATACGACTGGATGCCGGAGTCGTCGGCGACGGCGGTCTCTTCAGCGACGAGGGTCATCAGTACTTCCTCTCCAGCGGGGGATAGTTCAGCTCTCCCTGCGCGTTCTTGGTGAACACGACGGGCTTCCAGTCGAGCCGGATGTGGTCCTCCGGGTCCGGCGAGTGCGGGTCGCCGGTGAGGTAGGCCATCGTGTGCTTCATGTAGTTCTCGTCGTCGCGGTCGGGGTAGTCCTCCCGCATGTGGCCACCGCGGCTCTCCTTGCGGTTGCGGGCGGCGTAGGCGATGATCTCCGCGAGATCGAGCAGGAAGCCCAGTTCCACGGCTTCGAGCAGGTCCGTGTTGAATCGCTTGCCTTTGTCGTCGACGTGCACGTTCTTGTAGCGCTGACGCAGGTCGTGGATCGTTCCCATGACATTGGTCAGCGTCTCCTCGGTGCGGAACACCTGGGCGTTGGCGTCCATCTCCTCCTGCAGCTTCTTGCGCAGGACGGCGACGCGCTCGGTGCCGGGGTTGTTGCGCAGGCCCTCCAGCATCTCGCGGGTCTCGCGGGCCGGGTCCTCCGGCAGCGGCACGAAGTCGGCGGTCTTGACGTACTCGACCGCGTTGCGGCCGCTCCGCTTGCCGAACACGTTGATGTCCAGCAGCGAGTTGGTGCCCAGCCGGTTCGCGCCGTGCACCGACACGCACGCGCACTCGCCCGCCGCGTACAGGCCCGGGACGACCGTCGTGTTGTCGGCGAGCACCTCACCGTCGGTGTTGGTCGGGATGCCGCCCATCGCGTAGTGGGCCGTGGGCATGACCGGTACGGGCTCGACGACGGGGTCGACCCCGAGGTAGGTGCGGGCGAACTCGGTGATGTCGGGCAGCTTCGTCTCGAGCACCTCGGCGCCCAGGTGGGTGCAGTCCAGGTACACGTAGTCCTTGTTGGGGCCGGCTCCGCGGCCCTCCAGGACTTCCTTGACCATGCAGCGGGCGACGATGTCGCGCGGCGCGAGGTCCTTGATCGTGGGGGCGTAGCGCTCCATGAACCGTTCACCCGAGGCGTTGCGCAGGATCGCGCCTTCACCGCGGGCGCCCTCGGTCAGCAGGATGCCCAGGCCCGCCAGGCCCGTCGGGTGGAACTGGAAGAACTCGATGTCCTCCAGCGGCAGCCCCTTGCGCCAGATGATGCCGACGCCGTCACCGGTGAGGGTGTGCGCGTTGGAGGTCGTCTTGAACACCTTGCCGAAGCCGCCTGTCGCGAAGATGACGGCTTTGGAGTGGAACACGTGCAGCTCGCCGGTGGCCAGCTCGTAGGCGACGACACCGGCGATCTGGGTGGCGCCGGCGGCATCCTTCACCGTGATGAGGTCGAGCGCATAGAACTCGTTGAAGAAGTTGATGCCCAGCTTCACGCAGTTCTGGAACAGCGTCTGCAGGATCATGTGCCCGGTGCGGTCGGCCGCGTAGCAGGCGCGGCGCACGGGGGTCTTGCCGTGCTCGGCGGTGTGGCCGCCGAAGCGACGCTGGTCGATCTTGCCGTCGGGGGTGCGGTTGAACGGCAGACCCATGTTCTCCAGGTCGATGACCGCGTCGATGGCCTCCTTGGCCAGGATCTCCGCGGCGTCCTGGTCGACGAGGTAGTCGCCGCCCTTGACGGTGTCGAAGGTGTGCCACTCCCAGGAGTCCTCCTCGACGTTGGCCAGGGCCGCGGCCATGCCGCCCTGCGCCGCGCCGGTGTGGGAGCGGGTCGGGTAGAGCTTCGTGATCACGGCGGTCCTCGCGCCGGGGCCGGCCTCGATCGCGGCGCGCATGCCGGCGCCACCGGCGCCGACGATCACGATGTCGAACTGGTGGTAGTGGACGCCGTCCTTGACGTAGCTGTCGGCGGTGGAAGTGCTCACGTGGGGGTGCCTCTGCTCTCGTTCGTTAGCGTGCCGCGCACATCTCGATCAGCCACTCGGTCGTGCTGTTCTCGATGCCCAGGCAGGGATCGAAGGTGAACACGACGAGGGTGCCGAGGAGGATGAGGAACGCGGACGCGATCCACACGGCCCAGACCAGCACCTTGCGGGTGGTCTCACCGGTCACGTAGTCGTTGACGATCGTGCGCATGCCGTTCGCGCCGTGGATGAGCGCCAGCCACAGCATCAGCACGTCCCACCACTGCCAGAACGGATCGGCGAACTTGCCGGCGACGAACGCGAAGTCGATGCCGTGGATGCCCTCGCCGAGCATGAGGTTGACGAACAGGTGCCCGAAGATCAGCACCACCAGCAGCACGCCGGAGGCGCGCATGTAGATCCAGCCCCACTTCTCGAGGTTGCTGCCCTTGCGGCGCACCTGCGCGGAGCGCGGAGCGGCGAGCGTGTCGGCGGTCATCAGTGCGTCCCCCCCAGCTGCGAGAACACGTTCGGGATGTGGCGTGCGCTGAACCCGGCGACGGTCACCGCCCAGACGGCGAGCACGCCCCACCACAGCTGACGCTGGTGACGGGTCGCCCACGGCCACAGATCGACGGCGATGACGCGCAGGCCGTTGAACGCGTGGTAGACGATCGCGGCGACGAGGGCGACCTCGCCCAAGCCCATGATCGGGTTCTTGTAGGTGCCGATCACCGCGTCGTACGCCTCCGGCGACAGACGGATCAGCGCCGTGTCGAGCACATGGACGAGTAGGAAGAAGTAGATGGCGATGCCGGTGATGCGATGCAGGACCCAGGACCACATGCCTTCGCTGCCGCGGTACAGGGTGCCGCGCGGCGTGCGTGAGGTGGTCTCGGATACCGACGGTGTGACGCGTGCTGCTGCAGACACGGTCGTCCTCCCTTGGTGTGAACGGGCGCCCCCACGGCGTGGATCTTTCGACTCCCTGAGGAGGACCCCGTCGTCGCACACGGGCGCACCGCCATCCTATTCCCGTCTGCGGCCCCCGGCGACGAAGGACACCCTAAGTATCTCGACATCGAGATAAACCGCCCCCGGAGCGGGCGCCGGTACGCTCGGAGCCATGGTCGAGCGCATCGAGGACTTCTACGCCGTGATCCCCGCCGGCGGGGTCGGCAGTCGGCTGTGGCCGCTGTCGCGCGCCGACGCCCCCAAGTTCCTGCACGACCTCACCGGGTCCGGACACTCCCTGCTGCGCGACACCTGGGACCGTCTCGAACCGCTGGCCGGCGCCGATCGCATCGCCGTGGTGACCGGCCGCGCGCACCGCGCCGCCGTCGAGGAGCAGCTGCCCGGCATCCCGGACCACAACGTGTTCCTCGAATCCGAGCCGCGCGACTCGGCGGCCGCCATCGGGCTGGCCGCGGCCATCCTGCACCGTCGGGACCCCGAGGTGATCATCGGATCGTTCGCGGCCGATCACGTCATCCGGGTGCTGTCGGTGTTCCACTGGGCAGTGCAGCAGGCGGTCGCGATCGCGCGCGAAGGGTATGTCTGCACGATCGGCATCACCCCGACCGAGCCGTCGGTGGGCTTCGGGTACATCAAGAAGGCCGACAGGCTCTCCGTCGAGGGCGCACCCGAAGGCGCGCTGGTCGAACGGTTCGTCGAGAAGCCCGACCTGGAGACCGCGCGGGAGTACGTGCAGTCGCGCGACTACCTGTGGAATGCGGGGATGTTCATCTCACGCGCCGACGTGCTGCTCGGGGAGATCGAGGCGAACAATCCCGAGCTGCACGCGGGGCTGCTGGAGCTCGCCGAGGCGTGGGACGACCGGGACCGGCGCGGGCCCGTCGTCGACCGCGTCTGGCCCAAGCTCGCCAAGATCGCCATCGACTACGTCGTCGCCGAGCCCGCCGCCGAGAAGGGCCGGCTGGCGGTCGTGCCCGGACACTTCGACTGGGACGATGTGGGCGACTTCGCGAGCCTGGCCAAGCTCAACTCGCACGGCCGCAAGAACGACCTGGCGATCCTGGGCGAGAACGCCCGCATCCTGTCCGACACCGCGAGCGGCATCGTGGTCAGTCACACCTCCCGGGTCATC
The DNA here is from genome assembly GCF_053586795.1 of Microbacterium pollutisoli. Classification (NCBI taxonomy): domain Bacteria; kingdom Bacillati; phylum Actinomycetota; class Actinomycetes; order Micrococcales; family Microbacteriaceae; genus Microbacterium; species Microbacterium pollutisoli. Next base: position 402,573 of record NZ_JBNYWT010000004.1, read on the forward strand.
AGCCTGATCGGAGTGAAGGACATCGTCGTGGTCGACACCCCCGACGCCCTGCTGGTCACCACCAGCGAGAACGCGCAGCGGGTCAAGAACGTCGTCGACGCGCTCAAGCTCACCGGACGCGGCGACGTGCTCTGACCGGATGCCGCCGGCATCCACCGGCGCACGCCTTCGCGCGCACGTTGCGCGGAACCGAACGGGTTGATTGCGTCTTTGTAACCTTTGGTGCGGAAAACGCTTTGCAGGATGCAAGCCCGGAGTCATAAAAGGTAACTTCTAGTGTCCCGCGTGTCGCGCGGGCCCCAGCAACTCGGTCCCGCGAGGTCCGCGGGCCATCGATGTGGAGGCTGCTTTGACCATCTCGAACACCAAGAAGGTTCTCGGCGTCACCAGCGCCGCCGCCCTTCTCCTGGCCCTCGCCGGCTGCGGCAGTGCCCCGGAGGCGGGCCCGTCGGGCGCCGCCCCCGAGCCCGCCGACGACTTCCTGCCCTGCCTCGTCTCGGACGAGGGCGGTTGGAACGACAAGTCGTTCAACCAGTCGGCCAAGGAGGGCATGGACCGTGCCGCCGAGGAGCTCGGCGTGACCCCGATCGAGATGGAGTCGACGTCGGCCAACGACTACGCCGGCAACCTCGAGACCCTCGTCTCGGAGGGCTGCACGTTCATCGTCTCGGTGGGCTTCAAGCTCTCGGCCGACACGATCACCTCGGCGCTGGCCAACCCCGAGATCGACTACGCGATCATCGACGACTGGGCCGACAACACCGGCGCCAAGGACGATGACGGCAACGACATCGGCGACGGCACCACCGACGCGCCCAACATCCGTCCGCTCATGTTCGACACCGTCCAGGCCGCCTACCTCGGCGGCTACGCCGCTGCCGCCTGGTCGGCGCAGTCGGGCGTGAACAAGGTCGGCACCGTCGGCGGCATCCCGATCCCGCCGGTCACGATCTTCATGGACGGCTTCGTCGACGGCGTCGAGAAGTACAACGAGGACAAGGGTGCCAACGTGGCCACCCTCGGCTGGGACGTCGACGCGCAGAACGGCTCGTTCACCGGTGGCTTCGAAGCCAACGACACCGCCAAGCAGGCCATGCAGGGTGTGCTCGACCAGGGTGCCGACGTGCTCCTCCCGGTCGGTGGCCCGATCTACCAGAGCGCCACGGCCGCCATCGCCGACGCCGGTTCGGACGCGCTGATCCTGGGTGTCGACTCCGACCTCGCCGTCGCCGACCCGTCGGTCGCCGACCGCGTGCTCGTGTCGATCCTCAAGCGCATCGACTCCGCGGTGTACGAGGCGACGATGGAGGCCGCCGCCGGCGACTTCGACGTCACCCCGTACGTCGGCACGCTCGAGAACGAGGGTGTGGGCCTGTCCGGCTTCGGCGACTTCGAGTCGCAACTGCCCGAGGGTCTGACCGACGAGATCGCCGCCCTGCGCGACGCGATCATCGCCGGTGACCTCGAGGTCACCTCGCCCGCTTCGCCGTAAGCGTCGAGATTCGACGGCGGTCGGCCGGATGCCCAGCGTCCGGGCCGGCCGCCGTCCTTTCTGCAGGTAAACCGACTGGATAGGGTTCAAGCATGAAGCTCGAGCTGCGCGGGATCACCAAGCGCTTCGGAAGTCTCACGGCCAACGATCACATCGATCTGGTGGTCCACCCGGGGGAGATCCATGCGCTCCTCGGTGAGAACGGCGCCGGCAAGTCCACCCTCATGAACGTGCTCTACGGCCTGTACCAGGCGGACGAGGGCGACATCCTCCTCGACGGCGAGGTGCAGCACTTCCGGGGCCCCGGCGACGCGATGAACGCCGGCATCGGCATGGTCCACCAGCACTTCATGCTGATCCCGGTCTTCACCGTCGCCGAGAACGTCATGCTCGGCCACGAGAGCACGAACGCGATCGGCGCCCTCGACCTGAACTCGGCCCGCCAGCTCGTCCGCGACGTCGCCGAGCGTTTCGGGTTCCACATCGACCCGGACGCCGTCGTCGGGGACCTCCCGGTGGGCGTGCAGCAGCGGGTGGAGATCATCAAAGCGCTGTCCCGCGACGCGAAGGTGCTCGTGTTCGACGAGCCCACCGCCGTGCTCACCCCGCAGGAGACCGACGAGCTCATGGGCATCATGCGTCAGCTGCGCGACGAGGGCACGTCGATCGTGTTCATCACCCACAAACTCCGTGAGGTCCGCGAAGTCGCGGACCGCATCACCGTGATCCGCCTGGGCGCCGTCGTGGGCGAAGCCTCGCCGACGGCCACCAACGCCGAGCTGGCCTCGCTCATGGTGGGGCGCGCCGTCGAGCTGACGGTGCAGAAGGAGCCGCCGAACCTGGGGGAGGGCGGCCTGCAGGTCGACGGCCTGCGGGTGCTCACCCCGACCGGGGAGGTCGTCGTCGACGGCGTCACCTTCGAGGTCCGGCCCGGCGAGGTCCTGGCCGTCGCCGGCGTCCAGGGCAACGGCCAGACCGAGCTGGTGGAGGCCATCGTCGGTCTCGCCGACAAGGTCGACGGATCGATCCGGCTCGACGGCGAACAGCTGGTGGGCCGCAGTGTCCGCGGCATCCTCGACGCCGGCGTCGGCTTCATCCCCGAGGACCGCAACGAGGACGGCCTGGTCGGCGCGTTCTCGGTCGCCGAGAACCTCATCCTCGACCGCTCCTCCGATCCCACGTTCGTGCGCGGCGGCACAATCCTGCGCGGCGTGCTCGACGAGTTCGCCCGCGACCGCATCGTCGAATACGACATCCGCACGCAGGGACCGCACACGCCCGCCGGCGCGCTGTCCGGCGGCAACCAGCAGAAGGTCGTCATCGCCCGGGAGATGAGCCGGGAGCTGCGGCTCCTTGTGGCGGCGCAGCCCACCCGCGGTGTCGACGTCGGCTCCATCGAGTTCATCCACAAGCGCATCATCGAGACCAGGGATTCAGGGGTGCCCGTGATCGTCGTGTCCACCGAACTGGACGAGGTGACCGCCCTCGCCGACCGCATCGCCGTCATGTACCGCGGGTCGATCATCGGGATCGTCCCGGCCGACACCCCCCGCGATGTCCTCGGCCTCATGATGGCCGGCGAGCCGCAGCCGGAGGTGGCGGCATGAGCGGAACGACCCCCGGCGCGGAGCCGGCGCGCAGCCCCCTGCCCCCCGAGCAGCTCCCGCACGTGACCGGCCCGCTCACCGGCTCGCCCGACGAGGCGCCGCCCCCGCCGCGGACCAACGTGTTCATCAAGGAGCTGCTGCGCGGCAGCGCGGTGACCACGATCCTCGCGATCGTGATCGCGATGGTCGTCGGCGGCATCCTCATCGCGATCACCGACGACGACGTGCAGGAGGCGGCCGGATACTTCTTCGCCCGCCCCGGCGACACGTTCGCCGCGATCTGGGCGTCGGTGTACGGCGGCTATGAGGCGCTGTTCCGCGGCGCGGTGTTCAACCCGCGCGGCGCCGACTTCGCAGCGCAGATCAAGCCGCTGACCAACAGCCTCGGCTACGCGGCGCCCCTGATCGCCGCCGCCCTCGGGGTGGGCCTCGCCTTCCGCGCCGGCCTGTTCAACATCGGCGGCCGCGGCCAGATGCTCATCGGTGCCGCCACTGCGGCACTGTTCACCTTCAGCTTCGATCTGCCCCTGTACCTGCACCTGCCGCTCACGCTGCTGGCCGGCATCGCCGGCGGGGCGATCTGGGGCGGGATCGTGGGTCTGCTGAAGGCGCGCACCGGCGCGCACGAGGTGATCCTGACGATCATGCTGAACTACATCGCGTTCTACCTGATCACCTGGATGGTGCGCGATCCCAGGCTGCTACAGCGTCCCGCCGGCGATCAGCCGATCTCGGCGCCGACCCCGGCGGGAGCCCAGTTCCCCGACCTGCTCGGGCCGGACTTCCCCCTGCTGGACTGGGGGTTCGTCGTCGTCATCGCCGCGACGGTGTTCGTGTGGTGGCTCGTCGAGCGCTCGAGTCTCGGCTTCCGGCTGCGCGCGGTGGGGGAGAACCCGCACGCGGCGCAGGCGGCGGGCATCTCGGTGCAGCGGATGTACATCTACGCCATGGTCTTCGCCGGCGGCCTGGCGGGGCTGGCCGCCATGAACCAGATCCAGGGTTCGGTGGTCGGCGGGTTCGACGGGCTCATCGACGCCGGTATCGGCTTCAACGCGATCACCGTCGCCCTGCTCGGCCGCAGCCGCGCCTGGGGGGTGTTCGCCGCCGGCATCCTGTTCGGTGCGCTCAAGGCCGGCTCGTTCTCGATGCAGGCGCAGGGCATCCCCGTCGACATCGTGCTGGTCGTGCAGTCGCTGATCGTGCTGTTCATCGCCGCGCCGCCGCTGCTGCGCACGATCTTCTTCCTGCCCAAGACCGAGGCGGAGAAGGCGGCCAAGATCCGCGCGAAGAACGCGAAGAAGCGGTCGGTGCCGGCCGCGGAGAAGGTGGTGTCGGAATGACCGCGCTCGCCCCCACCGCCACCGTCGGTGCCGCGCACACGACCGTCCGTCAGCGCAGCATGAAGGTGCCGATCACCCTGGCCGGGGTGACGGTCCTGCTGGCGCTGCTGTTCCTGTTCGCGCCGCGCGACGGCACGAGCACCTTCCGGCTCGGCGACCGCAGCTCATCGATCGCGCTGCCCGACGTGGCGGTGCCCACCGGCGTGACCTGCTGGAGCGTCCTGGTGGTGCTGGTGCTGCTCACGCTGTGGTCGGCCTGGTCGGCCTGGTCGTATCGCCGCACCGGGCTGTGGCTGACGATCGTCTTCGCCGTGCTGGGCGTGTTCGCCTTCCTGACCTGGGCGGCCGCGGACGGCCTCGTCCCGGTGACTGGACTGCTGTTCGGCGCCGTGTCGCTGTCGGTGCCGCTGGTGTTCGGCGCCCTGGGCGGCGTGCTCGGCGAACGCGTCGGCGTCATCAACGTCGCCATCGAGGGCCAGCTGCTGCTGGGCGCGTTCTCGGCCGCCCTGCTGTCCAGTGTCACGCGCAATCCGTTCGTGGGCCTGATCGGCGCCATGGTCGGCGGTGTGCTGGTCGCCTTCGTCCTGGCCGCCTTCTCGATCAAGTACCTCGTCGACCAGGTGATCGTCGGTGTCGTGCTGAACGTGCTCGTCACCGGCCTCACCGGCTTCCTGTACGGCGCGCTGCTGGCCCCCAACGAGGCGGAGCTGAACAACCCCGTGCGGTTCACCCGCATGGAGATCCCGCTGCTGTCGGAGATCCCCATCATCGGCCCGGTGCTGTTCAACCAGACCTTCATCGTGTACCTGATGTACATCGCCGTGTTCCTCGTGGCCTGGGGCCTGTACCGCACCCGGTGGGGGCTGCGGCTGCGTGCGGTCGGCGAGCACCCGCAGGCCGCCGACACCGTCGGCATCCGCGTCAACACCTCGCGGTTCTGGAACGTGTCGCTGGCCGGTGCGATCGCCGGCATCGGCGGCGCGTACTTCACGCTCGTGTCGGTGCCGCAGTTCGGCAAGGAGATGACCGCCGGGCTCGGCTTCATCGCCCTGGCCGCGGTGATCTTCGGCCGATGGGACCCGGTGCGGGCCGCGCTGGCCGGGCTGCTGTTCGGGTTCGCCACGAACCTGCAGAACCTGCTCACCGTGCTGAAGACCCCGATCCCCAGCGAGTTCATGCTCATGCTGCCGTACGTGGTGACGATCCTCGCCGTGGCCGGGTTCGCGGGGCAGATCCGCGGCCCCGCCGCCGCCGGCAAGCCGTATATCAAGGGGTGACGATGACCGACATCGACTGGGACCACCTGCGCGCGGTCGCCACCGAAGCCATGAGACGTGCGTACGCGCCGTACTCGCACTACAAGGTGGGCGCGGCCGCGCTCGTCTCCGACGGGCGGATCGTCTCGGGCTGCAACGTGGAGAACGCGTCCTACGGGGTCGGCCTGTGCGCCGAATGCGGTCTCGTCTCCGATCTGCAGATGTCCGGCGGCGGGCAGCTGGTCGCCTTCGTGTGCGTCAACGGTCAGGGCGAGACGATCATGCCGTGCGGACGCTGCCGTCAGCTGCTGTACGAGTTCGCCCTGCCGGGCATGCTGCTGGAGACCGTCTCCGGCATCCGCTCGATCGACGAGGTGCTGCCCGACGCCTTCGGGCCGCGTGACCTGGAGGCGGCACGATGACCGTCGAACCCTTCGACGCCGTCGACGTCATCCGCATCAAGCGGGACGGCGGCGCCGTGCCCGAAGACGCGCTGCGCTGGATGATCGACGCGTACACCCGCGAGTACGTCGCCGACGCACAGATGGCCGCCTTCGCCATGGCGACCCTGCTCAACGGCATGACCCGCGACGAGATCCGCGTCATGACCGACGCGATGATCGCCTCCGGGGAGCGGATGAGCTTCGCCGGGCTCGGCAAGCCCACCGTCGACAAGCACTCCACCGGCGGGGTGGGGGACAAGATCACCCTGCCGCTGGCACCCCTGGTCGCCTCGTTCGGCGTCGCGGTGCCGCAGCTGTCCGGACGCGGCCTCGGGCACACCGGCGGCACCCTCGACAAGCTCGAGTCGATCCCGGGTTGGCGGGCCGCGCTGACCAACGACGAGTTGACCGCGCAGCTGCGCGACGTGGGCGCCGTCATCTGCGCGGCCGGCACCGGCCTGGCTCCGGCTGACAAGCGGCTCTACGCCCTGCGCGATGTCACCGGCACCGTCGAGGCGATTCCGCTGATCGCCTCGAGCATCATGTCGAAGAAGATCGCCGAGGGCACCGATGCGCTCGTGCTCGATGTGAAGTTCGGGTCCGGCGCGTTCATGCAGGACATCGACCGCGCCCGGGAGCTGGCGCACACCATGGTGGCGCTGGGCACCGACTCGGGTGTCGCGACGACGGCGCTGCTGACCGACATGAACGCCCCGTTGGGCCGGGCCATCGGCAACGCGAACGAGGTCCGCGAGTCGGTCGAGGTGCTCGCCGGCGGCGGCCCGGCCGATGTCGTCGAGCTGACCGTCGCCCTGGCACGCGAGATGCTGACGCTCGCCGGCCGGCCGGACGCCGACGTCGAGGAGGCCCTGCGCGACGGGCGTGCCATGGACACCTGGCGGGCCATGATCCGCGCCCAGGACGGCGACCCGGATGCCGCGCTGCCGGCCCCGCGCGAGACGCACACCGTCACCGCCACCGCCGACGGCGTCGTCACCCGCCTCGACGCGCTGCCCTTCGGCATCGCCGCCTGGCGGCTGGGCGCCGGTCGCGCCCGGGCGCAGGATCGGGTCATCCACGCCGCCGGCATCGATCTGCACGTCAGCCCCGGCGACACCGTGCGCGCCGGTCAGCCCGTGTTCACCTTGCTGGCCGATGATGACCAGCGGTTCGCCCGCGCGCTGGACGCGCTCGAGGGTGCCTGGGAGGTCGGCGCCGATGCGACGGCCGGTACCCGGGCGCCCCTCGTGCGCGAGCGCATCACCGCCTGACCGGAGGAGCATCATCATGGCCATCGATCCACACCGTGACCCGAAGCTGCAGGGCGTCTCGATCCGCTCCCTGCCGAAGGTGTCGCTGCACGACCACCTCGACGGCGCCGTGCGGCCCCAGACGATCATCGAGCTGGCCGACGAGATCGGCCTGGACGTGCCGACCGACGACGCCGACGCGTTGGCCGACTGGTTCGAGGACCAGAGCGACTCCGGGTCGCTCGTCGAGTACCTGAAGACGTTCGACCTGACCACCGCGGTCATGCAGACCCGTGAGGGGCTGCGCCGGGTGGCGCAGGAGTTCGTCGAGGACCTGGCCGCCGACGGCGTCATCTACGGCGAGGTGCGGTGGGCCCCCGAGCAGCACCTGGCCCGCGGGCTGACGCTGGAGGAAGCGGTCGAGGCGGTGCAGGAGGGCATCGAAGCCGGGGAGGACGCGGTCGACGCGACCGGCCGCGACATCCGCGTGGGGCAGCTGATCACCGCGATGCGCCACACCGACCGGTCGCTGGAGATCGCCAAGCTCGCCGTCGCCTTCCGCAACGACGGCGCGTGCGGCTTCGACATCGCCGGCCCCGAGGACGGCTTCCCGCCGTCTAATCACCGGGCCGCGTTCGACTACCTGGCATCCGAGTTCTTCCCGGTCACCGTGCACGCGGGCGAAGCGGCGGGCCTCGACTCGATCCGCTCCGCGCTGCTGGACGGACGGGCGCTGCGGCTGGGGCACGGGGTGCGCATCGCCGAAGACCTCGACGTCGTCTCGCAGGAAGGCGACGAGGTGCTCGTCCAGTTCGGCGACCTGGCCCGCTGGGTGCGCGATCGCGAGATCCCGCTCGAGCTGTCGCCGTCGTCGAACCTGCAGACCGGGGCCATCGAGCGCTGGGGCACGCAGCTGGAGGACCACCCGTTCGACCTGCTCTACCAGCTCGGCTTCGCCGTCACGGTGAACGTCGACAACCGCACCATGAGCCGCACCTCGCTCACCCGCGAGCTGAAGCTGCTCGCCGACACGTTCGAGTACACGCTCGACGACCTCGAGGCGTTCCAGCTCAACGCGGCCGCCGCGGCCTTCCTGTCGGTGGAGGAGCGCGAGGAGCTCATCGCCCTGATCGCCGACGGCTTCGCCGCCTGACCGCGGCCGCCGCGCCGTCGCGCCCGATCAGCGCCGCGCCAGATCAGGGTGGGTGGCCAGGTACGCCTCGAACGCCTCCGCCGAGGTCTTCGACGGCGTGAACCCGAACCGTTCCCGCAGCGCGTCGTTGGCGAGCACGGGCCGGTAGCGCAGGAAACCGACCTGCTCGGGGCCGTGCACCGTCAATCGCAGCGCGCGTCCCAGCCGGAGCACGACGGCCAGCAGGGATGCCGGCACGTTCAGCACCGGCTTGCCCAGGCGCCGGGCGATCTGACGCACGGTGACCGCCCCATCCCCGGCGACGTTGTAGATGCCCGGCGGACCGTCGGTGGCGGCGTGCGCCATCGCCGCGGCGACATCGTCGACCCAGACGAACACGAACGGGGACTCCGAGCCGCGCACCGCCAGCAGCGCCGGGCCGTCCCACAGCGCCGTGATCTGGTTCTTCACGGTCGGTCCCAGGATCGTGCCGATGCGGAACACCACCTGCTCGAGCTGGGGATCGGTCTCGCGGAACGCGCCGAGCATCTGCTCGACCAGCCGCTTGTGCTTCGCGTAGGGGAACTCGTCGTTGCCGCGCACCGGGTCGTCCTCCCGCAGCCACTGCGGGTTGTCGGCGTGATACCCGTAGGCGGCCCCCGACGACGACACGACGATGCGCTGCACCCCGGCGGCCACGCACGCCTCGAGCACGTGCCGGGCACCGTCGACGTCGACGCGGTACTCGAGGTCATGGTCTCGGCCGGGGTTGACGATCGCGGCCAGATGCACGACGACGTCGATGCGGTGGCGGCGCAGCAGTTCGGGCAGTCCGTCGGGGCGGGTCACGTCGCACGTCTCGTACACGACCCCCGCGACCGGTTCCGGCGGGGTGCGCACATCGCCGGCGACGACCAGTTCCACTCCGGGGTGCGCCACCAGCGCGGCCGCGACGTGCGACCCGAGGAAGCCGCTGCCGCCGGTGACCAGCACACGCCGGCTCATGACACGGCTCCGTCCGCCGTGGTCCCGCCCGCCGCACCGCCGGTTCCGTCCGGCGCCGCCGTGGCATCCACCGCGGCGCGTCCCGTCGCGTCACCGGTGCCCGACCCGGTGCGCCGCTTCGTGTGGCGCCGCCACAGCGCGGCCAGGATCAGGCCCGCGATGATGTCCCAGACCCCCCACCAGCCGGCCACGATCGCCATGCCGCCCAGGCCGCCGAAGAACGCGAACACCAGGCCCAGGCCCAGACCGGCGTTGCGGATGCCGACCTCGAACGTGACGGCCTTGCGCTCGCGCGTGCCCATGCCGCCGACGACCGCGGTGCCGTAACCGAGGGCCAGCGCCACGGCGTCGTGGATCGTGACCACCAGCACGATGATGCCCAGGAACGCGACGAAATACATCCAGTTGCCGGCGAGGGCGCCGACGATGAAACCGAGCAGGGCGAGGAGCGAGAACCACTTCACGAACGGCTGCACCTTCGCGGCGAATCTCACCAACCGGGCGCGGATGGCCAGGCCCACCAGGAACGGCAGACCGATGATGAGGAAGATCTCCAGCAGCATCTGCCACGGGTTCAGCTCGACGCGCTCCAGCAGCGCCCGCGCGGTCGGGTGCAAGGAGCCCCAGAAGGCGAGGCTCAACGGCAGCGTCACGATGTAGATGAGGTTGCCGACGGCGGTCATCGACACCGACAGGGCCACGTTGCCGCCGGAGCGGTGGGTGAGCACCTGCGAGATGTTGCCGGGCGGGCAGCACGCCACCAGGATCATGCCCAGAGCCATCGACGGCGGGATCGGCAGCACGAGCGTCAGCGCGAAGGTCACCGCCGGCAGCACCACCAGCTGCGCGACGATCGCGGCCACGAACGGCTTCGGTCTGCGGGCCACCGCCTTGAAGTCGCCGGGCGCGGTGTCCAGCGCGATGCCGAACATGATCAGTCCCAGCACCACGTTCAGGATCATGAGCGTGCCGGGGGTGAAGTTCAGGACGACGTCGTCCGGGTTCATCAGGGTGCTTTCTGTCGTTCGGGTGCGGTCAGCGAGCGGGCGTGCTGATGCGGTCGTGTGCAGCGGCCGCATCCACGAGGGGGGCAGCGGCCGCGCGGAGCTCGCGGCGGTAGGCGTCTTTGTTGACGTAGTACGCCATGCGGTCCAGGCCCAGGTAGCGGTAGCCGCCGGTCAGATCGGGCCACGGCTCACCGGTCACCCGGCGGCGGAACGCGGCCTGGCGGTGGGCGGGTGCGGCCAGGTAGGCGGCGATGAGCTCGGCCTGCTCGTACCGGCCCTGCCAGCCGATGCCGGACGCCTCGATCATGCCCATGACGTACAGGCCGTTGAACGAGGGCGGGAAGATGTTCAGGAACAGGCGGGGGCTGGCACCCGTCCAGTTGAGGTCGGCGCGGTCGACGAAGGGGTAGTCGAGCCGATACCCGGTGGCCAGCAGCACGGTGTCGTACTGCCCGCTCGACCCGTCGCGGAAGTGCACCGTGTCGCCGTCGAACCGGTCGATGTCGGCGCGGATGCGCAGGTCGCCCTGACCGAGGTGGTTCAGGATGAGGGTGTTCACGATCGGGTGCGACTCGTAGATCTTGTAGTCGGGCCGCGGGAAGCCGAACTTCACCGGGTCACCGGTGAACGCTCGCAGGATGCGCGTGTCGATGAACTGCTTGATGCGTGCCGGCAGCGGCCGGCCCTGGTTCAGGGTGTCGGATGGGCGTCCGAAGAGGTACCGGGGCACGAAGTAGTAGCCGCGGCGCACGCTCATGTCGACCGAGGCGGCGTGGTGCACGGCATCCACCGCGATGTCGCATCCGGAGTTGCCGGCACCGATGATCAGCACCCGCTTGCCGGTCAGCTGGGTGGCCCGCTTGTACGCACTGGTGTGCAGCAGCTCGCCGGTGAACGAACCGGGGAAGGTGGGCACGTTCGGTTCGGCCAGGGTGCCGTTGGCCAGGATGACGCTGTCGTAGTGCGCGCGGGTCTCGGAGCCGTCCGGTGCCGTCGCGGTCACCGTCCAGCCGTCGCCGTCCCGGGTGACGGCGGTCACTTTCGTGTCGAACCGGAAGTGCTCGGTGAGCGAGAAGTGGTCGGCGAAGTCACGGAAGTACCGGATGAGCACGCGGTGGCCCGGATAGTCGGCGTCGGTCGCCATCGGGAACTCGGTGAACTGCGTCGTCGTGCGCGAGGAGATCAGGTGCGCCGACTCGTACATCGTCGAGCGCGGGTTGTCGATGTCCCAGAGCCCGCCCACCCCCGAGGAGGCCTCGTAGCCGTCGAAGCCGATCCCGGCCTTCTGCAGGGCGCGCGCAGCGGAGAGCCCCGATGGTCCTGCGCCGATGATCGCCGCGCGGTGGTCGTGCATCCCCAGACACTCCTTCGTATCGCCCCCGACATGTTAGCCGCTGTTAACCGAAATCCGAACTCGACACGGAATTGGGTGCGGCGGGTGCGGCGGATCAGACCCTATGAGTGTGGGGTTCTGATGTTGGTCTTGTAGGCCAGGGCCTCACGGTGCAGATTCGTGGATCATCCCCGAGGAGCGGCCTTGGGGTGCCGACATGCAGCGGAGGCCCTGGTGTTTAT
>NZ_JBNYWT010000005.1:0-296185 GCF_053586795.1 Microbacterium pollutisoli
TAAACACCAGGGCCTCCGCTGCATGTCGGCACCCCAAGGCCGCTCCTCGGGGATGATCCACGAATCTGCACCGTGAGGCCCTGGCCTACAAGACCAACATCAGAACCCCACACTCATAGGGTCTGAGGCCGACGGCGCCCTCAGACCGCGTACGGGGCGAGATCGGCCGCCAGGCGCTCGGAGACACGCGCGTGCACCGCGGTGCCGCCGGGCTCGTGGCGGGTCGAGACGATGAGACCCGACTCGTGCACGGCGTTGATGAGGTCACCCCGGTCATACGGGACGAGGGCGTGGATCTCGACCGCCGGCAGCGGCAGCGCGTCGGCGATCGCGGCCCGCAGCTGTTCGATGCCCTCGCCCGTGCGCGACGACACGAACAGCGCACCCGGCTCCAGCCCGTGCAGCACGAGGCGCGTATCGGGGTCGACGAGGTCGGCCTTGTTGAACACGACGATCTCGGCCGTGGACCGCGCGCCCACGTCGCCCATCACGTCCCGCACCGTCGCCAGCTGGGCCGCCGGGTCGGGGTGCGATCCGTCGACCACATGCACGATGACGTCGGCCTCACCGACCTCCTCGAGGGTGGAGCGGAAGGCCTCCACGAGCTGGTGCGGCAGGTTGCGGACGAACCCGACCGTGTCGGTCAGCGTGTACACGCGGCCGTCTTCGGTCTGGGCGCGCCGCACCGTGGCATCCAGGGTCGCGAACAGGGCGTTCTCGACGAGCACACCGGCGCTGGTGAGCCGGTTGAGCAGACTGGACTTGCCGGCGTTGGTGTAGCCGGCGATGGCGACCGACGGAATGGTGTTCCGCTTGCGCTCGGCCCGCTTGGCACCGCGGGCCGGGGCGAAGTCGCGGATCTGGCGGCGCAGCTGCGCCATGCGCGTGCGGATGCGACGCCGGTCGAGCTCGATCTTGGTCTCACCGGGTCCGCGTGAGCCCATGCCGGCACCGGCCGCGCCCACCTGGCCACCGGCCTGGCGGCTCATCGACTCACCCCACCCGCGCAGACGCGGGAGCAGGTATTCGAGCTGGGCCAGTTCGACCTGCGCCTTGCCCTCACGGCTCTTGGCGTGCTGGCTGAAGATGTCGAGGATGACGGTGGTGCGGTCGATGACCTTCACTTTGACGACGTCTTCGAGGGCACGCCGCTGGCTGGGTGCCAACTCGGTGTCGGCGATGACGGTGTCGGCGCCGAGCGCGGCGACGAGGTCGCGCAGCTCCCCGGCCTTGCCGCTGCCGATGTAGGTCGCCGGGTCGGGGTGGGGGCGCCGCTGCAGGACGCCGTCGAGCACGACGGCGCCCGCGGTCTCGGCCAGGGCCGCGAGCTCACGCAGCGAGTTCTCGGCGTCCTCCTGCGCGCCCTGCGGGTAGACGCCGATGAGGACGACGTTCTCAAGGCGCAGCTGCCGGTACTCGACTTCGGTGACGTCTTCGAGTTCGGTCGACAGCCCGGGCACGCGTCGCAGCGCGGCGCGCTCTTCGCGATCCCACTGCTCGCCGTCGGTGTCGCCGTACGCGACGGTCGACTCCTCCTGCAGCGCCTGCGCAGCGCCGAACACGCGCACCCCCGAACGCGACTGCGCGTTGGCCAGCACCCGGTCCACCGGGTCGACCGGTGTCTCGTCGGGGCTGTTCGGGGTGGTGGTGTCTGTCATGTCATCCTTCCGGGGTGGCGCGTGGCCACCCGTGCACTCTAGCCTCCCGCGGCGGGGGGCTCCTCCGCTACGCTCTACTGCGTGCCGAGCGACCACTATTTCAGCGCGAGTCCGTCCAGCGCCGAGAATCTCCGTCGCATCCGGGTCCATCTCGCCGGGCGGGACGTCGAGGTGTCGACGGCCGGCGGCGTGTTCAGTCCCGACCACGTGGACGGCGGCACCGGCGTGCTGCTGGCCAACACGCCGAGCCCGCCGCCGGGCGGGCATCTGCTCGACGTGGGGTGCGGATGGGGGCCGATCGCCTTGTCGCTGGCCCTGGACGCGCCGCACGCGACGGTATGGGCTGTCGACGTCAACGAGCGCGCTCTGGACCTGGTGCGCCGCAACGCGGCGGAACTGGGGCTCGACAATGTGAACGCGGTGCGCCCGGAGGATGTTCCCGACGACATCGTGTTCCGCACGATCCGCTCCAACCCGCCCATCCGGGTGGGCAAGAACGAGCTGCACCGCCTGCTCGAGACGTGGATCCCGCGGCTCGACGAGCGCAGCGACGCCTGGCTGGTCGTCCAGCGCAACCTCGGGTCGGATTCGCTGCAGCGCTGGCTGGCGGCCACGTTCACCGACGGATACACGGTGTCGCGCGCCGCGACCGGTCGGGGATTCCGCGTGCTGCGCGTGCGCCGGCACGGCACGCCGCCGACCGCGCCGATCACCCTCCCCTGAGCACCGGCGGCCCGCAGGGCACCGGCATCCGTCAGGCGAGCGCCACCGTGCCCGAGAACACCAGGGTCGCCGGGCCGGACAGCAGCACGTGAGGGCCGTCGGCCGCCGGGTCGACGCGGACTCCCAGCCGGCCGCCGGGCACGTCGACCACCCACCGGTCGGGTGCGGCGGCACCGGCCCAGCTGCGCACCGCGAGCGCGGCCGCGGCCACACCGGTGCCGCACGACAGCGTCTCGCCCACCCCGCGCTCGAACACCCGCATCCGCAGCCGGCCGACGCCCCCGCGCACGAGGGGATCGGCCGGTACGACGAACTCGATGTTGGCGCCCGCCGGCGGCAGGGGCGCGAGGATCGGCTGCACCGTCAGGTCGAGCGCATCCAGCTCGGCCGCGCTGGACAACGCCACCACCACGTGCGGGTTGCCGACATCGATGCCCATACCCGGTCGCGGCACGTCGAGGCCGCGCGCCCGCACCGTCACCTCGTCCGGCTCCTCGCGCCAGACGCCCAGGTCGACTTCGAAGCCGTCGTCGCTGCGGGTGAGGGTCTTCACGCCGGCGCGGGTGCCGATGCGCAGCGGCGTGTCCAGCGTGGCCCAGCCGGCATCGACGAGGTAGCGGGCGACCACACGGGTGCCGTTGCCGCACATCTCGGCCGCCGAGCCGTCGGCGTTGCGGTAGTCCATGAACCATTCGACGCCGGCTGCGGCCGCCGCGGCACCGTCGGCGATGCGGTCGGCCCGGACCACGCGCAGCAGCCCGTCGCCCCCGATGCCGAATCGCCGGTCGCACAGCGCCGCGACCTGATCGTCCCCGAGCTCGAGGCCGCCCTCGGCGTCGGGCACGATGACGAAGTCGTTGCCGGTGCCATGGCCCTTGGTGAATGCGATGGTCTCCGGCATCCCCCCATTCTAAGGAGCGAGACCGGCGGTCAGTCGGCGATGAGGCGCTTGCCGGTCGCCCAGATGTCGAACGGCTCGTAGTCGAACGACGGCTTCGGTATCGGGAAGAGCGAACGGACGATCTCGACAGTCATGCGGTCGAGTCTGCCAGCGCCGCCGCGTCGACGGGGGAATCTATCCACCGGATGCCGGCGTAGCGTTTGAACCACGACACCTGCCGCCGTGCGTAGCGACGGGTGAGCGCCTGCGTCTGCGCGATCGCCTCGGCCTCGGTGATCTCGCCGGCCAGCTGAGCGAGAGCCTGCGCGTATCCGATCGCCCTGCGCGCCGTGACGCCGTCCTCGAGCCCGTGCTCACGCAGGTGCCGGACCTCGTCGAGAAGTCCGTCGCGCCACATCGCCTCGACGCGCGCGTCGAGCCGCTGCACGAGGGTCGCGCGGTCGAGGTGCACGCCGATGATGCGCAGCGGCTCGTGCCACGGTGTGGGCGCCGCCGGCAGCACGGCGCCGTGGGTGGCCTCGCCCTGCAGCACGACCTCGAGGGCACGCACGACCCGCCGGCCGTTGCGCGCGTCGATGCGCTGCGCGGTGGCCGGGTCGAGCTCGCGCAGCCGCGCGAAGAGCACGCCCGCCCCGTCGCGGGCCAGGTCGGCTTCCAGCTGCGCGCGCAGGGCGTCGTCGTGCGGCGGGAACCGGAAATCGAACAGCACGCTGGACACGTACAGGCCGGACCCGCCGACCAGGATCGCGTCGGCGCCGCGCGCGAAGATCTGCCCGATGGTGTCGCGGGCGGCCGGCTGGTACGCGGCCACCGCGGCCTCCTCAGTCACCTCGAGCATGTCGAACAGGTGGTGCGGGATGCCGCGGCGCTGCGACGCGGGGAGCTTCGCGGTGCCGATGTCCATGCCGCGATACAGCTGCATGGCGTCGGCGTTCACGATCTCGGCCGCACGTCCGCGCGCGGCAAGGGCCTGAGCGAGGTCCAGGGACAGCCCGGTCTTGCCGGTGCCCGTGGCGCCGACGATCGCCCACAGGCGCGGGGCGGTCACTGCGCGGCGGTGAGGCGCAGCGTCGGCAGGCCGAGCGAGACCGCGCGCGGCCCCGCGCCGGATGCCGGCGCGGGAACGCCGCAGGATTCGGCCTGCGTGCGATCCCAGGCGTCACCGGCGCGGGTGCGGCGGATGCGCAGCGGGGCACCGTCGGGGCTGTCGGCGAGCAGGTGGAACGGCGCGGCGTGGGTCACCACGACCGAGACGATGTCACCGGGCCGGGGCGTGTCGCTGCCGGCCGGCAACTCGAAGTGCACGAGGCGGTTGTCCTCGGCGCGACCGGTCAGGCGGTGGGTCGCGGCGTCCTTCTTGCCCTCGCCGGTGGAGACGAGCACTTGCAGCTCGCGGCCGACCTGCTTCTGGTTCTCTTCGAGGCTGAGGCGCTCCTGCAGGGCCACGAGACGCTCGTAGCGGGCCTGCACGACCTCCTTGGGGACCTGGTCGGGCATGGTCGCTGCGGGGGTGCCCTCGCGGATCGAGTACTGGAACGTGAAGGCGCTCGCGAAGCGGGCCTGCTCGACGACGCGCAGCGTGTCTTCGAAGTCCTCCTCGGTCTCACCGGGGAAGCCGACGATGATGTCGGTGGAGATGGCGGCGTCGGGCATCTTCGCACGGACGCGGTCGAGGATGCCCAGGAACCGCTCGCTGCGGTAGGAGCGGCGCATCGCCTTGAGGATGCGGTCGGAGCCGGACTGCAGCGGCATGTGCAGCTGCGGCATGACCGCTTCGGTCTCGGCCATCGCGTCGATGACGTCGTCGGTGAAGGCGGCCGGGTGGGGGCTGGTGAAGCGGATGCGCTCGAGCCCCTCGATCTGGCCGGCGGCGCGCAGCAGCTTGCCGAAGGCCTGCCGGTCACCGAACTCGACGCCGTAGCTGTTGACGTTCTGGCCCAGCAGCGTCACTTCGATGGCGCCGTCGTCGACGAGGAGCTTGATCTCGCTGAGGATGTCGCCGGGGCGGCGGTCCTTCTCCTTGCCGCGCAGGCTGGGCACGATGCAGAAGGTGCAGGTGTTGTTGCAGCCGACCGAGATCGACACCCAGCCGCTGTACACGGAGTCCCGCTTGGTGGGCAGGGTCGACGGGAACACTTCGAGCGATTCGAGGATCTCCAGCTCGGCGTCGTCGTTGTGCCGGGCGCGTTCGAGCAGTCCGGGCAGCGAGCCCATGTTGTGGGTGCCGAACACGACGTCGACCCACGGCGCCTTCTCGAGCACCGTGTCCTTGTCCATCTGAGCGAGGCAGCCGCCGACGGCGATCTGCATGCCGGCGTGCTTGTCCTTGCGGCTCTTGAGGTGGCCGAGCGTGCCGTACAACTTGCCGGCGGCGTTGTCGCGCACGGCGCAGGTGTTGATGACGACGACGTCGGGGTCGGTACCCGGCTGGGCGCGCACGTAGCCGGCGCTCTCCAGCGAACCGGACAGACGTTCGGAGTCGTGGACGTTCATCTGGCAGCCGAAGGTCCGCACCTCGTAGGTGCGGGCGGCACCGTCGGCGGCGACGGCGGCCGGCGACGGTGCGATCAGCGTCGGCGCGGAAGAAGGCGAAGTCATGATCCGACCATTGTACGAGCGCAATCCGGGTGTCCGGCCGCTGGAGACGGGTCAGGTGAAGCGCACGCCCGTGCGGGGACCGCGGGAGCCCCCGGCCTCATCGAGCGCCTGCCGGGCGGCGTCGAGCGCCTGCGCGCCGTAGCCGCGTCGGGCCAGCTGCCCGGCCAGGCGTCGCAGCGCGACGTCCCGGTCGAGGTCGGTCATGGTGCGGGCCTTGTGTCGGGCGAACTCGAGGGCGCGCTCGGCGTCGTCGTCCGGCGCCTCGGCCAGCGCGGCGTCGACGACCTCGCGGGGAATGCCCCGTTGTGCAAGTGCCTGGGCGACGACCCGTCGCCCCTGCCCCTTGCGGTGCATCGCGGTGTGGATGAGCTGATCGGCCAGCTTCGCATCGTCGAGGTAGCCGTTGCGCTCGAACCGCGCGATCACCCCGTCGACGGCGGCGGCGTCGAGTTCGTGCCCGGCCAGGTGCGTGCGCGCCTCGCGGATCGAGAGCGAGCGGCCCCGCAGCTTGCGCAGCAGCATCGCCTCGGCGGCCTCGATCCGCTCCCGCTCGTCGTCATCGGCCGTCGCGGGGTCGTCGCCGGCCTCGTCGCCGAGCCAGCTGGTGTGCCAGTCGGTCTCCGGGGCACCGTGGCCCGCGGCGTCCGCACCGTCGTCGGCGGGCACGGCGCGGCCGGCGGCAGCAGCACGGGGTAGGTCGGAGACCTCTTCGCCACCGGGTTGCGGCCCGGCGGCGCCGCGCGCCCCGAACAGCGGGATGACGGGGGCGAGCCCGCGGCCGTTGTCGGCCCCGGGCTCGCCCTGGTCGTCGCTCATGCGTCTGTCACCTTGTGCGGCGGCTGCCGGCGCCTCACGCCGGGCGGCGCGCGGTCAGGTCTGCCGCCGGGGCGGGCGGCGCCTCGACCGCCCGCGGAACGCCGATGCCGAGCTTCTGCTTGATCTTCGCCTCGATGTCCGCGGCGATGTCGGTGTTCTTGATCAGGAAGTTGCGGGCGTTCTCCTTGCCCTGCCCGAGCTGCTCGCCGTCGTAGGTGTACCAGGCACCCGACTTCTTGACGATGCCGTGCTCCACCCCGTAGTCGATGAGGCTGCCTTCGCGAGAGATGCCGACGCCGTACAGGATGTCGAACTCGGCCTGCTTGAACGGCGGCGCCATCTTGTTCTTGACGACCTTGACGCGGGTGCGGTTGCCGACCGCTTCGGTGCCGTCCTTCAGGGTCTCGATGCGCCGGATGTCGAGGCGCACGGAGGCGTAGAACTTCAGCGCCTTTCCACCGGCGGTGGTCTCGGGCGACCCGAAGAACACGCCGATCTTCTCGCGCAGCTGGTTGATGAAGATGGCGGTGGTCTTGGTCTGGTTCAGGCCACCGGTCAGCTTGCGCAGCGCCTGCGACATGAGGCGCGCCTGCAGACCGACGTGCGAGTCGCCCATCTCGCCCTTGATCTCCGCCTCGGGCACGAGCGCGGCGACGGAGTCGATGACGACCAGGTCGATCGCGCCGGAGCGGATCAGCATGTCGGCGATCTCGAGCGCCTGCTCACCGGTGTCGGGCTGCGACACCAGCAGCTGGTCGATGTCGACGCCCAGCTTCTGCGCGTAGTCGGGGTCGAGCGCGTGCTCGGCGTCGATGAAGGCGGCGATGCCGCCGGCGCGCTGCGCGTTGGCGATCGCGTGGAGGGTCAGCGTCGTCTTACCCGACGACTCCGGACCGTAGATCTCGATGATGCGACCGCGCGGGAGCCCGCCGATGCCGAGCGCGGCGTCAAGGGCGATCGATCCGGTGGAGATCGTCTCGACCGGGGCGCGTTCGTCGCTGCCCAGTCGCATGACCGAGCCCTTTCCGAACTGCCGGTCGATCTGGGCGAGAGCCGACTCGAGGGCTTTCTCGCGCTCAGCGGGAGAGGGCATGGGTGCTCCTTCTGGTTCGCATTCCGTCGCCTGTAGGCTGTCGCGCCGCCCTCCGGTGGAGCACGTGCTGCGACAAGGCGTGTGGTGTCATCCGACGCTGTCCACGCTATGTGCACCCTCCGACATCGTCGGGCGGAAGCGCATCTTCGGTGGACAGCGGCGGAATGACTCCGCTTGTGCAGGAGGCTATGCCACGTCTCGAACGGATTTTCGATGACACGCCGAAAGCGGATGTTCGAACGCCGGCATCCCGCCGAACGCCGGCATCCCCTGTGCGGGCAGCCCCGCCCCGCCGGGTCACCCGTGCGGGTCAGTTACGCGGCGGGTCCTGCAGGCCCACGCCGTGCCGACGTGCGGGCGGCACATCGGTCTCCAAGCACAGCGCGTACCAGACCTCCCGCGGGTCGACACCCGCCCGCAGGCACTCGGCCGCGGTGCGGTTGCCGACGTGCGGCAGCGCCAGGTCGTTGACCAGGGTCGCGCCTGCGGAGCCGAACTCGCGCGCGACGGCGCGTTCGAACTCGCTGAGCCGCATCGGCGGCGTCAGCGCAGCGACAGCTCGGGCTGGACGAGGTCGTCGCCCAGCGACGCCAGGTCGTCCGGCACGACGTCGGGAATGGTCTGCAGGCCCTCGAGAACCGAGATGCGGTCGCCGACCTCACGCATGATGGACGAGATGGGGACATCGAGCGCTTCGGCGACGGCGGCGAGGATCTCGCTGGACGCCTCCTTCTGACCGCGCTCCACTTCGCTCAGGTAGCCCAGCGCGACGCTCGCGCGCCCCGCGACCTGACGGAGGGTGCGGCCCCTCTGCAAGCGAAGATCACGCAGGACATCGCCGATCTCTTGACGTACCAGGATCATGTCGGGCCCCCTCCTCTGCCTACTTCTGCTGTGTCTCGGGTGGACAACAGTACCTCACCTTTTCGGTCACCATATCCCCTTACCCCTGAGGAATACATGGGAATCACTCATACGTAACAGGTTCGACACCCGCGGTATTCCGAACCGTCAGAGCGCCTCGATGATCAGGCGCAGCGCCCGCGCAGTCGCTTCGGTGCGGATCGTATGGCGGTCGCCGGTCAGCAGCAGCGACTCGGCGCGCGAGCCGAGCGGCGTCGACACGGCGATGTGCACCGTGCCCACCGGCTGCCCGTCGGGCGAGACCGGGCCGGCGATGCCGGTGGTCGCCACGCCCACATCAGTGGGGACGCCCTCATGGCCGAGCGCGCGCCGCGCGCCGTCAGCCATCTGCCGCGCCACCCGGGGGTGGACCGGGCCGTGGGCCTCGAGCAGCGCCTGGTCGACACCCAGCAGCGTCTGCTTCAGCTCTGTCGCGTAGGCCACGACCCCGCCGCGGACCACGGCCGAGGCGCCGGCGACGTCGATGAGAGAGGCGATGACCATGCCCCCGGTGAGCGACTCGGCCACCCCGAGCGTCCACCCGAGCTCTTTGAGTCGGGCCACCAGACGCTCGGGGTCGGTGCGACGCCCCGGCGACACGAGGGTCGATTCGATGTCGTCGGGCAGGTCGGGCGCCGGCGCCGGTCGCCGGGTCATCGTCGCGCCCCCCGCCGTGCGCGGATCGCCGTGACGACGTAGTCGACACCGCTGGCGATGGTGAGGACGACGGCGATGGTCATCGTCACGGCGTTGACGATGTGGATCCACTCCCCCACGACCGTCCACAGCGGCAGCAGTGCGAGCGACAGGGCGACCGCCTGTGCGACGGTCTTGAGCTTGCCCATCCAGGCGGCGGCCACGACGTGGTCGGCGGCGACGATGAGCCGGTCGACGGTCACGCCCAACTCGCGTACGAGCACGACGATCGTGATCCACCAGGGCAGCTCGGCGAGGATCGACAGGCAGACGAACGCGGCGCCCGTCAGGACCTTGTCGGCGATCGGGTCGAGCAGTTTGCCGAGGTCGGTGACGATGCCGTGCTTACGCGCGAGGTGACCGTCGATGCCGTCGGTCGCGATGGCGACGATGAACAGCGCGGCGGCCCACCAGCGCAGAGCGCCGTCGGTCCCGGCATCCGCCAGCAGGAGCCAGACGAAGACGGGAGCGCACAGAATGCGCACGATGGTGATCGCGTTGGGCAGCTGCCTCGGGATGGCCACGGGACGAGCCTACCGGCGTCACTCGCGCCCGGTGAGACCCCACGCGTCTTCATCGCCATCGTCGCCGTCGACGACCTCGTAGCCCGCGAACTGCTCCTCCACCGGGTCGGCGGGCCCGGCGGCGGGCGGCTCCTCGCCGCGCAGCCGGGCCAGGACGGCCGGCAGCTGGTCGGGGGTGACCAGCACGTCGCGGGCCTTCGACCCCTCGGACGGGCCGACGATCTCGCGGGACTCGAGCAGGTCCATGAGCCGCCCGGCCTTGGCGAACCCGACGCGCAGCTTGCGCTGCAGCATGGAGGTGGAGCCGAACTGGGTCGAGATGATCTGCTCGGCGGCCGCCAGCAGCAGCTCGAGGTCGTCGCCGATGTCGGCGTCGATCTCCTTCTTCTCCACGACCGCGGCGACGTCGGGGCGGTACTCCGGCTCGGCCTGGCCCTTGACGTGCGCGACGACCTTCTCGATCTCGGGCTCGCTCACCCACGCGCCCTGCACCCGGATGGACTTGGACGCGCCCATCGGCAGGAACAGTCCGTCACCCTGCCCGATCAGCCGGTCGGCGCCGGGCTGGTCGAGGATGACGCGGGAGTCGGTGACGCTGGTCACCGCGAACGCGAGGCGCGAGGGCACGTTGGCCTTGATGAGGCCGGTGACCACATCGACCGACGGGCGCTGGGTGGCCAGGACGAGGTGGATGCCGCTGGCGCGGGCCAGCTGGGTGATGCGCACGATCGAGTCCTCGACGTCGCGCGGGGCGACCATCATGAGGTCGGCCAGCTCGTCGACGACCACCAGCAGGTACGGGTAGGGCTTGAGCACGCGCTCGCTGCCGGCCGGAAGGGTGATCTCCCCGGCGCGGACCGCCTTGTTGAAGTCGTCGATGTGGCGGAAGCCGAACGACGCGAGGTCGTCGTACCGCATGTCCATCTCCTTCACGACCCACTGCAACGCCTCGGCGGCCTTCTTCGGGTTCGTGATGATGGGGGTGATCAGGTGCGGCACGCCCGCGTAGCTGGTCAGCTCGACCCGCTTGGGATCGATCAGCACCATGCGCACATCGGACGGCTTGGCGCGCATCAGCAGGCTCGTGATCATCGAGTTCACGAAGCTCGACTTGCCCGAGCCGGTGGAGCCGGCCACCAGCAGGTGCGGCATCTTCGCGAGATTCGCGATGACGTAGCCGCCGCCGACGTCCTTGCCGACGCCGATGGTCATCGGGTGGGTGGACGCGGTCGCGGTGCTCGAGCGCAGCACGTCGCCGAGGGTCACGATCTCGCGGTCGGCGTTGGGGATCTCGACGCCGATGGCGCTCTTGCCCGGGATCGGGGCGAGGATGCGGACCTCGTTGGACGCGACGGCGTAGGCGATGTTGTTGGTCAGCGCGGTGATGCGCTCGACCTTGACGCCGGGCCCGAGCTCGATCTCGTACTGGGTGACCGTCGGGCCGCGCGAGAAGCCGGTGACGCGGGCGTTGACGCCGAACTGCTCGAACACACCGGTGATCGCGGCGACGACCTTGTCGTTGGCCTCGGACCGGGCCTTGGGCGGTGTGCCCTCCGCCAGCGCGGCCACCGACGGCAGGCGGTACGGCGCCGCCGACGGCGGGCGGCCCTCGCCGTCACCGCCGAGCCCGGACATGCCCGGCAGCATCGCGTCGTCGATGACCTCGGTCGCGTCGTCGCGGATGCCGGTGTCGGCGCCGCGGGCGGCCTTCTTCGCGCCGGCGACCACGGCCGGATCGATGACCTCGGTGGGGGCGTCCGGAGCCGGGAGGGGCGTGGTGACCGGGTTGTCGAATCCGCCCACGCCGGACGCGTCCAGCAGCGCCGTGAGGTCGTCCGAGCCGAGGTGCCCGTCCGGGTCCTCCTCGCGCCCGCTCTTTGTGCGGCGCCACCACGGCACGCCCTCGTCGGCGTCCTTGTCCGCCTCGGCGAAGGCGACGGTCCCCGGTTCGGCCGGTTCGGGCCGTTCGGCGCCGAACATCCACGCGTAGAGGTCGCCGAGACGGCGGCCGATGCGGTTGGGCGGGGTCTTGGTGATGATCAGCACGCTCAGCGCGGTCAGCAGGCTCAGCACGATCCCGGCTCCCACGGGGGTGAGGAAGGTGAGCGGCTCGCCGAGCATCCAGCCGAACAGTCCGCCGGCCTGGCTCAGCGCGGGCAGACCGTCCTTGGGCTGCGGCCGGCCGCCGAACACATGGCAGAAGCCGGCGACGGCGAGGATGAACATCGCGAAACCGATACCGATGCGGCCGTTGTCGTGCACCGACGCCGGGTGGCGGAACAGCCAGCCGGCGAGGATCAGCAGGAGCACGGGCATGACGAACGCCTCGCGCCCGATGAGCGCACCGACGGTGAAGGCGCTGACGGTGGTGCCGACCTCGGTGCCGATCAGGAACCACTCCACGATCGCGCCGACCACGGCCAGCAGCACGAGCACGAACGGGAACCCGTCGCGCCGCTGGTCCTTCTCGAGGGTCTCCGGACCGAACGCGCGGAAGGCGCCGCCGGTGGCGTGCGCGAGGCCCATCCAGGCGCGGGCCAGGACGGGCGGCTTGTCGGGTTCGTCGACGTAGCGCTTGGGTGCCGGCGCCGGCTTCTTGGCGCGCGAGGACGAGCCCTTCGCGGACGCGCGGGCGTTCGTGGGCGAGCTCGTGGAACGTGCCATTACTCCACGGTAAGCCGGGACGGGCTGTTTTCCGCGGATCGACGCGGCTCGGGCGCCAACCGGCCGGGCCGCGGGTCAGGCCTCGATGACCAGCGGCACGATCATGGGCCGGCGGCGCAGCTGCTGGTTGACCCAGCGGCCGATCGTGCGGCGCACCACCTGGGACAGCGCATGCGTGTCGCGCACGCCCGAGTGGGCGGCGTCGGCGAGCGCCGCGGCGATCTTGGGCTTGACCGACTCGAAGACCGTGTCGTCCTCGGCGAAGCCGCGGGCGTGGATCTCCGGCCCGGTGATGATCTTCCCGGTCGCGGCGTCGACCACGACGATGACCGAGATGAACCCCTCTTCGCCGAGGATGCGGCGGTCTTTCAGATCGGCATCCGTGATCTCGCCCACCGTCGACCCGTCGACGTACACGAAGCCGAGGTCGAGCTGTCCGGCCACGCGGGCGACGCCGTCCTTCAAGTCGACGATGGTGCCGTTCTCCCCCAGGATCGTGTTCTCGGCGGGGATGCCGGTGTCCTGCGCCAGCTTGGCGTTGGCCAGCAGCATCCGGTATTCACCGTGGACCGGCAGCACGTTGCGGGGCTTGAGGATGTTGTAGCAGTACAGCAGCTCGCCGGCGGCGGCGTGGCCCGAGACGTGGACCTTCGCGTTGCCCTTGTGCACGACGTTCGCCCCGAGCTTGGTGAGGCCGTCGATGACGCGGTAGACCGCGTTCTCATTGCCCGGGATCAGGCTGGATGCCAGGATCACGGTGTCGCCCTCGCCCGGCTCGATCGCGTGGTCGAGGTTGGCCATGCGGCTGAGCACGGCCATCGGCTCCCCCTGCGAGCCGGTCGACATGTAGACGATCCGGTCGTCGGGCAGGTCTTTGGCCTTCTTGTAGTCGATGAGCACGCCGTCGGGCACCTTGAGGTAGCCGAGGTCTTCGGCGATGGTCATGTTGCGGACCATGCTGCGCCCCAGGAATGCGACGCGGCGGCCGTGCGCGTGGGCGGCGTCGATGACCTGCTGCACCCGGTGGACGTGGCTGGAGAAGCTCGCGACGATGACCCGGCGCGGGGCCTTGGCGATGACCTGCTCCAGCACCGGCCCGATCGCGCGTTCGAGCGGCGTGAAGCCGGGCACGTCGGCGTTGGTCGAGTCGACGAGGAACAGGTCGACGCCCTCCTCGCCCAGACGCGCGAAGGCGCGCAGGTCGGTGAGGCGCCCGTCCAGCGGCAGCTGGTCCATCTTGAAGTCGCCGGTGGCCAGCACGAGGCCCGCGGGCGTGCGGATGGCGACGGCGAGCGCGTCGGGGATGGAGTGGTTGACGGCCACGAACTCGAGGTCGAACGGGCCGACCTGCTCGTGCTGCCCCTCGCTGACGGTCAGGGTGTAGGGCTTGATGCGGTGCTCTTTGAGCTTGGCCTCCACCAGCGCCAGGGTGAGCCCCGATCCGATCAGCGGGATGTCGGACTTGAGCTTGAGCAGGTACGGCACCGCGCCGATGTGGTCTTCGTGGCCGTGGGTCAGCACGACGGCGACGATGTCGTCCAGGCGCGCCTTGATGGGCTCGAAGTCGGGCAGGATCAGGTCGACGCCCGGCTGGTGCTCCTCGGGGAAGAGCACGCCGCAGTCGACGATCAGCAGCTTGCCGTCGAACTCGAACACCGTCATGTTGCGGCCGACCTCGCCCAGTCCGCCCAGCGGCGTCACGCGCAGGGCGCCCGCTTCCAGGGCGGGCACGTCTGTGACCTCGATGACCATCAGCGGGTCGTCCCGTGGACCTTGGGCAGCGCGCCGCCGGCGGCCGCATTGCGGTCGGGGCGGAAGTTGGAGAAGTCGGCGCCGTCGACGCCCGTGACCAGGGCCAGCTCGTCTTCGATGATCGCGGCCTCCCATTCTTCGGGGCCCACCAGTGGGAGCCGGACGCGGGGACTGGAGATGCGACCCAGGCCATGCAGGATGTACTTCGCGCTGACGGTGCCCGGCACGTGCGTCATGACCGCCCGCACGAGCGGCTCCAGGGCCCGGTGCGCGGCGGTCGCCGCCGCCAGGTCGCCCCGGTTCACGGCATCCACCATCTGCCGGTACGGCGCGGCGGTGATGTTGGCCGTCACGCCGATGAGCCCGGTGGCCCCGATCGCCATGTGCGGCAGCGCGTTGGCGTCGTCACCCGAGAAGTACATCAGGTCGGTCTGGTTGAGCACGCGGCTGACCTCGCTGAAGTCACCCTTGGCGTCCTTGACCGCGAGGATGTTCGGGTGCTTGGCCAGGCGCAGGATCGTCTCGTACTTGATCGGCACGCCGGTGCGGCCGGGGATGTCGTAGAGGATCGTCGGCAGGTCCGTCGCGTCGGCG
The DNA here is from genome assembly GCF_053586795.1 of Microbacterium pollutisoli. Lineage (NCBI taxonomy): Bacteria > Bacillati > Actinomycetota > Actinomycetes > Micrococcales > Microbacteriaceae > Microbacterium > Microbacterium pollutisoli. Next base: position 14,923 of record NZ_JBNYWT010000005.1, read on the forward strand.
ACCAGCCGGAAGTGGGTGAGGATGCCGGCTTGCGTCGGCTTGTTGTAGTACGGCGTGACGATCATGATGCCGTCGGCGCCGGCCTTCTCGCTGGCCTTGTACAGCTCGATGGCGTGCGCGGTCTCGTTCGAGCCGCCGCCGGTGATGATCTTCGCGCGGCCGGCCGCGACGTCCTTGCCGACCTCGACGAGGCGGATCTTCTCGTCGTCGGTGAGCGTCGAGGTCTCGCCGGTCGTGCCCGTCACGACGATGCCGTCGGCACCGCCGGCGATGACGTCGTCCATGTGCTTCTCGACAGCGGGCCAGTCGACTTCGCCGTCGGCGGTCATGGGGGTGACCAGCGCGACGAGGACCTGTCCGAAGGGGTTGCCCGTGTGCGTCATGTGTCCAGGCTAGCGGGTGGGCGTCGGCCCGATCACCGCCCGGTCCGCGCGAGGCGGGCCGCGAGCGGTGCGGGCAGGATGCGCATGAGGGCGATCAGCACCTTGTAGCGCAGTGACGGGATCGACACGGCCACTCCGCGGGCCGCGTCGCGCAGCGCCTCGCGGACCACATGGCGGGCGTCGAGCCACAGGAAGCCCGGGATCCCCTCCTTGCCCGGCGGCAGGCCCATGCGCTCGTGGAAGTTCGTGTGGGTGAACCCGGGGCACACCGCCGTGACGGTCACACCGCGCGGCGTGTAGGTCACGTTCGCCCACCGGCTGAACGACACGACCCAGGCCTTGACCGCGCCGTAGGTGCCCCGCGGCATGAACGCGGCCACGGATGCCAGGTTGATCACGCGCCCGTGACCGCGGTCGAGCATGCCGCCCAGGGCCGCGTGGGTCAGATGCATCGTGGCGCGCACGTGCAGGTCGAGGTGGCGGTCTTCGAGCGCGATGTCGTTGTGCTCGAACCTCAGGTCGAGCCCGAACCCGGCGTTGTTCACGAGCACCTCGATCGGCCGCGCCCGGTCGCGCAGGCGCGCCTCGACGCGGGCCAGTTGCTCGGGGTCGGTCAGGTCGGCCGCCAGCACCTCGCACCGCACGCGGTGCTCCCGCTCGGCCCGCTGGGCGAGGTCGGCGAGCGCCGCCTCGTCCCGGGCGACGAGCACCAGGTCGGCACCGCGGGCCGCGAGCTGCCGTGCGAACTCGGCTCCCAGGCCTGAGCTCGCCCCCGTGATCAACGCCGTCTTCGCCATGTCCCCACGGTATCGCGCGGTGCCCGCGGTCAGCGGGTCAGGGTGAGGAAACGGTACGGGACGCCGGTGCGCGAATGGTGCCAGCCGTCGGCGGGGTCGGCGGCGTCGACGCGCCAGCCGTCACGCGGGGGTGCGAACGTGTCGCCATCGACGGTGAGGTCGAACTCGGTCACCTCGAGCACCGCGGCCTTCTCGATCGCCTCCCGGAACAGCGCTCCCCCGCCGATGACCCACACCGTGTCGGCGTCGGCGGCCAGGGTCAGCGCCTCGTCGAGGGACCCGGCGCGCTCGGCCCCGGCATCCGCCCACTGCGCATTGCGGGTGACGACGATGTTGCGCCGGCCCGGCAGCGGCCGGAACCGCTCGGGGAACGACTCCCAGGTGCGTCGCCCCATCACGACGGGAGCGCCGAGGGTGATCGCCTTGAAATGGGCGAGGTCTTCGGGCACGTGCCAGGGCATGGTGCCGCCGGCCCCGATGACGCCGCCGTGCGCCTCGGCCCAGACGAGACCGATGCGGCTCATACCGCGACCGCGCCGCGGATGGTCGGGTGGTGGCGGTAGTCCTCGAGCACGAAGTCGTCGAAGGTGTAGTCGAAGATGGATGCCGGGGTGCGGGCCAGCCGCAGCCGGGGGTACGGGTAGGGGTCGCGGCTCAGCTGCTCCCGCACCTGTTCGAGGTGGTTGTCGTAGATGTGGCAGTCGCCGCCGGTCCACACGAACTCACCCGGCTGCAGCCCGGTCTGCTGCGCGATCATGAGGGTCAGCAGCGCGTAGGAGGCGATGTTGAACGGCACGCCGAGGAACATGTCGGCGCTGCGCTGGTAGAGCTGGCAGGACAGCTTGCCGTCGGCGACGTAGAACTGGAACAGCGCATGGCAGGGCGCGAGCGCCATCGCGGGGATGTCGGCGGGGTTCCACGCCGACACGATGAGGCGCCGGGAGTCGGGGTTGGTGCGGATCTGCTCGATCACCTGCGCGATCTGGTCGATCTGCTGACCGTCCGGGGTCGGCCAGGAGCGCCACTGCACGCCGTACACCGGGCCGAGCTCACCGTCGTCGCCGGCCCACTCGTCCCAGATGGTGACCCCGTTCTCGCGCAGCCATCCCACGTTCGAGTCGCCGCGCAGGAACCAGAGCAGCTCGATGGCGACCGAGCGGAAGTGCACGCGCTTGGTGGTGATCAGCGGAAACCCCTCGGAGAGGTCGAAGCGGATCTGACGGCCGAACACGCTCGTGGTGCCGGTGCCGGTGCGATCGTCCTTGTGGGTGCCGTGCTCGAGCACCTCGCGCAGCAGATCCTCGTAGGGGGTGGGCACGGTGGCGGTGGGGGCGGTCACGCCTGCCAGGTTACCCGCGACCGGCCGGGGCGCGTTACGCTGATCTGCTGTGACCTTCGTCGATGCGCTCGTCCTGATCGCCGGGCTGCTCGCGGTGACCGTGGCCGTCGGCGTCGCCGTGCGGTGGCGGGCCGGCCGGCCCCGGCGCACAGACGGCGACGAGGTCATCGAACCGCACCGGCTCGGCGCCGACCGACTCGGCGAGCAGGCGACGCTCCTGCAGTTCAGCACCGAGAAGGGCTCCCACTGCCCGACCGTGCACCGCACCCTGCACGAGATCGCCGCGGAGCGCGAGGGCGTGCTGCACCTGGACATCGACCTCACGCACCGTCCCGACATCGCGAAGCACTTCAACGTGCTGCAGACGCCCACGACCCTGATCCTGGATCGGCGGGGCGTCGTGCAGACCCGGTTCGGCGGGGCGCCGCGGCGCGACGTGGTGGAGCTCGAGCTCACCCGGGTGTCCAAGCTGGCACACGCCTGACGGCGGGATCGACCCGCGCCCGGTCCGGGTTCCCCCGGCGCACCGGCCGCTCTAGGCTCGAGGGCACACACTGCGGAGCCGAAGCCGCTGTGTCGAACCGACGAGGAGGACCCAGATGAGCGTCACGAGTGAAGCCACCACCACCTGGCAGGGCAGCCTGTTCGAAGGCTCCGGCGAAGTCGCGCTGGAGAGCTCAAACCAGGGCCCGTTGCCGGTGAACTGGAAGGCCCGCAGCGAAGGGTCGACCTCGGTCACCACCCCCGAGGAGCTCATCGCCGCCGCGCATTCGTCGTGCTTCAGCATGGCGCTGTCCAATGCCTTGGCCGACAACGGCACACCGCCCGAGCGTGTGGAGACCACCGCGTCGGTGACGTTCATCCCGGGCACCGGCATCACCGGATCGCACCTCAACGTCAACGCGACCGTCCCGGGGCTCTCGCCCGAGGAGTTCGCGCGGCTGGCCGAGGGCGCGAAGGCCGGGTGCCCGGTCTCGGCGGCGCTGGCGGGCATCGAGATCACGCTCGAGGCGACGCTTGCCTGATGCCCCGGCGCCCGGTCGCGTCGTCATCGCCGGCGCTTCCGGGCTGCTCGGGCGGGCACTGGCGGCATCCCTGCGCAGCGACGGGGTGCCGGTGACCCGCCTCGTGCGGCGGCCGGCCCGGGCGCCCGACGAGATCGCGTGGGATCCGGCGCGTGTGCCCCTGGATCCCGATGTGCTCGCGGGGGCACGCGCGGTGGTCGGGCTGAACGGTGCCAACATCGGCCGGTTCCCCTGGACGGCCCGGTACAAGCACACCCTGCTGTGGTCACGCGTCTCACCGACGCAGAACCTCGCGCGCGCGGTGCGGGCGCTGGGCGCGGACGCGCCGGCGTTCGTCTCGGCCTCGGCCTCGGGGTACTACCCGGCGCACGGCGGCGGCGTGCTCACCGAGCAGTCGCCGCGCGGCGAGACCTTCCTGGGCGACCTGTGCGCCGAATGGGAGGGCGCGGCGCGGCTGGCAGGCGAGAAGGCACGTGTCGCCCTGCTGCGCACGGCGCCGGTGCTGCACCCGCGAGGCGTGCTCGCGCCGCTGATCGTGCTGACGGGACTCGGGGTGGCCGGGCCGCTCGGCCGCGGCACGCAGGTGTGGCCGTGGATCTCGCTCGACGACGCGGTCGGCGCGATCCGGCACATCATCGACCGTGGGATCACCGGTCCGGTCAACCTCACCGCACCCGAGCGCGCGACGGCCAACGACATCGGTTTCGCGCTCGCGGTGCGGATGAACCGGCCGTACCTGGTGCGGGTGCCGTCCTGGACGCTCACCTTCGTCCTGGGCCGGGACGCGACGCAGTCGCTGCTGACCAGTGACATGCACGTGGTGCCCGACGTGCTCACGTCCTCGGGGTTCGTGTTCCGGCATCCGCGCCTGACCGACGGCGTGGCCTCGGCCGTGCCGGCAGCCTCGGCAGGTCGGTGACCGCCCGGCGGAGACGTGGCAGGGGTCGGCGGCGCGGGGGCGACCGGTCAGCGGCGGTCGGCGCGCTCCAGCGCGATCGCCTTGCGGACGGCCTGACGCGCGCGGCGCCGGTCGCCGGCCCCGCCGTAGACGAGTCCGAGCCGGTACCAGGCGCGCCAGTCGTCGGGGTGTTCCTCCACGGCGGCGCGATAGGCGGGGAACAGCGCGTCCGCGTCGGCACGGTCGGGCCGGCCGCTGGGCGAGACGGCGAGCTCTTCGGCGGGCAGCGCGCCCTCGGCGTCCAGCCGGGCACCCAGCCGCGACGAGCCCAGGCCGAAGGAGATCTCGTGCCACAGCCCCCACACGGCGAGAACCGGGAGCACGATCAGCGCGGCGCCCATCACGATGCCGACCGGCTCGCCGGAGCCGACCAGGAGCACCGCCCGGTGCCCCACCAGCGCGACGTACAAGACCAGCAGCGCCGCCATCACGGCGACGCCGCTGCGGGCGTTCATGCGCCGGTCTCGCGGGCGACCTGGCCGGACACGCCGCCTTCGGCGATGCCCGGGGCCGGGGTGGCGGCCGGTGCACCGATGCCGATGTCGATGAAGCTGTCCAACCCCACGATCACGCCCCGCGCCTCCCGTGCGGCACGCAGCGCGACGAGGATGCCGGGGGTGTAGGCGGCGGCCGGGTCGATCGTGTCGTGGACGAGGCTGAGCGCCTCACCCGGCCCGGACAGGATCGTCTCCTGCCGGGCGACCACGCCGGGGCGGCGCAGCGAGTGGACCTGGATGCCGGCGACCTGCTGTCCCCGCGCCCGCTGGTCGACGTGCGGCGCGGCGACGGGGCCGGCCTCGGCGCGGGCGGCGGCGATGAGCTCCGCCGTGCGCACGGCCGTGCCGCTGGGCGAGTCGACCTTGGTCTCGCGGTGGGTCTCCACGATCTCGATCGAACCGAAGTACGGCGCCGCGGCGGCGGCGAGGGCGCTGCCCAGCACCGAGCCCAGCGAGAAGTTGGGGATGAAGACGGCACCGGTGCCGGCCTGCTCCACGAGAGGGCGGACCAGGGCGATGCGCTCGGTCGACCACCCCGAGGTGCCCACGAGCAGGTTGATGCCGCGTTCGATGGCGGCGCGGGCCACGTCGATCGACACCGCCGGGGTGGAGGCGTCGACGACCAGGTCGGCGCCCTCGATCTCGTCGAGGTCGCTACGCGACCCCAGAACGGCGGCGATCTCGAAGTCGTCGGCCTGCTCGATCACCTGCGCGATGATGCCACCGAGCTTGCCGGATCCGCCCACGAGTGCCACGCGCGTCGTCATGCCTCAAGCCTACGGCGGATCGATCGCACCCCGACGCAGACCCGCGTGCGGCCCGGCCGCCCGGCGCGATTAGGCTGAACGCCATGGTGAGCCTCAGAGCCGTGTCGGTCGACGACCCTGCGGCGCACGCGCTGCTGAGCGAGTACTTCGGTGTGCGGACCGAGGAGTTCCCCGGGGCGACCTACACGACGGTGTTCCCCGACCCGGCGGCGTTCGTGCCGCCGGCCGGGGTGTTCCTCGTGGTGACCGATGACGACGGCCACGATGTGGGCTGTGGCGGCATCCGGCGCATCGCCGACGGTCCGGACGGCCCACGCTACGAGGTCAAGCACCTGTATCTGCGGGCCGAGACGCGCGGCCGGGGCTGGGGGCGCGTCCTGCTCGACGCCCTCGAAGCGCGGGCCCGCGAGTTCGGCGCGGTCGACGCCGTCCTCGACACCCACCACACGCTCACCGCGGCCGGCGGGCTCTACGTCCGCAACGGCTACCGGGAGATCGAGCCGTACAACGACAACCCCAACGCAACGCGGTGGTACGGCAAGCGTCTGACCCCGACCCCCACGGAGTGAGTCCGGGGTTCGGCGCCGAGTGCGGGGTTCGGCGCCGAGCACGCCGCGCACACGCCCCGACTCAGCATCGAAGGCGCGACTCGACGCAGCGGCAACGCCCCGCGGCTCACCGCCCGGTCAGCTGCGCCCGGGCGTGCTGCGCCATGGCGCGGAAGCCGCGGTCGGGTGAGTCGAGCAGGAGGGTCGCGTACGCGACGGCCCAGGCCCGCGCACGGGTCCAGTCGGCCTCGTCGTAGCGGTCGGCGAGATCGGCTTCGAACACCCTCCGGCCGGCGGTGGTGAACGCGAGCCAGGCGACGGCGAGATCGGATGCCGGGTCCCCCGCCGTCATGTCGCCGAAGTCGATCAGGGCCACCGACGCGGGGCCGGGGCCCACCACGATGTTGCCGGGGTGCAGGTCGCCGTGGAGCCACACCCCGGCGCCGGCCCAGCCGGGCGCGGCACACCCCGCCGCCCACGTCGCCGCCAACTCGGGGGCGGCCGCAAGCCGGCTGCGGACGACCGCGTCACGGGTGTGCAGGGGCACGCCGCGGACCGGGTTGTGCGGCGCGTCGGACGGGGCCGGCACGTGCAGGGCACGCAGCACCGCCGCCAGCACGCCGGCGAACGCGTCCCGTTCGCCCGGGGCGACGTCGAGCCCGCGCCGGCCCTCGAACCATGGGACGACGCTCCATGCCCACGGGTACTGTTCATCCGGGCGCCCGACGGCGACCGGCACGGGCACCGGCACCGGGAGTCGCGGCGCCAGTTCGGGCAGCCACCGCTGCTCGTGCTCGATCAGCCGCGCCGCCGCCGCACGCCGCGGCAGACGGACCGCCAGGTGTGCGCCGAGGCGGAACACGTCATTATCCCAGCCGTGCGCGATGTGCGTGAGCGGGCCGCGGAGCGACGGATGCTGGGCGGCCAGCAGCCGGTCGACGTCGGCGCCCGTGATGTCGAGGTCGGCGGACGGGTGCGGCACCCGATGAGCCTATCCCCCGGCCTGGCGCGGCCCGGAGGGCTCAGACCAGCGCGACCTCGGGCAACCCCGTGCGCAGCTCCATCGGCAGGTGACCGAGATCGTTGTGGGTCACCAGCGTCCACGGCCGGCCCGCGCGCTGCGCGAGGATCGTCAGCCCGCAGTGGGCCTGATTGATCGTCATCCATCGCCACGCCTCGGCTCCGAGCACTTCGCGTACGAACCAGGCGATGACGAAGTTGTGGGTGATGAGCAGCTCGTGCGCGGCGGGCTTGCGCACCAGGAACTCCGCGACGGCGTCGGCCATCTGGGCCGCCCCGGCTTCGACCTCGGCCTCGGTGACGCCGCCGAAGAACGGCTCGTACAGGGCGGGGGTCTCCGGCGTCATGCCGGTCGGGATGCAGTCGAACAGCAGCGCCGTCGGCTCCGGCGTCACCGACGGCAGCCGCTCGGCGACGGCACGCGCGGTCTCCGCAGCGCGTTCGAGCGGTGAGTGCCAGACGCCGGTGAGCGGGACGCCGGAAAGCCGGTCGGCCAGCAGTTCGGCCTGTCGTCGTCCGCGGGGTGACAGTGGTCCGTCGTCGAGTCCATGCTCGGCATCGAGGTGCTCGCCATGGCGCACGAGGTACAGATAGTGCGTCACGTGTCACTCACTCCGTCGGGACAATCACAGGTCTTCTCAGACTACGTCACACTCGCGGGCCCGGGGCCGCGGCGGGGGGAATCAGGCGGCGGCGCGGGCCAGTTCAGCCAGGTGTGCGCGGCTGAGGTGCGCTCCGATGCCCTGCACGACCTCTTCGATGTGCTGCACGGCGTATGCGTTCATGATCGGCGCCGCCACGATGCGCTGGGCCAGCAGCCAGGCGATCGCCACCGCCGCCGGCGGGATCGACAGTTCCGCCCCGATCTTGTCGAGCGCCCGCAGGGTGCGGGTGCCGCGCCGGTTCATGTTCGACGCCAGCTGCATACCGCGCACCGAGTGACCCACACCCGACCGTGACCGGTGCGCGCCCGACAGGTAGCCGTGCTCGAGCGCCTGGGACGGCGTGACGGCGATGCCCTGGGCGTTGGCGACCAGCCGCAGGTCCTCGTCGAAGTCCTGCCGCCGCAGCACGTTGTAGGCGACGTCGAGCACCGAGAAGCGCGGGTAGCCGGCGGATGCCAGGATGCGCGCCTCGACCAGCTGCGACGCGGTGTGGCCGAACGAGCCGAGGGCGCGGACCTTGCCGGACTCGACGAGCCACTCCGAGGTGGCCAGGGTGTCCTCCAGCGGGGTGGTCGTGCCGCTGGTCGCGTCGAGGTAGAGCACGTCGATGTGATCGGTGCCGAGCCGGGTGAGTGAGGACTCGACGGCGCGGACGAGGTTGACGGCTCCCAGGCCCGGGTTCTCGGGATGGGTACCGACCCGCACCGACACGATGATGTCGTCGCGGATGCCGCGGGTCTGCAGCCACTGTCCGATGATGTGCTCGCTGCGACCGGACGCGTACCCGTCGGAGGTGTGCACGGCGTTGCCGCCCAGTGCGCGGTAGGCGTCGAGGATCGCATGGGCCTTGCCCAGGTCGACGTGCCAGCCGAACTCGGCGCCGCCGAGGATCAGGGGGAAGATGCGCAGACCGGTGTCGCCCAGCGGCACCCGGACACGCGCACCCAACGGGGTGCCCTGCACCGGGATAGGGGAAGAAGGGTGCTCGGCCGCGGGCGCATCGACCGTCAGGCGCGGCGACGGCGCCGCTGCCTCACCGTCGAACAACCCCATGACGGGCCCTCCACATCGTCTCGGTGGAGAGAGCGTGGATACCGCACCCCCCGATGCGTATCTCGAGGCTAGGCCAGGCGTCGGACACTTCCGGCCGCCACGGCGACCCCCAGGTAAACATTCGATAACGCTTTGGCTGTGGGAGCGCACCCACCGCTGAAATGTCCCCCGAACGGTGGACACATCCGCGAATCCGCGCGCGGAGACGACGAACGCCCGCCCTCCGGAGAGAGCGGGCGTCCGTGCGGCGGATCAGCCTTCGGCCGGAGCCTCGGCAGCGGCGTCGGCCGCTTCCTGGTCGGCGGCCTCTTCGACCACGGGCTCGAGCGACAGCTTGCCGCGGTCGTCGATCTTCGTGATGCGCACGAGCTGCTTCTGGCCCACCGAGAGCACGTCCTCGACGTTCTCGACGCGCTTGCCGCCGGCGAGCTTGCGCACCTCGCTGATGTGCAGCAGGCCGTCCTTGCCGGGCAGCAGCGAGATGAACGCGCCGAACGTCGCGATCTTCACGACGGTGCCCAGGAACTGCTCGCCGACCTCCGGGTTGGTGGGGTTGGCGATCGCGTTGACCTGCGCACGGGCGGCCTCGGCCGACGGGCCGTCGGTCGCGCCGATGTAGACGGTGCCGTCCTCCTCGATGGAGATCTGCGCGCCGGTCTCGTCCTGGATCGCGTTGATCGTCTTGCCCTTGGGCCCGATCAGCTCACCGATCTTGTCGACCGGGATCTGCACGCTGATGACGCGCGGCGCGGTGGGCGCCATCTCGTCGGGGGCGTCGATCGCCGCGGTGAGCACGTTGAGGATGGTCAGACGCGCTTCCTTGGCCTGGGTCAGCGCCGCCGACAGCACCGACGACGGGATGCCGTCGAGCTTGGTGTCGAGCTGGATGGCGGTGACGAACTCGCTCGTGCCGGCGACCTTGAAGTCCATGTCGCCGAGGGCGTCCTCGGCGCCGAGGATGTCGGTCAGCGCCGCGTAGCGGGTCTGACCGTCGACCTCATCGGTGACCAGACCCATCGCGATGCCGGCCACCGGGGCGCGCAGCGGCACACCGGCGTTCAGCAGCGAGAGCGTCGAGGCGCACACCGAACCCATCGAGGTCGAGCCGTTGGAGCCGAGGGCCTCGGACACCTGACGGATCGCGTACGGGAACTCCTCGCGCGAGGGCAGCACCGGCACGAGGGCGCGCTCGGCGAGGAAGCCGTGCCCGATCTCGCGACGCTTCGGGCTGCCGACCCGGCCGGTCTCACCGGTCGAGTAGGGCGGGAAGTTGTAGTGGTGCATGTAGCGCTTGGACGTGACCGGCGACAGCGAGTCGATCTGCTGCTCCATCTTGAGCATGTTCAGCGTGGTGACACCCAGGATCTGGGTCTCGCCGCGCTGGAAGATCGCCGAACCGTGCACGCGCGGGATCACCTGGACCTCGGCGTCGAGCGGACGGATGTCGGCCAGGCCGCGGCCGTCGATGCGCACGCCCTCGGAGAGGATGCGGCCACGCACGATCTTCTTGGTCACCGACTTGTAGGCGGCTGAGAACTCGAGGGTCGCCACGGCCGGGAGCTGCTCGGCTTCGACGGCGGCCACGAGCTCTGCCTTCACGGCATCCTTCAGCGCGTCGTCGGCGTTCTGCCGCTCGGTCTTGTCGGCGATCTGGTAGATCGGCACGAGCTTGTCGTAGGCGCGGCCGGCCACGAAGTCGTAGGTCTCCTGGCTGTACGCCGGGAACACCGGGTACTCCTGGATCTCCTTCGCCGCGGTCCGGGCGACGGTGTTCTGCGCCTCGACGAGCTGCTTGATGAAGGGCTTCGCGGCCTCCAGACCCTGCGCGACGACCTCTTCGCTCGGCTTGGTGGCGCCGCCCTTGATGAGGTTCCAGCTGTGCTCGGTGGCCTCGGCCTCGACCATCATGATCGCGACGTCGCCGTCGGGCAGCACGCGGCCGGCGACGATGAGGTCGAACACGGCCTCCTCGAGCTGCTCGGCCTTGGGGAACGCGACCCACTGGTCCTCGTTCTGGCCGTGGCCGGGGATGAGCGCGAGGCGCACACCGGCGATCGGTCCGGAGAACGGCAGACCCGAGATCTGGGTCGACAGCGACGCGGCGTTGATGGCCAGCGCGTCGTAGAACTCGCCCGGCGCGATCGACAGCACGGTCACGACGATCTGGACCTCGTTGCGCAGTCCGTCGACGAAGGACGGGCGCAGCGGACGGTCGATCAGTCGGCAGACGAGGATCGCCTCGGTCGAGGGGCGGCCCTCGCGGCGGAAGAACGAGCCGGGGATCTTGCCCGCCGCGTACGAGCGCTCTTCGACGTCGACGGTCAACGGGAAGAAGTCGAAGCCCTCACGAGGGTGCTTGCCGGCGCTGGTGGCCGACAGGAGCATGGTCTCCTCGTCGAGGTAGGCGGCGACCGAGCCCTGCGCCTGCTGCGCGAGTCGACCGGTCTCGAAACGGACGGTGCGGGTGCCGAAGCGGCCGTTGTCGAGAACGGCTTCCGCGGCGGTGATTTCTGGACCTTCCAAGAGGTCCCTCCTTCTTTGTTTAGACTCGCACGCGCGTTTCGCGCACGAGATCGTGCGAAGGAGCAGGAACAGGCAGATATGGGCGCGCGGGCATGTCGCGAGGACACAGCCGCGGGGACCGCCTGCGCTGGTCACCAGTCGAAGACCACTCTGCGAGAGAGGAATCCACCACAGGGGACCAGCTTCCTGCCGGGCCTGCTCCATGAGCTCAGTGTGGAATTGAGCGGATGCCGGTAGGCAACCTTCTCAACCCTACCAGCGCGCCCGTCCGGTGCGTATCGTGGGGCCATGAGCAGTGACCACAAGCCCGCAGGCGCGGCATCCGAAGACATGAAGCGGAAGTTCCGCGAAGCGCTCGACAAGAAGAACGCCCAGCAGCGGGAAGGCGAGTCGCACCTGGACGGCGAATCGGCCATCCACGGCACCCACGGGGCCGTGACCAAGCGGGAGTTCCGACGCAAGAGCGGCTGAGCGCGATCCGACAGCGAGGAGCGAACATGAGCGACGTGGATCTGCCGGTTCCGGACGAGGAGCGGGAGGTGCCCCTCGACGACGAGACGGAACTCGAGCTGCCGCCGCCCACCCTCGACGACCGGGAGTCGATCGAGGATGAGCCCGCCGACGAGGTGCGGGAGGCGGCCATCGAGGCCGGCGACATCGAGCCGGGCGTCTGAGCGATGACGGGGGCGCCGAGGCGCCACAATAGGTGAGTGACCCGACTCCCCCGCATCGCCCTGCCCGCCCGCCTGTCCGACGCGCGCGGAGCCGACGCGCGTGTCGCGCTGGCCAACACGATCTTCGACGACGTGGCGGCGCTCGTCCGCGCCGAAGGGTTCGATGTCGTGGTGGTGCGCGACACCGACCTGGCCGGCTTCGCCGGCGTCGTCCTGCCCGGCGGCGGTGATGTCGACCCCGCGCGCTACGGCGGCGACGTCTCCGCCCCCTGCTACGACGTGAACCCGGCGCAGGACGACCTCGACCTCGGCATCGCCACGGCGGCGCTGGATGCCGGCATCCCCCTGCTCGGTGTCTGCCGCGGACTGCAGGTGCTCAACGTCGCCCTCGGCGGGACGCTGGTCGAGGACCTGCCCGCCTCCGCCGTGCGGCACACCCCCGCCGGGCGCGGGAGCCGCCTGGAATGGACGTGGCACACCGTACGGCTGAGCGACTCCCGGCTGCGCCGGGAGATCGGCGCCGACCAGGTCGAGGTCGCGTCGGGCCACCACCAGGCCATCGGCACGCTCGGCGCGGGGCTGGTGCCCACCGCCGTCGCCGACGACGGTGTCGTCGAGGCGGTCGAGCATGCGCACCTGCCGGCGCTGGCCGTGCAATGGCACCCCGAGGCCGCCGGCACCGAGGCGCTGCTGGCTTCGGCGCCGTTCGCCGTGTTCGCCGACCTCGTCCACGTCGGGCGCAGCCGCGCCGCCTGACCGCCGCGCGGCTCAGCGGCGGGCGGCCCGGCTCACTCGCCCGACAGTCCGCCGAGCAGGTGCCCGAACGAACGTCCCTCGCCCAGGTACTGGGCCGGGTCGAACGGATCGGCAGCCGTCGCCGGCTCACGGCGCGCGACCGCGTCGGCCAGTTCGCGGGCGCCGCGGTCGATGCGGGCGCTCAGCGGCGCGACGCTGTCGGCACTGCCGCCCCAGTCACTGGACGCCGCGAACACGCCGGTCGACACGGGCGCCGCGTGCAGGTACGTGAACAGCGGACGGATCGCGTAGTCGATGGCCAGCGAATGCCGCGCCGTGCCGGCGTTGGCGCCGATCAGCACCGGGGTGCCGGTCAGCGCGTCCGGGTCGAGGACATCGATGAACGACTTGAACAGGCCCGAGTAGCTCGTGGAGAAGATCGGCGTCACCGCGATGACCGCGTCGGCCGACACGACCGTGTTGATCGCGGACTCCAGGGCCGCCGGCGCGAAGCCGGTGAGCAGGTTGTTCGTGATGTCGTGCGCGAACTCGCGCAGCTCGATCGTGTCGACCTCGGCCTCGATGCCGCGCTCGGCCAGTTCGCGCACGGTCGCGGCGGCGAGGCGGTCGGCCAGCATCCGGGTCGATGACGGGTTGGACAGACCCGCGGAGACGACGGCGATACGACGGGCGCTCATGTCAGGCACCCGCCTTCACGGCCGCGGCGCCGAACGCCGCGCCGGCCTTCGGAGCGGTGTCCTGATACGGGTTGGGACCGCTCAGGTTGTCGCCGCGGTTGGCGCGGGGCCGGGCCTGGCGCGGTTCGGCGTCACCGTAGACCGCCCGCACGCGTGCGGCGTGCGTCGGCCCGTCGGGGACGTTCGCGGGGCGGTCCTTCGCGAACTCGCGACGCAGCACGGGCACGACGTCCTCGCCGAGGAAGTCGATCTGCTCGAGGACGGTCTTCAGCGGCAGGCCGGCGTGGTCCATGAGGAACAGCTGACGCTGGTAGTCGCCGAACAGCTCGCGCATGCCGGCGTAGCGGTCGATGACCTGCTGCGGTGAGCCCACCGTCAGCGGCGTCATCTGGGTGAAGTCCTCCATCGAAGGCCCGTGGCCGTACACCGGCGCGTTGTCGAAGTAGGGACGGAACTGCGCCACGGCATCCTGCGACTTCTTGGCCATGAACGCCTGGCCGCCCAGGCCCACGATCGCCGTCTCCGGCGCGCCGTGACCGTAGTGCTCCCAGCGCTGGCGGTAGAGCGCGATCAGGCGCTGATAGTGTTCGGCGGGCCAGAAGATGTTGTTGGCGAAGAACCCGTCGCCGTAATAGGCGGCCTGCTCGGCGATCTCGGGGGTGCGGATCGAGCCGTGCCAGACGAACGGCGCGACGCCGTCCAGCGGGCGGGGCGTGGCGGTGAAGCCCTGCAGCGGGGTGCGGAACTGACCCTCCCAGTCGACGACGTCCTCGGTCCACAGCTTGTGCAGCAGCGCGTAGTTCTCGATCGCCAGCGGCAGACCCTGCCGGATGTCCTTGCCGAACCACGGGTAGACCGGTCCGGTGTTGCCGCGGCCCATCATCAGGTCCATGCGGCCACCCGACAGGTGCTGCAGCATCGCGTAGTCCTCGGCGATCTTGACCGGGTCGTTCGTGGTGATCAGCGTGGTGGCCGTCGACAGCAGCAGGCGTTCGGTCTGCGCCGCGATGTAGGCGAGGGTCGTGGTGGGCGAGCTCGACCAGAACGGCGGGTTGTGGTGCTCGCCGAGCGCGAAGACGTCGAGCCCGGCCGCTTCGGCGTGCCGCGCGATGGTGACCGTGGCCTGGATGCGCTCGGCCTCACTGGGCGTGTGACCTGTGGTGGGGTCCGTGGTGATGTCGCTGACCGTGAAGAGGCCGAACTGCACCTGTGGGGCGGTGCCGGTGGTGGTGTCGCTCACGTGTGTCTTCCCGATTCCCAGGCTGTCGCCTGATTCATGCAGTTGAATATACCTCGTTCAACACGGGGATGCGAGATCTATTCCCGCAGGTCACACCCGGCTCCTGCCGGTAGCGTTGCCCGCAGCATGCACGATTCGACGCCCCCTCGCACGGCCCCGACCGCCACCCGCCGGCGGGTGCCGCTGTGGGACAACGCCCGCTTCGCCTGCATCGTCCTGGTGGTGCTCGGGCACGCGATCCAGCGCCTCACCTACGACTCCGACATCGCCTACGGGCTGTACCTGCTCGTGTACGCGTTCCACATGCCGGCGTTCGCGCTGATCTCCGGCTACTTCTCCAAGTCGGATCCGCCCAGTCGGCGCCAGATGGCCCGCGTGCTCACCGACATCGTGGTGCCCTACATCATCTTCGAGGGCTTGTGGACCCTCACCAAGTTCCTGGTCGAAGGCCAGGCGAACCCGAACATCACCCAGCCGTCATGGACCCTGTGGTTCCTGCTGGCGCTGGCGATCTTCCGCCTGGTGCTGCCCTATCTCGCCCTGCTGCGCTGGCCACTGCTGTGGGCGCTGATCATCTCGATCAGCGTCGGCTACCTGCCCAACATCGACTCGACCCTGTCCCTGTCGCGCACGCTGGGCCTGTTGCCGTTCTTCACGCTGGGCTGGTGGCTGAAGCACCATGGCATTCTGGAACGGTTCGACCTGCTGCGCCGCCGACGCTGGTGGGTGCGGCTGGTCGCGGTGGCCACCTTCGTCGTCGCCGGGTGGGCGTGCTGGTTCTTCATCGACGTCTGGAAGGCCGTCGACCTGCGCCTGTGGCTGTTCTACGACGACAGCTACGTCGATCTGGCCGGCGGGGCGTGGTGGAGCGGGCTCGTGCGCCTGGCCCTCATGGGCGTCGCGCTCATCCTGAGCATCGCGTTCTTCGCCCTCATCCCCCGCGGCACCCACCGGTGGACGCACTTCGGCCAGTACACGATGTACATCTACCTGCTGCACTCGTTCGTGCTGTACCCGTTCCGCGAATCGGGCGTGCTGCGCGACCTCGACCCGACATGGATCTGGCTGCCGCTGGTGACCGTCCTGTCGGTGCTGATCGCGGTGGGGCTGGCCACGAAGCCGGTGCGCACCGTCTTCCGGCCGCTCATCGAGCCGCGTCCGGCCTGGCTGTTCGCCGACCCCGGAATGGCCGGCCGTGAGGGGCGCCGCAGCGACCCCACGGGATCGCGCCGCTCGTCGTAGCCCCTGACATGAACCGGCCGGGGCTCTGACCGAGCGGCGGGCGCGGCAGGCGGCGATCTGCCGCACGCGCGGGCGAAGTGAAATATGACGCGATGTCGGGTGAAACATTCGTCTGGATGCCGGCGCGCCCACTTACTGTCGTGCCATGACCGACATGAACCTGCCCATTCTCGACCTCTCCCAGCTGGACGCGGGCCCGGAGGCCGCGGCCAGGTTCTGCGACGACCTGCGCGCCGCCACCCACGACGTGGGCTTCTTCTATCTCACCGGCACGGGTGTCACGCCCGAGCTGGAGGCGCGGCTGCACCAGACCGCACGCGACTTCTTCAACCTGCCCGAGGCCGACAAGCTCGAGATCGAGAACACCCGCAGCCCCCACTTCCGCGGTTACACCCGCATCGGCGGCGAGCGCACCCAGGGCAAGGTCGACTGGCGTGAGCAGATCGACATCGGCCCCGAGCGGGAGGCCGTCACCGATCCCGACGCCCCCGACTTCGCCCGGCTCACCGGCCCCAACCAGTGGCCGAGCGCGCAGCCCGAGCTGCGCGAGGTGGTCGACGAGTGGCAGGACCGCCTCACCGGCATCGCCCGCAAGCTCCTGCGGGCCTGGGCCGTCGCGCTGGGCGCCGAGGAGGACCATTTCGAACGGCACTTCGGTGACCCCGCCTCGCTGCTGAAGATCGTCCGCTACCCGGGCAAGGAGGACCCGACGCCGCAGCAGGGCGTGGGGGCGCACAAGGACTCCGGCGTGCTGACGCTGCTGTGGGTGGAGCCGGGCAAGGGTGGCCTGCAGGTGCAGCGCGACGGCGAATGGGTCGACGCACCCCCGGTGCCGGGGGCGTTCGTCGTGAACATCGGCGAGATGATGGAGTATGCCACCGGCGGCTACCTCATCGCCACCAACCATCGGGTGATCTCGCCGACGTACCCCGACGATCGCATCTCCGCGCCGTTCTTCTTCAACCCGGCGCTGGACGCGCAGCTGCCGCTGGTGGAACTGCCGGCCGAGCTGAAGGCGCAGGCGCGGGGCATCACCCAGGACCCGGACAACCCGATCCACTCGCTGTACGGCGAGAACGCGCTCAAATCGCGGCTGCGGGCGCACCCCGACGTGGCCGCGATCTGGCACGCCGATCTGCTCGCCGAACGCGCCGCCGTCGGCTGAGCCGGTCCGGCGGCGGCGACTGCCAGAGCGCGACGCCGCCCGCAACCCCCTGGCGGCACGGAAACCGCGGCCGTAGCGTGCCGGACATGAGCGACGTCGTGATCTTCGCCCCTTCGCCCGTGCTGACCGTGACCGTCGAGGAGCACCCCGGCGGCCCGGACATCCACGTGCACGCCGGGGGCCAGGGTGTCTGGCAGGCGCGCATGCTCATGCGGCTGGGCGCGTCGGTGACCATGTGCAGCGTGCTCACCGGTGAGACCGGCGACATGGTGCGTCACCTGCTCGAGCAGGACGGCGCGACGGTGGCCGGACCGAGCCGCGAGGGCCGCGGCGCCGCCTACCTCCACGATCGGCGCAGCGGCCGGCGCGAGGTCGTCGCCGAAGCGGACGGCGACCCCCTCGGCCGGCATGAGCTCGATGAGCTGTTCAGCACCACGCTGCGCGAAGGGGCCGAGTCGGGACTCGTGATCCTCAGCGGCCCCCAGGGCGACACGGCGCTGGACCCCGACACGTACCGGCGCCTGGCCGCCGATCTTCGCGAGGCGGGCGCCCAGGTGGTGGTCGACCTGGCGGGCGAGCGGCTGAAAGCGGCGCTGGCCGGCGGGGTGACGGTGCTGAAGGTCAGTCATGAGGAGCTGCACGAGGACGGCCTGATCGATGAGCACACCGTGCCGGCGCTCATGCGGGCGATGCGGCAGCTGCGCACGCGCGGTGCCGAGACCGTCATCGTCACCCGGTCGAGCGACGCCCTGCTGCTGCTCGACGGCGACGGATTCCTCGAGGTCGCTCCCCCGCGTCTCGAGGTGGCCGACACCCGCGGCGCGGGCGACTCGCTCACGGCCGGAATCGCCGCGGGACTTTCCCGCGGAGAGACTCCGCGGGAAGCGGTGACGATGGCCGCGGCCGCCGGCGCCCTCAATGTCACGCGGCACGGACTGGGCACCGGCGACCCGGAGGCGATCGCCCGACTGCGCGACGAGGTCACCGTGCGGGTGCTGGACGACGAGACCGACACCGACATGCCGCAGCCGGACACCGGCCGGGTCAGTCCCGACGGCCTCGCCGCCCTCGCGCAGCAGGACGACGCGGAGGACCCGCCGCCCGAAGGCAGCGCGCCCCACGGTGGGGAGGGCGACCGATGACCCGTGTGCTGGTGACCAATGACGACGGCATCGACGCCCCGGGCCTGCATGCACTCGCGCGCGCAGCGGTGGACGCCGGCTACGACGTGACGGTGGCGGCCCCGGCGCGGCAGTCCAGCGGCGCGAGCGCCTCGATCGCCGCCGCCGAGGAGGACGGCCGGATCGCGGTGGAGCGCCGCGAACTGGCCGGGCTCGACGGGGTGCCCGGCTTCGCGGTGCGCGGCGGCCCGGGGCTCATCGCCCTGATCGCCGCACACGGCGCATTCGGCGAGGCGGCCGAGCTGGTGCTGTCGGGGGTGAACCACGGCGCCAACGTGGGCCGGGCGATCCTGCACTCCGGCACGGTGGGCGCCGCACTCACCGGCGGCCTCAACGGGGCGTGGGGCGTGGCGGTGTCCCTGGACGTGGGCATGCACCCGGACACGTTCCACTGGGATGCCGCCGCCGACGCGGCGCTGGGCCTGCTCCCGTTCCTGCTGGCGCGGCCCCGCGGCACCGTGATCAATGTCAACGTGCCGAATGCGCCGACCCATCGCGGGATCCGCGAGGCGGAACTGGCCCCGTTCGGCATCGTGCAGACGACGCTGAGCGAACGCGGTGAACACCACCTGCGGCTCGCCGTCGAGGATCTGCCGAACGTGCCCGAGCCGGGCACGGATGCCGCCTACCTCGCCGAGGGCTGGGTGACTCTGAGCGGGCTCGATCCGGTCTCGCACGTCGCGCTCGGCTACGCCGAGTCCCCGGCATCCGCACCGTGATCCGACCCGTCCGCGCATGACGAAGGCCGCCCCACACCGTGGAGCGGCCTTCCCAAGAAGTTTCGAGCGATTGAACGGCTGGTGGCGGTGCCTTATCGACGCAGACCGAGACGCTCGATGAGCGAGCGGTAGCGGTTGATGTCGACGTCCTGCAGGTAACCCAGCAGGCGGCGGCGCTGACCGACGAGCAGGAACAGCCCACGACGCGAGTGGTGGTCGTGCTTGTGTCCCTTGAGGTGCTCGGTCAGGTCCTTGATGCGCTGCGTCAGCATCGCGACCTGCACCTCGGGGGATCCGGTGTCACCGGGGTGCGTCGCGAACTCTTCGATGATCGCCTTCTTGACCTCTGCATCCAGTGCCATAGGTGATCCCCTCTCTCTTCGTTGCGCGGTGCCCGACGCCTTCTGCGTGAGCTCTCTTTATCCGCGGCCGATCCAACGGCAACCTGAAGAGTCTACCAGCGATTAGGCTCACTCTGTGCTCCGCCCTGATCGCTCCCGCCCCCGGCTGCGACGCGACCATTTCATCGATCTGAGTCCGCTGACCACCAGTCCCGCGTTCGCGCGCATGTGGATCGGGTCGACCCTCGCCGGCCTCGGCGGGCAGCTGACGATCGTGGCGATCATGCTGCACATGTACGAGCTCACCGAGTCGACCTTCGCGGTGTCGATGATCGCTGTGGCGGGCCTGGTGCCGATGATCTTCGCGGGCCTGTACGGCGGCATGCTCGCCGACGCATTCGACCGACGCCGGGTCGCGCTGATCGCCGCGAGCGTGACGTTCGCGTCGACCGCCGTGCTGATGGTGCTCACGTGGACCGGTGCCGAGTCGGTGGCGTGGCTGTACGTCATCGCCGTGGTGAACTCGTCGGCCAACTCGGTCGTGATGGCGGCGCGGCAGGCGATCGTGCCCCGGCTGATCCCGGCGGCGCTGCTGCCGGCCGCATCGGCGCTGGGCGGCATCACCATGGGCATCATGGTCTCGATCGGCCCCGCCGCCGCGGGCGTGCTGGTCGCCTTCACCGGGTACGGCTGGACGTACACGATCGACCTCGTGCTGATGTCGGCACTGTTCCTCGGGCTGTGGACGCTGCCGGCGATCAAGCCCGAGGGTGAGATCGTGCGCCCCGGGCTCGCCTCGCTCGTCGACGGCTGGCGGTTCTTGCGGCGCGCCGGCAACATCCGCATGCAGTACATCCTCGACATCGTCGCCATGACGTTCGGGCAGCCCCTTGCCCTGTTCCCCGCGATCGGGGCGCTGCTGCTGGGCGGCGGCGCCATCACCACCGGCGTGCTGACCGCGGCGATCGCCGTCGGTGCGTTCTTCTCGAGCCTGCTGTCGGGGCCCGTCGCCCGCTATCGCTGGCATGGCCGCGGCATCGAACGCGCGATCATCGCGTACGGGGCATCGATCGCCGCGTTCGGCGCCGTCTTGCTGCTGGCAGCCTTCGGTCTGTTCTCCCCCGCCGTGGTCAGCGACACGTCGGTGAACATCGTGCTGCTCGTCGCGGCATGCGTCGCCCTGGCGGGGTCGGGCGCCGCCGACAACATCAGCTCGATCTTCCGCAGCACCATGATGCAGTCGGCCGTACCCGACGCGATCCGCGGGCGCCTGCAGGGCATCTTCATCGTCGTGGTCGCCGGCGGCCCGCGCGTGGGCGCGCTGTACGCCGGCACCCTCGCGACCTTCACCGCACTGTGGTTCCCGCCGCTGCTGGGCGGGTTCGTCATCATCGGCCTCGTGCTGTTCCTCGTGCGGCTGGCCCCGCGCTTCCGCGCATACGACGCCGAGAACCCGGTGCCCTGAGCCGGGGAGGGGGTGGATGCCGTGGCATCCACCCCCTCCCTCGCACGCAGCCGATCAGGCCTGCAGCGAACCCTGCAGGTCGAGCGTGATGGTGACGTCCTTGCCGACCAGCACGCCGCCGGTCTCCAGCGCAGCGTTCCAGGTGAGGCCGAAGTCCTCGCGGTCGATGACGGTCTCGGCCGTCGCGCCGGCCTTGTAGTTGCCCCACGGGTCGGTGCCGAAGCCGCCGAACTCGAGCTCGAAGGTGACCGGCTTGGTGACGCCGTGGATGGTGAGGTCGCCGTCGACGAGGAAGTCGTCACCGGCGACGCGCACACCGGTCGAGACGAAGTCGATGGTCGGGTAGGCCTCGACGTCGAAGAAGTCACCCGAGCGCAGGTGGGCATCGCGGCCCTCGTCCTTGGTGTTGATCGACGTGGCGTCGGCGCTGGCGGTCACCTGCACCTCGAGGGGGTTCTCGGGCGCGACGATGGTCGCCTCCTTGATGGCGAACGTGCCGCGCACCTTCGAGATCATCATGTGGCGGACGCTGAAGGAGATCTCGCTGTGGCTGGGGTCGAGCACCCAGGTGCCGGCCTTGTAGCCGGGGATCTCGATGGTGGTGGTCGCAGTGTCGGTCATGCGGTGGCCTTTCGGTCAGGGTGACGGTTCTGCGACGGTTCAACGCACCGGCGTGAGATCTATTCCAGCGAATGTAAAAAACTCTGGGCCTGCAGCGTGACCGGGCAGCCACGCCGGACATGACAAAGGGTGGATGCCGTGGCATCCACCCTTCGGTGCGGTCAGAACGTGTCAGCCGACCTTCTCGAGGTCGATGACGAAGATCAGCGTCTTGCCGCCGAGGAAGTGGCCGCCGGCGGGACCGTACGCCAGGTGCGGCGGGATGACCAGTTCACGACGGCCCCCGACCTTCATGCCCGGGATGCCGTCCTGCCAGCCCTGGATGAGTCCGCGCAGCGGGAACTGGATGGTCTCGCCACGTCCCCACGACGAGTCGAACTCCTCGCCGGTCTCGTACTCGACACCGAGGTAGTGGACGGTGACGGTGTCGCCGGGCTTGGCCTCATCCCCGTCGCCGACGATGATGTCGCGGATGACCAGTTCAGTGGGCGCGGGCCCTTCGGGCGCGTCGATCTCGGGCTTGGTGCGGTCTGTGCTCATACGTCCATCCAAGCACGCCGGAACCGCCGGCGAGACCTCTTGACAGTCTCGGAGAGCGCTGGTGAAAATGGGGGCAGATCAACTCAGCGCCCGGGAGACACGCAGGCATCGCCGCGGCACCGGGCGCTGAGTCTTGCCACCGGCGGACGTTCGACGACAGCCACGCCCACCCGTCCGCTCGGCTAGGGGCGGGCCAGCAGTTGCGTGCGGGCAGCCGTCGCGCGAGCCAGGAACACGCGTTCGTCTTCCACCGCGTGCGGGTCGCGACCGGAGAGCGCACGCTGTCGGGCAGCGGCGAGCGACGTGGCCTCGGCGATGAACCGTCGCATGAGCGCGGAGCGGTCGCCCGGAAGGCCCCGCGCCCATACGACGGCCTGCCGGCGACCGCGGGGCGTGGCGAGCATCTCGACCTCGGTGGCGGTGAACCAGCCGGCGGCCGCGTACTCCCCCAGCCGCTCACGCGTCAGCCGCGCCTCTTCGCGGCGCAGCAGGATGATGCCGACGATGAAGCAGATGAACAGCGGCACCTGCAGCGTGAAGTACAGGGCGAAGAAGTCGGCGAACATCGCCGAGCCGTTCCAGAACGCGTGCAGGATCGTGGCGCCGAGCACCCCGAGCAGCCAGTGACCGCCGACCCGCCCGGCGGCGCGGCCGGTGCGGACCGCCCGGCCCAGCAGGTAGCCGGTGACCGCGGTGAACATCGCGTGCGCGAACGGCGAGAGGATGCCGCGCAGCAGGAACGTCATCGTGACGTCGGCGACCCCGCCCTCGATGAGGCTCGTGGCGAAGTAGAGGATGTTCTCGGTGAAGGCGAAGCCGGCGCCCACGAGCGCGCCGTAGACCACCCCGTCGACCGGGCCGTCGAAGGCGCGGCGGCCGACCGCCAGGAGCACGAGCAGCCCCAGGCCCTTCGCGAGCTCTTCCACGACCGGTGCCTGGATGACGGTCGAGAACGCCTCGCGCGCCGGCGATGCGCCCACGCCGATGACGAGGGTGAGCAGCACATCGACCAGCAGGGTCAGGGCGACGGCGACGATCGCCCCCCAGGCGACGGCGAAGATCGTGAGCGAGCGCGGCTCGGGCTCCCACCGGTCGATGACCCGGATCGTCAGAAGCACCCCCGTCAGCGGCAGCAGCGCCAGGATCATCGCAATGACCGACGCGGCCGTGCCGAGGAAGCTCAGCAGGTAGGCCGCCAGCGCGATGAGCACGACGATGATCACCGCGAAGCCCCACAACGGGGCCGACCGCCCTTTGCGCGCGGGCACCGGCAGCGGCGCGGGGGCTGGAGCGGGCGGGATCGGGGCGGCGGCGCCGTGCGGCGGCTGGGCGAGCGGCGACGGATAGGTCATGCGCTTCAGCCTATGGTTGCCGACGGCGCCGGTCCGGGTGCGCGTGCGGCGGGTAGCGTAGAAGGATGCGCTTCGCCCACGTGACCTCCCCCGCTCACGTCGAACCGCAGCTCGCCGTCGTCGGTGACGAACAGCTCCTCCTGGTGGCCGAGCTGTTCGACGGAGCCCCCCGCGACCTGCAGACACTGATCAGCGGAGGCGACGCGCTGCTGACCCGGGTGCGCGAAGCCGCCGCGGCGGCCGACTCCTGGCATCCACTCGACGGGTTCGGCTTCGCGCCGGCCGTGAACCGCCCGCCGGTGATCCTCGCGGTGGGCCTGAACTACGCCGCACACGCGGGCGAACTGGGACTGAAGGCCGACAAGGCGCCGACCGTGTTCGTGCTGTGGCCGAACTCGCTCACCGGACACGATGCGACCACCTCGTGGCCGCGGTCGCTCAGCGAGTCGATCGACTACGAGGCCGAACTCGGGGTCATCATCGGCCGCCCGGCGCGTGACGTCAGCGCCGAGGACGCCCTCGACCACGTCTGGGGTTACACCGTCGTCAATGACATCACCGCGCGCGACATCCAGTTCTCCGAAGCGCAGTGGTCGCGGTGCAAGTCGTTCGACGGGTTCACCCCGACCGGGCCGGTCGTGGTCACCGCCGATGAGGTCCCCGATCCGCAAGACCTGCACATCTGGGCGGTAGTGGACGGCCAGACCGTGCAGGACGCGTCGACCGGTCAGATGATCCGCCCGGTCGCCACGCTCGTCGCCCACCTGTCGCAGTCGGCGACGCTGCTGCCGGGCACCCTCATCTCGACCGGCAGCCCGGGCGGCGCCGGCTACTCGCGCGACCCGCAGATCTTCCTGCGCGACCGGTCGACGGTCACCGTCGGCATCGACGGCATCGGGCAGCTCACCACCCACTGCCGCATCGAGGGCTGAGCACCCACCACGCGTGGGCGGCGGCCGCCGGGATGCGCGGAACGGCGGTGGATGCCGGAGCACCCACCGCCGCTGCGTCGGAATCGGATCAGCGTCCGGCCTGGTTCAGCACCTCTTCGCAGGAGAGCTGCTGGCCCCAGATCTCGATGTAACCGGTGCCGCCGTTGGCCATGCACGCCTCGACCTGCGAGTTGAGGTCGCCGATGGCGCTGGCGAAGAGCGCGACGGCCACGATGCCGGCGATGATGCCGAGCACGATCAGCACCGAGCTGACGATGATCGCCGCCAGGGCCATGCCGTTCTTCTGGCCCGCCTTCTTGCTCTGCACGAGCGCGACGATGCCGAGGATCAGACCCACCAGCTGCAGGCCGATGGGCACGATCGCGAGGACGAGCGCCACGATGCCCATCGTGCGGCCGGGGTTGGCCGGCTGCGGCGCACCGTAGCCCTCGGTCGGGTACGCGGGCGCCGCGTAGGCCGGCGCGGCCGCGGGCTGTTCGGGCGCCTGGTACGCGGGCGGCTGGTACGCCGGGGGCTGGTCGGCCGCGGGCGGCTGGTAGGCGGGCGGCTGCTCGGCCGCCGGCGGCTCGGGAGCCGGGTTCTGGTCGCCGGACGACGTGGGGTTCTGGGGGTCGGACATGTGGCCTCCTGATTCGTGCACGGATGTTTCCGGCAGTGCGAAACTAGCGGATCGCGGTGGCTGCGCACAGTATGCGCGCCGTGGTCAGTTCTCGACGACGTTCTCGGCGGGCTGGACGATCGGGATCGCCTGGGTGATGGCCTCGAGCCCGGACAGCCGGGCCGGCGACAGCTGCTTGTCGACCTCTTCCCGGGTCATCAGGCCCGCCTCCACCACGAGGTCGCCCACGTTGCGGTGGGTCAGCAGCGCGGTCTTGGCCAATGCCGCCGACGCCGCGTAGCCGATGAACGGGGTGAGCGCGGTGACGACGCCGACCGACGAGCCGACCATCGCGCCCAGCCGCTCGCGGTTGGCGGTGATGCCGTCGACGCAGTGCACCCGCAGAGTGCGCATGGCCCGGCGCATCCAGGTGATCGACTGGAAGATCGAGTGGGCGATGACCGGCTCGAACGCATTCAGCTGCAGCTGGCCGGCTTCGACGGCCATCGTGACGGTCGTGTCGGCGCCGACGACGGCGAAGGCCACCTGGTTGACCACCTCGGGGATGACGGGGTTGACCTTGCCGGGCATGATCGACGATCCGGCCTGCTGGGCCGGGAGGTTGATCTCGCCCAGCCCCGCTTGCGGTCCGCTCGAGAGCAGGCGCAGGTCGTTGCAGATCTTCGACAGCTTGATCGCGTTGCGCTTGAGCGATGACGAGAACGACATGAACGATCCAGTGTCGCTGGTGGCCTCGACCAGGTCGTCGGCGGTGGCCAGGTCCAGCCCGCTGATCTCGCGCAGGTGGCGCAGCACCGCGGGGGCATACGCCGGGTGGGTGGTGATGCCGGTGCCGATGGCCGTGGCGCCCATGTTGATCTCGTAAAGCAGGTAGGCGTTCTCGGTGAGCCGCTGGTGGTCGTAGCCGAGGGTCGTCGCGAAGCCGTGGAACTCCTGCCCCAGGGTCATCGGCACGGCATCCTGCAGCTGCGTGCGGCCGATCTTGAGCACGTCGTGGAACTCGACCGCCTTGCGCAGGAACGACTGCTTGAGCAGGTCGAGCTCCTCCAGCAGCGTCCGCAGGTCGAGCGACAGCCCCACCTTCACGGCGGTCGGGTACACGTCGTTGGTCGACTGGCTGCGGTTGGTGTGGTCGATCGGCGACAGGAACGCATAGTCGCCCTTCTCCCGGCCGGCCAGCTCGAGCGCGATGTTGGTGATGACCTCGTTCGCGTTCATGTTGGTCGAGGTGCCGGCGCCGCCCTGGATCACCCCCACGATGAACTGATCGTGGTACTCGCCGTCGATGACCTTCTGCGCGGCGCGGTCGATGAGGTCGGCGCGTTCGGCGTCGAGCACGCCGATCTCGCGGTTCGCGCGTGCCGAGGCCTGCTTGACCATCGCCAGTGCGACCACGAGGTCGCGGTAGACGGAGATCGGTCGCTGGGAGATCGGGAAGTTCTCGAGGGCCCGGGCGGTATGGATGCCCCAGTAGGCATCGGCCGGGATCTCCATCGAGCCCAGGGAGTCGGTTTCTGTGCGCGTCGTCGCGTCAGCCATGTGTGCAGTCCTCGTGGGTCGTCACAGTGCGGATGGGTGTCCGACCAGCCTACCGCCGCCGGTGCACGAGACCGGGTCAGCGCTTGCGCGAGAACGCTTCGAGACGCTCCTGGGGCGTCAGGCGCGCCATGTGTGCCACCCATTCGGGGGTGAAGTACTCCCCCGTCTCCGCTTCCAGCACCGGGACCACCGTCGCGGTGATCGTGTCGTCGTACACGTGGACCAGCTGGAACGACTGCCCGGCATCCATGCCGTTGACCGCCCCGGCCGGGCGCTGCAGGTTCATCGTGTAGCAGGTGGCCGCGGCCACGCTCACCGGGACGCCCGCGAACATCCCGCTCATCGAGTAGTGCAGGTGGCCGGCGAGGATGCCGCGGACGTCACTGCCGGCGATCGCCTCGGCCAGTGCATCTTGGTGGCGCAGTTCGAGGATGTCGAACAGGGGCAGGTGGCTCGGCAGCGGCGGGTGGTGCAGCGCCAGAAGGGTGCCGAGTTCGGCCGGGGTGGACAGTGTCTCGCGCAACCACTCCAGCTGCTGCTCGTCGAGGTCGCCGTGGTGCCAGCCGGGCACGCTCGTGTCGAGCGCGATGAGGCGCAGCCCGCCTAGATCCCATACCCCGGTCACCGGTTCCTGCGTGGGATCGGCGCCGAGCAGCCCCTCGCGCAGGGCGGGCCGCTCGTCATGGTTGCCGGCCACCCACACCAGGGGCGCACCCAGCCGCTGCGCGAACGGCTCGACCTCCGCGCGCAGCGCCGCGTACGCCTCGGGTTCGCCGAGGTCGGTCAGGTCGCCGGTGAACACGAGGGCGTCGGGCCGGATGCCGGTGCGCTCCACCGCGGCCAGGGTCGCCCGCAGGTTCGTCGCGGTGTCGTAGCGGCCGCCGAGCGGGGCGTTGCCCGCCATGAGGTGCGTGTCGCTGAGGTGCACGATCACGCGCTGCGCGGGCGGGTGCTGACCGAACTGCACGACGTCCATGCCCTCAGCCTAGAGGCCAGCGCCGACGCTCATCCCGTGCGCCCAGACGCTCAGTGGTTGAAGATGATCAGCAGCAGGCCGGCGAGCACGACGACGCCGGACACCGTGAAGCTCGCCCAGGCGCCGACCAGCGCCAGGGTCTTCTGCCCCTCGCTGAGCGGGCTCTTGCGGGCCGCCTTCGCGGCGGCCTTGGCGGCACGCCGGGCCTCCTTCTCGCTGATCACCGTGATGGCGTCGGTGAACTCGGCCGGGGCCACGACCGGCGCCCGGCCGGCACGCACCAGAAGGCGCAGCCCGACGGCGTACGACGAGACCACCAGGGTCGCGGCCAGCAGCGCGGCGCAGAACACCTCGACGAAGGCGATCCAGTCGATCTGAACGTTCATCGCAGACCGTCCTTCCCGTTGCGCGCAGCCTCTTTGACGGCTTTCTGTTTGGCCTTCTTCTCGGCTTTGTCCTTGGCCTTCTTCTCGGCCTTGACCTTGGCCTCGGCTTCGGCGCGCTGACGCGCCTGCTCGCGGAGGATCGCCCGTTGCCGGCGCGTGGGCGGCGGGTTGCGCTTGACCTTGACGGCCTGGGCCGATTCGGCGACATCGGCCATCGCGTTGCCCGCGTTGACCTCGTTGCGCCGCGAGCGGAGGTAGATCCCCACCACGACGACCACGGCCAGCACGGCGCCGATCAGCACGCCCCAGACCTGCCCGAACCAGACCACCAGGAGCGCGGCGAGCGCGCCGACGGCGCCGGCGGCCGGCAGCGTCAGCAGCCAGCCGATCATGATGCGACCGGCGGTGCGCCACCGCACCTTCGAGCCGCGACGCCCCAGCCCCGAGCCGATGACCGAGCCGGAGGCGACCTGCGTGGTCGACAGGGCGAAGCCCAGAGCGCTGGATGCCAGGATCGTCGACGCCGTCGACGCCTCGGCCGAGAAGCCCTGCGCGGGCTTGACGTCGGTCAGCCCCTTGCCGAGGGTGCGGATGATGCGCCACCCGCCCATGTAGGTGCCCAGCGCGATCGTGACCGCACACGCGACGATGACCCACAGCTGGGGCTCGTGCTGGGCGGCCGACTGCCAGCCGACGGTGATCATGGCGAGGGTGATGACGCCCATCGTCTTCTGCGCGTCGTTGGTGCCGTGGGCCAGGGCAACGAGCGAGGAGGTGAAGATCTGCCCCCAGCGGAAGCCGTCGCGGCCGTCGGGCTTGCCGTCGTAGCGCCGGGTGATGCCGTAGGCGATCTTGGTGGCGACGAAGGCGATGATGCCGGCCGTCAGCGGCGCGATCACCGCGGGCAGCACGACCTTCGACATGACGACGCCGAAGTCGATCGCGGCGACGCTGGCGCCGACCAGGGTCGCGCCGATCAGACCGCCGAACAGGGCGTGCGACGAGCTGGAGGGCAGCCCCAGCAGCCACGTCAGCATGTTCCAGGTGATGGCGCCGATGAGCCCCGCGAAGATGATCGCGGGGAAGATGGTGGCCGATATCTGGTCTTCGCGCACGATGCCGCCGGAGATGGTCTTGGCCACCTCCGTGGACAGGAACGCGCCGACGAGGTTGAGCACAGCGGCCAGCAGGACCGCGACCTTGGGCTTGAGGGCACCCGTCGCGATGGGCGTGGCCATCGCGTTGGCGGTGTCGTGGAAGCCGTTGGTGAAATCGAAGAACAGCGCCAGTGCGATGACAAGCACGACGATGAGGGCTGCGGTCTCCACAGTTCGCTTTCAGTCGTTGGGAGTGGGGAGGATGCCGACGTGGTCGGCGGTGCGAACGAAGAGTTCACCGTGGGTTCAATTTCCGGCAACCGGACCGTTGAAGATCTTCCCACACCCGACCGCGTTCGCAGAACCCGGGAGGCCGATTCCCCGGTCGGCGCCCGGCGCTGCGGGTCCGGCGGGTCGCGTAGCGTGGAGCGATGAGCACTTCGGACCTCTCCGCCCCGGTCGCACCGGCCCGCCCCGTCACGCGCAGCCACCACGGCGACGACGTCGCCGACCCGTACGAGTGGCTCCGCGCCAAGGACGACGCCGAGGTCATCGCCCATCTGAACGCCGAGAACGCGTACACCCGGGCGCGCACCGCCCACCTCGACACACTCGAGCAGACCGTGTTCGACGAGATCAAGAGCCGCACGCTGGAGACCGACCTGTCCGTGCCCGTCCGGCGCGGCGACTGGTGGTACTACAGCCGCACCGTCGAGGGTGCGCAGTACGGCATCCACTGCCGCGCTCCCCTCACCGACCCCGACGACTGGACGCCGCCCGAGCTGGTCCCCGGCGTCGCGGTCGAGGGCGAGCAGGTGCTGCTGGACGGCAACGCCGAGGCCGAAGGCCACGAGTTCTTCTCGCTGGGCAGCTTCGAGACGTCGACGGACGGCACCCGCCTGCTGTACGGCGTGGATGTCGCCGGCGACGAGCGCTACACGCTGCGCATCCGCGACCTGGACACCGGCGAGGACCTGCCCGACGTCATCCCGAACACCTTCTCGGGCGCCACCTTCTCCCCCGACGGCCGGTTCGTCGTCTACACGACGGTGGACGACGCGTGGCGCCCGGACACCGTGTGGCTGCACGAGGTGGGCACCGACGCGGCGGCCGACCAGCAGCTGTTCCACGAGCCGGACGAGCGCTACTGGGTCGGCGCGGGCTTCACCCGCAGCGACGCCTACCTGATGATCGGCGTCGGCTCGTCGATCACGACCGAGGAGTTCCTGGTCCCCGCCGACGACCTGCGGGCGCAGCCGCGACCGGTCTGGCCCCGCCGCGAGGGCGTGGAGTACGACTCGACGCACGTGGTGACCGGCGGTGAGGACTACCTGTACATCCTGCACAACGACGGCGCCCTGGACTTCGAGCTCGTGCGGGTACCGGCATCCACCCCCGACGGACCGCGCGAGGTCGTGATGGCCCACGAGCCGGGCCGGCGCCTGCTGGACATGTCGGCGTTCCGCGACTGGGGCGTCGTGTCGTACCGGCGCGACGGCATCGTGCGGATGGGGGTGCTCGACTACGCCACGGGCGCGGTGCGCGAGCTGGAGTTCGACGAGCCGCTGTACACGGTGGGCGCCTCGGGCAACCCGGAGTGGGCGCCGCCGATGGTCCGGCTCGGCTACGGCTCGTTCGTCACGCCCGGCACGGTCTACGACTACGTCGTGGCCACCGGCGAACTGCTGCTGCGCAAGCGGCAGCCGGTGCTGGGCGGTTTCGACCCGGCCGACTACGACCAGCGGCGCGTGTGGGCCACCGCCGAGGACGGTGCCCGCGTGCCGGTGTCGCTGGTGTGGAAGCGCTCGTTCGGCGACCCCGCCCAGGGACCCCGCCCCGTGCACCTGTACGGCTACGGCTCGTACGAGCACTCCATCGACCCCGGGTTCTCGATCCCCCGGCTGTCACTGCTGGACCGGGGTGTCGTCTTCGCGGTCGCGCACGTGCGCGGCGGCGGGGAGATGGGCCGCCAGTGGTACGAGGACGGCAAGCTGCAGAACAAGCGCAACACGTTCACGGACTTCGTGGCCGTGGCCCGGCACCTCGTGGCCGAGGGCTACACCGCGCCCGAGCTGCTCGTCGCCGAGGGCGGCTCGGCGGGCGGGCTGCTGATGGGCGCGGTCGCGAACCTCGCGCCCGAGCTGTTCGCCGGCATCCTGGCCGATGTGCCGTTCGTCGACGCGCTGACGACGATCCTGGACCCGGCGCTGCCGCTCACGGTCATCGAATGGGACGAGTGGGGCGACCCGCTGCACGACGCCGAGGTGTACGCGTACATGAAGTCGTACACGCCGTACGAGAACGTGCGCGCCGGGGTGACGTACCCGCGGATCCTCGCGGTCACCTCGCTCAACGACACGCGCGTGCTGTACGTCGAACCGGCGAAGTGGGTCGCGCGGCTGCGGGAGGTGGGCGCCGACGCGCTGCTGAAGTGCGAGATGGTGGCCGGGCACGGCGGCGTGAGCGGACGCTACAACGCGTGGCGGCAGCGTGCGTTCGAGCTGGCCTGGCTGCTCGACGTGCTCGGCCTCGCCGACGCCTGACCCCCGCGCGCTTCGACCCGCGCTTCAACCCCCGCGAGCCGCCCAGTTGCGTGCGAGCCGCCTATCCGTGTACCGCCCAAAGGTCGGCGGCCCGCACAGAAGTAGGCGGCTCGCGCAACGGGTGGGACGCGTCAGCCAACGGGTCGCGCGTCAGCCGAAGAGGGCAGCGGCCTCTTCGTAGCGGTGGCGCGGCACGGTGTTGAGCTCGCCGAGGGCGTCGTCGAACGGCACCCGCACGATGTCGGTGCCCTTCAGCGACACCATCTGGCCCCAGGCGCCGTCGACGATGGCGTCGGCGGCGTGCAGCCCCAGACGGGTGGCGAGCACGCGGTCGAAGCCCGACGGTGAACCGCCGCGCTGGATGTGGCCGAGCACCGTCGAGCGGGTCTCGATGCCGGTCAGCCGCTCGATCTCGGGGGCGAGGACCTCGCCGATGCCGCCCAGCCGGGGGCGGTTGAACGCGTCGAGGCCCTTGTCGCTGTAGGCCTCGTCCATGCCCGTCAGGGTGAAGCCTTCGGAGACGACGACCAGCGGCGCCCGGCCGCGGTCATGCGCCTTGGTCACCTGGGCGACGATCTCCTCGATGGACATGGGCACCTCGGGGATGCAGATCACGTGCGCGCCGGCGGCGACTCCCGAGTGCAGGGCGATCCAGCCGACGTGGCGGCCCATGACCTCGGCGACCATGCAGCGCTGGTGCGAGTCGCCCGTGGTGCGCAGCCGGTCCATCGCGTCGGTGGCGATGTTGACGGCGGTGTCGAACCCGAACGAGTAGTCGGTGGCGCGCAGGTCGTTGTCGATCGTCTTGGGCACGCCCATCACGTTGATGCCGTCGTTGTAGAGCCGGTTGGCGGCGGCCAGCGTGCCCTCCCCGCCGATGGCGATGATGCCGTCGATGCGGTGGCCGTACAGCGTCTTGGCGATGTTCTCCGCCCCGCCGCGCGGCCCCTCGTACGGGTTGGTGCGGCTGGTGCCGAGGATCGTCCCGCCCACCTTCGACAGACCTTTCACCTCGTGACGGGTGAGGGGGAAGAAGTCGCCGTCGACGACGCCGCGCCAGCCGTCGCGGATGCCCACGAACTCCATGTTGTAGGTCGTGGTGCCCTTGAGCACGACGCCGCGGATGACCGCGTTCAGGCCGGGGCAGTCGCCGCCGCTGGTGAGGATGCCGATCTTCATGGTCTGAGGATCCTTCGTTGTCCGGGGAACTCGATACGGCGTCGTCGCCTCGCACTGAGACTAGCGCCGCACGGCCGCCGCATGCCACACGGGCGGCCGTGCAAAGGAGCGTCGCTCAGGCGGCGCCGAGCGCCTGGCGCAGCAGGTGCATGAGCGCCGACAGCTGCACCGAGTCGCTCGAGGTCGGGTCGACCTGAGCGCCGTCGAGCGCCCGCAGGGCCAGGCCCTGCTTCGAGTCGATGAGCTCGGCGATCTTCGTGTCGATCGTGTGGGCTGCGATGATGCGCCATGCGGTGACCGGCTCGTCCTGCCCGATGCGGTGCACCCGGTCGATCGCCTGCGTCTGCTCGGCGGCCGTCCAGCTCAGTTCGGCCAGCACGACGTTCGAGGCGGCCTGCATGTTCAGGCCGACACCGGCGGTCGTCAGCGAGCACACGGCGATCGCCACCTCGGGGTCCTTGTTGAACGCGTCGATGGCGTCCTGACGTGCCGGGGTGGACTGGTCGCCGCGGATGGACACGGTGCGCAATCCGGATGCCGCGAAGTGCGCCTCTGCGGCATCCATCACGTCGATGTGCTTGGCGAAGAACACCACCTTGCCGACCGACCGCTGCAGCTGCACGGCGTAGTCGGCGGCGAGGAGGGCCTTGGCCTGGCCGATCCGGCGGACCATGGTGAACACGTTGTCCGCGTCCGGTGCAGCCGCCTTGGTCTCTTCGAGCTCGCCGTGGGCGACCAGGCGCACGATGTCCTCGTCGGCCTCGCCGTAGACGACCTGGTCGCCGCGAGCCTCGACGATGCGGCGGTACTTGGCCGCCAGCCGCTCACCGAGCTCGCGTTCGGCGTCGCGGATCGACCGGCCGTACTCGTCGTCCAGTTCGACGGGCAGATCGGCGATGAGCTTGTCGGGCAGGTCGGCGGCGACGTCCTTCTTCTTGCGCCGGACGATGCCCATCGAGATCACCGCGTCGCGCGCGGCGGGGTAGAACGCCTTGTCGGCGGGCGTGAGGCCGGTGGCATCCAGCTTCTCCATCAGCTCGGGGCCGGGCTTGGTGCCGTCGGTCCAGCCGAGGAACCGCCAGATCGCGTCGAAGTCCTCGACGTCGTTGATCAGCGGTGTGCCGGTCAGGGCGAGCATGAGCGGGTTGCGCACCTGCTCGCGGATGCGACCGGCCAGGGCCAGCACGTTCTGCGAGCGCTGCGAGGTGAGGTTCTTGATGAAGTGCGCCTCGTCGACGACCATGCCCTTCAGCCCCAGCGAGCCCAGCCACGACAGGTGCCGGTCGAGCACCTCGTAGTTGACGATGAACACGTCCGCGAACGCGTCGACCGTGTCGCCGTCGCCGTGGATGACGGTGGCGCGCCGCTGCGGCGTCCAGCGCTCGACTTCCCGTGCCCAGTTCATCTTGACGACGTTGGGCACGACCGCCAGCAGCGGATAGGCGCCGGCGACGGATGCCGCGAGCACGGACTGGGCGGTCTTGCCCAGACCCGGTTCGTCGGCCAGCAGGAAGCTGCGGTGACCGGCGCGGACCGCCTCGAGGAACCGCGACTGGTGGAC
Organism: Microbacterium pollutisoli; assembly: GCF_053586795.1. Lineage (NCBI taxonomy): Bacteria > Bacillati > Actinomycetota > Actinomycetes > Micrococcales > Microbacteriaceae > Microbacterium > Microbacterium pollutisoli. The sequence continues at coordinate 49,324 of NZ_JBNYWT010000005.1, forward strand.
CATGATCTCGAGCCCCTTGGGCGAGATGCGGTCGAACTCCGGCACGGGCGGCAGCTCCATCGTGGCCGCTCCCCCGCCGGCGCCCGTCTCGAACGCCTTGTAGAGGGGGCCCATGAGCTCCCAGCCGTCGAGGCGACGCCGCGTCGTCGGCACCGGCGGGTGCAGGTCGGGCGCCAGGAACGGGTTCGCCTCGCGGCGGGCCTCGATCTGCGGGGGCGTGACCTGCCGGTCGGCGAGCGCGGCCGGCACGACCGGCGCCTGCACGGGCTTGACGTCGGTGATGATCAGCTCGTCGTCGGGCAGGTCGGCCCCGGATTCGAGCAGCCAGTCGCGGCGCATGCGGCGCGCGACCGGCGAGGTGGCCTGGTCGACCTCGAGCAGCTGGATCAGCGACGTGTCGCGGGCGGCCGTCTTCGCGAGGATCGTGGCCACGCCGTCGAGGCGCTTGAGCAGCTCGGCGCGCGGGCCGTCGGCGATGTCGCCGTCGGCCTTGACCCGGGCGCGCTCTTCGCGCACCAGGAAGGCGATGACCTGGAACTTGACGCGGTTGGTGGGTCCCAGCTTGCCGCGCTGCGCCTTGGCCTCGACCTCGCGCACCTTGCGGGCGAGGATCGGGATGAGCGGGGCGTCGTCGTGCTTGCGTGCAGACGAGCCGCCACGACGGCGCGAGGACGTCTTGGAAGCGGTGGATGCCGTGGTCGGCATGCTCCTCCTGAGCGTGATGCCGGTGCGGTGACGACGATGCGATGTCGGCCGACCGGGTGGTGTGCGGCACGGATGCCGCGTCGGGGATACGAGACCGTTCCCGCCGACCGCAGAGCCCTCGCTTCTGCGAGGTGCGGTGAGCCGGGACGCGACCCTCCCCCGAGTCTAGCGCGCAACGCGGTGTCGATGCGATCTCTGTGACGGCCGCGGCGGGGTGTGGCGGCGCAGGGACGGTGCGGCGGGGCGGCTCAGGGACCGGTGCGGCGCTGCCACTCGTGCAGGGCGTCGGGGTCGTCGGTGACGATGCCGTCGACCCCCAGCCGGGTGACCTCATCCCACTGCCGGTCGCTGTTGAGCGTGTACACGACCAGGCGGAGGCCGGCCTCGTGCAGTTCGTCGACGATCTCGGGGTGGGCCACCACCGCCCGCCGGTCGACGATCAGTCCCGACACCCCGAACTGCTCGGCGGCGTCGACGACGTCCTCGGGCAGGGTCTTGAGCGTCGCCATCCGCGCGAGGCCGGGGGCTTCGGCCACGAGCGCGGCCAGTGTGCGGGCGTCGAATGCGGCCGCCACCACCCGCTCGGACAGACCGCGGGCGGCGATCTGCTCGGCGAGAAGCGCGACGTCGGCGGCGTCCCACCGGCCCTTCAGATCGAGCAGCGCACGCCCGCCGCCGGCGGCGATCACGTCGAAGGCCTCGGCCGCGGTGGGCACCGGCGTGCCCGCGAATCCGGGCCTGAAGGCGCGACCGGCATCCAGAGCCCGCACCTGGGCGAGGGTCAGCTCCGCGACCGGGCCGGACCCGTCGGTCGTGCGGTCGACGGTGCGGTCGTGCATGAGCACCGCGTGTCCGTCGACAGTCAGGGCGAGGTCGATCTCGACGTACTCGAACCCGGCCGTCAGGGCGGCGTGGATGGCGGGGAGCGTGTTCTCCGGCGCCGTGGCGCCCCCGCGGTGTGCGGCGATGAACGCCCGGTCGCCGGGGTCCCGCGCCTGCCCGAGCAGCGCCGCGGTGCCGGCCCGGGCGGGCGCGACGTCGGCGAGGCCGATCACGAGCATGCTGGCCACGGCGAGCACGCCGACGATCAGCAGGGTGTGGATCCGCTCGCGCAGAGCGGATGCCGCGGCGTCGGGCATCGGGTGTGTCCTTCGGTCGAGCACCCCGTCGTCGTCGACGGGGTGCGACCACCCTACCCGATATCGTTACCGTTCTGTTACACGAATTCTCACACCATGCTCTTGGTGTGCCACACCGTCTTCGTCTCGGTGAACGCCGTGATCCGTCCGAGGCTGGGCGCCGCGGCATCCACCCCCGCTTCGGGCGGGAGCACCCGGGTGAGCGTCTCGGCGGCGGCGATCTGCAGGGAGACCCAGTCGAGGTCGCCGGCTCCGACGAGGTCGAGCGCGTGCACGTCGGGGTGGGAGGCCAGCCACGGGGCGATCTCTGCAGGCGAACCGGTCAGCACATTGACGACCCCGGCCGGGACGTCGGAGGTGGCCAGCACCTCGGCCAGGCCGATCGCGGCCAGCGGATGGGGCTGCGACGCGATGACGACGACGGTGTTGCCGGCCACCAGCGCCGGGGCGACGGCCGAGACCAGGCCGAGCAGCGCCGTGTCCTGCGGTGCGACGATGGCGACGACCCCGGTCGGCTCGGGCACCGAGATGTTGAAGTACGGGCCGGCCACCGGGTTGCCGCTGCCGGAGACCTGCGCGAACTTGTCGCACCAGCCCACGTACCAGACCCACCGGTCGATGGCCTCGTCGACTTCGGCGCCGGCCGCGGCGGTGGATGCGCCGGTGGACCGCTGGATCTCGTCGACGAACTGCGCGCGCCGCCCCTCGAGCACCTCGGCCACGCGGTAGAGCACCTGGCCGCGGTTGTAGGCGGTGGTGCCCACCCAGCCCTTGCCGGCGGCGCGGGCGGCCACGACGGCGTCCCGGGCGTCCTTGCGGGAGGCCAGTGCGGCGTTGGCGAGGAACTCGCCCTTCGGCCCGGTCACCTCGTAGGTGCGCCCCGACTCGCTGCGCGGGAAGGCGCCGCCGATGAACAGCTTGTACGTCTTCGGCACGCTCAGTCGCTTGCTCACGCGGCCGCTCCCTTCAGGTAGGCCAGCAGGCCGTGGCGCCCGCCTTCGCGGCCGTAGCCGGATTCCTTGTACCCGCCGAACGGCGAGGCCGGGTCGAACCGGTTGAACGTGTTGGCCCAGACGACGCCCGCGCGGAGTCGGTCGGCGACGGCGAGGATGCGCGAGCCCTTGTCGGACCAGATTCCCGCCGAGAGTCCGTACGGCGTGTTGTTGGCCTTCTCGATCGCCTCGGCCGGGGTGCGGAAGGTGAGCACCGACAGCACCGGTCCGAAGATCTCGTCGCGGGCGATGCGGTGGCTGGCCTGGACGCCGGTGAAGATCGTGGGCGCGAACCAGAAGCCGCTGTCGGGGATCGCGCAGTCGGCGCTCCAGCGCTCGGCCCCCTCGGCCTCGCCGATCGCGCTCAGCTCGCGGATGCGGTCGAGCTGGGCACGGGAGTTGATCGCGCCGATGTCGGTGTTCTTGTCGAGCGGGTCGCCCAGGCGCAGCGTCGACAGCCGGGCCTTGAGACGGTCGACGACCTCGTCGTGGATCGACTCCTGCACCAGGAGCCGGCTGCCCGCGCAGCAGACATGACCCTGGTTGAAGAAGATGCCGTTGACGATGCCCTCGATGGCCTGGTCGATCGGGGCGTCGTCGAAGACGATGTTCGCGGCTTTGCCGCCCAGTTCGAGGGTGACTTTCTTGTCGGTGCCGGCGACGGCCTTCGCGATCTCCCGGCCGACGGCCGTCGACCCGGTGAACGCGATCTTGTCGACGCCCGGATGCCGGACCAGTGCCTGGCCGGTCGATCCGGCGCCGGTGACGATGTTGACGACACCGGGCGGGAGGTCGGCCTGCTGCAGGATCTCGGCGAAGATCAGTGCCGACAGCGGCGTGGTCTCGGCGGGCTTGAGCACGACGGTGTTGCCGGCGGCCAGCGCCGGGGCGATCTTCCACGCGAGCATGAGCAGCGGGAAGTTCCATGGGATGATCTGCCCGGCCACGCCCAGCGCGCGGGGGTTCGCCCCGAGCCCGGCGTAGTCGAGCTTGTCCGCCCACCCGGCGTAGTAGAAGAACCATGCGGCCACCAGGGGCACGTCGACGTCGCGGCTCTCCTTGATCGGCTTGCCGTTGTCGAGGCTCTCGGCCACGGCCAGCTCGCGGGCCCGCTCCTGCACGAGTCGCGCGATGCGGAAGAGGTACTTGCCGCGGTCGCGGCCGCTGAGCTTGGACCAGGTCTTGTCGTAGGCGCGGCGCGCTGCGGCGACGGCCGTGTCGATGTCGGCCTCGGTCGCGTTCGCAACGGTGGCGATGTGGGATTCGTCGGCGGGCGAGATCGTCGCGAACGGGTCGCCGGAACCGGGCCGGAACCCGCCGTCGATGAACAGGCCGTACTCCTCCCGCAGCCGCAGGATGGCGCGCGACTCGGGGGCGGGCGCGTAGTCGAGGAAGCCGCTGCCGGCGGGCTGGATGTCGGTCATCTCGATACCTCAGTCGATCGTCAGATAGTCGGCGCCGGTGTAGTGGCCGGTCGCGATCTTCTTGCGCTGCAGCAGCACGTCGTTGAGCAGGCTCGACGCCCCGTAGCGGAACAGGTGGGGCTGCAGCCAGTCCTCGCCGACCGTCTCGGCGACGGTGACGAGGTACTTGATGGCGTCCTTGGCGGTGCGGATGCCGCCGGCGGGCTTCACGCCGATCTTCTGCCCGGTCGCGCGGTACCAGTCGCGCACGACCTCGAGCATGAGCAGCGTGGTGGGCAGCGTGGCCGCCGGCTGCACCTTGCCGGTGGAGGTCTTGATGAAGTCACCGCCGGCGAGGATCGCGAGCCACGACGCGCGTTTGATGTTGTCGTACGTGTTCAGCTCGCCGGTCTCGAGGATCACCTTCAGCGACGCCGAGGTGCCGTCCTCGCGACGGCACGCGGCCTTGACCTGCGCGATCTGGTCGAACACGAGGCCGTACCGGCCGGCGAGGAAGGCACCGCGGTCGATGACCATGTCGATCTCGTCGGCCCCGGCGGCGACGGCCTCGGCGGTGTCGGCGAGCTTGATGGCCAGCGACGCGCGGCCGCTGGGGAAGGCCGTCGCCACGGCGGCCACGCTGATCCGGCCCTCGTCGGGGTCGCCGTGCGCGGCGCCCAGGGCGCCGACGGCGTCGCCGACCATGTCGCCGTACACGCACACGGCCGCCACGCGCGGGCAGGTCGGGTCCGCGGCATCCGGCTGGAGCGCCTTGGCCACCAGCGATCGCACCTTGCCGGGGGTGTCGGCCCCTTCGAGCGTGGTCAGGTCGATGAGCGTGATGATCTTGTCGAGCGCCCAGGCCTTCGAGGTGGTCTTGATCGACCGTGTGCCCAGCGCCGCGGCGCGCTGCTCGAGGCCGACCGCGTCGACGCCGGGCAGGCCGTGCAGGAAGCGCCGCAGCGTGGTGTCGTCGGGCTCGGCGCCGAGCACATCGACGGCGCGGTCCGCACCGCTTCGGATATCCACTGTCATGTCAGGAGCCTCCGCACCTCGGCGACGTCTTGGGTCATCTGGGCGATGAGGGCCTCTACCCCCTCGAACGCGACCATACCGCGCACGCGCGCGACGAACTGCACTTCCACCGAGCGGCCGTACAGGTTGAGGTCGGTCTCATCGAGCACATACGCCTCGACCTGCCGCACCGGCACGTCGTCGAACGTGGGGTTGGTGCCCACCGAGATCGCCGCGGGGTACCGGGTGACCGCGTGCATCCCGCCGTGCGCGTCGGGCCATCCTTCGTCGCGCAGCCATCCGGCGTAGATGCCGTCGGCGGGCACGAACCCGGCCACATCGGTCTCGAGGTTCGCGGTCGGGAACCCCATCTCGCGGCCACGTTTGAGGCCGTGGACGACCTCGCCGGTGACCGCGTGCGGGCGGCCGAGCAGACGGGCGGCCCCGGCCACGTCACCGGCGGCCAGCATCTCGCGCACCCAGGTCGACGACACGCGACGGCCCCCGCCCTGCACGTCGCCGACGACGTCGGTGCGGAACCCGAACTCCTCGCCCATCTCGCGCAGCGTCGCCGGGTCCCCGGCGCCACCGCGACCGAACCGGAAGTCGTCGCCGACGAGCACCTGGACGACGCCGAGCGCATCCACGAGCACGTGCTCGACGAACTCACGCGGCGTCAGTGCCGCCAGGTCCGCGTCGAAACGGAGCACGAGCGTGGCGTCCACGCCGGCACGGGCCAGCAGGTCGAGCTTCTGCTCGAGGCTGACCAGCGGTTCCGGGCACAGCTCGGGGCGCAGCAGGCTGAGCGGATTGCGGTCGAAGGTGACCGCCACGACGCGCGCATCGGCCTCGGCGGCCGCGACCCGCGCCCGGTCGATGACGGCGCGGTGGCCGGAGTGGACGCCGTCGAACTTGCCGATGGCCACGACACTGGGACCGAAACCCTCAGGCACCTCGGCCGGGTCGCGGAAGACGATCACCGGGTCGCCTCCTCGGCCACGCGCTCCGCGGCCGGTGTGGCGGCGGGGCGGTGCACGATGAGCCACCACAGGCCGATCATCGGCAGGACGAGCGGGACCCAGACGTACCCGGCACCGAACCCGGACCACACGGTGGCATCGTGCGCGAACAGCTCGGGCAGCACCAGGCTGAGCGTGCCGACGATGAGCACGCCCGCCAGCTCGAAGCAGATCGCGATCCACGCGATGACGTACCAGCGCGCGGTGCCGGCCTTGACCAGCGCGACCGTCGCGACGATGTAGACGACGGCGGCGGCCGCCGACAGGGTGTAGGCCAGGGGCGCGGCGGCGAAGTCCTGGACGATCTGGACGAAGGACCGACCGGTCGAGGCGAGCGCCATGATCGCGTAGACGATCACGAGGACGCGGCCGATGCCGGTCATGCGGGGGCGAGGCGAAGACATGACCTCACAATGATAGGCGCGGGATCAGGCGATCTGGACCGTCCAGATCGTCCACATGCGCCACACCATGACCGCGACGGCGAGCGCGGCGATGCCCATGATGACGGTGCTCCACCGGCTGCGCTCCACCAGCGCCCAGGCGACGGAGGCCGGGGGCAGCAGCGCCGCCGACACCAGGTACACCCAGAACTCGAGGAGACTGCCCGTGGGGGCGTTGCCGACGAGCGGCGCGACGACGGAGACCACCACCTGCGCGATGAGCAGCAGGAGGATCAGCGCCATGCCGCCGACGGTCCAGTCGCTGGGGCGGCGGCCCATCAGCCCCGCGACCGTCGCGAACAGTCCGGCGGCGACCGCCACGACCAGCTGGACGACCGTGAACCACAGGATCATGCGCTCTCCTCCGCCATGTTCATGATGCTCTTCACGTCGGCACCGCGGCGTTCGACGATGCCGACCAGTCGGCCGTCCGGGTCGATGGCCGCCGGGGTCGGGCCGGTCAGTCGCTCCGCGGCCCCGGTCAGGCGTTTGCCGTGCCGCAGGTCCCGCGCCTCGTCGGCGGTGACGGGGAACATGCCCAGAACGGATGCCGCGACCTCGGCGTCACGGCGCAGCGTCACGTCGCCGGTCAGATCGGTGACCGCGTCGGCCACGTCGAACGGTCCGATGCGGGTGCGGCGCAGCGCGGTCAGGTGCCCGCCGATGCCCAGGTCTGCCCCCAGGTCGCGGGCGAGGGCCCGGATGTAGGTGCCGCTGGAGCAGTCGACGACGACGTCGAGGTCGAGGTGACCGGCCGCGCGGCGCGTGGCGATGATGTCGAAGCGCGCGACGGTGACCGTGCGGGCCTTCAGTTCCACCTGCTCCCCCGCCCGGGCCAGGTCGTAGGCGCGCTTGCCGCCCACCTTGATCGCCGACACGGTGCTGGGCACCTGCGAGATCTCGCCGGTCAACGCCGCGACACCGGCACGGACGGCGTCATCGGTCACGGCGGCGAGCGTCCCGGCATCCACCCGGCTCGTCTCGGTGCCGTCGGCGTCGTCGGTGTCGGTCGCGATGCCGAGCCGGATGGTGGCCTGGTAGGTCTTGTCGAGACCGACGATGTAAGTCAGCAGGCGCGTGGCCGGACCCACCCCCAGGATGAGCAGGCCGGTGGCCATCGGGTCGAGCGTGCCGGCGTGGCCGATCTTGCGGGTGTTCAGTGCACGGCGGGCCCGGGCGACGATGTCGTGGCTGGTGACCCCGCCGGGTTTGTCGACCAGCAGGACGCCCTTCGGCGCGTTCATGCGTCCCTCGCGGAGCGGGTGGGAGCGGTGTCGTCGATGACGGTGGTCGCCTGCGCGCGGGGTGCGGCGTCGGAGGCGGGCGTGATCGGCAGGCGCATGGATCCAGCCTAGGCTTGTCCGGTGCCCGATCTCGTCCGCCCGCTGGTGCGGTGGTACCACGACCACGCGCGGGATCTGCCGTGGCGCCGTCCCGGCTTCGGCGCCTGGGGTGTGCTGGTCAGCGAGTTCATGCTGCAGCAGACGCCGGTGAGCCGAGTGATCCCGCACCTGGAGGCGTGGCTCCGGCGGTGGCCGACGCCCGCCGACCTCGCCGCCGAGGCGCCGGCGGAAGCGGTGCGCCAGTGGGCGAACCTGGGCTATCCGCGCCGCGCGCTATGGCTGCACCGGGCCGCGGTGGAGATCCGCGACCGGCATGCGGGCGTGGTGCCGCGTGACGTCGATGCCCTGCTGGCGCTGACCGGTATCGGCGACTACACGGCGCGGGCGGTGGCGGTGTTCGCGTACGGCGACCGGCATCCGGTGGTCGACACGAACACGCGGCGGGTGCTGGCACGCGCCGTGGGGGGCCGATCACAGCCCGGGCCGCCGTCGAAGCGCGACCTGGAGGCGATGTCGGCGCTGCTTCCGATCGACGAGACCGAGGCGGCCGTGTTCAACGCCGCGGCGATGGAGCTGGGCGCGGTGGTGTGCACGTCCCGCGCGCCGCGCTGCGACGCCTGCCCGCTCGCGGAGGCATGCGCATGGCGCGCGGCCGGGTATCCCGACACCGGGGACACGCGCCGTCGTCAGGCGCGCTACGAGGGCAGCGACCGCCAGGCCCGCGGCGCGGTGCTGCGGGCGCTGCGTGAGGCGGCCCCGACCGCGCCGGCGACGGACACGGTGGTCGCCGACTGGCCGGACGCACAGCAGCGTGACCGTGCGATCGACTCGCTCATCGCCGACGGACTCGTCGAAGCCGCCGACGGCCGGCTGCACCTGCCCCGGTGATCCGGGACCGGTCAGTCCTCGTCGGACTCGTCGACCTCGCGGGGCTCGCGGTACGGGTCCGCGTCGCCGGCGTAGGCGGCTGAGGAGGCCAGGCCCGCCACAGCGGCATCCCGCTCGCGCGCTTCGCGCAGCAGGTCTTCGATGTGGCCGGCGTTCTCCGGCAGACCGTCGTGGATGAACTCCAGCGTCGGGGTGAGCCGCACGTTGAGGTGCTTGCCCAGCTCGGAGCGCAGCATGCCGGTCGCCGACTTCAGCGCTTGGCCGGAGGCCTCGCGCTCCTCATCGGAACCGAGCACGGTGTAGAACACCGACGCGTGCTGCAGGTCACCGGTCACCCGGACGTCCGTGATCGTCACGAAGCCCAGGCGCGGATCGCGCAGCCCCTTCTCGAGACGCTCGGCCAGGATCACGCGGATGCGGTCGCCCAGCCGTGCCTGCCGTTCACCGGCCATGTTCCTTCTCCTTCTCCTGCCCGGTTTCCTTCCGGGGTGAGCCGGGAGGCGGAGGCGACGGATGCGTCTTCGATAGTCGGGGTCTCGGGGGTCCCGTTATCGAAGACGCATCCGGCGCCGGAGCCTGCACCGGAGCCAACAAGGATCAGCCGCGCGGCTTCTCCACCATTTCGGTCGTCTCGATCTCGTCGCCGACCTGGATGTCGTTGTACTTGCCGAGGCCGATACCGGCTTCGAAGTCGGTGCGCACCTCGGTGACGTCGTCCTTGAAGCGGCGGAGCGACTCGATGGCCAGGCCATCGGCGATCACGACGCCGTCGCGGATGACGCGCGCCTTCGCGTTGCGCGTGATCGTGCCCGAGCGGACGATGACACCGGCGATGTTGCCGAACTTCGAGGAGCGGAACACCTCGCGGATCTCGGCGACACCCGACTGCACCTCTTCGAACTCCGGCTTGAGCAGGCCCTTGAGCGACTGCTCGACGTCGTCGATCGCGTTGTAGATGACCGAGTAGTAGCGCACGTCCACGCCCTCGCGGGCGGCCCGCTCGCGGGCCTTCGTGTCGGGGCGCACGTTGAAGCCGATCACGATCGCGTTGTCGATCGTGGCGAGGTTGATGTCGGACTCGGTGATCGCGCCGACGCCGCGGTGGATGATCCGCAGCTGCACCGAGTCGTCGACCTCGATCTTGAGCAGCGACTCCTCCAGAGCCTCGACGGCACCGGAGACGTCACCCTTGATGATGAGGTTGAGCGACTCGACCTTGCCCTCTTCGAGCGCGCGGGTGAAGTCCTCGAGCGAGATGCGCTTGCGGGCCTTGGCCAGCTGGGCGTTGCGCTCGGCCGCTTCACGCTTCTCGGCGATCTGACGGGCGGTGCGGTCCTCGTCCGTGACGATGAACACGTCGCCGGCACGCGGCACCGAGTTCAGACCCTGCACCTGGACCGGACGCGAAGGCGCGGCCTCTTCGACCGAGTCGCCGTTCTCGTCGATCATCGCGCGCACGCGGCCGTAGGCGGTGCCCGCCACGATCGCGTCGCCGACCCGCAGCGTTCCGGACTGGATCAGCACGGTGGCCACCGAACCGCGGCCCTTGTCGAGCTTGGCTTCGATCGCGATACCGCGCGCCGCCTTGTTCGGGTTGGCCGTCAGGTCGAGTCCGGCATCCGCCGTCAGCAGGATCGCGTCCAGAAGCTCCTGGATGCCGGTGCCGTTTCGCGCGGAGATGTCGACGAACATGACGTCGCCGCCGTACTCCTCGGCGACCAGACCGTATTCGGTGAGCTGCTGGCGCACCTTGGCCGGGTTGGCCTCGGGCTTGTCGACCTTGTTGACCGCGACCACGATCGGCACGTTCGCCGCCTGCGCGTGGTTGAGCGCCTCCACCGTCTGCGGCATGATGCCGTCGTCGGCGGCGACCACGAGCACCGCGATGTCGGTGACCTGTGCGCCTCGGGCACGCATGGCGGTGAATGCCTCGTGACCGGGGGTGTCGATGAAGGTGAGCGCACGCTCGATGCCTTCGTGCTCGGTCCACACCTGGTACGCACCGATGTGCTGCGTGATGCCACCGGCTTCACCGGCGACCACGTTCGTCTGCCGGATCGCGTCGAGCGTGCGGGTCTTACCGTGGTCGACGTGGCCCATGACGGTGACCACCGGCGGACGGATCTCGAGGTCTTCCTCGCTCTCCGCCTCGAGCTCGGCCTCGAGGTCGAGACCGAAGCCCTCGAGGAGCTCCTTGTCCTCGTCCTCGGGCGAGACCATCTGGATCTTGTAGCCGAGCTCGGCACCCAGCACCTCGAACGTGGCCTCGTCGAGCGACTCGGTGGCCGTGGCCATCTCACCCAGGTTGAACAGGATGGTGACCAGGGTGCCCGGCTGCACGGTGTAGCCGGTCAGCGACTCGATCTTGTCGGCGAAGTCCGCGATGGATGCACCGCGGCGCATGCGGATGACCTCGCCGTTGCCGCGCTGGACGTTGACGCCACCGACGACCGGGGCATCCCGCATCTCGAATTCTTGCCGCTTCGCCCGCCGCGACTTGCGCTGACGCGACTTGCCGCCGCCCTTGCCGAACGCACCGGCGGTGCCGCCGCCGGGGCCGCGGCCACGACCGCCGCCACCGGGACGACCGGCGAAACCGCCACCGGGACGCCCGGCGAAGCCGCCACCGGTGCCGCCACCGGGACGACCGGGGCCACCGGAGCGCTGCTGGAACGGCGCGCCGGGACGACCGCCCGGACGGCCCGCACCACCGGGGCGCGGGGCACCGGGACGCGGGGCACCGGGACGCGGGGCCTGGGGCCGCGGGATGTTGCCGGGCGTGGGCCGCTGGCCCATGCCCTGCTGCGACGCGAAGGGGTTGTTGCCTGGACGGGGGCCGGCGGGGCGCTGCCCCATGCCCTGCTGCGAAGAGAACGGGTTGTTGCCCGGGCGCGCGCCACCGGGACGCGGAGCCGGCTTGGCCGGGCCGGGGGTCGGTGCGCCGCCCGCGGCGGGGGCAGCGGGAGCCGCAGGTGCGGCGGGGGCCGGAGCCGGAGCCGGAGCGGGCGCCGGCGCCTGAGCGGCCGGAGCCGGCTCGGCGGCCGGAGCGGCGGGCTTGGCCGCCGGCTTGGCGGGGCCGGGACGACCCGGCGTCGCCTGGGCGGGGGCCGCCTTGGCCTCGGTCTTCGGGGCGGCCGGCTTGCCGGCGCCGTCGGCCTCGAGGGCAGCCCGGAGCCTCCGGGCCACCGGGGGTTCGATGGTCGACGAGGGGCTCTTGACGAACTCGCCGAGCTCCTTCAGCTTCGCGAGGGCGACCTTACTGTCGACGCCGAGCTCGGAAGCGATCTCGTGCACGCGTGGTTTTGCCACAATTCTCCTGTCTGGGGCCTACCCCGGACAGGGCAGACCGTTAGTTGCGGACGGGTCTCATTTCGAGCCGTTCACTTTGTGTCCATAGCCGTTCAGCCGTTTCTCGATGGTCTGCGTGTCAAGCGGGCCTGACACACGCAATGCTCGTACGAAGGCACGACGCCGGAGGGCGGCATCCATGCACTCGCTCGTCTCATGCACCCACGCACCCCGCCCCGGGAGCTTCGCGCGCTCATCGGGGACGAGCGTCGAATCCACGGCGACCACCCTCAAGAGAGTTGACCGGGGGGCACGTACGCGGCATCCGACACACGTTCGTACGGGTTCCATCCTACACCTCGGGGCCCGGGTGGCCGCCCCGTCACCCCTCTTCGAGGATGCTGTCGGGTTGGATGTCGATCTTCGCGCCGGTGAGCTTGGCCGCGAGGCGGGCGTTCTGGCCCTCCTTGCCGATCGCCAGCGACAGCTGGTAGTCCGGCACGAGCGCGCGCACGGCCTTGATACCCGCGTCGAGGACGAAGGCCGAGGTGACCTTCGCCGGCGACAGCGCATTGGCGACGAAGGCCGCCAGTTCGGGGTTGTAGTCGACGATGTCGATCTTCTCGCCGCCCAGCTCTTCGGTCACGGCGCGCACGCGGCGGCCGAGTTCGCCGATGCAGGCGCCCTTCGCATTGATCGACGGGTCCTTCGCGGTGACGGCGATCTTGGTGCGGTGACCGGCTTCGCGGGCCAGCGACACGATCTCGACGAGGCCGGCCGCGATCTCGGGGACCTCGAGGGCGAAGAGCTTGCGGACCAGCCCCGGGTGGGTGCGCGACACCGTGATCGAGGGCCCCTTGGTGCCCTTGGCGACGCTGGTCACGTAGACGCGGATGCGCGCACCGTGCGGGTACTCCTCCCCCGGAACCTGCTCCTCAGGCGGCAGGATGGCCTCGATCGTGCCGAGGTCGACGTGCACCATGCGCGGGTTCGGTCCCTGCTGGATGACACCGGCGACGATGTCGCCCTCCTTGCCGCGGAACTCGCCCAGGATGGCGTCGTCGGCGATGTCGCGCAGACGCTGGCTGATGACCTGCTTGGCGGCGAAGGCCGCGATGCGCCCGAAGTCCTCAGGGGTCGACTCCTCCTCGCCGATGACGGCGCCCTCGTCGTCGTGCAGGGGCACGTAGACGGCGACGTGACCGGTCTTGCGGTCGAGTTCGGCGCGGGCGCCCTCGGGCAGTTCACCCGTGGGAGAGTTGTGCTTGGCGTAAGCGGTCAGGATGGCCTGCTCGATGATCCGCACCAGTTCGTCGAAGGGGATCTCCTTCTCTCGCTCGACCGTGCGCAGCAGTCCCAGATCGATGTCCATCGGGGCGCCTCCCTCTTCCGTTCCCGTATTCACTTCGCAGTGTTCGATTGTGGCTGCCGCCCACGCGCGGGGCGCGTCTGCGGCATCCCACCCACGTTACCGGATGCGTCCGGGCGCGGTGCTGGGAAGATCGAAGGCATGAGGGATGCCGCCAAGCGCACCGCCCGCACTGCGGAGCGGTCCCCCGTGATGCGTGTGCTCGCCCGCGGCGGGTACGCCGCCAACGGTGCGGTGCACGTGCTGATCGGTGTGATCGTGCTCGTCATCGCGTTCGGCGGCCGCGGCGAATCGGATCAGGCCGGCGCGTTCAAGGCGATCGCCGCGGCCCCCGCGGGGGCGATCGCTCTGTGGGCGCTGGCGGTGATGCTGGCCGGGCTCGGCGTGTGGCATGCGCTCGACGGCCTGCTGGTGGCCCGCAGCTCCTCCGCTCAGAAGTGGGGCGTGCGGGTGTCCCGGTGGGGTCAGGCGGTCGTGTTCCTCGCGCTGGGGGCCATCGCCGCGTCGGTGGCGCTGGGCGCACGACCTGACGCGGAGGAGACCGCCGAGCAGGCCAGTCGCGGTGCGCTCGCGCTGCCCGGCGGCGTGGTGGTGCTGCTGCTCGTGGGCGCAGGCATCACGATCGGCGGGGTCGCGTTCGTCGTGATGGGGGTGCGCCGGTCGTTCCGCGACAAGATGATCCTGCCCGAGGGACGGCTCGGTGACGCTGTCGTGGTCCTGGGCCTGATCGGCTTCGTGGCCAAAGGCATCGCGCTGCTGATCGTCGGCATCCTGCTGATCGTGGCCGCCGTCCGGGTCGACCCGGAGGCCGCGGGCGGGCTGGACGGGGCCATCACCGCGCTGCGGGGGATGTTCCTGGGCCCGTTGGCCGTGGCGTCGGTGGGCATCGGCCTCATCGCCTACGGCGTGTTCTGCTTCTTCCGGGCGCGCTTCGCCTGGCTCGACGCGCCGTGAGCGGTCGCCGGGCCGGGCGCGTCAGGCGGCGCGGGCAGGGCCGGCCGGCGCGCTGTCGAGCGCGTTGACGGCGTTGATCAACCGGTAGAGCGCCCCGACGGCGAACTGGTCGTAGACCATCACCAGCCGGGGCAGGTCGAGCCGGTCGTCGTCTTCGACCTCGCGACGCAGCGGCGCGCTGCGCTCGATGCGCCCTTCGAGCAGCACGGGAGCGAACTGCTCGTTCAGCGCCGCGATCTCCGCGTCCGTCGGCTCGGCGCGCAGCCGCAGCACGAGCCGCTTGCCCACCCACCGCAGCGAGTCGTAGTTGCGCCAGAACTCGGTGATCGTCTCGGCCGCGGTCTCGACCGATTCGGTGATGACGACCCGCTCGAAATCGTCCGGGGAGATGACGCCCGACGGGATGAGCTCCTCGTCGGCGAAGCGCTGCAGACCCGCCCAGAACGTGCCGCCGGGCTCGTCGAGCAGCACGATGGGCATGGGCTCGGCCTTGCCGGTCTGTTGCAGGGTGAGCAGCTCGAACAGCTCGTCGAGCGTGCCGAAGCCGCCGGGGACGCAGACGAACCCGTGCGATTCCTTCACGAGCATGAGCTTGCGGGTGAAGAAGTACTTCATGGCGACGTTGCGGTCGTTGGCCGCGACGATCGCGTTGGGCTTCTCCTCGAACGGCAGCCGGATCGAGACGCCGATCGACCGCTCGGCGCCGGCTCCCTCCGCGGCGGCCTGCATGATCCCGGGGCCGGCACCCGTCACGACCATCCACCCGCGCTCGGCCAGCGCCCGGGCCACGTCCGAGGCCTGCCGGTAGAGCTGGTCGTGGGGCTGGGTGCGGGCCGAGCCGAACACCGTCACCTTGGGGATGTGCCGGTACGGCGCGAACAGCGCGAACGCCGCGCGCATCTCGGTCAGCGCGGCCGAGGTGATCTTCAGGTCGAGGCGATCGGAGTCGTCCAGGCCCAGGCCGACGCCGGTGGCGAGGATCCGGGCGACAAGGTCGACGTCGGACGTGATGCCCGCTTCGTCGATGACGGCTCGCAGGGCTTCGGTGACCTCGGGTGGGATCTGTGCGCTCTCAGGCATGACTCCAGCGTGGCACGTCCGCCGAGCACGCGGTGAACGACACGGGAACAGCCGGGGTCGCGGGTGTCAGCGCGCCGCGAGGCGGGCGACGGCGTCGGCGGCGGCCACGACCTCACGCGCGCCGGTGCGGCGGTCCCACAGCTCGACCTGGCCGTCGGCGGCACCGCGCCCCACGACCACGATCTGCGGCACGCCCACCAGCTCGGCGTCGCCGAACTTCACGCCGGGCGACACCTTCGGCCGGTCGTCGTACAGCACGTCGAGGCCGGCTTCTTCGAGATCGGCGCTGAGCGTGTCGGCGAGGTCGAAGGCCGCGGCATCCCTTCCCGTCGCCACCACGTGCACGTCGAACGGCGCGACCGCGGCCGGCCAGATCAGCCCCTTGTCGTCGTTGCTCAGCTCGGCGATGATCGCGAGGATGCGGGTGACGCCGATGCCGTACGAGCCCATCGTGACGGTGACCTGCTTGCCGTTCTCGTCGAGGACCTTGAGGCCGAGCGTCTCGGCGAAGAACCGGCCGAGCTGGAAGACGTGGCCGATCTCCATGCCGCGGGCCAGTTCGACCGGACCGGAGCCGTCGGGGGCGGGGTCGCCCGCGCGCACGTTCGCGATCTCGACGACGCCGTCCGCGGTGAAGTCGCGACCGGCCACGAGCGAGTGCACGTGCTTCTGGTCGATGTTGGCGCCGGTGATCCACCGGGTGCCGTCGACGACCCGCGGATCCAGCAGGTACCGGATGCCGGTGGCCGACTCCTCGCCGAGCACCGGGCCGGTCTCGGACCACGGCCCCAGGTACCCCTTGACGAGGAGCGGGTGGCGTTCGAAGTCCTCGGGGGTGGCCGGGGAGACCTCGGCCGGGGCGAACGCGACCTCGGCGCGCTTGTCGTCGACGTCGCGGTCCCCGGGGATGCCGACGACGACCAGCTCCCGTGTGCCGTCGATGTGGGTGAGGGCGAGCACGACGTTCTTGAGGGTGTCGGCGGCCGTCACCTCGCGGTCGAGCGTGGCGTTGCAGTGCGCGACGAGCGTCTCGATGGTGGGAGTGTCGGGGGAGTCGAAGATGACCGGCGCCGGGGCGTCGTCGTACGGCAGCGGCTCGGGGGCCACCGTCGTGAACGCTTCGACGTTGGCGGCGTAGCCGCCGGCGGAACGGACGAAGGTGTCTTCGCCGACGGGGGTCGGGTGCAGGAACTCCTCCGAGCGCGCGCCGCCCATCAGGCCGTTGTCGGCGGCGACGATGACGTACTCGAGCCCGAGCCGCTGGAAGATCCGCTCGTACGCGTCGCGCTGCGACTGGTAGGAGGCGTCCTGACCTTCGTCGGTGTAGTCGAAGGAGTAGGCGTCCTTCATCGTGAACTCGCGCCCACGCAGGAGTCCGGCGCGGGGGCGGGCCTCGTCGCGGTACTTGTCCTGGATCTGGTAGATCGTCAGCGGCAGGTCCTTGTACGACGAGTAGAGGTCTTTCACGAGGAGCGTGAACATCTCCTCGTGCGTGGGCGCGAGCAGGTAGTCGGCCCCGCGGCGGTCCTGCAGGCGGAAGATGCCGTCGCCGTATGACGTCCAGCGGCCCGACGCCTCGTACGGTTCGCGCGGCAGGAGCGCCGGGAAGTGCACCTCGAACGCGCCGGCGTTGCCCATCTCTTCGCGGATGATGCCCTCGATCTTCGCCTTCACGCGCAGGCCCAGCGGCAGCCACGTGAAGATGCCGGGTGCGGCGCGGCGGATGTAGCCGGCGCGGACGAGCAGCTTGTGACTGGTGACCTCGGCGTCGGCCGGGTCTTCACGGAGCGTGCGGAGGAAGAAGTTGGAGAGACGGGTGACCACGAGCACCAAGCTTACTCAGCGCACACGGCGCGCCCGCGGCCGTGTTGTCCTGCGGGCTGCCCCGGGCGAACCGGCCCCGCCTACACTGGGCGCGTGCCCGTCCGCCGCTCCCGCATCGTCCCCACCGCGGCCCGCGGTGAGCTGGCCGCCTCCCTGCAGGCCCTGCGCGCCGAGCTGGGCGTGCCCGAGGAGTTCCCGGCCGCCGTGCAGGCGGAGGCCGAGCACGCGGCGCACGCCGTTCCGGTCGAACCCGCGACATCCGACCTGCCGGATCTGCGCCATATCGAGTTCCTCACGATCGACCCCGCCGGTTCCACCGACCTCGACCAGGCGCTGCACCTGGAGCGCACCGCCTCGGGCGGCGTGCTGCATTATGCGATCGCGGACGTCGCCGCGTTCGTCGCTCCCGACGGGCCGATGGATGCCGAGGCGCGCACCCGCGGGCAGACGATGTACGCGCCGGATGGGCGCGTGCCGTTGCACCCCGCGATCGTCAGCGAGGGCGCCGCGTCGCTGCTGCCCGACCAGAATCGCCGGGCGTACGTGTGGCGCTTCGTGCTCGACGAGGGCGCGCGTCCGGTCGACACGACGCTGACGCGGGCCGTGGTCCGGTCGCGCCGGCAGTGGGCGTACGACGAGGCGCAGGCGGCGGTGGATGCCGGCACCGCGCCGGGGTCGCTGGCCGCGCTGCGGTGGTTCGGCACCCAGCGTGCCGCGCGCGAGAGCGAGCGCGGCGGGGCGAGCCTGAACATCCCCGAGACGCGGGTGGTGACCGAGCCCGACGGCTACCGGCTCGAGCGGTCCAGCGGCGTCGAACTCGAGGACTGGAACGCCCACGTGTCGCTGCTGACCGGCATGGCCGCCGCCGAGATCATGCTCGCCGGCGGCGTGGGGATTCTGCGGACGATGCCGCCGGCCGGCACCGAAGACATCGAGGAGTTCCGCGCACAGACGGTCGCGCTCGGCCTGCCGTGGCCGGTCGAGCAGCCCTACGGGGAGTACCTGCGGCAGCTGCCGCGGACCCCGGCCGCGCGGGCTGTGCGCGAGCATGCGGGCGGGCTGTTCCGCGGGGCGGGGTACGTCGCCTTCGACGGTGAGCTGCCGGAGCAGACCGAGCAGTCGGCGATCGGCGCCGCGTACGCGCACACGACCGCTCCCCTGCGCCGGCTCGTCGACCGGTGGTCGCTGGCCGTGTGCGAAGCCCTCGTGAACGGACGCGAGGTGCCCGAGTGGGCGCGCGCGTCGCTGGGCGAGCTGCCCAGCCTGATGGCCCGCAGCTCACAGCGCGCGAGCCAGCTGAATGCCGGGGCGCTCGACCGGGTCGAGGCCGCCGTGCTGCACGGCCGCGAAGGCGAGGTCTTCGACGGCCTGGTGCTCGCCCAGCGCGGCGACGGCGCACGGGTCCAGCTGCGCCGCCCGCCCGTCGAGGCCAAGGTGCCCGGACTCGAGTCGGTGACGCCCGGCACCCGCGTGCGGCTGCGCCTCGTGCGCACGTCGGTGGCCGACGGCACCGTGGAGTTCCGCCCGGAGGGATCGTGACCACCGTCCTGCTGACGGGATTCGAACCGTTCGGCGGCGATCCGGTCAACCCCTCCGGCGACGCGGTGCGCGCCCTGGGCGACTCGTGGCACGGCCCGGGCACACTCGTCACCGAGATCCTGCCGGTGACCTTCGCCGGAGCGGCGAGCCGGCTGCGCGAGCTGATCGCACAGCATCACCCCGAGGTGGTCGTCGCCGCCGGCCTCGCCGGCGGTCGCGCGGCCGTCGGCGTCGAACGGGTGGCGGTGAACCTCGCCGATGCCCGGATCCCCGACAACGAGGGTGCGCAGCCGATCGACGAGCCCTGCGTGCCGGGGGCCACCGCGGCGGCGTTCGCGACGCTGCCGGTGAAGGCCATCGCACGGGCGATGCAGGATGCCGGCATCCCCGCCGAGGTGTCGCACACCGCCGGGACGTTCGTCTGCAATCACGTCTTCTTCACGGCGTTGCACGCCGCCGCACCGGGCACGCGCGCGGGATTCGTGCACGTGCCGTGGGCGACCGGTCAGGCACCGGCCGGCCAGCCGGAGCTGCCGCCCGCGATGCTCGCCCGGGCCCTGCGGATCGCCGTGCGTGTCTCGCTCGCCACGTCGGCCGACGACGCCGCTCCCGGCGGCGCGCTGCACTGATCTCGCATTGCACGGGGGCCGGCGCCGGGGATGCGGCGCGTCACGGCATGACGCGGGCGAGCGGTCCGACGCCCTCGCGGCGCTCGAACACGAGGTGCGTCTCGGTGGTGCGCACCGTCTCGTGCACCGTGATGTGCTGCAGCACGATGTCGCGCAGGGCCGCGGCGTCTTCGACGGCCACGTGCACGAGGAAGTCGTCTTCGCCGGCGACATGGAACACCTCGATCACGCCGGGCGTGCGCTCGAGGGCGTCGAACAGCCGCCCGACCCCCTCGCGGGTGTGCCGGCCGAGCCGCACGCGGATCACCGCCTGCAGGGGCAGGCCCAGCGCGGCGGGGTCGATCAGGACGCGGACACCGGCGACGACACCGCGCGAGCGCAGCGTGCGCACGCGGTACGCGCACGTGGATTCGGCCACGCCGAGGTGGCGCGCGAGGTCCTTGTTGGACTGGCCCGGGTGCTGGACCAGCGCGGCGAGGATCCGCAGGTCGAGGTCGTCCAGCCCGGAAGGACGGGTTTGCGCATCAGGCAACGGGAGCCTCCCTCCGGCATCCTTTCTTGCTGATTCCGCAATGCTCTCATGTGTTCACCCGTTCAGGAACAACTGATCTCGATATTCGTCACGTCAGACGCAACACTGGCCGGATGACTCGCGCACAGCACCCCGACACCCGCGCCGTCCACGGTGGACGCGACGACCTCACCGCGCTGGGCGTGCACGCCCCGCCCCTCGATCTGTCCTCGACCTACCCCCTGCCCGATGTCGGAATCGGCGGCGACTCGTACGAGGCGCTCGCCACCGGAGGAACCCCCATCGACGGCGGCAGCCACGTGTACGCCCGCCTGTGGAACCCGACGGTGGCGCGCTTCGAGGAAGGACTGGCACAGCTGGAGGGCGCGGAGGCGGCCGTCGCCTTCGCCTCGGGCATGGCCGCTCTGACCGCCGTGCTGCTGTCACACACCGTGTCGGTGGGACGCCCGCATGTCGTGGCCGTCCGGCCCCTGTACGGGGGCAGCGACCACCTGCTGGCCACCGGCCTGCTCGGCACCGAGGTGTCCTACTGCGCGGCCGAGGAGGTCGCCGGCCACCTGCGTCCGGACACCGGCCTCGTGCTGCTGGAGAGCCCGGCCAACCCCACGCTCGAACTCGTCGACATCGCGGACGTCGTCGCACAGGCCGGTTCCGTGCCCGTCGTGGTCGACAACACGTTCGCCACGCCGGTGCTGCAGAACCCGCTCGCCTACGGCGCGGCGATGTCCGTGCACAGTGCCACGAAGTATCTCGGCGGCCACGGCGACGTCGTCGGCGGGGTGGTGGCGTGCGCGGAGCAGACCGCCTCGGCGCTGCGTCAGGTGCGGGCGATCACCGGGTCGATCCTGCACCCGCTGGCGGCCTACCTGCTGCACCGCGGCCTGCCCACCCTGCCGGTGCGCATGCGCGCGCAGCAGGAATCGGCCACGCGCCTCGCCACGTGGCTGCAGACCCACGACGCGGTGGCCGACGTGTTCTACCCCGGGCTGTCTGGTGATCCGCTCGTGGGGACGCAGCAGCGCGGTCCGGGCGCCATGCTGTCGATCCGCCTCCGCGGCGGCTTCGACGCGGCCGCGCACGTGGCCGGCGCGACCACGCTGTTCACCCACGCAGTCTCACTCGGCGGGGTCGATTCGCTGATCCAGCACCCGGCGGCGCTCACGCACCGGCCCGTGGCACCCGAGGCGCGGCCGGGCGCCGACATCCTGCGGCTGTCGGTCGGGCTCGAACACGTCGACGACCTGATCGCGGACCTCGCCCAGGCTCTTGCGTCCGCGCCGCGGGCCGGGGCCTCGGAGCGCCCGGTGCCGGCCCACGCCGGCTGAACCCGGGCGCGGCCTCACCCGCCTCAGGCGGTGATGACCTGCGCGGTGCCGACTCCGGCATCCGGCCCCATCTCGGCGGCGATGCGGTTCGCCTCGGCGATGAGGGTCGCGACGATCTCGTCCTCGGGGACGGTCTTGATGACCTCGCCCTTCACGAAGATCTGTCCCTTGCCGTTGCCGCTGGCCACGCCCAGGTCGGCCTCGCGGGCCTCCCCCGGGCCGTTGACGACGCAGCCCATGACGGCCACGCGCAGCGGCACGGTCATGTCCTTGAGCCCCTCGGTCACACTGTCGGCGAGCGAGTACACGTCGACCTGCGCGCGCCCGCACGACGGGCACGACACGATCTCGAGCTTGCGCTCGCGCAGGTTCAGCGACTGCAGGATCTGGTGGCCGACCTTGACCTCTTCGGCCGGCGGCGCCGAGAGGGAGACGCGGATCGTGTCGCCGATGCCCTCGGCCAGCAGGATCCCGAACGCGGTCGCACTCTTGATCGTCCCCTGGAAGGCGGGGCCGGCCTCGGTCACACCCAGGTGCAGCGGCCAGTCGCCGCGCTCGGCGAGCTGCCGGTAGGCCTTGACCATGACGATCGGGTCATTGTGCTTGACCGAGATCTTGAAGTCGTGGAAGTCGTGCTCCTCGAACAGCGACGCCTCCCACACCGCGCTCTCCACGAGCGCCTCCGGGGTGGCCTTGCCGTACTTCTCGAGCAGGCGGCGGTCGAGCGACCCGGCGTTGACACCGATGCGCAGCGAGACCCCGGCGGCCTGCGCGGCCTTGGCGATCGCACCGACCTGGTCGTCGAACTTCCGGATGTTACCCGGGTTCACGCGCACCGCCGCACATCCGGCGTCGATGGCCTGGAACACGTACTTCGGCTGGAAGTGGATGTCGGCGATCACCGGGATCTGGCTCTTCGCGGCGATGATGTGCAGCACATCGGCGTCGTCCTGGCTGGGCACCGCCACGCGCACGATCTCGCAGCCCGAGGCGGTGAGCTCGGCGATCTGCTGCAGCGTGTGGTTGATGTCGGTGGTCGGCGTCGTCGTCATCGACTGGACGCTCACGGGCGCGTCGCCGCCGACGAGCACCTTGCCGACCTTGATCTGGCGGCTCTTGCGGCGGGGCGCGAGCAGCTCAGGCACGCGCGGCATTCCAAGATTGACTGCTGGCACGCCTCCAGCCTACGACCGCCCACCCGTGCCGGGGCTGAGTGCCACGGGCCGCCGCGCCGACCTGCTAGGGTGACGGCATGTTCGCGCGCAGCTCCTGGTGGCCCATCCGCTGAGGCGGTGTGCTCGCGACCGAAGAACACAGACCGCCCCTCGAGGCGGTCTTTTCGTTCTCGCGATGACGCGACCGCCCGATCCTCCAGAAAGGCCCCGGCCATGACCGTGCGCCCCTCCGCTCTCGCCGCGGCGATCTCCGGCGACCGTCCCTTCGCACTGCTGGCCCGTGACGGCGCCACGGTGGAGGTGCTCACCGGCTCGACCGTCGACGTGCCGCTGCTGGCCGACATCCCGCTCGTGGATGCCGCGGGCACCGCCCGTGAGGTGCTCGCGCTCGTGCCGTTCCGCCAGGTCGTCGAGCGCGGGTTCGCCTGCCACGACGATCACGCGCCGCTGCGCTGTCTCGTCGTCGACGACCATGACCGCATCCCGTTGGCCGACGCGGTGGCCGCGCTCCCCGACGCCGCCGTCCCGCTGACGGATGCCGGGTTCGACATCCCCGATGCGGAATACGCCGACATCGTGCGCCGTGTGATCGCCGACGAGATCGGGCGCGGCGAGGGTGCGAACTTCGTCATCCGGCGTGACTTCACGGCGTCCATCGACGTCGACGCCGTCACGGCGGGCCTCACGTGGTTCCGCGCGCTGCTCGAGCACGAGCGCGGCGCGTACTGGACGTTCCTCATCGTCACCGACGGCCACCTCGCCGTCGGCGCGAGCCCGGAGGCGCACGTGAGCGCGCAGGACGGCGTCGTCACGATGAACCCGATCTCCGGCACCTTCCGGCACCCCGCCGGCGGGGCGACCGTCGAGACCCTCACCGAGTTCCTGGCCTCGACGAAAGAGACCGAAGAGCTGTTCATGGTCGTCGACGAAGAGCTCAAGATGATGTCGGCGGTGTGCAGCGACGGCGGCCGCATCACGGGCCCGCATCTCAAGGAGATGTCGCGCCTGACCCACACCGAGTACATGCTGCGCGGGCGCAGCACCATGGATCCGCGGGACATCCTGCGCGAGACCATGTTCGCCCCGACCGTGACCGGTTCACCCATGCAGAACGCCTGCACCGTCATCACGCGCCACGAGCAATCTCCGCGGGGCTATTACTCGGGTGTCGCGGCGCTGTTCACCCCCACCGCCGACGGACGCCACGACCTCGACGCCCCCATCCTCATCCGCACGGCCTACCTCGTCGACCAACAACTGCGGGTGCCGGTCGGCGCCACCCTCGTGCGCCACTCCGACCCCGACGGCGAGGTCAGTGAGACCCACGGCAAGGCCGCCGGTGTGCTCGGCGCGATCGGCGCCGTCGATCGCGACACCACGCCGGTCGTCGACGAGGATGCGCCCGCCGCCGCGCCGCGACGACTCGCCGACGACCCCGGTGTGGCGGCGCTGCTGGCCGCACGCAACGAGCGACTCGCCGCGTTCTGGCTGAACCCGCAGGCCGCCGACGGCCACGGCCCGTACGCCGGCCGCACCGCCGTCGTGGTCGACGCCGAAGACCGTTTCACCACGATGCTCGCGCACCAGCTGCGCCACCTCGGGTTCGACGTGACCATCACGCACTGGCGCGACGCCGACCCGGCAGCGCTCGACATCGCCGACCTCGTGGTGGCCGGCCCCGGCCCCGGCGATCCCCGCGACGACACGAGCGACCGCATCGCGGCCATGCGCAGGGTCGTCGACGCCCGGCTGGTCGAACGACGCCCGCTGCTGGCGGTGTGCCTGAGCCACCAGGTGCTCGCGCACCGCCTCGGCCTCGCTCTGGTGCCGTTGGACGCGCCGCACCAGGGCCTGCAGAAGACGGTCGACGTGTTCGGGACTCCGGCATCCATCGGCTTCTACAACACCTTCACCGCCCGCGTGGATGCCGGCACCACCGCCGTTGGGGACACCGAGATCGCCGCGGACCCGGTCTCCGGCGATGTGTACGCCACGCGCGGCCCCGGCTACGCGTCGGTGCAGGGGCACCTGGAGTCGATCCTCTCCCGCGACGGCCTCGACACCCTCGAGCGGCTCGTCACGCACGCGCTGGCCTGACCGCCGGTTCGCCGGCCTCGTCAGCCGAACAGCGCGATCGGGTTGAACACGTCGGCGAGGATCAGGATGCCGCCCATCACCACCAGCGCGATGACCACGACGAAGGTCAGCGGCACGAGCTTCGTGGCATCGACCGGCTGCGGGGGCGGACGGCGGAACAGCCGTGCCCACGCGCGCTTGATCCCGTCCCACAGGGCGACGACGACGTGTCCGCCGTCCAGCGGCAGGAGCGGGATGAGGTTGAAGACGAACAGCGCGATGTTCAGCGCCGCGAGCAGGTCGATGATCGCCGAGACCCGGTTGAGCACGGGCGCGTCGATGGCCGCCACCTCACCGGCGATGCGACCGGCGCCGACGATCGACAGCGGACCGGTCGGGTCGCGCTCCTGGCCGGTGAACATGTCGACGGCCGTCTCATAGACCCGTACCGGCAGCTGCGCCATGATCTCGGCGACCTGCCCGGTGCGCTCCAGCGCGAGGGCCGGGCCGTCCCAGATCGGTTGCCGCACGTACTCGACCGTCGCGGTCATGCCGACGAAACCGACCTGCGCGGTGGTGAGGCGACCGTCATCGCCGAGCACCTCACGCTCCGCGAGCATCGGCGTCATCTGCAGGGTGTGCTGCCGGCCGTCGCGTTCCACGACGACCTCCAGGGTGCGCCCGGGGGCATCCTGCACGAGGGCCGACGCCTCGGCGAACGTCGCGACCGGGGTGCCTCCGACGGACACGAGCACATCGCCGGGCTGCAGTCCCGCCGCCGCCGCAGGTGCGACGGGGTCGTCGGGGGTGCACTCCGTCGCCGTGGACGACGCCGGCAGCGCGCACTCGCTGACGGCGGCGACGGTCGTGGTGGCCGTCTGCACTCCGATGCCGGTGACCACGACGCCGAACAGCACCATCGCCAGCAGCAGGTTCATGACCGGCCCGCCGAGCATGATGACGATGCGCTTCCAGACCGGCAGCTCATAGAACGCCCGCCGATCTCCGACATCCTCGAGAGTCTCGGCGTTGGCGGCTCGGGCATCCTGCACCATGGTCGCGAACACCCCGCCGGCGGCACGACCGGGGCGGGACGAGGACGCGGGGGCGGGCGGATACATGCCGGCCATCGAGATGTAGCCGCCGAGCGGGATCGCCTTGACGCCGTATTCGGTCTCCCGGAACCGCCGCGACCACAGCGTCGGGCCGAAGCCGATCATGTACTGGCCGACGCGCACGCCGAACTTCTTCGCCGGCAGCAGGTGCCCCAGCTCGTGCAGCGCGATCGACACGGCCAGGCCGACGACGAGCAGCACCACACCGATGGCGAATGCGAGGGCGGTCACGACACCCCAGGCTAGTCGCGGCGGCTTTGAGTTTGCCGAGCCGGCGCGGGCGGGCCGGGCCGCGGTTAAGCTCGAGATGTGGAGACGGTGGACAGATCGGCCCGGCGCGGGCGCGCGGTGCGCGGCGCCGCAGCCGCCGCGGTGGCCACCACCGTCGCCTCGACCGCACACACCCTGGCCGGCGGCGCCGCCCCGCCCGTGTGGCTTCTGACCGCCGTCACCCTGCTGGCGATGCCGGTCGCCGTCGCCCTCACCGGGCGCCGCCCCTCCCTGTGGCGCACGAGCGTCGTCGTGGCGCTCAGCCAGGTGCTGCTGCATGTCGCGTTCGCGACGGTCGGCTCCGCGCTCCCCGCCGCGAGCCGGCATGTGCACGGCGCGCCGCCGACCCTGTCGGTGGGGGTGGATGCTGCGGTCCTGGCCGTGGATCCCGTCATGATCGGCGGCCACGTGCTCGCCGCCATCGTCACCGTGGTGCTGCTCACCCGCGGCGAGCGCGCGATGCGCGCCATCGCGGCAGGGCTGCGCCAGGTCGTGAGCCGCGCGACGGTGGCCCTGCCGGCCGCCAGCCCCGTGTCGCTGCCGATGGCCCCGTTCGGCCACCGGCCGGCCCCGCTCGTCGCCCTCGCCTCGTTGTCACGCCGAGGGCCACCACTGCACGCGCACTGAGCCCGTCTCCTGACACGCCGGCCGCGGTCATCGATCGCACCGGCGTTCCCCGGCCCGCCCGGCCGTCCGGCGCGCCCCGGCGTGGCCGCCATCCGGCGATGTCTTCGCCCCTTGCCTCAGCGCACGATCCAGAGAGAAACGCATGTCTTCCACCCCCTCCGTCTCCCCCGCCCGCCGCCGCTTCCGGGTGACCGCCGGCCTCGCCGCCGGCGCTGTCCTGGCCGTCGCCGCGCCGCTGGCGGCGTCCGCCCACGTGCACGTGTCCCCCACTGACAGCCCCGCGGGGACGAGCACCCGGCTGGACTTCACCTTCAACCACGGCTGCGACGGCGCCGCCACCACCGCCCTCGTCTTCGATATCCCCGAGGGCATCGACGCGGTGACCCCCGTCCTCGACGGTGCCTGGACCATCGACCGCGAGCGCGGTGCCGACGGCATCGCCACCGAGATCACCTACGCGGCCACGAACCCGATCGACGACGGGGTGAGCGCCACGGTGTCGCTCGACGTCGTGTTCGCCTCGTCGGTGGCCGGCACCGAGGTCGCGTTCCCCGTGGTGCAGGAGTGCGCGACCGACCAGATCGCCTGGTCGCAGATCGCCGCCGACGGCGAGGACCCGCACGATCTCGACGCGCCGGCACCGGTGGTCGCCGTCGGAGAGGCCGTTGCCGCGGCCGGCCACGGCGACGCACATGCCGATGCCCCGGCTGACGCGAACGCCGACGTGGCCGCCGGCGCCGACCCCGTCGCGCGCTGGCTGAGCGGCGGTGCCCTGGTGGCGGCGCTGGCCGCGCTCGGTGTCGCCGTCTTCGGACGCCGACGCCGCGCTTGACCCACACACGAGGCACGGGCGCGGGTGAGAAGATAGACGCGCTATGCAGACTCCTTCCCCTGCCACCCCGCCCGTGCTTCGTCCGGACCACCCGCCCGTGCGTGCGCTCGATGAGATCGCGACCCGGTTCGGTTATGAGGTGCGCGGCGACCTGACCGGCCGCACGGCCACGGGCGTCACCCTCGCCACCGGGGACCTGCGTCCCGGCGACATCTTCGTCGGCATCCACGGGGTGCGCCGACACGGCGCCGAGTTCGCCGCCGATGCCGCCGGACAGGGGGCCGTGGCGATCCTCACCGACGCCGCCGGCGCGACCCTGGCCGCGGATGCCGGGATACCCGTCCTGGTCACCGACGACCCGCGCACCCGCATGGCCGACCTCGCCGCCTACGTCTACGGCAACGTCGAGGCCATGCCCGTCATGCTCGGCGTCACCGGCACCAACGGCAAGACCTCGACCGTGCACCTGCAGGATGCGCTGCTCCAGCAGCTCGGCCTCACCTCCGGCATGTCGTCCTCCGCGCGGCGACACATCGCCGGCGAGGTCGTCATGGCGCGCCTGACGACGCCCGAGTCGAGCGAACTGCACGCGCTCATCGCCTATATGAAGGAGCGCGGCGTCACCGTCATGGCGCTCGAGGTCAGCGTGCAGGCGATCGTGCGGCACCGCGTCGACGGCGTGTTCTACGACGTCGCGGGCTTCACGAACCTGCAGAACGACCACATGGACGACTTCGCCGACATGGCGGAGTATCTCGAGGGCAAGCTGCGGATGTTCCGCGCCGACCGCGCCGCCCGCGCAGTCGTCTCCCTCGACACCCCCGCGGGCCGCACCGTCGTCGAGCACGCGGACATCCCGGTCACGACGATCGCGACCGCCGAGATCGCCGAGGACGCCGAGCTGGCCGCGACCGCCCAGTGGCAGGTCCGCATGCTCGAGGAGGCCATCAACGCCACCGTCATGGAGCTCACCGGACCCGACGGGCAACACCTGGTCACGACGGTGCCCGTGACGGGGCCGCACATGGCGGCCAACGCCGGCTTGGCCATCGTCATGATCCTCGAGTCCGGGGTGGCCACATGGGAGCAGATCACGAGCGTGCTCCAGCGCGACGGCGGTATCCGCGCCGAACTGCCCGGCCGCACCGAGGTCGTCACCACCGGCCGCGGCCCGAAGGTGTACCTCGACTTCGCCCACACCCCGGACGGGTTCGACATGACCGCACAGGCGGTGCGCCGCCAGACACCGGGCAAGCTGCTCATCATGTTCGGCGCCGACGGCTCGCGCGACACGACGAAGCGCCCGGCGATGGGGCTGGCCGCCGCGCGCAACAGCGACATCGCGATCGTCACCGACCACCACCCGCGCTGGGAGGACGCCGCCGTCATCCGCGACGGGCTCTACTCCGGCGCGGTGCAGGCACCCCCGGCCGGGGGCCTGTTCAACATCACTCCCCCGGAGGACGCGATCGTGAAGGCGGTCTCGCTCGTGGGCGAGGGCGACGCGATCCTGTGGTTCGGTCCGGGTCACCAGGACCACCGGGAGATCCAGGGTGTGCGCCACCCGTACAACCCGCGAGCGATGGCGCTGAAGGCCCTGACCGACGCGGGGTGGTGACCGGCCGCATCCGGCGACCATTGTGGTCTTACCACAAGGGGTCGGCGCGCTCTGCGGTCGGCCGCTTGGCGGTTCCGTGCACGATCCGCCAGTGGTCTGACCACTCGGCGTAGCCTGGTGTCACGGACCCGCCGACACCCACCCGGCGTAGGGCGAGCCCGATCCCACGAGGACGAAGGAAGCCCGATGACCACCGTCACCCCCGACAACGTCGACGCGATCCCCGCCGCCTGGAGCGGCTTCACCCCGGGCGCCTGGCAGGACGGCATCGACGTCCGCGACTTCATCCAGCGCAACTACACCCCCTACACCGGCGACAGCGTCTTCCTCGCCGGGCCGACCGCGCGGACCACGCGCGTCTGGGACACGCTCGCGGCGATGTTCCCCGCCGAGCGGGAGAAAGGCGTGTACGACGTGGACGTCCACACGCCCTCCTCCATCACCGCCC
The DNA here is from genome assembly GCF_053586795.1 of Microbacterium pollutisoli. NCBI lineage: Bacteria > Bacillati > Actinomycetota > Actinomycetes > Micrococcales > Microbacteriaceae > Microbacterium > Microbacterium pollutisoli. Next base: position 78,971 of record NZ_JBNYWT010000005.1, read on the forward strand.
ACGCTCCCGGCTACATCAGTGACGACAACGACGTCATCGTCGGACTGCAGACGGACGCCCCGCTCAAGCGCGCCATCATGCCCAACGGCGGCTGGCGCATGGTCGAGGGCGCCCTGGCGACCTACGGCTACGACATCGACCCGACCCTCAAGACGGTCTTCACCCACTACCGCAAGACCCACAACCAGGCCGTGTTCGACGTGTACCCCCCGGCGGTGCGCGCCGCCCGCAGTTCGCACATCATCACGGGCCTGCCCGACGCGTACGGCCGTGGCCGCATCATCGGCGACTACCGACGCGTCGCCCTGTACGGCGTCGACGCTCTCGTGGCGGCGAAGAAGGTCGACAAGCTGACCCTCGACACGGCGCCGTTCGGTGAGGAGATCGTGCGGCAGCGCGAGGAGCACGCCGAGCAGATCCGCGCGCTCGGCGAACTGAAGCAGATGGCCGCGTCGTACGGGCACGACATCTCGGGTCCGGCAACGACCGCCCGCGAGGCCGTGCAGTGGCTGTACTTCGCCTACCTTGCGGCGGTCAAGGAGCAGAACGGTGCGGCGATGTCGCTCGGCCGCACCTCGACGTTCCTCGACATCTACATCGAACGCGACCTGCGCGAGGGTCGCCTCACCGAGATCGAGGCGCAGGAGCTCATCGACGACTTCGTGATCAAGCTGCGCATCGTGCGATTCCTGCGCACCCCCGAGTACGACGCCCTGTTCTCGGGTGACCCGACGTGGGTCACCGAGACGATCGGCGGCATGGGCGAGGACGGTCGACCGCTGGTCACGAAGAACTCCTTCCGCTATCTGCAGACGCTGTACAACCTGGGACCCGCGCCCGAGCCGAACATGACGGTGTTCTGGAGCCCCGCCCTGCCGCAGGGGTTCAAGGACTACTGCGCGCAGGTGTCGATCGACACGTCGGCGGTGCAGTACGAGTCCGACGAACTCATCCGGGCGGCGTGGGGCGATGACGCGGCGATCGCGTGCTGCGTGTCCCCGATGCGCATCGGGAAGCAGATGCAGTTCTTCGGCGCCCGCGTGAACCTGGCCAAGACCCTCCTGTACGCCATCAACGGCGGCCGCGACGAGGTCACCGGAAAGCAGGTGTCGCCGCTGGCGACGCCGGTCGGCGAGGGCCCGCTCGACTTCGACGACGTGTTCGCGAAGTTCGACCAGACGATGGACTGGCTGGCCGAGACCTACGTGGAGGCGCTCAACTGCATCCACTGGTCGCACGACAAGTACGCGTACGAACGACTGGAGATGGCGCTGCACGACAAAGACGTGCTGCGCACGATGGCCTGCGGCATCGCGGGCCTGTCGGTGGCCGCCGACTCGCTGTCGGCGATCAAGTACGCCACCGTCACGCCCGTGCGCGATGAGCGGGGGCTCGTCGTCGACTTCATCACCGAGGGAGACTTCCCCACCTACGGCAACGACGACGACCGGGCCGACGCGATCGCCGTCGACCTCGTCGAGCGGTTCATGGCGAAGATCCGCCGGCATCCGATGTACCGCGATGCGGTGCCGACGCAGTCGGTGCTGACGATCACGTCGAACGTCGTGTACGGCAAGGCCACGGGCAACACCCCCGACGGCCGTCGCGCCGGCGAGCCGTTCGCCCCCGGCGCGAACCCGATGAACGGTCGCGACACCCACGGCATGCTGGCCTCGGCGCTGTCGGTCGCGAAGCTGCCGTACGCCGAGGCGCAGGACGGCATCTCGCTGACCAACACCGTCGTGCCCACGGGCCTCGGCCGGACCAAGCCGGAGCAGGTGCGCAACCTCGCGGGCCTGCTGGACGCGTACATCGGCGCACAGGGCTACCACATGAACGTCAACGTCCTGAACCGGGAGACGCTGCTGGATGCCATGGAGCACCCCGAGAACTACCCCCAGCTCACAATCCGGGTGTCCGGCTACGCCGTCAACTTCGTCCGTCTGACCCGCGAGCAGCAGCTGGATGTGCTCTCGCGCACCTTCCACGGTTCGGTCTGACACCGGAAGAGGTGATCTGACGTGGCCGCCACTGTGATCGGCCGGACCCCCGCGGCCGATCCCCTCCTCGGCACGGCGCTGCCCGGCGGTGCGGCGCCGCTGCCGGCGGACGCGACGCGCCTGGACCTCCCCGTCCGGGCGCGACGCGCCGGCGCCGGGCTGGACGGCCTGACCGTCGAAGCGCTCGACCGGCCCGCACGGCTCGCGGCGATGCGCGAGGGACGGCTCGGCTCGGTGCACTCGTGGGAGCTGGTCACCGCCGTCGACGGCCCGGGCACCCGGCTCACCGTGTTCCTCAACGGCTGCCCGCTGCGCTGCCTGTACTGCCACAACCCCGACACCTTCGCGATGCGGGACGGGCAACCGGTGACCTCCGACGAGATCCTTGCGCGGGTGCGCCGCTACCTCGGCGTCTTCCGCGCGACCGGCGGCGGCATCACCCTGTCGGGCGGCGAGGTGCTCATGCAGCCGGCGTTCGCCGCACGCATCCTGCGCGGCGCGAAGCAGCTGGGCGTGCACACCGCGCTCGACACGTCGGGCTACCTCGGCGCGCACGCGAGCGACGCCATGCTCGCCGACACCGACCTCGTCCTGCTGGACGTGAAGAGCGGTGACCCGGCCACCTATCGCCGGGTCACCGGTCGCGAACTCGAGCCGACGCTGGCTTTCGGCCGCCGCCTGGCGGCCAGCGTCGACGGTCCGGAGGTGTGGATCCGGTTCGTGCTGGTGCCGGGCCTGACCGACGACCCGGGCAACGTCGAACGGGTGGCCGCCTATGCGGCCGCGCTCAACGACATCCGGCCGGGCGTGGTCACCCGCGTCGAAGTGCTGCCCTTCCACCAGATGGGTGCCGACAAATGGGAGGCCCTCGGGCTGCGCTACGAGCTGGCGGGCGTCGCAGCGCCCGAGGCCGAGCTCGTCGATCGGGTGCGCGGACAGTTCCGCGCGCACGGCCTCACCGCCTACTGATCGCCCCGCCCGGGTCGGCCGACGGCGCCTTCGCTATGCTCGGTCGCGAAGGAGGGCCGCATGGCGCACACCGACACCCCCTGGGTGTCGGTCGTGGTCCCGGTGTTCAACCCCGGCCCGTGGATCCGTCCCCTGCTGGACTCGCTCGATGCCCAGCCCGATGCCGCCGGGTCCTTCGAGGCGCTGCTGATCGACGACGGCAGCTCCGACGGCACCGAGCGCCTGCTGGAGCACTGGACGGCGTCCCGGCCCTGGGCGCGTGTGGTGCACCGGCCGCCGTCGGGCTGGCCCAGCCGCCCGCGCAACACCGGACTGGCGCAGGCGCGCGGCGACTACGTGTACTTCGTCGACCACGATGACTGGCTCACCGGCGACGCCCTCGCCCGGCTGCGCGGGTTCGCGCAGCGGACGACCGCCGATGTCATCGTGGGGCGCATGACCGGGCAGGGCCGCAAGGTTCCGCAGGTGCTGTTCCGGGCGACGGTCGACGACGCCCGGCCGCCGGCGCAGCCCGTGCAGGACAGCATGACGACGCACGCCCTGTTCCGCCGTGCGTTCCTCGACACCTCCGGCATCCGGTTCGACGAGTCACTGCGGCGTCTCGAGGACCACCTCTTCATGGCCCAGGCCTACACCCGTGCGCGGCGGATCGCCGTCTACAGCGACACCCCGGTGTACGTCCACGCCGAGCGCGACGACGGTGAGGGCGCGGGCTACCGGCGGTATCGCCCCGACGAGTATTACCCGGCGCTGCGGCGCTGCATCGACACGGTCGTCGACGCCCTGCCGCCGGGCCCGGAGCGCCAGGCCTACCTCGCGCGATGGGTCCGCATCGAGCTGGTCGGCCGGCTGCAGTCCGACGCGGTGCGCTGGCTGCCGCGCCGCGAGCGGGACGCGTTCTTCGCCAGCGTGCAGCAGGTCCTCTCCGCGCACCTGCCGCACGATGCGATCAGTGCCCTGTCCGCGCCGTGGCGGTGGCCCGCCGCGCTGGCGGCCACGGCGAGTGCCGACGAGTTCTACCGGGCCGACGACCTGATGACCACGTCCCCCGCGGCGGACCGCCCGGGCAGCGCTACGCTCACCGGCGCCGTCGCACCTGCCGCGCTGAGCCACGCGGTCCAGCTGCTCGGCGGCGACGAGCCGCTGCCGACTGCCCGCGCCGCGCGCACGCCCGCCACGGCACGCCGTCGCCGCACCCGGCGGCGGCTCATGGAACTGGTCAGCCGGTTTCCGGGTGGTGGGCTGCACCGGGCCCTGGTCGTGTGGGGGCGCACGCCGCGCCTGCTGGCCCGCCGTGCCGCCGCGGTCGCGAGCATCGTCGCCCCGGCGGCGGCGATGGTGCTCGTGGTGAGCGCCCCGGGGTGGGCGTTCGCGGCGGCGGTGGCCGGGCTGGTCCTGTCGACATGGCTGGCGGTGCGGTCACTGAGCGGCGGCCCGACCGCCCTGCGGCAGACCCTCGCGCTCGGCCCGGCCGTGGTCGGCACGATCCTGGCCCCGACCCCGCCGGCGGTGGCCGGCGTCGCGGTGGCCGGCGTCGTGATCGCGGGGGCGTGGGCGGCCGACGTCCGTGCCCGGCGCCGCGATGTACGCGCCCACGCGGGGGTGACCGGCGGGCTGTTCGCGCGCACGGGGTGGATCGCGGCGACCGCTGCGTGCGTGGCTGCGGTGGTGGCGGCCGTGGATGCCGGAGTGCTGCTGGGCTGAGTCGGGGCCGCGGGTCTCAGCGAGCGGCGATGGCCTGGTCGGCGGCCGCGCGCGCCCAGCGCTCGGCCTCCGCGAGGCCGGCCCGGTCGAGCACCGCGGGTGCCTCGTGGGCGTCGACGACCCGCGCCACCGTGTCCACGATCCCGAGGAAGTCGAGCCGCCCCTCGTGGAAGGCGTCGACGGCCTGCTCGTTCGCGGCGTTGAACACCGCGGGGAAGGTGCCGCCGGCACGCCCCACCTGTTTGGCCAGCCGCACGGCGGGGAAGGCTTCGTCGTCGAGCGGCTCGAACGTCCAGCTCTGCGCTCGGGTCCAGTCCAGCGGCGTGCCGACGCCGGTGACCCGGTGCGGCCAGTCGAGGCCGAGCGAGATGGGCAGACGCATGTCGGGCGGCGAGGCCTGCGCGATCGTGGACCCGTCGATGAACTCGACCATCGAATGGACGATGGACTGCGGGTGCACGACGACGTCGATGGCGTCGTAGGGCACCCCGAACAGCAGGTGCGCCTCGATGACCTCGAGCCCCTTGTTGACCAGGGTCGCCGAGTTGGTGGTCACGACGCGCCCCATGTCCCACGTGGGGTGGGCCAGGGCCTGCGCCGGGGTGACCTCGGTGAGCTCCTCGCGGCTGCGGCCGCGGAAGGGGCCCCCGGATGCCGTGAGCACCAACCGCCGCACCTCGTCGGCGGCCCCGGAGCGCAGCGCCTGCGCGATCGCCGAGTGCTCGGAGTCGACCGGCACGATCTGGCCCGGCGCCGCCAGAGCGGTCACCAGATCGCCGCCGACGATGAGCGACTCCTTGTTGGCCAGCGCCAGGGTGCGACCGGCTTCGAGCGCGGCGAGCGTCGGCCCGAGGCCCACCGAGCCGGTGATGCCGTTGAGCACCACGTCGGCCTCGACATCGCGGACCAGCTGCTCGGCCTCGTCGGCGCCGAGGGCGGTGTGCGCGACGCCGAACGCGGCGGCCTGCGCGGCCAGCTGCTCGCGATCGGTGCCGGCGGCCAGCCCCACGACCTCGAACCGGTCGCGGTGGGCGCCGATGACGTCCAGCGCCTGCGTGCCGATCGAGCCGGTGGAGCCGAGGATCAGGACGCGCCGCATGACCACCAGCCTATCGGCGGGTCACTCGGTCGTCGGCTGCTGCACGTGCTGCGCGCCGAGGATGTCGACGACGAACACGAGCGTCTCGCCGGTGAGGTTCTCCGCGTTGATCTCGCCCTCGCCGTAGCCCTCGGCCGGCGGGATGACGGCGAGCACCTGCGAGCCGACGGTCTGCCCGACCAGCGCCTTCTGGAAGCCCTCGACGAACCCGGTCGTCTGGTAGCTGATCGGCACGCCGCCGTCCCACGTCGAGTCGAAGACCTCGCCGTCGGACACGCGCACGCCGTGGTACTGCAGCATGACGAGGTCGCCCTCGGCCACAGTGACCCCGTCGCCCTTCTGCAGGGTCGCGATCTGGGTGGTGTCCGGCGTGGCCGTGTCGCCCACGGTGACCGAGGGCGTGCCGTCTTCAGCCAGGCTGACCTCCGGCATCCCCTCCGGCGCCTCCTGCGGCTCGCCGGAGGCGACGCCGGGCACCGTGCCGAGCACGTCGAGCACGTACACCTCGGCGTCGTACGACTCGGTCGCCGGGACGGTCGCGACCACCCGCTGGCCGGGAGCCGCGCAGCCGATCATCTGTCCCAGCGCACTGTCGGCGGACACCTGCGACGGCAGCACTTCGCCGTCCTGGTAGCCGGCGCTGGTGATCTCCTCACCGGTCGTGGCGTTGTAGACGGTGAACGCGAACGACACGAACTCACCGGCTTCGATCGGCTCGCCTTCCCCCTCGGCGATGACCGAGACCTGCGGCTCGGTGAACTCGAGAGGCGCCGTGAAGGTCGCCGTCGCCGGCTGGCCGGGGTCGCCTTCGACGCTGACCGCCTCCGACGCCTCACCCGGCTCCGCGATCGCCGCGCACAGGTCGTCTGCCGCCGCCGGCGTCGGGTCGGGTTCGGCGGTGGCGCCGCAGCCGGCCAGCAGAAGCATCGAGACGGCGATGGTGGATACAGCAGCGATCGGGCGCAGACGCACGGACAGACCTCACAGACAGGGAGCGGGGATGAGCTCTCATCCTGCCGCACGTTCTTCTGTCCCCGCTGTGAAAGCAGCATGCACGGACGGGCATGAGAATCGGAGTACCCTCGACGGGTGACCGATGCGCAGCCTCCCGCTCCCGCCGAGTCATCCTCAGACGAGGTCTCCGGCGTCGGCTTCCTGTACTACTTCGTGCGGTGGGGCATCGCACCGCTGGCACGGCTGATCTACTGGCCCCACATCGAGGGCCGCCAGCACATCCCCCGCACCGGCCCGGTCATCCTCGCCAGCAACCACCTGTCGTTCATCGACTCGTTCGTGATCCCCATGTTCGCGCCGCGCCCGGTGTACTTCCTCGCCAAGTCGTCCTACTTCGAAGGCACCGGCCTCCGCGGCCGCCTCAGCCGCAGCTTCTTCACGGCGCTGGGCGCCACGCCCGTGCAGCGCGGCGCCGGCCAGGCCGCCCTAGACGCCCTCGAGCAGCAGAAGCGCATCCTGCAGTCGGGCCGGGCCATCGCCCTGTACCCCGAAGGCACCCGCTCGCTCGACGGCCGCCTCTACAAGGGGCGCACCGGAGTCGCCTTCCTCGCCCTGCAGACCGGGGCGAAGGTGGTTCCGGTGGGACTGGCCGGCACCAACGAGGCGATGCCGGTCGGCGCGAAGTGGCCGCGCACGCGCCCCCGCGTCACCATCCGCTTCGGCGAACCGCTCGACCTCTCACAGCACGGCCCGGCCTCATCCGGCAAGGCCCGCCGCCTGGCCACCGACGAGATCATGTCGGCGATCCATGCCCTGTCGGGCCAGGAACTGGCCAACGCCTACAACGAGGCGCCCCCGCAGAACCCGGTCGAGCGGATCCGCCAGGCCCTCCCCCACGAACGCCGCTAAGCCGCCTGCCCGGCCACGGTGACGACCGGCTCATGGCGCACCGGGAAGTTGACCGAGTTGGCGATGAAGCACCAGGCGTTGGCCTGCGCGTGCGCCGCGACCGCGGCATCCACCATCGCCGGATCGGCGACCTCGACCTGTGGACGCAGGGTCACCTCGGTGAACGCGCCGCCGCCGCGGCCGTCCTCGACCATGATCCCGGTCGCGTCGTCGTGATAGGAGACGACCACGACCCCGGCGGTGACGCAGGCGTGCAGGTACGCGAGCAGATGGCACTGGCTGAGTGCGGCCAGCAGCAGGTCCTCGGGGTTCCACCGTGACGGGTCGCCGCGGAAGGGCTTGTCGGAGGATGCCGCGATGTCGGGCTTGCCGTCGACTGACAGGGTGACGCTGCGGTCGTAGTCGCGGTACCCCGTCGTGCCGGAACCCCGGTTGCCGGTCCACGTGCTGCGCAGCCGGTAATGGTGCTCGCCGATCATGAGGTCAGTCTGGCACGCGTGCTCGATAGGCTGGGCTCGTGGCGCAGACCCTTTCTGTTTCGGATGCCGTCGAACTGGCGGTCGTCGAACGCAGCGGCTTCATCGAGTCCCGCCATGCCGGCGCGGCCATCGTGCTGGACCCCGAGGGCACGGCCGTGCTGACCCTCGGCGGCGTCGACCAGCCGATCCTGCCCCGTTCGAGCCTCAAGCCGCTGCAGGCGCTCGCGTGCGTCACCGCCGGCGCACCGCTGACCGACGAACGGCTCGCGCTGGCCACCGCGAGCCATTCCGGCACCGACCGGCACGTGGCCGTCGTGCGGGAGATCCTGAACGCCGCAGACGTCGAGGAGTCCGCGCTGGGCTGCCCACCGGCGTGGCCGGGCGACCGCGCGACCCGCGATGAGCTCGTCCGCGAGCTTGGCGGACCGGACCGGCTGCGGATGAACTGCTCGGGCAAGCACGCGGCGATGCTGCTGGCCTGCCGCTCCGGCGGCTGGAGCACCGACGGCTACCTCGACCCGGAGCATCCCCTGCAGGCCCACATCCGTGACGTCATCGAACGCCTGACCGGCGCGAAGACCCTCGCCACGGCGGTCGACGGCTGCGGCGCCCCAGTGTACGCAATGCCGCTGACGGCGCTCGCGCGCGCGATCCACCGCGTCGGCACGTCGTCCGAACGCTCGCCGTTCGCCCTGCACCGCAGCGCCGGCCAGCTCGTGCAGACCGTCCGCGCCCACCCGTGGGCGATCGACGGCCCCGGGCGCCCCGACACGGTCGTCATCGAGTCGCTCGGCGTGTTCGCCAAGGGCGGTGCCGAGGGCGTGATGGTGATGGTCGCGCCCGACGGGACGACGGTGGCGCTGAAAATCCTCGACGGCAGCGGCCGCGCGGCCACCGCCGTCGCGCTCACCCTGCTCGTCCGCGTCGGGGCGCTGGCCGCCGCCGATATCGCGCACACGCTCACCAGGCTTCCGCTGACCGTATCCGGCGGCGGAGCGGATGTCGGCTCGATCAGGCCGACCGTGTAGCGGCTCCCACAAGAAGCGCGGGAAGGAAGAACGATGAGGATCTGCGTTCCCACCGAGGTCAAGAACAGCGAATATCGCGTTGCGCTCACGCCGGCGGGGGTGCACGGCCTGGTCGCCGACGGCCACGAGGTGTTCGTGCAGCGTGGCGCCGGGGCCGGCTCGTCGATGCCCGACGCCGAATACGCGGCCGCGGGTGCCGTCCTGCTCGACGACGCCGGCGACATCTGGGACCGGGCCGAGCTCCTGTTGAAGGTCAAGGAACCGGTCGTCGAGGAGTACCGGCACTTCCGCGACGACCTGACTGTCTTCGCCTACCTGCATCTCGCGGCCGACCGCACGCTCACGCAACGTCTCGCGGCCGACGGCGTCACCGCGATCGCGTATGAGACGGTGTCCGGCCCTGGCGGCGGACTGCCGCTGCTGGCGCCGATGAGCGAGGTGGCCGGCCGTCTGGCCCCGACCGTCGGCGCTGCCACCCTGCTGCGGTCGGCGGGCGGGCGCGGACTGCTCATGTCGGGCGTGCCGGGCACTCGGCCGGCCACGGTGACCGTCATCGGCGGCGGCGTGGCGGGAGCCAATGCCGCGGTCATCGCCGCGGGGATGGGTGCCGACGTGACGGTGTTCGACACCAGCATCCCCCGTCTGCGGATGCTCGACGACCACTTCCAGGGACGCATCAAGACCGCCGCGTCGAATCCGCTCGACCTCGGCGCCCAGGTGGCGGTGAGCGACCTGGTGATCGGTTCGGTGCTGATCCCCGGGGCGCGGGCACCCAAGCTGGTCACGAACGAGATGGTCAGCCGCATGCGACCGGGCTCGGTGCTGGTCGACATCGCGGTCGATCAGGGCGGCTGTTTCGAGGACACCCGGCCGACGACCCACGACGACCCCACCTTTGCGGTGCACGACACCGTGTTCTACTGCGTGGGCAACATGCCCGGCGTGGTGCCGAACACCTCGACGTCGGCGCTGACGAACGCGACGCTGCCGTATGTGCGACGGATCGCCGCCGACGGGTGGCGCGACGCGCTGCGCGCCGATGCGGGGCTCGCCGCCGGCCTCAACGTCGCCGGCGGGACGATCGTCAACGCCGGCGTGGCCGCCGCGCACGAGCTGCCGCTGCGGGACGCCGCCGACGTGCTGGGGTGATCAGCGCGCCGACCCCGCGGCGCCGGGCAGAAGGACGCGGCGGGCCTGGCCGTCGCGGTCGGTGCGGTGCAGCCAGGCGCGACCGGCGCCGGCCAGGGCGAAGGGCGGCAGGTCGGGGCTGCCGGTCAGCTGGCGGTACTCCGCCGCGCAGGCCGCGTCGATGAGCAGATCCGCCCCGGCGCGCGCCTGGGCCAGGAGCCGCCACTGCGCGAGCCACGTGTCCGGGCGCGCCCACACCACGGTGCCGGGGTCGAGGCCGTCCGTCGCCGCGGTGAGGTCGTCGAGCGCGCGGATCGGCACGCCCGCGTCCCGCCACGCCCGCAGCACCCGCCCTGTCGCCGACCCGCCCGGGGTGATGAATGCCACGGCCCGGCGGCCCGGATGCCACGGTTCACCTGCGTCGGCGGCGCGGGGCACCGGCACGTCTTCCGGTTCGCAGACCTGCAGCAGCGTGCTCCCCCAGCGACCGCGACCGGGCGGGGCATCGACGAGGGCTTCGCGCCCGTCACCGCCGGCGGCGACGTGGTCGGCGCGGGAGGGCAGCGCCAGCAGCAGGCGCCGCGGCAGCAGGTCGGCGACCCGGGTGACGCCGGCCCCGAGCCGTCGCGCCGTCAGCACCACGTGGATGCCGCGGGACCGCGCCTCCCGCGCGGCGTGTTCGAGCCGGCTCAGCGCTTCCGCGGCGTAGTCGGACGGCAGCGTCGTCAGCATCGTGTCGACGTCGTCGACCAGCACCGCGGTGCCCGGCGGCTGGGCGGCGACCTCGCCGAGCGCGTCCCACGCCTGCTCCGCGCTCCCGCCCACCCAATGCACGGCGGCGGCCTGCGTGGCGACCGCGCGCAGCACCGTGGTGCGCCCGGAGCCGGCCTGCCCGACCACGGTGAACCCGGGTTCGTGCGCCGCGAGGACGACCGGCTCCTGCCGCTGCCGCTCCGGCTCGTCGCCCAGACCCAGCACGATCGCCCCCGGGGTGCGCACCGACGCGAGCCGCACGTGTGCCGGCAGCGCCGGCAGCCAAGGTCGCCGCGCCCGAGGACAGCGGTGCTGCGCGGCGACCGCGGCGATCGTCGCGGGGTCGCATCGGGCGACGCGTACGGCGGCGGCCGTGCTGTCGGCTGCGCGGCGCACCAGCGCGGTGCCGATCGCCTCCGCGCCGCCGGGCAGCAGGGCGGCCTCGTCGGTGCCCAGCACGGCGCGGGAGTCGGCGGGGTCGGCCACGCGCAGACTGATGCGCAGCGGCGCGTTGGCGAGCACCGCGTCGCGGAAGACGCCCCCGGCCCGCTGCGAGGCGAGCACCAGGTGAAGGCCCAGCGCGCGGCCCCGCGCCGCGAGGTCGCCGAACAGGTCGTGCAGGCTCGGATGTGCCGCGACGAGCGCCGCATACTCGTCGACGACGATGACCAGCCGCCCGATCGCCCCGTCGGCCTCGGCCACGTCCCGCGCCCCGGCCGTCGCCAGGACCTGCTCGCGGTGCCGGATCTCCGCGCGCAGGCTCTCGACGGCGCGCAGCGCCGCCGTCTCGTCGAGGTCGGTGAGCACGCCCGTGACGTGCGGCAGCGGCTCGAGGGCGTCGAACGTGCGCCCGCCTTTGAAATCCACGAGCAGGAACGACACCTCGGCGGGCGTGTGCGCGGCGCACAGCGCGACGACCCAGCTCGTGAGCAGCTCGCTCTTGCCGGACCCGGTGACGCCGATCACGATCGCATGGGGCCCGTCGGCGACGAGGTCGATGACCGCCGGCGCGCCCGCCCGCACGCCGATGGGAGCGGTCAACGCCCGTGGCTGTGCGGCGGGCGCGGTCGCCAGCAGGTCGGCGAGCGTGCCCGCCGTCTCGGGGGCACCGGTGAGCGTCGTCGCCCGCTCACCGAGCGCCTCGGCCACGGCGGTCGCCTGCGTCGCCGACAGGGCCTCCACGTGCACGTCCCGCGTGAGGCCGTCATGGTCGAGCCGCGCGCGGGTCACCCCCTCGAGGGTGAGCACCGCCGCGCAGCGCGGCGGCGGGGGCGCGCCCGGGGCGACCTGGACGATCGGGATGTCGACGTCGGCGGGGATCGGCCGGGACGTGTCGCCGGCGTACAGGACGAGGGCGTCGGCCCCGCGGTGACGGTGCGGCAGCGCCTGCGGGCAGAGCGTGCTCTCGTCGTGGATGCGGACCGCGCCCGGCGGGTGCGCGAGACACACCTGGAGGGCCAGTGCGCGCGCGACCGCCCGTGCCGGCAGGGACGGCCCGACGACCGCGATCCCGACCGTGAGCGGTACGGTCACCGGCGCGTCGTCCAGGCGCGTGGCACGGCGGCGCAGGTCGCGGGCGCGCTCGCTGTCGTCGCCGCCGGTGACGGTCACGCCGCTGGCATCCGTGCCCCGCCCCACGACGACCGCCTCGGCCCGGCCGGGGACCGTGCGCCACACGTCGTCGCCGCTGCGGGCCAGCCGGGCCGCGTCGGGGTGGTGCGCCCAGCGTCGCCGGCGTTCGCGGTCATGTCGGCGGCGCAGCGCATCGGCGGCGTGGTCGAGCGCGGTGGCGGTGTCGCGGGCGGCGGCGCGGCGGGCCCGACGCGCACTGCGGAGTCCGTCCAGCAGCGAGGCGACCGCCATGAGTGGCCCCAGCGCGGCGAACCAGAGCGCGAACGCCGATCCGGTGACCTGCCACAGCACGACCGCGCCAGCCACCGGCACGAGGGCCGCGAGCACCGGCAGCGGCGGCCTGGGCGCAGGGGTGGGCGGCACGGGAAGCCGCACCGGTCCCGTGTCGTCGGCGGCAGCGTCGGCCGGCTGCGGGAGGGGGCGTTCGACGGGGCGCACGCGCACAGTCAACCCCGCCGCGACGGGACGCCCGACCGGCTCGGCCGGATCGGTGGACGGTCCGGGTCAGTCGGCGGCTGGGGAGGAAGCGGTGTGCGCGACGTTCAGCACGATGATCGTGATGTTGTCGCGCCCGCCGTTCTCGAGCGCGGCATCCAGCATCGCGGCCACCGCCTCGGCGGGGTCGTCGTGTGCGAGCAGGAAGTGCAGGATGCCGTAGTCGGTGAGCTCCTTGGTGAGCCCGTCGCTGCAGATGACGAAGCGGTCGCCGTCGACGACCTCGAGGCGGACGTAGTCGGGGGCGACGTCGTCGCTGGGGCCGACGGCACGGGTGATGACGTTGCCGTACGGGTGGTTCTCCGCCTCTTCGGGGCTCAGCCGCCCGGAGGAGATGAGCTCCTGCACGACGGAGTGGTCGGTGGTGACCTGGGCGAGGCTGTCGTCGCGGAACAGGTACACCCGGGAGTCGCCGATGTTGAGGGTGACCCAGGTGGGCTCTTCGTCGCTGAGGTCGAGATAGACCCCGGTGACGGTGGTGCCGGTGCCGTCGTCGGTGGCCTCCGGATGGGCGGAGATGTCCGCGACGGCGCGGGACAGGGCCTTCTCGATCGTCTTCGGGGTGACGGCGCCCTTCTCGGCGACCGCGGCCAGGCGCTCGACGGTGCTGGTGCTGGCGATCTCGCCGCCGATGTGCCCGCCCATGCCGTCGGCGACGACGAACAGCGGATACTTCGCGAGCACGGCATCCTGATTCACGTCGCGGCGGCGGCCGCGGTCGGTGACTTCGGCCCAGCGCAACTCGAGGGCACCGTCCGCCACCGGGACGGTCCGTGACTGGGTCGTGGGCTCGGGCACGCTCCACCCTTCCCTGGTCGACGACACCGCGCCTTCACACTCTAGTGGACGTCGCGGCGGACGCCGTCCGTCACGCCGCCGGGTCGGCGACCAGGGGGAACAGGTCGTCGATGGCGGCCAGGTCGTCGGCCGTGGGCGTCCAGGCTGCGGCGGCGGCCGCATTGGCGCGGATCTGGTCGGGCGTGGTGGCGCCGGCGATCACGCTGGTCAGCGCCGGCCGCGACAGCAGCCACCCGACCGTCGCCTCGAGCATGCTGATGTCGCGCTGGTCGCAGAAGGCCTGGAACGCCTCGAGCGCGTCCCACGGCGCATCCTCGTGCAGGTGGGGACGCTGCCGCATGATGCGACTGTCGGCCGGCCCGCCGGCGCGGGTGAACTTCCCCGTGAGCAGCCCGTTGTGCAGCGGGAAGTACGGCAGGAACCCGAGCCCGAATCGCTCGACCGCGGGCAGGACCTCCCGCTCGGCCGCGCGTCGCAGCAGGCTGTAGTGGTTCTGGGCGGAGATGAACGCGTTGACCCTCGCGGCCCGGGCCGTCAGCTCGGCCTCGGCGATCTGCCACCCGGCGAGGTTCGAGTGGCCGATGTAACGGATCTTGCCCTCGCGGACGAGGTCGTCCAGCACATCGAGCGTCTCGGGGATCGGTGTCCCCGGGTCGGGGGTGTGCAGCTGGTAGAGGTCGATCCAGTCCGTCTGCAGCCGGGTGAGTGAGGCCTCGACGGCGCGTCTCACGTAGCTGCGCGACCCGCGCGACCCTCCCGAGATCCCCACATCGACCGCGTGGTGTCCGAATTTCGTCGCCAGCACCACCCGATCGCGCCGGCCCCGCAGCGCCTCCCCCATCAGCGTCTCCGACAGGCCGGGTTCGCGCCCGTAGATGTCGGCGGTGTCCAGGAGGGTGACTCCGGCATCCAATGCCGCGTCGATGACCGCCGTGGTGCCCTCGAGGGTCTCGGTGACGGTACCGGCCCGGCCGAAGTTGTTGCAGCCGAGACCGACCGCACTCACGAGCAGGCCGGAGGATCCGAGGCGGCGCTGGGGAATCTGCATGTCTGCCACGTTACCCGGCGGGCCCCACCGGTTCGACGGGATCGAGGTCCTCCTCGATCGGCGCCTCGAACTGCGCGTTGTACAGCCGCCAGTAGGGCCCTCGCGCGGCCAGCAGGTCGTCGTGCGCGCCCTGCTCGACGATCGCGCCGTCCTCCATGACGAGGATGAGGTCGGCGTCGCGGATCGTGGAGAGGCGGTGGGCGATGACGAACGCGGTGCGGTCCTCCCGCAGCTTCGACATGGCCCGTTGGATCAGCAGCTCGGTGCGGGTGTCGACCGAGCTGGTCGCCTCGTCGAGGATGAGCAGGCGCGGGTCGGACAGGAAGGCCCGGGCGATGGTGACGAGCTGCCGTTCGCCGACGGACAGGTTGGTGGCCTCGTCGTCGAGAAGGGTGTCGTAACCGTCCGGGAGCGCGTGCACGAACCGATCGACGTAGGCGGCGGTGGCCGCCGCGACGATCTCGTCCTCGGTGGCGTCGGGCCGGCCGTAGGCGATGTTCTCGCGGATGGTGCCGGCGAACAGCCAGGTGTCCTGCAGCACCATGCCGGTGCGCGATCGCAGGTCGTCGCGGGTCATGCGGCGCGTGTCGAGCCCGCCCAGGGTGATGGCGCCCGCGTCGACGTCGTAGAAGCGCATGATGAGGTTGACCAGCGTCGTCTTGCCCGCGCCCGTGGGGCCGACGATGGCCACGGTGCTGCCCGGGCGGGCGTCGAGCGACAGTGCGTCGATGAGCGGCTTGTCGGGGCTGTAGCGGAACGAGACGCCGTCGAAGGTGAGATGGCCTTCGCCCGCGGGGACGGTCTCGGCCGGCTCGGGATCGGGTGTCTGCTCGTCCTCGTCGAGCAGCTCGAACACGCGCTCGGCGCTCGCGATGCCCGACTGCAGCAGGTTCGCCATGGAGCCGAGCTGGCTCAGCGGCTGGGTGAACTGGCGGGAGTACTGGATGAAGGCCTGCACGTCGCCGATGGACATGAGACCACCGGCCACCTGCAGTCCGCCGACCACGGCGATGGCGACATAGACGAGGTTCCCGATGAACATCATGGCGGGCATGATGATGCCCGACAGGAACTGGGCGCCGAAGCTCGCCCGGTACACCTCGTCGTTCTCGGCACGGAAGTCGGCCTCCGCCTCGGCCTGGTGTCCGAAGACCTTGACGACGGCGTGCCCCGAGAAGGTCTCCTCGACACGGGCGTTGAGGATGCCGGTGGCTTTCCACTGCGCGACGAACAGCTTCTGCGAACGTTTGGCGATCAGCACCGTGATCACGAGCGTGAGGGGAATCGTCACCAGCGCGATCACCGCCAGCAGCGGCGACAGGACGAACATCATGACGAGCACGCCGATGACCGTGAGCAGGGCCACCACCGCCTGCGACAGTGCCTGCTGCATCGTCTGGCCGATGTTGTCGACGTCGTTGGTCACGCGGCTGAGCAGCTCGCCGCGCTGCACCTTGTCGAAGTACGACAGCGGGAGGGCGTGCACCTTCTCCTCCACCTGCATGCGCAGGCGGTGCATGGCACGCTGGACGATGCCGTTGAGGATGCGGCCCTGCAGCCACCCGAAGAGACTCGCGAACACGTAGACGGCGACCACGGCGAGGATGATCGTGCTGAGCCGGGCGAAGTCGACGCCTGCTCCCGGCGTGAACTCCATCGCCGCGAGCATGTCGGCCTGCTGGGCGTTGCCCGAGGCGATGAGCTGGTCGATCACCTGCTGTCGGGTGGCACCCGCGGGCATCTGCAGCGAGATGAACCCGGCGAACACGACGTTGGTGGCCTCGCCGAGGATCTTGGGGCCGATGACGGTCAGCGCCACCGACAGCACGCCCAGTGCGAGCACGGCGACCAGCTGGGGCATGTCGGTGCGCAGCTCGCCGAGCAGGCGTTTTGCGCTCGCGCCGAAGTTCTGCGCCTTCTGGCCGGGCGCGACGCCGGCGGCGGGACCGTGACCGCTCATGCCGCTTCCTCCGCCGTGAGCTGCGATTCGACGATCTCGCGATAGGTGTCGTTGGTGGCGAGCAGGTCGTCGTGGGTGCCGCGGCCCACCATGCGGCCGTGGTCGAGCACGATGATCTGGTCGGCGTTCTGCACGGTCGACACGCGCTGTGCCACGACGATGCGGGTCGCCTCGGGCAGGTGGGTGTCGAGCGCGCGCCGCAGTGCGGCATCCGTGCGCAGGTCGAGGGCCGAGAACGAGTCGTCGAAGACGTACAGCTCGGGCTGCTTGACCAGGGCCCGGGCGATCGCGAGGCGCTGCCGCTGCCCGCCGGACAGGTTGGTGCCGCCCTGGGCGACCGGTGCATCCAGACCGCCGGGAAGCGCCGCGACGAATTCCGCGGCCTGGGCGAGCTCCAGGGCCCGCCACAGCTGCTCGTCGGTCGCGCCGGCGTCGCCGTAGCGGAGGTTGGATGCCACGGTGCCGGCGAACAGGAAGGCGCGTTGCGGGACGAGCCCGATGCGACGCCACAGGTCGTCGGGGTCGAGTCGGCGCACGTCCTCACCGTCGAGGGTCACAGCCCCGCCGGTGACGTCGAACAGCCGGGCGACCAGCCCCACCAGGGTGGTCTTGCCGGCCCCGGTGGAGCCGATCACGGCTGTGGTCGTGCCCGGTTCGACGGTGAAGTCGATGCCGCGGAGGACGGCGTCGTCGGCCCCGGGGTAGGCGAAGTCAACGTTCTGGAACTCGACGCGGCCGCGACCGGCGGGGGCGTCGACCGGGTCGAGCGGCGCCTGGACCGACGGCTCGGTCTGCAGCACCTCGCCGATGCGGCGCGCGCACACCGCCGCGCGCGGGATCATGACGAACATGAAGGTGGCCATCATGACGCCCATGAGGATCTGCATGAGGTAGTTGAGGAAGGCGAAGAGGGTTCCGATCTGGACGCCCTCGTTCTGCACCTGGAAGGCGCCGAACCAGATCACCGCGACGCTGGACACGTTCATGACGAGCATGACGGCGGGGAACATGAGCGCCATGAGGTTGCCGGCGCGCAGGGCCGTGTCCATGACGTCGCCGCTGGCCCGTTCGAACCGGGCCTGCTCGTGGTCTTCGCGTACGAAGGCACGCACGACGCGGATGCCGGTGAGCTGCTCGCGGATCACCTGGTTGACCCGGTCGATGCGCGCCTGCATCTGCGTGAAAGCGGGCACCATGCGCACGACGATCAGCCCGACGATGACGAGCAGCACCGGTACGGCGGCGACCATGAGCCAGGACAGTCCGGCATCCTGGCGGATCGCCATGATGATGCCGCCGATGGCCAGCATCGGCGCCGACACCATCACGGTCGCCGACATCTGCACGAGCATCTGCACCTGCTGGACGTCGTTGGTGTTGCGGGTGATGAGCGACGGCGCGCCGAACTGGCCGACCTCGCGCTGCGAGAACGCGACGACCCGGTGGAACAGCGCCGCGCGCAGGTCGCGCCCCATCGCCATGGCCAGCCGTGACCCGAAGTAGACGGCGACGATGGCGCAGACGACCTGCACGCCGCTGACGAGGAGCATGACCCCGCCGGTGCGCCAGATGAAGTCGATGTCGCCGACGACGACACCTTTGTCGATGATGTCGGCGTTGAGCGTCGGCAGCTGCAGCGAGGCGATGGACTGCGCCAGTTGGAAGACGATCACCGCGAGGATCAGCGGCCAGGCGGGACGCAGATAGCGCACGAGTAGTCGGCCGAGCACGAGGTTCCCTTTCCGGCGCGCAGACGCACCGCACGCGAGGATCGACGCTACGCCGGTCGCCGGCGCGGCTCAACTTGAGGGCGTGCGCTGTCAGCGAACCGATCAGGTCAACGATCTGAGCCTCAGACGACCAGCTCGAGCTCTCCGTCGGCGCCGGGGCGTAGCATCCACCCCGCCTCGTCGGCCCACCGTCGTAACGCGTCCGCGCGCTCGCAGCGGGGCCGGCTCAGTGCCAGGGCACGCACCAGCGCGCCCTTCGCGTGCTTGTTGAAGTGGTTGAGCGCACGCGTCGCGCCGTCGGGCCCCTCGGTGACCACGCGTACGTACGCACCGCGCTTTCGTTCGGGCACCGGTCCCAGTGCCGCATAGGCCTCCGAGCGCAGGTCGAGGACGAAGTGGCCCGGCTCCTCATCGAGTGCCGCGGTCACCGGCGCCGCCCACACCCGGCGCAGTGGCGGCAGGTCGGGCACCGATGTACCGGCGGCCAGCCGATACATCGGGATGCCGTCGAGGGCGCCGACGGGCCCGAACGGCGCCGAGTGGATGAGCACGTGGGCGCCCAGCCAGCGGCGGGCCGCCGCGGGCAGGGTCGCGGCGTCGAGCGCATCGAACAGGACGCCGGTGTACCGGTCGACGGCCGGCATGGTCGGCGCCGTGCGCAGGGCGGCGTTGTGGGGGATGTCGCCACGCTGCCGCTCCGACAGCTTCAGCACCCGCGCCGCACGCTCGGGATCGGCGCTGAGCGCGATGAGCGCATCGACCACGGTGTCGCGCTGGTCGTGCAGCGACGGCAGGGCGAGCCGATCGATGGCGAGCGGTGCGCCATCGCCGCCGGGTCGCTTGGTCTCGGAGGGCGGGAGAAGGATCAGCATGTGGTCTCCGCAGACGACGAACGCCGCCCGGACGGATCCGGACGGCGTCGTCGTGTGACGTCAGGAAGTGAGCGCGGCGTGCCCGGCCACGATGGTGAGCTCGTCGCCCTCCATTGACAGGAAACCCGAGTGCGCGTCCGCGATCACCTTGGTGCCATCGGTCTGCGTGATGCGGACCTGACCCTCGGCGAGGATCGCCAGGACCGGCTCGTGTCCGGTCATGAACCCGATCTCGCCCTCGACGGTCTTGGCGACGACGAGGCTGGCCTCACCGTTCCAGACTTCCGCCTCGGCGGAGACGAGCGTGACCGTCAGTGCCATGTCAGCCGTTCTCCTTCTGGATCTGCGCCCAGCGCTCTTCGACGTCGCTGATGCCACCGACGTTGAAGAAGGCCTGCTCGGCCACGTGGTCGAAGTCACCCTTGACGATCGCGTCGAACGACTCGATGGTCTCCTTGATCGGGACCGTGGAGCCCTCGACACCGGTGAACTTCTTCGCCATGTAGGTGTTCTGCGAGAGGAACTGCTGGATGCGGCGGGCGCGGGCCACGACGACCTTGTCCTCTTCGGAGAGCTCGTCGACACCGAGGATCGCGATGATCTCCTGCAGCTCCTTGTTCTTCTGCAGGATCTGCTTCACGGCGGTGGCCACGCGGTAGTGGTCCTCACCGATGTAGCGCGGGTCGAGGATGCGGCTGGTCGAGGTCAGCGGGTCGACGGCGGGGTACAGACCCTTCGACGCGATCTCACGGCTCAGCTCGGTCGTCGCGTCCAGGTGGGCGAACGTCGTGGCCGGAGCCGGGTCGGTGTAGTCGTCGGCGGGCACGTAGATCGCCTGCAGCGAGGTGATCGAGTGACCGCGGGTCGAGGTGATGCGCTCCTGGAGCACACCCATCTCGTCGGCGAGGTTGGGCTGGTAGCCCACGGCCGAGGGCATGCGGCCCAGCAGCGTGGACACCTCGGAACCGGCCTGCGTGAAGCGGAAGATGTTGTCGATGAACAACAGCACGTCCTGCTTCTGCACGTCGCGGAAGTACTCGGCCATGGTCAAAGCCGACAGCGCGACGCGCAGACGCGTCCCCGGCGGCTCGTCCATCTGACCGAAGACGAGGGCGGTCTTGTCGAAGACGCCGGCCTCTTCCATCTCGTGGATCAGGTCGTTGCCCTCACGGGTGCGCTCGCCGACACCGGCGAACACCGACACACCACCGTGGTCCTGCGCGACGCGCTGGATCATCTCCTGGATGAGGACGGTCTTGCCGACGCCGGCACCGCCGAACAGACCGATCTTGCCACCCTGCACGTACGGGGTCAGCAGGTCGATGACCTTGATGCCGGTCTCGAACATCTGGGTCTTCGACTCGAGCTGGTCGAAGTTCGGCGCCTGGCGGTGGATGCCCCAGCGCTCGGTGACCTCGATCGTCTCGCCCGGCGCGGCGTTGAGGACGTCACCGGTGACGTTGAACACGCGACCCTTGGTGACGTCGCCGACCGGCACCGTGATGGGGCCGCCCGTGTCGCGCACCTCCTGGCCGCGGACCATGCCGTCGGTGGGCTTGAGGGAGATGGCACGGACGAGGTCGTCACCCAGGTGCTGGGCGACCTCGAGCGTGATCTCGGTGGACTCGTCGCCGATCGTGATCGTCGTCTTGAGCGCGTTGTAGATGTCGGGAATCGAGTCGTGCGGGAACTCGATGTCGACGACCGGGCCGGTGACGCGCGCGACGCGACCGACGACCGTGGTTTCGGCCTTCTCGGCTGTGGCAGTCATTCTCTGTCTCTTTCGGTGTGGTCTTACTTGCCCGACGCCAGAGCGTCGGCGCCGCCGACGATCTCGGCGATCTGCTGAGTGATCTCGGCCTGGCGCGCGTTGTTGCGCAGGCGGGTGTAGTCGGTGATGAGCTTGTCGGCGTTGTCGCTGGCGGACTTCATCGCCTTCTGCGTGGCCGCGTGCTTGGCCGCCGACGACTGCAGGAGCGCGTTGAACACGCGGCTCTGCACGTACACCGGCAGCAGCGCGTCCAGCACGACTTCGGCGCTCGGCTCGAACTCGTACAGCGGGTACACACTGGTCGTGGCGACCTCGGCCTCGTCGGCTTCGACGACCTCGAGCGGAAGCAGGCGCACCGTCTCGGGCGTCTGCGTCATCATGCTCACGAAGCGGTTGTAGACGAGGTGGATCTCGTCGACACCGGTCGGGTCCTCGCCCGTGCGGTCGTAGGCGTCCAGCAGGGCGCCGGCGATCTGCTCGGCCGTGTTGAAGTGCGGGGTGTCGGTGTCGCCCACCCACTCACCGGCCGCGCTGATGCGGCGGAACTGGAAGAAGCCCACCGCCTTGCGCCCGACGAGGTAGTACGCGACCTCCTTGCCCTGCGACCGGAGCAGCTCGCCCAACTGCAGCCCCTCACGGAGGATCTGCGAGTTGAACGCGCCGGCCAGACCACGGTCGGAGGCGAAGATCACCACGGCGGAGCGTCGGATGACCTCACGCTCCTGCGTGAGCGGGTGGACGGTGTTCGAGTGCGTCGCGACGGCGGAGACGGCGCGCGTCACGGCCCGCGCGAAGGGGGACGAGGCGCGCACGCGCCCCATCGCCTTCTGGATGCGCGAAGCCGCGATGAGCTCCATCGCCTTCGTGATCTTCTTCGTGGTCTGCGCAGAGGCGATCTTCTGCTTGTAGACCCGGAGTTGTGCGCCCATGGATTCTTCTCCTCAGACGCTCAGCCGCGGCGGCCCTTGACGATCTTCTCCTGGTTCACGTCTTCTTCGTGAGCTGCGGCGACCTCTTCGTGACCCGGCTTGTTGATGGCCTGGCCCTTGCCGCCCTGGAACTCCAGGATGAACGCGTCGGTGACCTTCTCGAGCTCGGCGACGGTGTCGTCGTCGAGCACGTTCGAGTCGCGGAGACGGTCGAGGATCGTCGTGTTGCGCTTCAGGTAGTCGAGCAGGTCGCGCTCGAAGCGCAGCACGTCCTCGACCTCGATCGTGTCGAGCTTGCCGTTGGTGCCGGCCCAGATCGAGACGACCTGCTCCTCCACCGGGTACGGCGAGTACTGGGGCTGCTTGAGCAGCTCGGTCAGGCGCGCACCGCGCTCGAGCTGACGGCGCGAAGCCGCGTCGAGGTCGGAGGCGAACATCGCGAACGCCTCGAGCGAGCGGTACTGGGCCAGCTCGAGCTTGAGCGTGCCGGAGACCTTCTTGATCGACTTGACCTGAGCGTCACCGCCCACGCGCGAGACCGAGATACCCACGTCGACGGCGGGGCGCTGGTTCGCGTTGAACAGGTCGGACTGCAGGAAGATCTGACCGTCGGTGATCGAGATGACGTTGGTCGGGATGTAGGCCGAGACGTCGTTGGCCTTCGTCTCGATGATCGGCAGACCCGTCATCGACCCGGCGCCGAGCTCGTCCGACAGCTTCGCGCACCGCTCGAGCAGACGCGAGTGCAGGTAGAACACGTCACCCGGGTAGGCCTCACGCCCCGGCGGGCGGCGCAGCAGCAGCGACACGGCACGGTAGGCCTCGGCCTGCTTGGACAGGTCGTCGAAGATGATGAGCACGTGCTTGCCGCCGTACATCCAGTGCTGGCCGATCGCCGAGCCGGTGTACGGAGCGAGGTACTTGAAGCCGGCGGGGTCGGATGCCGGAGCGGCGACGATGGTGGTGTACTCCATGGCGCCGGCTTCCTCGAGCGCGCCCTTCACCGAAGCGATGGTCGAGCCCTTCTGGCCGATCGCGACGTAGATGCAGCGGACCTGCTTGTTGACGTCGCCGGACTCCCAGTTGTCCTTCTGGTTGATGATCGTGTCGATCGCCAGCGCGGTCTTGCCGGTCTGGCGGTCACCGATGATCAGCTGACGCTGGCCACGGCCGACGGGGATCATCGCGTCGATCGCCTTGACACCGGTCTGCATGGGCTCGTGCACGCTCTTGCGCTGCATGACGCCCGGCGCCTGCAGCTCCAGCGCGCGACGACCCTCGGTGGCGATATCGCCCAGGCCGTCGATCGGGTTGCCGAGCGGGTCGACGACGCGGCCGAGGTAGCCGTCGCCGACGGCGACGGAGAGGACCTCACCGGTGCGCGTGACCTTCTGGCCCGCCTCGATGCCGGAGAAGTCACCGAGCACGACGACGCCGATCTCGTCCTCGTCGAGGTTCAGCGCGAGACCCTCGACGCCGTTCTCGAACCGCACGAGCTCGTTCGCCATCACGCCGGGCAGTCCCTCGACGTGGGCGATGCCGTCTGCGGCGTCCACGACGGTGCCGACCTCAGTCGCGGCCGCGGCCGTCGGCTCGTACGCGGCGACGAAGTCTTTCAGCGCGTCACGGATGACGTCGGGGCTGATGGACAGTTCTGCCATGGTTTTCCTTCTATGTCTGTCGGAGGGCGCCTGCCCTGCCGTGTCCGCTCCCGGTGGAGCGGGAAGTTCTAGCCGGCCAGCCGCTGACGCAGGTCGCCGAGTCGGGATGAGACGGTGGCGTCGATCACATCGTCGCCGATCTCCACACGCACACCGCCGACGACCGCGGGGTCGATGACGATGTTGAGCGCCACGTCGGTGCCGTAGCGCTGACCGAGCACGGTGCGCAGGCGGGAGACCTGGGCGTCGCTGAGGTCACGGGCGGCGTGCACGATCGCGACCGTGCGGCCACGCTGAGCGGCCACCAGGTTGAGCGCGCGGGTCAGCAGCGCACGCACGCGGCGGTCCCGCGGCCGCTGCACCAGCGACGACACGATGAGCGTCGTCGCCTCGCTGGCCCGGCCCGACAGGATCGACTCGATGAGTCCGCCCTTCGCGTCGGCGTCGCCGAGTCGGCTGCCCAGGGCCAGCTCGAGCTCGGGGCTGCCGGCCACGGCGCGTGCCACCTCGAACAGCTCCGCGTCGATGTCGACCTCCGGCGAGGCGACCGCGGCGGCCCGGATCGCGAGCTCTTCGACACCGCTGATGAGGTCGTCCGTGGACGACCAGCGCTGCGCGGCGACGGTGCTCAGCAGCGACACGGTGACGTCGCGTGCACCGGCAAACACGTCGGCGACGACCTTCGTGCGCGCCTCGGCGGGCGCGACGGCGGCGGAGAGCGCACCGCTCAGCTGCGGCGTGTCACCCAGGGCACGGGCCGCAGCGAACAGCTCGCGGGCGACGTCGAGGTCGATGCCGCTCGCGGCGTCCAACGCCGCGGTCGAAGCCGCGAGCGCCTGAGTGGTCGCGCTGCCCATTACTTCGCCGCCTTCTCGGAGGCCTCGAGGTCGGCCAGGAAGCGGTCGACCACGGCCTGTGCCTTCGCGTCGTCGGAGAGCGTCTCACCGATGACCCCACCGGCCAGGTCGAGGGCCAGCGTGCCGACCTCGCTGCGCAGCGAGACGAGTGCGGTCTGGCGCTCGGCTTCGATCTGCGTGTGCGCGGCGGCGGTGAGGCGGGCGGCCTCGCTCGCGGCGGCTTCCTTGGCCTCGGCGACGATCTTCTTGCCGTCCTCACGGGCGGCGTCACGGATCTCCCCGGCCTCCTTGCGCGCTTCGGCCAGCTGCGAGGTGTACTCCTCGAGCGCGGCCTCGGCCTTGCGCTGAGCCTCATCGGCCTTGGCGATGTTCCCCTCGATGGCGGCGGCCCGCGCGTCGAGCAGGTCCTTCATCTTCGGAAGGGCGACCTTCCAGAAGACGAACAGGATGACCACGAAGCACACAGCCGACCAGATGATGTCGTACCACGCGGGGATGAGCGGGTTGTGCTCCGCCTCCGCCTCCGCGGCGTACGCGACAAGAGCGTTGAGCATCCTGTCTCCTTACGTCAGGTGTGCGGGATCAGAAGCCGAAGATGAAGGCGGTGGCGATGCCGATGAAGGCGAGCGCCTCGGTGAAGGCGATACCGATCCACATCAGCACCTGCAGGCGGCCGGCCAGCTCGGGCTGACGGGCGACGCCCTCGATCGTCTTTCCGACGACGATGCCCACGCCGATGGCCGGGCCGATGGCGGCCAGGCCGTAGCCGAGGGTCGCGAGCGAGCCGGTCACGTCGAGGTTGACAGCGGCCAGAACCGTAGTTGCGTCCACGGGGTGTTTTCCTTTCGGTTGGGTGGGAGGGCTTGAGCCCGCCCGCTCAGTGCTCTTCTGCCACCGCGAGCTGGATGTAGACCGCGGTGAGGATGGTGAAGACGTAGGCCTGGAGGGCGGCCACCAGGATCTCGAAGACCGTGAAGGCGAGGCCGAAGGCGAGCGATCCCGCCGCCAGCGCCGACCACCAGCCGCCCAGGTCGATGAGGAAGAAGTGCGTGGCCGCGAAGAACAGGACCAGCATGAGGTGTCCGACCATCATGTTCATGAGAAGTCGGAGCGTCAGCGTGACGGGGCGCACCAGGAAGGTCGAGATGAACTCGAGCGGCGTCACGATGATGTACAGGAACGGCGGCACGCCCGAGGGGAACAGCGAGTTCTTCACGAACCCCTTGGGGCTCTTCTTCAGGCCCGCGTAGATGAAGGTGACATAGCTGACCACGGCCAGCAGCAGCGGGACGGCGATGATGCTCGTGCCGGCGATGTTCAGGAACGGGATGATGCCGGTCAGGTTCATGAACAGCACCATGAACATGATCGTGGTCAGGATCGGCAGGAAGCGCTGCCCGTCCTTCTTGCCCAGCAGGTCTTCGGCGATGTTGATGCGCACGAAGTCCAGCCCCATCTCGACGATGCTCTGGAAGCGTCCCGGAACGACCGTCATGCGGCGCGTGCCGAGCCAGAAGATCAGGACGACGGCGGCCGTCGCCAGGAACTGGATGAGGTGGATCCGGTTGATGACCAGATCGCCGATCTGGAAGACGGCCTCCGGGAAGAACTCATCAACGGACGGACCATGGAACTCGGGTCCGCTTTCAGCGGTCTTGGCGATCAGGGTCGCAGCTTCAGTAAACAGCGCTGGCTCCAGCTTCGGGGCATCGGTGTGGACCGAGGCAACGATGGTCGGTGAGCGTGATTGCACCAGCGCTCAGCGGCGAACGCGAGCGGGCACGGGGATCAGCCTATCAGGACTCCGGACCGCTAATTACCTCCGGACCGGCCTCATCGTCGGTCGGATCGTCGATGTCGGCCGCGGTGGGCAGGGTGGTGTCGCTGACATGTGGCACCCGCATGCGCAGCATGACCGTCACGTCGATGGCGAGCGCGGCCACGACGCCGGCGATCAGGGCGATCACGAACACGGTCGGATGCAGCCACTCCTGCCCGCGCAGGACGAACAGGGCGACCAGGAACAGGACGAACTTCAGCAGCCATCCGCCCATCACGGCACCGAAGAAGATCGGCACGAACAACGGGTCGCCGTACCAGCGGTTCGCGACGAGGATCGTCACCCCGGTCAGCGACAGGAACACGGCCGCCAGCACGATCGCGATCAGGGCGCTCCACAGTCCCGGCATCCCCGCGACCGCATATCCGATGACCGCGCCGGCGATCGCGAGCACCGCGGTCACCCCCGCGGACCACAGCAGGGTGGTGCGCAGGATGCGGTTGCTGGAGAGGCTCTGGCTGCTCATGAGGGCTGTTCCTGTTCGAGAGGGGTGGATGCCGCGGCCCGCGGGGGCCACGAGGGGGTGAGGGTCACGATGAGGCAGGCGACGACACCGACGCCGAGATAGGCGACGCCGGGCCAGTAGCCCCACGGCCAGTCAGCGGTCGTCCCGATGTACATCAACAGGACGGCCAGGCTCACGATCGTCGTCCACGCGTAGAAGATGACCACGGCGGCGCGGTCGGAGTGCCCCATGTCGAGCATGCGGTGGTGCAGGTGCTTGCGGTCGGGGCTGAACGGCGACTTGCCGCGCGACATCCGCCGCACGACGGCCATCCCGAAGTCCATGAGTGGCAGCAGCACCACCACCAGCGGCAGCAGGATCGGGATGAAGGCACCCAGCAACTGCGAGCGTCCGAACACGTCGTTGTCACCGAGCAGGCCGGGGTCGAGCTGTCCGGTGAACGCGATCGCCGACACGGCCATGAGCAGGCCCAGCATCAGCGCGCCGGAGTCCCCCATGAACAGCCGCGCGGGGCTCCAGTTCAGCGGCAGGAAGCCGATGCACACCCCCACCAGGACGATCGCGATGAACGACGCGAGGCTCGAGTAGCTGTCGATGCCGGTGTCGCGGGCCACGAGGTAGGTGTAGACGAAGAAGATGCCGTTGGCGATGAGGGCCACCCCGGCGACGAGTCCGTCGAGGCCGTCGATGAAGTTGACGGCGTTCATGACGATGACGATGGCGAACACCGACAGCATGAAGCTCTGCCAGCTCGACAGGAGCAGCTGACCGCCCAGCGGGATGACGAACAGCTGCACACCGCCGAAGCCGACGACGATGCCGGCTGCGAGGAACTGCACACCCAGCTTGATCAGCCAGTCGAGGTCCCACAGGTCGTCGGCGACGCCGACGAGGACGATGAGCACGGTGGCCGCGTAGATCGCCCACATCACCTGGGGCTTCTGCCAGATGATGTCGAAGTACGGCACCTGCGACGACAGCGCGAACATCCCGGTGAAGCCCAGGAACATGCCCACGCCCCCCAGGCGGGGCTTGGGCGTCTTGTGCACGTCGCGCTCGCGGATGCCGGGATACAGCTTGTAGCGCATGCTCACCCGCCACACGACCCACGTGAGTGCGAGAGTGAGCGCACCGGTCAGGATGACCGTGAAGATGTAGTGCTTCACGTGTCGCCGCCGGGGTCGGGATCCGCCTCCAGCAGGTCACCGAGCACCCCGCGCAACGCGGCACGATCGACCGCACCCTCGCGGAGCACCCGCACCTCGCGTGCGGAATCGCCGACCAGACCGGTCGCGTCGATGATGGTCGAGGCCACACCGGTGCTGACCGGTCCCCCGTCGAGATACACCGCGACGTCGTCGCGGAGCATGTCGACCGCTTCGTGCACCGCGGTGGCCGCGGGCCGACCGGTGAGGTTGGCGCTGGACACCGCCAGCGGCCCGCACTCCTCCAGCAGCTCCAGCGCGATCCGCTCGGCCGGCATCCGCACCGCGACGGTGCCTGCGGTGTCGCCGAGGTCCCAGGACAGTGACGGCTGGGCAGGCAGGACGATCGTCAGGCCGCCGGGCCAGAACGCGTCGATGAGCCTCTCGATGGGCTCGGGCACCTCGGCCACGAGGGCGCGCATGGTCGCGACCCCGGCCACGAGCACCGGCGGCGGCGACTGGCGGCCGCGCCCCTTCGCCTCCAGCAGCCGGGTGACCGCGCTGGCGTTGAACGCGTCGGCGGCCACGCCGTAGACGGTGTCGGTGGGCACCACCACGAGCTCACCCCGGCCGATGGCCTGCCGTGCGGCCCGCATGGCGGGAAGCAGCTGGTCGGCATCGCAGCAGTCGAAGACGGGAGACATATCCGCAACATTCTACGGTCGGGTCGCTGAGGAACCTGCGCGGGGGCGCTGCGCGATTCCGGTCAGGGGCGGATCGCGGTGGTGGCGCGGTCGCGCAGCGTCAGGTCGGGGTGGGTGGCCGTCGCCCGCCAGCCGTCGGCGGACAACAGCTCGCGGATCGGCGCGCCCTGCCACTCCCCGTGTTCGATCACGAGCGTGCCACCGGAGTGCAGCAGCCGCAGCGCCACCTGCGACAGCGTGCGGACCACATCGAGCCCGTCGGCTCCGCCGTACAGCGCGGCGGGCGGATCCCAGTACCGTACCTCCGGATCGCGCGGGATGGCGTCGTCGGGCACGTAGGGCGGGTTGGATGCCACGACCGACACCGTCCCGTCGAGCTCGGCGAACGCGTCGGCGAGGTCGATGAACGCGAGACGCGCGTTGCCCGCCCCCACCCGGGCGAAGTTCTCCTTAGCCCACACGAACGCGTCGACCGAGTTCTCGGCAGCATGCACCTGCGCGTGCGGCACCTCGGTGGCCATCGCCAGGGCGATCGCCCCCGACCCGGTGCCGAGGTCGACGGCGATCGGCGTCGGGGTCGGCGTCGCGCGCAGCGCATCGATCGCGAGCTGGGCGACCGTCTCGGTCTCGGGGCGCGGCACGAACACCCCCGGCCCCACGCGCAGCTCCAGGTGGCGGAACGCGGCGTGCCCGGTGATGTGCTGCAGCGGTTCGCGCGCGGCGCGGCGGGCGACGAGGTCGCGCACCTGCTGCACCTCGGCCTCCCCCACCGTGTCGCCACGGAGCGCGGCGGCGGCGAGCTGTCCGCGGCCGATGCCTCGCACATGGGCGATCAGCAGCTCGGCGTCGGCGTCCGGTGAGGGCACGCCGGCGGCGGTCAGGGTGGCGGTGGTCTCACGCAGGAGCGCTGCCAGCGGCTGCGGATGGTCGAGGGAGGTCATGAGCGCGCACCAGCCTAGCCGTGAAGATCCGTCATATTCGCCGGTGCCCGCCGGCGCACGCGTACGCTGGTGCGAACAGCTTTGCCCCGCGGGAGTGGCCTCCATGCCGCTCGCGCAGACCCGATCCGCACGAAAGGCCCGCCCATGCCCGGCATCCACTCTGACATCACGAGCACGTTCGGCAACACCCCGCTGGTCCGCCTCAACCGCCTCTCCGACGGGCTGCCGGGCACCGTGATCGCCAAGCTCGAGTACTTCAACCCGGGGTCGAGTGTGAAGGACCGCATCGGGGTCGCGATCGTGGACGCCGCCGAAGAGGCCGGGGCGTTGAGCGCCGGCGGCACCATCGTCGAGGGTACGAGCGGCAACACCGGCATCGCCCTGGCCCTCGTCGGCGCCGCCCGCGGCTACAAGGTCATCCTGACGATGCCGTCGTCGATGTCGATCGAGCGTCGCCAGCTGCTGAAGCGGTTCGGCGCCGAGATCGTGCTCACCGACCCGGCCGAGGGCATGAAGGGCGCCGTCGCGAAGGCGAAAGAGCTGGTCGAGGCCACGCCCGGCGCCATCCTCGCGCGCCAGTTCGAGAACGCGGCCAACGCCGCCATCCACCGCAAGACCACCGGTGAGGAGATCTGGCGCGACACCGACGGCGCCGTCGACGTGTTCGTCGCCGGCATCGGCACCGGCGGTACGATCACCGGCGCCGGCAACCTGCTCAAGGAGCGCAAGCCCGACGTGAAGGTCGTCGCCGTGGAGCCGACCGCCTCGCCGCTGCTGTCACAGGGCACCGCGGGCCCGGCGAAGATCCAGGGCATCGGGCCGAACTTCGTGCCGCCGATCCTGGACACCACCGTCTACGACGAGGTCGTCACCGTCGAGTTCGACGACGCGATCGAGACCTCGCGGGGCCTCGCCGCCCAGGAGGGCATCCTCGCGGGCATCTCGGCCGGAGCCGCGGTCTGGGCGGCCCTGCAGATCGCCGCGCGCCCCGAGAGCGAGGGCAAGAACATCGTGGTGATCGTCCCCGACACCGGGGAGCGCTACCTGTCCACCGCCCTGTTCGAGGACCTCCGCGAGGACTGACCGGCGGGTGCGCCCGCCGTCCGGCCGTCGCTCGAGCTCCGTCCCCGGCCTGGGGCCGGCGCGAGCCGACGGCCGAACGGCGCCGATAGGCTGGATCCATGACCCGACTCGGCATCATCCCGCGGCTGCGCGAAGACGTCGCCGCGGCGAAGCTGCGTGACCCCGCAGCACGCAGCGGCGTGGAGGTCGCCGTGCTGTACTCCGGACTGCACGCGATCTGGTCGTATCGCCTCGCCCACGCATTGTGGGTGCGGGGCCTCCGCTTCCCCGCGCGGGCGATCTCCCAGGTCACCCGCTGGCTGACCGGCATCGAGATCCACCCCGGCGCCACCATCGGCCGGCGGTTCTTCATCGACCACGGCATGGGCGTCGTCATCGGCGAGACCGCCGAGATCGGCGACGACGTGATGCTCTACCACGGCGTGACGCTCGGCGGCCGCACCCGCGACGGCGGCAAGCGGCATCCCACCCTCGGCGACGGCGTCGCCGTGGGCACCGGCGCGAAGATCCTCGGGCCCATCACCATCGGCGCCGGGTCGGTCGTCGGGGCGAACGCGGTCGTGACCCGGGACGCCCCGCCGGACTCCGTGCTGGTCGGGATCCCCGCCAAGCCGCGCCGTCGCGCCGAGGGTCAGGACACCCGCGCCCTGCTCACCGCACCCGAGTACTACATCTGACCGCGTTCACTCCTCTCGCGAGACGCCTACATTCGTCCGAGCCGCCCAGATCCGGACGGTCCACACGTGGGCGGCTCGCACAGGGGTAGGCGGCTCGGCGGCGACCCGCGACACGCCGAGCGGCACCGAAATCTCCTGCAAGACGAACCGTACCGAGCCGAACCGTACGGCACGTCCAGCTGACGACCGCCGGGGTTAGGACTCGGCGCCGACGGCGGCCAGGCGGGCCTCTTCGTCGGCCGCGATCGCAGACTCGATGAGCGGATCGAGGGCACCGTCCATGACCTGGTCGAGGTTGTAGGCCTTGTAGCCGGTGCGGTGGTCGGCGATGCGGTTCTCGGGAAAGTTGTACGTGCGGATCCGCTCCGACCGGTCCATGCCGCGGATCTGCGACCGGCGGGCGTCGGAGGCGGCGGCGTCACGCTCCTCCTGCTGCTTGGCCAGCAGGCGTGCCCGCAGCACGCGCATGCCGGCCTCCCGGTTCTGCAGCTGCGACTTCTCGTTCTGCATCGACACGACGATGCCCGTGGGCAGGTGGGTGATGCGCACGGCCGAGTCGGTCGTGTTCACGGACTGGCCGCCGGGTCCGGACGAGCGGTAGACGTCGATCTTGAGGTCGTTCGGGTTGATCTCGACCTCGTCGGGCTCGTCGACCTCGGGGAACACCAGCACGCCGGTCGTCGACGTGTGGATGCGGCCCTGCGACTCGGTCGCCGGCACCCGCTGCACGCGGTGCACACCGCCCTCGTACTTCAGGTGCGCCCACACGCCCTGCGCCGGATCGCTCGAGGAGCCCTTGATCGCCACCTGCACGTCCTTGTAGCCGCCCAGGTCGGATTCGTTGCGCTCGAGCAGCTCGGTCTTCCACCCCTTGGATGCGGCGTACTGCAGGTACATCCGCAGCAGGTCGGCGGCGAACAGCGCCGACTCGGCACCGCCCTCCCCCGCCTTGATCTCCATGATCACGTCCCGGGCGTCGTCCGGGTCGCGCGGGATGAGCAGGCGCCGCAGCTTCTCCTGCGCCTCGGCGAGGCCGGCTTCGAGCGCGGGGATCTCCTCGGCGAACGCCTCGTCCTCCCGGGCCAGCTCACGCGCGGCGTCCAGATCATCGGATGCCGCGAGCCACGCCTCGTGGGCCGCGACGATCTTCGAGAGTTCGGCGTAGCGCCGGTTCACGCGCTTGGCGCGCGCGGCGTCCGCGTGCACAGCCGGGTCGGAGAGCTCCTCCTGCACCGCCTTGTGCTCCGCGATCAGCCCCTGGACCGACTCGAACACCGTCGCCGCCTCAGCGGATGTTGTTCTCGTGCCCGTGGCTGTGACCGCCGCCGTGACCGTCACGGGTGGGCGCGGGCATCGACTTCTGCATCTGCACGAGGAACTCGACGTTCGACTGCGTCTCCTTGAGCTTACCGAGCACGACCTCGAGGGCCTGCTGCGGGTCGAGCCCGGCCAGGGCGCGACGCAGCTTCCAGGTGATCTTGACCTCGTCGGGCGACAGCAGCATCTCCTCGCGACGGGTGGACGACGCGTTGACGTCGACGGCCGGGAAGATGCGCTTGTCGGCCAGCTGGCGGTTCAGGCGCAGCTCGCTGTTGCCGGTGCCCTTGAACTCCTCGAAGATGACCTCGTCCATCTTGGAGCCGGTCTCCACCAGGGCGGTGGCCAGGATCGTGAGCGAGCCGCCGTTCTCGATGTTGCGCGCCGCGCCGAAGAACCGCTTGGGCGGGTACAGCGCCGACGCGTCGACGCCGCCGGTGAGCACACGACCGCTGGTGGGCGCGGAGATGTTGTAGGCGCGGCCCAGACGCGTGATCGAGTCGAGCAGCACGACGACGTCGCGGCCGAGCTCCACGAGACGCTTGGCGCGCTCGATGGCGAGTTCGGCGACCGTCGTGTGGTCTTCGGCGGGGCGGTCGAAGGTCGAAGCGATGACCTCGCCCTTGACGGTGCGCTGCATGTCGGTGACCTCTTCGGGCCGTTCGTCGACCAGCACCACCATGAGGTGGACCTCGGGGTTGTTGATCGCGATCGCGTTGGCGATCTGCTGCAGCACGATGGTCTTGCCGGCCTTGGGCGGGGCGACGATCAGGCCGCGCTGGCCCTTGCCGATGGGGGCGACCAGGTCGATGATGCGCTGGGTGAGCTTCTCGGGCGCCGTCTCCAGGCGCAGGCGCTCCTGCGGGTACAGCGGGGTCAGCGCGCCGAACTCGACGCGGCCGGCGGCGTCGTCCACCGACAGGCCGTTGATCGAGTCGACCTTGACGAGCGCGTTGTACTTCTGGCGACTGGACTGCTCGCCCTCGCGCGGCTGCTTGATGGCGCCGACGACCGCGTCACCCTTGCGCAGGTTGTACTTCTTCACCTGGCCGAGCGAGACGTAGACGTCGCTGGTGCCGGGCAGGTACCCCGTCGTGCGCACGAACGCGTAGTTGTCGAGGACGTCGAGGATGCCGGCGATCGGGATCAGGACGTCGTCCTCGCCGATCTCGGGCTCGAACTCGTCGCCGCCGGTGCCGCGCCGCTTGTTGCGCTGGCGGTTGCGGCCCTGGTTGCCGCCGTTGCCGCCGTCGCTGTCGTCGGACGACTTGTCGTCGCCCTGACCGTCCTTCTGGCCATTGCGGTTGCGGTTGCGGTTGCGGCTCCGGCTGCGGCTGCGACCGGTGCCCTCGTCGCCGTCGTCCGAGGTGTCGGCGTCGGTGCTCTTGTCGTCGCTGCCGCCCTTGTCGTCGGCGCCGGCGGCGTCGGTGCTCTTGTCTTCGGTGCCCTGGTCGGCACCGCCCTTGCCCGCACCGCCCTTGCCGGCGCCGGCCTTGCCCGCGCCGTCGGTGTCATCCTTGGTCGCGGCATCGGTGGCGGCCTCGGCCGAGGCGGCCTTGTCAGCGCCCTTGTCCGCGTCGCCGGCGTCGGCGGCCTTGTCGGTCTCGCCGGTCGCAGCGGTCTTCGTCGCGGCACGGCGGCCGCGGGGGGCGCGCGCCGGCTTCTCGGCAGCCGGCTTGTCGTCGGCGGCCTTGTCGTCGACCGACGTCTCGTCCGCCGAGGTCTCGGCGGCCGGCTTGTCGGCAGCGGCAGCCTGGTCGGCGTTCTTGTCCGCGGCGGCCGCGTCGGCGGCGGGCTTCTCATCCGTGGATGCCGGGGCGGCGGCCTGCTCGGCGGCCTCCGGAGCCGCGGCGGCGACGTCTTCGCTCTTCGCACGGCGCGGTGCACGCTTGCGCGGCGCGCGCGCCGGCTTGTCCGCGGCGGTCGCGTCGGCGGCGGGCGCGTCGGCGGCCGGTGCCGTTTCGGCGGCGGGCTGTGTGCCCGCGGCATCCTGAGCCGGCGCGGACGCCGTGTCGGTGCCCGGCTGCGCGGCGACGTCGGCGGCGGCGGTGGCATCGGTGTTCTGAACCTCGGAGATGGACTCCACGAGTACTCCCTTGTCAAGCGGTGGAAAGTTGATGAATCGCATGCGGACCGGTCCACGACAGGTGCCGACCGTCCCACGCGCACAGCCCACGGGTGAGGTACGTGCGACAGCGGGGGGTTATGCGATGGTTCGCAGATCTGCGACGGAGGTCAGATTCACGAGTAGCCCGTGGAACCCTCCGTATAGTCCTTCACTGTACCACCCCGCACATCGACGGCGAGCATCAGCGCCTCCCACGGGGTGTCGGTGACACGGGCCGCCAGCTCAGCCGCGGCCAGGCGTCGACCGGGCCCGTCGGCCAGCACGAGGACACTCGGACCGGCCCCGGACACCACGGCGGCGAACCCCTCGGCGCGCAGCGCCTGCACGAGCTTGTCGGTCTCCGGCATCGCCTGCGCGCGGTACGACTGGTGCAGTTTGTCCTCCGTCGCCGCCATGAGCAGTTCGGGGCTCTGCGTGAGCGCGGCGATCAGCAGCGCCGAGCGGGACACGTTGAACACGGCGTCCTCACGCGTCACCTGCAGCGGCGCCAGCTCACGCGCCGCAGACGTGGACATCGTGAAACCGGGCACGAACACCAGCGGCGAGACGCCCCGGTGCACCAGCAGCTTCTTGTGCCGCGGACCGTCCGGCTCCATCCACGCGATCGTGAGGCCGCCGAACAGCGCCGGCGCGACGTTGTCGGGGTGCCCTTCCAGCTCGGTCGCCAGCCGCAGCAGCGTCGACGGGCCCAGCTCGACGTCACCGGCGAGCAGCCCCTTGGCCGCCAGCAGCCCGGCGACCACCGCCGCCCCCGACGAGCCCATGCCCCGGCCGTGCGGAATGGTGTTGTGCGCGGTCAGGTGGATGCCGGGCATCTGCCGACCGCAGGACTCGTACGCGTAGGCGATCGCCCGCACGACCAGGTGCGAGGCGTCCGTGGGCACATCGGCGGCGCCTTCGCCGGTCACCGTGATCTCGACCCGCTGTTCGGGCAGGGTCGCGACGGTGAGCTCGTCGTAGACGCTGAGTGCGAGCCCGAGCGTGTCGAACCCCGGTCCGAGGTTGGCGCTCGTGGCAGGCACCCGCACCGCGACGGCGCGACCGGGCGCCGGCACCGCTGCCGCGGTCATGCGGGGGCTGCCGCCAGGTCGAGCACCGAGGCCACCTCGCTCGTGGTCGCGTCGACGACGATCGGCTCCACCTGCGAGCCGTCGGCGTTGCGCAGCGCCCACTGCGGGTCCTTGAGTCCGTGACCGGTGACCGTGAGCACGACCTTCGCGCCGGCGGGGATCACACCCGCCTCGGCACGATCGAGCAGGCCCGCGACGCTGATGGCCGACGCCGGCTCGACGAACACGCCGACCGTGCCGGCCAGCAGCTTCTGCGCCGCGAGGATGCGCTCGTCGTCGATGGCGCCGAACCACCCCTCGGTCGCGTCACGCGCTTCCAAGGCGAGCTCCCACGAGGCCGGGTTGCCGATGCGGATGGCGCTGGCGACCGTCTCGGGGTTCTTGACGACCTCGCCGCGCACCAGGGGCGCCGAGCCCTCGGCCTGGAAGCCGAACATGCGCGGCACCCGGGTGGCGGCGCCGCGGGCGGCCTCTTCCCGGTAGCCGCGCGCATAGGCGGTGTAGTTGCCGGCGTTGCCGACGGGGATGAAGTGGAAGTCGGGCGCGTCGCCCAGCTGCGCGACGACCTCGTAGGCGGCGGTCTTCTGTCCCTCGATGCGGTCGGGGTTGACCGAGTTGACCAGGTGCACCGGGTAGTTGTCGGCCAGTTCCCGGGCGATCTCGAGGCAGTCGTCGAAGTTACCGCGGATCTGGATGAGCGTGCCCCCGTGCGCGACGGCCTGGCTGAGCTTGCCCATCGCGATCTTGCCTTCGGGCACCAGCACCGCGGCGGTGATGCCCGCGTGCGCGGCGTAGGCGGCCGCCGAGGCGGACGTGTTGCCGGTCGAGGCGCAGATGACCGCTTTGGCGCCGTGCTCGACGGCGCGCGAGAGCGCCACCGTCATGCCGCGGTCCTTGAACGAACCGGTCGGGTTCATGCCCTCGAACTTCACGTACACGTCGGCGCCGGTGATCTTCGACAGCGACGGCGCCGGGATCAGCGGCGTGCCCCCTTCGCCGAGCGTCACGATCGTCGAGGTGTCGGTCACCCCGAGCCGGTCGGCGAACTCCCGCAGGACTCCCTGCCACACATGTGCCATCGTCAGTCTCCTTCCACCCGCAGCACCGACACGACGCGATCGACCACACCACTGGCGGCGAGACGATCGACGGTGTCGTTCAGATTCTGTTCCCACGCCGTGTGCGTGCCGATCACGATGCGCGCGATGCCCGGCGTGCCGTTGCCCTCGCGGATCACGGTCTGCTCGAGGGTCGCGATCGACACGTCTCCGTCGCTGAGGATGCCGGCGATGGTCGCCAGCACGCCGGGACGGTCCTCGACCTCGAGCGTGATCTGGTAGCGCGTGCGCACGCGGCCCACCGGCAGGATCGGCAGGTTGGCGCGGGTGGACTCCCCGACGCCGATCCCCCCGGCGATGTGCCGGCGCGCGGCCGAGACGACGTCGCCGAGCACCGCGGACGCGGTCTGGATGCCGCCGGCGCCGGCGCCGTAGAACATGAGGTCGCCGGCGGCCTCGGCCTGCACGAAGACGGCGTTGTTCGCGCCGTGCACGGAGGCCAGGGGGTGGTCGCGGGGCACGAGCGCCGGGTACACCCGCACCGAGATGGCCTCGCCCTCCTCGCGGGTCACGCGCTCGCACACGGCGAGCAGCTTGATGACGTACCCGGCGGCGCGGGCCGCACGGATCGTCTGCGCGTCGATGGCCGCGATGCCCTCCCGGTGCACGGCCTCCAGCGGGACGGCGGTGTGGAACGCGAGGGAGGCCAGGATGGCGGCCTTCTGGGCGGCGTCGAAGCCCTCGACATCCGCCGTGGGGTCGGCTTCGGCGTAGCCGAGCGCCTGCGCGTCGGCGAGCACCTCGGCGAAGTCGGAGCCCTCGACGTCCATGCGGTCGAGGATGTAGTTCGTCGTCCCGTTGACGATGCCCATGATGCGGTGCACGCGGTCACCGGCCAGCGAATCGCGCAGCGGCCGAATGATGGGGATCGCACCGGCCACGGCGGCCTCGTACGACACGGTCGCGCCGACCTGGTCGGCGGCTTCGAACAGTTCCGGGCCGTGCGTGGCCAGCAGGGCCTTGTTCGCGGTGACGACGTCGGCGCCCGAGGCGAGGGCTTCGAGGATGCGGCTGCGCGCCGGCTCGATGCCGCCGGTGAGCTCGATGACGATGTCGGCGCCCACGATCAGCTGGTCGGCGTCGGTGGTCAGCAGCTCGCGGGGGAGCTCGACGTCACGGGGCGCGTCGACGTCGCGGACGGCGATGCCGACCAGGTCGAGCGCGGCCCCGGCACGGTCGGCGAGTTCGTCGGCCTGCGTGCGCAGCAGGTGCGCGACCTGGGAGCCGACGGCTCCCGCGCCCAGCAGCGCCACACGGAGGCGGCGGAAGTCGGTCATGCGTCTCCTTCGCTGACGATGCCGGCGTCACGGGCCAGCAGATCTTCGATGGTCTCGCCGCGCACGATCACCCGCGCGTGTCCGGCGCGCACGGCGACGACGGGCGGTCGGGGCACGTAGTTGTAGGTGCTGCCGAGCGAGAAGCAGTAGGCGCCGGTGGCGGGCACGGCGACCAGGTCGCCGGGCGCGATATCGGCCGGCAGATACTCGTGGTCCACGACGATGTCGCCGGACTCGCAGTGGCGCCCCACGACGCGCGACAGCGCCGGCGCGGCGTCGCTGATGCGCGACGCGACCCGCGCCGAGTACTGGGCACCGTACAATGCCGGGCGGGCGTTGTCGCTCATGCCGCCGTCCACGCTCACATAGAGTCGCTCGACGTCGTCGCTGACCCGCACCGGCTTGACGGTGCCGACCTCGTACAACGTCACCCCGGCACGGCCGATGATCGCGCGGCCGGGTTCGAACGCGAGCTCGGGGACGGGGATGCCGCGGGCGGCGCATTCGCGGGCGACCGCGTCGACGATCGCCTCGGCGAGC
The DNA here is from genome assembly GCF_053586795.1 of Microbacterium pollutisoli. Classification (NCBI taxonomy): domain Bacteria; kingdom Bacillati; phylum Actinomycetota; class Actinomycetes; order Micrococcales; family Microbacteriaceae; genus Microbacterium; species Microbacterium pollutisoli. Next base: position 118,053 of record NZ_JBNYWT010000005.1, read on the forward strand.
TGCTCGATCGGGGTCGGGTCGTCGACCGAGGTGTAGGCGATGCCGAACCCGCCGCCGAGGTTCATCAGCGGCACCTCGCCGCCGGCGAGCAGTTGGGCGTGCACCTCGACGAGCCGGGATGCGGACTCTTCGAAGCCGGCCACGCCGAAGATCTGCGACCCGATGTGGCAGTGCAGCCCGATGAAGCGCAGCCCCGGCAGTTCACGGATGCGCGCGACGACGTCACCGGCATCCGCCAGCGGGAAGCCGAACTTCTGGTCTTCGTGGGCGGTCGCCAGGAAGTCGTGGGTCTCGGCGTGGACGCCGGTGTTGACGCGCACGAGCACGTTCTGCACGGTGCCGTGCCGTTCGGCGATCGCCGAGAGGCGCTCGATCTCGATGCGGCTGTCGACGATGACGGTGCCCACGCCGATCTCGACGGCGCGTTCGAGCTCGGCGGGCAGCTTGTTGTTGCCGTGCAGGCCCAGGGCGGCGGGGTCGGCGCCCGCGGCCAGCGCCACGGCGAGCTCTCCCCCGCTGGCGACGTCGACGGCCAAGCCCTCATCGGTGACCCAGCGGACCACCTCGGTCGACAGGAACGCCTTGCCGGCGTAGTACACCCGGGCGTGGGTGCCGTGGCGGGCCGCAGCGGCGCGGAAGGCGGCGAGCACGCGGGCGGCACGCGCACGCACCGCGTCCTCGTCGAGCACGTACAGCGGAGTGCCGAACTGTGCGCGCAGCGTGGTGACGGGCACCCCGCCCAGCTGCAGGACGCCGGCGGCGTCGCGTGAGGCATCCGGCGGCCACACTTCGGGGGCGAGGGCATTCACGTCGTCGGGCGCCACGAGCCATGCGGGCGCCGGCCGGCGGTTTTCAGAGGTGGACACGCGATCACCTATCGGGTGGAGGGGGTGCGGCGAGCGGAGGATTCACGCCCCGGCAGTTCTTGCAGTCTAGGACACCGCGCACCGCGCGACGCGCCTCGTGACGCCGGAGGACGCAGGGGCGGGCGCGGGCCGGGTCACTCACACGAACCGGGCCGGCGCAGGGCCTCGTCGGTGACGATGTCGCCGTCGATCGCGAACTCGGCGACCACGGTGGTGCGCGTGACGTCGACCGCGGACAGTTCGACGCCGGCGGGGAGCTGATCGGCCACGCACACCTGCCAATCGCGCACGACGGTGCCGGCGATCGCGCCGAACTGGCGGACGAGCGCGTCGGCGGTGATCTCGGCGCCGGCCACCCGCAGCGTCGACGGGGTGAGCACGATGTCTCCCCCGGCGGCGCCGGGCACGAGTGTGACCCCGACCGGCACCGTCAGCGCGAACAGCTGCAGCTCCATCGAGACCTCGACGGCGGGGGCGTCGATGGCGACCGTGTCGGCGGGGAAGCCCTCGATCGTGCCCAGCAGCGCCGTCAGCTGCGCCTCGTCGAGCGTGACGGTGGCCGTCGCGGCGGTCAGCGGGGCGTCGCCGCGCACCGGCACTCCGGTGGCGTGCACGGTGACGTCGCCGGACAGTTCACCGAAGGTGACGTCGTCGCCGGTGACGGTGATCTCGTCCAGAGTGCCGCCGATCAGTTGCGGCAGGATCTGGCCCGGGATGTCGACGCCGATCGGCTGGTCGGCCGGCAGGGACAGCTCGGTGACGACGCGCTCGCGGATCGTGCTCTCGACGACGTTGCGGGCGATCTGCTCGCCGGCCACCCAGGCGACGATCGCGAGCACGACGACGGCGACGCCGGCGACGATCCAGGGCCACCGCGCCCGGCGGCGCTGCGCCGGTGCCGGGCGGTCGGGGGTGACCAGCATCCACTGTGCCGCCGGGTCGGGCAGCGGCGCGGTGTCGTGCCGGTCGTCGGTCACGTCACATCCGCTCGGGCGCGCTCACGCCGAGCAGGTCGAGGCCGTTGCGCAGCACCTGTCCGGTGGCGTCGTTCAGCCACAGCCGCGTGCGATGCAGGTCGGTGACCTCCTCGTCGCCGAGGGGCGTGACCCGGCAGTTGTCGTACCAGCGGTGGTAGAGGCCGGCCAGCTCTTCGAGGTAGCGCGCGACCCGGTGCGGCTCGCGCACCTCGGCGGCGAAGGCGACGATGCGCGGGAACTCCTGCAGCGCGCCCAGCAGGGCCGCCTCGGTCTCATGGGTGAGCAGCTCGGGCGCGAAGGCGTCGCGGGTGACGCCGGTGCCGGCCGCGTTGCGGGCGACGTTGGCGGTGCGCGCGTGCGCGTACTGCACGTAGAAGACGGGGTTGTCGTTGGTGCGCTTGCGCAGAATCTCGGGGTCGAGGGTGAGCGGCGAGTCGGCCGGGTAGCGGCCCAGCGAGTAGCGCAGCGCGTCGGTGCCGAGCCAGTCGCGCAGGTCGTCGAGTTCGATGATGTTGCCGGCGCGCTTGGACAGCCGGGCCCCGTTGACCGACACGAGCTGGCCGATGAGCACCTCGATGTCGGCGTCGGGGTCGTCGCCGGCCGCCCCGGCGAGCGCCTTGAGCCGGTGCACGTAGCCGTGGTGGTCGGCGCCGAGCAGGTAGATCTTGTGCGCGAAGCCGCGGTCGGACTTGTTGAGGTAGTACGCGGCGTCGGCGGCGAAGTAGGTGTACTCGCCGTTGGACCGGCGGATCACGCGGTCCTTGTCGTCGCCGAAGTCGGTGGTGCGCACCCACACCGCGCCTTCGGCGTCGAACACGTGCCCCTGGGCGCGCAGCCGCTCGACCGCCTGTTCGACCAGGCTCGGCTCCCCGTTCGGTCCCGGGGCGTGCAGCGTGCGCTCGCTGAAGAACACGTCGAAGTGCACGTTGAACTTGACGAGCGATTCCTGCAGGTCGCCCAGCTGGAACTCGTAGGCGCGGTCGCGCGCGACGATCAGCTGCGCGTCCTCGTCGAGGTCTTCGATGTCGGGGGCGACCTCGCGCACCCGTTGCGCCAGGTCGTCGATGTAGGCGCCGGGGTAGCCGTCCTCCGGGGTCGGCTCCCCCTTGATCGCGGCGAGCACCGAGCGGCCGAACCGGTCCATCTGGGCGCCGGCGTCGTTCACGTAGAACTCGCGGACGAGGGTCGCGCCGCTGGCCAGCAGCAGGCGTGCCATCGAATCACCCAGGGCCGCCCACCGGGTGTGGCCGATGTGCATAGGTCCGGTCGGGTTGGCGCTGACGAACTCGAGGTTGATGGTCTGCCCGCGCTGCGAGTCGTTGGTGCCGAATGCGGCGCCGGCCTCGACGATGGTGCGGGCCAGTGCACCGGCGGCCGCGGCGTCGAGACGGATGTTGATGAAGCCCGGCCCGGCGACCTCGACGCTGGCGATGCCGTCGGTCTGCTCGAGCTGGGCGGCGATCTCCGCGGCGAACTCGCGCGGGTTCGCACCCACCGCCTTGGCGAGCTTCAGCGCGGCGTTGGACGCCCAGTCGCCGTGCTCACGATTCTTCGGCCGCTCCAGCGGCAGGTCGGCGGCCGTCAGTCCTTCGCTCGCACCGGCGCGTCGCGCCTCGGCGAGCGGGGCGATCACGGCGAGCAGGGCAAGGGAGAGGGCTTCAGGATCCATAGCCCCTCGATTCTACGGGCGCGGGTGCACTCGCCCGGCGCGGCGGTGGATGCCGGTGTTCGGCGTCGCGGCCGACGTGACCTACCCTGTTCGCATGAGCCCGCGCGAACACCCGCTGCGCCGCGTGCCGCTGCGCGTCGGCGCGCTGCTGGCCGCGGTGTTCGCCGCCGTCGTGGTGGCGGCGCTGCTGCCGGGGTGGATGAACGCGCCGACCACCGTGGTCGCCGGCGACGGCACGCAGGTCGAGCTGGCTCCCGAGCCGCTGGATCTGCCCGACGATCCGACGGTGCTGATCTTCGGCGATTCGTGGACGTACGGGTCCGCGGCATCCACCCCCGAGGGCGGCTACGCGTATGTGGTGGCCGACCTGGCCGGATGGACCACCGTGGTGGACGGCGTGCGCGGCAGCGGGTATCTCAAGCCCGGCATCGACGGGCCGGACTTCGGCACGCGGATCGCGGAACTGGACCCTTCGCTCGACCCTGATCTGGTGATCATCCAGGGGTCGATCAACGACCGGCGCCTGCCCGCCGCCGGCTATGCCGACGCGGTGAACGCGGCGTGGGATCAGCTGGCCGCCGTCTACCCCGCCGCCCGGGTCGTGGTGCTGGGGCCTGCCCCGCAGGTGCTGCCCGTCGAGCGTGCGACGGCGCGCATCGACAGCGATCTGACCGAGCTGGCCGCCGCGCGGGGCTGGTGGTACATCTCGCCGCTGCGGGAGGGCTGGATCACGCAGGACAACTATTACGCGGTGATCGACACGGGTGTCGGCCGCGACCACCCGTCGACCGCGGGGCACCGCTACCTGGCGGTGCGGCTCGCCGAAGCGGTGACCGCCCTCACTCGGTGATATTCTCGATCGGTACGCCTCCGTAGCTCAGTGGATAGAGCGCCGGTTTCCGGTACCGTAGGTCGCAGGTTCGACTCCTGTCGGGGGCGCGATGGGTTGTACGCGGAAGGGTCATGAACTCGTACGCGGAACTGCTGAAAACGAAGAACGCCACCTGTTTCCGGGTGGCGTTCGTCGTTTGCGGGGGTCTTTTCGTGCCGATTCGCTGCGGAGGGCATCAGCGAGGGCGTGTTCAGCGCGGTGCGCTGCTCGATGGCCACTACTGGCTCGTCTGGTCACAGAAGATTGGGCGCCGTTCGGGAGCTGTAGTAGAGGCGGACGAGGGGTGCGCCCAGGACCCCGGGGCAGCGGTTGACCAGATTCCTGGCAGGGTGTCGATAGCGTGAGCATGTCTGAGAGGAACGACAGCGGATATGCCCTTGAGTCGCGATGAGATGCTGCAACTGCGCCAAGCGATCGACGAGGTGGCCGCGTGGTCGAGGCGCGGCTCGGCCATCCAGGCCCATCGCGCTCGCATCGCCACGGACGCCGACACCGCGTTCGGGGTTCTGCAAGAACGCCTGATCGACGTCAAAATGCGCACTGACCGTCGGTGGATCGTGTTGCCCCTGCAAGCAGCTGACGGCGGGTTGCTCGCCTCCTTGGCACGTCGAGTTTCCCTGCCGAAGATCGAGGCGAACGAGACGACCTGGCTCAGTCAGCTCACGACCGACGTTCCGAAAGCGCTGAACGACGCGAAATCCAACTTCGGTCTCCGAAAGCTGTTCAGCGGTGGACAGGCGCGCGAAGTAGGGGAACGCGCAGCTCGCTACCTGCTTGATTACCAGCGGTGGGGTGCCGCGTCGGGTGTGGCCGCGGCCCTCGCCCGCCTCGACGATCGCGCGCGACCGGTACAGCCGGTCGATGTGGTTCACGCGCTCGTCCCGTCAGTCGGGCTTGCTCCGCGGCTGTCGTGGCTGGGTACCGGCCAGCTCGTCCCAGGCACAGCCGTGGCCGCTCTCCCCGCGGCGGTCAAGACGATCCAGGACGCGCTCGCCAAGGAGTCGCGGTACCGACAGCAGGCCGTCGACGCAGGTGTCGCTCTGCGGAAGGCCGAGGCACAGAGAGTCATTGCCGAGATGCCGGTGGAACGCCTCAAAGACGCGACCCGTGAGCGCATCCGCATCAGCCCGCTCACTGATGCAGGTATCGCCACGATTCAGGATGTGTTCACCTACGCGAACCGCCTCGCCGCGATCCAGGGAATCGGCGCGACGACAGCGCATCGGATTCGTGGGGCCGCCCAGACACTCTGGCAGACGACCTACGAAGAGATGCCGGTGCGGATCGACATCGCCGCCCCCTCGCCGCAGACGATCGATCTCGTTCGGCAACTTGCCATCTGGGACGCGACCCGACGGACGAAGAATGCCACCCGCGACGTCGCACGAGCCGAGGCCCTCACCCCGTTGGCACAGGCACTCGATCCGCGAGTGATCCAGCTCGCTGTGTTCGGCGGCAACACGGACGAGTTCATCGGTGCCATCCGGTCCGTCGTGCAACGTGCGCACAGCATCACACGCACCGCGCCTGGCTCGGCTCCCGCCGACCCCTGGCAGGACTTCCTCGCCAGGCCGGCCGACTACTTCACCATGTTGCAGGAGCTGGGTTTCCTCACCGAGGACGAGGACGCGGTGCTCGGCGGACTACCCGAGGAAGTAGTCGCCGCAGTCCGTGAATTCGAGCTGGATACGGAGCACCTTTCCATCTCCTTGCGTGGGTATCAGGGCTTCGCGGCACGGTTCGCGCTCGTGCAGCGCAAGGTCATCATCGGCGACGAGATGGGACTTGGAAAGACCATCGAGGCGCTCGCGGTGCTCGCCCATCTCCGCGCGAAAGGTTCGCACCATTCGCTGGTGATCTGCCCCGCGGCTGTCGTCACCAACTGGGTTCGAGAGGTGCAGGCAAAGTCCACCTTGAACGCTCACCGCCTACACGGACCTGATCGAGATGCCGCGCTTCGGGGCTGGCGCCGCCAGGGCGGGGTCGCCGTGACAACCTACGAGTCACTCGGATGGTTGGAGCCCCACCTCGGAAGCGTAGAGGAACTGGCCTGCGTTGTGCTCGACGAGGCGCACTACATCAAGAACCCCGCTGCGCTCCGCGCTCAACGCAGCGCCCGCGTGATCGACAGCGCTGACCGTGCGGTGCTGCTCAGCGGCACTCCACTGGAGAACCGCGTCGAGGAGTTCCGCACTCTCGTCGACTACATCCGCCCAGATCTCGTCGTCGATTCCTCCGACCTCCGGCCGCGACTCTTCCGGCAGCAAGTCGCACCCGTGTACCTGCGGCGCAACCAGGAGGACGTGCTGACAGAGCTTCCCGAACTGGTCGAGGTCGAGGAATGGCTACCGCTCTCCGGCGCCGACGCCACCGCATACCGGCACGCGGTGATGGCGGGCAACTTCCAGGCGATGCGCCAAGCCGCATTGCTTCAAGGAACCAACTCCGAGAAGCTCAAACGTCTCATCGAAATCGTTGAGGAGGCTGAGGATAACGGCCGCAAGGTCATCGTGTTCTCCAACTACCTGAGCGTCCTTAACGAGGTCACCGCTGCACTGCCCGGCGCTGTCTTCGGGCCACTCACCGGCGCTGTCCCTGCGGCGAAGCGTCAGGCGATGGTGGACGATTTCTCCTCGGCCGAGGCAGGGGCGGTGCTCGTCTCACAGATCGTCGCCGGGGGTGTCGGCCTGAATATCCAGGCGGCCTCGGTGGTGGTGATCTGTGAACCGCAGCTCAAGCCGACGACCGAGTGGCAAGCCATCGCCCGCGCCCGCCGGATGGGCCAGTTGCAGTCCGTGCAGGTGCATCGCCTGCTCTCCGAGGAAGGCGTTGACGCGCGCATCATGCAGATCCTCGCCAAGAAGCGCCAACTGTTCGCGGAGTTCGCCGCGATCAGCGAGACCGCCGAGACTGCCCCGGAAGCGTTCGACGTGTCCGAAGCCGAACTCGTGCGCGAAGTTATCGAGTCCGAACGTCAGCGCCTCTTCTCTGGCGCGCGGACTCCCGAGCCTGCTGACGAGGCGGCTGGCTGACTTCGCTCGCTACTCGGCCTCGAACTCGTTGGTCGTGAACTTCAGCGTTGTGGCATTCTCGCGGATGGTGCGGAGCTGCTGTTCGGTGAAGCCCTCGGGATGAACGGCGTCGATGGACAGCGAGATGGTGAGCTTTGCGCCGGAGGCGGCGAGGTTGGCGAGCACTTCGCTGGCGATCTTGGCGAAGTCCGCGGAGTAGCGTTCCGCGTTGATCGGTGCGCTGCCGACGTACCGGGTCGATGTAGGCTTCGTCGCTGGCGTGGGTGCCACCGTTGCGGTGCTACCCGGCGCGGCCGATGCACCCCCGTGCGGCGGTGCGGGCGCATCCGCCCCGGTCTCGGAGGCGTTCCGGGCAGTCGCCGCGGCAACATCCGCTGCGCGCTGGGTTTCGGCGGGTTGAGGCTTGACGATCAGGGTGGCGTCTGTGACAGGTGCGCGTCCGGTGTCGCCGGGCAACCATAGTCCGTAATAGCGGCCGGTCGCTTCGTCGTAGCGATCGGCGAGGGCGAAGCTCTCGCTCTGCCAGAGCAGGGGTTGGTTGTCGATGGCGTCGATGAGCACTTCGCGAGAGCGCAATCGGGGCATGTATGGGTACTGCGCGTACAGGCTCCACAGGTCGCCGACGGCGATGTGGCCCGCCGACCAGGCTGCGGGCACCTTGGTGTCGAGTGCGAGCCGGATCGAGCGGGCCGCGTGCTGGGTCGAGTAGGCTCCCGCGCTGCCGAGCTTCTTGGCGACGCGCTCGGCGAGCGAGCCCGCCTGTCCGTCGGCCTTGACCTCGTCCAGCTCGAACGGCGAGCCGGGGTCGGGCGCGACGGGGTTGAGCACCCACTGGTAGGTCAGCGCGAGCCGGTCGTCGACGGTGCGGCCGAACTGGTCGCGCTTGTCGGTGGCCTGCGCGAGCTGCTGCGGCGTGAGGTTCAGCTCGTTCGCCTTCTCGGCGATCTCCTTCCACGCCAGGAATGAGCGCGCGGCCTGGTCGAGTTCTGCCAGGCGCTCCTCGTCAGGGGCGAGGAACACGACCATGTTGCGGCTCGCGCGGTTCGCGGTGCCACGCCGCTCGGTTGCCTGCTGGGCGAACTCGTGTGCGGGCGAGTCGCCCTTCTTGCGACGGTGCGGGAACTTCGGGTGCAGGATGACGAGCCGGGCCTGGTCGGTGTCGGGGATGTCGCCCGAGTCGGTCGGGCCGACGTGGACGCCCGCGAAGTCGGAGCGCACGCGCTCTTCGCCGCGCAGCCGCTTCACGATCTCGGCCCACACGTCCTCGGGGTGCAGCGCATCGGCGGCGTCCTTCGCACGGCGGGTGATGTTGGCCTGGGTGTCGTACCAATGCTTGCCCGCCGATGAGTAGTAGTAGGTCGTGCGGTCGCCGAGCTGGGTGAGGGCGGAGTGGAAGTTGCCGACGACATCGCCGGGAACCGCGGTGCCGATGAACACGCGCTGCGTGTCGATGCCCTTATGCGCGGTGCCGATGGTCGGTGCTGCGCCGAAGAACACGGTGCGCGCCAGACGCTTGGTCACCGACCGCTGCCCGAGCACCGGCTTGTCGCTGTCGATGCGGGCGGGCTCAGAGTTGGCGCCGTCCACGTCGGCGTCGATGACGGCCTTCCAGGAATCCTGAAGGTACTGCGTCAACTCCGCATTCACCGAGGCGACCGCCAACGGGATCGAGCCAGGCAAGATGAGCGGACCCTGGTCTTCTCCGACCCACAGCGCGTGAATGACCGCGTTCATCAACCGCAGCACGCCGCGGGTGCGCTGGAACCGCTCCAGCGAGGACCAGTCCTCGTAGAGCCGGTCGAACAGCTCGGGATGCAGCGGGTAGGTCTGCTGGATGCGCCGCCCGTACTGCGGGTCGCGAGCCTCCTTCGGGAACTCCCCCGCGTTGGCCTGGTAGAAGTCGCTGAACGCCTTCGCGGTCGCTGCGATCTGCGCGAGCGCGGTGGCATCCTCCGACTCGAACAGGCGCTGCTTCACGATCCGGTACGCCTCGTCGCTGGAGGCCGGACGCCACTGGTCGGCTACTCGGCGCACGACGTTCTGGAGGCGCTTCAGCGCTTCCATGCCGTTCGATCCGCCGACCTCCTCGGCCGCGCCCGTGACCTCGCCGCTGTCGTCACCGTCGTGCGAGGCCGGGATCGAGATAGCGAGCAGGACACCCGGGATCGACTTCGCGGCCTCGGTCAGCGACTGCGCGAACGTGAACTGCGTGTCGAAGGTGCCGCCCGCGAGATCCTCGCGGCCGTAGAGCTGCCGGGCGTAGGCAACCCACTCGTCGATCAGGATCACCGCGGGCGCGTACTTCGCCAGCAGGACATGCAGGTCGCCGCCGGGGTTGGTGCGCTTCTCGTCGTGCTCCCGCACGATCTCATACGCCTCGCGCCCGCCGAGCTGCCACGCCAGCTCGCCCCACAGCGTGTTCACGCGGGTGCCGTCGTCCTTGGTCTCACCCTGCGGCGCGAAATGGTTGCCGACGAGCGCCACACGGCTCGCAGTGATGCCCTCCGCTGGGTAGCCGTTCGCCGTCAGCAGCTCCTGCGCCTCCTGCGGGAACTTGGCCAGCGGCAGACCGCCGGCCAAGTGCCACAGCGCGAGCATCGAGTGCGACTTCCCTCCACCGAAGTTGGTCTGAAGGTTCACCACGGGCGAGGCGTTCGCGTCCCCGGCGAGCCGCTTGACCGCGCGGCCGATGAGGTCGCGCAGACCCTCGGTGAGGTAGGTGCGGGCGAAGAACTGCGCCGGGTCGGAGTACTCCCCGCTCGTCGCCGCCGGATCGCGGGCGACCTTGTAGAGGTCGGCGGCGAACTCGCTGGACTGGAAGTTGCCCGTCGCCACCTCGTCGCGCGGCTTCAGCACCTGCCGCCACGGGGCCAGCCCCGACGCGCCGGGCACCACCGTGGACGACTTCAGCGCCCGCGTGTCCTGCTTGCCCGTCGCGATGCGGCGCAGGTCGAGGCGGATCGCGTCCACCTTGTCGGCCGCATACGCCTGCCCCACCGCGGCCAGCAGCAGCCGTGCGTAGTCAAGCGCGCGCAACGCCGCGTCATCATCGAACGTGGCGTTGTGCGCCCACTGGTTCCGAGTCTCGCGCAGCAGGCTCGCATACGCCTCGTGCTCGCGGGTGACGATCCCCTTGAATGGATACCAACCCTTCTTCACACGACCCGTAAGGCCCTCGGTCAGCATCCGAAGCTGCACGGCAGGGTCTTCCCGGCTGTATGCCTTGCCGGTAATGCCCTTCTCCTCGTCGGCGAGCTTGACCACCAGCGCCCAATCGGAATCACCGATCTGAGGCTCCAGCACCTCCGCGATGAACGGGTCCAGCGCCTCCGCAAGGATCTCGAACATCCGCCCAATGCGGTCACGATTTGATGTTGCCACTAGAAGGCCTCCTGACTCTCCAGGCTACCGAGGGCCTGCGACGCAGTTTCGGTCGACGCGGCGGGACGCTATCAGCTGGGCCCGACCAGCACGGTTGTCACGAACGGGTAAATATCGGACCACGCGACTGGCTCGGGGTAGCCAGGATAGGGAAGCCACAGGTCTAGATCATCGACGTACGAGCGCTGATCATCGTCAATCGGACGGGCGGCTCGTTCATTCATCCGTTCTGCGAGTTTGCGCACGTACTCGGGAATCGAGTCTTGGTCATGTAGCCGCGCCTCGGGCTGTTGCCAAGCCTCGGCAAGCCCTAGTAGGGCTGAGGGTAGATCGGGCGACGGAGCGCCTGACGCACCACCACCGCCACTCCCACCAAAACCGCCTACACCGCCGACCGGACCACCGCCACCGCCACCGCCACCGGGCCCACTCGTGACTCCCCAATGTCGAACGAGGCAGCTCAACGGGGAACAGATCTGCTCGACGTCCTTGCGACGAACGCTCCGCGCCACATGAGGACCAATGGCTGTCGCGCTTGCGATGCTGATTCCGTTGATGTCCGGAGCGCCATCCCCATGCCCGCACGCTGAGGTGCTCGGCTCGGCGCCACGAAGGCCGTTGTAGAAGGCGTAACCTGCAAGAGCCCCTTCCCTTTTGGCTCCGTTGATGAGCATGTCGTATTGCCGTCCGTGCCTGTTGTGGTGATCAAGCCCGCCATAGGTGCCGTCGCTTCTCAACACTTTCGATTGGAGATGGACACCGGCAAACTTTCCGGCAGCGTTGACGAACCAGAGAGCGATATCCGCTCCGTAGAGGCGAGCTTCCTGCTGCTTGGTGAACTCGTTGACGCTCGCTCTAAGCTTCGCGCGCCGAATCTTGGCGATGTAGTCGCTGACGAAATTCTGAGTCAACGTCTCTTCGTGTGGTGTAACACCGTTCCCGTGATCGCGCAGGATGCGCTTGTTGGTGCTCTTTGCACCGTCATCGAGGATGCGCGCTTGCTTGGCGATCGACATCAGCCCTCCAACGCGCCGAAGTCGAGCGTCGCGGCGGTGCTGACCGGCGCAGCCGTCCGCCCGGATTCGAGCAGCTCCGACCACGAGGTGGCGATGCCGTTGAAGGAGATGGCGTCCTTCGTCCAGCCGTTCTTCTCGGCCACCTGGAACAGGAGGTACGCCAGCTCCTTCACGAGGTCGAGGTCGACCGCCCCGTCGGATCGGCGGCTCGCGTCGTGCAGGAACGCTCCCGCTGCCGGAATGCCCTTCGACTCTTGGATGCGGATGGTGTGCTGGAGTGCCTCCCACGCGGACGTGTGCTGGTCGGAGGTCACGTCGTAGTCGTCCGGCAGATCGGTCGGACGATAGAGCTGAACCTTGCCTGCGCGGGCGCTCAGGATGCCGCCGCGCTCCATCGCCGAGACCGCCGTGGCGCGTGCTCGCGCCAGGTTCTCGGCGTCGCCGAACGCGCCCGCGTCGTAGCCGTTGCTGCGATACCAAGCAATGGCAAAACGGGTGGTCGGATCGAAGTCACCCTCCTGCTCGGTCAGCAGTTCGTCCAGTACCTCGTTGATGCGCGCGAGCGCCGAGCGCACCGTCATCTCCGAGCCGTCGGACTCGATGACCTTCGCGTACCGAGAGAACACAGCCATGCCAGGGCCAATGGCCGACTGCGGAAGATCGACCGGCGCAATCCCGCCCTGCTGCAACTCCCGCAACGCCGGACCAAGCTCGCGCTTCATCGCGGCGATGAAGCCGCGCCGGTCCGTCACAGCAGCGTCCTCGGGACGCGGGCGGAGTGCGAGCACCACCGAGGAAGCAAGCGCATTGGAAGCCAGCGCACGCATACGCCCCTCGCCCTCAGTTCGAACCGGCCAGGTTGCTGTTACAAGCCACCCCGCGCGAACCATACCGTCGAGGATCGTTTCCCACCCAGTCGACGTCGCTTCGCCGCCGTGATTCTCCATCTGCCTGAAGGCGTAGTAGACAGCGATGGGATAGTTGTCGCTAGCACCCTCTCGGGCGCGCTCAAAGACTCGATAGAAGCCGCGCTCGAAGAAGTCCTTGGCCGCTTCCTTGCCGCCTTGGCGGTCTCGGTTCGCGACAAGCTCGTCGGCCTTCGGCGTGAGGGCAGTACCAAAGAGATCTGGAAAAGTATCCCCAAGACCCCGCCGCAGCCAGACATAGAAGAAGTCTGAAATGTCCGCATAAGGAACGTTGTCGTAATATGGCGGGTCGGTGGAAACCAGCGCAGCCCCATAGTCCCGAGCAGACGCGTCCGCTTGCCCAACCACGCCGATGGTGCCCTCGGGGAGCTCGTCAAGCACCTTCGCAGCCTTCTCCACCGCCGACGCAAAAGTGCCGCCGCCGACTCCAAGCGGGTTGCTTTCAGCAAAGTCCCAAACCATCGAGATGGCTTGACGCGCAAACGTCTCCCTAAACGCTCCTCGATCGCTCATCCAGGAGGTCAGCGCGGAACCTACGTTGGACGACTTGCTGATGCTAAGCACAAGGTAGGTGAGCACGGCATCGGCATATGCGGTCCGGCCAGTGGCGCCGTCTGAAAGCCTTCCGCTGGTGTCTTCTCCAACGATCATGCGCCGCACGTCGGTCGAGAGTTCGAGCAACGTCTCAAGAAAGTACAGCTGTCTTGTCGTGAACAACGACCCAAAAGTCTTAAGGCCGTAGAGCGGCGCGCCCATGTACTGGGAGTTAGTCGCGAGCGTTTCGTCAGGAGCGTGCGCGATCGGGGTGCTCCCACCAATCTCCGCTGACGTGGGCGGGAGGTAGAGGCGCTGTCGTTGGCCCTCAGCAACAACCGCAATTGGGACGGAACCGAGCCGACCCCCGTTTCCTTCTGCTTTGACGTAGGCCAGCGGCGCGAACGTCCCACAGGCCACGCACGTTGCGCCCGATCGGCGCACCGTCCCATCATTTTCAGTTGTCGGAGCCTGACTTGCAGAATGACCCACCTCGTACTCGACCTGACCCGCGGCTACACGCGGCACGACGTAGGCTTCCTTGCCCTTCTTCTTCCCGAGCCACCACGAGCGCACAAGGGGCATCTCGATGCCGCAAGCCGGGTTCGGGCAGGTGACGGTGCGCGCCCATATCCAGGCAATGACGGTCGCCTCTCCGCCACCGGGGAGCTTCGCCTTCGGATAGAGGTGGCCGATGCGCTTCTGCGCCTCGTCGCGCATCCACTCGCCGTATCGTCGCACGTCCTCCGCGAGGCCCGTTGCCTTCGGCCAGTCAGTGCGGGTGCCCGCTGCACCGGGGAACACCGGCTCCCTCCCGGCAAACTTGGGCGGAATCTCGATGAGCGCCTTGTTGATGAGGACCGCGACGGGGTTGAGGTCGCTGGCGTGAGCCTCCAGGCCGAGGCGCTGCGCCTCCAACGGGATCGTGCCTCCGCCCGCGAAGGGGTCGAGGATCGCGGGCGGGTTGCCATTCGTGGACTTCAGAATCTCGGCTCGCACGGCGTCGAACAGTGCCTCATCACCCAGGTTCTCCCAATTGACCATGCGGGTGATGAGGTCGAACAGGCGCTCGCGCTCCTGCTTGATGCGGTGGCCGGCCCAGCCTTCGGGGTCTTCGTAGCCCTTCTCTCGGGCCTCGGCGATGAACTCGTCCTCACGCACGGACGGGTCATCGACGAGTTGCGCGAACAGCACCGCCCGCGCCGTCGCCAGCGGTCGCCGAGCCCACCACAGGTGCAGTGTGCTCGGGTGCCCGTGACGGATCGACTTCTCTCGCGCCGACTGCTTGTTGATTTCGTCGAGCGGGATCGAGACCTCGATCAGCTTGCGCTTGACTGCCACTGGGTTCCTCTCGCGTGCGCTCTCGCGCCTGATAACTGCGACTCTTGAGCCTACCCGCGGGGTCGGACACGAGCGGGGACTCCGGCGTCCGCACACGCTGCAACGAGGAGACTCGTAGCGCCGGAGAACCGGCGCGATCGTCGAAGAGGACGAACGCTGCGTGACGATAGTTCAGTTCCGCCACATAGGTGCGGAGTTTGCAGAGGTCCACTCGCAGACTCTCTTCGCTCAGCGCAGACGCGAGCTTCGCTTCGACAACCAGACTGTTGTTCCGCTGCTTACCGCGCTCATGCACGATGATGTCAGGGAACACTCCACCGCGACGGCGCTCCTGCTTTTCGTCAAAGCTCTGACAGTTGCGTTGCAACCTCTTGACCCGATCCTCGGCTCCTGGCGTGCCTACCCTGTTGTACTCGCAGTCGACACTGCGCGGGTAGTCGGCAGGCAGGAGCTCCTGCTCCAGATAGAGCGCCAGCCGATGGCAGAGAGCCCGTTCGCTCGCCTGGTGTTCGAGCAGCAGTCCGTCCTGCGCAACGAAGGTGCTGGCCGCTCGCAGGAGCGCGCCAATTTCCTCGGAGTCGGAGTCGGAGTCTTCGGTGACCTCAACGAAGCCCCGAGAGCGGAGATCGCCAGTCGCACCCTCGTACATCAGAACGGCTCCCTACCGCGCGCCCACCAGTCGTCCCAGGAGAGGTTCTGGGAGACGACATCGAAGTCGGTGAGCCAGGCTGGTTCAACGCCCTCGAAGGCGTTGTCGATGTAGCGCACCTCGTCGTGCGGCGCGCCGTTGGCGCTGACGCGCACGAGCGCGAGTCGGTGGTCGGGTGCGGCGTTGAGCGCGGTGAGCACTTCGGTGCGGGTAATGGTGAAGGTGTCGGATCCTTCGATGCGGGCCTTGACTTCGATACGAATGCTCGCGCCCTCGGTGGGCTGGGAGAGCACGTCGAAGCCGGGGTTGTTGTGCGCTTGTTCCTCGGGGTTGCGGCCGAGTGCTTGCTCGGCGGCGAGCACGGCGTCGACGCCGCGGCGTTCGACCTCTGCTCGCGCCGCGGCACTGACCGTGACGTCACCCGGCGCCCCGGCATCGATGACGGTCGGCATGACGAGGGCGCTGGCGGTGATGCGCGGGGTCACGGGTGACATGGCGAGTTGGCGGTCGATGAGCGCGAGCCGGGTCTCGCGGCGCTGTTCCAGTTCTTCGGCGCGGCGGCGCAGGGTTTCGGCGGAGTAGCGGACTTTCTTGCCTGCGGCCGCATCCGCGTCGGTCTTCAGCGCCTCGGTGTAGAGGCGGTTGACCTCGCGGGTCAGGCGGGTGGCAACGCGCTCGCGGACGCGCTCGTACTCCTGCGTGCGGCGCGTCGTCACGTCGGTGGCGAACACCGGGAGCTGTTCGGCGATCACCCAGGAGACGGCATCCTTTTCGCGCTGCGTGAGCCACGGCAGGCTCGTGCCCGTCGCGCGCTGCGGCTCGTCGGCGGGTGCGTAGTCGAGGTATGGTGCGGGGCCGGCGTCGCGTACGATGCCGTCGGCGCCGACGACGGAGTAGCCGAAGCGCTTGCTGACGGTCTGTCCGGTGGAGTCGCGCACTTCGTTGAGCACGCCGACGAGCAGGGTCGGCTCGGTCACCGCGTCGGAGGTGAGCACGGTGCCGCGGTCGAGCACCGGTCCGTACTGGTCGATGACGAGCTGGAGTGCGGCGTCGTGCAGTGGGTGGCCGGGTGCGAGCAGTTCGGCGCGGGGCGTGCCCTGCACGTCGATGGTGGCCGCATCGAAGGTGATGCGCTCGTAGCGGCGGGCGACGGGTGCGCGCCCCGCGCGTTCCCGGATGCTCGCGGGGACGTGGGTGATCTCGTAGCGGCCCTTCTCGCGCCGCTCGATGCGCCCGCCCGCGCGGTCGAAGGCTTCGAGGAAGGCGTCGCGGATGAAGTGGGGCTGGAGGCGCTTGGCCTTCGCGTCCTCCATCTGGCGGCGCAGCTCCTCCAGGTCGGTGGGCGCGAGGGCTTCGCTGGCGAGGGCCTCGTCGTCGAGCAGTTCCTGGAGCCCGGCGGAAACGCCCTCGTCGATGACCTCCCACATCTTGGCTTTCACGTCGGGCTGCTCGCCGTAGCGGATCGCATCGCGCAACACCCGCGTCAGCGACAGGTCGCCGAGGGAGGTGCCGAGCACGTTGAAGATCTCGCCGTCGTAGGCGGCGCGCTGTTCCTCGATCTTGTCGAGCAGGCGGATGAACACCTCGCCCTCGCGGGTGTCCTCCGCGACGAGGTTCCACAGCCGGCACACCTCGGTCTGTCCGATGCGGTGAATGCGGCCGAACCGCTGCTCGATGCGGTTCGGGTTCCACGGCAGATCGTAGTTGACCATCAGATGCGCGGCCTGGAGGTTCAGGCCCTCCCCCGCGGCGTCCGTGGCGATGAGGATCTGCACCTCGGGGTTCGAGGTGAACTCGGCCGTGATGCGGCGTCGCTCATAGCGCGGAACTCCACCGTGGATCGAGACGACGGCCTCGCGCTTGCCGAGGAGCTGGGTGATGCGCCGTTCCAGGTAGTTCAGCGTGTCGCGATGCTCGGTGAAGACGATGAGCTTGCGCGGCTTGCCGTCGGGCGTCGTGAGCACCTGGCTCTCGATCACGCCGCGCAGCTCGCGCCACTTCACGTCCTGCTGCGAGTCCAGCAGCCTGCGGGCATGCTCGGTGAGCCGCCGCAGGTCGGCGATCTCGGTCTCCAGCTCGGCCGCGGTGCGGGCGGCGGTCGCCGCGTCGACGAGTTCCTCTTCAGCTTCCTCCAGCTCCGCGGCATCCAGCTCGTCCGTGTCGTAGTAGCCACTGTCAGAATCGTCACCGAGTAGCGAGGCGGGGGCGTCGCGCGGCGGGGCGTCGAGGATGCCGTCGAGCAGGTCGGCGCGGGTGCGCTCCAACCGGTCGGTGCGGCGTCGCAGCGACTGGAAGATCGCCTCCGGGCTCGACGCGAGACGCCGCTGGAGCACCGTGAGCGCGAAGCCGACCGTGTTCTTCCGCTTGCCCTCCAGACGGTCGGCGAGGTTCATCCCGTTGCGGACGTACTCCGTGACCTCCTCGTAGAGGAACTGCTCATCCGGCGACAGGCGGTAAGAGGCGGTCTCCGCGATCCGCTCCGGGAACAGCGGACGCCCCTCGAAGGTGACAAGCTTCTCCTTCACCATGCGCCGCATCAGCCCATCGGCCGTGCCGGTCTGAGCGTGCCGGTCGCCGGGACCGACGAAGCGGTCACGGTCGAGGAGTGAGAGGAAGGTCTGGAAGTCCTCTTCCTTGCCGTTGTGCGGGGTCGCCGTCATCAGCAGGAAGTGGCGGGCGCGCTCGCTCAGCAGCTCGCCGAGCTGGAACCGCTTCGACGCCTTCAGCTCGCCGCTGAACCACGACGCGCTCATCCGGTGCGCCTCATCCACGACCACGAGGTCGAACTCTGCCTGCTCCACCTGCTCCAGCAGTACCTCGTTGCGCGCGAGCTGATCCATCCGTGCGATGAGCAGCCGCTTCTGCTCGAACACGTTCTTGCTCGCAGTCGTGTCCTCGGCGCCGGGCGCGAGGATCTCAAACTCCAAGCCGAACTTGAGCGCCAGCTCGTCTTGCCACTGTTCGACCAGCCCGCCCGGCGCGACAACCAGACATGTCCGTACGTCATCGCGGAGGATCAGCTCCTTGATGTAGAGCCCCGCCATGATCGTTTTGCCCGCCCCGGGGTCATCGGCCAGCAGGAACCGCAGCGGGGCACGCGGCAGCAGCTCCCCGTACACGGCGCGGATCTGGTGCGGCAGCGGCTGCACGTCGCTGGTGGCGACGGCCAACATCGGGTCGTGAAGTCCCGCGAGCATGATGCGCTGGGCCTCGGCGGCCAGCCGGAAGTCGCGGGGGTCACCGTCGAAGGGTCGCCCACCGCCGAGGTGACGCTCGACCCGTTCCTCGTCGGCGCGGTAGAGCACGATCTGCCCCAGGCCGCCGTTCTCGTCCCGATACGTGACCTCGACCGCATTGGCCCCGTGCATCCACGCCGCGAGCACTTCGACGGGTCGACCCGGCACGATGCCGGCGAGGCGTTGCGACGCGGCAATGTCTTCGAGACGCACGTTAGTCCTTCCCCAGGAGATGTGATGAGCGTAGCGAACAGGACCGACGGCCCCACGCTTGCGCCACGCGACAATGCCCACCAGGAGCGGTCCGTGCGCGACAACGATGTCGGGGGCGGATCCTAATATCCCCGCATGCGGCACGCTACCCAGAACGCGGCGTTCACCGGACAACCGGAGGTACGGCAGGTGTTCGCCCGTACCTCCAGCGGCGCGATCGAGTACATGCCGGACGGGAACGCGCAAGCCTTCAAAGATCGTCGCGCGGCCGGAGAGACGTTCTCCTGTCTTGTACCCGGATGCGATTGCCCTGTGTTGACCGTTGTCGACCGGAAGAGTAGACGGGATGGTTTCGCGCACCACTCGGGCGGTGGTCACCCAGGAATGGGACTGGCCCACCTTCAGGCGCAGCTGCTCGTGCAACGGTGGGTTCGAACACGTTATCCCTCACTGCAGGTGGAACTCGAGATGACGACCGAAGATCGGAGCCGACGCGCCGATGTCATGGTCATCTCACCCGCTTCGGGCGCGCGGATCGCTTTCGAGATCCAGTACGCCGGAATGACACCGGAAGAGTGGGAGACCCGTCACCTGTCCTACCAGCAACAAGGGATCGTCGACATCTGGTTGTGGGGATACGGCGGCGAACACGCACGCCCCACCACCAGCGGATCGAATCGCATCAACGGCAGCACAACGCTCCGGGCGGTGACTGCGCACGGATCAACCATCCTGTTCATCGACCCCGAGTGGGAACACATCGGCTACGTTTCCCACCTGCCCGAGCCGTTCGCGGCGCCCGACGTGCGCGCGCTGTGCCCGGACGGCTACGGACAATTCCATACCGAGCCGATGGACGCATTCCGTCTCAACGCCGACCGTCAACTGACCTCCACCAACCTCGAGGAGCTTGTGCGTGGCGCAGAACTGATCCGCATAGCACGCGAGAAGCAAGAGCGAGAATGGGCACGCGCACGCGCGACCGAACAGGCCCAGAAAGCTCAGAAAGAGCAGGCGAAGACGCGATTCCTGGAACGCGTCGGCGCGAAAGCCGCGGATTCGGAACGTCGGTGGACGGGGTCTTCGGACCACCGGGAGATACTCGCCTTGTTCGGGATCGTTCCGCAGGTCCTTCAGCACGAGCCCGTCAGCGGGAATACACCGATCCGTCTCCCCGTCGCTCCCATGGTTTGGCAAGGACGGCTCTACCTACGACACATCCACAAGCAACCTGTCGGGCGCCGGTTGAGTATCCGCAGAATGTCCTCAGAGCTTGAGCACATGGACCCGGACATTCGATTCGCCGAAGAAGCAGTTCGCAGTTGGCTCGGTGCCTTGGAGACCAGAGGCGTCGTCGCGAGAGTTCCCACGACGCACCGTTATGACCGGTGGCCGAAGTTCACCGTCGCCGCCGCACTCACCACGGGAGAGGTGACGAGCAACGGACTGTGACCCGTCTGCGGATGACTGATCATGGTCCCACCGACCGCGAACACTCGATACGGGAGCGTCGGGATAGGTCGAAGACTGTCTGCTCCGCTTGTTCTGCCTCGCCGGCTCAGATCGGTCGCGTTCATGGTGTGCGAGTCGTTACGCCGGTCGTTCCCGATTGGGCGCGGGGGATGTCGGATCACGCGCATGCGCTCGCGTGGGCGCGCGGTAGGCGGCGAGGATCTGAGCGATCGCGTCGGCTGGGAGATTTTGCGAGTCGGGAAGCTTCGAAAGGTAGTCGGTGAGCGGGTTCGGCGACTGTTGTCGGACATACCGCTCGATCATCCAGATCTCATAGTGGGACAGGTCCAGCTCGGTGCGCAGTCGCCGACGTACCGGGATCCACGCCCGGTACGCAGCCTCGCTGCCCCAGCCGGTGCGGCGCCGCTGGGCGCCCTCCCGGTCCCGGTCCCGCCGACGCTGCCGACGCAGTTCCTCGTGACCGGCCGGGCTCGACGCCAACTCCAGCCACTGCTCCATCTCCCTCACATCCGCTGGGATGATCCCGGAGCACCCGTTGATCCGCTGCAGTCGCGTGAGCGCCCGATCTATCGGTCGACGGCGGGCATCGAAACCCGGCCACGGGACGTTGTCATCGACCCACAGCACGGGCCTCGATGGGAAATCTCGGGCGAGGATGCGTGCTTTCCATTCCGGTGACTCTTCCGACCGGCGCACGCCCCCTTGCACCGCCACCGGCAGCGGGGGGAGCCCAAGGACCGGAGCGAAGTAGGTATTCGCCCAGCCTTGCCAGGTGGTTGCCCACCTCACATCGACCCCACGTGCGACAAGATCACGCACCCAGTCCGCACCCGTGCGCGAGAACCAGTGCACGTCCGTCCAGACTCCGTCCTCGTCCCATGGAGGCTGCCCATGCAGATACTTCGGGAAACTGCCCTGGTGCATCGTGATTTCCTCCCCGAACACCGCGGCCGTGCCCGCCCCGTACTCCCCCACAGAGCGGGCGCCCACGCGCAGCACACCATCCACGTCGATGGCCACCACCGGCTTGAACCTCATCTCGACCCACCGACGGGTGAAGGCGACACGACCAGGCGATGCGCGGCCACCGTAAGCACAACGTCTGGCAGATCGAGGCGTTCGGCGAGGTCCAGCACAGTCAGCGGCATCACGGCTCCCATCGACGTCGAGTCATGGTTCGGCACGGCACCACGCATGCACCCTCACCACGGTGACGCTAACAACGCTGATTTCGTGGGGTCGCATCAACTGCGAGCGACGGTCCCTGCTTCGTCAAGAAGTGGCGCGCCACCGCCGATCCGGCTGCAACCAGGCGCGCGTGGGATGCGAAGCACGCACAAAGGTTAAGGAGCGAGAGTGCGAACGGACACCTGCCGACGCTGCAGGTGTGGGTGACGGGCAGGCCGCGAAGGGCCCGCTGCGCCGGCGAGAATCGCCGCGCGATGTCGCTCGGCTCTGTCATGATCTACTCCATGGGCAATCAAGCGCCGGCCGGGTGGTACCCGGATGGGCAGGGGAATGAACGATTCTGGGACGGGGTCGCGTGGACGGAGGACGTGCGGAAGCCACAGCCAACGCCAGACCTAGCAACACCGAAACGTGATGGCGTGTTCTCAAAGGTGAGCGCCAAAGTCACGAATGCAGCCGCAGAAAGACAAGCTGCAAGGTCCGAGGCAAACCGTCAACATGAAGAGGCACGGACAGCCGCAGGCGCCCTCGCGACCAGCGCTGTTTTCGCTGGCAACACTGTTGAGATCTATCAGGGCGGCTACGTGCGCATTGCGCCCCGGGTCACGTCAAACACGCCATTCGAACAGCTTCGGGGCATCGGGTACGAACCACCCAAGGGCGAGGACACCAACAAGGCGAATGCTGCCATCTCCGGAGTCACAGGCCTGCTTCGCGGCGGTGTCGGCGCACTCGCGAACACGTCCGCCGTCACGGGGCTCGTGACCAGCGGTCTTCAAGAGCTCGCTGCCGCATCACTCCGAAAGTCCGTGCTGACCATCACCACCGACAAGACGATCCACACCCTCGCGGATGAAGGCGGACCCGGGAAATCCACAGTTGGTCACGCGTTGGCTGCCGCGGGCCGGGCGGTCATCGTGGTAGACAACCCGGAGTATCACGATCTGCTCACCCGCGGCGAGTTTGGGGACTGCACGGTCGAGATCTACCAGGATGGTTTCGTGCGCGTTGCCGCTGACATCGTCAACAGCACCCCCTACGAGAAACTCCGTTCGATCAAGTTCACGCGCGCGGAACCGAGCAAGTCACTCGGGGTGCCGCCCGCTGTCGTGAATGCGTCCGCGCTCGCGTCGGGATTGATGAAGGGAAAGGTTGCCGGCCTCGTGTCGGAGGGCATTCGCAAGGTCGGCGGCGGAGCCGAACTAGCCAAGTCGAACCTGACGATCGTCACGGACGCACAAATCCACTCTCTCGTCGAAGGCAGTAGCGTGAGGTCCGATGATGTCGGCGCGGCTCTCGAAGACGCAGGAAATTCGGTCCTCGGGGCGGCGAGTGCTAAGGCGACAGAGCCGACACCTCCGACCTCGAACGGGACCGTGGGTGAGAAATTGCGCGAACTTGCCGCACTCCACCAGGACGGCATCCTCTCAGATGACGAGTTCGCCGCTGCGAAAGCAACGTTGCTCGGCGCTCTCTGACACCTGCTCGTTGGGCCCGCGTCCGCCGCGAGCGCAACCATCGACGCCGGGGGCGAAGACAAATCGACTTCGCCTGCTGGCGCCGTTCCGGCCGATCCGGTACCGCTGGCTGCCACCGAACTGATTGGCGAGCGCGCGCTGACACGTCCTGGTCTCCGCGCAGTTCCACCCCGACCTACGTGCAACGATCGCCAGTGACGACATCGAGGTGACGCACTGCTCGATGTTCCAGGCATCGCGATGGCTGTAAGCGAGTGCAGCTGGCGCGCGAGGGACGCGCCAGCACAGCGGGTTTGATGATCGTTGGGTGTCGGGGTACCCGGCTACGGTGAATGTCATGGCCAGAGGCGGGGTTGAACCGAATCCAGAGGACGAAGCAGCACCTGGTGAGTCTCAGGGTTTCGCGCACACGAACGGTTTCAACTCGTCGCTATTGTCGGACCGGTTCGATTACGACGGGTTCGATGAGGAAGGCCGTTACCACTTCGCGGACCGTTTCGTGCTCGCCGAGTCCTGGCGAATCGCCGCTGAGGTCGTGAGTCGACATCCGGAACTGCGCATTTCCCGTGTCGAGGACGGCGACCAAAATGCTCTGCTTCTCCTGCACAGAGGCGCTACCGGGTGGCGTGCGCAGTTCGACCTGTTCAGCGGTATCGGCTACGAACATGGCGGGGAGTACCGCCGCCACAGCTGGCTCACTGTGTTCTCGCAGCATGATCCACTGGCAGTCATCAAGAGGCTGCAGGTAGCTTCAGGCTTGCGAATCATCCCCGCCAAGCGCGGGGAGACCGGGCACAGCAGTGCCTACCAGGCGATCGCATCGATTCTCGGCCTGCACGTGAGTTCGAGATCTACTTGGCAGGCCATACCTGTTCGGTTGTTCGACGGGCAAGACGTGAAATCCGACACGGCGGCACTCAGCGAATTCCCTAGCGCAATGCACGCGGCCGATGACTACATCGCCGCCGCTGTGCACGACTTCCAGAGCAGTAGCGATGACCTCGTCGTGTATTGGCACGAACCACTGTGGTTCCTTTACGAGGGCTTCCAGGTACGGGCCATCGTCGACGAGGCAGGATGGGTGCACGTCACGGGCGGGGCTTCACCAATCGACATCCGCGCCACGCACGCCGCGTGTGGTCCCTCCTGGTCACTCACGGCCGCGCACATCTACGAAATCATCGATTCCCCAGCCACCGACGCCCAGAGCGGGCAGAGCCCTCGAGGGAGATTGTGAGATGCCTCTGATCGCGATCCACCAAGTCCGGAGGACGAAGGGTGCGCCTCCGGAACCCGTGGGAGCCTGGTGGATTGACGGCGCAGCGGGCACCCCGTACTACCCACCAGAGCACCAGAAGTACCTCAAGCGCGGCGAGAAGGCGTTGCTGGAACGCCCAATCGCGTCTCTTGAGGACTGGATACACTTCCTCGCGCACAAGTCCCGGAGCTGGCGAATCCACAAGCCCGTCAGCGAGCCGCTCTTCGAAGAGCCCATGCCTGACGCCCTCGCGGCGTACATCAAAGCGCAACGAGCTTTCCATGAGTACGCCATGTCGCTGCACGAGAAGAAAACCGTGACTCGCGCCGCTGGCGCTGAAGCTGTGCGCGACGCCGACCACGCTCCAAGCGCGGGTTGGGGTGCTACGCGCATCGCGCTCGCACAGTCGTGGTGGATCGCATCGGAACTCGTCCGACGGCACCCCCGCCTCATTGCATACGAGATGCACCCTGGCGGAGGACAGTACGACGTGCTGTGCGTCACCGACCCCGACTCGCTCTCGCCTCACGCAGCAGCGAAACCCCTACCGCGCGTCATGCTCAACCGAACCGGCACACTCCAGGTCCATGGGGGCGCCGATTCAGGGATCGTCGTGACCTGGAATCAGGTGCTCGAATCGCCCACGCCACACAGCATCGTCAAGGATCTCGAACGGCACGCAGGATGGCCACCACCGCGGAGCTCTCCAGCCACAACGAAGAGGACCCTCGCCTACCGCCTCTTTGCGTCCGTGCTGAATATCACCCTCAACAATCGGTCCTTATGGGACGTGAGAAGCGAGTTCGTCGACAGTTCCGGAGACGAAGACCATCGCGCCGGCTATCTTGCCGCTTTCCCGGCAGCCCTCGAGTCCGCAAGAGACATTCAACCTCTTGGGATCTACGGTGAGCCGGAAAGCCACTTCTGGGCACTCCGCCGCGGCACGGAGACAATCGCGATGGTTTCGATCGAAGGTCAGGCGTACTTCGCCGATGGCAAGCAGACCGATCTCATGGACTTGTACAAGAAGCACAATCGCCGCATCGCCCCTATGACGGTCGCATTACTCAAGAACTGGCTCTGATTCCGCCGCTTGACGAGCGTCACCAACAACGGTTCTGCCTGGGTACCCTTTCGCCCGTACCGGGTTCGACCCATCCGCTTGGAACTTCGTCGGTCCCACGCAAGCCTGGTCGCGTCTCCATAGGAACGACCACGAACTGCTGCCAAATCGCCGAAGCTAAGCGCGCCACCTCCGGCGAACTCACACCGACCAGCGCCTCGAGCGGTCCGACGACCTATCGTGTCGACCCCTCGCCCGCACCGGCATCCCCCGCGGTGCCGGCCACGTTGTTCAGGTGTCAAACGGCCCTGATCGCCGTCGGCTTAGTACTCAGCCGAGATCGCGGATGCCACGCCAACGCCTAGCTTGCTCCGCCGTTATCCCCACGTAGAGCTGGTCGTACATGCCGAGGTTCCGGCCAGAAACTCCAACGAGGGGCCACACCGGACGCCCGTCCGACTTCGACCCATTGGCCCAGCGAGGCACATCGGGATAGTGCTTGTCGAGATGGGCTCCGATCTTGCGACACGCCGATCGCCACTCGTCAACGCTCATTCCCGTTCGCTGAGCGACGTCGGTAGTCGAGATAAGCGGAAAGTCGGGCGTCTCCTCCCGAACCACCACACAAAGGTCCATCACCTGCGTGAATCGTTTGGTCGTGACGGTGGAAGCCTCGGCAAGGCGCCGCAGGGCTTCATCAGGCCAGTCCTCGTGCTTCTCGAAGGCGTTTCTGACCACTGCCGCTCGCTTGAGTTCATCGCTGCGCAGTTCTTCAACCGTCGGCGCAGCCGATTCCCCTCTCTGCGTCTGCCGGAGGTCCACCATGCGCTTGAGCTCGTCATAGTCCTCGGCTGGCACCGCCATCAACATCCAAGTCGTCGCCATTGCGCTCGCTCTCCTCGCTCTTAGCTGGCCATGTGGGCATTCGGTTACCCACAAAGTGATGCTACCCATTATCCAAATATGTTGCAATCCAGAACCCGTGCGCCTATGCTCTGCTCAAGACGCCGGCCAAGTCACCGTTAGGAAAACCGCGAGGAGCGACCTTCCAGTTATGGATCCTGAGGACCTTCGCGGTCCGGACGTCCCCGGCCGCCAAGACTTGCTCGGATGGAAGTTCCGCGACAAGTACTGGAACGACGACACGTCTAGCGTGGTCGCTTGGGCGAGCGCGTTCGGGTGCGTATTCCACGAACAGCGCTGTTCACACACCCCACAGACTGAGCAGCCCACGGCGCTGTGTCGAATGGACCGTGTCCGCGAGGTGTTCGCGACCGAACGGCTGAAGGGCACCGTGCGCTACTTCGGATTCTGCGGCCACTGCCTCGCCGAACGCGTCGCCAACTACGGCTGGCAACCCAGCAGCAGCGATCTCGCCCAGTTGAACAACATGACCGAGCGTCTCAACGACGTCCGGATTCTCCGCGAGTCCCCGATCACGTGGAGCGAACTCATCACCAGAATGAAGCGCTACGGCAGCGGCGACCTCACCAAAAAGGAGCTGAAGCGACTCCTCGAGTACTACCGACACAACCGCGGCGACGAGGAAGAGGACCTGACACGTCTCGTCATCCTCTGATGCCCACGAGAATTCGTGATTGGCGGGGTGTTGGAGTCCGCAAAGGCGCGAAAGCTACCAGCGGCGGCAGTTGACCTCCGTCAGACGGAAGGCATCCGCCCCGTCGGTGAGGGTGGTCAGCTCGAAGGCGACTGTCTCCCCGCACGAATCGTCGGGGTGATCTCGTCCTTGCAGTCGATTGCGGTCCCTTCGTTCATGACGTCTGCCTTGAGGTACGCGCCACCCGGGCATCCGCTGGACATCGCTTCTGATCATGTCGAACCGTTGCAAACACCTCTGTATCGACACAGGAGCATGACGCGGTTTCCCGGACGGCGCCCGGCATCGAGCCGGGATTTCGGGGCGGTGTGGAAGGCTTCGAGGTCGGCTGGGCTGAGATCGCCGAGCCTGGGCCGTCGCCGACGGGGTTGTGGAACACCCCTAGATCCACTCGGACCCTGCCGACGCGACGAGAGTCAGCCATGGCCCTCAGCATTCCCTTACGATGAGAACATTCTCATCGTAAGGGACTAAGGCGAAGAGACGAGGAGGTGTCGTGGCCGAGAACGAAGCACCCGCGCCGCCGGCGGGGTGGTACCCCACCCCCGAGGGCGGTCAACGCTATTGGGACGGTCATCAATGGACCGACCTACCAGCGCCATCTCCAGGTGTCGGATCGGCCACTCCGCAGAGCACGACCCATCGCGAACGAGCCGCAACGGGCCGCCGACGGACCGGCGTCATCGCCGCGGTCATCGCTGTGACCCTCCTGCTGGCCGGCGGGGGAACGGCGATCGCCCTAAAGCTCAACGCAGACGCCGAGCAAGCCGCAGCAGACCAAGAAGCCGCAGCCTCCAAGAAGGCTGCAGAAGACAAGAAACGTGCGGACGCCAGAGAGCGCGAGGTTCAAGAAGCGCAAAAAAGGGCCGACGAGGTTGAGCGCGAGCGCCGCGCCGATGCCATTGAAGACATCGAAAAGTCCGTAGAGAAGATGGCAAAGGACCACGTGTCCGACGACTTCATTGAAGGTCCGATCATCGACGTGGGATGCGTACCGGTCGACGGCGGGTCGACCGACGACTTGACGGAGACCACGACCGTGTTCCAGTGCTTCGTCGCGAACGAGAAGCACAAGGACGGGACTATGAGCGGGCACTACTACAACGCCACCATGAACTGGAACACTGGCTCGTACACGTACGGCTATGGCCAGCCCTGACTCACCCTGACACGGCACGCCTGAGAAGGTATCTGGCTCTTGATCTGCAGTGGCATGTGCTGCTGCATGCAAGGTCGAATTCGCGCTTTCAAGGTCTAACTCGGGGCCGACCGCGGATGAGTACACGAGATAGACCGAGTTGCGTCCTCGCCGGAGGGTCAGCCGGCTCGCTCATCCATGCGCGCGCACCCCCACGGGATCCGCAGCTGCCCGCCAGTAGCGGACGTCATCGACTATCGCACCGTCGACTTGGTCATAGATCGATATCCACCCCAGCCGCGCCACGCCGACCGACGCGGCGAGGTTCTTCATCGCGCTCGTTGTAGAGACGATGGACCTCCTCCTTAGCGTCTGCGGGGGAAGCCTCCATCCGCAACGGGCGGACTCTGTCGACGAACTCCACCTCACCTGCCCTGCGGAGATAGCACCGGTCGAAGCGCAGCCGCGCGGGCTCCCGTCCTCACCATGAGGAACAGCCTGGCCCCGGGCAGAGACGCCTCCCACTTCACGTCGGCGCGCCACCCGCTTCGACGGCAGAGGATTATCGGACAAAGCGCAGAGGATTACGCTTCTAAAGCCCCCATCAGATCCGCGGAATCACGCGGCAGATCGAGTTCCGCGTACAACCCGCGATTTGTGAAGAGGGAGCACGCTTCGGCGGCTCCTCTTCTCGTACCCGGATGCCGCCCGCTGGTCACCGCGCGGAATCATCCTCCGGGATGATGCGGATGCGCCGGGCGACCGACGCAGCCGCGACCCCGGCATCCCTAGCGTCGAAGCATGACCTCCGCGATCGCTCTGCCTGCCCCCTCATCCGCGTCGAGTGGTTCGGCGGCGGGCGCTGCGGCCCTGTCGATCGCCGGCAGCATCATGGCTCTGCTCGTGGCCGGGCTCGGTCTTCTCACGGCGCCCGTGGCGGCCGTGATCGTGTTCGGCCCGACGCTGTGGGAACTGCTGTGACGCCCGGTCAGCCGCCGGCGGCGATCTCGTCCGCCAATTCGGCGGCGATCTCGTCCTCGAGGTGCAGCCCCGCCTGCGCGGCGCGCTCTCGGAGCAGGTAGCCGATCTGGGTTGCCGTGGCACCGGACAGGTCGGCCCGGGTCTGGGCGATGACGCCGGCGAGCTTCTCGGCGACGCTCGCGTTGTTCTGCGACATCGCGGGCATGCCCTGTTCGCGGGCGCCGCGCAAGGCGTGCTGCGCCTGGCCGACGGTCACCGTCGTGCGCCCGTGGTCCTGACCGTGGTGGTCACCGCCGTGCCCCGGGGCGGGGGCGCCGTGCTCGGGTGCGGGCCGCTCGGCGTCGCCGGGGGCGGCGGGCACCCGCTCACTGGCCCGGTCGACCTCCGGCGCGGCGTCTGCGGGCACCGCGTCTCCGGCCCCGTCGGCGGCCCCGGCGGCCGGATCGACCGCGTCCGGGTCGGTGGGCGACGCGGCATCCGCAGCCGCGGCATCGGGGGCGGTGTCACGGTGCTCGCCGGCATCCGGATAGTTGCCGCCGGGATCGTCGTATGCGTTACCGCCGTCGTCCCCGGCGGGGACGCGGTCGGGCGTGGGGTTGTGGTCCATGCCCCCACTGTCCATCGGGACCGCGCCCGTGTCGAGGGGGTTGACGCCGCGCGCGGGTCGGCCTATCCGGTGCGGCCAGACCGTCACGCCGCGGGGTCGAGCGGCCCGGCCACGCCGTCGCCGACCCGTGGCGAAGGCCGCGGCGCCCGCTCGTCGTAGATCTCGTGCCACTCGCTCTCGAGCGCGTCCTCGAAGTCGTAGTCCTGCGCCATCAGCTCTTCATCGTCCTCCGGATTCGGAGGCCGGTCATCCTGGCTGCGCGTGCTCATCGGTTCTCCTCCTCGTATCGGCCCCGTCGTCGATCCGGGGCAGGTCGCTCACTGCGGGCCCTTCGATCACCTCGCCCGTCGCGGCGAACCGCGAGCCGTGCAGCGGGCAGTCCCACGTGCGCTCGGTCTCGTTCCACCGCACGATGCCGCCCATGTGCGTGCACACGGCGGACACCCGGCACACCCTCCCGTCGACGGTGGACTCGGCGACCGGCTGCACGCCGTCCCGCCCGATGCGGGCACCGTCCCCGGGCGCCGGGCGACCGAGGCCCACCCACCCGCCGATGAGGTGCGCGCCCACCTCGGCGCCGGCCTTCACCGTCGCGGCGGCGCCCTGCAGGCGGGGTCTCCGGCGATACAGGGGCGCGGCCCAGGCCGGCTCGGCGTCGGCCATGCGCCCCGCGATGGCCAGCGCCGCGGCCACCGCCCCGGTCATCCCCCACTTCGCGAACCCGGTCGCCACGTGCACCCGTCCCCCGCCGAACCCGGCGGGCCCGGCCAGCGGTGCACCCGTCGTCGGCCGGTAGTCCTGCGCCGCCCACCAGGTGAACGGCTCCGCCCCGGGGAAATGGGCCGCGACCCAGGCGTGCAGCCCGGTGACGTCGGCCGTGCCCCGGCCGGTGTCGTACCCCGCTCCCCCGACGACGAGCGCCGGCGCACCGTCGGGCGCGGTGGCCATGCGCAGCGAGTGCGAGGTCGGGTCGACGGACAGGTGGATGCCGGTCAGCGGCGCGGGGCCACCGGAATCGGGCAGCCGGTAGGCGGCGACCACCTCGCGGGTGGCGACCAGCCGGGCGAACGCGAGGGTCCGGTCGAGCACGGGCGTGCCGGTGGCCAGCACCAGGTGCTCGGCGCGTACGGTCCCGCGCGTCGTCTCGATCTCGAGCCCGGTGCCGCCGGCGTGGACCTTCTGCACGCGGCAGCGGTCGACCAGGATGCCTCCGCCGGCCCGCACGGCGGCGGCGAGCGCTGCGGTGGCCCGGGCGGGATGCAGCTGCGCCTGATCGTCGAGCGTGAGGGCGGCGCGTACCGGCAGCGGCAGCCCCGGCACGGCGTCGACGTGATGACGCACCGGCCGCTTTGCCGCCGCCATCGCCTTCGCCTCCCGCTGCAGCACGCGCACACCCGCCTCGGTGGTGGCGAACGTGGAGGCGTGCTGGGCCTGCCAGGCGTCCGGCACCTCGGCCAGCTCCTCGCGCAGCCAGCGCTGCGCGGCTTCCGCCGCGTCCAGGTAGGCCCTCGCTGTGGCACGGCCGGCGTGGCTGAGCACCCGGGAAACGGTCGCCCCCTGTAGGAGGCTCACCTTGCCGGTGGTGCCCCCGGTGGTGCGGCCGCCGAACTCCTGCGCCTCGACCACGACGACGAAGCGGCCGTGCCGCACGAGCTCGGTCGCGACCGCGAGTCCGGCGAGGCCGCCACCGGCGACGACGACGTCTGCGCGCGGGGGCAGCGTCCCGTCGGCCGCGATCGCCGGGCCGGTGAGCTGCCACAGCGACGCGGGGGTCATGATGCCCGTAGCGGCGGCCGATGCGGGATCGGGTGCGGCTTGGCGACGCGGGAGCGTTCGCAGTCGAGGAGGACCGCCGCCTCACGCAGGAGGTCGCCGAAGGTCGCGAACACGGCGGTGCCGAGCCCGCGCACCACCCACGTCACGTCGTAGCGCCCGTCGTCGCGCAGCTCGACGTAGGCGAGGACGTTGGCGGCGTCCGACGGCGCTGCCGATCCGTCGCACAGTCGCCAGGAGGTGTCGTCGAGCGGCTCGAGCGTGAGCCGCCCGGGATCATGTGGTCGCATGGGGCTCTCCGCTGTCGTGGGTGGGGCGGAGGACGATCTTGATGCAGCCGTCCTCCTTCTTCTGGAAGGTCCGGTACAGGTCGGGTGCGTCATCGAGAGTGCCGCGATGGGTGACCAGGTCCCGCAGGCCCAGCGGGTCGTCCCGGTCCTCCACGAGCGGAAGGAGGCTGCCGATCCAGCGCTTGACGTTGCATTGGCCCATGCGCAGCGTCAGCTGCTTGTCGAACATGGTGCCCAGCGGGAGGACGTCGGCGTCGCCGGCATAGACACCGCTGAGCGACAGCGTGCCGCCGCGGCGTACCGCGTCGATGGACGCGTACAGCGCCGCCAGGCGGTCGACCGCCGCGTGAGCCATGACGGGTCGGGCGATCGCATCCGGCAGCGCCGCGGCCGTCGACTGCACGGCGTGTGCGGTCGGGCTGCCGTGCGCTTCCATGCCCACCGCATCGACGACGGCGTCTGCGCCGCGCCCCTCGGTACGGTCCGCGACCCAGGACAGCAGGTCCTCCGGGTCCTCGGCCTCGACGCCGTTCCGGCGGGCCATCTCTCGACGCTCGGCGACGGGGTCGACGGCGAGCACGCGGCATCCGTGATGGAGCGCGATCCGCGCGGAGAGCTGGCCGACCGGCCCCAGCCCCATCACCAGCAGCGTGTCCCCTGGCGACGCGTCCGCGTAGCGCACGGCCTGCCATGCCGTGGGCAGGATGTCGCTGAGGAACAGGTAGCGCTCGTCCGGCAGCTGTGAGCCGACCGGGATCGTGTTGTATTCCGCGAGCGGCACGCGGAGGTACTCGGCCTGCCCACCGGGCACCTGGCCGTACAGCTTGGTATAGCCGAACAGCGATGCCCCGCGCCCCTGAGCGGTGTTCTGCGTCGTGGCGCACTGCGACTGCAGTCCGCGCCGGCAATAGAAGCAGTCGCCGCACGCGATGTTGAACGGGATGACGACGCGTTGCCCTACCCGCAGGGTCGTCACGCCCGGCCCCACCTCGGTCACCACACCCATCGACTCGTGGCCGAGGATGTCGCCGCGGTCCATGAAAGGACCGAGGAGCTCATACAGGTGCAGGTCGGAGCCGCACACGGCGGTGGAGGTGACCCGGATGATGGCGTCGCCCGGCTGCTCGATGCGGGGATCGGGCACCTCCATGACCTCGACCTTGCGGCGACCCTGCCAAGTGACGGCTCTCATGGTTCCCTTTCGCGCTGCCGCGACGGTGACGGCACCGGCTCAGCATCGCCCGGAGCGCGCACCGATCCGAGGGCCTTGACAGCCTTGACGTGCTCGGATACGCCGTTCACTCTGCGGCAGGAGCCGCGCCGGTCAGCGCGGGGTCGCGCCGGTGCGGGTCATTCGCCGCTGACGAGCTTGAGCCCGACGATGCAGCCGACCAGCCCCATGATGAGGAGCATCTTGACGAGCGAGAGCTGCTCGTCGCCGGTGATCATCGCGTACACGACGGTGATCGACGCGCCGATGCCCACCCAGACCGCGTACGCGGTACCGGTCGAGATGTCGCGCATCGCGAGGGCGAGCCCACCCATGCTGGCGATCAGCGCGACGCCGAACACGACCGAGGGCCACAGTTTCGTGAAGCCCTCGGACTTGCCCAGGGCCGTCGCCCAGACCGCTTCGAGCACGCCCGAGATGATGAGGATGACCCACGCCATGACTGTTCCTCCTGGCCAGTCTTGTCGCACACCGGGTACTGATCCCTCGTCCGGGGACCCGGTCGGGGTCCGCCACCCACGATAGCCCGCGATTCTGGGCAGTTCCAGGGCACCGCCCCGGCTCGGCTCACGGCGAGACGAAGAACAGCCAATCCAGCAGACCCGGGTTGTGGGCGTGCACGAGCACGGCGAACACGACCGCGTCGAACAGCAGGTGCACGGTCACGACGTAGCCCAGCGACCGGGTGCGCAGGAAGATCACCGCCTGCAGCAGTGCGAAGGGGATGGTGAGCACCGGACCCCAGGCCTGGTAGCCGAGCTCCCACAGGAACGAGACGAACACGATCGCTTGGAGCACGTTGGCGGCGCCGTCGGCGAAGTGCCGGCGCAGCAGCGCGAAGCACGTGCAGATGAAGAACAGCTCGTCCCAGATGCCCACCGCGCCCACCCCGACGAACAGCCGTGCGATGAGGTCGGGCGTGTCGACGACGGGCCAGTTCGCGTAGACGCCGGAGGTGATGAAGTAGAACGGCAGGATCAGCCAGCCCAGCACGAGCACCGCCGCCAGCCACAGCCACTGCCACCGCTTCCACCGGTGCCCGCCGCGCCACGGGAACCCGATCGCGCGGTCGCGGTACATCCACCGCGAGATCACGTACGGCACGACCACGGCGCCACCCAACGCCAGCGTGAACCGCAGCATCGCGGCGTTGTCGAGCTCGGCCTTCAGCTCGATCGCGCTGACGATGAGCAGTCCGCAGGCGATGAGCGACAGGTCGCGGGTCAGCGACGGGGTGGATGCCAGGATGCGGCGCCGCTCGATCGCTGCGGCGCCGGCCAGGCCCGCCGCCAACAGGGCCCAGCCCAGCCACGGCACCATGAGCACGAAGAAGGCCGGTGCGGCCAGGCACACCAGCACCGCGGGGATCGTCGCCACCCCGACCACCGGACGCGCGCCGAGCCGCGCCACTCCCGCACCGGGCATCTCAGGCCCCGTCCCGCGCACGGCGCCGGTAGGCGAGGTCGCGGATCTCCCGACCCTTCGCGATGCCCTTGCGCTCGAACGCGGTCATCACGCGCCCCTCGAACCGCGGCGCCCACTCCCCGTCGAACGCCGGGGCGAAGTCGGCGGCGTCGGCCATCACGTCGCGCATCTGCAGCGCGTAGTCCTCCCAGTCGGTGGCCAGGCGCAGCATGCCGCCGTCCCGCAGGGCGCGGGCCACGAGCGGGGGGAACCCGGGGTCGATCAGGCGCCGCTTGGTGTGCTTCTTCTTGTGCCACGGATCGGGGAAGAAGATCCACACCTCGTCGACCGATCCGGGCGGCAGCAGGTGCTCCAGCACCTCCGGGGCGTTCGCTTCGACCAGGCGCAGGTTGTCGGCGCCGGCCCGCTCGGCGTCGAGCATCGTGCGCGCCAGCCCCGCCCGGAACACCTCGACGGCGAGGAAGTCGGTGCCGGGGGTGGACACCGCCGCGTGCACGATCGCGTGTCCCTGCCCCGATCCGATCTCGACGATGACCGGCGCGGCGCGTCCGTACACGGCGACCGGGTCGATGGCCGTGCCGGGACGGATGCTGGTGGCCGCCGCGTCCCGCTCCACCGGCAGCACGTAGCGCGGTGACAGCCCGGCCCACGCCCGTTCCTGACCGTCGCTCATGCGGCCGCTGCGGCGGACGAAGGAGACGGGCTCGGTTCGGAAGCGCCGCGGCTCGGGTGCGGGTGCGGGTTCGGGCTGCGGCATCCTTTCAGGGTAGTCGGGCCGGCTCCGCGGTGACGAAGTCGATGAGCTCCTCGACCCGGCCCAGCAGAGCGGGGTCGAGGTCGCGGTAGGAGCGCACCGCGCCGAGGATGCGCTGCCAGTTGCGCGCGAGGTCGGCCTGCTCGGCGGCCGGCCACCCCAGCGCGCGGCTGACGCCGGTCTTCCAGTCCACGCCGCGCGGCACCTGCGGCCATGCGGAGATGCCGAGGGCACGCGGCAGCACGCATTCCCACACGTCGACGTGCGGATGGCCGACGATGCGCACGAAGCGCCCGTGCGGCCCGCGTTCGACCGCCTGCGCGATCCGGGTCTCCTTCGAGCCGGGCACCAGGTGGTCCACGAGCACGCCGTACCGGCGCTCGGCCGACGGCGGGTCGCTGCGCAGCAGGTCGTCCAGCAGATCGATGCCCTGCAGGAACTCGACGACGACGCCCTCGGCACGCAGGTCGTCGCCCCACACCTTCTCCACCAGCTCGGCGTCGTGCTTGCCCTCGACGAGGATGCGTGAGGCCCGCGCCACCCGCGCCCGCTGCTGCGGGGCGGCGAACGACCCCGACGCCGTCCGAGCCCGGCCGGTCGGCTGCGTCGGCCGTGGCGCGACGAGTTCGACGCGTTCGCCGTCGATGAGAAAGCCCAGCCCCAGCGGGAACAGGCGCCTACGGCCGACGCGGTCCTCGAGCTCGACGTGGCCCGAGCGCACCGCGGTGACCGCACCGCAGAATCCGTCGTCGTCGACCTCGACCACCAGGTCGGTCTCGGCCTCGACCTTCGGGGTCATCCGCCGCCCGGCATCCCGCCATCCGGATGCGAGCACATCGCGGCCGTATCTGTCGTCCATGGCACCTCCGAAACGGTGAGCCTAATCGCCGTCGCGCTCGGTCGGTCGCCGCCACGCGCACGGGCCGCGACCGGCTGGTGTGCCATGAACGCCGGGGCATAGACTCGCGGTGACGGCTCGTCGCGAAAGGGGACTGTATGCGATCCCGCCTCCTGTTGGCGTTGCTGGCGGCAGTCGCATGGGTGGTGGGTGTTCCCGCCGCCGCGCTGGCGACCGACCCGGTGACGCTGGGTGCGGGCCGCGTGCTGGACGAGGCCGGGGTGCTCAGCAGCTCCGAGGAGACGGCGATCCAATCGCGCTACGAGGCACTGTCGCAGTCGTCGGGCGTCGACCTGTGGGTCGTGTACGTGCCGACCTTCACGAACCCGTCCAGCTCGCAGGAGTGGGCCGACATCGTCGCCGAAGACAACGGGCTCGGGATCCACCAGTACCTGCTGGCCATCTCGACCGAGGGCCGGCAGTACTACCTGTCGGGCGCGCAGGAGGGCCCGGTCACCTGGGACCAGCTCGGCGCCATCGAACAGGACCGCATCGGCCCCGCCGGGCAGAACCTCGACTGGGTCGGCATGGCGATGGCCGCCGCCGACGGACTGGCCGACGCCGTGGGCGACAGCGGCGAGGCGCCGGCGGATCCGGACACCGCACCGGTCTCCCCCGGCGACGACGACGGCGGCTCGTTCCTCCCCGGCCTGATCATCGTGGTGGTGCTGACGGTGGCCGCCGGTGTCGTCGTCTGGCTCATCCTGCGCGCGCGGAAGAAGAGCGTCGGCGGCGCGGCCCCGAAGGCCGGCGAGCTGGCGCAGCTCAGCACCGCCGAACTCGAACGCCGCGCGTCGTCGGCGCTCGTGGCCACCGACGACGCCATCAAGACCAGCGAACAGGAGCTCGGCTTCGCCCGCGCCCAGTTCGGCGACGCGGCCACGGTCGAGTTCGTCGAGGTGCTCGCACAGGCCAAGTCCCGGCTCGACGAGGCCTTCGCCCTGCGGCAGAAGCTCGACGACGACGTGCCCGACACCGAGGCCGACATCCGCGCCGTCCACACGAAGGTGCTCGAGCTGTGCACCGCCGCGAACCAGAGCCTCGACGAGAAGGCGGCCGCTTTCGACGAACTGCGCCAGCTCGAGCAGAACGCCCCCGAGGCGCTCGCCCGCGTTCAGCAGCTGCGCACCACCGTCGGCGCGCAGTCCGACGCCGCCGCCGCGAAACTCGCGAGCCTCACCGGCGTGTACGCCCCCGAGGCGCTCGCGCCCATCGCCGACAACCCCGACCAGGCCCGCCAGCGGCTCGCCTTCGCCGACGCCCAGCTGACCGCGGCGGCCGAGGCCGTCGGCGCCGGGCAGACCGGACCGGCGGCCGTGGGCATCCGCGCCGCGGAGGAAGCCGTCGACCAGGCGCAGCACCTGCAGGACACCGTGTCCGCGCACGCCGACGACCTGGCCGCGGGCGAACGCGAGGCCGCGGCACTCATCGGCGAGATCGACACCGAGATCGCGACCGCCGGCGCCCTGCCCGACCCCGACGGCCGCATCGCCGCCGTCGTGGCGTCGACCCGGCAGCGGGTCGAGGCCGCGAAAGCCCACCTCGGTGCGACCGGGAAACGGCCGCTGACCGCCCTGGAATCGCTGCAGCAGGCCGACCGGGAGATCGACGCGCTGCTGGACGGCATCCGCGACGCACAGGAGAAGCAACGCAAGGCCGCGCAGTCGCTGAGCCACCTGATCGTGCAAGCCCAGGCGCAGGTACGCGCCGCCGAGGAGTACATCACTTCGCGCCGGGGCGCGGTCGGCGCCGACGCCCGCACCCGGCTGGCCGAGGCCGGCGCCTCTCTCGTGCGGGCACAGCAGCTGCAGCACACCGACCCCGTGCAGGCGCTCCCGCACGCGCAACGCGCCAACGACCTCGCCGCGCAGGCCATGCGCGCCGCACAGAGCGACGTCGGCGGGTTCGGCGGCGGGATGCTCGGTGGCGGCGGCCGCTCCGGTGGGGGCGACGTCATGGGCGCCGTGCTCGGCGGCATCGTGATCAACTCGCTGCTGGGCGGCGGTTCGCGCTCCCGCGGCGGCGGCATGTTCGGCGGAGGAGGCGGGTTCGGCGGCTTCGGCGGCGGATCCCGCGGCGGCGGATCCCGCGGCGGCGGGTTCGGCGGCGGTTGCTCCTCGGGCAGCTTCGGCGGTGGCGCCACGCGCGGCCGCCGCGGAGGAGGCCGCTTCTGATGTCCGCTCCCCTCCACCCCACAGGCTCATCCCACGACACTTACCTCTAGAAAGGAACACCGATGGCAAAGCAGTCCATCTTCGGCCGCATCTCGACCCTGGTGAAGGCGAACATCAACGCCCTCCTCGACTCCGCCGAAGACCCGCAGAAGATGCTCGACCAGCTCGTCCGCGACTACACGAACTCGATCGCCGACGCCGAGTCGGCCATCGCCGAGACGATCGGCAACCTGCGTCTGCTCGAGCGCGACCACGAAGAAGACGTCAAGGCTGCGCAGGAGTGGGGCAACAAGGCCCTCGCCGCCAGCCGCAAGGCCGACGAGCTGCGCGCGGCGGGCAACGCCGCCGACGCCGACAAGTTCGACAACCTCGCCAAGATCGCGCTGCAGCGCCAGATCGGCGAGGAGAACGACGCGAAGGCGATCGCGCCGACCATCGCGTCGCAGACCGAGGTCGTCGACAAGCTCAAGGACGGCCTCAACGGCATGAAGCAGAAGCTGGAGCAGCTCAAGGCCAAGCGCAGCGAACTGCTCGCCCGGGCCAAGACCGCCGAGGCGCAGAACAAGGTGCACGACGCCGTCAAGTCGATCGACGTACTCGACCCGACCAGCGAGCTGGGCCGGTTCGAAGACAAGGTGCGCCGCCAGGAGGCCCTCGCCGCCGGCAAGCAGGAGCTGGCCGCCTCGACGCTGGACGCGCAGTTCAACGCCCTCGAGGACATCGGCGAGCTCACGGAGGTCGAGGCGCGGCTGGCCGCGCTCAAGTCGGGTGCCCCGGCGCCCGCGATCGAGCAGTAACACCTCACCGCGCACACGGCGCCGGGCATCACACGATGCTCGGCGCCGTCGCGGCTGTACAGGAGGACCGCATGACCCGATTCCTGGTCGTCCCGCAATGGCAGGGCTCCCCGTCCGCCCGGGCGATGCTGCTGATCGACGGCGCCGAAGCGATCGCCGGGGACCTGCCGCGCGCCGCGTGCACGCGCATCGAGGTGCCCGTCGAGGCCGGTGACGCGCAGCAGACCGGCATCCGCCGGTTCAGCGCCCTCGCCCGCGTGCGCGACGCCGTCCTCGAGGCACTCGCCGCCGGCACCGAGCCGGCACTCATCGTGGGCGGCGACTGCGGCGTCGCCGTGCCGGGCGTGGCGCACGCGGCCACGCGCGAGCCTGAGCTGGCCGTCGTGTGGTTCGACGCCCACGCCGACCTGCACACCGTCGACTCCTCACCCTCGGGCGCGGTGGGCGGCATGGCCCTGCGCGCGGCGACCGGTGACGGCCCCCTGGCCTGCGGTCCCACCCTCGCGCCGGACCGCATCGTGCTGGCCGGGGTCCGCGAGTTCGACCCCGCCGAGCGGGAATGGGTGGATGCCGCCGGCGTCACGGCGCTGCCCGTCTCGGCTCTGGAAGACCCCGATGCCGTGGCCGACGCCGTCGCCGCCACCGGTGCCCGCGCGGTCTACATCCACGTCGATCTGGACGTGCTCGATCCCGCGGCCATGACCGGCGTCGGGCTGCCGGTGCCGTTCGGGGTCCAGCCGGCGGCGCTGACCGCCGCGATCGGTGCCGTCCGGGCCCGGCTGCCGCTGGCCGGCAGCTCGATCTCCGGGTTCGCCCCGGCCTCGGTCGCCGCCGCCGTCGACGACCTCGGCACGATCCTGCGCATCGTCGGGGCGCTGGCGTGACGGCGCGGCCACTCGTCCCCGACTGGCGCGCCCGCGCCGACCGTGCCGTCGAGCGCGGGGAGCGGTGCGACCGGCTGATCCCCGGCATCCTGCTGGACTCGCCGATCAGCCGGCTCGGCTACTGGTGGGGCACGGCGGTCGGCTGGGTGTGGGGCGGCATGTGGTCGACGGGACGGGTGCGCCGCAGCCACGGCCTGTGGGTGTTCACCGGCATGCCGTCGTGGACCTACCGTCGCGGCGGGACGTGCGTCGGCGGATGCTTCCTCACCGGCGACCGGGAACCGTCCGAACCCGTCCTCCGGCACGAGGCCGTCCACGCGCAGCAGTGGCGCCGCTACGGCATGCTCATGCCGATCCTCTATCTGCTGGCCGGGTTCGATCCGATGACCAACCGGTTCGAGATCATGGCCGGCCTCGAAGACGGCGGCTACGTGCGCCGCGGCGCGCGGTGAACCGCGTCAGCGGGCGTCGGCGAGGCGGAACTCAGCCGGGGTGTGCACGGTCGCGGCGTCCAGGTGCAAGTCGCCGGTGAGGTGGTCGAAGATGTCGGCGGTGCCGAGGTAGCCGCCCAGCAGGTGGATGCGGGTCTGGTCCCCCTCCTGGCAGAGCATCTCATCCGCCCAGGCGTTCACCGCTCGTGCCAGCGCCTGCCCGGGGGCGCACGCGCGGCCGGAACCCGGGGCGCCGCTGCGGCGTGAACGGTCGAGCCAGGTCACGATCATGCGGGCCGGCACCGTGACCTCCCCGATCCACTCGGGCCCGGGGACCTCCACGAACACCCGGCCCGTCGAGCACAGCGGCAGCGTGGCCACGAGCGCCTCGAGATCGGCCAGCGAACGCTCGTCGGCGGTGATCAGATGCTGCACGCGCGAGTGCTTCGCCGCCCGGCAGGCGGTGGCGTTGTGCACGGCAGGTGAAGTCATATCGCCTTCACTATACCCCGAATGTAGGGTTGCCTAACCTTGCCCGTCCTATCCGGTGGCCACGAGCACGCGGCGCAGCTCCCGGATCTCGTCGTCGGTCAGCCCGTGGGCGCGCAGATACTCCACCGGCGCGCCGTACTGCGCGTGCAACTCATCGATCAGCCCCCGCATGGCCGGTGCCGGCGAGCGGGTGGCGAGGTCCTCGAGGTGACGCGCGTGCGGGTGCAGGCGCCGCAGGTAGGCCAGCACGGACTCGTTGCGGCGCGCCGGCAGCAGAGCCTCGGTGCGGGCGTAGTCGCCGATCACCGCGTCCTCGTCCACTCCGGCCGCCAGCAGCGTGAGGGCGACCGTCACACCGGTGCGGTCCTTGCCGACCGTGCAGTGCACCAGGACGGGCTGGTCGGCCAGCACCGCCCGGACGACGTCGACGATGCCCGCCGCGGACCCCGCGATGAGGGACTGGTACATCTGCGCGAGCGACAGGTCCTCCTCGAAGAAGGATGCCGCGGAGCCCACGAACAGCGGTATCCGCACGGTCTCGTGTCCGAACCCGTCCAGGCGCGTGGGCTCGAGCGCGATCTCCGCGTCCTCGCGCAGGTCGACGATGCGCCGCAGGCCCAGGGCCCGCAGGGCGTTCCGCCCTCCGGCATCCACCCGGGCGAGGTTGCCCGACCGGAACAGCACACCGCTGCGGGTGCGCGCGTCCCCGGCGGGCAGACCCCCGACATCACGGAAGTTGAGGGCTCCGGTGATCTGCGGGTCGATCATGACGGGTGCGCCGCGTGCTCCCGCCGGCGCGGGGGGACCGGATACTTGCCGGCGATGGTGATGCGGTTGAACGCGTTGATCGACACGAGCAGCCAGCTCAGCGCCACGTACTCCTGCTCGCTGAGGATGCCGCCCACGTGGTCGTAGACCTCGTCGGAGACGCCGTCCTCATGGATGAAGACATAGCTCTCGGCCAGTTCGAGCGCGGCCCGCTCGCGGGCGGTGAAGACGCCCGACTCGCGCCAGACGGCGATCTGCGCGATCTCGTCGGCGGTCAGTCCCGCCTTCACGCCGCGGTCGGCGTGGATGCGCACGCAGTAAGCGCAGCCGTTGAGCTGCGAGGAGTGGATGAGCGCGATCTCCTTGAGCCGGTCGTCGATGCCGGCCTCGGCGGCGAGCGCACCGACCGTCTTGGAGAACGCCTCCAGCGCGTCATAGGCGGGGCGCGCTGATCGGGACAGGTGCACACGTCGTTCGGGGGCCATGCCGACCACCCTATCCGCGGCACCGGCGGCGCCGGCCCGGCCGCGATGGAGCGTCATTGTGACCGGCTGTGTCCGCACGGCCCGCTCCGGGACTCTAGGCTGTTACGCGCACCTGAGTTCGCAGGACGCCATCCGACAGCAACGATGCTCCTGCGCCCGCGAAAGGATTTCCTCACATGATCCGCAGAACCGCACTGGCCGCGGCCGCTCTCCTGGCCGCCGGGGCGCTCGTCCTCACCGCCTGCACCGGCGGGAGCGATCCGGCGCCGGACAGCACCGAGGTGACCGCCGATCCCGACGCCTCGGTCGCCATCCGGCTCGTGCTCGAGCCGGGCAACCTCGACATCCGCGAGACGGCCGGTGCCGCGCTCGATCAGATCCTCATCGACAACATCTACCAGGGACTGGTCTCCCGCACCGCCGATCAGGAGGTCGTCCCGGCGCTGGCGACCGACTACGAGATCTCCCCCGACGGCCTGACCTACACCTTCACCCTGCGAGAGGGGGTCACCTTCCACGACGGTCAGGAGCTCACCCCGCAGGACGTCGTGTGGTCGCTCACCCAGGTGAAGGAGAACCCGGCCTACCGGGACTCGGACCGCCTGGCGAACGTGGAGACGATCACCGCGGACGGCCAGACGATCACGCTGACCCTCAGCGCGCCCGATTCGACGCTGCTGTGGAACCTCACCGGGCGCGCCGGCCTCATCCTCAAGGAGGGCGACACGGTCGACCGGAAGACCGACGCCAACGGCACCGGTCCTTTCGTGTTCGACAGCTGGAAGCAGGGCGACAGCATCACGTTCACGCGCAACGACGACTACTGGGGTGAGACCGCCCAGGTCGCCGAGGTCGTGTTCAGCTACATCCCCAACACCCAGGCGGCCCTCAACGGGGCCCTGGCCGGCGAGCTCGACGTGCTCACCGGCTTCGATGCGAA
This sequence comes from Microbacterium pollutisoli, assembly GCF_053586795.1. Classification (NCBI taxonomy): domain Bacteria; kingdom Bacillati; phylum Actinomycetota; class Actinomycetes; order Micrococcales; family Microbacteriaceae; genus Microbacterium; species Microbacterium pollutisoli. The sequence continues at coordinate 160,931 of NZ_JBNYWT010000005.1, forward strand.
CCTGACCGACCAGCTCGAGGCGAGCGGCGACTTCCAGGTCGTCGTGGGGCCGTCGACCGACAAGGGCACCCTGGCGATGAACCAGACCTCCGGCCCGCTCGCCGACAAGCGGGTGCGCCAGGCGATCCGCCAGGCGATCGACAAGGACGCCATCGTAGAGGCGCTGGGCGCGGGGCAGACCCAGTTCGGTCCGATCCCTTCCCTCGACCCCGGCTACGAGGACCTGTCCGAGGTGGCACCGTTCGACCCGGCCGCCGCGCGCGAGCTGCTGGCCGAGGCCGGCCAGGAGGACCTCGACCTGACGCTGACCATCTCGTCGAGCTACGGCACGACCGTGACGCAGATCCTGGTGTCGAACCTCCACGACGTGGGCATCACTCTGAAAGTGAACAGCGTCGAGTTCGCCACCTGGCTCAACGACGTCTACATCAACCAGGACTACGAACTCAGCTTCGTGCTGCACACGGAGGCCCGCGACTTCGAGAACTGGGCGAACCCGGAGTACTACTTCACGTACGACAACCCCGAGGTGCAGCGCTTGTACGCCGAGTCGGTCGCCGCCACCGATCCGGCCGACGCCGAGGCGCTGCTGGCCGAGGCCGCGCGCATCGTGTCGGAGGACATGGCCGCCGACTGGCTGTACAACGGCGCCTCGGTCGTCGGCGTGGGCACGCACGTGACGGGCATGCCCTCGACCAACGTGAACGAGCGGCTCAACCTCGCCGGCCTCGTCGAAGGCGCTCTGTGAGCCACTGCGCCGATCAGATGCTCGTCCGGGCCCCATCGAACCGTTGAGTCACCGGCGTGATCCGCTACGCGTTGAACCGTCTCGGCCTGCTGATCGCGGGGCTGCTGACGGCGAGCGTGCTCATCTTCGCAACGCTGCGGGTCTTCCCCGGTGACATCGCCCAACTGATCGCCGGCACCAACTCCACGCCGGAGCAGGTGGCGGCCATCAGCGAGCGCCTGGGACTGGACCGGCCGCTGCCGGTGCAGTACCTCGAGTGGATCTCAGGCCTGGTCACCGGCGATCTGGGCGCCTCCCTGCTGACCGGCACCCCGGTGATGGACGAGCTGGTGCAGAAGGCGCAGGTGACCGTCCCGCTGGGGCTCATGTCGATGGCCATCGCGCTGGTGGTCGCCCTGCCGTTCGGGGTGCTGTCGGCGCTGCGGCGGGGCCGCGCCGACGGCACCCTGCTCAGCGTCGGCGCACAGACCCTGGCCGCGGTGCCGGTGGTCTGGGCGGGCATGATGCTCGTGGTCGTGTTCGCGGTGTGGCTGGGATGGCTGCCGGCGCAGGGCTTCCCCCGCGGCGGGTGGACCGACCCGGCCCGCGCGTTCCAGTCGCTGCTGCTGCCGGCACTCACCATCGGCATCGTCGAAGGCGCGATGCTCATGCGGTTCGTGCGCTCGGCGACGCTGCAGGCGGTCGGCCAGGACTACGTGCGCACCGCGGCGGCGAAGGGCCTCACCCGCACCCGTGCGCTCGTGCGGCACGGACTGCCCGCGGTCGGCCTGTCGATCATCACGGTGCTGGGCCTGCAGGTGGCCGGCATCATCGTCGGCGCCGTCGTCATCGAGGAGCTGTTCGGACTTCCCGGAATCGGGCGCATGCTGGTCGCCGACGTCGGCAACCGCGACCTCGTCAAGGTGCAGAGCGAACTGCTGGTGCTCACGGGCATGGTGCTGCTCATCGGCTTCCTCGTCGACCTGTTCCACCGGATCGTCGATCCCCGGCAGCGGGAGGCGGAATGAATCTCGCGTGGCTGCGACGGCTGTGGTCGCTGACCACCGGCCGAGTGGGGCTGATCATCGTGCTGACCGTGGGCGCGGTGGCCTTCGTGTCGCTGTTCTGGCTGCCGTTCGACCCCCGCACCGTCGACATCGCCGCGCGCTGGCAGCCGCCCTCCTGGCCGCACCTGATGGGCACCGACGGGTCGGGACGCGACATCCTCAGCCTCATCATGGCCGGGGCACGCACCACGGTGTGGGTCGCGCTGGGCGCGGGCCTGGTGGCCACGGTCATCGGCATCCTGCTGGCGGCCCTGGGGGCGCTCACCGCCCGGTGGATGCGGGAGACGACCGCCGTGCTGGTGGACATCCTCATCGCCTTCCCGGTGCTCATCATCGCGATGATGATCTCCACCGTCGCGGGCGGTTCGCTGTGGGTGGTCATCCTGTCGGTCGGCATCGGCTTCGGCGTGAACGTCGCCCGGGTGACCCGCCCGGAGCTGCGTCGCGTGCTGCACAGCGACTTCGTCACGGCGGGCCGTGCGTCGGGCCTGACGGCGTGGCAGAACCTCTGGCGCCACCTGTTCCCCAACGTCGCCCCCGTGTTCATTGTGCAGCTGTCGTGGGGCATGGCGGTGGCCGTGCTGGCCGAGGCCGGCCTGAGCTTCCTCGGCTTCGGCGCCCCGGTCACCGAGCCGTCCTGGGGGGTGCTGCTCAGTGAGCTGCAGGCGTACATCACGGTGCATCCGGTCTCGGTGGTCTGGCCGGGACTGGCCATCACCCTCACGGTGCTCGGCCTGAACCTGCTCGGTGATGCGCTGCGCGAGGCGACCGACCCGACCCTGGCCCGCAGACGCGACGACGAGGTGCAGATGCCGGAGGTGGTGGCATGAGCCTTCAGGTGCGTGACCTGTCCATCACGATCGGCGGGCGCCGGGTCGTCGAGGACGTCACCTTCGATGTGCCCGACGGCGCCCGGGTGGGTCTGATCGGCGAGTCCGGCTCCGGCAAGTCGCTGACCGCGCTGGCCGTGCTGGGGCTCCTCCCCGACGGCGCCACCGCCACCGGCAGCATCCGCTGGAACGGTCAGGAGCTGATCGGCCTGCCCGACCGCGAGCTGGCGCAGCTGCGCGGCGACGAGATCGGCATCGTCTTCCAGGAGCCGCGCACCGCCCTGAACCCGATCCGCACCGTCGGCCGCCAGATCGGCGAGTCGCTGCGCATCCACGAGGGTCTCGGCCGCCGGGCTTGTCTGGCCCGCGCCGTCGACGAAGCCGCGCGCGTGCACCTGCCCGACCCCGCGCAGATCGTGCGGCGCTACCCGCACCAGCTGTCGGGCGGCCAGCGGCAGCGGGTCGCGATCGCCATGGCGCTCGCGTGCCGTCCGCGGCTGCTCATCGCCGACGAGCCCACGACCGCCCTGGATGTGACCATCCAGGCCGAGATCCTCGAGCTGCTGCGGCACCTGGTGGCCGACGACGGCATGTCGCTCGTGTTCATCACCCACGACCTGGCGGTGCTGTCGCAGATCGTCACCCACGCCGTCGTGCTCGAAGACGGCCGCGTCGTCGAGCAGGGGCCCATCGCGACGCTGCTGTCCGAGCCCGCCTCGCCGGTGACCCAGGGCCTGCTGCGCGATGCCACGGCGACGCTGTGGCGCCCGGGAGGTGTGGATTGAGCATCCCCGACACCCCGCTGATCCGCGGCCGCGGCCTCACCCGCCGGTTCCGCGCGCCGCGCACGAAGCCGTTCGAGCCGCGCCGGTTCACCACGGCGCTCGACGACGCCGACATCGACGTGCGGGAGGACTCGTCGGTGGGCATCATCGGCGAGTCCGGGTCGGGCAAGTCGACCCTGGTGCGCCTGCTGCTGGGGCTGGACACCCCGACGGCCGGCACCGTCGAGGTCGACGGCCGCCGGGTCGACCCCACCGCCCGGGCCCGATCGCTGCACTGGCTGCGCCGCATCACCGGCATGGTGTTCCAGGACCCCTACGCCTCGCTCGACCCGCGCATGGACGTGGGCCGCATCGTGGCCGAGCCGCTGTGGGCGCTGGGCATCCCCGGCGACCGCCGCGCGCGGGTGCGCGAGGTGCTGACCGCCGTCGGCCTCGAGCCGGAGATGGCGGCCCGCTTCCCCCACGAGTTCTCCGGCGGACAGCGGCAACGGATCGCCATCGCCCGGGCGATCGTGCACCGGCCCCGGGTGCTGGTCGGCGACGAGCCACTGTCGGCCCTGGACGTCACCGTCCGCGCGCAGATCCTCGACCTGCTGCGCACGCTGCGCGAGAGCGAGCGGATGTCGCTCGTGCTGGTCTCGCACGACATCGGCATCGTGCAGAACCTGTGCGACGAGGTGATCGTGATGAAGGACGGCAAGGTCGTCGAGGAGGGACCGACCGAGAAGGTGCTGCTGTCGCCGCAGGTCGCCTACACCCGGCGCCTGCTGGCTTCCATCCCGGTCATCGACCCGCACGGCCCGGGCGTCGGCGGCCCCCGCTAACCTGACGGCTATGCGCGCGATCGTCCCCGAGTACCTGCTGGCGCGACTCGCGGCCGCGCAGCAGCCGCACCTGGCCCGCGCCGCGCAGGCCGCGCGCGCCACCCTCGCCGCCCCGCGCGACTACCGACCCGAGCGGGCGCGCCTCGACCTGTCCGTCGACGGCGGCACGCTCGTGGTCGAGGCCACACCGGCACCCGACCGCGTCATCTCCGACTCCCAGGGGCGCGAGCGGCTGCCGGGGGTGCGCGTGCGCGGCGAAGACGACCCGCCCACCGGCGACCCCGACGCGGATCAGGCGTTCGACGGCCTGGGCGCCGCGTTCGACCTCCTCTTGGACGCGTTCGCGCGCGTGTCGATCGACGGTGCCGGCGGCACCCTGTCGGCCACCGTGCACTACGGCGAGGACTACGACAACGCATTCTGGAACGGCGAGCGCATGGTGTTCGGCGACGGCGACGGGGAGGTGTTCACGGGCTTCACCCAGTCGCTCACCGTCATCGGCCACGAACTGGCGCACGGCGTCATCGAGCACGCCGGCGGGCTCGTGTACCGGGGGCAGTCGGGCGCCCTCAACGAGTCGATCGCCGACGTGCTCGGCGCCCTGACCGAACAGCACCACCTCGGCCAGACCGCGCACGAGGCGTCGTGGCTCATCGGCGCGGGCCTGTTCACCGACGCCGTCACCGGCGTCGCGCTGCGGTCGATGAGCGCGCCGGGCACCGCCTACGACGACGACGTGCTGGGGCGCGACCCGCAGCCCGGCCACATGCGCGACTACGTCGACACGACCGCCGACAACGGCGGTGTGCACATCAACTCCGGCATCCCCAACCGCGCGTTCCACCTCGTCGCCACCGCGCTCGGCGGGCACGCGTGGGAGCGCGCCGGCCGCATCTGGTATCTGACTCTGACCGGTGGCCTGCTCACGCCGCAGACCGACTTCGCCGGGTTCGCGGCGGCGACGCAGCAGGTGGCGGCGGCGGAGTACGGTGAGGACTCGGAGGAAGCCGCCGCCGTGCGCGCCGCGTGGGCCGGCGTCGGCGTGACCGACGATGACCAGACCCCCTGACCCCACCCCGGAGCCCGGCCTTCCCGCGCTGACGGTGACTGTCATACGCTCGGGCGGCTTCGCCGGGCGGATGCGACGCTGGCACGTCGAGGCGGATGCCGGAGACGCCGACCGATGGGTCGCCCTCATCGAGAAGTGCCCGTGGGACCGGTGCCCGCAGGCCGCCCCCGCCGGGCCCGACCGGTTCACCTGGGAGGTCGCCGTCGACGGCGCACGGCAGCATCATGCCGAGCTGCCCGAGCAGCACGTCGCCGGCCCGTGGCGGACGCTCATCGACGCCGTGCGCGACGCGGACGCGTCAGCGGCGCCGCCCGAACCATGACCGTCGGGGGCGCTTCAACGACTTCTGCAGGTACACCGTGCCCAGCCAGCGCCCGAACTTGAAGCCGACCCGGCCCATGCGCCCGACCTCGACGAACCCCAGCCGCTTGTGCAGGGCGATGGACGCGTCCGCGCCCTTGTCGCTGACGACGGCGACGATCTGACGGATCCCCCGCTGCTCGCACGCCGCGATCAGCGCCTCCAGCAGGGCACGGCCGAGCCCTTTGCCGGTCGCGGCCTGACCGAGGTAGATCGAGCTCTCCACCGTGTACCGGTAGCCGGAGGTGCCGGTCCAGGGCGAGACGAGCGCGTAGCCCAGCACCTGCCCGGATGCGGAGACGGCGACCAGGAACGGCATGTCGAGCTTGTGCAGGTGGTCGAACTTGTCGAACCACTGCGCGTGCGTCCACCGGCGCTCGTCGAAGGTGACGACCGAGTTGGTGACGTAGTGGTTGTAGATCTCGCGGATCTGGGGCACGTCGGTGCGGACGGCCGGACGGATCTCGTACGCGAACGGCGTCTCCGGAGCCGGAACGCGCCGCAGGTGGCGGGGCAGTCGCCGGCGGCCGCGATCCTCTCCTTCGAGCATGGGATCAGCCTAAAGGCGGGATGCGCCAGTCCACCGGCGCGGCCTCGAGACCGTGCAGCAGCTCGTTGGCCCGGGAGAACGGCCGAGAGCCGAAGAACCCGCGGTGCGCCGACAGCGGCGACGGATGCGGCGACTCGATCACGGGGGTGCCGCCCAGCAGCGGCTTCAGGCCCGCGGCATCCCGCCCCCACAGGATCGCCACCAGCGGTCGCTGGCGGGCCACGAGGGTGCGAATCGCATGGTCGGTCACCTTCTCCCACCCCCAGCCGCGGTGGGATGCCGGGGCGCCCGGCGCGACGGTGAGCACGCGGTTGAGGAGCATGACCCCCTGATCGCTCCACGCCGACAGGTCGCCGTGCCCGGCCCGGGCGATGCCGAGGTCGCTCTCGAGCTCCTGGTAGATGTTGGCGAGGCTGCGCGGCAGCGGCCGCACATGCGCGTCGACGGCGAACGACAGCCCGATGGGGTGCCCGGGGGTCGGGTACGGATCCTGTCCCACGATGAGCACCTTCACGGCATCCAGCGGTCGCGCGAAGGCGCGCAGCACCCGATCACCGGCCGGCAGATAGCCGCGACCGGCCGCCGTCTCGGCGCGCAGCCGCTCCCCGAGGGCGGCGATGTCGTCGGCGACCGGCGCCAACGCGGCCGCCCACTGCGGGTCGATCAGTCCGCTCCGACCGAGCTCGGCGAGGGTCTGCGCCACGGGCCGGGTCAGCGGTCGGCGAGCGCGCTGCGCAGCGGACCGCGGGCCAGCAGGTGCTGCGCCGACTGGGCCACCGGACGCATCGTGATCAGGTCGAGGTTGACGTGCCCCGGAGTGCCCAGCGCATACGCGATGACGTCGGCGACGTCTTCGGCGGTCAGCGGGTTCTGCACGCCTTCGTACACGCGCTCGGCCGCGACCTTGTCACCGGCGAGCCGGTTGAGCGTGAACTCCTCGGTGTGCACCATGCCGGGGGCGACCTCGACGACGCGGATCGGCTCGCCGTTCAGCTCGAGCCGCAGAGCCCGGGCCACCATCGACTCCCCCGCCTTGGCCGCGTTGTAGCCGGCCCCGCCGGGGTACGCGGTCTGGGCCGCCGTCGAGGTGACGAACACGGTGTCCGCGTGCCCGGTCTGGTCGGCGCCGACCCGCAGCAGCGGCAGCAGCGCCGCCGTCACCAGCTGCGCCGACAGCACGTTGACTTCGAACATCCAGCGCCAGTCGTCGGGGTCGCCGTCTTCGACCCGATCGGTGCCGCGCGCCCCGCCGGCGACGTGCACGAGCGCGTGCAGCGGGCCCGAGTCGGCCACGTGCCGGGCGAGCGCGTCGACGTCCGCCTGCTGCGTGAGGTCGGCGGCGAACGACTCCGAGCCGACCTCGGCGTCCAGCGCCGCCAGCCGGTCTGCACGGCGGGCGACGCCCACGACGTCCCATCCGGCGGCCCGCAGCGCGCGGACCACCGCCTCACCGATTCCGGAACTGGCTCCGGTCACCACTGCACGTCTGGTCATGGCTCCCACGGTACCCAGCCGGTGGCCGTTACCGCATGTCGGCGGCGCGCGAGTCGCCCGCGCCGAAAGTTACGCAACATTTCCCGGCCTTTGGCTTCCGAGATGCCGGTGCATACCGTCTACTCAAGCGCCCGGCATCCGCCGCGCCGAACCGTCCAGATGGAGCCCGACATGTCCGCACCCGAGAACTGGCGCTTCGAGACCAAGCAGATCCACTCCGGCGCCGCGCCGGACCCGGTCACCAAGGCTCGCGCCACGCCGATCTACCAGACCACGTCGTACGTGTTCGACAACACCGACCACGCCGCGAACCTGTTCGCCCTGGCCGAGTTCGGCAACATCTACACCCGCATCCAGAACCCCACGCAGGACGTGCTCGAGCAGCGCCTCGCCGCGCTCGAGGGCGGCACCGGTGCGCTCGTGCTGTCCAGCGGCCAGGCCGCCTCGACCTTCGCGATCCTGAACATCGCGCAGGCCGGCGACCACTTCGTCGCCTCGAGCTCGATCTACGGCGGCACGTACAACCTGTTCAAGTACACGCTGGCCAAGCTCGGCATCGAGGTCACGTTCGTCGAGAACCAGGACGACCCGGAGGAGTGGCGCCGCGCCATCCGCCCGAACACGAAGCTGCTGTTCGCCGAGACCATCGGCAACCCCCGCATCAACGTGCTCGACATCCGCACCGTGGCCGACATCGCCCACGACGCCGGCGTGCCGCTCATCGTCGACAACACGATCGCCACGCCCTACCTGATCCGGCCGTTCGAGCACGGCGCCGACATCGTCACGCACTCGATCACGAAGTTCCTCGGCGGCCACGGCACCACCATCGGCGGCGTCGTCATCGACGGCGGCACCTTCCCGTGGTCCAAGCACGTCGACCGCTTCCCGGGCCTGACCGAGCCCGACCCGTCGTACCACGGCGCGTCGTACACGACCGCGGTCGGCGACGGCCTGGCCTACATCATCAAAGCGCGCGTGCAGCTGCTGCGCGACCTGGGTTCGGCCATCTCGCCGCAGAGCGCGTGGAACCTCATCCAGGGCATCGAGACGCTGTCGCTGCGCATCGAGCGGCACGTGCAGAACACGCAGGAGATCGCCGAGTGGCTCGAGAACCGCGACGACGTCGCCTCGGTCAACTACTCGGGCCTGCCCACCTCGCCGTGGTACGCCCTGGCCAACCGGTACGCCCCGAAGGGCGTGGGCGCCGTCGTGTCCTTCGAGCTGAAGGGCGGCGTGGACGCCGGCCGTGAGTTCGTCAACTCGCTGGAGCTGTTCAGCCACCTCGCCAACATCGGCGACGTGCGTTCGCTCGTGATCCACCCCGCCTCGACCACGCACTCGCAGCTCACCCCCGAGCAGCAGCTCAGCGGTGGCGTCACGCCGGGCCTGGTGCGCCTGTCGGTGGGTCTGGAGAACATCGAGGACCTCAAGGCCGACCTGGCGCAGGCCTTCGACGCGGCCCGCCGCGTCACCGAGGCCGCGCGCGCCTGACGCGCCTCGCGCGCCGCGCCCGCGCGCCGCGCACCCTCCGAACCGCGAGAGAACACGGGGCGGACGAGAGAACGGGTGATACCCGTCTTCTCGTCCGCCCGTTGTTCTTTCGCGGGCAAGGGCCCGGGCCCGGGCGGGCCAGGCGGCCAGGCGGCGCGCGGGGGCGTAACACGGGGCCGGGTGGGGCGGCGGGCAGGGACAATGGAGGCATGGATTGGCAGACCTCCGAGGACACGGTGCCCAGCGCACCGATCACGGAGGCCGACGCCCGCCAGCTGCTGGGCCGTCCGCCCGCCACCGGCGCCTGGCGTGACGGCGACCCGGTCGGACAGCGCCAGTTCGCCGCCTCCGGCCCGTTCCGCACCGAGGGCGGCCGCGAGCTGCCCGGCATCCGGCTGGCCTACGAGACCTGGGGCGAGCTGAACGCCGCCCGCGACAACGCCGTGCTCATCGCGCACGCGCTCACCGGCGACAGCCACGTGCGCGGACCGGCCGGCCCGGGGCACCCCACCGACGGCTGGTGGGGCGACGTCGTCGGTCCCGGCGCCCCGGTCGACACCGACCGCTGGTTCGTCGTCGCCCCGAACATCCTGGGGGGATGCCAGGGCTCCACGGGCCCTTCGAGCATCGCCCCGGACGGCTACGAATGGGCCGCCCGGTTCCCGTACCTCACGATCCGCGACCAGGTCGCCGCGCAGGTGCGCCTGGCCGACGCGCTGGGCATCGAGCGCTGGGCCGCGGTGATCGGCGGTTCGATGGGCGGCATGCACGCCCTGGAGTGGGGCGTCGGCCACCCCGACCGCCTCGAGCGCCTCGCGGTGCTGTCCGCGCCGCCGGTGACCACGGCCGACCAGGTCGCGCACAACTCACTGCAGGTGGCCACGATCCAGATGGACCCGCGGTTCGTCGGCGGCGAGTACTACGACGCCGGTGACGGCGACGGCCCCCACCGCGGCCTGTCGCTCGCCCGGCGGGCGGCCATGCTCAGCTACCGCAGCGACACCGAGCTGAACCAGCGGTTCGGCCGCACCTGGCAGTCGGGCAAGAGCCCGCTCGGGCACGGCGGCCGGTTCGCCGTGGAAAGCTACCTCGACTTCCACGGCAACAAGTTCACCCGCCGCTTCGACGCCAACTCGTACATCACCTTGGTCGAGGCGATGAGCTCGCACGACATCGGCCGCGACCGGGGCGGCATCGACGACGCCCTCGCGCGGGTGACCGCCCGCACGCTCGTGCTCGGGGTCGACAGCGACCGCCTCTTCCCCGTCGACGGGCAGCAGCGCATCGCCCGCGGCATCCGCACGACCATCGACGACGACGCCGTCGTGCTGGCCAGCGACTACGGCCACGACGGGTTCCTCATCGAGACCGACGCGGTCGGCGTCCACCTGCGGCGGCTGCTCGAGAGCTGAGTCAGCTGCGGGTGTAGACCCAGGGCAGCGCGGACATATCCAGCCGATGCCGCTCCGGCGCGGTGGCATCGGCGGGATCTGCCACCGCGTCGTACTCGCCGTCGCCCTGCCACAGCAGCACCGCCCCGGCCGCCCCCTTGCGGGCCACGGTCTCGAACTCGCGCACGCCGCTGAGCCGGGCCGCCGCGACGATGTCGGCCACGGTGTCCTGCCCGGCGAGGTCGTGCAGCGTCACCCATGTGGGCGGGTACAGCGTCAGTTCGCCCCGTCCGTGACGTTCCAGCGCGTCGGCCGGCCGCATCCACTCCGCGCGCACGGCCTCGTCGGCGGCGAGCACCGGCTCCCCGCCGGGGTCGGGCGCCACGAAGAACCAGGTGCGGATGCGCAGGGTGACGCTCGTGGGCGGCACCCACCTGCTGAACGGCTGCAGCGCATCGCGCGTGAGCGTGAGACCGGTCTCCTCGTGGGTCTCGCGCACGCCGGCGGATCGGGCCCGCTCCTCCTCGCCGGCGCCGGCGTCCTGCGATTCGATCTTGCCGCCGGGGAACACCCATGCCCCGGCGAAGCTGCCCCGATCGGGGCGCTCGATCATGAACACCTCCGGACCGGCCGCCGTGTCCCGGGCGATCACGACCGTGGCGGCCACCGGGATCTCCCGCGCCTCGGGGTCGCCGGCGGTGTCGGTCATGTCGGCCAGCACCCGCGCGACGCGGTCGACGGTCACGGCGCCTCCTCGATGGCCTGTTCCAGCCGGGCGATCTTGCCGTCGAGCTCCCCGGTGTAGCCGGGGCGGATGTCGGCCTTCAGCACGAGCGAGACCCGCGAACCGTACGGCAGGACCGCGTCGGTGGCGGCCTTGACGACACCCATCACCTCGTCCCATTCGCCCTCGACCTCGGTGAACATGCTCGTCGTGCGATGCGGCAGTCCCGACGCGCGGACGACCTGCACGGCGGCGGCGACCGCGTCGTGGACCGAGCCGTCGGCGCGTCCGGTGCCGCTGGGGGCGACGGAGAAGGCGATGAGCATGGGAACCTCCGGTTCTCAGGGGATGGATGCCGGGCGCGCGGCGCCCAGCCGGGGGCGGACGGGCACGCGCACCAGGCGCACGACCATCCACGTGAACAGGACGATGAGCAGCGCGTTGCGCAGCGTGAGAACGCTGACGGCGACCGGCTCGGGGTCGAGGAGTCCGGCGTACAGCAGCGGATACACCAGGTGGGTCAGCAGGGCGATGGCCCCGCCGAGCACGGCCGGGCGGAGCCAGCGGCGCCGGTCGATCACGAGGCCGATCACCAGCGGCGGGATCAGCCACGACGCGTACTGCGGCGAGCCGACCTTGTTGCACACGATGAACCCGGCCGTCAGGGCGAGCGACAGGGTCGGGAACAGCCGGGCGAAGCCGGCACCGCGCAGCGCCTGGATGCCGCCGGTGACCGCGACGGCGGCCACGACGGCGATCAGCACCGGCGTCATCGCGGCGATCACCGGGTCGATGTCGGTGCCGGTCACCTCGAACGTGAGCAGGTCGTTCGAGTAGTACACCCAGAATCCGTCGATCCCCGACAGCGCACCCCACAGGTACGGCGTGCTCACCGGCGCCTCGATCTGCAGCCCGCGCGTGCCCTGGTCGGCGATGAAGCCGAACAGGTGCGCGCCGCCACCGGCGAGGATGACCCCGGCCATGGTGAACACCGTGACCAGCGCCGCCCCGCCGACCAGGGCCGCTCGGCGCCGCGCGGCGACGACGGCCGCGGCCAGCACGGCCGCCGGCCACACCTTGATCCAGGTCGCCACCGCCAGCAGCACCGACGCGATCCAGGGCCGGCCGATGAGCCACAGGCACGCGACGATGACCAGCGGCACCGTAAACGCGTCGAGCCGGTACATCCCGATCGGCCCGAGCAGGGCGAGGTAGCCGAGCCAGAACGCGGCGGCGGTCGTGCGCCCGCGGGAGTGCGCGCGGCCGACCAGCACCGCGAACCCAGCCGCGTCGACGAGGGTGATCAGCAGCGCCCAGGCGACGGTGTACCCGCCGAGGGGGGCCAGCAGGTGCGCGAGCAGCAGGGGTGCCAGCGCCAGCTGCGGGTAGACCCAGGGGCTGTCGATGCCGACGACGCCGGTGCCGGCCAGCGCCGCGGCCGACCACGGCTCGTACACCCGGTACACGTCGCCCATCGGCTCGTTGGGCAGCACGAAGCCGAGCACGGCCACCCACACGTGGACGATGACGAACGCGCTCCAGAGCAGGGCGCGTCTCGACATGACCCCCATCCTACGAAGACGTCCGCCGCCTCACGCCGACCCGTCCTGCCGGGCGGACAGCAGCGCGCCGACGGCGGCGGCCACGTGGTGCGCGACATCGAGCGCGACGACAGGGCCGCCGGCGTGCGCGGCCGAGGCACGCTGTGCCGCCGCGCCGTGCAGCAGCGCCGCCGTCGCCGCCGGCGCACCGAGATCCTCGACCGTGAGCCGCCCGCCCTTCTGCTCGGCGGCCGCCTGCGCGCCCGCCACGAGCGCGCCCACGATGCCGCCCAGCACGTCGCCGGTGCCGGCGGTGGCCAGCCAGGAGGTGGGTGCCGCCACGTGCGCGATCCAGCCGCCGGGGGTGGCCACGAGCGTGTCGGATCCCTTCAGCAGCACCGCCACACCCAGCTCGGCCGCCGTCTGGACGCACGCGCGCACCCGGTCGTCGTCGGCGGCCAGGCCCGCCTGGCGCCGCAGGCGCGCGTGTTCGCCGGCGTGCGGCGTCACCAGCACCGGTGCGGTGGCGCCGGGCACCAGGTCGAGGGCCCCGGCGTCGACGACGACGGGCACCTCCCCGGCGAGGATCTCGCGCAGCGCCGCGGTCTCGGCCGGGGTGCGATGGTCGGCATCCGTCCCCGAGCCGATGAGCCACGTCTGCACCCGCCCGGCGACGGTGACCGTCTCCGGGCGCCGCGCCAGCACGAGCGCGGACGCCGGCCCCGTGTAGCGCACCATGCCGAGCCCGGTCCGCCACGCTGCCTCGACGCCGAGCACCGCCGCGCCCGGATACCGCTGTGACCCGGTCCGGACGCCCAGCACACCCCGCGAGTACTTGTCGTCCGATGCCGTCGGCGCCCGCAGGTGCCGCGCGGCGACGGCTGCCGTGAACAGCGGGAGGGTGGCCATGGCGTTACCCTAGCGGCGCGACCATCTCCCCCGACACCGCCGTGAAAGGCCCCGTATGAGCCTGCTGATGTCCCCGTTCGACCTCGGACCCCTCACCGTCCGCAACCGCCTGTGGGTGGCGCCGATGTGCCAGTACTCGGCGGTCGACGGGATGCCGGGCGACTGGCACCATGTGCACCTCGCCCAGTTCGCGTCCGGCGGCGCCGGGCTCGTGCTCGCCGAGGCCACCGCGGTGCTGCCCGAGGGGCGCATCTCCCCCGACGACACCGGGCTGTACACCGATGCGCAGCGCGACGCGTGGGCGCCCATCGCCGCGGCGATCCGTTCGCGCGGTGCCGTGCCCGGCATCCAGCTCGCCCACGCCGGACGCAAGGCCTCGACGTGGGCGCCGTTCGCTCCCGAACACGGTTCGGTGCCCGCCGCGCGCGGCGGCTGGCAGACCGTGGCACCGTCGGCGATCGCCTTCGAGGGGCTCGCCGAGCCGGTCGCCCTGGACCTGGCCGGCATCGACGCCGTCGTGGCCGCCTTCGCCGCCGCAGCCCGGCGCGCGGTGGCCGCGGGGTTCGCGGTGCTCGAGATCCACGCCGCGCACGGCTATCTGCTGCACCAGTTCCTCTCGCCGCTGTCGAACCACCGCACCGACGAGTACGGCGGCTCGCTGGAGAACCGGGCCCGGCTGCTGCTGCGGGTGGTGGAGGCCGTGGCCGCGGCCGCTCCGGAGGCGACGCTTTTCACGCGGTTCTCCGGCCGGGACTGGGCCGACGGCGGCTGGGACGAGGCGCAGACCGCCATCGTGGCCGGTTGGGCGGCGGAGCGTGGTGTGCGTCTGTTCGACATCTCCAGCGGAGGCCTCGTGGCCCACCAGCGGATCACGACCGGCCCGGGGTATCAGGTGCCGATCGCCGCCGAGGTGCGGCGCCGCACCGGCCTGCCGGTCAGCGCCGTGGGCGAGATCACCGACGGCCCCCAGGCCGAGCAGATCCTGGCCGCCGGCGACGCCGACGCGGTGCTCGCGGGCCGGGAATGGCTGCGCGACCCGCACTTCGCGCTGCGCGCGGCCACCGAGCTGGGTGAGACCGACGCGGCGCCGTGGCCGCCGCAGTATCTGCGGGCACGGCCACGGCGCGTCGCGGTGGGGTGAGCGGGTCAGAACCCGCGGCGGGTCGCGTCGTGCACCTCGCCGACGAGCTCCTCGATGATGTCCTCGAGGAACAGCACCGCGGTCGTCTCGCCGGCGGCGTTGCGCACCTGCCCGAGGTGACGGCTGGCCCGGCGCATCAGCGCGAGCGCGTCCTCGAGGTCGGTGGTCTCGGTCAGCGGCACCATGCGGTGGATCCGCTTGGGCTTGACCGGCTCGGTCGCGACCGCGGCATCCGCCCCCTCGGCCTCGCGCAGCACGTCCTTCAGGTGCACATAGCCCAGCGGTGCGCCCTCGTCGTCGACGATCACGTAGCGCGAGAACCCGTGCTTGGCGACGGCCCGCTCGATCTCGTCGGGCGTCGTCGTGGCCGGCAGGGTCACCAGCTGCGACAGCGGGACGGCCACGTCGGCTGCCTTCTTGTCGGTGAACTCGACCGCCGCCGCGACCGCGCCCGACGCGTCGTCGAGCACGCCCTCGATGCGGGACTGGTTCACGATCGTGGCGACCTCGTCGAGCGTGTAGGTCGAGGCGGCCTCGTCCTTGGGCTCCACGCGGAACAGGCGCAGGATGTGGTTGGCGATCCAGTTCAGGCTCGCGATGACCGGGTGGAAGAGCTTCGACACCCACACCAGCGGGGTCGCCAGCAGGAGCACCGCCCGGTCGGGCAGCGAGAACGCGAGGTTCTTCGGCACCATCTCACCGAACACGACGTGCAGGTAGGAGACCAGAACCAGCGCGATCGCGAAGGCGACGCCGTCGATGACCACCTCGCCCCAACCGGTCAGTCCCAGCGGGACGGCGATGAGGTGGTGGATCGCCGGTTCGGAGACGTTCAGGATCAGCAGCGAGCAGATCGTGATGCCCAGCTGGCTGGTCGCCAGCATGAGCGTCGCGTGCTCCATCGCGTACAGCGCGGTCTTGGCGGCCTTCGAGCCGTTCTCGGCGAGGGGCTCGATCTGTGAGCGCCGCGCCGAGATGACGGCGAACTCGGCGCCGACGAAGAAGGCGTTGAGGACCAGCAGGACCACCAGCCATGCGATTCCGGCCCAGTCGTTCATCGCTGGTCACCTCCCTCGGGCTCGTCGGGGCGCGGATGCGGGGTGAACCTCACCCGGTCCACGCGGCGCCCGTCCATGCGCTGGACGGTGAGGGTGCCGTCCTCGATCTCGACGTCGTCGCCGACGACGGGGATGCGTTCCAGCACGGACATCAGATAGCCGCCCACGGTGTCGTACAGGTCCCCTTCCGGGACGCGGATGCCGGTGCGGTCGAGCAGCTCGTCCGGGCGCAGGTCGGCGGGGAAGACCACCCCGTCCGCCAGCCGGACGATCCCGGCCCGGCTGCGGTCGTGCTCGTCGAGCACCTCGCCGACGATCTCCTCGACGAGGTCTTCGAGGGTGACGACACCGGCGGTGCCGCCGTACTCGTCGACGACGACGGCCATCTGGTACCCGCGGGCCCGCAGTTCGGACATGAGTGAGTCCAGGTGCACAGCCTCGGGCACCCGCAGCGGCTCCTCGGCGATCGCGGCGGCCGGCACGTCGGCGCGCCGCTCGCGCGGCACGCTGACGGCCTGCTTGAGGTGCGCGATGCCGATGATGTCGTCCAGCGACTCGCCGTAGACGGGGAAGCGGCTCAGGCCCGTGCGCCGGGCCAGCTGGACGACGTCCTCGACGCTGTCGCCGGCGGCCACCGCGTGCAGGCTCGGGCGCGGGGTCATGACGTCGGCGGCGCTCAGGCGCGCGAAGTTGAGGGTCCGGTCCAGCAGCGACGCGGTGTCCTGCTCGAGCAGACCGGCGTTGGCCGAACGCCGCACGAGGCTGGACAGCTCCTCGGCCGTGCGGGCACCCGACAGCTCCTCTTTCGGCTCGACCCCCATCGCACGCAGGATGCCGTTCGCGCTGCCGTTGAGCAGCGAGATCGCGGGGCGGAACACCGTCGTGAAGGCCACCTGGAACGGCAGCACGAGCTTGGCGGTCTGCCGCGGCACCGCCAGCGCGAAGTTCTTGGGCACCAGCTCGCCGATGATCATCGAGAAGATCGTGGCGATCGAGACGGCGATGACGGTGGTGATCGGCCGCACGGTCGCCTCCGGCAGGCCCCACCCGATGAGCAGCGGAGCCATCAGGTTCGACAGCGCCGGCTCCATCGTGTAGCCGGTCAGCAGCGTCGTCAGAGTGATGCCCAGCTGGGCGCTGGACAGGTGCGTGGAGGTGATCCGCAACGCTTTGATCGTCAGCGCCAGCCGCGACTCACCGGCCGCCTGGCGCGACTCGAGGTCGGCACGGTCCAGGTTCACGAGCGCGAACTCGCTCGCGACGAACAGGCCTGTGCCGACGGTCAGAAGGAGCCCCACGCCCAGCATCACATAATCCATGACGCGTCACCCCCGGTCATCTCGGGGAAGGGGCGGTGGGGCGGGCGTCTACTACTGGGAGGGTCGTCCATTGTGCGACAGATCCTACGGCATGCGACTGTGTATTCCGCGCCCGTGCGGGCGTGCGCGGGCGGCACCCGCGCGCCCGCGGGCGCGACCGGTCACCAGCTGACCGGGAGCGCCTTGCCCTCCTCGTAGCCGGCCGCCGATTGCAGGCCGACGACGGCGCGTTCGTGGAACTCGGGCACCGTGGCGGCACCGGCGTACGTGAACGACGAGCGGACGCCGGCGGTGATCATGTCGATCAGGTCCTCGATGCTCGGCCGCAGCGGGTCGAGGTAGATCTTCGACGAGGAGATCCCCTCGGCGAACAGCTCCTTGCGCGCCCGTTCGTACGGATCGAGGCGACCGAACCGCTCGTGCACCGCCTTGGTCGAGGCCATGCCCCACGACTCCTTGTAGACCCGGCCCTGCGGGTCGGTCAGCAGCGTCCCGGGCGCTTCGATCGTGCCGGCGAACCACGAGCCGACCATGACCGAGGCGGCACCTGCCGCCAGCGCCAGTGCGACGTCGCGCGGATACCGCACGCCGCCGTCCGCCCACACGTGGGCGTCGGCCTTCGCCGCCGCCTCGGCCGTCTCGAGCACGGCCGAGAACTGCGGCCGGCCCACGGCGGTCATCATCCGCGTCGTGCACATCGCGCCCGGACCGACCCCGACCTTGATGATCGTGGCGCCCGCGTCGGCGAGGTCGTAGACGCCGTCGGCGGTCACGACGTTGCCGGCCGCGATCGGCAGTCGCAGGTCGAGGCCGGCGACCTGACGGAGCGCGTCGAGCATGCCCTCCTGGTGCCCGTGTGCGGTGTCGACCACGAGCACGTCCACGCCGGCGTCGGCGAGCGCCTGCGCCTTGGCGGCGACGTCGCCGTTGATCCCGACGGCGGCGGCCACGATGAGCCGCCCGTCCGCGTCGACGGCGGGCCGGTACAGCGTCGACCGCAGCGCGGTGCGGCGGGAGAGGGTGCCCACGAGGAAGCCGTGGTGCAGCACGCACACCGTCTCCGCGTCGGCGGCGACGATGAGGTCGAAGGCGTGGCGGGCGTCCTCGATGTCGTCGGCGTCGATCGAGGCGGTGCGCCCGCGGGTGAGGTCGCCCAGCTGCGCGTCGGGGAGCGCCGTGCCCAGCCGGGTGGCCGAGACGACGCCGAGGATGTCGTCGATGTGGATGCGGGGGCCGGTGGCCGCGGTCACCACGATGCCGTAGCCCTCGGCGGGCGGCAGCAGTCGTGCCGCGTCGGCCACGGTCGCCTGCGGGGGCAGCACGAGCGGGGTGTCCCACGCGACCGGCTGGTCCTTGACCCACCGGATCGCGGCGTCCAGCTCCTGCAGCGGCATGTCCTGCGGGAGCACGGCCAGCCCGCCCCGCCGGGCCAGGGTCGCCGCCAGCCGGGCGCCGGTGACCGAGTTCATGTTGGACGCCACCAGCGGCAGGGTCGCCCCGGTGCCGTCGTCGGGTGCGAGATCCACATCCAGGCGGCTGCCGACCCCCGATCGGCGCGGCACGAGGAACACGTCGGAGTACGTGAGATCGACCGTCGGCCGTGCGTCGAGGAACTGCATGTTCCCACGGTACTTCCTGCGCTGCCGATCCTCACCGGAATCGGTGGATGCCGCGTCCGCGCACGCGCGCTGCGGAAGTCGGCACGGCAAACCTGGGATACCCTTGAAGGACGCGTGCACGGGGGCGGGAAAGTGCCCCGCACGAACTGATCTTCACAGATGAAAGCAGGCGAAACCGTGTCCAGTCCGACGACCGGCGTGGGTACTTCGAGCGACGGCGAATTCGGGGCCAATGAGTGGCTCGTCGCCGAGATGTACGAACAGTACGTGAAGGACAAGAACTCCGTGGATCAGGCATGGTGGCCGATCCTGGAGTCCTACCGTCCCGACCAGCCGACGACGACGGCGCCGGCGACGGCCGAGGCACATCCGGTGACCGCCCCGATCCCGGTCGTGGGTGCGCAGCCGGTGGCCCGCACGACGGCGCGGCCGGCCGCCCCGCAGCCCATCCCCGCGCAGGCGCCGAAGGCGGCCCCCGCCGAGGAGAGCGAGGCCGGTGAGGATGTCGTCACCCCGCTGCGCGGGATGACCAAGACCCTCGCGGCGAACATGGACCAGTCGCTCACGGTGCCCACCGCGACCAGTGTCCGCACCATCCCGGCGAAGCTGATGATCGACAACCGCATCGTCATCAACAATCACATGTCGCGCACGCGCGGCGGCAAGGTGAGCTTCACCCACCTGATCGGGTGGGCGCTCATCCAGGCGCTGAAGGTCTTCCCGAGCCAGAACGTCGCCTACGCCGAGGTGGACGGCAAGCCGTCGGTGGTGGCCCCGGCCCACGTGAACCTGGGCATCGCCATCGACCTGCCCAAGCCGGACGGATCGCGTGCGCTCATGGTGCCGTCGATCAAGCGCGCCGAGTCGCTCACGTTCAACGAGTACCTCTCCTCGTACGAGGACCTGGTCAAGCGCGCCCGGGCCAACAAGCTCACCGCCGCCGACTTCGCCGGCACGACCATCTCGCTGACCAACCCGGGCGGCATCGGCACCGTGCACTCGGTGCCCCGCCTGATGAAGGGCCAGGGGTGCATCATCGGCGCCGGCGCCCTCGAGTACCCGGCCGAGTTCCAGGGATCGAGCGAGAAGACGCTCGTCGAACTGGGCATCGGCAAGACCATCACGCTGACCAGCACCTACGACCACCGCGTGATCCAGGGCGCCGGGTCGGGCGAGTTCCTCAAGATCGTCCACGAGTTGCTCATCGGGCAGCGGGGCTTCTACGAGGGCATCTTCGCGGCGCTGCGCATCCCGTACGCCCCCATCCACTGGGGCACCGACATCAACGTCGACCTCGCCGAACGGGTCGACAAGACCGCCCGGGTGCAGGAGCTCATCAACTCGTTCCGCGTCCGCGGGCACCTCATGGCCGACATCGACCCGCTCGAGTACGTGCAGCGCACGCACCCCGACCTGGAGATCGAGTCGCACGGCCTGACCTTCTGGGATCTGGACCGCGAGTTCGTCACGAACGGGTTCGGCGGCAAGCGCCAGATGAAGCTGCGCGACATCCTGGGCGTCCTCCGCGACTCGTACTGCCGCACGATCGGCATCGAGTACATGCACATCCAGGACCCCGCCCAGCGCAAGTGGTTCCAGGACAACGTCGAGGTCAAGTACGAGAAGCCCAGCCACGACGAGCAGCTGCGCATCCTCGGCAAGCTCAACCAGGCCGAGGCGTTCGAGACGTTCCTGCAGACCAAGTACGTCGGCCAGAAGCGGTTCAGCCTGGAGGGCGGCGAGTCGCTCATCCCGCTGCTGGACGAGATCCTCCAGGGCGCGGCGGCGAGCGGCCTCGACGGCGCGGCCATCGGCATGGCGCACCGCGGACGCCTGAACGTGCTCACCAACATCGCGGGCAAGACCTACAGCCAGATCTTCCGCGAGTTCGAGGGCTCGGTCGCGATCGGCTCGAAGAGCGGTTCGGGCGATGTGAAGTACCACCTGGGCACCGAGGGCACCTTCGTCGCCGACGGCAAGGAGGAGCTGCCCGTCTACCTGGCGGCCAACCCCTCGCACCTGGAGACCGTGGACGGCGTCCTCGAAGGCATCGTGCGAGCCAAGCAGGACCGGATGCCCATCGGCTCGTTCTCCTGGCTTCCGATCCTCGTGCACGGCGACGCCGCGTTCGCCGGCCAGGGCGTCGTGGTCGAGACACTGCAGATGTCGCAGCTGCGCGCCTACCGCACCGGCGGCACGGTGCACATCGTCGTCAACAACCAGGTCGGATTCACGACCCTGCCGCAGGACGGCCG
Organism: Microbacterium pollutisoli; assembly: GCF_053586795.1. Lineage (NCBI taxonomy): Bacteria > Bacillati > Actinomycetota > Actinomycetes > Micrococcales > Microbacteriaceae > Microbacterium > Microbacterium pollutisoli. The sequence continues at coordinate 182,088 of NZ_JBNYWT010000005.1, forward strand.
CACGTCGGTGTACGCCACCGACGTGGCCAAGACGATCCAGGCGCCGGTGTTCCACGTCAACGGCGACGACCCCGAGGCCGTGGCCCGGGTCGCCGAGCTCGCGTTCCGCTACCGCCAGGAGTTCAAGCGCGACGTCGTGATCGATCTGGTCTGCTACCGCCGTCGCGGCCACAACGAGGGCGACGACCCGTCGATGACCCAGCCGCTGATGACGAACCTCATCGAGGCGAAACGCTCGGTGCGGCGCCTGTACACCGAGGCCCTCGTCGGTCGCGGTGACATCACCGAAGAGGAATACGAGCAGGCCAAGCGCGATTTCCAGGACCGCCTGGAGGTCGCCTTCGCGGAGACGCACGCCGCCGAGACCGGATCCTCGGGGATCGTCACGGCCGCGGACACCGGCGCCGTGGACGTCGCCGTGGGCGAGCCGGAGACCACCGGCATCCCCGCCGACACCATCGCCAAGATCGGGGACGCGTTCGTCAACAAGCCCGAGGGCTTCACGGTGCACACCAAGCTGCAGCAGCTGCTCGACAAGCGCCGCGACATGAGCCGCAACGGCAGCATCGACTGGGCCTTCGGCGAGCTGCTCGCGTTCGGGTCGCTGCTGATGGAGGGCACCAACGTGCGGCTGGCCGGCCAGGACGCCCGCCGCGGCACGTTCGTCCAGCGCCACGCGATCATGCACGACCGCGCGAACGGCCAGGAATGGCTGCCGCTGGCGAACCTCGTCGAGGGGCAGGGCCGGTTCTACGCCTACGACTCGCTGCTGAGCGAGTACGCCGCGATGGCGTTCGAGTACGGGTACTCGGTCGAGCGCGCCGACACCCTGACGCTGTGGGAGGCGCAGTTCGGCGACTTCGCCAACGGCGCCCAGTCGGTCATCGACGAGTTCATCTCCTCGGCCGAGCAGAAGTGGGGCCAGCAGTCGAGCGTCGTGCTGCTGCTCCCCCACGGCTACGAGGGCCAGGGCCCGGACCACTCGTCGGCGCGCATCGAGCGCTACCTGCAGATGTGCGCGCAGGACAACATGATCGTCGCGCGGCCGTCCACGCCCGCGTCGTACTTCCACCTGCTGCGTCGGCAGGCGTACTCGCGGCCGCGGCGCCCCCTCGTGGTGTTCACACCGAAGGCGATGCTGCGACTGCGCGGCGCCACCAGCGCCGTCGAGGACTTCGTCTCGGGCCGGTTCCAGCCGGTGCTGGACGACAACCGCGGCATCGACCGGTCGGCGGTCACGCGCGTGCTGCTGCACGCGGGCAAGATCCACTGGGACCTGCGCAGCGAGCTCGAAAAGCGGCCCGATCCCTCGATCGCCCTCGTCCGCCTCGAGCAGTTCTACCCGGCTCCGATCGAGCAGCTCAACGCCGTGCTCGACCAGTACCCGAACGCCGAGCTGGTGTGGGTGCAGGACGAGCCCGAGAACCAGGGCGCGTGGCCGTTCATCGCGCTCGACGTCATGGAGCACCTGAAGGGCCGCACGGTGCGGCGCGTCTCGCGCCCGGCCGCCGCCTCGACGGCGACAGGTTCGGCGAAGGTGCACGCGGTGGAGCAGGCGGCCATCATCGAGCAGGCGCTCGCGCGGTAACCCCGCGAGCGGCGCCCCACGCCCAGGCATGCGCGTCGCGCTGCTGGTGAACCCGACCGCGCGCAGCGGCACGGGTCGCAGCGCGGCGCGCCGCGCCGAGGACCGGCTGCGCGCGCACGGCATCCACACCACGACGATCGCCGCGGCCGGTGCCGCCGAATCGGACCGCCTGCTGCGCACCGTGCTCGACGACGGCGTGGACGCGGTGCTCGTCGCCGGCGGCGACGGCACCGCCCACCTGGCGATCCAGCAGCTCGCCGGCGGCGACGTGCCGCTGGGGATCATCCCCGTGGGCACGGGCAACGATCTGGCCACCACACTGGGGCTGCGCGACCTCGACGCCGTCGGTGCGGCCGACGCGGTGCTGGCCGGGCGCACCCGCACCATCGACCTGGCCCGCGTGAGACGCGCCGACGGGAGCGTGCTCCGGTACGGCACGGTGCTGGCCGCCGGTTTCGACTCCCGCGTGAACGACCGCGCGAACCGCATGCGCTGGCCGCGCGGCGCGATGCGGTACAACATCGCGCTGCTGATCGAGTTCGCGCTGCTGCACGGCGTGCGCTTCACCCTCGAGATCGAGGGCGCCGACGGCACCGTCGAGCGTCTCGAGGACGACCTGGTGATGGCGACCGTCGGCAACGGCCGCACCTACGGCGGCGGCATCCCCATCTGCCCGGATGCGGACCTGGGCGATGGGCTGCTCAACCTCGCCCTGGTCCGCCCGGCCGGGCGTCTCCACCTGCTGCGACTGCTGCCGCGGGTCTACCGCGGGACGCACACCTCGCTGCCCGAGGTCTCGACCCGCCTCCATGCACGCGGGGTGACCGCGTACGCCGACGGCGATGCGTTGGGCGATCTGCCCCTGTCGGTCGAGGTCGAACCGGCGGCGCTGACGGTGTTCACCCCGGCGTAGGAGCCGGCGGGCTCAGTGGTGCGTGGCCTGCTCGGCGCGCAACCGGGCCAGCACCTGCGTGCGCAGCTCCTCGGGCGCCGTCTCCTTGCAGGCACGGGCCACCACGTCGGTGAGGGTGCGCGCCACCAGCGCCTCCTGCTGGCACTCCGGGCAGCTCTCCAGGTGCTCCCGGATGTCGGAGTGCTCGGTCTTGCAGACCTCGTTGCGCAGATACTCCTCCAGGTCCTTCTGCGCCTTCTCGCAGCCGCAATCGCTCATTTCCCGCTCCCTGTGGCCGGCACCTCGATGCCGCGCTCTCGTGCATAGTCGGCCAGCAGATCACGCAGCATCCGCCTGCCACGGTGCAGACGGCTCATGACCGTGCCGATCGGTGTCTTCATGATGTCCGCGATCTCCTGATACGCGAACCCCTCCACGTCGGCGAGATACACCGCCAGACGGAAGTCCTCGGGGATCGACTGCAGCGCTTCCTTCACGACGGATGCCGGCATGTGGTCGATGGCCTCGGCCTCGGCCGACCGGGAACTGGTCGCCGTGGTGATCGACTCGGCGCCGCCGAGCTGCCAGTCCTCCAGCTCGTCGATCGTGCCCTGATACGGCTCCCGCTGCTTCTTGCGATACGTGTTGATGTAGGTATTGGTGAGGATGCGGTACAGCCACGCCTTCAGATTGGTGCCCTGGGTGAAGGAGTCCCACGCCGCGAACGCCTTCACGAACGTCTCCTGCACCAGGTCGGCGGCGTCGGCGGGATTGCGCGTCATGCGCATGGCCGCCGCGTACAACGGGTCCATGAAGGGCAGCGCCTGCTCTTCGAACTGGGTGCGCGGATCTTCGGCCGCCTGCTCGTCCATCACCGACCAGTCTATGTCCGGGTGCGGATCGACCCGCAGGGGCCGCTCGACCGTCGCGATCATGACACTCCCTCCGGTCGACCGACGCATACCTTCAGTAGGCTAGGAACCGATGACAGCCCCCGGGTATTCCCCTCAGCCCTCGGTCGCCGGCACCACGTGGCCCGCACCGTCCGCCACCGCGCCCGTGCACGCCACGGTGACCGTGCCCGGTTCGAAGTCGCTGACCAACCGCGAACTCGTCCTGTCGGCCCTCGCCGACGGCCCGAGCCTGCTCGTCTCGCCGCTGCACTCGGACGACTCCGAGCACATGATCGCCGCACTGCGCGCCCTGGGCGTGCAGATCGAGACGGTGCCCGGCGAGGGTGAGTTCGGCCCCGACCTGGAAGTCACCCCGCTGGCCGCCTTCGCCGGCGACACCACCGTCGACTGCGGCCAGGCCGGCACCGTCATGCGCTTCGTGGCTCCGCTGGCCGGCTACGCCGTGGGCGACGTGGTGGTCACCGCCGCCGAGAACGCGCTGCACCGCCCCATGGGCTCGATGATCAAGGCGCTGCGCGAGATCGGCGTCGACATCGACGACGGGGGCAGCTGGACACTGCCGTTCACGGTCCGCGGACGCGGTCACATCCGCGGCGGCGAGGTCACCATCGACGCGAGCGCCTCAAGCCAGTTCGTGTCGGGACTGCTGCTCAGCGCGCCGCGGTTCGACGTCGGCCTGCGCCTCACGCACGAGGGCGAACGCCTGCCCAGCCAGCCGCACATCGACATGACGATCGAGGCGCTGGCCCGGCGCGGGGTGCACGTCGAGCGCCCCACCCCCCACGAGTGGCTCGTACCGGCCGGGCACCTCCGCGGCAAGGAGATCGCGATCGAGCCCGACCTGTCCAACGCGGCGCCGTTCCTGGCGGCCGCGGTGGTCACCGGCGGCGCCGTGACGGTGCCGGGCTGGCCCGCACACTCGACCCAGCCCGGGGGCCTGCTCTCCGACATCCTGTCGCTGCTGGGCGCCCGCACCTCCCGCCGCGGGGGCGCGCTGACGGTCACCGGCTCCGACCGCATCGCCGGTGTCGACCTCGACCTGTCGGCCGCGAGCGAGCTGACGCCCGTGCTGTTCGCGATCGCCGCGTTCGCCGACGCGCCCACCACGCTGCACGGCATCGGCCACATCCGCGGGCACGAGACCGACCGCATCGCCGCGCTGACCACCAACCTGCGGGCACTCGGCGGCGAAGCCGAAGAGCTCCCCGACGGGATCCGCATCCTCCCCCGCCCGCTGCACGGCGGCGTGTGGCGCGCCCACGACGACCACCGCATCGCGCAGGCCGGTGCCGTGATCGGACTGCGCGTGCCCGACGTGGCCGTCGACGACATCGGCGCCACGGCCAAGACGATGCCGCAGTTCCCCGAGCTGTGGCAGCGCATGCTCGCCGGAGACGCGGCACGGTGACCACAGCAGGCTCGGCATGAGCTGGTTCGACGTCGATGACGACGAACCCGAGTTCGATGAGTCCGATGTCCGCGTCCGGCCCAATCCCAAAGCGAACCGGCCGCGCACCAAGCGGCGCCCCGCGCACGCCGATGCGCACATCGCCCGGGTGCTGGGGGTCGACCGCGGCCGCTACACGGTGCTCGTCGACGAGGACGGCCCAGCCGAGCGCCGGGTGCTGGCCAGCCGCGCCCGGGAGCTGCGCAAGCAGCCGATCGTCAACGGCGACCGTGCCCGGGTCGTGGGGGACGTCTCCGGCGACGAGGGGACCCTCGCGCGCATCGTCGGCATCGAGCCGCGCACGTCGCTGCTGCGCCGCAGCGCCGACGACACCGACCAGGTCGAGCGCATCATCGTCGCCAATGCCGACCAGATGCTCATCGTCGTGGCCGCCGCCGATCCCGAGCCGCGTCCGCGCCTGGTCGACCGGTACCTGATCGCGGCGCTGGATGCCGGCATCCACCCGCTGCTGGTGGTCACCAAGACCGATCTGGCCGATCCGGCGGATTTTCTCGCGAACTTCGAGGGCCTCGACGACCTCGAGGTGCTCACCAGCGGCACGGGGCGGATGCCGGTGGCCGAGATCGGGGCCCGACTGGTCGGCCACGCGACCGTGTTCGTGGGGCATTCCGGCGTCGGCAAGTCCACGCTCGTCAACGCGCTGATCCCCACCGCTGCACGGGCCACCGGGCATGTGAACGAGGTCACCGGGCGCGGCCGCCACACCTCCAGCTCGGCGGTGTCGCTGCGCTATGAGGGCGAGGGCGGGCGGGGCTGGGTCATCGACACCCCGGGGGTGCGCTCGTTCGGCCTCGGGCACGTCGATCCGGCGAACATCCTCAAGGCGTTCACCGACCTCGCCGTCGTGGCCGAGGACTGCCCGCGCGGCTGCACGCACCTGCCCGACGCCCCGGACTGCGCCATCGCCGAGGCGGTCGCCGACGGGCGGTTGGGCGACCGCGGCGCGGCGCGCCTGGACTCGCTGCAGCGCTTGCTGGCGACCTTCTCCTGACGGCGAGCTCCTAAGCTGGGGGCATGGCTGAGCTCACGACCGGATCCCCCGCGCCCGATTTCACCCTCGTCAACCAGGACGATACGCCCGTGCGTCTGTCCGACCTGCGCGGCGGCGGCGTGATCCTGTTCTTCTACCCCGCTGCCATGACGCCCGGCTGCACCACCGAGGCGTGCGACTTCCGCGACTCGCTCGCGCCGCTGCAGGCGGCCGGCTACACGGTGCTGGGCATCTCGCGCGACGAGCCGGCCAAGCAGCGGGCGTTCCGCGAGCGCGACGGTCTGACCTACGACCTGCTGAGCGACCCCGACCACTCGGTGCACGAGGCGTACGGCGCGTGGGGCGAGAAGATGAACTACGGCAAGACGGTCGAGGGCGTCATCCGGTCGACGTTCGTGATCGACGCCGACGGCACGATCGCGCACGCGCTGCGGAACGTGAAGGCGACCGGCCATGTGGCACGGCTGCGGCGGCTCCTCGAGGTGTGACCGCTCAGCCGCCGGCCTGAGGCCGGAGACGCCGGCTCAGTCCGGCGACGACGCGTTGCGTGCGCCCGCGGCGCGCACCCCCAGCACGAGGCACACCAGCACCACGACGGCGGGGATCGCCAGCTGCAGCCCGAGCACGGGCTGGCCGTACGATCCGGTCGCCGCCCCCAGGGCGACGGCGAGGATCAGCAGCTGTGTGACGATGCCGCCCGACCGGCCCCACGACGATCCGCGCCAGGTCGCGACCGCGAAGGCGAGCACGGCCGCCGCGCCGATGGCCGTGAGCACGATCAGCGCGAGCGAGGTCGACAAGAATCCGGCGTCGCCGCCGACCAGCGCGACCGTCTCCCAGCCGACGATGATCAGCAAGGCCAGGCCCTCGAGTGCGAGCAGAACGGCGGCGATGCGTTCGGCGGGGGTGATCCGCATGGGGCTCCTCGAATGGGGAGGCGACCAGGGAACACCCAGCGAAACCCTAGGATTCCGCCGAATTAACCCTTGATTCACCTCACTGGGCGTGCGACGATTGAGGGAGCGTGTGCTCCCACAGCGCAGTGGGGCGAGCCTGGGCTCGCACACCCACCAGGGTATCGGACCTCACGTCATGTGATGTTCGCTCCCATCACCCGAATTCCCCACTTCCCCATCCCGCATCAAGGAGCACCCCTATGGATTGGCGCGACAAAGCCGCCTGCCTGACCGTCGACCCCGAGCTGTTCTTCCCCGTGGGCAACACCGGCCCGGCGGTCGACCAGATCGAGAAGGCCAAGGCGGTGTGCGCCCGGTGCACGGTCACCGAGGTCTGCCTCCAGTACGCCCTGGAGACCGGTCAGGACTCCGGCGTGTGGGGTGGCCTGTCCGAGGATGAGCGTCGCGCCCTGAAGCGCCGCGCCGCGCGCGCCCGCCGCGCCAGCTGACCCCGGCCGGCGGTGACCGCCGCGGCGGTCACGACCTCGAGATGTACCGCAGCGGGATGTCGATCGTCACCTCGGTGCCGCTGCCCACCAGCGTGTGCCAGTCGATGGTCCCCCCGAGCTCACCCTGAATGAGGGTGCGGACGATCTGCGTCCCCAGCCCGCGACCGACCTGTCCCTCCGGCAGCCCGACTCCGGTGTCGCGCACACTGACCGCCAACCGGTCCTCCGTACGATCGGCGACGATCTCCACGTCGCCCTCCTTGTCGGCGAGCCCGTGCTCGACGGCGTTGGTGACCAGTTCGGTCAGCGCCAGCGCCAGCGGTGTCGCGTACTCGCTGGGCAGCGTGCCGAACTCGCCCGTCTTGTGCGTGCGGGCGCGTGTGTTCGGCGCCGCCGCGACCTCGGCGACGAGTTTGAGCACCTGGTTGAACACCTCGTCGAAGTCCACGTCCTGGGCCAGCCCCGACGCGAGGGTGTCGTGCACGACCGCGATGGCCGAGACCCGCCGCATCGCCTGCGTGAGCGCCTCGCGGGCCTCCTCGGAGTGCGTGCGCCGCGCCTGGATGCGCAGCAGCGACGCCACCGTCTGCAGATTGTTCTTCACCCGGTGGTGGATCTCGCGGATCGTCGCGTCCTTGGTGATGAGCTCCTGCTCCTGGTGGCGGATCTCGGTGACGTCGCGGCACAGCACGATCGCACCGATGCGCGTGCCGTGGTCCTTCAGCGGGATCGTGCGCAGCGACACGGTCACCCCGCGGGCCTCGAGGTCGGCGCGCCACGGCGCGCGGCCGGCCATCACGATCGGCAGCGACTCGTCGAACTGGCGGGAGGCGGGTAGGATCTGCGTGGCGACCTCGATGAGCGACTCCCCCTCCAGTTCGTCGTCGAAGCCGAGCCGGTTGAAGGCGGACAGGGCGTTCGGGCTCGCGAAGGTCGTCACCCCGTCCACGTCGATGCGGATGAGCCCGTCCGAGGCGCGGGGGGCGCCGCGCCGCGGCGACGTGGGCGCGGCCAGATCGGGGAACTCCCCCGACGCGACCATGCCGAACAGGTCGTCGGCGCAGTCGTTGAAGGTGATCTGCTGCCGTGACGGCGTCCGTGCCTCGCCGAGGTTGGTGTGGCGGGTGAGCACGCCGATGATGCCCGGCGCCTGACCGTCCGTGGCCGGCTCGCGCACGATCGGCACCGCGCGCACCCGGGTCGGCGTCTCCTCGAACCAGTCCGGCGACGCCGAATCGACGATGCGGGCCTGGGTGAACGCCTCGGTGACCTGCGTGCGCCACTGCGGCCGCACGAGGTCCCCCACGATGTCGCGATAGAACAGGGTCGCGGCACCCGACGGGCGGGTGTGGGCGACGGCGATGAACGAGTCGTCGGGTGTGGGCACCCAGATCACGATGTCGGCGAAGGCCAAGTCGGCCAGGAGCTGACCGTCACCGGCCAACCGGTGCAGCCATTCGACATCGGCTGCGGTGGAGCGGCCCTGGGCGTAGAGGAGATCGCTGAGCGTCGACACGCCTTCAGCCTACGGGGCCCCGGCCGCCGAGACGGCACGCGCCGGGCGTGCGGCGGGCAGTCGCCGACGGCGCTCGCGCCGCTGACCTGCGGCGCGCTCGGGAGCCGCGAGGGTCTCGCCGACGAACCGGCGCACCGCCGCGGTCAGCGACGACCGCGGCGACGTGTGCGCGACCGGCCGCGCCGCCAGCAGCGCGGCGTCGACCGCCTTGCCGTCCCACGGCACGAACCACACCTCCCCCACCCCCGCGAACCGCTCGAGGGCGCGTCGCACCTGGCCGCGGGCGTCGATGCCCAGGGCGCCCGGCCGTGTCTTGTTGACGAGCACGCGCACCGGCGTCGCCCCCACGGCCGCGCGCAGCTCGGCGTGGGCGCGGACGAACCGCGCGACGCTGACCGGGTCGGCGGCGACGACGGCGACGATGACGTCGGCGGTGCCGAGGGCCGCGAGCGTCGCGGCGTTGCGGCGCGGACCGTCGAGGTCGCTGACGATCTCCTCGTCGCGCTCCAGCGGTGCGGCCACGTCGACGACGATGTCGTCGGCCCAGTCGCGGCAGGTGTCCAGCGCCGCGCGCACCCGCCCATCGGACAGCTCCGGCCAGCGCCCGGGCCGGTTCAGCCCAGTGAGCACCTCGACCTCCCCCAGCCGGGTCGAGATGCGCGCGAGCTCGGCGAGCGTCAGCGCGCCGCGCTCCGCCTGGCGACAGGCCGCGGCGAACCCCGGCCCCTCGTCGGCCAGGCCCGTCGCCAGGGCGAGGGACGGGGCGTGCGAGTCGGCGTCCACGAGAGCGACGCGGCGCCCGTCGCGGGCCAGCTCGCATGCCAGTTCCACGGCGACCGTGGTGCGCCCGGGGGCGCCCTCGGTGCCCCACACGGCGATGACGCGGCCCCGTTGGGCCGGCTCCGGGTCCGGCACGGATGCCGGCGGTGCGCGCAGCTCGCCCGCAGACACGTCGACATCGAACGCCGCCAGCCCGAACATCCCGGCCAGGCGCCGGTCGTCGTCGCGGGTGCACAGCGGGGCGATGCGCACGCCGAACCGGTCGCACGTACGGACCAGCTCCGCGGTGAGGGTCGCGCGGCCGGCTTCGACCACCAGCAGATCGGCGCGGGAGAGCTCGGCCAGCAGCTCGGCGGCCTCGGGCCCCGCCATGGCGTCGGCGACCGCGGCGGCGGGGGCGGCGGCATCAACCACCGTCCGCACCTGCGCGCCGTCATCGGTCAGCCGCTGCACGACCGCGCGGGCGCGGGCCGTGTCGACGGCCGCGATGACCCTCATCGGCCGCCCCCGACAATCGGCACCACCGACAGCCGCGCATCGGCGGCGACGGCCGCGAGCGTGTCGGCCACCGCGGAACGGTCGATGACCAGTTCGAGCGCGGTGCCGGCGGTGCCCATCATCGAATCGTCGCGGGTGACCGACACCACCGTCGCGGAGGGCACGAGGATGCGCGGCGTGTCGTACTCGCCGCGTTCGAGCTGCGGGGCGGCCCACACCTCGACCACCGACCCGGTGGCGACGGCACGCGGCACCTCACCGGCGCTGCGCAGGCTGACGGTGGTGGTGGCCGCCTGATCGGCGGTGCCGACGGCCGTCAGCGGCACGAGCTCTCCCACCTCGATGGTGCGCACCGCGACGGCGTCCGGTTCGAGCGTGGCCGGGCCGGCGTAGACCTCCCCCGCCGACCCCAGCGCCACTTCGACCACCCGCAGGTCGGCGGCCGTGATCGGGTCGCCGGGCACGATCGTGTGCGCCGCGGCGAACACCGGGGCTGTCTGCCGCGCGGCGGCCACCACCAGCCACACACCCGCGATCGAGGCGACGATCAGCACGACCCCGAGCAGGAAGCGGGCATCGGCCCAGAACGCGCGCGGTCGGGGGCGGGCGACATCGGCTGCGGTCATGCCCTCATGGTGCCGCAGCGCCGCGACCGGCCGCGGAGGTTATCCACAGGACGGGCTTATCCACAGGCTCGGCGAATCGGCGCGCCGTCCGGTCCGCTCCGACGCATAATGGCCACATGCCCGACACGCCCACCGACGCCGCGCGCATGCTCGCGCCTGCGCAGGTGGCCGACGCGCTGCAGCTCGAGGTGGACGAGGTGATCGCCCTCGTGCTCGACGGACGTCTGCGCGGCGCGAAGCTGGGGCGTCCGGCCCGGTGGCGGATCGAGGCCGCCAGCGTCGAGGACTACCTGGACGACCAGGCGGAGGAGGCGCGTCGCATCGCGCTGTGGCGGGAGTCGAACGCGGCGAGCTTCCCCGAGCTGTGGGGCCGCGGGCCGGTCCGCAACCCGGACTGATCACCGTCAGGCCGGGCTCGCCGCAACATCCCACCGCACGCTCAGCACGGCCGGGTACGGGACCATCCGGTACCCGGTGACCAGATCGGTGCGCCGCGGGGTGCCGGGCTCGTGCAGGGCGAGGTCGAGGTGGTCCTCGCCGGCGCGGTCGATCGTGCCCGCCAGGCGCCGGCCGGACACCGAGACGATGACGGCGGCGCGTTTGCGGACGAGGTCGCGCAGCACGAACCCGAAGCTCATCCGCTCGGCCAGCCGCGACGGCGGCGCCGCCGCATCGCCGCGCGCGCTGCGGAGCACGTCGGCGTGCGGAAGAGTGATCGCGGTGATCGCGGACAGCGGCACGAGCACGCCGTCGGCGCGCCGCGTCTGCTCGGCCACCACGACCCAGTCCGCGCCCACCCCGGTGAGCCGCCCGGCGACCGTGGTGCCGTCGGACAGCTCGAGCACGGGTGCCGCGGCCGCGTCGTCGCCGAGGACGACCAGCAGCCGGTCCCGCAGCCGCAGCCGCGCCAGCCGCAGACGTTCGGCCTCGGTGTCCAGCGCGGCACGCTCGGCCTCCCATTCGGAGTCGAGCTGGTCTTCGAGGTCCTCGAAGAATCGTTGCCACCGCACCTGCCAGACGGTAGACGATCAGCGGCGGGCCGCGCCGCCGTTATCCACAGGTTGGAGGATTCTCATGCGGGCGCCGCGGCCGATGTGCTCTACTCGGGCCCACGGAAAACCCCCTCCAGAGAGGCATCGCATGGCTGCGCCCCGCTCTCCACGCGGATCCGGACTCGCCGCTGAGGAGTACTTCGCCCCGCAGCGGACCACCGCCGCCGAGCTGCCCGACCCCGACCCCCTCCTGCGCAACCTCACGATCGGCGTCCTCGAAGTGCTCGCCGGCGCACGCGAGGTCGAGCAGCTCGCCCGGTGGCTCGGCGAAGACGCCTTCCGCGCGCTGGTGACCCGGGCGAATCTGTCGGCCCGCGCACGCAGCGCCCGGGGCGTGCCGTCGGCCGTGCCGGCCTACCGGGTCATGTCGGTGCGCTGCCACTCGCCGGCCGACGGTGTGGTCGAGGCGGTCGTGATCGTGGCCGGGCCCGCACGCACCCGGGCGGTGGCGATCCGCCTGGAAGGCTGGGATGCCCGGTGGCGGGCGACCTCGCTCGCCCTGCTGTGACCGCTACTGCCGGTACGACGACAGAAAGTTGCCCAGCCGCTCGATGGCCTCGGTGAGCACCCGCGCCTCGGGCAGGGTGACAATGCGCAGGTGGTCGGGCGTGGCCCAGTTGAACCCGGTGCCCGGCACGAGCAGCACATGCTCGGCGACGAGGAAGTCGTAGACGAGCTTGCTGTCGTCACGGATGTCGTGCACGTCGGGGTCGAGGCGTGGGAAGGCGTACAGGGCCCCGCTGGGCTTGACGCAGGTGACACCGGGGATGGCGGTCAGCGTCTCCCATGCGGCATCCCGCTGTTCGTGCAGGCGTCCGGTGGGCGCGATGAGCCCGTCGATGGTCTGCATACCGCTGAGCGCCGCCTGTACGGCGTACTGCGCGGGCACGTTCGGGCACAGCCGGGTGGATGCCAGCAGCTGGATGCCCTCGAGGAATCCGGCCGCGTGCTTCTTCGGGCCGGTGATGACCATCCATCCCGAGCGGTAGCCCGCGACGCGGTACGTCTTGGACAGCCCGTTGAAAGTGAGGCACAGCAGGTCCGGGGCGAGCGTGGCCAGCGGGATGTGCTCGGCGTCGTCGAACAGGATGCGGTCGTAGATCTCGTCGCTCAGCAGCAGCAGGTCGTGTTCGCGGGCGATCTCCACGATGCCCTCGAGCACCTCACGCGAGTACACGGCGCCGGTGGGGTTGTTCGGGTTGATCACGACGATGGCCTTCGTTGCCGGGGTGATCTTGGACCGGATGTCGTCGAGATCCGGCATCCACCCGCTGCTCTCATCGCACGTGTAGTGCACGGGCGTGCCGTCGGCCAGGCTCGTCATCGCCGTCCACAACGGGTAGTCGGGGGCGGGGATGAGCACCTGGTCGCCCTCGTCGAGCAGCGCCTGCATGGTCATCGTGATCAGCTCGGACACGCCGTTGCCGAGGTACACGTCGTCCGGGTCGAACTGCGGGAACCCCTCGAGCTCCTCATAGCGGGCGACCACCGCGCGGCGGGCCGACATGATGCCGCGGCTGTCGCTGTAGCCGTGCGCGTACGGCATGGCCTCGATCATGTCGCGGACGATCTGGAAGGGCGCCTCGAAGCCGAAGACGGCGGGGTTGCCGGTGTTCAGTTTGAGGATCGTGTGCCCGTCGGCCTCGAGCCGGTCGGCCTCGGCCAGCGCTGCCCCGCGGATCTCGTAGAGGACGTCCTTGAGTTTCGACGATTGATCGAGGATGCGAGGGCTCATCCGTTCAGGATATCGCCGCCCACCGGTGGCCGATCGACCACCGGTGGCTACTTGCGGCGCCCCTGGGCCCGGCGCTGGGCACGATTCTGCGGTGCCGGCTGACTGTCACCGGCCACCGGCTGACCGAACGCCCCGCGCTGCTGCTCGGCGGGAGCGGCTGCCGGCGCGGAGGGGGTGGCCGCCCGCACCTTGCTGGTCGCCGCCTGCTGCACCTGACCGCGGTCGTTGCGCACCTCGACCTCGCCGGCGTCGTTGGAGGCGGTGTACTGGAGCTTCTGCGTCTCGACCGTGGGCGTGGCCAGGCCCTTCGCCTCGACCTGACCGTCGCCGGTCTGCCGCACCTCGACCTCGAGGTTGTAGAGGAAGCCGACCGACTCCTCCTTGATCTGGGCCATCATGGCCTGGAACATCTCATAGCCCTCGCGCTGGTATTCGATCAGCGGGTCGCGCTGGGCCATGGCCCGCAGGCCGATGCCGTCCTTGAGGTAGTCCATCTCGTAGAGGTGGTCGCGCCAGCGACGGTCGAGCACCTGCAGCACGACGCGGCGCTCGAGCTCGCGCATCGCCGCGGAGCCGAGCTCCTCCTCGCGCTTGGCGTACGCGATCTTGGCGTCCGAGGTGATCTCGCGCTTGAGGCCCTCGGCGGTGATCCGCCCCTTGTGGCCGCTCTCGGCCACGACCTCGTCGATGGTCACCCCCACCGGGTACAGGGTCTTCAGCTCGGCCCACAGGGCGTCGAAGTCCCAGCTCTCGGTGTGGCCGCTGGCGGTGTGGTCGTCGATGATGGCGGCCACGGCATCCTCGATGAAGTGCTGCACGCGCTCGGAGAGGTCGTCGCCCTCGAGCATCTGGCGCCGGTCGGCGTAGATCGCCTCACGCTGCCGGTTGAGCACGTCGTCGTACTTGAGGACGTTCTTGCGGATCTCGGCGTTCCGCGCCTCGACCTGCGCCTGGGCGCTCTTGATCGCGCGCGAGACCATGCCCGACTCGATCGCGACGTCGTCGGGGAAGTTCGTCCGCGCGAGGATCGCCTCGGCGGCGCCGGACTGGAACAGCCGCATCAGGTCGTCGGTCAGCGACAGGTAGAACCGGCTCTCGCCGGGGTCGCCCTGACGGCCCGAGCGACCGCGCAGCTGGTTGTCGATGCGGCGTGATTCGTGGCGCTCGGTGCCCAGCACGTAGAGCCCGCCGGCCTCGAGGACCTTCGTGCTCTCCTCGGCCACATGGTCGCGCATCGCCGCGTAGACCTCGTCCCACGCGGCCTCGTACTCCTCCGGCGTCTCGATCGGGTCGAGTCCCCGGGACTTCATCTCCTGCACGGCGAGGAACTCGGCGTTGCCGCCCAGCATGATGTCGGTACCGCGGCCGGCCATGTTGGTCGCGACGGTGACGGCGCCCAGGCGTCCGGCGCGCGCGACGATCTCGGCCTCCCGCGCGTGGTTCTTCGCGTTGAGCACCTCGTGCTTGACGCCCTTCTTGGCCAGCAGCCGCGACAGGTACTCGCTCTTCTCGACGCTGACCGTGCCCACCAACACCGGCTGACCGCTCGCGTGCCGCTGGGCGATGTCCTCGACCACCTGGGCGAACTTGGCCTGCTCGTTCTTGTAGACCAGGTCCGGCTGGTCCTTGCGGATCATGGGCTTGTTCGTCGGGATCGGGACCACGCCGAGCTTGTAGGTCGACATGAACTCGGCCGCTTCGGTCTCGGCGGTGCCGGTCATACCCGCGAGCTTCTCGTACAGGCGGAAGTAGTTCTGCAGCGTGACGGTCGCCAGCGTCTGGTTCTCGGCCTTGACCGGAACCCCTTCCTTGGCCTCGATGGCCTGGTGGACGCCTTCGTTGTAGCGGCGGCCCACGAGGATGCGCCCGGTGTGCTCGTCGACGATCATCACCTCGTCGTTCATGACGACGTAGTCGGTGTCGCGCTTGAACAGCGCCAGCGCCTTGATCGAGTTGTTGAGGAACGAGATGAGCGGGGTGTTCGCCGACTCGTACAGGTTGTCGATGCCGAGGTAGTCCTCGACCTTCTCGATGCCCGGTTCGAGCACGCCGACGGTGCGCTTCTTCTCGTCGACCTCGTAGTCGACGCCCGCCTCCAGCGTGCGCGCGATCTTCGCGAACTCGACGAACCACCGGTTGGCCTCACCGGACGAGGGGCCGGAGATGATCAGCGGCGTGCGGGCCTCGTCGATGAGGATCGAGTCGACCTCGTCGACGATCGCGAAGAAGTGACCGCGCTGGACGAGGTCCTCCTTGCGCCAGGCCATGTTGTCGCGCAGGTAGTCGAACCCGAACTCGTTGTTGGTCCCGTAGGTGATGTCGGCGCTGTACTGCTGACGCCGCACCTCGGGGGTCTGCCCGGACACGATGGTGCCGGTCGTCATGCCCAGGGCGCGGTAGACGCGGCCCATCAGCTCGGCCTGGTAGGAGGCGAGGAAGTCGTTGACGGTGATGACGTGCACACCCTTGCCGGCGATGGCGTTGAGGTAGACGGCGAAGGTCGCGGTGAGGGTCTTGCCCTCACCGGTCTTCATCTCGGCGATGTTGCCCAGGTGCAGTGCCGCGCCACCCATGATCTGCACGTCGTACGGACGCTGGCCGAGCGTGCGCTTGGCGGCTTCGCGCACGGCAGCGAACGCCTCCGGCATGAGCTTGTCGAGGCTCTCACCGGCCTCGTACCGTGCGCGCAGCTCGGTCGTCTCGCCCCGCAGCTCCTCGTCGGTCAGCTGCGCGTAATCCTCCTCGAGGGCGTTGACGGCCTTGACGACCTGCTGCAGCCGGCGCAGCACGCGACCTTCACCGGCGCGGAGCAGTTTCTCGAGAGGGTTGGCCACGGAGGATCTCCATCTGTCGGGTTCGGCCGACGATCCGCGCCGACCCGTGCCGGCGCAGGCGCGCGGGCACACCGTCCCATGTTATCCGGCTGTGACCTTGGCGTGCACTGTGGACGCCGCACGCACGTAGAGCGCGCAGCGCCCCGGCGCGATGAAGGGCACCAGGTCGGCTTCGGCGTCCGAGCCGACCGCCTCCAGCACACCGTCGACCATGCCCACGTGCACGGCGCAGACGATCTGTGGATGCCGGACGGCGGCCGCGATGAGCGGGCACCGGTGCAAGGTCACGGCATCCCCGTCGTCCTGCGGGGCGAAGCCCTGCTCGGCCATCACCGCCACGACCCGCTCCCGCGCCTGGGCGTCATCGGCGGCGGGAGTGACGCCGACGCCGATCCCGCGCCCCCACCCGCGCCCGGCGTCACGCGCCTCGGCGACCGGG
The DNA here is from genome assembly GCF_053586795.1 of Microbacterium pollutisoli. Lineage (NCBI taxonomy): Bacteria > Bacillati > Actinomycetota > Actinomycetes > Micrococcales > Microbacteriaceae > Microbacterium > Microbacterium pollutisoli. The sequence goes on from NZ_JBNYWT010000005.1 coordinate 198,826, forward strand.
TCGGCGCTCGTGCGCGCCAGCGTGTCGGCGAGGACACCGGCCAGGGCGGCGTACGGCGAGGCCGGTTCGGGGACGACCGCCCGCCACAGCCAGGCCGGGCGGCCGCGGCCGTCCACGGCCGCCCGCTCCCGCGTGACGTACCCGTCGGCGAACAGATGCTCCAGGTGCCCGCGCACCGTGTTCTCGTGCAGCCCGGCCGCCCGCGCGAGGGCACCGATCGCCACCGGCGCGGCCTGCGCCTCGATCATGCGCAGCAGCATCTCGCGCGTCGACGAATGCCGCCGCCCGGTGGCGGCGGTGCGCCGGCGCGCAACCGAGTCATTTTCCACGGGATTAAGTGTAATAAACTCGGAACACAGACACCGCCGCGACCCGCGGCGCGACAGCGAACAGGAGCAGTCATGGCCGGAATCGAGATCCACACCTCCCGCGACGAGGCCGTCGACCAGCGCCCCGGTGGCGGCGGCTGCGCATGCGGTGAGCACGACGACGAGGTGCCCGTGCTCGACGTGCAGACGATCCCCCACGCCATCCGCCACGCGGCGATCTTCGGCGCCATCGAGGGCCTGGCACCCGGCGGCGCGATGGTGATCTCGGCCACCCACGACCCGGTACCGCTGCTGAACCAGCTCGCGCAGCGCTACGGCGGCGCGTACACCACCGAGTACGGCGAGCGCGGGCCCGAGCACTGGCGCATCCTCATCCGCCGCGCGGCCTGAGCCACCGGACGGCCCGGCCCGGTGGGGATGCGAGTGCTCCGCATCCCCACAGCCGCGACGGCACGGCTTCGACCTAGGATCGATTCATGGCCGGATTCTGGGGAAGACGCAAGCGTGAGACCGAGCAGCAGCAGGCGGAGGATGCCGAGCTGACCCGGCACGCCGACGCCGCCCTCGTGCGTGCCGACGAGCGCGTGCGCCTGGTCTCCGATGAGCTCGCCTACGCCGAGATCGAGCTGGGGCGGGACGCCACCGGCGACCTGCGCGCGGCGCTCGAGTCGGTGCGGCAGCACCTGGGCGAGGCGTTCCACCTCAACCAGCTGAATCACGACGACATCCCCGACACGTCGGAAGAGCTGCGCACCCGCAACGCCCGCATCGTGCAGCTGTGCGAATGGGCCGAAGACCTGCTCGACGACCGGACGAGTGCGCTGGCCGCGCCGATCGAACGCGCACGCCGGGCTCCGGAGATCGTCGCGGGCATCCGCCGCGACGCCGAACGGCTGCGCGAGCGGCTGCCGCACACTCAGGCCACGACCGAACGGCTCGCGACCCGCTATTCGGCGGGGGCCCTGCGGAAGGTGTCGGGCAACGCGGCCGAGGCGGCCCAGCTGATCGAGTTCGCCCTGCACGGGGCCGACGTGGCCACCGACCGCCGCGAGAGCGGACAGCGCGAGCAGGCGAACCTCGCCCTGGAGACCGCCATCGAGGCGGTGCGCCGCGCCACCACCCTCATCGACGCCGTCGACCAGTTCGAAGTCGAGGCGCTGCGGGCGGAATCGACCCTCGCGGCCATCGTCGAGGACTCGCGCGAAGACCTGGCCACCGCCCGGGACGTGGCCGACGTGCCCACCGTCGCCGCGGCGATGGCGGCGCTGGAGACGGCGCTGCAGGAGCTGACGCCGCCCGGTTCGAAGCCCGACCCCTTCGGGGAGCTGACCGCGCTGCGTCAGGCCAATGCGGCGCTCGACGCCGCGGTCGACGCGGCGCGCGAACGCGCGGCCCGTCCGGTCATCCCCGAGGCGCACGTGCGGCACGCCCTCGACGACGCCGACCGACAGCTCGGGGTGGCGCGCAGCGTGATCTCGGGCCACCGCGGCTGGATCGGCGCGGACGCCCGCACCCGCCTGGCCGAGGCCGAGCGCCTCCGTCTCGATCTGGGTGCGGCGGGCGCCCCGATCCCCGAGGAGTCGCGGGAGCGCGCCCTGGCCGACGCCCGGCGCTGCGCGCTGCTGGCCGCCGAGGCGCTGCAACTGGCGCAGCGCGACATCGATCAGTCGCGGCCCGGCGGCCCGGACGACTGGAACTCCGGCTGGGGCGGCCGCGGCGGCCGTCGCGGCGGCGGGGACAACCTGGTCGGCGGCATCCTCGGTGGGCTGGTGATCGGCAGCATCCTCGACGGCATCTTCGATTAGCCGGTGCGACGTGCGGCCGGGAGCGGAGCGCTCCCGGCCGCCGTCGTGTCAGGACGCCAGTTCGGCCGGAGCCGCCGTCGTCGTCAGCGAGATGACCCCGTAGTCCCAGCCCTTGCGGCGGTATACGACGCTGGGCTGATCGGTGCGGGCGTCGATGAACAGGAAGAAGTCGTGTCCGACCAGCTCCATGCGGTCCACGGCCTCCTCCACCGACATCCACTCCGCGTCGAACCGCTTGGTGCGGATGACGACGGGCGTGTAGTCCTCTTCGTCCTCGTTCCCGGTGATGAGCGGGACCTCCCCCGTCGCGACCGCGCGGATCACGTCGACGGATGCGGGCTGGACATCGATGCCCTTCAGCGTGCCGCTGCCCTTCTCGAGCTTGGCGCCGCGGGGGTGGTTGCGGGCGTCGACGCGCTTGTCCTTCGCCCGGCGCAGCTGCTCGGCCATCTTGTCGACGGCCAGGTCGAGGGCGGCGAACTTGTCGCCGTCGACGGCCTCGGCGCGGACGATGGGCCCCTTGCCCGTGAGGGTGAGCTCGACCGTCTCGTCTTCGCGAGTGCCGTTGTGGTAGGCGCGGTGGGTGACTTTGACGTCGAGTCGCTGGGCGCGCGGTGCCAGGGTCTGAATGCGCGTGGACTTCTCCTCCACGACGGTGCGGAACCGATCTGTGATGTTCACACCCACGCCGACGATGCTGGTTTCCATCCCTGACCTCCTTGTTCCGGTCCACCCGGTCAAGGGCGGACCACGTTCGCCTTGTCCCCCCACGGTAGCCCGCCCGCCCCCGTTAGTCACGCACGATCTGCCGGTTCAAATCCCGCGTCCGGCCACCGGCGCTCCGTCGCGGCGACGGTGGCCGCACCGACCACCTCGGCCCCTGCCGCGCGCAGCACCCGTACGGCCTCCCGGAGGGTCGCGCCGGTGGTGATCACGTCGTCCACCACCAGGACGCGCCGGCCCGCGACGGAGCGCGCCCGCAGCGTCCCGCGCACATTCTCGGCGCGCGCGGCACGGTCGAGGCCGCGCTGGTCGGCGGCCACCCCGGCCGGCCGCAGCAGCCGGTGCGGCGCGAGCCCGGCGCGGCGGGCCAGCAGCTCCGCGACCCGGTACCCGCGCCGGCGCAGGGCCGCCCGCGACGAGGGCACCGGGACCACGATCGCGGCCGGGTCGAAGTCGGCGGCGGCCGCGCGCAGCAGCGCCCCCAGGGGCCGGGCCAGACCCGTGCGCCCGTCCTGTTTGCACGCGCGGATCACCCGCGCGGCCACCCCGTCGAACGGCACGCCGCTGCGCACGAGCACGTCATCGACGCGCCGCACCACCGGCCGCGGGCGCAGCCGCCGGCGGCACGCGTCGCACAGGCTCACATCCGGCGCGTCACACCCGGCGCAGGAGACCGGGAACACGAGCGAGAGCGCTTCGGCGAGGCTGGCGCGCACCACAGCGGACACGGTGGGACTCGGCATCACCCCATCGTCGTGGCCGCTGTTGCGCGCGGACCCACCCGGCCCGGATCTGTGGAGACCCGCCCGGTCGGGCCGGCTGGGGAGGAAGGGTCAGTTCAGCGTGCCCTGCTGGGCGGCCAGCACGAGGATGCCGGTGGCCTGATGCTGCCAGTTGGCCCCGCGCTGCACGTACAGATTGCCCTCGGCGTCGCGCAGACGCACCGCACCGGCCTGATTGCCGCCGCTGACGGCGGTGAGGTCGCTGGGCGCCCGCAGCTGGGTGGCGGGCCCGCCGGTGGGCACCTGCACGACGAAGCCCTGTTCGGAGGCCTGACCGGCCACCGCCAGCGTCTTGCCGTCGAGCCAGGCCAGATCGATGCCGGCGCCGGGCAGCTGCGCGAGCAGCTTCGCTTCGCTGAGTTCGATCGGGGTGCCCTGTTCGTCGCGCACGATGCCGGCGACCCACACCGACGGCTGTGTGCCGTCGAGCACGACGGCGGCCACGCGGGTGCCGTCGCGGGCCACCTGCATCGCCCAGACCCGCAGGGCGCCCGGCCAGGCCCCGGCGACCTCGACGAAGCTGCCGTCGGGTGCGCCGGCGACGACGCTGTGCGGATCGTCGGCCGGCACGGTCCAGATGTAGCCGTACGGGTCGATCGTCGGGGCCACGAGGCCGGCGCGGCTGTCGACATCGGTCACCTCACCGCCGGCCTGCACCCGCACCACCGTGCCGGTGCCGGTCTGCACGGCGGCCGTCCGGCGGTCGGCGTTGAGCTCGATCGCCGTCGCGCCCACGTCCAGGATCGTGTCGGACAGCTCGGCGATCGCTTCGATCTGCGTCCCGGACAGGTAGCCGAACTCTTCCTCGGTGAGCACGAGCGGACGACTGTCGATGACCATGCGGGAGACCGGGACCGCCTCGGCGACGAGGATCTGGTCGTCGACGAGCATGTCCACGCCGAGGATGCCGGCTGTCTCCAGCGACTCCTCCAATTGGGTCTGCATGCGGTCGAGGACCTGCTGGTCGAGCCCGCGGGCGCTGCTGCCCAGCGACACCTCGGCGACGCCCGAGCGCTCCGGCACGGCGCTCTGCGCCAGGCCGACGGTGGACGAGAACGCGGACACGACCGCGTCGGCCAGCCACGGGCTGGGGGCGCCGTCCACGAGCGCCTGCGCGATGCGGGTCACCGCGTTGGCCGCCGGGAACCACCGGATGTCGGGGATCAGCCGCGACCAGGACGCGTCGAAGTACATCACCTCGTAGCGGTGGAACACCGACTGGAACCGGTTCTCGTCCAGGATGATGCCGTCGGGCGCCTGTGCGATGCGCCACTGGTCGCCGACCTGCGCGAGGCCGAAGGTGAAGGGGATCTCGCCCTCACCCGAGACGGTGTAGGCGCCCGTGGCATCCACGGTCGCCTCCGCGCTCACCGTGACGGTGATCTGGCCTTCCTCACCTTCGGTCAGGCTGCGAGAGCCGGATTCGTAGATGGTGACACCGGCCTGCGGCTTCCACACCTCGCGGGCCTCGTCGGTGAGGAACTCCTGGGCGATGGCCCAGCCGCCGCGCGGCCCGGAGCCGGCGGCGATGAACCCCTCGACGATCTGCGCCGGGGTGGCGCCGGGGGCGGGGCCGGCCGGCACGAAGGAGACGTCGCCCTGGCCGCTGTCGTCGGTGACCGGGCGCCCGGCGTGCACCGGACCGGTGACCGGCAGCCCCGCGCAGGCGACGAGGGCGAGGGCGGCGAGCGCGGCCAGCATCGCCGCGCCGAGCGTGCGCAGACCTTTCATGAGCGTCCCTCCCATGCTGCTCCGGGAATGTCGATCGGCTGCGTGTGTCCGAGGTCGTCCAGCGGGGCGCCGTCGTCGCCGGGGTCGAGCGGGACGGGCGAGGCCCCGGCGAGGTCGCCGGGCTGGCGGGGCAGGGTCAGCACGAAGTTCGTGCCGCGGCCGGGTTCGGACCACACTTCGAGCATGCCCCCGTGCAGGCGCGCGTCGCCCAGCGCGATCGACAGGCCCAGGCCGGTGCCGCCCAGGGTGCGCTTGCGGGACGGGTCGGCGCGCCAGAACCGGTCGAAGACACGCTCGGCGGCCTCGGCGCTCATGCCCAGCCCGTAGTCGCGCACCCCCAGCGCGACCGCCTGCTGGTTGCTGTCGACGGTCACGACGACCGGACGGCCCTCACCGTGCTCGATCGCATTGCCGAGCAGATTGCGCACGACCCGGCGCACGCGCCGCGGATCCATCTCGACCGGCGAGTACCCGCCGGGGGCGACCAGGCGCACGTCGGTGTCGTGCTGCTCGGCCACCTGCTGCATCGAGGCGATGACATCCTCGGCCAGGTGCGCCAGGCTCGTCGGCTCGTTCTCGAGCTGCACCGACCCGGCGTCGTACCGGCTGATCTCGAGCAGGTCCGTGAGCAGGGTCTCGAACCGTTCGACCTGGGCGTGCAGCAGTTCGGCGGCGCGCGCGGTGACCGGGTCGAACTCGGCGCGCTGATCGTTGAGCATGTCCGAGGCCAGGCGGATGGTGGTCAGCGGAGTGCGCAGCTCGTGCGACACGTCCGAGACGAAGCGCTGCTGCACGAGCGACAGGTCGGCCAGCTCCTTGATCTGCGCGGCGATGCTGTCGGCCATCGCGTTGAACGAGCGGCCGAGGGTCGCGAACTCGTCCTCGCCCTGCACCGGGAGGCGCACCTCGAGGTCACCGGCGGCCAGTTTCGCGCTGGTCTCGGCGGCCTGCGCGATCGGCACGGTCACCGACCGGAGCACGAACCACGACACGGCGCCGATGAGCACGACCAGGGCGATGCCCACGCCCCACAGCGTGACCTGCACGAACTGCAGCGTCGCCGCCTCGGAGCCCAGGTCGTACGCGAAGTACAGCTCGTACGGGCCGGCTTCGGGCACGATGATCTGCTGACCGACCGCCATGCCGGGCAGCTCACCGTCGTCGGTGGGCACCGCGATCGACTGCCACCACTGCTGCCCGGCTTCCGTGCGCACCGCCGCGCGCAGTCCGTCGCTGAGCATGTCGGCGGTCAGCCCGCCGGCCTCGAAGTCCTGCGGGGCGATCGTCGACGGCTGCGTCGAGATGCGGAACGCCGCCATCATGTCGGTGCCGGCCTGGCGGAGCAGGGTCTCGCGCACCCGGTCCATCAGGATCTGCAGCGCCACCGGGTCGCCTTCGACGACGGCCGCGTCCAGCGTGGTCTGCGCCGTCTGGGCCGCGCGCCCCGCCGCGGACTGCACCTGTTGGGCTCGGGAGTCGAACAGGTCGTTCTGGATCGCCAGGGCCATCCACACGAGGGCGACCAGGATCGTCAGCGCGGTCAGGCCCAGGGTCAGGGCGAGGGTGCGGAACCGCAGCGAGCGTCGCCACGCATGGGTGAGCCGGGTGGGCCATGCCCGCCAGTCGCGCCAATCGGTGACGATCGCGCGGCCGGTCGTGGTGACGGTGGCGGTGGGCACGATGCGCCCCGTCACACCACCGCGCCGGCGCGGTACCCGACGCCGCGCACCGTCGTGACGATCTTGGGGTTGTCGGGATCGACTTCGACCTTGGCGCGCAGGCGCTGTACGTGGACGTTCACGAGCCGGGTGTCGGCCTTGTAGTGGTAGCCCCACACCTGCTCGAGCAGCATCTCGCGGGAGAACACCTGCTGCGGCTTGGACGCCAGGGCCACCAGCAGCTCGAACTCCAGGGGCGTGAGGGCGATGATCTCCTCGCCCCGGCGGACCTCGTGCGCGGCGACGTCGACGGTGAGGTCGCCGATGCGCAGCGTGTCGCCGGCGGGCTGGCTGGCCGGCCGCAGCCGGGTGCGGATGCGGGCGACGAGCTCCTTCGGGTTGAACGGCTTGACGATGTAGTCGTCGGCGCCCGACTCCAGGCCCCGCACGACGTCGGCGGTGTCGGTGCGGGCGGTGAGCATGATGATCGGCACGCCCGACTCTGCGCGCACGCGCGTGCAGATCTCGATGCCGTCCATGCCCGGCAGCATGAGGTCGAGCAGGATCAGGTCGGGGCGCTCGGCCTTCCACACGTCCAGCGCCGCGGCACCGTCTGCGCAGAACGCGGTCTCGAAGCCCTCGGTACGCAGGACGATGCCGATCATCTCAGCCAGGGCGGTGTCGTCGTCGACCACCAGGATGCGCGATGCCATAGGTCCCGTTCGTCCTTCGGATGCGGCGGATGCCGGCGCGCCGCACAGGCGCGCCTCCACAGTATCGGACATGCGCGTCGCCGGCGCCGTCGGACACCCGTGAGAGCGGTGCGGGCAGAGCCGGATATGCCACGATAGGACCAGCCACGCCGACCTGCGAGGAGGGACCGTGACGGCCTACCCGACGTGGACGCCTGCGCCCAGGCCGGGCATCATCCCCCTGCATCCGCTCGGATTCGGCACGATCCTGGGCCGTTCCTTCACCGCCCTGCGGCAGAACCCGCGGGTGCTGCTCGGGTTCGCGCTGGTCGTGCAGACGGTGGCGACGCTGCTGGTGGCCGGTGCGATCGTCGGTCTCACCTTCTACTCCCTGTCGCGGTTGGCGGCGGTCGACCCGGGCAGCGAGGACTTCGACACCGTGATGGCCGGTTCGATCGCCTTGATCGGCATCGGCACGTTCGTGCTGAGCGTGCTGTCCACGGTCCTGGTCGTCATCGTGCAGGGCATCGTCGTCGCCGAGGTCGCGCACGCCGTCGTCGCCGAGAAGCGGACGCTGGGACAGCTGTGGCGACAGATCAAGCCGGTCGCCGGTCGGCTCGTCGGCTACGCGCTGCTGCTGAGCCTGGTGGTCACGGTGGTGGCGGGCGTCGCCATCGGCCTGCTGGTGCTGCTGGCCCAGGCGGCGCTGCCTGCGGTCATCGTGCTGAGCGTGCTGCTGTTCCTGGCCGCGATCCCGCTGGTGCTCTGGCTGACCGTCAAGCTGCTGCTCGTGCCGGCGACGATCATCATGGAGCACGCCACGATCCGCGCCGCCGTGGTGCGCTCGTGGGTGCTCACTCGCGGCCGGTTCTGGTCGAGCCTGGGCGTGATCGTGATCATCTCGCTGACCTTCGGGTTCATCGGGCAGGTGGTGAGCATCCCGTTCACGTTCGCGACGGTCGCCGTCACGTCGGTGTTCACCCCCACCGGCGACCCCGACGTCCAGGCGCTCATCGCCCTCGTGCTCGGCTCGCTGGCGACGCAGGCGGTGGTGGTCCTCATCCAGTCGATGGCGCTCGTGGTCACCGCCACGGCCACCGCGCTCATCTACGTCGACTGCCGCATGCGCCACGAGGGCCTCGACCTGGATCTGCTGGCCTACGTCGATGAGCGGGATGCCGGGGGCACCGACCTGCCCGACCCGTACCGCCGGCACATCGGCCGACGGATCGGGCCGCGCCCGCCCGGGTACGGCTACGGCCCCGGCGCGCCGGTGCCGTACCCCGCGGCGCCCGGATACGTCCCGATGCCGCCGTACGGGCCGGGTGCCGGATCCGCGCCGTACCCTCCGGCACCCGGGTCGCCGCCGTCCGGACCGTCCGTCGCAGGACCGGCACCCGACCCCCGGCCGCAGACACCGCCCGCGGGCCCGCCGGCCGCTCCCCCGCCGACGCAGTGGACGCCGCCCGGCGGGCACACGTGACGCCGATCCCGGCGGCGCCGCCGCTGGCGCCCGACGGCGACCAGGCCCGGGAATGGGCAGAGGCCGAGCTGGCCGACCCGGTGTACCGGGCAGCCGAGCCGACACCGTTCGACCGGTTCGCGCAGGCGGTCGGCGACTTCTTCGCGAACCTCTTCTCCGGCAGCCTGCCCGAGTCGTTCGCGCCGTGGTTGGCGGTGGTGGTGGCCGTCGTGATCGTGGCGGTCGTGATCGCCGCGGTCGTCGTCTGGGGGCGGCCACGCCCGGTGGCACGGTCCCGCCGGGCGTCCGCGGTGCTGGCGCACGACGAGACGGTGGCTGCCGCCGAACTGCGCCGCCGCGCGGAGGCCGCCGCCGCTGCCTGCGACTGGGACGACGCGATCGTGCTGCGGTTCCGGGCCCTCGCGCGCGAGCTCGCCGAGCGCACCCTGCTCGACCCGGTGCCGGGCACCACCGTGCACGGCTTCGCACGGGCCGCCGCCGCGCTGTTCCCCGCCGAGAAGGCCGCGCTGGCCGAGGCGGCCGCCGCCTTCGACGACGTGCGATACCTGCGGCGGCCGGGCACCGAAGCCGCCTACCGTCGACTGTCCGACCTCGACCGGCGGATGCGGCGCGCGCCCGCCGAGGCGGTGCCGGCATGACCGTGCTCGAGCGGCCCGCGGTGCGACGCCGCGCCGTCGGCGGGTGGGTGGCGATCGGGGCGGCGCTGCTGGTGGTCGGTGCGGTCGCGGCCGCCATCGCCGGCATCGCCCGGCTGCCCGCCCAGGGCCTGCTCGACCCCGACGCGGCCGGTCCCGACGGGGGGCGCGCGCTCGTGCAGATCCTCCGCGGGCAGGGCGTCGACGTCACCGTCGCCCGCAGCCGCGAGGCGGCGGTCACGGCCGCCGGCGCCGGCACGACGCTGGTCATCACCGATGCGACCGTGCTGGGCGACGCCGATCTCACCGCGCTGGCGGACGCCGCCGAGGACGTCGTGCTCATCGACCCGCGCGCCCGTGATCTGCGGGTCCTGTTCGACGGCGCCGCGCCCCGCGGGATCGGCGACGGCGCCGCCGAGCCCGCGTGCCCGGTGGCCGAGGCCCGCCGTGCGGGGGCGATCAGCCCCGGCCCGGTCTTCACGGCACCGGCGGGGGTGACCGGATGCTATCCCTCGGGCGCCGGCTACGGTCTGCTCGTGCGCGCGACCGACACCGGGCGCCTCGCCGCCGTCGACGGCACCGCCCTGTTCCTCAACGAGCACCTGGCCACGGCCGGCAACGCCGCCCTCGCCCTGGGGCTGATGGGGCGCCACGCCGACCTGGTCTGGTACCTGCCCGACCCGCTCGCCGACGGGGGCGGAGAGCCGGCGACGATCGGCACGCTCACCCCCGAGTGGGTGACCCCCGCCATCGCCCTGGCGGTCCTGGCGGCGCTGGCGGCCGCGGTGTGGCAGGGGCGCCGGTTCGGTCCGCTCGTTGCCGAGACGCTGCCGGTGACCGTCCGTGGCGCCGAGACGACCGCCGGCCGTGCGCGGCTGTACGCCCGGGCCGGCGACCCCGGCCACGCGATCGACGCGCTGCGCATCGCCGCCCTGCAGCGGCTGGCCCACCGCCTGGGGCTCGGGCCCGCGGCATCCGCCCCGGAGATCTCGGCGGCCGTCGCCGCGCGGGCGGGCATCGACCCGCGCATCGCCGCCGAGATCCTCATCGACCGCGTCCCCCGGACCGACCGTGAGCTGGTCGACCTGTCCGACCGCCTGCACGACCTCGAACACGCCGCCACCGAAAGGACCCGCCTGTGAGCTCCGAAACCCCCGCCCGGCCCGCCGACGACGATCAGCTGCGCGAGGCGATGAACCGCGTGCGGCAGGAGGTCGGCAAAGCGGTCGTCGGCCAGGACGGCGCCGTCACCGGACTGCTGATCGCGCTGCTGGCCCGGGGCCACGTACTGCTGGAGGGGGTCCCCGGCGTGGCCAAGACCCTGCTGGTGCGCGCGTTCAGCCGCGCCCTCGGCCTGGACACCGCCCGCGTCCAGTTCACGCCCGACCTGATGCCGGGAGACGTGACCGGCTCGCTCGTCTACGACGCGCGGTCGGGTGAGTTCGAGTTCCGCGACGGACCGGTGTTCACCCACGTGCTGCTGGCCGACGAGATCAACCGCACGCCCCCCAAGACCCAGGCGGCGCTGCTGGAGGCCATGGAGGAGCGGCAGGTCTCCGCCGACGGCGTCTCGCGCCCGCTGCCCGACCCGTTCCTGGTCGCCGCGACGCAGAACCCCGTCGAACATGAGGGGACGTACACGCTGCCGGAGGCGCAGCTGGACCGCTTCCTGCTCAAGCTCGTCATCGACGTGCCCGACCGTGACGCCGAGGTGGCGGTGCTGCGCCGCCATGCGAGCGGCTTCCGTCCGCGCGACCTCGCCGCGGCGGGGGTGGATGCCGTGGTCGACGCCGCGCAGATCCATGCGGCCCAGCGGGCGGCGGCCGCCGTGACCGTCTCGGACGACGTGCTCGGCTACGTCGTCGACCTCGCCCGGGCGACACGGCAGTCGCCGTCGGTGCAGCTGGGTGCCAGTCCGCGCGCGGCGACCGCGCTGCTGGCGACGGCCGGTGCCTGGGCGTGGCTGGGCGGCTACCCCGCGATCACGCCCGATCACGTGCAGACGATGCTCGTGCCCACGTGGCGGCACCGTCTGCGGCTGCGGCCCGAGGCGGAGCTGGAGGCGGTGTCGGTCGACGCCATCCTGACCTCGGTGCGGCAGCAGACCCGCGTCCCGGTGTGATGTTCGTCTCCGGACGTCTCGCGCCGGCCGTGGCGCTCGGCATCGTCCCGGTCATCGTCCTGTCGGCCGCCGGCGTACCGGCCTGGGGCGTGGCCGCGGTGTGGACCGCGCTGGTCGCCGTCGCCGTCGCCGTCGACGTCGCGACGGCGGCGGACCCGCGCCAGGTGGAGGTGCAGCGCCGCATCCCGGCGCGCGCGCTGCGCGACGAGCCCGTGGTGACGACCCTGCTGCTGCGCAACACCGGCATCCGTCGCCTCCGTGGGCAGGTGCGGGACGCGTGGCAGCCGACCGCCGGGGCCGGGGCCGACCGGATCGGCGTGGACCTGCCGCCAGGTGAGCGCCGCGCCGTCACGGTACCCCTGCGTCCCCGCCGACGCGGCGAACTGCGCAGCCCGTTCGTCGTCGTGCGCTCCCGGGGGCCGCTGGGGCTGGCCGGGCGCCAGGCACGCATCGACGCGGTCGGCGCCGTGCGGGTGCTGCCGCCGTTCACCGCGCGCCGGCACCTGCCGTCCCGACTCGCGCGGCTGCGGGAGCTCGACGGCAACACGAGCGTTCAGGTGCGCGGCCAGGGCACCGAATTCGACAGCCTGCGCGAATACGTGCGTGGCGACGACGTCCGCTCCATCGACTGGCGGGCCACCGCCCGGTCGACCACCACGATGATGCGCACCTGGCGTCCCGAGCGCGACCGCCACGTGGTCATCGTCATCGACACCGGTCGCACCGCGGCCACACGCGTCGGCGACGGCACCCGGCTGGATGCCGCGATGGAGGCGGCGCTGCTGCTGGCCGCACTGGCGGCACGGGCCGGCGATCACGTGCACCTGGTGATGTTCGACCGCGTCCTGCGCGCGCGGGTGACGCGCGTGGCCGGCGCGGCGCTGCTGCCCGCCCTGGTCGACGCGATGGCGCCGGTGGAGCCGCAGCTGCTGGACACCGACTGGGATGCGGTGACCACCCAGGTGCGGGCGCTCACGACACGGCCGTCGCTGGTGGTCCTGCTCACGGCCCAGGATGCCCCCGAGGCGGCGCGCGGCTTCCTCGGGTCGCTGCCGGGCCTGACCGCGCGCACCCAGGTGGTCGTCGGCAGCGTCACCGCCGCCGACCCCGGCCGCGCCCGCCCGACGGACGCGGCCGGGGTGTACGCCCAGGCGGCGGCGGCCCGCGCCGACGCCGAAGCCGAAGCGGTGGCTGCCGCCGTGCGCCGCGCGGGCGCCGACGCGGTCACCGCCGGGCCGGACGAGCTGCCGCCGCGCATCGCCGACCGTTACCTCGCCCTGAAGGCCGCCGGGCGTCTGTGACCCCGCCGCCAGGCCGGTGACGAAAACCGTGCGCCTGCAGCGCGAAGGGGCCGATCGGGGGCAGAATCAGCGCGAGAGGTCCGTGACGCGAAAGGACGCACCCATGAGCAACGATCCGGTCCCCGACCGCCCTGCCGTTCCCACGCAGGAAGCACACACGCCACCCCCGGGCGGACCGTCCACGGGCGTCAAGCTCGCCGCCGAGGCGACCGGCACGTTCGTGCTCGTCTTCGGGTCGCTGAGCACCGCGCTGTTCGCCTCCGACTTCGGCACCGGCTCCAACGGCAGCTCGCTGGGCGTCGGCTTCCTCGGTGTCGCACTCGCGTTCGGCCTCACCGTGTTGATCGGCGTCTACGCCTGGGGCCCGATCTCCGGCGGTCACTTCAACCCCGCCGTCACCCTGGGCCTGGCCGCGGCCGGACGCTTCGCCTGGCGCGACACCATCGGCTACATCGTCGCCCAGATCGTCGGCGGCGCGGTGGGCACGACGATCATCGTCCTGATCGGCATGTTCGGGCCGGCCGGCTGGCTGTCGAACGCGCAGGCGTCGGGCTTCGCGAGCAACGGATTCGATCAGCACTCCCCCGGCGGGTTCGGGCTGGGCGCGGCGATCACCGCCGAGATCGTGTTCACGGCGATCTTCGTCCTCGTGATCCTCGGTGCCACGCACCGCACCCGGGGCACCGCCCACGCCGGCATCGCGATCGGGCTGACGCTCACGCTCATCCACCTGGCATCCATCCCCATCGACAACACCTCGGTGAACCCGGCGCGCTCGATCGCCGCGGCCATCTACGGCGGCGTCGACGCGCTCAGCCAGCTGTGGGTGTTCCTCGTGTTCCCGATCGTGGGCGCTCTGCTGGCGGGGTGGCTGCAGCGCGCCCTGTTCGACAGCCGCGCCGCCGGCTGAACCTTTCGGAGACGACCCAGGCCCTGCTCCCCCCAGAGGGAGCAGGGCCTGGTGCTTGTGCGCCGGATCAGCGGTGCAGGTCGAACCGGTCGAGCTCGGTGACCTTGCCCCACGCGGCGACGAAGTCACGCACGAACTTCTCGTGCGCGTCGTCGGAGGCGTAGACCTCGGCGAGGGCGCGCAGCTCGGAGTTCGAGCCGAACAGCAGGTCGACGCGGGTACCGCGGCCGATCAGCTCGCCGGAGCCGATGCGACGCCCCTCAAAGGCGTGCTTGCCCGGGTCGAGCGGCTTCCACTCGTTGCCCAGTTCCAGCAGGTTCACGAATACGTCGTTGCTCAGCACGCCGGGGCGGTCGGTGAACACGCCGTACTCGGAGCCGTCCCAGTTGGCGTCCAGGGCCCGCAGGCCGCCGACCAGCACGGTGGTCTCGGGCGCGGTCAGCGTCAGCAGGCTCGCCTTGTCGATGAGCAGGTGCTCGGCCGGCAGGGTGGCCTCGCGGCTCAGGTAATTGCGGAAGCCGTCGGCGACCGGCTCGAGCCACTCGAAGGACTCGACGTCGGTCTGCTCCTGCGAGGCGTCGGTGCGGCCCGGGTGGAACGGCACGGTCACCTCGACGCCGCCGTCGGCGGCCGCCTTCTCCACCGCGGCGTTGCCCGCCAGGACGATGAGGTCGGCCAGCGACACCTTCTTGCCGCCGGTCTGCTCGGCGTTGAACGCCGCCTGGATCTGCTCGAGCACCGGGAGCACCTTCTGCAGACGGGCCGGGTTGTTGGCCTCCCAGTCCTTCTGCGGGGCCAGCCGGATGCGGGCGCCGTTGACGCCGCCGCGCTTGTCGCTGCCGCGGAACGAGGATGCCGCCGCCCAGGTGGTCGCCACCAGGTCGGCCACCGACAGGCCCGACGCGAGGATGCGCGCCTTGAGGTCGGCCGCGTCGGCGTCGTCGATGAGCTCGTGATCGACGGCCGGCAGCGGGTCCTGCCAGATCAGGTCCTCCTGCGGGACCTCGGGTCCGACGTAGCGGCTCTTCGGCCCCAGGTCGCGGTGGGTCAGCTTGAACCACGCGCGGGCGAACGCCTCGGCGAACGCATCCGGGTCGTCGCGGAAGCGCCGCGAGATCTTGTCGTACTCGGGGTCGGTGCGCAGCGCGATGTCACTGGTGAGCATGCGCGGCTCCTGGCGTCCCTCGGAGTGGGCCTTGGGGACCATGTCGGCGCCGGCGCCGTGCTTGGGGTGCCACTGGTGCCCGCCGCCGGGACCGGTGAACAGCTCCCACTCGTAGGCGTAGAGGATGTGGAAGAACTCGTTGTCCCAGCGGGTCGGGTGGTAGGTCCAGGTGACCTCCAGGCCCGAGCTGATCTGGTCGTCCTTCTTGCCCTCGCCGAAGTTGTTCTTCCAGCCCAGGCCCTGCATCTCCAGGCCCGCGGCCTCGGGGCTCTCCTCGAGGTACGAGTCGGGTGCGGCACCGTGGGTCTTGCCGAAGGTGTGACCGCCGGCGATCAGCGCGACCGTCTCCTCGTCGTTCATCGCCATGCGGGCGAACGTCTCGCGGATGTCACGCGCCGACGCGAGCGGGTCGGGTTGGCCGGCCGGGCCCTCGGGGTTCACGTAGATGAGGCCCATCTGGACCGCGGCGAGCGGCTTGTCGAGGTCGCGCTCGCCCGAGTAGCGCTGGTCGTCGCCGAGCCAGGTGGTCTCCGCACCCCAGTACACGTCGTCGTCCGGCTCCCACACGTCGGGGCGGCCGCCCGAGTAGCCGAACGTCGTGAAGCCCATGTCCTCGAGCGCGACGTTGCCGGCGAGGATGAACAGGTCACCCCACGACAGCGACTGGCCGTACTTCTTCTTGACGTCCCACAGCAGGCGCCGCGCCTTGTCGAGGCCGGCGTTGTCCGGCCAGCTGTTCAGCGGCGCGAAGCGCTGCTGCCCGGTGCCGCTGCCGCCGCGGCCGTCGGTGACGCGGTAGGTTCCCGCCGAGTGCCAGGCCATGCGGATCATGAGCGGTCCGTAGTGGCCGAAGTCCGCCGGCCACCACTCCTGCGAGGTGGTGAGCACCTGCGCGATGTCCTTCTTCACCTCGGCCAGATCGAGCGCCTCGAACGCCGCGACATAGTCGAAGTCGGGGTCGAGCGGGTTACGCGCCTCGCTGTTCTTGGCGAGGATCTTGAGGTTGAGCTGGTTCGGCCACCACACGTGGTTGGCCGAGCCCTGGGTCGGGTGGGGCTGGGCGTGGATGACCGGGCACTTCGTCGCTTCCGCAGCCTGGGCCTGCTCGGTGTCGATGACAGCGGTCGAATGGTCGATGCCGCTGACATCCTCACCGATCGGCGCGGTGGCCGGATCAGCGATCGTGGGGTCGAGTTCCGTCATGGAGTTCCTTCCTCGGGGTGGGTGGATGCCGGTCGCTCGGCCGCGCACGCGGGGCACAGGCCCCAGTACGTGACCTCAGCGGAAGTCAGGGTGAAACCGCGGTCGTCGGCGGGCACCAGACAGGGCGCCGCGCCGATGGCGCAGTCGACGTCTTCGACGGCGCCACAGCCGTTGCAGACCAGGTGGTGGTGGTTGTCGCCCACGCGCAGTTCGAAGAGCATGGGCTTGCCGGCCGGTTCGATCCGTCGGACGAGCCCCGCATCGGCGAAGTCGCCGAGGGCGTTGTAGACCGACTGCCGGCTCGTCCGGGGCAGGCGCTGCTCGATGTCGGCGAACACCGCGTCGGCGCTGGCGTGCGGGTGGCTGGCGAGCGCCTCGAACACCATCGTGCGCGACTCGGTGACGCGCAGCCCGGCCGCACGCATCATCTCGGCGGGAGCCGGGTGCTGTCCGGTCGGGGCAGGGGCGGTCATGCCTCCATCTTATCGGCTTGTTTTGAATAGATCAAAATAAGCCGGGGGCGTGGTCACCCCGCGACGAGACGCGCCGTGCCCGCCTCATACTCGGTGAGATCGCCCGTGTCGCCGGCGCGCGCCGCGCGCCCGCCCACCCCGACCATGTACCCGACGAAGGCCGCCAGCGCCGCGGTGCCGATGCCGATCTTGACCGGCCAGGGCCAGGGCGCGGCGGTCACGAACCCCTCGATCAGCCCGGCCACGGCCAGGGCGAGCACGAGGCCGATCGCGATCGTCGCCAGCGACCGGCCGGCGGCGGCGAGCGCGGCCAGGCGGGTGCGCGGTCCGGGCGCCACCCAGGCCCAGAACAGGTGCAGCCCGGCGGCGGCCGCGACGAAGATGCAGGTCAGCTCGAGCTGGCCGTGCGGCGCGATGTAGAGGAAGAACACGTCGCCGCGGCCGTGCGCGAACAGCACAGCGGCGGCCGTGCCCACCGAGACGGCGTTCTGCATGATGACCATGACCGGCCAGACGCCGGTGACGCCGAACAGGACGCACTGCGCGGCGATCCAGGCGTTGTTGGTCCATACCGTGCCGGCGAAGACCGCGGCGGGGTTCTCGCTGTAGTACGCGGTGAACCGGTTCTCGGCGTAGTCGGCGAGGCCGGCTTCGTCGCCGAGGGCGGCGAGCACGGCCGGGTCCCGCGCGATCCACGTCGCGGCCAGCGCGCCGATCGCGAGAAACCCCAGCGCGATCACCAGGGTGGTCCACCGCACGCGGTAGAGAGCCGCGGGCAGCTGCCGGGCGAAGAAGCGGGAGACCTGGCGCAGCGGGTCGTCGCCGGCGCCGGTCAGCCGCAGCCGGGCCCGGGCCAGTAGTGTCGACAGATGATCGCCGACCAGGCTCCGGCCGGCGGAGGTCTTGATCTCGGCCAGGTCGGCGGACGCCGCGCGGTAGCGGACGACGAGCTCGTCGATCTCGCGGCCCGACAGTCGACGCGTCCGCCCGAGCTCGTCGAGGCGGGCCCACTCGGCGCCCCGCGCCGCCGTGAGCGCGTCGAGGTCCATGCGCTTTACTGTACTCATGCCCGCTCCCCCCGTGCCCGCTGCACCGGGGGCCTCGGCGGCGCCGAGCCGGACGGTCGCGATCCAGCACGATGAGGTGCTCACCGGCGAGGCCGTCGCGCTCGACGTGCAGCCGGTCGGGTACTTTCTGAGCGCCCTCGGTGCCCTCATCGACATGCTGGCCGGGCTCGCGCTGCTGGTCGGGTTCTGGTTCGTGGCCGGCTGGGTCTCCGGGGGGAACCTCGCGCTGTCCCCCGCCTTGGCCATCGGCGCGGTCGCGGTCGTGACCGTGGTCGTACCGACCGCGGTCGAGACGGCCAGCCGGGGCCGCAGTCTGGGCCGTCTGATCGTGGGGTCGCGCATCGTGCGCAGCGACGGCGGGGCCGCCGGTTTCCGCCATGCCTTCATCCGCGCGCTGACCGGCGTGCTCGAGCTGTGGTTCACGCTCGGGGCCGTCGCCGGCGTGGTCGGCGCGTTCACGCCGCGGTCGCAGCGGCTGGGCGACCTGCTGGCGGGCACCTACGCCGAACGCACGCGGGCGCCGCGGCTGCCGGCGCCGGCCGGTGCGGTGCCGCCCGGGCTGCGCGATTGGGCGGCGATCGCCGACGTGGGCCGGCTGCCCGACCGGGTCGCGCGGCGCGCGGCGCAGTTCGTACAGGGCGCCGGGCGCCTCGAGCCCGCCTCGCGGCTACGGGCGGCCGCGGCGATCGCGGACGAGGTGCGTGCTTTCGTGGCGCCGGTGCCGGCCACCGACCCCGAGACGTTCGTGCGGGCGGTGGTGGCGGTGCGCCGCGACCGCGAGTACGCCTCGATCCAGCTCGAGAACGCCCGGGTGGCCCGGCTCACGACGGGTCCGCACGGACTGCGCGGGTTCCCCGAGCGCTGAGCACCTGCATCCGGGCGTCGGCATCCGCGCGCTGAGCGCCGCCGTCCGCCGGCATCCGAACGCCGCCATCCGCCGCCGAGCCGCCTACCTCGGTGCGGGCCGCCTACCCCTGTGCGGTACAAAGCCCGGCGGCTCGCACGCATCTAGGCGGCTCGCGCATCCGGGCGGAGGGGGCGCCAGGGCGCGGATGGGAGGCGAGGCGCTCAGTAGCGGTAGTGGTCGAGCTTGTAGGGACCGTCGACGGGCACGCCGATGTAGGCGGCCTGTTCCTCGGTCAGTTCGGTCAACTCGACGCCGAGCGCCGGCAGATGCAGGCGCGCGACCTTCTCGTCGAGGATCTTCGGCAGCGTGTAGACGCCGACCGGGTACTGGTCGATGCGCTGCCACAGTTCGAGCTGGGCGAGCACCTGGTTGGCGAACGACGCGCTCATGACGAAGGAGGGGTGGCCGGTCGCGTTGCCGAGGTTCAGCAGGCGGCCCTCGCTCAGCACCAGCACGCTGCGCCCGGTGGGCAGCCGCCACTCATGCACCTGCGGCTTGATCTCGACCTTCTCGACACCGGGCACGGCCGCGAGCCCGGCCAGGTCGATCTCGTCGTCGAAGTGGCCGACGTTGCCGACGATGGCGAGGTGCTTGAGCGCGAGCAGGTTCTCGACCGTGACCACGCGCGTGTTGCCGGTGCCGGTGATGAGGATGTCGATCTGGTCGGCGACCGTCTCGAGCCGGGCGACCTGGTAGCCGTCCATCGCCGCCTGCAGGGCGCAGATGGGGTCGACCTCGCCGATGATGACCCGGGCACCCTGGCCGCGCAGCGCCTCGGCGGCCCCCTTGCCCACATCGCCGTAGCCGACGACGTAGGCGACCTTGCCGCCCATCAGCACGTCGGTGGCGCGGTTGATGCCGTCGGGCAGCGAGTGGCGGATGCCGTATTTGTTGTCGAACTTCGACTTGGTCACCGAGTCGTTCACGTTGATGCCGGGGAACAGCAGTCCGCCGGCCGCATGCAGCTCGTAGAGGCGGTGCACACCGGTCGTGGTCTCCTCGGTGACGCCGAGGATGCCGGATGCCATGCGGGTGAACCGCTGCGGGTCCCGCGCCAGCGAGGCGCGCAGCGTGTCGAGCACGACGCGGTACTCGGTGGAGTCACCGGGCGCGGCGTCGGGCACCGCGCCGGCCTTCTCGAACTCGACGCCCTTGTGCACGAGCAGGGTCGCATCGCCGCCGTCGTCGAGGATCAGGTTGGGGCCGTCGAAGCCCTCGGCCGACCAGTCGAAGATACGGTCGGCGAACGCCCAGTACTCCTGCAGCGTCTCCCCCTTGTGCGCGAAGACCGGCACCCCGGCCGGGGCGTCGACCGTGCCGGTGGGCCCGACCGCGACCGCGGCGGCGGCCTCATCCTGCGTGGAGAAGATGTTGCAGCTGGCCCAGCGCACCTGTGCGCCCAGCGCGACGAGTGTCTCGATCAGCACGGCCGTCTGCACGGTCATGTGCAGCGACCCGGCGATGCGGGCGCCGGCGAGCGGCTGCGACGGTCCGAACTCCTCCCGGAGCGCCATGAGACCGGGCATCTCGTTCTCGGCCAGGCGGATCTGGTGACGGCCGGCCTCGGCGAGGGTGAGGTCGGCGACGGCGAAGTCGTGGGTGGTGACGGCGGCGGGCATGCGGCCATTCTCCCACGCGGGCTGCCCCGCTGCGCCGGCCGCGGTCAGGCCCGCAGCGTCTCGTGCCGGACGACGACCCAGCCCCGGGGCACCGAGAGCCGGTCGGTGTGGATCGCGCACAGGTCGTGGGCGTGCGGGTCGTCGCCACCGCCGAGCGGGCCGACGGCCGCCATCTGGTCGCCGTAGTCGTACGTCAGCGTCGTCACGGCCTCACGGGCGCAGCCGACCTTGGAACACAGTCTCTCGAGCATCGCTCCGACGCTATCGGCCACCGCGCCCGGCCGGCGGATGCCGCGCCGGGACCGGACGGCATCCGCCTCGACGCGTCGCGCGACCGGCGTCGACGTCGCCCCGTGCGGCGCCTGCCCGGCATCCGCTCGGCGCAGGCCCGGACACCTAGGATGGACGCATGATGAGGCGGCGGGCACGCACGACTCCGCGGCGCGGACGGCCGGCGCGACACGACCGGCACGGGCGCGTGGGACGCAGCCCCGTCGTCCGGCCCCCGCTGCCGCCCCTCGAGACGCGGATGGACCGGTTCGATCTGACGGTGGCGACCTCGGCGGACTTCCTGCGCAGCGGCTGGCCCGAACTGCGCGACGTGCGGTTCGAGGTGGGCATGATGCCGCCGGCCTCCGACGACGACGGCATCCCCCGTTGGACGGTGCTGCGCGAGCAGAAGCGCATCATCCTGTACCGGCTGCCCATCGAGCGGCTGAGCCGACTGCACCGCGACGACGACCTGCACCGCCGCATGATGATCGAAGGCTGCGTCTTCCGCGCCGCCGCCGAGTACCTCGACCGCGACCCGTGGGACCTCGGTCCCGAGCGCTTCCGCTACTTCTGATCCGGGCGGCCGGCTCAGCCCGCGAGGCCCGCGGCGATCGCCGCGCTCAGCCGCTCGGCGTTGGTCTCCCGGATCTCGAACACCGCCCCGTCGACGACGAGGATCGGCACGCCCTGGACGACCTGGTCGGTGCCGGCGATCGTGCGGCCGATCCAGTGGTCGTTGGATGCGGCGACCCACTCGGCGAAGCGCTGCGTGTGGACGGCATCGGCGATGTCGGCGGTCACGCCCGCCTCGGCCGCCAGCGCGAGGATGTCGTCATCGGTGGGGGCGCCGGCATCCGAGACCTGATGACCTTGCAGCAGCGCGTACAGCGCGGGCACCGCGTCGGCCTGCCCCGCGTCGGCCGCCGCCGCCAGCGCATTGGCGGCACGCGTCGACCAGTCCGTGTCGTCGCCGCGCTTGGCGCTCACGAAATTGAGCGGGTGGATGGTCAGCGTGATGTCACCGGCGGCCACGGCGCCGGCCAGCACATCGCCGGTCTCGGCTTCGAGCAGCGCGCAGTACGGGCACGACAGGTCGGTCCACAGCGCGACATCGACCGGCCCGTCACCGGTGGCGATCCCGTACCCCTCGACGTGCGCGGGGGCGGTCACGGCGGGCGTCGCCTCGCCGGGGGCGGTGGATGCCGGCGGCTCGGCGGTCGCGCCGCAGCCACTCAGGGCGAAGACTCCGACCAGGAGCGCGGTGAGCAGGGCGACGGGGGTACGGCGGTGGCGCATGATCATCCTCAGTGGTCCGACCATTCACGGTACGCGAACGCGTGCGCGGCCCACCGGGCGTGAGGCCGTGTAATTTCGTGTTCAGGTCAGGAGGTCCCATGCCACCGCGCGTCGTCGTGCTCACCGGAGCGGGCATCTCCGCCGAGTCCGGCCTGGCGACCTTCCGCGCCTCGGACGGGCTGTGGAATCAGCACCGCGTCGAAAACGTCGCCTCGCCCGCCGGGTTCGCCCGCGATCCCGATCTCGTGCACGACTTCTACGATCGGCGGCGCCGCGAGGCGGCGGCGGCCCGGCCGAATGCCGCGCATCGCGCGCTGGCCGAACTCGAGCGGCGCCTGCCCGCCCGCGGGCACCGGTCCGGCGTCGTGATCGTGACGCAGAACGTCGACGACCTGCACGAACGCGCCGGTTCGCGGCAGGTCGTCCACATGCACGGCAGCCTCGCGAGCGCCCTGTGCGTCGCCTGTGGGGCCCGCACCGCCTGGCACGACGATCTGGCGCCCCGCCCGCCCTGTCCGCACTGCGGGGCCGCGGCGCTGCGCCCGGACATCGTGTGGTTCGGTGAGCCCGTCTACCACGCCGACACGATCGACGCCGCCGTCACCGCGTGCGAGTCGCTCGTGGTGATCGGCACCTCCGGCACGGTGTGGCCGGCGGCGGGTCTGGCGGCCCTTGCCCGCGAATGCGGCGCCAGGACCACCCTCGTGAACCTGGAGCCGTATCCGGACGACGCCGACTTCGACGAAGTGCGGCTGGGGCCGGCCGGACAGGTGGTGCCCGCGCTCGTGCGTGAGCTGCTCGCCGCAGAGGACCCCACGACGTAGGCTGACGGCATGCATCGCCTGTTCACGATGAGCTTCGGCGCGATCTACCCCCTGTATGTGACCAAGGTGGAGCGGAAGGGCCGCACCCGTCAGGAGCTGGACGACGTGCTCACCTGGCTCACCGGGTTCGACGCCGCCGAGCTCGCCGGCCATGTGGCGGCCGGCACGACACTGGCCGCCTTCTTCGAGAAGGCGCGTCTGCACCCGAACGCGGGCCTGATCACCGGCGTGATCTGCGGCATCCGGGTCGAGGACATCGAAGATCCGCTCATGCAGAAGATCCGGTACATGGACAAACTGGTCGACGAGCTCGCCCGCGGCAAGAAGATGACGTCCATCCTGCGTGCGGCGTAGCCGATGGCCGTCAGTCAGACCCGGCGCGCACGGCTGTCGCGCAAGCGCGCCCGACGGGTGGCCGCGGCCGACAACGACCTGACACCCGACGAATGGGAGTCGCTGCAGGAGGCCTGGGGCGGGTGCGCGTACTGCGGCGCCGCCGGGCCCGGCCTGCAGAAGGACTGCGTGCAGCCCCTCTCGCGCGGCGGCCGCTACACTCTCGGCAACGTGGTCCCGGCGTGCCGCTCGTGCAACGCGAGCAAGGGCAACGGCGAGGTCACCACGTGGCTGCGCCGCAAGCGGCTCGACGAGCGCGCCTTCCTTCTGCGGCACGC
Organism: Microbacterium pollutisoli; assembly: GCF_053586795.1. Lineage (NCBI taxonomy): Bacteria > Bacillati > Actinomycetota > Actinomycetes > Micrococcales > Microbacteriaceae > Microbacterium > Microbacterium pollutisoli. The sequence continues at coordinate 222,495 of NZ_JBNYWT010000005.1, forward strand.
GCAGATCCTCGCCGCTTGGTCCCGGTGAGGCCGGGGCCACGCCGCCCTACTGCACGTACACCTCGACGGCCGCCGTCGCGGCATCCCCCGGCTGGACGGGGTATCCGCCCAGTCGCCCGTCGTCGCTGAAGGTGACACCGGCGCGCAGGGCGTCGCCGTCCGGCTGCAGCTGGTACACGGCGCCGGCGCGCAGCGGATAGCGCGTCGAGCCGCCTGCGGGCACGCCCACCTCGACCGGTTCCCCGGCGCCGGCGTCGGGGACGATGCGGGCGGTGACCTCGGTCGTCGTGTCGTTCGTGAGGGTCAGCACCGGCGCCGGGCCGCGGGCGACCGCGAACAGGCTCGGCACCCCGATGGTGTCGGCCGCGACGTGCCAGGCGAAGTCGTCGCCCTCGCCGTAGCCGGTCGCCTCCCACAGCGCCGCGGTCAGCGGCGTGTCGGCGCTGACGCGCGCGGTGTAGGTGCCCGGCTGCAGTCCGTCGAGGTCGAGCTCCAGCGGCACCGCTGCCGTCAGCGGCACGATCCGGGTGTCGACGACGCCCCCGCCGACGCGGCTGATCTCGACGGTCGCCTCGGTGTCGGCGGCGGGCGCGAGCATGCGCAGGAGGGTCGTGGTGTTCGACGCCCCGGCATCGCCCGGGGCGCGGACCACCGTGAACCCGGGGATGACGGCCGTTTCCGCCGGCGCGGCACTGGGCCCCACCTGATCGAGCCCGGTGGGCACCAGGGTGCGGGTGATGGATGCCTGCAGGGTGGCCCGGACCGGGGCTCCGGAGGCGGTGACCCGCACGACCGGGCTGTTCTCGCCCAGGGCGAGGGATGCCAGGGGGACCACCCGCTGCGTCCCGGCCGGCACCAGGATGTCCCGACCGGTGGCCGGGACGGTCTCGCCGAGGGCACCGTAGACGGTCAGTTCCACCCGGGCCGGCACGTCACCGGGGTTGGCCAGCATGACGAGGTCGCTCGCCCCGGTCAGGCCGCTGCCGCCGACGAGCCAGGACTCCATGAGCGGCGGCGCGCACGCCGACGCGGCGAAGCCGCTGAGGTCGTCGTCGGAGATCTGGGCGGAGCCGGCCGCGGCGACATCGGTGCGGGTGCGACCCTCCGGGGCCGCGCGGAGCACGAGCGGCCCCTCTCCCTCGATCACATCGGGCGCCGCCAGCCGCTGCTCGTCCGGCTCCCGGCTGCCGCCGGACGCGACGGTGATCCGCGGCACGGCCGCATCGGTCAGGCCGGCCGCATCCGCGGCATCCCGACCCAAGGCCAGCACCGGCCCGCTGCACGCCAGTACCGACGCTTCGGGCGCGGGGACGGCGCGTACCGACAGCGGCTCCCGCGCGGCGGTGGGCCAGGGCGCGGTGACGGCGAACGCGATGCCGGTGACGAAGCCGGCGGTCACCACGACGCCGGCGACGAGGCCGATGCTGCGCGTGAGTGCGGTCACCTGATCACCTGCTCTCGGACGGTGGCGCCCACGACGCGGGGCTTGCGGCGCGCCTGGCGCCGGGTCGCCCCGGTCGGCAGCGCCAGCAGCAGCGCGACGACGACCACCCCGAGCTGGAAGGCGGCGATGCGCGCGGCGACGGCGGCGGTCTCGGGGTCGGCGGTGCGCACGCCGACGTCCTGTGCGACCCGCCAGAGACTGCCCTTGTCGGTGTCGCCGACCGCGTCGAGCCCGTCGCGCTGGTCAAGGGCCGACTCCGCCACGAGGCGCAGGTTGCGCGCGAGGTCGGTGTCGTCGCGCGGCGGGGCGAGGATGACGAAGGCGATATGGTGATCGGCCAGGCGGGCGACCACGTCGGTGGCGGAGTCGGTGAGCAGGTCGGCGGTCAGTCGCGCCATCGCGACGTCGTCATCGGTGACGGTCGTGCGCGCGGACTGGAGCGTCGTCTGGCCGCCCAGCGTGGCGCTGCCGCCCCACACGACGCTCGTCGCGACGCTGCCGTCGGATTGCGGGGCGAGCACGATCGTCCCGCTGCCGGCGCGTCCTTCGGCGGCGACGTAGGCGGGGAGGGTGCTGACCGGACCGCTGGTCAGGACGCTCGCCTCCCGCGCCGGGGCGGTGAGGGCCGGCACCGACACGACGGCCAGCGCCAGCACGACCAGCAGTCCTCCGGCCAGTCGGACGGGGCGTGCCCGCGGGTGCAGCCCCGGCAGCAGATCGAGCGCGAGCAGGGCGGCGCCGAGCAGCCCCGCCCAGGCGAGGCTCAGCGCACCGCCCGGCCACAGGGTGACCGCGTCCGGGCCGGACGCGGCCAGGGCCACCCCCGCGGCGAGGAAGGCGGTCACCAGGCCCGTGGCGGCCGTGAACAGCAGGGTCACGGCGACCATCGGCCGGGCGGTCAGAGGCGCCAGCACCGCGCAGAGCAGCAGGGGCGCGATGAGCAGCGGAACCCACCAGATCGCGGCGCCGTCCCCGAGGAACGCGCCCCAGCCGCCCGGATCGGCGGTCGGGAAGCCGACGGCCAGCAGCAGTCGGCGCGCGGCGTCGACGATCGGTTCGGTCGCGCCGAAGGGCACACCCGGGTCGGCGAAGACGCTCCAGTAGTCTCCGTCGCGCACCCGGTGCACGACGAGGGGGGCGAAGACGACGGCGGTGGGGACGGCCAGCCACAGGATGCGGGTGATGCCGCGCCCGGAGCGCAGGGCCGCGGTCAGCAGCATCATCAGCACCCACACCAGGGCGAAGGCGGGGGCCAGCGACGGCGCGCAGGCGATGACGGCGGCCAGCAGCAGCGACGCGATGCCCGCGCCCGACCAGGACCGGTGCGCCACCGCGCCGGCGGCGAACAGCCAGGGCAGCAGCAGGTGCACGAGCACGCCGGTCGGCCGGCCGGTCACGAGGGCCGCCAGGAACGTGGGGGCGAGCATCCAGGCGATCCCGCCGAGCACCCGGAGGCCGGCGCGCTCGGTCACCCGGGTCGCGGCGATCCACCCGCCCAACGCCGCCAGCGGCAGGGCGAGCAGCCACAGCACGACGACGGCGCGGGAGGGCGCCAGGGGCCACAGCGACCCGATGAGGGCGACGACCGTGCTGAACGGGTCGGCGGGGCCGACCGTCTCCCAGCCGAGGGGGCGGGCGCCGTAGGCCGCGTCGGTCCACAGCTGCATCACGGTCGCCCGCAGCGGCGCGAGCGCCCCGCCGCCCAGTGCGGGCCAGGCCAGCAGGGCGGGGAATACGGCCACCGAGACGACCAGTGCGCCCAGCACGAGCCAGGCGCCGCCGCCGGTGAAGAAGTGGAGATCACGGCGGGCGTGGTCGCCGCCGTCCTCGTCGAGCCGCTGCCGCAGCTCGCGCCCGGTCACGCGCAGCGCGGCGATGCGGTTCCACCCGGCGCGGCGGGTGCGGCGGATGCCGGCGCGGGCCCGGCCGATCGATGCGAACTGCAGCAGCACCACGATCGTGGCCGCCCATTCCGGCGCGATGAGGGCCGGCTGCTTGGCCAGCAGGTGCCCGACCGAGCGCACGACGGCCAGCGGGAGCAGCGACAGCCAGTGCAACACCACCGTCACCGCCGGGGCATACACGAGCCGCCGGTGCAGTTGCGCGGTGCGCTCGGCGTAGGCGCGCCGCACCCGTCGGGCGAACCCGTCGCCGATCGGAGTGCCGGCCACCCCGTCGCCGGCCACCGCGATGCGGGCGCCGGGCACCAGCGCCACACGGCCGCCGGCGAGCCGGGCGCGTACCCCGAGGTCGAGCCCTTCGTCGGCACCGGCCAGCCCCGGGTCGATGCCGTTGAGGGTGCGCCAGGCGTCGGCGCGCACGAGCACGCCGCGCACGTCGGAGGCGAGGACGTCCTCGGTGGCGTCGTACTGCCCCTGGTCGAGTTCCCCGTCGACGAGCCCGATCGTGCGGCCGCCCTGTGTCATCGACACGCCCAGCGACACGATGCGGTGGGGGTCGTCCCAGCGCACGAGCTTGGGCGCGGCGACGCCGACCGTCGGCGACATCTCCAACGCCCCGGCCAGAAGCCGGAGCGCTTCCGGTTCGGGGGCGGTGTCCTGGGCGAGCAGCCAGATCGCATCCCCGGCCACCCGGCGGGTGGCCAGCTTCAGCGCCTGCGCGTACGAGGTGGCGTGCGAGGTCGTGATGACGCCTTCGGCGCCCGATGCCGCGGCGATCCCGCGCAGCGTGTCGTCGGCGCCGCACAGCACGAGGGTGAGCGCGTCGACGGGGCGCGTCTGCGCGGCGAGCGCGGTCAGCGTGCGCTTCAGATGGACGTCGGCGGGGATGCGCCCGTCGGGGCGCACGACCAGCAGTGCGTGTACTCGGGCGGGCATGTCCCGGTCAGCCTAGATCGCACGCGGAGCACCGCGCGCGATTCGCTCAGATCGTCAGCCGGCGCGTCGCTTCAGCTTGCGACGCTCGCGCTCGCTCAGCCCACCCCAGATGCCGAATCGCTCATCGTTCTGCAGCGCGTACTCGAGGCACTCGCTGCGGACATCGCAGGCCGTGCAGATGCGCTTGGCGTCACGGGTCGAGCCGCCCTTCTCGGGGAAGAACGCCTCCGGGTCGGTCTGTGAGCACAGCGCGTCGGACTGCCAGGCCAGGGCGGTGTCGTCGTCTTCGACGGGCCGCCGGACCCCCGGCACTCCGAGATGAACCGGGTCGACGAACCAATTTTCGGGAACGCCGGAGCGGTAACCCGTCATGTCGCTCTCCCCCCTGTATTACCCACGCGAGCTGCGTGTACGGATAATTACACTCTTGTCATTCGCCGGGGTCAAGTCGCAGATGCTAAAGCCTCAACCGTGGATTGAACCTTCATGACGCGCCCCGGCGTGTCTCAGCTCGGCAACGATCCGGGCTGCGCGACGAACAGCTCCCCGCTGCCGGCGACCTCGACGGACCGCTCGTCACCGGTCACGAACACCGCTTGACCGGGGCGGAGGGTGCGGCTGGTCGCGCCGGCGGCGACCTCGACGGTGCCGGCGGTCGCCAGGGCGATGGTGGGGCCGGTGACCGCCACCGAGTGGGGCTCGCCGGCCCGCGGACTGACCCGGGTGAGCCGGAAATCGGCCACGCCCACGTCGAAGACCTCGACGCCGTCGGCGTGCTGCGGCCGCACCAGCGGCGGGGTGCCGGGGATCGTGTCGATGATGCGCAGCAGTTCGGGCACGTCGACGTGCTTGGGAGTGAGTCCCCCGCGCAGCACATTGTCGCTGGCGGCCATCAGCTCGACGCCGAGGCCGTCCTGGTAGGCGTGCAGCACGCCGGCGGGGGCGAACACCGCCTCGCCGCGGCGCAGCTGCACCAGGTTCATGAGCAGCGCCACGACGATGCCGGGGTCACCGGGGAAGTCGCCGGCGATGCGCCGCAGCACGGCCAGTTCGTCCGCGAAGTCGGGGTGGGTGGCATCCGTGAGCGCCGCGGCGATGTCGTCCACCTCGGCCTGGGCGTGACCCGACAGCGCCCACGCGATCGTCTCGCGCAGCACGGCGGGGCCGTCCCCCTCCTCCTCCAGGCGGGATGCCAGGGCCACCACACCGGGCGTCTGCGCCAGCGCGCCGACCAGCCGCCGCGTCTGCGCGAGCGGGCGCAGGCCCACCAGCGCGCGGAACACGTCGCTGAGGGCGACGATGATCTCGGGCTTGTGGTTGTCGTCGCGGTAGGTGCGGGCGGCGGCGTCGCGGGCGATGCCGGCGGCCTCCTCACGCGCGAAGCCCTCGACGGCCTGCGCCTTGGAGGGGTGCGCCTGGATCGACAGGGACGAGCCGGTGGCCAGCAGCTTGAGCAGATACGGCAGTGTCCCGTCGCCGCGGGCGGCCAGGAACGCGTCCAGCGTGGAGCCGTCCGCGAGGTCCGACGGGTCGCCGGGGTGGTCGCCGTACCAGACCTCTGCTTCGGGGACGCCGGTGGGGGTGCGGCCTTCCAGGGCGGGGATGAGGGTCACCGACCCCCAGGCATAGTCACGGGGCTCGTTCGAAAGGGGGATCAGCACCCCCTCAGCCTAGACACGGCCGCGATAGCCTTTCAGCGATGGCGATCCACACGAAGCATCCGGTCGCGACGCCGCCCACGGCACCGGTGCGGGAGAAGACCGGGCACCTGCTGCTGCGCGGCTGGTGCATCTTCGTGCTGGCCGCCATCATCGCCGGCACGGGGTGGCTCATGGCCTTCGGCACGGTCGGCGCGGCGATCGCCGGGGTGGGCACGGCTGTCGTCTCGATCACGCTGTGGCTCGTGCTGCGTCCGGTCGTGCAGTGGCGGCGGCTGCCATGGCTGGCGGTCTGGTATGTGGCGTGGGCCGTGGCGTCCCTCCTGTGGACCCAGTGGCCGGCGGCGACCGAGCTCACGCTCGTGCTGCTGCTGACCACGACCGTGCAGGCGATGTTCGTGGGGGCCGTGCTCACGTGGCGTGAGCTGATCCGCGCGGTCGCGTCGGCGCTGAAGTGGATCGTCGCGCTGTCGCTGGCGTTCGAGCTGTGGGTGTCACTGGTGTGGGGTGGCCCGATCCTGCCGGGCTTCGTGCGTCCCGACGGTCCGGTCGACGACCCGATCGTGTATTGGTCGCGGGACAACCTGTTCGACGGCGGCCGCATCCAGGGCATCTTCGGCGACGCGAACTCGCTCGCCTACGTCTCCCTGCTGGCGATCGTCGTGTTCGCGCTGCGCTGGGCCAGCCGCCCGCCGCGGCGTCCCCTGCTGATCGCGTGGATCGCGGTCGCGGCCTACCTGTTCTTCCGGGCGGGCTCGGCCACCGCGTACCTGGCGGCGGTGGGCGTGGTCGTCGTGCTGGTCACGGCGCTGCTGATGCGCACCGCCCAGCGTCCCGGCGGCCGCACACGGTTCTATCTCGCGTACATCGTCGTGGCCGTCGGCGGTCTGTCGGTGCTGTGGCTGGCGCGCGATGCGATCTTCGCCATGCTCGGGCGCTCGTCCGACCTGACCGGCCGGGAGGGGATCTGGCAGACGGTGTGGGAGCGTGCCGTGCAGCACCCCGTGATCGGATGGGGATTCTCCACTCCGTGGGTCCCGACCGACCCCGGCTTCGACGGCTGGATCATCGATCACGGAGTGACCGTCATGCAGGCGCACAACATGTGGCTGGACGTGTTCCTCCAGCTCGGCGCGGTCGGCGTGGCGCTGATGGCGCTGACCTACCTCGCGTTCATCTGGCGGTCGTGGTTCTTCGCCGTCGACCGGCCGCGCTGGGACATCGTGGCCGACCGCCCCTACTCCCCCCTCACGCTGCTGCCGACGCTCACCGGCGCGATCCTGCTCGTGCAGGGCCTGGCCGAATCCGGACCTCTCCTGGGCTGGGGCTGGTTCTTCGTGATCATGTTCGCGTTCAAGATCAAGCAGGCTCCGCTGATGGGGCGCGGACCGTCGGAGCAGCGGCTCACCGGCGAGCAGGGCGAGCGGCTGTCGGCCCCATGAGCCGCGCCACCACCCCGCCCGCCGCCGTCGTGGCGCTGCTGCGATCGTCGCCGGTGGCCTCCGCGTTCGCGACGACGACCGTGGGGGCGCTGTTCGCGACCGAACTGCTGCGCAGTCTCATGGGCGACGCGGGGTACGGGGCGATCATGGTCGGCCTGAGCGTGATCGGCGCGGCGATGCTGGTGGCGCGCCGCCGGGAGTGGCGCTGGTTGGAGCTGATCCCGACGACGCTCGTGGCCCTCATGCTGTGGCTGCTGGTCACGACCGTGTGGGGGCGGGAGACCGGCGAGAGCGTCATCGGCTGGTTCGCGCTGGCGGCGCCCACGTTCTTGGCCGTCGTCGTGGCGCAGTTCCGCGACACCCTGCAGACGGTGCGCACCACCGGCGACGTGCTGCGGGTGCTGCTGACGCTGTCGCTCGCGCTCGAGGTGTTCGCCGGCATCCTCATCGACATGCCGATCCCGTTCCTGGGCATCGGCGGCAACATCGCCGAGGGCGGTCCGGTGCAGGGCATCTTCGGCACCCGCACCGCGCTGGGCGTGGTGACGATCATCGCGCTGATCACGTTCCTCGTGGAGTGGCGCACCCGCTCGGTCGCCCCGGGCCTCGCGCTGTACTCGGTGACTCTGGCGGGCGTGCTGGCGGTGTTCACGCAGTCGCCGATCGTGCTGGTGATGGCTGTCATCGCCGGCGGCGCCACCGGCATCCTGGTGCTCGTCAGACGCACGCCGGCCCGGCGTCGCCCGACCGTGCAGTGGGTGATCGCGTCGCTGGTGGTGGTGGGACTCGTGCTGGTGTACGTGCAGCGCCGGCCGCTGGTGTACTGGCTCAACGCCGAGCCCGACTTCCTCACCCGGTCGCGCCTGTGGAACGAGATCCTCGACCTGTCGGAGGTCCGTCCGGTGCAGGGGTGGGGATGGGTGGGCACGTGGCCGGACGGGATCATGCCGTTCACCTTCCTGCGGTATCTCACCGGCACCGACCACGGCTCGGCGCTGAACGCGTGGATGGACATGCTGCTGCAGGCCGGGGCGGTCGGTGTCGTCCTGCTGCTGGCGTTCGCCGGCCTGGCACTGGCCCGCTCCTGGATGACCGCGTCGGAGCGCCGCTCGACGGTGTATGTGTGGGCGCCGCTGGTGCTGATCACCCTGCTCGCCGACTCGATCGTCACGAGCGCGCTGCTGGGCGGCTTCAACTGGTTCCTCCTGGTGGTGTGCGCGACGCGCGCCTCCCTGGTGAAGGGCTGGCGCAGCGGCATGGATGCCGGGGCCGGCACGGGTGGGGACGGGCTGCCGCCGCAGGCGTCGTCACAGCGCTGAGCGCGGGCGCCCAGGGGCCTCGAAGCGCACACGAATAGAATCGAACCTTCCGACCCGACCCGATCTGGAGGTTTCCGTGCGTCGACTCCGCGGATTGCTGCGCCGGAGCGCGTTCCTCCAGAAATCGCGGTTCCTCCCCTACATCGCTCTGTACGCGATGTGGCGCCTGCGACCGATCGTTCCCGGACGCATCGTCTTCCTGTCGGACGCGCGGGACGACTTCTCCGGGAACTTCGCGTTCCTCCGCGACGAGGTGCGACGACAGGATCCGGCCGCGGAGATCATCGGCGTGTTCAAGCCCAAGCTGCGCGCCCGCAGGCCGCTCCGCGACGCGTGGGCTCTCCCCCGGCTCATGGCCACGGCACAGACGATCGTGCTCGACGATTTCTATCCGCTGGTGTACCCCCTGCGCATCCGCCCCGAGACGCGACTGGTGCAGGTGTGGCATGCGGCCGGAGCGTTCAAGAGAGTGGGGTGGAGCCGGTTCGGCCTCGCAGGCGGCCCGCTGCCGGGCTCGTTGACTCATCGCAACTACACCGACGCCACGGTCAGCAGCGAGCGGATCCGGGCGGACTACGCAGAGGCCTACGGCATCGACATCGCACGCGTGCACGCGCTCGGTGTGCCCCGCACCGACGCGTTCTTCGATCCCGACCGCGTCGCGGCCGCGGAGGCCGCGGTGCGGGCGCGCTATGACATCCCCGCAGACCGTAAGATCGCACTTTTCGCACCCACCTTCCGCGGCGACGGACAGCTGAGCGCCTACTTCGACGTCGACAGCGTGCCGTGGGCTCGTCTGGTCGAGGAGCTCGGCGACGAATGGGCGCTGCTCGTGAAGATGCATCCGTTCGTCACGCCCCTGGATGTGCAGCGCCCCGGCCTGGCCGGCGTGATCGACGTGACGCGCGACCGTGAGATGACCGAGCTGATGATGGCGGCGGATGTCCTCATCACGGACTACTCCTCGGCGATCTTCGAGTATGCCCTTCTGCGCAGGCCGATCGTGTTCTTCTGCCCCGATGTGGCGGAGTACACCGCCGACCGGGATTTCTACCGGCCGTTCGACAGCTACGTCACCGGTCCTCTCGTGACCGCAGGCACCGAGCTCGCCGCGGCCATCCGCACGGCCACGCCCGCCGACGCCGCCGGATTCCTCGCGGAGCATATGGCCGCATGCGACGGTCACTCCAGCGAACGGATCGTGCGCGAGCTGCTGCTGAACCCCCGCGCCGTCGTGCGCCGCACCGCCGTCGCTCCCGGCGGCGCGCCCGAACCAACCCGCACCGAAGGCCGCATGCGCCTTCGTCTCGCGGTGGCCGCAGCGGCCCGGGTCAGCCTGCGGGCGATCTACGCTCCGCTCAAGCTGCTGCCCGCGCGCCGCAAGGTGGTCATGATCAGCCGCGAGCACCCGACTGTGCCGGACGACTTCCGTGACATCGCCGCCGCCGTACGCGCTGTGGATCCGTCGATCGAGATCGTGACCCTGGTCAAGATGGTGCCCCCCGGCATCCTGGGCAAGCTCGCGTACGCCGCGCACATGGTCGCGCAGCTCTACCACCTCGCCACCGCACGGGTCCTCATCATCGACACCTACGCGATCGTCGCGAGCGTGCCGCGCCACAAGAAGGATCTGACGGTCATCCAGATCTGGCACGCCCTGGGCGCTTTCAAGAAGTTCGGCCTCAGCATCCTCGGCCGCCCGGAAGGGCGCGACGCCCGGTTGGGGGCGGCCATGCGCATGCATGAGGGGTACGACATCGTACTCACGAGCGGCGCCGACTGCCGTCCCGCCTATGCGGAGGCATTCGGCACCGCGGTCGAGAACGTCCGCGTGGCGCCGTTGCCGCGGGTCGACCGGCTGCGCGACCCCGAGGTGCGCCGCCGGACGCGCGAGCGCATCTTCGCACGGCATCCCCACCTGCGCGACGGTCCGGTGGCCGTGTTCGCTCCGACGTTCCGCCTCGACGGCAGTGTGTCCGTGGACGCCGTGTCGCTGACCACGGCCCTGGCCGCCATCGGCATGCACACCGTCGTGAAACTCCACCCGCTCATGCAGGGACGCTTCGGCGCAGTCGTCGACACGGCAGAGGGGTTCTCGACCCAGGAGATGCTGGCCGTCGCCGATCTGTTCATCACGGACTACTCGTCGACGCTGTATGAGGCCGCCCTCGTCGGCGTCCCCAGCTATTTCCTCGCACCCGATCTGGATGACTATCTGGACTCACGCGACTTCTACCTCGATTACCGCACCGATTTGCCGGGTCCCATCGTGCGCACGGTCGACGAACTCGTCGCCGCGGTCGCAGCGGGTGCGGCGACCACGGACGATGCCGAGGCGTTCGCGCGGCGTTGGGTCCAGGTTCCCGGCGACGCCGAGCCCGAAGCCGGAGCCACGCCCTGCGCCGACGCGATCGCGACGATGGTCGTCTCGGCTGTGGCTGGTCGCACCGCACCGCCCGCCTAGGATGGAGTGTCGCCCGACGCCGAGCTGAGGAGTGCCATGACCGAGACGTCGCGAACTGTCGCCGTGGTGCTGGCCGGCGGTATCGGCGTACGTGTCGGACTGGGGATCCCGAAGCAGCTGATCAAGATCGCCGGCAAGGCGATCGTCGAGCACACCCTCGAAGCCCTGGACGCGCACCCGCTCATCGACGAGGTCGTGGTCATGATGAACGCCGGGTCCATGTCCGAGCTGGATCATCTCCTGACCGGCGAGCGGTTCGGCAAGCTCACCCGGATTCTGCCCGGCGGCGAGACCCGCAACGACACCACGCAGCTGGCCATCGCGGCGTTGGACGGCGACGACACGAAGGTCCTCTTCCACGATGCGGTCCGACCGTTCATCGACGACCGCATCATCCGGGACTGCGTCCACGCCCTCGACACCTATGACGCCGTCGACACCGCGATCCCCTCCGCCGACACCATCATCCAGGTCGACGACTCCCGACTGATCACCGGCATCCCCGACCGTTCGACGCTGCGGCGCGGTCAGACTCCGCAGGCCTTCCGTCTGGGGACCATCCGCCGTGCCTACGAGATCGCCGCGACCGACCCGGACTTCCGCGCGACCGACGACTGCGGTGTGGTGTTCCAGTACCTTCCCGACACACCGATCTTCGTCGTCGACGGCACGCCGGAGAACATGAAGGTCACCGAACCGATCGACGTCCACATCGCAGACAAGATCTTCCAGCTGCAGTCGGCCAGCCTGGCGATGGACACTCGCATGGACCGGCTGCCCGATCTCCGCGACCGCACGGTGGTGGTGTTCGGCGGCAGCTACGGGATCGGCGCGAGCATCTGCGAGCTGGCCGCGAATGCGGGAGCCCGCGTGTTCGAGTTCAGCCGCTCGACGACCGGGACCGACGTGCGCCGAACGGACGACGTGCGGGATGCCCTGTCCGCCGTCGTGGAAGAAGCCGGGTCCATCGACATCGTCGTCGTGACCGCCGGCGTCCTGCGGATCAGCCCCCTGGTCGAGGCGCCCGCCGAGGACCTCGCGGACACGATCGAGACCAACCTGCTCGCACCCGTGCTCATCGCCCGGGAGGCGTTTCCGCATCTGTCGGCCACGGGTGGGCAGGTGCTGCTGTTCACGTCGAGTTCCTACACGCGCGGTCGCGCCGGATACGGGGTGTACTCCGCGACGAAGGCAGGGGTGGTCAACCTCACCCAGGCGTTGTCCGAGGAGTGGGCGCCGCACGGCGTTCGCATCAACTGCATCAACCCGCAGCGCACCCACACACCGATGCGCACCGCCGCATTCGGCGAGGAGCCGCCCGGCACCCTGCTCGAGCCGGCCGACGTGGCGCGCGTCTCGTTGAACGTCGCCGCATCCGACCTCACCGGTCAGGTGGTCACCGTGCAGGTGGCGGCGATGCAGGCTCAATCACGCTGACGGCCGGTCATTCGTCGGCGGCGTTGCGCAAGGGGTTCTCGCGCTGAAGCCGTTCGAACAGCAGGTCGTACAGTTCGACCACGCGACGGTTCTCACGACGCAGTTCATCGACCTGGGCGCTGAGGTCATGCAGCTGCTGCTCGTAGCGCAGCAGGATATCCGCGGCCGATCCGTCGGCATCCAGCACCGAGAGACGCTGCAACCGGGTGTACGCTGTGGGAGCGATTTTCTCGCCCAGCTTGCGCAGGTACTTTCTCATCTCGCGTCCTCGTCCCTCTCGTTCTTCCAGCTGTCCCGATCTTGCGCCCAGCGCGGTGCGGCGCGGACGACGGCGGTCGCGGCACGCCGCCAGCCGTGGTCGGACCGGCGGATGCTGCGATGCAGACGCACGATCTCCAGACCGTTCTCCGCCAGTTCGCGCTGGAACTTCTCAATCGGATAGTGCCACGTGCGCGGATCCGCACGCACGTATGCGCTCGTGCGGTGGGTGTCGAAGCTGAGGACGGCGACCGTCTCGTCGCGCAGGACCATGCGCAGCAGCAGAAAGATGTTCTGCCGGTTGGGGTGTGTGAGCCCGTGGAGGACGTCGTTGCAGAAGACGAACCACGGCTGCCGCGAGTCCACGAGGTTGGCGCCGAGTTCCAGCATCGCCGGGCGGTCGTTGGCGTTGATCCGCCACCAGGTCACGTCGTGCGCATCGTTGGATCGCGCCACCCGCAGCGCTTCGAAGCTGAAGTCGGTTCCCACGACCTGATGCCCGGCCGCGGCGAAGGTCTGCGCCCACCGGCCATCGCCGCAGCCCAGGTCCAGCACGCGCGACTGCGGGGGCATCCGGTCCATCAGGCGTCGTGCGTTGAGGTGGCCGCCTCGCGAGCCGCTCGCGAGATCCTTGCCCTGCCAGTGCTTCTCCCAGAAGAAGCGGCCGCGGTTGAAGACACCGAACCACGTCTCGAAGCGCTGTTTCGTGCCGCGATCGACGATGAACTTGAAGGTGGGGTCGGGGACGCGCCAATTCTCGCCGTACGCGTAGGCGAGCCACGCTTCGGGGTTGGCCGGCGCGGGCAACGGAACGCCGTTGACATCGATGTCGCGCGTGGGAACGAGGTCGTCGCGCGACACCGCGTCGCTGCGCAGGGCGAACGGCTGACAGTACATGCCCTCGTGGAAGAAGCCCGTGAACACGTCGATGTAATGGTCGACCTGGCCGGCCTCATCGAAGAAGACCAGTTCGAGCTGCGCGAGACTGTGGCGAGCCACCGCGTATCCGGCGTCGGTGAGCCGGCGCTCCATGTCGTAGCTGATGCGGCCGAGTTCGGCAGGGTCGTCCGAATCGGCGAGGAAGGCGAAGTCGATGTCGTCATCATGCGGAAGCAGTTCGCCGCCGCGGACCATGCCCAAGAGCGTGCCGCCGACCAGATACACCGGATATCCCCACGACTGCAGGTCATCGGCCAGACGCCGGGCGCTGCGCACCAGGCGCGACGCGACGTCGCTGTCGCTTCCCTCCAGCACCGGTCCCAGCCGGTCCCACTTGGTCATCGCGAGCCACTGACCCCGCTTGTCGGTGAGCGCGAGACGGGTGCGCGTGGTGCCGAAGGCGACGTCGGCCGTGCTGAGCAGCCGGCCGGAGCTGGTGTCGTGGAGCGTGAGCCGTGTCCGGCCGTCGAGGCGAGTGCGTATCGGTGCCGGCCACCTGAGGGTGATCCGCCCGTCGACAGCCGCCGGAACCGGAACCGACCAGACCCGATGGTCGTCGAATCGGACGTCGACCAACTGCACACCGCCGAGCTCGTCCTCTGACAGCACGATGCCGCGCCGGTTTGCTCTCATTCCGACGATCTTATGCACCGGATCGATGAAGTTCCTGTGAGGTGTGGTCGCGTGATGGGTGGAGATGCGTGTCAGCGTCGACGTGGGTACAGGCGGCGTACGGCGCGCCTCGCCCGTCCGAGAACCCGCCGCAGCTTCGCTGATGCCGAGGGTGCGACGCGGGATGGCGGCTGTGCCGGTCCGGGGGTCAATCGGTCGGCGGCCACCCACCACCGCCGGCCCCGTGGGTGCGCACCACCGACGCGCACCAGCGCCGAACGCCAGCCGTTCGGAAGCTCCGCCTCGAGGACGAGACGACCGCCACGCACCGCGAGGACGGCGGGCACCTTGCGGTAGCGGGAGGCGGGAAGAAGCCGATCGACGACCGACCATGCGATGCGTCGCGGCGCCATCGGCACGGTCACGTCGAATTGCGCACCATCCTCGTCGCCGTGGGCATCCTGCAACGGGATCGTCAGGAGGGTGCCTGTGCCGACGCGCGCCGTTGAGGATTCAGCCGCCGGCATGAGCCGCGCGACGGCGTCAGCGGGTCGGCCGAGCGACAGGGTCAGGTTGCCGTCGGCGTTCGTGTACACGACGCGCAGCCGGCCGCCGGAGGCGTCGGCTGACGGCTCGAGGGTCGACCGCAGCCGCGGCTGGCTCGGTGTCCCTGCGAGGGTGCAGCGGACGTTGAAGTCCCACAGCCCGTCCTCCAGACGTCGGCCGAACTCGACTGCGTCCGCGTCGACGGCCGCGCGCACAGCCACCCCGAATGTCACCGCGCCGTCAGGGCGGTCCACGATCGAGGTCTCGTGCGTGCTGGGCGTCATCCACGTGATCCGGGATGCACGCGAGCGCAGACCGATCTCCGCGGCGGCTGTCGTGACCTCCTCCGTCACGTCGAGATCGCCGTCCGTCAGGGCTGCGCCATAGTCGGGCGGCAGCGCCTTCAGAATGCGGTCGCCCGCCCGCCGCAGGGCCGGAACACGGCCCGCCGGCGATGACCATTCCACCGCGACGTCCAGTTCCAGACGCCCGTGATTCCACCGCGCAGCCTGTGCGCGCCCCCACCCGGGGATTCCGGGGTCGTGGACGGGAAGCCGCTCCAGCAGAGAACGGGCGTCGGCCGCCAGCAGACGTGCCCGGATACGGCCCGACGCATTGAGCCGGTCATCGAGGCGTGAAAGCGAGAAATCCTGCTGCAGCGCACGGCAGTGTTCGTAAATGCGGTCCTGCTCGGCGGCGGGTCGGCGGGTGTAGGCGGCGTTGAACGACGAAAGGATCCGAGAACGGTACTGGTGTGCCAGGAGAAGGTCGCGAGCCTTCTCGTGCGTGCTCCCGTCGAGGTCCTCCACGGTGGCGGCGAACACTTCGCGCAGCCAGTACCAGAATTCCTCCCCGGAGCGGAGAAAGCCCTTCGATCCGCTGCCGGGTGTCATGTACCAGTGGTAATAGGGGACGCTTGCCAGTGTGGATATCGTCCGGGCATGGCGGGCCACGCGCATGTTGAAGAAGATGTCCTCCCACATGACACGCCCGCCCTCCCGGAAGCGGATGCCGTGCGCGTCGAGGAACGCCCGTCGGTACAGCTTGTGCGGGTTCATCGGGATGAGCGGGTGTTGGTCGGTGCGATCGGTGGATTGGGCCAGGTCGGCGCGATACGTGTCGATCGCCCACGAGGCATCGTGGGTGCGGGCTTCCTTGCCGTTGACCACATCCGCCTCATGCTGCTTTGCGAACTCGTAGGCGGCCCGCAGCGCGTCGGGGTAGAGAAGGTCGTCGTGGTCCATGTAGGCCACGTACTCGCCCCGGGCAAGGTCCGTGCCGACGTTGCGCGGCTTCGATGGCCACCCGGAGTTTTCGATGCGCTCCACACGGACATGAGGGCGCAGGGAGCGGATCTCGAGCAGACGGTCGTATGTGTCGTCGGGCGAGCCGTCGTCTACGAAGATGACCTCGAAGTCGGACGGCGACATGGTCTGCGCATCCAGGGATTCGACGAGCCGGTCCAGGCCCTCGCCCGAACGGTAAGTGGGGACGATGACAGAGACCTTCAGCACACCCGGAACTCTATCCCGGCCTCCGTGCGATGACATGGGCACCCGCGGAGACACACGGAATCGGAGCTCAGGCGGCGCCGACGACGATGCGGGGCGTGCCCGCCCAGCGTTCCGGATCGGTCGCGTTGCGCCCGTCGACGAGGAGTCGGATGCCGGGGATCTCAGCCGCGGTCAGCTCGCGGTAGTCGGCGTGGTCCGTCTGCAGCACGGCCACGTCCGCACCTTCCCCCAGGGTGTGCGGCTCGAATCCGAGGGCCCGCAACTCCTGGTCCGTGTAGAGCGGGTCGTGCACCGTGACCTGCGCCCCCCGCGCCTGAAGCGCTTCCACCGTGGGGAACACACCGGAGAACGCGGTCTCCTTGACGCCACCCCGGTAGGCCGCCCCGAGCACCACCGCCCGCAGACCCTGCAACGACCCCAGCACATCCGCGGCCTGGGCGACCAGACGCTCCGGCATCGACGCGTTCAGCAGCCGAGCGGTGCGCACGATGTCCGCATCCGGGTCCGTCGACAGGTACAACCGCGGGTACACCGGAATGCAATGGCCGCCCACGGCGATCCCCGGCCGGTGGATGTGACTGTACGGCTGCGAGTTGCACGCCTCGATCACCTGGTACACGTCGATCCCGTGCTCGGCCGCGAACAGACCGAACTGGTTCGCCAACCCGATGTTCACATCCCGGTACGTCGTCTCGGCCAGCTTGGCCATCTCCGACGCCTCGGCACTGCCCAGATCCCACACCCCGTTCGCGCGCGGCAGATCCGGCCGCTCGTCGAACTGGAGGACAGCCTCATAGAACTCCCGCGCGCGCTGCGCGCCCTCCTCCGACAGCGCCCCGATCAGCTTCGGGTACTTCCGCAGGTCGGCGAACACGCGCCCGGTCAGCACCCGCTCCGGAGAGAACACCACGTGGAAGTCAGCTCCTTCGACAAGGCCCGATCCCTCCTCGAGCATCGGCTTCCACCGGCCCCGCGTCGTCCCCACGGGAAGCGTGGTCTCATACGAGACCAACGTGCCCGGCGTCAGGTGCTCCGCCAACGACCGCGTCGCAGCATCCATCCACGCGAAATCGGGTTCCCACGTCTCGTCGTCCACGAACAACGGCACCACGACCACGACCGCATCGGCGCCCGGAACGGCCTCCGCGTAGTCCGTCGTGGCACGCAGCCGACCTGCCGGCACCAGCCGCGCCAGCTTCTCCTGCAGACCTGCCTCCCCCGGGAACGGCTCCACCCCGGCGTTCACACTGGCCACCGTCGCCGCGTTCACGTCGACGCCCACCACGTCGTGACCGGAATCGGCGAACTGAACGGCGAGAGGAAGGCCGATCTTACCCAGGGCCACAACAGCGATGCGCATGGGTTCCAGTCTATGCGGCGCGGATCACCACACCGCGCGGTGCCGCTGCGCCGGTGTCCCCCGAAAGCGGCCGGTCATGGCACCGCGAGCGCGGCTCACCGCGGCGCGGCTCCCCACGTCGAGGGCAGCTCATCAGTGTTCGAGATCGGAGGGCCGGCGTGCTGCCGCGGTCGGTGTCGCAGGCGACGGGCGACCGACTTCGACAGACGGTGGGCGGGGCGCTCGATCAGCAGATAGAACAGCGGCGTCACGACCGCGGTGCCTGCCATGGCGACGAGCACGGCCATCTGCGGATCCTCAGGCAGCGCGTAACCGGCCGCCACCACGATCGGCTCATGGACGAGGTACAGGCTGAACGAGAGGAGCCCGAGGATCCGCAACGGCTTCACTTCGAGAAAGGAGGCGAACGTCGGCGAAGCGAAGGCGAGCACCACGAACAGGGATGACCCGATCAGGATCAGGCCGACACTCCCGTCGATGAGAACCTGTGGCGCGCCGACGGCGAAGAGGATCCAGCGCGACATGGAGGATACGACCGCGATTCCGATCGCCGCAGCCGAACCGAACGCACCCAGTCGCCGGCACAGTCGGACGATGTCGTCGCGGCGGACGGCGAGCACCGCGCCGATCACGAACATGGGCGGATAGATGAGCCACGGCTCGTGGACGACACCGCCGAGGGTGCTCATCCCGATCGATCCGACCGCGATCACCGTGTGCAGGCGGGGCAGCCGGATTGCCACCCAGATCACCAGCGGCAGCGCGAGCGAGAACAGAACCTCCCACTGCAGTGACCACAACGGCGAGGCGATGCCGCCGCTGTCGGTGATGAGGGTGAGGTCCTTCGCGAGCATCTCCGGTGAGATCTCGGCGGGACGTCGGTTCAGCCACTCGCTGTCGGTCTCGCCACTGCGTGGTGCGATCACGAATGTCAGGGCTGCGAAGGCGACGGCGCCCCACACCGGGAGATACAGGCGGAGCAGTCGGCTCGGGTAGTACGACCGCCAGGCGTAGCCACGGCCTGCCGCCGCGGGCGCGGTCAAGACGAATCCGCTGAGCACGAAGAAGATGTAGACGCCGGACTTGCCCTCCCAGAGCAGGTGCAACGGTGTGACGATCAGCCACCACTGCACGCTGCCGACGTCCGGCACGGTGGCGCCGGCGAAGTGTGGTGCGGCCAGGGAGGGGAAGACGAGGGCCGCGTGGTGAAGCAGCACGGTGACCGCCGCGAGCCCTCGCAGTCCGTCAAGCGAGCTGATCCGATGCACCCGGGAAGTCTAGGTGCGGTCACCTGGGGATTCGCACACCCACGGCCGGGGGTGAGAGCCCTCTCACCCGGGTGTCATCCGAGCACGTGACGTATCAGCGCAGCAGCTCGGCGATCACCCGTTCCGCCGCGTTGCCGTCGCCGTAAGGAGCGGCGTCGGTGTCGACGGGACGGGACCTGGTGAGGCCGGCGATGATCTCCTCGGCGGTGTTCGCGAGCACGTTCCAGCCGATTTCGACGGTCTCGACCCACTCGGTTTCGGTCCGCACCGTCGTGCAGGGCACGCGCAGAAGAAAGGCCTCCTTCTGCAGGCCGCCGGAGTCGGTCACCACGCCGGCGCTGTCGAGCACGGCAGCGAGCAGGTCCGCGTAGGCCAGCGGCTCGTGCACCCGCAGCGCGCCCCGGTCGAGGTCGATGCCGTGCTGGGCTGCCTTCGCGACGACGCGGGGATGTGCGAGCAGCACGACGGGCTTTTCGAGGGACGCCAGGGCGTCCGCGATGAGGGCGAGGCGGACCGGATCGTCGGTGCTCTCGGCCCGGTGGATGGTGGCAACGTAGAACGTCCCGCGCGCGAGACCGAGCTCCCGGGCGAGCGTCGACCCGCCCTCGGGCAAGCGGCCCCGATGCTCGACGAGGACATCCGTCATGACATCACCGACGAGGACGGTCCGGTCGGCGAGGCCCTCCGCGGCGAGATGGTCGACCGCCACCTGGGTCGGCGCAAGCAGCAGATCGGCGGCGTGATCGGTCAGAACGCGATTGTGCTCTTCCGGCATCCGCCGATTGAAGCTGCGCAGTCCGGCCTCCAGGTGCGCCACCGGGAGATGCAGCTTGACCGCGCTGAGGGCGGCCGCCAGTGTCGAGTTGGTGTCGCCGTACACGAGGACCCATTCGGGTCGATGCGCGAGGAACACCGGATCGAGCGCCCCGAGCATGGCACCGGTCTGCACCCCGTGCGAGCCTGACCCGACGCCCAGGTGAACGTCCGGAGCCGAGATGCCCAGTTCGGTGAAGAACACGTCCGACAGCATCGGGTCGTAGTGCTGACCGGTGTGCACGATGACGTGCTCGACTCCAGCGGCTCGCGCCGCCTTGTCGATCGGCGCGAGCTTGACGAACTGAGGGCGGGCGCCCACGACGCTGACGATCTTCACGTTCGCCGAGTCTACGTGGCTCTTTGTCGGCCCCGCCCGGTGTCAGGAGCCGACCAGTGAACGCAGGATCCCGCGGGCGACGTCGCGCTCATTGTCGAAACTCAACGCGCGCGCAGCAGTGTGCGCGTTCACCTTGAACCGGGCGACGTCGGCGGCGCTCAGCGATTCCAGGCTGCGCACGCACGCCTCGACGCTGAAGTTTTCGGCCACGACCCCGAGCTCGTGGCTGTTCACCACATCGACCATCTCCACGGTGGGTCCGATCGCGATCGCGAGGCGGGCCTGAACGTAGTCGAAGAGCTTGTTCGGCAGCGTGAGCCGCGCGTTCGTGTGCACGGGTGGAATCCAGAAGACACCGACGTCATAGTCGTTGAGCGTTCCGGGCAGGTCGTCGGGCGCGACCGGATCGTTGAATCGGATGCGGCCGTCGTCCCCTGCCCGCGCGCGCAGTTCACCGAGGTACTTCCCCCCGTCGGCGGCGGGCACGAGATAGAGGTCGAGGGTGAACCGTTCGTCGAGCAGCTTCACCGCGTCGATCATCAGCTCGAGGTTTCGGCCGTGCACTGCTCCGCCCGAATGGACCAGCCGGATGCGATCGGGTGGCACGGTGGTCGGCTCGAGGTCGGCGAAGGGTGCGGCGTTGCGCATCACTTCGGCACGCACGCCGAAGTCGCGCGCGTAGAGTTCGGCGATCCGGCCGCCCACGGTCGTGATCGCGGCAGCCCTCGGCAGGTACCGGCGGCACAGGTGCACCATGAACGGCGCGACGAGCACCCTCCACGCCGGCACGTGGGTGCGCTCCTCGGGAGCCCACTCGTGCATGTCGGCCCACACCGGGGCATCACCGGCGAGGGCGAACGCGAGCGCGAGCACCCGCGCGTCGTTGGCGACGACGAGGTCGAACCGTTCGCCCTCGAGCGCGCGGCGCGCGAAGGCGACTCCCGGCGCGGCGAGCTCGACCGAGCGATGCGCGTGCAGGGCGAGCCGCAGCACACCCAGCGGTGTCTGAGGCAGAGACAGGCGGTCGTCGGGTACTCGCACGTGACGTGCAACGCCGGGCGGCGGACCGCCGTAACCGACGGTCGTCACGTCACCGAATTCGGTGAGCACGCTCAGCTGCCGCAGAACCCGCGCATCACGCTCGATGGGAGACAGCGAGATGCAGAGGATCCGGGCGCGCGACACGATCTCCAGTCTAGGGAGCAGGGTGCCGACACCCGGTGCGCTCGGACGGCCGTCACCACGGGGCCACGACCGGGGGGCGCAGTCAGCAACGAAATAGGATGAACTCCATGCCGCCGCACCTGCTCTACGTCGCATGGGGATACCCACCGTCGCGCGGCAGCGGGGTCTATCGCGCGTGGGCGACGGCGAACGAGTTCGCCCGCGCGGGGTGGCACGTCACGGTGCTCACTGTGCCGCGCGAGACGTTCACGATGTCGACCGGCACCGATCTCACGCTCGAGCAGGCGATCGAACCGGGCATCCGAATCGAACGCGTGCCCTTCTCGTCACCGGCGTTCGACACCGACCTGCGCACGTGGTCGTGGGCGCGCGCACAGGTCCCCGAGCTGTGGAACGGCTGGTCGTACTGGCGAGCGCAGCGCTCCTTCCCGGAGAAGGGCTATGGCGGCTGGCGCCGCACCCTCGAGGCCGCGGCGCGCCGCATCCACGCGGCCGACCCCGTCGATCTCGTGATCGGCACCGCGAACCCGAATGTCGATTTCATCCCGGGATGGACGCTGCACAATGAGCATGGCGTGCCGTACGTCATGGACAACCGCGACGCCTGGTCGCTGGACATCTATTCGGGCCGCCGGATCGTCGACCGCCGCAGCCGCGCGGGACTGTGGGAGCGGCGCCTGCTCGAGAAGGCGCAGGAGATCTGGTACGTCAATGAGCCGATCCGCGAGTGGCACGCCGAGCAGTTTCCCGAGTCGGCTGCGCGAATGCACGTGGTGCAGAACGGTTACGACGTCGAGCTCGAGCGGGCCGAGACCGACGACGCCATCCCTCGCGCATCGCTCACTTTCGGGTACATCGGGACCATCTCGGCGGCGATCCCCGTCTCCGAGCTCGTCGCCGGCTGGCGGCGCGCGCGCGAGCGTTCACCGCTGGTCGCCGCCTCGCGCCTGCATCTCTACGGGTACCTCAACCATCTCGGTATTCCGGGAGAGAACATGACCCGTGCGATGAGTGCTTTCGGAGAGAACGACATCCACTACCTCGGTCCGGTCCCGCGCGCCGACGTCGGGCGCGTGTACGGTACCTTCGACGCCTTGGTGCTGACGTTCGGTGCCGGTCGCTACATCACCGGCGGCAAGGTCTACGAGTACGCGTCGACCGGTCTGCCGATCGCCTCCGTGCACGATCCGGTCAACGAGACGTCGCGGATCCTGTCCGATCACCCCGGGTGGCACGGCGCTGCCGGCCTCGAGCCGGACGAGGTCGCCGACGCGATCATCGCCGCTGCCGAGGACGCGGCCGTGCAGACGGTCGCGGACCGCCGGGCCGTCCGCGACTCCGCGCGTCGATTCGCCCGCGGCGCACAGCTGCAGCCGCGCATCACGGCGCTGGGCGAGGTCGTCGAGGCGCGGGGGGTGCGAGGGCGGCCATGAACGTGGTCCTGATCGCGCCGTCGGGCGCCGTAGGGTCGGCACTCGATCGCTTTGAGCTCGCGGACGGCGACCGCGTGACGGTGGTCTCCGCGGTACCGATCGATATCCAGACGTCTGCGGTGGATACCGTGGTCTTCCCGACCGCGATGGGTCCGGTCGGAAGCGCGTTCGCCCGATTCCTGTCGTCGAGCGTGCTCGGACGGAACCTGCAGCGCATCACGCCGCTCGACGGCGGGCGTCGGATGGCTCGTCGCGCGCTGCGCGACGCGCGGGTGCGTGAAGCGGTGGTCACAGCGGACCTCGTGGCCGTCCTGGAACGTGACGGCATCCTGACCGGCTGGCGGGCGCAACGTCGCTGGGCCCGGCCCGCGACCCCCGTGGTGTTCGGTGCCGCGCCGGCGGAGACGATCCTGAAGGCGCTGCGTGCCGGCGCCTGACCGCGTCACCGCGATGGCTCAGAGGCGATCGACGCCCAAGAAGGGCGCAAGCACCCGGGCAGAGCGCGCCCCGTCATGCACCGACCGCACGTACGCCGCCCCCTCGGCCGCCGTCTCGCGGTAGCGGGCGCGTTCGGCCAGCACAGCACGGATCGTCGCACCGACATCGCTCATGCGACTTTCGACGATGGGCAGATGCAGCCCGGTCTCCCCGGCCACCCTGTCCCGCACGTCGTCCGACACATGTCCGATGACCACACGCCCCGCCGCCATCGCCTCGCACGCCGCGACCCCGTAGTCACCGAGGCGGAACTGGTCCAGCACGATGTCTGCGTCTCGGTAGACGTCCGGCATCTGAGCGGACGGCACATGACCGGGGCGGCGGTACTCGATGACACCCTCGGCGGCCAGCGTGCTCAGGTCGGCGTCGATCGAGTCCGCCCCTTTCATCGGTGAGTTGCTGGGCGCGTACACCACGATCGGCACGTCCCGCTCGAGGACGGCGGTCGTCGAGGCCCAACGCTGCGGGTCCACCACCACCGGCAGCCACCGCGACCGCTCGACGTCGAGCTGGCCCGGGGTGGAGACGAAGACCGGGAAGTCGGTGCGGGCGACGAACTCGCGGTTCCTGCGCGCGTTGCGTTCGTGGATCGCGATGCGGTCGGCCGGATAGTCACCCTGGGCGCCGAACGGCGAGTCCTCGACCCGCGCCGCGTGCTCGCTCGGGAGTCGGATGTCGGTGCCGTGCCACAGCAGCCCCACCCGCACCCCCGCGCGCTGCAGCTCCTGTGCGACCTCCCGCGGCGTGCGGAACGGCACGGATCCATATGCGTAGCGGCCCGACTCCAGCAGAAGGTGGGTGAACCCGTTCCTGATCGCGTCGCGCTGGCGGTGACGCCATTGGCGCGCGAGGGTGTATCCCGTCGCCGGAACGCAGACGTCGGCGGGAAAGGAGAACCGTGCGGTGCCGGCGTCGGTGACCATCAGGTTGACCGCACCCACACCGTCGAGCCGCTCAGCCGCTCGTGCCCATGCGGTCCCCTGACCGGCGGAGTTCACCGGTCCGATGAGGAGGCGCACGGGCGTCTGCGGCGCCCGGGCGATCGGCATATCGTCGGGATCCCATGACAGCGATCGCGGCACCATCCGCGCGAGGACCCGGTCGGGCAGCGCACCGGCGACGGACCGGATCGCCGAACCGAGAAGACCGTGCGGTGTCATCGTCCGCCTCGCGGCTTCGCACGTCGGGCCGCCGCCCGCTCGGATATGCCGCGCAGCGCCCGCAGCCAGCCCTCGTTCTCGACCTCGGCCGAAAGGCGTCGGGCGTTGGCATCGGCGATGCGCTTGTAGGCGTCGATCTGCTCTTTCGTCAGCGCGTCGATCGTCGCCGCGATGGAGGCGGGGGTGAAGTCCTCCGTGACGACGCCGTGGCCCGTCTCCTGTACGAAGCGCGCCATCTCCGGAGACGGCCCGACGATCGTCGCCAGCCGCCCCTGGATGAAGTCGAACAGCTTGTTGGGCAACGACCACATCAGGTTGAACGTCCCGGTGCCGAGCACGCTGATCCCCACGTCGTACCGAGCCACCGTCGACATCAGCTCGGAGTAAGGGACGGGGGGCAGCACACGCACGCGTCCACCCGTGCCTGCCGCACGCTGCTCGAGTTCGGCGAAGTACTTCTCGTCACTCTGCACGAGGTACATATCGAGGGTCGCCCCATTGGTCGCCTGAGCGACCCCGTCGATCATCCATTCCAGCTTGCGTCGAGACGCAGCGATGCCGGAATGCACGAGCCGCGGCGGCCAGGCGGTCTCCTGCACGGCGCGGTCGTGGAACGGGGTCGTGTTGCGGACGACTTCGGAACGGAATCCGAACTCCCGCTCGTACTCCTCCGCCAGGCCGGGACCGACGGTCGTCCAGGCGTCGGCTTTCGCGACGTAGGTGCGGATGATCCACTCGATGTAGGGGCGCGCCCGCCGGTGCCAGTAGGTCTCCGGACCCAGTACGCGGGAATGGTACTCGTGCAAGTCGACGAGGATGCCGTCCCTCGGGCGTACCTTCATCGCGACCGGGGCGGCGATCTCCTCGTCGGCAAGCACGAGATCGAACGTCCGCCCCCGCAGCTTGCGCAGGGCTTCACGGATGCCGGGCCGCGTCCAGAGGGTCCACCGATACAGGCCGAGCGCGAGAAGCCGCCCGTCCCAGCTCCGGACCGGTCCCTTCACCTCGAGATACTCCACCGCGGCGGACGGCGCCGGCCCGAAGCCGCAGACCGTCAGCTCGTACTCGTCTTCGAACAGCTCGATCTGGCGCAGCACGCGCGCATCACGATGGATCTGCGAGAACGACACGATCAACAGACGTGTGCGGTTCCGATCAACGACCACGGTGTCCTCCCATCCGGTCGACGAGGCCCTTCCCCGCAGCATGCCCGGCGTCAGCCCCGGTCATGCTTCTCCGCGAGGCCGGCGAGTGCCGCCTGATGGGCGAAGTCGTCGTCAGCGGCGATCAGTTCGTCGAACGTCCCCAGGGACACGATCCGACCGTCACGCATGTGGGCGATCTGATCGAAGCCTTGGATCGTCGACAGACGGTGCGCGACAGCGATCACGGTCACCTCACCGTGCAGCTCCTGGATGGCACGGGTGACGGCGGCTTCGGTGCGCACGTCGAGGGCGCTGGTGGCCTCATCCAGCACCAGCACGAGCGGATCCGCGTACAGGGCCCGGGCGATGCCGATCCGCTGCCGCTGCCCGCCAGACAGACTCATTCCTCCGTCCGCGATCTGCGAGTGGATGCCGCCCTCACGCTGTCCGATGACGTCCCACAGCTGAGCGCGGCGTGCGGCGCGTTCGACCCGCTCGACGTCGAAGCTGTCGTCCCACACCAGGGCGATATTCTGAGCGATCGTGCCCGCGAACAGCGACACCTCCTGCGGCACGTAGCCGACTCGGCTGCGCCAGTCGGCGAGCACCTCGTCGAGCGGTTCGCCGTCGACCAGGATGCGGCCGCTGGTGGGCGAGAGCAGGCCGAGCAGCAGGTCGATCAGCGTCGACTTGCCGGCGCCCGAGCGACCGGCGATTCCGAGGGTCTCCCCCATGCGTATCCGGAGAGTGACGTCGCGCACTGCCGGCTCCTGGGCGTCCGGGAACGTGAAACCGACGTTCTCCAGGAGCAGTTCTCGAGGCTCGGACGGCAGTGGCTTGTCGCCCAGGTGCTCCTGCGCCGCACGATAGTCCTCGGCCTTCTCCATGTCGGAGATCATCAGGTCCACGAAGGATCCGGTCGACACCGTGCGCGTGATGACGGTCTGGAACCCGGTGAGCGCCGGGACGAGGCGGAACCCTGCGATGCCGAACAGCGCGACGGCGCCGACCATCGCTTCGACGCTGTGCTCCGGGTCCATGAGGTAGGCGGCACCACCCGTGAGCAGGAAGCCGCCGATGACGGCGGAGTCGAAGACGAAGCGCGGGACGCCGGCGAGGAAGTTCGAGTTCGCACGGGCACGGGCGAGCAGATCACGTTGCCTGCGGACCACGGACTCGGCCTCGTCGATCTTGTCCCGCAGGGTGATCTCCTTCAGCGCACCGACCATCCCGCCCACCAGCCGGGCGACGCGGATCTGCGAATCACGCGCCACGCGGGCGGCCTGACGGGTGCGTCCACCGAGGACGAAGTACTGCAACGCAGCGATGCCGCCGAGGTAGACGAGCGCGACGACGGCCGTCGCCGGTTGCGCGACGAAGATGACGACGACGACGCCGACCGAGGTCATCAGCATGCCCGGCACCGTTGTCACCGGCAACAGGAAGCCCGAGATGACCTGCCCCACCCCGTTCGCCAGCTGCACCACTTCGGCGTTGGTCCTCGCGAGGCGGTCAGTCCAGGGCGCGCGGAGATATGCCGCGAGCAGGGTCGCGCCCACCTCGACCTCGAGCGAGGAGAACCGGCGTGTCGCGATCCACGTCAGCCACAGGTTCGCCGCGGACTTGAGGATCACCACCGCGGACAGGATCAGGATCAGCCAGACGATCGCATCACCGGGGATGACGCCGATGAGCGGCAGCGCCAAGTCTGTGCCCGCGACCGCCGCCGCGAGCACGACGGCCAACGCGAGCAGGGCGACGACGTCGACGATCGACAGCAGCGCCGACACGATCGAGTAACCGATCAGGAACCGGCGGGACTGGGCCGGCAGGAAAGGCCAGAGACGTCGAAGCAACCGGACGATCTGTGTCATCTGCTCTCCTCCGCACCCAGGAAGGGACCCAACACCTGCGCGGCGTGGGTCCCATCATGAAGTCGTGTGACGAACTCGGGACCACGACCTGCCAGGTCGCGGAAGCCTGCCCGATCGGCGAGCATCCGCCGGATCACGTCACCGATGTCGTCGATGCGCGCCTCGACGATCGGCAATGCCATGCCCGCTGTGCGCCGGACGACCTCGCGATGGCGATCCGAGACATGGGCGACCACGACGCGACCCGCGGCCATCGCCTCGCAGGCGGCGACCCCATACCCGCCAATCACGAAATGGTCGAGCACGATGTCGGCATCACCGTACAGTGCGGGCATGTCCGAGGACAGCACTCCGCTGACCTCGCGATATTCGATGAGTTTCTCGGCGTCGAGGGCGCGGAGCGCCGGTGCGATGGATTCGGAGCCTTTCAGACCGGCACGACTGGGCGCATGCACCACGACCGGACGCATCCGTTCGAGCGCGGTGACGCGCGCGGCGCGCCGCCAGGGTGTCGGGTCTACGACGACCGGCAGCCACGTGGCGTCCGGAAGGAAGTCGAGCAGGTCGGGCGTCGACACGAAGACCGGACAACCGGCCGTTCGCGCCAACTGGTGATTGCGCGCCGTCGTCGCCTCGAGCTTGCCCGCTTCGGGGTACCGGCCCTCGATGAACGGAGAATCGGGTTCGAGCTCGGCGTGCCGGTGCGGTGTGCGGATATCGGATCCGTGGAACAGCAGCCCGACGGCGAGACCGGCGCGCCGCAGCTCGGGGATGTGTGCGTCGGCATCGCCGCGCCACAGCCCCTTCCCCGACTCGATGAGCACATGGGTGAAACGCTGCAGAACGTCGCGCCGCTGTCGCTTCCGCCACACGTAGTTCTGCGAGTAGTCGAGTGATGCCACGCGCCCATCCGCCTCGAACCGGAAGCGATCGTCGGAGGGCTGAATGGCGAATGCACACGCGGAAACCCCGCCGAGCCGCTCTGCGGAGCGCGCCCAGCGGAACCCCTGACCGGCCGAGTTGGTCGGACCGATCAGCAGTCGCACCGGTGATCGTCGGCTGGACGGACGCGGGATGCGTGCGGTCCGCCAGCGCCACCGGATCCCGGTCGCGAGCGCGGTGAGGGGGTCGGCCATCACACGGCGACGCTGGTATCGCGTCGGGCAGAGTCGAGTGCGGCCTCGATGACGGTGAGCGTGCGCAGCCCCTGTTCCATGGTGACGACGTCGCTGGGGTTGCCCAGGACGGCGTCGCGGAAAGCCTCGTGCTCGACACGGAGGGGCTCGCGCTTGGGGAACGCGTAGCGGGTGACGTCGCCCTCGGACACTCCGCGGAAGGAGGATACGGACTCCCATTCCAGGGGGATGGTGCCGTTGGCGTGGAAGGTCAGATCGCCGGTGGCGGTGTCGGCGACGTATGCGCCCTTCTCACCGGTGACGATCGTGACGCGTTCCTTCATGGGGCTGAGCCAGTTCACGAGATGGTTGACGATGACCCCGGAGGTGAGGCGCCCCGTGATCGCGACCATGTCCTCGTACTCACGGCCGGACTTGAACGTGGTCTGCGCGAACACCGTCTCGTACGCGGATTGAGCGACCCACGCCGTCAGGTCCACGTCGTGCGAAGCGAGGTCCTTGGCAACACCCACGTCGGCGATGCGGGAGGGGAACGGACCCTGCCGACGCGTCTGGATCTGGTACACCGCACCGAGCTCCCCGGCCTCCAGACGGCGTCGCAACTCTTGGAGCGCGGGGTTGAATCGTTCGATGTGTCCGACCGCACCGACCAGGCCGGCTGCTGTGAACGCTTCGGCCATGCGCTCTCCGGCCTGGACCGAGTCGGCGATGGGCTTCTCCACGAGGGTGTGCACTCCCGCGGAAGCGAGCTTCAACGCGGCATCCTCGTGGAACCGGGTGGGAACCGCGACGACCGCGATATCGATGCCGGTCTCGATCAGCGCGTCGATGTCGGGCAGCACCGGCAGCGCCCCGGCCACGCCGTGAGGGTCGCCACCCGGGTCGGCGATGGCGACCAGATCTACGCCGTCGAGCTCACGCAGCACGCGGGCATGATGACGACCCATCATGCCCACCCCCAGCAGCCCCGCCCGCAGCACCATCAGGCGCCCGCCCCGGCGACCGCGTTGACAGCTGCCACGATGCGGTCCAGGTCTTCCTGCGACAGCGAGGGGTGGACCGGCAGCGACACGACTTCACGCGCCGCTCGCTCCGTCTCCGGCAGATCCAGTCCCGGCGCATACGGCGCCAGCGACGGCAGGCGGTGGTTCGGGATGGGGTAATACACGCCCGACCCCACCTGGTGTTCGTTCTTCAGCGCGGTCACGAACCCGTCCCGGTCCTCGGGCACCCGGATCGTGTACTGGTGATACGCATGCACCGCGCCCTCACGCACCGGCGGCACCACCACGCCCTGCAGGTGCGCGTCCAGGAACGCCGCATTCTCCTGCCGGGTTCGCGTCCAACCGTCCACCTTGGTCAGCTGCACGCGCCCGATGGCCGCGTGGATGTCGGTCATCCGCGCGTTGAACCCGATCACCTCGTTCTCGTACTGCCGCTCCATGCCCTGATTGCGCAGGAGTCGGGCCCGTCGCGCGATCTGCTCGTCAGCGGCAGCGATCATGCCACCCTCACCGCTGGTCATGTTCTTCGTCGGATACAGCGAGAACATCCCGAACGCGCCGAACGTACCCACCTGCCGGCCGGCCCACGACGCGCCGTGCGCCTGGGCCGCATCCTCGAACAGCATCACGCCGTGCTTGTCGGCGATCGCCCCCAGCTGGTCCATCAGCGCCGGATGCCCGTACAGATGCACCGGCATGATCCCCCGCGTCCGCTCGGTGATCGCCGCCTCCACCGCCGCGGGATCCAGCGTGAACGTGTCCGGCTCGATGTCTGCGAAGACCGGCGACGCACCGGTCAGAGCCACCGAGTTACCCGTCGCCGCGAACGTGAACGACGGCACGATCACCTCATCGCCCGGGCCCACCCCCGACGCCAGCAGCCCCAGATGCAGGCCCGCAGTGCCCGAGTTCACCGCAACGGTGGCACGCCCCGCGACGAAATGCGCGGAGAACTCCGCTTCGAACGCCGCCACCTCCGGCCCCTGCGCGACCATCCCGCTGCGCAACACCCGGTCGACGGCCTCCCGTTCCTCCGCGCCGATGATCGGCTTGGCCGGGGCAATGAACTCGCTCACGCCAACTCCTCCTGCAGGTTCCCATCGATCTCAATGAAACGTTCGCCCGACACCGGACACACCCACACCCCGTCATCGGCCATCGCGAGCGGGTGCCCGGCCTTGCCGACCCAGCCGATCCGACGGGCCGGAACCCCCGCGACCAATGCGAACGCCGGCACGTCCTTGACCACGACCGCGCCCGCAGCCACCATCGCCCACTCGCCGATCACCACCGGCGCCACGCACGTGGCCCGAGCACCGATCGACGCGCCGCGCCCGATCGTCACGCCCACCGGAACCCAATCGTGCGCGCTCTTCAGCGAACCATCGGGGTTCACGGCCCGCGGGAACGTATCGTTCGTCAGCACCGCGGCCGGCCCGACGAACACGCCGTCACCCAACCGGGCGGGCTCGTACACCAGCGCGTAATTCTGGACCTTGCAGTGATCGCCCATCACGA
The DNA here is from genome assembly GCF_053586795.1 of Microbacterium pollutisoli. Taxonomy (NCBI): domain Bacteria; kingdom Bacillati; phylum Actinomycetota; class Actinomycetes; order Micrococcales; family Microbacteriaceae; genus Microbacterium; species Microbacterium pollutisoli. The sequence continues at coordinate 253,699 of NZ_JBNYWT010000005.1, forward strand.
CCCCTGTGCCGATGTATGCGCCACGCCCCACGATGCATCCCGCACCCAACCGCGCATCCTCACGGACCTGGGCCAGATGCCATACCGATGAGCCCGCGCCCACGACAGCCGACGGCGACACATCCGCTGAATCGACGATTCGAACGGCTGCTTCCGGACTTTCCACGCTGCGGCGCTCCTCGTACGCACCCTTGGCGCTCTCGGTTTCCAGTCTAGCCACGGCCACCACGCCATCCCCGACCCCGCAGCGCCGTGAGAACAGCGCCCGCCGCACGCTGTCCGACCGCTGACAGGGACACATTCTGAGACGCCCACCGCGCACGGTCGCCACGTCGTGCGTCGCTGACGCCATCGGCTTCCTCATGCAACAGCCCCCGCATGGCGTCCGCGACCTCCGCCGCCGAGAAGCCGACCGCCGTCCCCAGGCCGGCGTCGCGCACCAGCTGCCCACCGACCTCCGCCCCGGCGAAGATGACGGGCGTGCCACACGCCGCAGCCGCGTACGTCTTCGTCGGTCGCGCGAAGTCATACCCGATGCCGGGGACGATCGACACCAGCGAGGCGACAGCTCCCCGGATCCAGGCCGCAGATTCCTGGGGCGGCACCACACCGCCGAAGTGCACGCGACCGGGAACGAGCTGCGCAGCCAGCCGTCGCAGCTCCTGTTCGACCGCGCCCTGGCCGAAGAACCGCAGGCCGACTTCAGGATGCTCGTCCGCCACCTGTGCGAACGCGCGGATGAAGACGTCGGGCTGCTGCCACTCGGACATCGTCCCGGTGTAGACGAAGTACCGCTCGCCCGGCGAGCGTGGCTCCACGTCCGGTGAGAACAGCGCGGTGTCTATGCCGTTGCCCACGGTGTGGACGCGTGCGGCGTCGGCACCGAGCGCGATCAGTCGAGCGGTCACCTCATCGGACACCGAGATGACGGCGGCCGCTGCGCGCAGCGCGCGTCGTTCCATCCAGCGCATCAGCCGGACCACCACGGGGCGCACACCCATGCTGATCACGCCGTCGGTCCACACGTCGGCCGCGTAGTAGGCGAAAGGTCGGCGTCGCAGCCACGCGACAGCGGCGATGACGAGGGCGGTCGTCGGCGGTGACTCCGCGACGGCCACGTCGAACCGACGGCCGATGACCCGGAGGGCCAAGGGAGCGTCGAAGCTCAGATACTGCAGGTAGCCACGGACGTTGCCGCCGCGATCGCGGAGCACGGGCCAGCGCGACACGCGTATCCCGGGCGGGTCGGCGACGCCGGCCGCGCGCCGGGGTGGGGTGCTGGTGATGACGACGACATCGGCACCGGAGCTCTTGAGTGCGCGGGCCAGCGCACCGAGCCGAAAGGCTCCCGCGCTGACCTCCGGAAGGAACAGGCGCGAGGCGATCACCACCCTCGGAGAGCTCATCGGTCGTCGTCCCGATCGCGATCGCGGACGGGTCCGTCGGGAGCGGTCGGGCTCTGCGCGGAGTCCTCGTGGCCGCGCGCGCTCACCTCGGGTGTGGCTTCCAGACGACGCAGCCGCTCGTCGTGGAATGCCGTCTGCTCCGCCAGCGCGCGGAGCTTGTCCTCGATGCGGGTGAGTTCCGCGCCGTACTGCAGGCTCACCAGGAACAGCAGTGCGATCGCGATGAAGAAGACGAGGTTCGTCGGCACCGCGATCCCCAGCAGTCGCGCTGCCCACGAGAGCGTCTGGGGGAACACGGCGACGACCAGAGCCAGAATGCCCCCGACCAGCCACCAGATCGCGTGACGCTCGCGCAACGTCGTACGTCGCATCAGCTCGATGATCGCGATGAGCGCGACGACCGCGGCGGCGATACCGAAGACGTAGGTGGCAGTGGTCATGACGATGCCTCCTTCCCGAGGCCCACACGCTCGATGCGGACACGCGGTCGCATGAGAGCCAGCAAGAAGGCGATGCCCGCCCGCATCAGGTAGACCGTGGCCCGCACGGGGTGTTGCGACGGGAGACCGGCTTGTCGTTCGCGCATGGCGATCGGGACGGGTCGGATGCGCAGCCCGGACCGGGCTGCGATGACCAGCGCCTCCACCGTGTCGCCCAGGTACTCCGCCGGGTAGGTGTGCGCGAACAGGGCGACGGCGCGCGGGCCGGTTGCTTTGAAGCCACTGGTGACGTCGGGCAGTCGCTGGGCCGCGACGAGGCTCACCGCGCGGGCCAGCACCCGCATCGCCCACCTTCGCGGCCCTCGCGCCGCATAGTCCCCCGTGCCGGCGAAGCGCGAACCGATCACGATGTCGGCATCCCCCAAGCCGGCCAGCAGTTCCGGGATGTCGCGAGGGTCGTGCTGGCCGTCGGCGTCGACCTGCACGACGACCGGATAGCCGTTGTCGCGCGCGAATCGGAACCCTGCGCGCATCGCACCGCCGACGCCCAGGTTGAAGGGAAGGGCCAGAACGCGTGCGCCCGCATCCCGGGCGACGGCCGCCGTCGCATCGGTGGACCCGTCGTCCACGACGAGACAGAGCGCGTCGGGCACGGCGTCGCGGACCTCCGCCACGACGCGACCCACCGACGCCTGTTCATTCAGGGCGGGGACCACGACCAGGAGGGGAGGAATGGGGCCGGGCACGTCAGTCGATCCTAGTCTGGCGTCAGTCATCGCACGCCGTGACCCGCCAGAGTGACGCGGCGCCCTGGGAATCGACCAGCTCGAACCCGGGCACTCCTTCGAATCCGGTGAAGCCCGCCATCTGCACCCGCCCCGTGCCGGGATCACCGAGTCCGAAATCGAGCACGTACGACATCCCCAACTCGGTCACGGCCGCACAGACCTCCGGGTCGGTCGCAGCGTCATGCAAGCGCTCGGCCACCAGCGCGTAGGCGCTGCTGCGTGGGATCTGCCACTTCGCGGGGAAGACGTCCACCCCCGACAAGGCGTACCCGAAGGCCGCACCGGCGCCGGGATTGCCGACCACCCGCGCCCCGGGCTCCACCGTCTGAGGAAGTCGCAGCAGCAGCGCCCTCTCATCCGTGCTCAGCCACGTGTCCTCGTCGATGACGAAGCGCGACCGGGTCTCATCCACACCGTTCGCGACGTGGTGACGCTGCACGACCGGTTGGATGGCGACGCCGGCGGCGAGGACGACCAGCACGGCACCGAGCGCCCCGGCTTCGGCGACGCGTGCGGCGTCGGTGCGCCGGACCCTCCGGACGATCCCATCGGTGAGCGCGACTGCTCCCATCGCCGCGAGCGGTATCGTCACCGCGGGCAGAAGCGCGGCCAACCGATAGGTGTCGCCGTACCACGGGCCCACCAGCGGCAGCCGGACGCTCGGGGTGTCGACCGCCGCCGCGACCCCGTAGAGCAGCGCGAACGCGACCCAGGCCAGCGCGATCCACGTCGTCCGGCGCCGCGTCAGGGCGACCACCCCGCCGACCAGGCCGAGCACGGAAACTGCCCACACCGTGGGAGTCCCGGCGTAGCCGGAAGAGGCGAGGTCGAGGAGCGCGCGGCCCGGACTGCGCACCGCGCCCCAGTAGTCGGCGGTGACCAACTCCGACATCCGCCACCACAGCGCACTCGACGCCACAACCCCCACCGGCACGGCGATCGCGACGATCCAGCGAGAACGGGTCGACAGCTGTCGCCACACCTCCCACGCGGTGACGGCCGCGAACACCCCCACCATCACCAGCCATGCCAGGATCACCGACGTCTGGGCCATCGCAAGAGCGAGCAGCGCCATCCCGGCTCCCACGATCAGGGCGGCGCCGCGTCCCTTCCAGACCTGATCGCGCCGGCCGTCACCGACGAGCTGGACCACGACCGCCGCACCGGCGGGCAGGAGCGCAACCGCGAGCAGGTAGGAGTACAGAATGCCGTACTGCACGAGCAGCAGCGGGAACGCGATGAGAGCGGGGCTCAGCGCCGCGGCGAATGCGCCGGCCGCCCGACGACCCGTGATCGCCTGTGTCAACCACGCCACCCCGACAGGCCACACGACGGCCGCCACCACTAGCGTGAGAACGTTCGTCGACTGCGGGATCCCGGCGCCGGAGTACGTCGAGATCAGAGAGGCCACGGCGTGCCACGCCCCCGGGTAGAAGGCCCCCCGCGCTTCCGGGTCGACCAGCCCTCCGAGGCCGAATGGCGTCGCGGTGGCGTGCGAGAGGATGGCCCTCACCGCTCCGAGGTGGAAGGGCGCGTCGTTCGACTGCGACACGTTGTCCGGCGCACCGATGTAGGCCCCGACGCGCAGGGCTCCGATGATCACACCGCCGGCGAGACCCGCACCCAGGAGCCCCCGACAGCCCCGCGCCGCCTGGGGGGATGCCGGCACCCCCAGAATCCGGGAGGCGACGACGCAGAGGGTCGCGAGCAGCACGAGGCCGACCGCGGCGGTCAGACCGTTCCAGGCCACGCCGACAAAGGGGAACAGGATCGCCAGCAGGACGATCATGGCGATCGAGGCGACAGGCGCGAACGCCCATTGCGCGAGTCGGCGCAGCCCGAGTGCGCGCGCGGCGACCACGCCCGGGACGAAGAGGATCAACCCGGCGACCAGGAACGTCCACCACTCCAGTGCCCAGGCCATGACGATTCTCCGGTCGGCGCGGCGCGGCGCCGCAGATCTGCAACGATTCTATGAGCCCCCGAGGCCACACCCTGGGGAACCTCTCAGGATGACATCTAGAATTGAGCCGCACCTGTCCCGACATCGAACGAACGAGGTCTCTCTGCGTACCGCACTCATCGGACACACGGGATTCGTAGGCTCCAATCTTCTCGACGCGTCCCCCTTCGACGATCTGTACAACACCGCCAACATCGACGAACTGGCCGGCCGAGAGTACGACCTCGTCGTATCGGCGGGTAACCGCGCCGACTCCCACCGGATCAACAACCACGGCGCCGAAGACCTGGCGGAGATCGACAAGCTCGTCGACACGATCAGCTCAGCCCGCATCGGCCGGCTGGTGCTGATCTCAACCGTGTGTGTCTATCCCTGGGGCGGCGCCCCCGATGAGCACACGCCGCTCACCCCGACGGGATTGACTCCTTACGGCGCGAACCGTCTGCACCAGGAGCGCCGCCTGTCGGATGCTTTCGACACCTTGATCGTCCGGCTTCCCCAGCTGTACGGCGCACGTCTGCGCAAGGGTGTCGTCCATGACCTCGCCAACGACTACCGCGTCGAGCACATCGACCCCGACATGGCGTTCCAGCACTACGACGTGCGCCGTCTGTGGCGCGACATCACCACCGCGCTGGACGCGGGACTCACGGCGGTGAACATCGCGACGCCGCCGCTCAAGAACGCCGACCTTGCGCGTGAAGTGTTCGGACGCGACATCAGCAGCCAGGTGCCCCCGGGTCCGCCCTCCCCGTTCGCGCGCATGTACACCCGGAACATGACGACCGCGCACGCGGAGCTGTTCGGCGGACGTGGCGCATACCTGCAGAGCGAAGCCGAGGAGTTGGACGGGCTGCGACGCTTCGTCGCCGAGGCCCAGAGCACACCGGCCGAGGAAGGGTGACATGTATCGAGGGCATCGGATCTCCGCGATCATCAACTGCGCGGGGAAGGGCACACGCTTCGGCAGCAACAAGCTCCTGGTCGAACTGGGTGGCAGCACCGTGCTGGAGAAGACCGCCCGCGCCATGTGCGTACCCCTCTTCGATGAAGTGATCGTCACGGTCAGTGAGGACAACGAGGCGTTGTACCGGCGCATTCTGATCGAGGAGGCGGGGCTGCCCGTCACGCTGGTCGTGGGCGGCGCCGAACGGCACATCTCCGCCCATCGCGGGCTTTCGGCGACCTCCGGCGACATCGTCGTGGTCCATGACGGTGTCCGCCCGTTCGTGACGGAGGACCTGATCGTCGCCACCGTCGATGCGGCGATCGAACACGGTGCGGCGATGCTCGGCACTCCCAGCACCGTCCAGGTCAAGCTGGTCAATGACGAGGGCTTCATCGAAGGGTCATTGGACCGTGCGCATTCGTGGCTCGGCCAGACGCCGCAGGCGTTCGTCCGCGGGCACCTCGTCGAGGCCTACGAGCGGGCTCTGGCCGACGGATATACACGTGTGAGCGACGATGCCGACCTCGTCGCCGAGTATTGCGGGATCCCGGCGAAGATCCTGCGCGGCCACGATCACAACATCAAGATCACCACTCCCCAGGACCTGGGGACCGCCCGGATGATCGAAGAGGGCCGCGCCGACGCGGACGAGTGACACGGTCCGTCGGCGTCCGCGCGGTCAGCCCTCGAGGACCTCGAGCGCTTCGTCGATCGGCCCGTCGAAGACCGCCTTGCCCTTGGTGAGGACGATGCCGCGCGTGCAGAGCTCCTTCACCTGGCCCTTGCTGTGACTGACGACGATCATCGTCACCCCGCGCTCGGTCAGCTCTTTGAGCTTCGCCGTGCACTTGGCGCGGAACGGCGCGTCGCCCACCGCAAGGACTTCGTCCACGAGAAGGACATCGAGCTCGACATGGATGGCCACGCTGAACGCGAGCCGCATGAACATGCCCGATGAATAGTGCTTCACCTCTTGATCGATGAAGTCACCGATTTCGCTGAAGGCGACGATGTCGTCGAAGCGTTCCTTGGTCTCGTGCTCGCTCATCCCGAGGATCGCCGCGTTCAGGAACACGTTCTCGCGTCCGGTCAGGTCGGGGTGGAAGCCCGCGCCCACTTCGATGAGTCCGGCGACCCGCCCCCGCGTGAAGACGCGTCCTTCATCGGGCTCGAGGACCCCCGAGATGAGCTTGAGCGTCGTCGATTTCCCGGACCCGTTCAATCCCATGATCGCCACGGATTCTCCCTCACCGATCGTGAAGGAGACATCTTCCAGTGCCCGGAACTGCGTCGCGCGCACGGGTCGACGTCGGATGAGGTTGATGAACGCTTCCCGCATCGACTTGGTCGATCGCTTGTTGAACCACTTCGAGACGTGCTCGACGATGATACGAGGCTGAACCGGCGCGTTGCTCATCACAGGTCCTGCGCGAAGGTGCGTTCGAAACGGCGGAACACGAACTGACCGAGGGTGAGCGTGATCGCGATGATCGCGAGCGCGGCCGCGACGTACCATCCCATCGCGGGCGGCCAGCCCAGCCAATCGGGCGGATCGACCGCCGGCTGCCAGAACGCGTGGTGGAAGAATTCCACGGCGACGGTGATGGGGTTGCTCATGTAGAGATGGAACAGCCAGGGGACGTCGCGGGTGACCTCGGCCACCATCACCCACGTGTAGAGGATGGGAGACGACCAGGTCGCGACGGTGCGCACGATCTCGACGACATTCGTGGCGTCTCGGAATCGCACGTTGAAGGCGGAGAAGAAGAGACCGAGCCCCATGATGAAGGAGACGGCCACCGCCATCCCCGCCAGCGCCAGGCCGACTGATGCGAACGACGGAATCCAGCCGAACAGGAAGATGCAGACGATGAGCAGGATCGCCAGTTGCGGCAGGAAGTGGATGAACGAACCGGTGATCGCCGCGATGGGGAAGAGCTCTCGCGGAAGGTAGATCTTGCGCACGAGGGCTTTGTTCTCGACGATCGAGCGCGTCGCGGATCCGAACGCCTCGTTGAACAGGTTGACGATGACGATGCCGCTGAACAGGTACAGGGGGAAGGCCTCGACGTTGCGGTGCATGCCGAGCACCTGCCCGACGACGAGGTAATAGACGAGGAACTGGATCGTCGGCCGGACGTATGACCAGAACCAGCCGAGGACGGAGTTCCGGTATCGCACCGAGGTGCTCCGGCCGATCAGCAGTCGCAGGAGGTACCGGTAACGGAAGACGTCGGCCAGTCCGCGCCCACGCCCAGGCGTGTCGAAGGCGCTGTAGTCAATAGTTGTCACGGGTATCCTCGGTGGCCGCCGGATCGCTGTCCTCGGCCAGCCAACGGCCATAATAACCGACCCGACCTTGCAGATCGCGGCGCGCCGGGCGCGTCAGCATCGCAGGAGTCGGGCGACCTGACCGTCCAATGCCCCCGTGCCTCCGACGACGGTGACCGAGGAGGTGCGGGCCTCCAGGAGGAAGTCCGCGAAAGTCGGCGACGCGCATGTCGCCACCGACACCGCCAAGGGTGCCCCTGTGGCAGCGGCCAGCACGGAACCGGCGAGGGCGTCGGGGAAGTCGACGCCCGTGGCGACGACCGCCGAGCTCGCCCCGCGGGGGAACGCGGCGCTGTTGAGCGCTGCATTGGTGGCGTATCGGTTCGCCCCGCTGTATCGGTTCACCGCCATCTTCCGCCCGACGAGCTGGTCGGCGATGCTCTGGGAGACCACACCGGTCCCGCCCACGATCACGACCTGGGAGGTCTTCAACGAGGTGAGCAGCGACATCGTGGCGCTGTCGAGTGCGTTCGCCCCGCCGCGTGCCAGGAGCACGGGCGCGCCCTGCGCACCGGCGACGGCGGCGGCGCCGAGCGCGTCGGCATAATCGCTTCCCGTGGCGAGATACACCGTCGGCGCCGTGCCGTAGGCCGCTGCGACCGCTCGCGCGGTCGCGTAGCGATCGGCACCGGAGATCCGCTCGACGACGGTCTTGGCACCGAGGGTCGCTTTCACCCGGTTCGTCACCCGTTCACCGAGGACGCCCTTCCCGCCGACGAGGACGACCTTCTTCGGCGCCAGCTGCTTGAGCGCGGCGACGGTCGAGGCGGGAAGGTCGGTTGCGGTGGCCAACAGCAGCGCTGCGCCCTTCGCCGCCGCCAACGGCGCGACCGAAAGGGCGTCGGCGAAGTCCGCTCCGGTGGCCAGGTAGACCGTGTCCGTACCCGACGGGTAGGTGGTCCTCGCCACGGCAGCAGCGGTCTCGTACCGGTCAGCCCCCGAGACCCGCGTGGCACGGACTCCTGTCGCCGTCGCGGCGGTCGAGGTCTTGTCGACGGTGCCTTGGCCGGGCACCTTGGCGCTCACGGTGACGGTGAGCTTCTTGCCCGCATCGTCGTTGGTGACGCGATATGTGGCCGACGTCGCACCTGCGACCGGCTGCCCGTCGCGCTTCCACTGGTAGGAGAACGAAGAGGGCTTCGGATACCACGTTCCGGTCTTCGCCGTCAGCACCTGGCCCGCCGTGGGAGTCCCGGACACCGTCGGAGCCGGCGTGAGCACGGCGTCCGAGAGGTAGTCGCTGTGCGCCCAGTAGGTCGATCCGGAGATCCGGATCGTCCACCATGCACCGTAAGTGGCGACGCGTTCGTACACTTCACCCTGTCGGATCAGCGTCTTACCCGTCTCGCACGCGGTCGAAGGCGCCTTACGCGCATTGAGCTCCTTCGTGGTGACGGCCACGTACCCGCTCGAGCCGTCGATCGCTTCGGAGGTGGGGACGACACACGGCGAGCTGCTGCCGGCCGGAGCATCCTGCTTGGCATCGAGGTACTCGGACGCGACCCACAGCTGCTTGCCCCCGGAGCTGATGCGCGTCCACATTCCGTACGCGCCCGTGATCGTGACGCTGGCGCCCTTGCTCAGCGAGGAGATCCCCGTGGTGCATTTCAGTGTCGGAGCGGTCCGGACATTCAGCGAGTTCGTACCCGTGACCTTCGCAGTGCCGGACCGCACTTCGACATCCGCGGCCGGCGGAACCGTGCAGGCCGAAATCTGCGCCGGCGCCCCGGTCGAGCTGCCGCTGCCCGGCGCGAACCAGTTCACGTAGAAGTTGTAGAAGTTGCGATTGCCGTACGTCGAGCAGTCGTCCCCGATGCCGGTCCCGGCGGCGAGCGCGGCGACGTTGGGCCGGTACGGCGTGTAGATGTAGAGGTTGGCGGTGGCCTGGTTCTGGATGTACACCTTCGAGGTGCCGCAACTCGAGTCTGGGTCCCACTTGATCGTGTTGACCCGACCGGGCCGGTAGTTGTACCAGCTCGGGTTCTGCACGTACACCTGCTGCTGTCGGGCGCCGAGGTAGACCTGGTTGACGAAGCCCGCCGCGGCGGCGTCGCAGGGCGCCGTGTCGGGGCAGCTCTGCCCCATGGCGGCGCGGTACGCCCATTCGTCCGGTGCGGTCTTGGTCACCAATCCCTGCTCCTTCTGGAGCATGACGAGGATCACCTTCTGGCTGATGCCGCAGGCCTTGCCCACGTCGGCGATGATCTGCGCAGCGGTCGCGTTCGACCGCGCTGCGACCTTCTTGCAGTACCGGTCAGCCGCCTTCTCCGGCAGGTTCGTCTTGAAGTTCTTCAGACACGGCGGGTCACCCGCCTTCGCCCGGCAGGTGGTGACTTTGCCGTTCAGGAAGGTCTGCACTTCCGCCGCCGTCATCGCGTCGCCGTCGAAGAACGCCTCGTCACTGATGATGAAGCCGCCCTCCAGGATCGAGCCGGGGACATCGGCGGCCTGCGCCGGCGCGGCGGGGCTGAACAGGGCCAGCATGCCCGCGATGAGAGCGACCGCGACGGTGCTGACGGTCGCTTTCAGAAACGACGCAGAGCGCCGACGGGGGGCATCGAGCATGTGACCATTGTGACGGAAGTAAAGCGTCGTTACCACTCGTGCACACAGATACCCTGAAGGACACGCCGTTCCTGGCCGGCTGCCAGCGGGGCATCGCTCCGCTCACAGGTCCGCGTGCAATTGCCAGACGCGCTCGGCGGCACCCGCCCAGGAGAACGCCCGCCCGCGGTCACCGGCCAGCACCGCCCATCGCTCGACAGCGGCTCCCGACCCCAGCACCTCCCCCACCGCGGCGGCGAGCGCAGCCGGGTCGTCGGGGTCGGCCAGCAGTCCGCCGTCGACGACCACTTCGCGGTGGACGTCGCTGCCGGCGGCGACCACCGGCACGCCGACCCGCATCGCCTCGATCAGCCGCCAGGGGAACCGGGTCGTGGTCGACGGTGCGATGAACACCAGGGCGCCGCCCAGCACCGCGCCGCGGTCGAAGGCGTCGAGCACGCCTCGCACGTGCAGGCGGCCCTCGCCGATCCCGGCATCCACCGCCTGCTGCACGATCGCCGGCTCGTCGCCGGCGGGAGCGTCGATCACCACGACGGGCAGATCGGTGCGATGTGCCGCGATCGCCGCGAAGGCGTCGGACAGGCGAGCGGATGCCGCCGCGGACCCGCTGAGCAGGATGCACCCTTCGGGGACGGTGAGTTCACGCCGTCGGCCGACCTCGTCGGACGGCACCCGGAAATCTTCGATCGGGGCGCCGGAGATGACCCGGATGCGGTCACCGAATCCCCCGAGTCCGCTCAGGCGTGCGGCAGCGGCGTGGGTCGGCACCACCACCGCGTCGGCGTGCTTGGCGGCGCGTTTGAGCATGGCGCGATGCCACGCGACGGCGCTGCGCGACATCTCGTCGGGGCGCTCCCACGCGTCGAGATCCCAGAGGGTCACGACCGTCTGATCGTGATCGTGGATGCGGTCATGCTTGATCAGGGGCGCCATCAGGGTGGGTGCGTGGATCAGGCCGCCCGCAGCGCCCGATGCCGCGCCGAGCTGCCATGCCGTCGCCAACTCGCGACGCGGCAGACGCAGTCGCGTGATGTCGGCGAGCCCCGGCACCGCCGTTTCCAGGGTGTCGGCGGCATCGGCTCCTGCGGCCGGCACGATCGCCTCCACCACGCAGCCCGACGGTGCGGTGGCCACCAGCGCCCGGCCGAGCTCACGCGACGCCGCCGCGAGATCCGCGTCGACGGGGCTCACCACCTGGTCGAGCACGACGCGCAGGGAGACGGTCATGCCCAGAGCCTAGCCATGCTCAGCCCGCCGGAGTGGGGCTCGGCGTCGGTGGGTGCAGCGCGGCATCCACCATCTGGTGGATGGCCTCGAAGTCCGGATTGTCGGGGTCGACGTCGTTCTCGAGGGTCAGCTCGATGGTGGCGACCTCGTGCTCCTTGGCCTTCAATGCGAGTTCGGCCAGGTACGGGATCATCGTGTCGGGGATGTCGGTGTTCACGACCTGGGCCCCCGCCTGGGCGATGCTCTGGAAGTTGGTGAGCACATTGGCCGGGGTGAACTGTGCGAGGATCGCCGTCTGCAGCTCGCGCTGACGCTTCATCCGGTCCCAGTCGCTCGTGGTGTACCGGGAACGGGCGTACCACTGCGCCGTCTCACCGTCCATCCGCTGGGTGCCCGTTTCGATCCACCCCGTGATGCCGGACAGCGACCCGTCCGGCTCCTCGTGCAGCGCACCGGTGGGAAGCCGCTCGTCGACGGTGATCTCCACGCCTCCCAGCGCGTCGATGAGCGCTGCGAAGCCGTCCATGTCGATGAAGACGAAGTACGGGATCTCGATGCCCAGAACCCCTTCGGCCGCGTCACGCGTGGCTTCGATGCCGGGCGTGGATCCGATCGAGGCGGCATCCGGATACAGCGCGTCGCCGTCGAGACACAGCCCCACCTCGGTGTTGAGCTGGTTGATCTTGTTGTCCCAGCCGCACGTGGGGTGGGCGCGGCCCTCGTGCCCGTCGGGGTAGCGATCCTGCATCGGCCCCTCCGAGAACGGCACGTCGCGCATGTCCCGGGGGATGCCGGTGATCGTCATCGCGCCGGTATCGGCGTTGACCGAGACGACCGAGATGCTGTCGAACAGCATGTGGTCGCGGCCCTTGGCACTGTCGGCGCCGAGCAGCAGGAAGTTGTAATAGCCCTCGGAGGGCGGAACCGAGGGTCCGCCGCCGAAGACGGACCCGATCGTCTCACGCGTCGTGGCGACGTAGCCGGATGCCGCCAGCGCCACGCCGGAGGGGATGAGCGTCACGATCGCGGCGAGCACGGCGACGCCGATGCGGGTGGCGGGCCGCAGAGCGACGAGGTGGGCCAGCCGCAGCGTGTCGATCGCGAGCACGACCCACAGCAGTGCGTAGCCGATCAGCAGGATCTGTGCCACCAGCAGCGCGACCCCGTTGGTCGCGACGGCCACCAGAGCCGGGCGCCACGCCAGCCCCAGCAGCAGCCCGACGATCAGCAGCGCCCACATCGCGAGGGTGGCCACGAGGCCGACCCGGCCGAGTCTGCGGCTGCCGGCGAGCACCTGCGCGGCGCCGGGGATCAGGAAGCCGGAAAGGACCAGCCACCAGGCCCGCCGTCCCATGACGTCGGTGTCGCGCACGTCCGGGTGTCGCAGCGGGCGGGCGTCGACCAGCGAGTGCGTCACGCGCGCGGGGGTCCGAGGTCCGGACGCAGGGGCGGGGCGGGGCGGGCTCGACACGCTCACAGCGCGTCCTTCAGCCGCCGGTTCTTCTCCTCGACCTGCGCCTCGAGCGTGCGGGCATACTCTTCGATGGCATCGCCGTATCGCGGGTCGGCGGCACCGAGGATCCGCGTGGCGAGCAGACCGGCGTTCTTCGCGCCGTTGATGGAGACGGTCGCGACCGGGATGCCCGCGGGCATCTGCACGATGCTCAGCAGGGAGTCGAGTCCGTCGAGGGTCGCCAGCTGCACGGGCACACCGACCACCGGCAGGGCCGTGACGGAAGCGAGCATGCCCGGCAGGTGCGCCGCTCCGCCGGCGCCGGCGATGATGACCTGGAGGCCGCGACCGCGCGCCTCACGCCCGTAGCGCAGCAGCTTGTCGGGGGTGCGGTGGGCCGAGACGACCTCGACCTCGTGCGGGATCCTCAGGTCGGTCAGGGCCTGTGACGCGTCGCTCATGACACGCCAGTCCGAGTCGGATCCCATGACGACGCCCACCAGCGGGGTCTCGGACGAGTGCAGCGGGCGATTCACCCGACCAGGCTACGGCGCGCACCTGCGAACTGCCCGCAACCACACGCCCCGCCTCCGCGACCGCCCCTGCCCGCGGCTTCGGCCGTTCAGGAGAACTGCGCGGCGGCGGCGCGGGCTTCGTACGCCACGGCGTCCAGGTCGTCGCCGGTGGCGTTGACGTGGCCGACCTTGCGGCCGGGGCGGGGCGCCTTGCCGTAGGTGTGCACCTTGACGGCCGGATGAGCGGCCAGCGCGCCGGGCACCCGGTCTTCGAGCGTGCCGTCGACGGGGCCGCCGAGGATGTTCACCATCACCGCCCAGGGCTGACGCGGGGAGGGGTCGCCGAGCGGGAGGTCCAGCACGGCACGCAGATGCTGCTCGAACTGGCCCGTCACGGCGCCGTCCTGGCTCCAGTGCCCGCTGTTGTGCGGGCGCATCGCCAGTTCGTTGACGAGCAGCCGCTCGTCGACCGTCTCGAACAGTTCGACGGCGAGCATCCCGGTGACCCCCAGGCCCTCGGCGATCGTCGCGCCGATGCGGGCCGCGACCTCCGCCAGGCGATCGGAGGCGTGGGGTGCGGGGGCCAGCACTTCGGCGCACACGCCGTCACGCTGCACGGTCTCGACGACCGGGTAGCCGACCAGCTCGCCCGAGGGCCGGCGGGCGACCTGCTGCGCGAGCTCGCGCGTGAACGCGACGAGCTCCTCGACCAGCAGCTGCTCCCCCGGTGCGAGCCGGTCGATCCAGTCCGCCGCCTCTGCGGCATCCGACACCACGCGCACGCCCTTGCCGTCGTATCCGCCGCGCGGCGTCTTGACCACAGCGCGACCGCCGTGCGCATCGAGGAACGCCTGCAGTTCAGACCCGTCGGAGAACGCGGCCCAGTCCGGCTGCGGCATGCCCAGCTCGTCCAGCCGCGCGCGCATCTGCAGCTTGTCCTGGGCGAATCGCAGCGCATCCGGCCCGGGGTGCACCGCGACACCGGCGTCCACCAGGGCCCGCAGCACCTCCTGCGGCACATGCTCATGGTCGAAGGTCACGACATCGACGTCCGCGGCGAACGCGGCGACCGTGTCGCGGTCACGGTAGTCGCCGACCGCGGTCGCGGCCAGCTGCGCCGACATGCCGTCCTGCTCGGCGAGCACCCGCACGTCGATGCCGAGTTCGACCGCCGGCGCGATCATCATGCGCGCCAGCTGCCCGCCGCCGACGATTCCGACCCGCAGTGCCATGGTGCTCCCTTTCGTCCCGTCCATCTTCGCGTACGGACACCCCCGGTGACGCACGTCGGTCGGGCCGGCCGCTGGATGCCGCGGGTCCGCCTCAGCGATCGCCGTCGACGAGCGGGATGCTGTGCGAGTCGCGGTGCGCGAGGATCTGACTCACCTCGACCTGATCGGCGAGCACCTCGTGCACGAGACGCACGGCGGGGATGTTCACCATGCGCAGCGGCTCGTCGACCCCGTTGGAGAGGATGAGGGTCCCCGATCCGAGGAGGCGCTGCAGCGGACCGCGCCGCTCATTGATCGTGTACCCGCGAGCATGCAGGATCTCGCTGCGCCGTCGGCCGATCAGACCCCGCTGCTCGACGACGCGGCGGGTGGTGATCGTGTACGTGTGGGCGAGCCAGCGCAGATACGGCAGGACGGCCAGCAGCAGGACGAGCACGCCCGCCGCGCACCACAGCATCCAGTCCTCCCACGGAGCCGGAAGGTTGCCGGTGAAGTAGCCCACGGCTCCGGCGACCGCGATGAGCACGAGCGCCGACCACAGCAGGCGGCGCGCATGCGCCCGGAGCCGCGCGATGCGGAGCTCGGGCGTCGCCGCACCCGGAGCCGGCGCGAACGGCCTGCCGTGGTATGCGGTGGGCTGGGTCACACCCCCATTGTGGCGGGGCGCATCGGCGTCGCGCTCGGCGGCACGCCGCAGGCGACGTGGACTCAGCGCACGTGCACGACGTCGCCGGCGGCGACGACGGTCTCGACCCCGCGGGAGGAGACGATCAGCCGCCCTTCGGCGTCGAGCCGTTCCGCCCGCCCGTCGAGCAGGGTGCCGTCGGGCAGATGCACCTGTACCGGCGACCCGATAGTCGCGCACAGCTGCTCGATACGACGGCGCAGCGCCGTGCTGTCGCCGCCGGCCACCGCCAGCTCCGCGATGTCGTCTCGCAGAACGGTGAGGAAGTCGGCCAGCAGCCGGTCCTCGTCCGCGGTGTGGCCGCCGGCCGCGAACGACGTCGCGGTCGGAACCGGCAGGTCGGCGGCGCGCATGGTCGTGTTGACGCCGGCACCGACGACGACCGCCTGCGGGTCGCCCGGCATGACCTCGGCGAGGATGCCGGCGATCTTCAGTCCGCCGACGAGCACATCGTTCGGCCACTTCAGCCGCACGTCGGCCTGCGGCAGCTGCGCCGCGATCGCCCGGGTCATCGCGGCGCCGGCGATCAGCGGTATCCAGCCCCGCGCGGCGGTGGGCACCGCCGCGACCCGCAGCAGCACCGACACCGCGAGGGCCGAACCCGGCGGGGTCGTCCAGGTGCGGTCCAGTCGGCCACGCCCGGCGCGCTGGTCCCGCGTGAGCACCACCGACAGGTGCGGATGACCGTCGGGATCATCGGCCGCGTCACGCAGCAGCTTCGCGTTGGTCGAGTCGACCGTCTCGATCAAGTGCAGGCGCGGGGTGACCGCAGCCGCCTGCGGGTATCCGTCAGCGGGAAGCGTCATGCACGTCACCCTACGCGGCGGGCCGCCGGCCGGCATCCACCCTGTCCACACGCGGGCCCCACGCGACCGGTCAGGAATCGCACAGTGGGTGCGATGTTCCGTTGTGCCTGTCCGCCAACTCATCCCTGCGCCGCCTCGCTAGTGTGGAACGGTGACCGATCAGCCCGACATGTCCACGACCGCCGGCAAGATCGCCGACCTCCGAGCCCGTTACGACGAAGCGGTCGTGGCTGCCGAGGCGGCATCACGCGAGAAGCAGCATGCGAAAGGCAAGCTCACCGCCCGCGAGCGCATCGAGCTGCTCGTCGACCCGGGCTCGTTCACCGAGCTCGACGAGTATGTGCGCCACCGCACGACCGCGTTCGGCATGGACCGTGCCCGCCCCTACGGCGACTCGGTCGTCACCGGCACGGCGACCATCCATGGCCGCACGGTCGCCGTGTACGCACAGGACTTCACCACCTTCGGCGGGTCGCTGGGCGAGGTCGCGGGCGAGAAGATCATCAAGGTGATGGAGTTCGCCCTGCGCGCCGGGTGTCCGATCATCGGCATCCTCGACTCGGGCGGTGCGCGCATCCAGGAGGGCGTGGTGGCCCTCGGCAAGTACGGCGAGATCTTCCGCCTGAACACGCAGGCGTCCGGGGTGATCCCGCAGATCTCGATCATCATGGGCCCCGCCGCCGGCGGCGCCGTGTACTCCCCCGCACTCACGGACTTCGTGATCATGGTCGACAAGACCAGCCAGATGTTCGTGACCGGGCCCGACGTCATCAAGACCGTCACCGGCGAAGACGTCGGCATGGAGGAGCTCGGCGGCGCGTTCACGCACAACAGCCGCTCCGGCGTCGCGCACTACCTGGCCGAGGACGAGGACGACGCACTGGACTACGCGCGCTCGCTGCTGAGCTACCTGCCCGACAACAACCTGTCGGAGGTCCCCAGCTACGAGAACGAGTTCGAGTGGGAGACCACCGACAGCGACCGCGTGCTGAACACGGTCATCCCCGACTCCCCCAACCAGCCCTACGACGTCCACACCGTGATCGGGCATCTGATGGACGACGGCGACTTCCTCGAGGTGCAGCCGCTGTTCGCCCCCAACATCGTCATCGGGTTCGGCCGCGTCGAGGGGCGCACCGTGGGCGTCATCGCCAACCAGCCGTCGCAGATGGCCGGCACTCTCAACATCGATGCGGGCGAGAAGGCGAGCCGGTTCGTCCGTTTCTGCGATGCGTTCTCGATTCCGATCGTCACGCTCGTCGACGTTCCCGGCTACCTTCCGGGCACCGACCAGGAGTGGACCGGGGTCATCCGCCGCGGCGCGAAGCTCCTGTACGCCTACGCGGAGGCCACGGTGCCGCTGGTGACCGTCATCCTGCGCAAGGCCTACGGCGGCGCATACATCGTCATGGGCTCCAAGCAGCTGGGCGCCGACATCAACCTCGCCTGGCCGACCGCCGAGATCGCCGTCATGGGCGGCCAGGGCGCGGTGAACATCCTCTACCGGGGGGAGATCCGCAAGGCCGAGGAGAACGGTGAGGATGTCGCAGCCGTGCGCGCCCGCCTGGCGAGCGAGTACACGTACAACGTCGCCTCACCGTTCCTGGCTGCTGAACGCGGCGAGCTGGACGGCATCATCGAGCCGGCACAGACCCGCGTCGCCGTCGCCAAGGCGCTGCGCGCCCTGCGCGGCAAGCGGGCCAGCCTGCCGCAGAAGAAGCACGGTAACATCCCGCTATGAATCGGGAGGACACGCCCGCCACCGCGGGACTGCCGCTACGGGTGCGCCGCGGCGACCCGACGCCCGAAGAGCTCGCAGCCGTCATCGCCGTGGTCACCGAGGCGTACGAGACCGAGGCCGAATCAGCCGTGGTCGAGGAAGAGCCGGCGATGAGCGCCTGGCAGATCTCGGCCCGGTCGCTGCGCGAGCCGCTGCGCCGCGAACTCGGCTGGCGTTGATGAGACCTTTCTCATAGGGATTCCCTGTTTGTCCCCCAAAGTACCTACAGACAGGCTGGGAGACCCTGTCGCAGAATGGAACTGCTGGAACGCTTCTGCGTTCGGTTGACTGTTCTGACAGTCGACCTGCGAGCCGGTTTTCGGGTAACCGCTCGCTGGGCGAGGGGCGGGCGGCTTCGCCGCCCCTCGCCTTCCTCTCTTCTGAGACCTGGGTCTCTCCGGGTCGTCGGGCCTTCAGGCCACGGGCGGTTCGTCGTCCGCGGCGCCGGGGCGGCGGATCTCGTGCCACAGGTCGACCTGCTCGTCCGCTGAAGGGTCGTCCGCACGTCGTGACCGGCCCACCACGGTGACGGCGATCTGCGGATGGGAGGAGGTCCGGATGTACAACCGCTCGGAGGACGCCTCTTCCAGCGCCGCTGCGAGTTGGGCGCGGACCGTCTCCATCGCCTCGTCGTCGATACCGTCGAGGCCGCCCTCGTCCAGCACGGTGACCACCGCTCCGCGGCGCCGCGCGGCTTCGAGCTGACCGCGCACCGCGTCGTCGAGCAGCCGTCGTCCGCGCAGGTCGTCGCGCAGCCGGCCCTCGGCCAGCCGGGCGGTCTCGCGCTCGTCGTCGTCGAGCGCGCCGCCGCTCTCGACCGTGCGCACGAGCACCGGACCGGCGACGGCCAGCGCGCGCTGCACTTGGGTGCGGCGCTCACGACGCCGGCCGTCCTGCGCGGCCAGCCACTCGCCGGCGGCACGCTGCAGCTCGGTCAGGTCGGCGGTGTCGCGGGCAGCGCGCTCGACCAGGCGGCTGATGATCTGGGCGACCCCGACCCACACCACCGCACCGACCACGCCGAGGGCGAGCGCGTCGCTGAGACCGATCCACACGATCGCTTCGATCGAGAGCACCGCGACCCCGACCCACGCGGTCCAGGTTCGGCGGCGCACCATCACGATGGTCATCAGCGCGCTGATGCCACCGAGACTCCACGTCGCGTACGATTCCAGCCGCGCCTCAGGGCCCGCGGCGAACCACGTCGCGGCCGGGACGATCAGCGCGTTCGCGACCGCGAGCACCGCGGCCCACGCCGGCAGCAGTGACCGGCGCCCGAGCCCGGCGGTGAGCGCCGATGCCGAGTCGGCCTGCCAGACGCCCGTGTTCCAGAAGATGCACAGCCAGGTCGTCGCGAGGAACAGCGCGAGGGCCGCGATGAGGATGATCGGGTAGCGCGGGGGCAGTGTCCACAGCAGGCCGCCCACCGCCAGGTACGCCGTGAACGCGACGGCGAGGCCCGACAGCACCGAGCGGACGGACAGGTTCATCGCGGCTGCTCCCACGAGATGGTGACCACGGTGCCGCCGGCGCCGCTGTCGATCGTCGTGTGCCCGGCCACCGCCGCGACGCGCGCCACGATCGAGGCGCGGATGCCGAGGCGGTCGACGGGGACCGCGTCGGGGTCGAAACCGTCGCCGGTGTCCGAGACCACGAGTTCGATGCCGTCGGGGCGTCCGCACAGCCGCACGGCCAGTCCCGCCGCGCCCGCGTGCTGCACCGCGTTGGCGACGGCCTGGGTCGCCGCGAGTGCGAGCGCGCGGGCCACCCGACCGGGAACGCCGGGTGCATCGTCGTCGATCTCGCGGACGACATCGAGCGTCACCCCGAAATCGGCCGCCGCGGCAACGATCTCATCGGCGATGGATGCCGGCGGCACCGGGGCGTCCGGCCCCTCTTCGACATCGCGATCGGCGTTGGCGAGCCGGGTGAGCGCTTCCCGTGCCATCGACGCCGCGAGCGCCTGCTCGCGCGCGGTCTCCGCGCGTTCGGCTGCGATAAGGGCGGCCAGCACGCTGTCGTGCATGAGCGCGGCCACCGCGACCCGCTCCTCCTCCGCCGCGGCCGCGGCGGCCGCCTCGGCATAGGAAGCCACGGCCTGCGCCCGGGTGCGATCGATGCCCACGGCGACCGATCGCAGCATCCATCCCAGTGTCAGCACCACGCCGGCGAGGATCAAAGCGAACACCACGTCCAGCACGACCAGCACGATCTGGTCGCTGCGGAAGTCGATCTGGTACAGCCGGACCGCGCCGTACAGCAGCGGCACCAGCAGCGCCCACAGCACTTGCAGGGGGATGCGGAAGGCGAGCACGGCCGCGGTGGTCGCGATGTTCAGCAGGTACCAGATCCACGGCTCCTCGCTGACCTCGGCGGCGATGCCCGCCGTGGCGGCGGGCCAGGCCAGCAGGACGAGCACGAACGCGACAGCGAACGCGCCGCTGGCGGCGCGGGCGAGCACACCGACGATGCAGCCGAGGATCATGATCGCCAGCGGGAGGAACGCGATCAGCATCAAGGCGAGATGCCACTGCGCGTGCTCCTGCACCGACCCGAGCGCGTTGAGGAACGACTGGACACCGACGACCGTGCTGCCGAAGGCCACGGAGATGCGGGCGATGCGTTCGACCCGCCGCTGCGTGAACGCCTCGGCGCCACCGGTCAGATCGCCGAGGGCACGACGGAGCGCGGGGTCTGCCGGCAGCCCGATCGCGTCAGCTGTCACCGGCGCCGTCCGCGTGGCCCTCGGCGACGAGACCGTCCTCCATCGCACGCCGCAGCAGATCGACCTTCGTGGGCGCGGGTCGCCCCACCTCGACGTACTTCACGCGCACCCGCGTGATGTTCTCCTTCGCCGTCGAATAGGCGATCCCCAGTCGGTCGGCGACGGCCTTGAGCGGCAGTCCGGCCGCGTACAGCCGCAGCACGTCCCGTTCCCGCGCCGACAGCTGGGCATCGGCGAAGGCGCGGTCCCCGTCCACGGCGCTGGCCCATTCCACGTTGTCGAGCGGCTCGCCGCGCGCGACGGTGCGGATCGCGTCGATCACCTCGTCGATGCGCGACGACTTGCTGATGACGCCGGCGGCCCCCGCCGCGAGCGCCTCCCGCACGGCGGCGGGCCGGTCGGCGACACTGTGGATGATCACCGGCGAACCGTCGCGCACCAGCCGGGTGACGTTCTCGGTCACTGTCGTCCCGTCGCCGAGCGTCAGGTCGAGCACGACCACGTCCGCCGGCGGCGACGCGGAGAACGCCCGCCAGTCGAGGTATGCGCGCACGGTGCTGCCGGAGAACACGACCTGTTTGGTGGTCGTGCGCGCGCAGGCGGCTTCCAGGCCGAGCCGCACCGACTCGTGATCGTCGATCAGGGCCACCCGTGTCATGCCGATCAGCCTATCGACGCGGCACCCTCCCGCGTCAGGACGGTGACGGCCTCCACGTGGTGCGAGTGCGGGAACAGATCGATCGCGCGCACGGTGTCGGCGGCGTAGCCGTGTGCGGCGAAGGTCTTCAGGTCGCGGGCGAGCGCGACCGGGTCGCACGCGACATAGACGACCCTGCCGGGGGCCAGCCCTGCGATGCGCTCGACGACGTCGCGACCGGCGCCGGCGCGGGGCGGGTCGAGGACGACGGTCCCGCGTGCCAGCTGGGCGCGCTGGGCCGGGGATGCCGTGGCCCGGAGCCGGTCGAGCCACCGGTCGACCCGACCGGTCTCCGCGCGCGCACCGACCCAGTCGGCGAGGTTCTCCCCGGCGTGCTCGGTGGCGCGGGAGTCGGACTCGACGGTCGTGATCCGCGTGGCGGATCCGCCCCGGGTGGCCACGGCCGCGGCGAGCAGGCCCACCCCGCCGTAGAGGTCGAGGTGCCAGCCGTCCGGGTCGAGCGCGCCGACAGCGTCGCCGACGACGTCGCTGAGGGTCGTCGCCGCCAGACGGTGCACCTGCCAGAAACCGCCGGCATCCACCCGGAAGGCCCTCCCGGCCACCGATTCGAGGACGACGTCGGTGGCGGCGGGGTCGACGCCCCCTCCCCCGCGGCGCGGCGCGGGACGGGCGGCCACGCCCTTCGACCGCCGTGCGCGGACGGGAGGGGCACGATGTGACTCCTCACGCCGGACGATCGTCCGGACGCGGCCGTCGGCGGGCTGCACGAGATCGACACGGCCCGGGCCGGTGACGCGCGTGTCCCGGGCCGCGGCAGCGATCGCCGCGGTCGCGAGGGGCAGGTCGTCCACCTCGATGACGCGGTGGCTGCGGGCGGCATAGGGCCCGACGCGGCCGTCGTCGTCGACGTGGAGACTCACGCGCGTGCGCCAGCGGGTGCCGTCCGCCGACTCCGTCGCGATCGTGGTGCCATCGGCGGCGCGGGCGGGGTGGGCGACCTCGATGGTGACCGGGAGGTCGAGGCCGCCGATGCGCGTGAGCGCGTCGCGCACGACGCGCAGCTTCAGCTCCCGCTGGTGCTCGAGGGCGATGTGCCCGAAGTCGGCACCGCCGGGCCGTTGCTCGGGCGGTGTCGACACGTCGGCCGGTGCCCACACGTGCGCGCGTCGGTGCGCGGAGGCGTCGAGCACCTCGAGCACGTCGCCGCGCCAGAAGGACGCCTTGTGGGTGTCGGTGAGCCGTGCCCGCACCCGTTCCCCCGGGATCGCGTCCGGCACGAACACGACGCGCCCCTCGTGGCGCGCGACGAAGACGCCGCCGTGGGCGACATCGGTCACGTCCAGGTCGATGAGATCTCCGGCATCCATCCCCCGACTCTCGCACAGGTAGCGTGGGGGAATGCGCGTGTGCCTGGCCTCCACCTCTCCCGCTCGCCTCATGCTGCTGCGTCAGGCCGGCATCGAACCGGTCACCCGGGCGCCGCAGGTCGACGAGGACGCCGTCATCGCGGCCGTGACCGCACATGAGGGCCGGGAGCTGTCGCCGCAGGAGCACGTGCTCCTTCTCGCGCGGCGCAAGGCCGCGGACGTGGCGGCGTCGCTCACCGCGAACGAGCCGGGCTTCGACGGCATCGTCATCGGCGGCGACTCGATGTTCGAGATCGGCGACGAGGTGCTGGGAAAGCCGTATCGGCCCGAGGTCGCCGTCGCCCGGTGGCGTGCCATGCGGGGCCGCACCGGCATCCTGCACTCCGGGCACAGCGTCTTCCGCATCGCGCCGGGCGCCGAACCGGTCGAGGCCCATGCCGTCGCGGAAGCATCGGTGACCTTCGCTGCGGATGTCTCCGACGCCGAGATCGCCGCCTACGTCGCCTCGGGCGAGCCGCTGCAGGTGGCGGGGGCCTTCACCGTGGACAGCCTCGGCGGCGCGTTCATCGAGCGGGTGGAGGGCGACCCCTCGACCGTGGTGGGCATGTCGCTGTCGACGCTGCGGCGCCTCGTCGGCGAACTCGGCGTGGTCTGGACCGACCTATGGGTCCGCCCCGAAGCGTCGTAGACTCCCCCAACGATTCCGGCATGATCTTGTGCGAGTGATCCAAAGAACCACCCGCCCGGCTCGGTAGGCTCGAACCCATGCCTCATATCGCCAAGGTGCTCATCGCGAACCGCGGCGAGATCGCCGTACGTGTCATCCGCGCCGCTCGGGACTCCGGCAAGGCCTCGGTCGCGGTGTACGCCGACCAGGACCGCGACGCCCTGCACACGACTCTCGCCGACGAGGCCTACGCCCTCGAGGGCACCACGAGCGCCGAGACGTACCTGTCCATCGAGAAGATTCTGTCGGTGGCACGCCGCTCCGGCGCCGACGCGGTCCACCCCGGCTACGGCTTCCTCGCCGAGAACGCCGACTTCGCGCGCGCCGTCATCGCCGCGGGACTCACCTGGATCGGCCCGTCGCCGGAGGCCATCGAAGCCCTCGGCGACAAGGTCACCGCCCGCCACGTCGCCGAGAAGGTCGGCGCGCCCCTCGCCCCCGGCACCCCCGGCCCGGTCTCCGGTGCCGACGAGGTCGTCGCGTTCGCGAAGGAACACGGCCTGCCCATCGCGATCAAGGCGGCGTACGGCGGGGGCGGACGCGGCCTGAAGGTCGCCCGCGAACTCGACGAGGTCGCCGAACTCTTCGAGTCCGCCACCCGTGAGGCGATCACCGCGTTCGGGCGGGGCGAGTGCTTCGTCGAGAAGTACCTCGACAAGCCGCGGCACGTCGAGACCCAATGTCTGGCCGACGCCGAGGGGACCGTCGTGGTCGTCTCCACCCGCGACTGCTCACTGCAGCGCCGCCACCAGAAGCTCGTCGAAGAGGCCCCCGCGCCGTTCTTGAGCGACGAGCAGAACCGGGTGCTCTATGAGTCGTCGAAGGCGATCCTGCGCGAGGTCGGCTACGTGGGCGCGGGCACCTGCGAGTTCCTGATCGGCGCCGACGGCACCATCTCCTTCCTCGAAGTGAACACTCGCCTCCAGGTGGAGCACCCGGTGTCGGAGGAGGTCACCGGCCTCGACCTGGTGCGCGAGCAGTTCCGCCTCGCCGAGGGCGGCACGCTCGACGGGCACGACCCGGTGGCCACCGGGCACTCGATCGAGTTCCGCATCAACGGCGAGGACCCCGGTCGCGGCTTCCTGCCGCAGCCCGGACGCATCCACGTCTTCAAGACGTTCGGGGGACCCGGCATCCGCCTCGACTCCGGCGTGACCGCCGGGGACAGCGTGTCGGGCGCGTTCGACTCGCTGCTGGGCAAGATCATCGTGACCGGGCGCACGCGCGCCGAGGCCCTCGAACGGGCGCGCCGCGCGCTGGACGAATTCGAGGTCGCCGGCATGCCCACCGTGCTTCCCTTCCACCGGAAGGTCGTGCGCGACCCGGCGTTCACCGCCGAAGGGCGGGACTTCGGGGTGTACACGCGGTGGATCGAGACCGAGTTCGACAACGACATCCCGCCGTGGGACGGCGAGGCCGAAGCACCCGAGGCTCCCGAGCCCCGGCACACCGTCGTGGTCGAGGTGTCGGGGAAGCGCCTCGAGGTCAGCCTGCCCGACCGCATCGTCCAGCCGCCGACCCATGTGGGCCGCCCCGTGGCCGTGCCCCCGTCCCGCCGCTCGCACACGACGGCGGCGTCGGCCGGCGCGTCGGGCGACGCGGTGAAGTCGCCCATGCAGGCGACCATCGTCAAAGTGGCCGTCGAAGAGGGCCAGCACGTCGTCAAGGGCGACCTGGTGGTCGTGCTCGAGGCGATGAAGATGGAGCAGCCCCTCCAGGCGCACAAGGACGGCGTGATCGGCGCGATCAACGCCAACCCGGGCACGACGGTGTCGGCGGGCCATCAGCTGCTCACCATCTCCTGACCGGTGGGGTTCGGCGGCCCGGTGGCGTACCGTGAAGGAGTGAACGCTCGCCGCACCGCCGTCGCCGCGGTATCCGCCGGTCTGCTGCTGCTGACCGGGTGCGCCGCCGAGCCGTCGGTCGACCTCGACGACGCCCGGGCGTGGATCGAGACCGTCGAAGCGGCCGAGTCCGACGGACCGGGGGGCGCCGGGACCGCGTCGATGCAGATCCCCGGCCCCACCGGAGACGAGCCCGCCGTCACCGCCTTCACCTTCGACGCGCCCACCGTGATCAAGCGCGTGGACGCCCGGTGCTTCGGCGGCGGCACCGCCGAGCTCACCGTGTCACTGACCCCCGCGGAGGGCGCCGAGTACCCCAGCGCCGAGGCGACCATCCCCTGCGATCAGGAACCGCACGGTATTCCGTTCGATGCGGAGCCGGCGTCCGGCGCCTCCGTTCAGGCGACCGGCAGCGCCGAGACGTACCTGCACGTCACGCTCATCCAGGAGCTGGTCGTCGAGCGGTGATCAGCCCGTCAGAACGCGATCGTCCGCGGATGATGTGCGACCCTCCAGCTGCCTGACGAACGGTCCCAGCCGAACGCCTTCGCCCAGTGTGCGGCGGCACCGAAACGCGAACCCGTGCTCAGCGCGACGTGTACACCGTCGTGGGCGAATCCCGCGATGTCGGCGCGACCGTCGCCGTTCATGTCCACCACGGTGCGCGGCATCCACCCCAACGTCCATTCGCGGGCGCCGAAGTCCATGGTCCAGCGCGTCATCCGACCGAATGAGCTCCCCGTGTTGAGTGCGACATACGCGCCGGAGCTCCCGAAACCGACGATGTCAAGCCTCCCGTCGCCGTCGACGTCGGCGAGCGTGCGCGGGTGCTGGTCTGTGCGCCACGAGCCGGCGAGTGCGGACGATCCGAACTCGCTCGACCACAGCACGGGATTGCGGAAGGAGGTGCCGGTGTTGAGCGAGACGTATGCTCCCCGGCCGCCGAAGCCGATGATGTCAGGGCGACCGTCCCCGTTGAGATCCGTCACGTAGCGCGGATGCGTATCCGCCCGCCACCCCTGACTGTTGGCGAAGTTGGCGACCCATCGTTTCGGGGTCGCGAAGCCGCTGCCCGTGTTCCGGGCGACGTACACCCCACGGTTCCCGAATCCCACCAGGTCCGCCAGCCCGTCTCCGGTCACGTCGACGACGGCGCGGGGATTCTTGGACTCGACCCAGCCGCCCGCGGCCGGCGCAGACCCGAAGATCCGTGCCCACTGCGCGGGAGCCGCGAACGAGGACCCGGTGTTGCGCGCGACATAGACCCCGGCATCGGCGAAGCCGACGACATCGGGCCGCCCGTCGCCGGTGACATCCACCACGACCCGATGGTGGATGCCGGTGCGCCAGCCGTGCTGGGTCCCGAAACCGGTCACCCACCTGCGCGGGCTGTCGAACGAACCGCCACTTCCGGCAGCGACGTACACACCGGCGTCGGCGAATCCGACGATGTCCGGGCGATCGTCGCCCGTGACGTCGAGCACCATGCGCGGGTGGTGCGCGCGCTTCCAGCCACCTGCCGTGCCGAATGTCCGGATGCCGAGTCGGTGGCTGCGGAGGACGGACCCGCTGTTGAGCGCGGAGTACACGCCCGGCGAACCGAAGGCGACGAGATCCGGCCGGCCGTCGGAGTTCAGATCCGTGTCCCAGGTCGTGCCCTCGGCGTAGTCGTCGATGCCGTTCCCGTTGCTGTCGGGCAGCGATCGGCTCGACGACGGCCCCACCCGTGAGGACGCCCGCAGGCAGCACGTGACGCCGCGCGAGGTCAGCACCGTGGAACCCGACAGGTTACGCCACACGCCGTTGTAGGCGCCACTGGAGTCGCGGAGCGTGTAGTTGTCGAACTGGATGCCGCTGACGGCCACGTAGTGCCGTTTGCCCGTGGGCACGTCCACGGCCGCGTTGAGGATCGACAGATGCACGTGCGGGCTGCTGCCGGGGGTGCCGCCGCAGGGCAGGGTCTGGCCCGCACGGCCCAGCACCGTCCCGGCTTCCACCCACTTGCCGACGAGGCTCGATCGGGCACCGGTCAGGTGGTAGTACTCCGACATCCACCCCCCGCCGTGGTCGACGCCGAGGAACCAGCCGTTGCTGCAGGTGACGCGGTAGACGGTGCCGGCGGCGACCGCGCGCACGTTCTTGTCGCTCGAGCTCAGCGGCGCGAAGTCGATGGCGCCGCGGTGGATGCCGTCGCTGTCGGCGTGCGAGCCGCTCGCCCCCCACCGCTGGCCCGGCGCGAAGGGCAGCTGGAAGACGGGTTGCGGACCGTATTGCGGGACGGTCAGGCGCATCGTGGTCATCGGCAGGTCCGATCCCGGCGGCAGCTCCCGCGTGAGCGGCTCGGTCGGTCCGTCGTTCTCGTGCGCGTGGTCCGGTTCCGGACTCGGCGTGGGCGCCGGCGTGGGCGTCGGGCTGGCCTCGGTTGCCGGCTCGGGAAGCGGCGCGGGCATCGGCAGCGGCGTCGGATCGGGTGTCGGCGACGGATCGGGCGACGGCGACTCGGACACCGACGGTGTGGGGGTGGGTTCCGGCGTGGGGTCGGCGGACGGGTCCGACGGGCTGGGCTCCGAGCTCGGGCTCGGCGCGGCCGCCGAATCGCCGGGGACCGCTGCGCCGGCCGGTGCGGCCGACGCCGCCTCGCCCAGGGCCGGGCCGAAGGGCAGCAGAGCGGTCACCACCACGGCGACCGTCCACACACCGATGACTGTCCTCGTGGTTCGCCGCATCCGTCCTCTCCGGGTCTCCCCAGGTCGAGCCCCAGACTCGGCTTCCAGGCTATGTCACCGGGAGATGCGGGGGCGCGGGCTTGACGGCCACGACCCCGACCCGCTAAGCGTCCGGCAGTTCGGCCCGGTTGACGAGGTGCATGGCCCGCGTCGCGTCGGTGATGCTCCCGGACAGCGACGGATACACCGCGAACACCCGCGAAACCTGATCGACCGTCAGTCGCCGTTCGACGGCGATCGCGATCGGGTAGATCAGCTCCGATGCGCGCGGCGCGACGATCACCCCGCCCAGCACGGTCCCCGACCCTTGATGGGCGATGATCTTCACGAAGCCGTCTTTGACGCCCATCATCTTCGCGCGGGCGTTCGCCGCGAGCGGCAGCTTGTACGCGTAGCCGTTCACGACGCCCGATTCGATGTCCTTCTCCTGCAGCCCCACGGTCGCGATCTCGGGGGCGGTGAAGATGTTGGCGGTGATGCGCCGCTGCTCCAGCGGGATGACGACATCGCCCAGCGCGTGGAAGATCGCGGTGCGGCCCTGCATCGAGGCGACAGATGCCAGGGGCACGAAGGTCGTGCAGTCGCCGGCGGCGTAGATGTTGGGCACCGAGGTGCGCGCCACGCGGTTCACCTGGATGTGTCCCGAGTCGGTGAGTTGGATGCCGGCTTCGGCCAGTCCGATGCCCGCGGTGTTCGGCACCGAGCCGACCGCCATGAGACAGTGGCTGCCTTCGATGGTGCGGCCGTCGGACAGGGTGACGAGCACCCCGTCGCCGGAGCGCTCCACCTTCTCGGCGCGCGATTTCGACAGCACGGTCATGCCGCCGCGCTTGAACACCTTCTCCAGCACCGCCGCGGCGTCCTGGTCCTCCCCCGGGAGGACCCGGTCGCGGCTGGACACGAGCGTGACCTTCGCGCCGAGGTTCATGTACGCCGAGGCGAACTCGGCGCCGGTCACCCCCGACCCGACCACGATCAGATGCTCGGGCAGCGACTTCATGTCGTACAGCTGGGTCCAGGTGAGGATCCGTTCACCGTCGGGCTTGGCCGCCGGGAGCTCCCGGGGGGATGCCCCGACGGACACGACGAGCGTGTCGGCTTCGACACGGTCGAAGTCGGTGCCGCCCGCGTCGGTGGACACGACCACGGCGTGCGGGCCGTCCAGCCGTCCCGAGCCGGAGATGATGCGCACGCCGGCTTCGATCAGCTGGGCGCGCATGTCGTCGGACTGCTGACGCGCCAGCGCGAGCAGCCGACGGTTGACCGCCGCGAGATTGATGGCGATCTCGGGCTTGAGCGGCGCCCCCGAGCTGCCTTTCGCGAACAGCTGCACCCCGAGGTCCGACGCCTCGGAGATCGCCACCGCGGCGTCGGCCGTCGCGATGAGGCTCTTCGAGGGCACGACGTCGGTGATGACGGCCGATCCCCCGACGCCGGCACGCTCGACGAGGGTCACCTCGGCTCCGAGCTGGGCGGCGGCCAGCGCCGCCTCGTATCCGCCGGGGCCACCGCCGAGGACGGCGACGGACTGGGTGCGCTCGAAGCTCAAGGACATGGCATCCATTCTTCCAGCCTCCCGCCTGTGCCACGACGCCCGCCCCTTCTAGAGTGGTGCCATGTCCGACACGATCAATCCCCTCGACGATCCGGCCGCCGACCCGTTCGAGGTCGCCGCCCGCGCAGCCGAAGACATCGCGCGGCTCACCGGCGTCGAGCGACACGACATCGCCCTCACGCTCGGCAGCGGCTGGGGCAAGGCCGCCGAGCTCATCGGCGAGACCACCGCGACCGTGGCCGCCACCGAGGTCACCGGATTCAGCAAGCCGGCGCTGGCCGGGCACGTCGGGTCGCTGCGCTCGATCGTGACCGCCCGGGGGCGCCGGGTGCTGGTCATCGGTGCCCGCACGCACTTCTACGAGGGGCACGGGCCGCGCCGCGTCGTGCACAGTGTGCGCACCGCCGCCGCGACCGGCGCGAAGATCATGGTGCTCACCAACGGCGCCGGCGGCATCAAGCACACGTGGAAGCCGGGCCAGCCCGTGCTCATCAGCGACCACATCAACCTGACCGGCGCCTCGCCGCTGGAGGGCGCCACCTTCGTCGACCTCACGGACCTGTACTCGCTGCGGCTGCGCGACCTCGCGCACACCGTCGACCCGTCGCTGGACGAGGGCGTGTACTGCCAGTTCCGCGGCCCGCAGTACGAGACACCCGCCGAGGTGCGGATGGCCAAGACCATCGGCGGGCACATCGTCGGCATGTCGACCGCGCTCGAGGCGATCGCCGCCCGCCAGGCGGGCATGGAGGTCCTCGGTCTCTCGCTCATCACGAACATGGCGGCCGGCATCCAGACCACCCCGCTCAGTCATCAGGAGGTCATCGAGGCGGGCCGGCAGGCGGAACCGGTGATCTCGGACCTGCTGGCCCGCGTGATCGGTCAGCTGTGAGCAGCGTCGACGCGGCCCGCGCGTGGCTCGCGCAGGACCCCGACCCGGTGACACGCGCCGAGCTGGAAGAACTGCTCACGCGCGCGGATGCCGGGGACCCGGCCGCCGTCGCCGACCTCGACGACCGCTTCGCGACGCGCCTCGCGTTCGGCACCGCGGGACTGCGGGGACGCCTCGGCGCCGGCAGCAACCGCATGAACCGCGTCCTGGTCGGCCAGGCCGCCGCGGGCCTGGCCGCCTACCTGTGGGAGCGGGCCGAGCCGGGCACCACGCCGGTGGTCGTCGTCGGCTACGACGGCCGCCGCAACTCCGACGTGTTCGCCCGGGACAGCGCGGAGATCTTCGCCGGCGCGGGCCTGCGCACGATCCTGCTCCCGCGCCTGCTGCCCACCCCCGTGCTGGCCTTCGCGGTGCGCCATGTCGGCGCGGCGGCGGGCGTCATGGTCACCGCGTCGCACAATCCGCCCGACGACAACGGCTACAAGGTGTACCTCGGCGGCGCGGACGGCGGTTCGCAGATCGTGGCCCCGGCCGATGCCGAGATCGCCGCGCACATCCAGCGGGTGGCGGATGCCGGAGATCTGGCCGCCGTGCCCCGCTCGGCGGAGTACGAGATCGCCGCCGAGGACGTCGTCGACGCCTACATCGCCGCGACGGCACTGGTCGCTCCGGCCCCGGCGGGCGCCGCCGGGCTGCGCTGGGTCTACACCGCCATGCACGGCGTCGGGTACGAGACGCTGGCCCGGATCCTGGAGGTGGCGGGCTATCCGGCGCCGGTCGTCGTGACCGAACAGGTCGCCCCCGACGGGGCTTTCCCGACGGTCGCCTTCCCGAACCCCGAAGAGCCCGGCGCGATGGATCTCGCCTACGAGACCGCACGCGCGGCGGACGCCGACGTCATCCTGGCCAACGACCCGGACGCGGACCGGCTCGCCGTCGCGATCCCCGACCCTGCGGCACCCGGCGGGTGGCGTCGCCTGACCGGCAACCAGATCGGTCTGCTGCTCGGGTGGCGTGCCGCCCGGCAGGCGGCGGCCGGTGACGCCCCGACCACCCGGTCATTGGCCTGCTCACTGGTGTCGTCACCGGGGTTGCAGGTCGTGGCCGAACGGCACGGGCTCGACTTCCACGCCACCCTGACCGGCTTCAAGTGGATCTCGCGGGCCCCGGGCCTCGTGTTCGGTTTCGAGGAGGCGCTGGGGTACCTCGTCAACCCCGAGACGGTGCGCGACAAGGACGGCATCTCCGCGGCGATCGCGGTGCTCGGGATGATCGCCGAGGCCCGGGAGCAGGGGCGTACGCTCGCCGACGAGATCGAGCGGTTCGCCGAGACGTTCGGATTCTTCGACAGCGGTCAGGTGTCGGTGCGCGTCGACGACCTGGCCGTGATCGGACAGATCATGGCCCGGCTGCGGGCCGAGCCCCCGGCATCCATCGGTCAGGTCGCGGTCGAGCGCTTCGAAGACCTGCAGGCACCCGCCCAGGGTGAGCCGCTGGGCGACATCCTGCGGATGTGGCTGGCGGACGGGTCGCGCGTGCTCGTGCGGCCCAGCGGCACCGAGCCCAAGGTCAAGGTCTACCTCGACGTGCGCGGCACCTCGGCCGCCGACGCCGCAGCGCGCCTTTCCGCCCTCGAATCCGGCGCCCACGCCCTTCTCGGCCACCCCTGACAGCCGGCGGTCCGGCGGGGATCCGGGTCCCTGTGGCAATGTCGGTGGCGTCTGTTACGCTCCTGCTCGCGACATCCCGCACCCTCCCCTGAAAGCGATGCCATGAGCGCTGCTGTGCCCCCGTCCGACGCCGCCTCCCCGCCCACGCGCTGGGTGGGGCGCGTCGTCCTGTTCCTCAGCGGCCAGACGGTGAGTCTGCTGGGCTCCGCGCTGGTCCAGTACGCGGTGTTCTGGTACCTGACCATCACGTACAAGTCGGGGTGGATCATGGCGCTGGCGGCCGTGTTCGGCTTCCTCCCGCAGGCGATCGTGTCGGTGTTCGGCGGGGTGTGGGCCGACCGTCACAACCGCAAGTACCTCATCATGGGGGCGGATGCCGCCATCGCGGCCTCGACGCTGGTGCTGGCCCTGGTGATGATGACCGGCTACGCCGACGTCTGGTTGCTGTTCGCGGTCATGGCCATCCGGTCGGCGGGCGCGGGCATCCAGATGCCCGCGGTGGCCGCGCTGATCCCGCAGCTCGTGCCCACCGCGCAGCTGCTGCGGATCAACGGCATCAACGGCTCGATCCAGTCGGCGATGGCGCTGCTGGCCCCCGCGGCCGGCGGTGCGATCTTCGCGTGGGCCACCGCGCGCTACGACGGGTCGGCGGCGCTCATCCCCATCTTCTTCATCGACATCGTCACCGCCGTCGTCGGCATCGCCCTGCTGGCGTTCATCGCCGTCGGCGCGGTCCGCACGGCGGGCGACGAGACGCCCGGATACTTCGCCGACCTGGTCGAAGGGGTGCGGTACATCGGTTCCCACGGGTTCGTGCGGTGGCTCATGGTGCTGTTCGCGATCATCTTCGTGCTGACCGTCGCCCCCTCCAATCTCACGCCGCTCATGGCGGTGCGGTCCTTCGATGCGGGCGAGGCACAGAACGTGGTCAACCTGGCCGTGCTCGAGGTGATGTTCAGCGTGGGCATGATGCTCGGCGGCATCCTCATCGCCACCCTGTTCGCCAAGCGCAGCCGTATCGCCCTGGTCATCGTGTCGTCGCTGCTGTTCGGCGTGTTGTCGATCGGGCTCGGACTGTCTCCGAGCATCTGGGTGTTCTTCGGGTTCATGCTGCTGGTGGGCCTGGCAGTGCCGTTCTTCTCGACGCCGTCGATGACCCTGCTGCAGGAGAGCGTGGAGCCCGAGCGTCAGGGCCGGGTGTTCGGCTTCGTCGGCATCGTCATGGCCCTGGCGATGCCGCTGGGCATGGTCGTGTTCGGCCCGCTGGCCGATCTCATCGCGATCGAGGTGCTCCTGGTGGGCTCCGGGATCGTCACCTTCATCGTTGTGGGGCTTGCCGTCTGGCTGCCCGCCGGGCAGCGGGCGGTCGCCGCCGCCCGCGCGATCCAGGAGCGCTCGGCCCAGACTGCCGCCGCACACCCCGCCGAACCGGCCGCCGACGTCGCACACGACACTCCCTGACATCCCCGCGCGTGCCGCCGCATCCCGCCGCTCTGCCCGCGGCTCGGTGAGCCGCTCTGCGCTCCGCACGCCCGCCGAGCCGACCAGATCCGTACGAACCGCCTACGTATGTACCGGCCATATCCGGTCGGCTCGTACGCAGGTAGGCGGCTCGGCGGAGGGCGTGTCGGCGTGAGGGGGCTCAGCCGTCGACGACAGCGACGAGCTCGTCGAGGAACGCGGCGAAGGTCGTGGCGCGGCGCACGATGCGCTGCACGCTGTCCCGCTCACTGAACACCTCGACCAGCTGCTCGAACACGGTCTGGAACGCGGCGCGGTCGGACTCGCTGAACGCCACCATGGCGATGACCTGCACCCGGCCGTCCCCCCACGGCATCGACGGGTCGGCGATGCCGATCGCGATCGCCGTGCGCGTCGCGGTCATGCCCAGGGCGTGCGGCACCGCCAGCGCGTCGGTGAACGCGGTCGACGACAGCCGTTCCCGCTCGAGGGTCCGTTCGACGTAGTCGTCGTCGATGACGCCCTGCGCCACGAGCAGCCCGCCCAGCCCCCGGATCACCGTCTCCTCCGATCCGGTCACCTGCGGCACGAAGGCGTCGGGCGAGAAATAGCGCTCCAGGTCGGTGCGCAGCCGGGCCAGCCGGCGCGCCCGACGTGTCCGCGCGGCCGCCGCCTGCACCCGTTCGACGTCGGCTTCGGTGAGGAACGGCTGGATGCGCACCACCCGGTCGTCGCCACCGGGGGCGTCGATCGTGGTCAGCACCAGGTCGGTGCCGAACGCCGCCCAGTCCGGGTCCACGCGGGTGTCGACCTCGACCACGTTGATGGCCTGGCCCAGTGACCGGTCCACGCTCGAGCGCAGCAGTTCGTGCAGTTCGTAGTATCCGGGGCACACGATGGTGGCCGTGAGCAGCTCACCGGCGCGACGGCTGCGTTCGAGCCGTCCCCCGACGTGCATGGCGATGTAGGCGATCTCGTCGTCGAGCAGCGGGATGCCGAGCAGTCCGCGCAGCCCGTCGGCGATGAACACGGCGACCTCGAAGATCATCGGGTACGTCGTCTTCAGCGACCGGGTGAGCGGGTTGCGCGACCAGGCCTGCGCCCGGGCGCGCTCGCGCAGGTTCTGCACGTGCAGCGCCAGTCGCAGCACGAAGTCGTCGTGGTCGATGTCGACGAGGAACTCCGCCGCCGCCCGGCCGACGACGTCGCGGACCGCGTCGGCGACCTCCGGGCTCACCTGCTCGCCGATGATGGATGCCGGTTGGGCGGCGCCCGGGGCGATGACCCGGGTCTGCACGAGCGTCGCCAGGTGCCGGCGGTCGCCCTCGCCCAGCCGCACGCCGAGATGCCGGGTGCTCAGCCGGTCGATCAGCGCGCCGATCGCGGCCGGTGCGTCGGCGCCGCCGGTGCCGGTGCCCGCGGCATCCAGAGCGTGGCCGCGCGCGACCCGGTCAGCCGTGATCGCGATGTGCACCATCACATCGCCCAGGCCGAACTCGTTGACGAAATAGCCCAGCTCCCCCAGGCCCGCCACCAGCTCCGACTTGAACGGGCCGAACGCCGCCGCCCCGATCGACTCCTCCCCCAGCGCCCGCCGCAGCGCATCGAGGTCGAACGCGGCGTCTTCGGTCTCGTCGTGCGCGAGGCGGCTCAGCAGCCGACGCTGCGCCATCTCGGTGCCGGTCAGGCGCACCCGCGACGCGACGCGCTCGAGCACGAGCTCGGTGCCGTCCAGCAGGGCGCGGATGCGGCCGAGGTCGGCCTCGAGGGTCGCCGGGCTCACATGGAACCGCTCCGCGGTCTCGAACACGTCGATGCCCTCGGGCGCGGCGAGCATCGCGCGCACCACCTGGTGCAGACGGTCGCGCGGGGTCGCGGGGTCGGACACACGCAGCGCCGCATGCGCGTCCGGGCCGGCCCGGTAGCCCTGCGGCCCCGATTCGACGGCCCCGCCGCCGGGCACGCGGGCGTTGAGCGCGGTGACGTAACTGCGGATGCTGCGCGGGGTGACGCCGATCGTGTCGGCCAGTGCCGCGGCGGTGACCCACCCGCCGTCACGCATCAGCAGAGCGGCGACACGGTCCTGCCTGGCTCTGCTCACGGACCACAGTCAACCACGCCCGCGGAGCGGGCCTTCCGCCCGGGCGGAAGGCGGACTGGTTGTCCACTCCCAGGATTTTCACAAGAATGAGGCTCAGGAGGGCGGTCGATGAAGATCCTCGTGGTGTGCGGAGCGGGTGCGTCCAGTACGTTCGTGGCCCAGCGCGTGCGTCATGCCGCGCAGGCCCGGGGGCGCGTGGTCAGCGCGGTCGCGGGGACGGAGCAGTCGCTCCCGATCGATCTCGACGACGCCGACGTCGTGCTGGTGGGCCCGCACCTGCACACGTCCCTCGACCGCATCCGGGCCGCCGCCGCCGACCGCGGGGCGCACGTGATCCTGCTGCCCGCCGATGCGTTCAGCGACCTCGACGGCACGCGCACCCTGGATCTGGTCGACGCGGCCCTGAACGGGAGCGGCAGCACATGAGCACCGGCATCCACCCCTCGAGAGGACACCACGATGGCTGAGGTCACCCGCACGATCCGCGTGGGATCGAAGAACGGTCTGCACGCCCGCCCGGCGAAGCTGTTCGCGCAGGCGGTGAAGGACTCCGGCATCCCGGTCACCGTCGCCAAGGGCGCCGGCGCACCGGTCAACGCCGCCAGCATCCTCGGCGTGATCGCACTGGGGGTCGAGTACGGCGACTACGTGACCCTGACCGCAGACGGCGACACGGCCGAGGCCGTCATCGACGAACTGACCGAACTGCTGACCACCGACCACGACGCGTGAGCATCCGCACCGACGACAAGGAGAACCTGATATGAGAGAACTGCGCGGAGTCGGAATCGGCCTGGGAGTGGCGCAGGGGCCGGTGGCCCGCATGGCGGAGCCGCTGCCGGCACCCGAGGACGTCGCGAGCAGTCTGTCGCAGGACGAGGAGCTCGCGCGGGTGCGCGAGGCGGTGGCCGCGGTCGCCCGGGAGCTCGAAGAGCGCGGCGCACAGGCCGGCGGGGCCGCGCGCGACGTGCTGGAGGCGCAGGCGATGATGGCCGAGGATCCCAGCCTCGACCAGGAGGTCGCCGCCCGCGTCGAGGCCGGGAAGACCGGCGAGTTCGCCGTGTACGACGCGTTCGCCAGCTTCCGCGACACGCTCGCGGCGATGGGCGGCTACCTCGGCGAGCGCGCGGCCGACCTCGACGACGTCGCCCAGCGGGTCATCGCACGACTCCGTGGCCTGCCCGCGCCCGGGGTGCCCGATCCCGGCCATCCGTTCGTGCTCGTCGCCAAGGACCTCGCGCCGGCCGACACCGCGCTGCTCGATCTGGACAAGGTGCTGGCCCTGGTCACCACCGAAGGCGGCCCCACCTCGCACACCGCGATCCTCGCGCGGGAGAAGTCGATCGTCGCCGTGGTCGGCGTCGCCGACGCCGCCGGTCTCACCGACGGGGAGACGGTCATCGTCGACGCGGCCAAGGGCGTCGTGACCGTCGACCCCACCGCCGACGAGCTCGGCCAGGCGCAGAACCGTGCGGACGCGCGCAAGCACGCGGCGGCGGCACCGATCACACCGGGCGCTCTGGCCGACGGCACCGCGGTGCCGCTGCTGGCCAACCTCGGCAAGCCCGGGGGCGCGGCCGAAGCGGTCGAGCTCGGCGCCGAGGGCGTGGGCCTGTTCCGCACCGAGTTCCTCTTCCTCTCCTCGGCGCAGGCGCCCACGGTCGAAGAGCAGGCGAAGGCCTACACCGAGCTGCTGCAGGCGTTCCCCGGCAAGAAGGTGGTCGTGCGCGCCCTGGATGCCGGGGCCGACAAGCCCCTCGCATTCCTCAACGACGCGCACGAGGAGAACCCCGCGCTCGGTCTGCGCGGACTGCGCGCGCTGCGGGCGAGCGAAGACATCCTGAAGGAGCAGCTCACCGCGCTCGCCCAGGCCGACGCGGCCACCGATGCGGATCTGTGGGTGATGGCGCCGATGGTGTCGACGGTGGAGGAGACCGAGTACTTCGTCTCCCTCGCCCGCGAGTACGGCATCAAGACGGCCGGAGTGATGGTCGAGGTGCCCTCGTCGGCCATCCTGGCCGACAAGGTGCTCGCCCACGCGGACTTCGCGTCGATCGGCACGAACGACCTCACCCAGTACACGCTGGCGGCCGACCGGCTACTCGGGTCGGTGGCGTCCTTCCAGGACCCGTGGCACCCGGCCGTGCTGAGTCTCGTGAAGGCGACCGCCGACGGCGGCAAGGCCAACGGCAAGCCGGTCGGCATCTGTGGCGAGGCCGCCGCCGATCCGCTGCTGGCCGTCGTGCTGGTCGGGCTCGGCGCGTCGACCTTGTCGATGGCACCGACCGCGCTGGCCGACGTGCGCGCCACCCTCTTGCAGTACACCCGCGACGATGCCGAGCGCATCGCCGCGGCCGCCCTCGCCGCGTCGGACGCGGCATCCGCCAGAATCGCGGCGCAGGCCGCTGCCGAACCCGCGGCATGAGTCGCGGGCTACCCGAAGGAGAAACACCATGACAACGGCGTCGACAGCCACAGCCCCCGCGTCAGGAGGGGGTGCCCGCGTCGCAGTCCAGCGATTCGGCACATTCCTGTCCGGCATGATCATGCCCAACATCGCGGCGTTCATCGCCTGGGGTCTGATCACGGCCCTGTTCATCGAGAACGGCTGGGTGGGCAGCAACAGCCCCGTCGCCGCGTGGCAATGGGCCGACTCGGCCATGCTCGGCGGCGGCGTCGACTCGCAGGGGAACGAGTGGACCGGCCTGGTCGGTCCGACGATCACCTACCTGCTCCCGGTGCTCATCGCCTACACGGGCGGTCGCATGGTCTACAGCGTCCGCGGCGGCGTCGTGGGTGCGGTCGCCGCGATGGGCGTGATCATCGGCGCGGAGGGCACCGTCATGTTCCTCGGCGCGATGATCGCCGGTCCGCTGACGGCGTTGATCCTCAAGTACGTCGAGAAGCCGTGGCAGGGCAAGATCAAGCCCGGCTTCGAGATGCTCGTCGACAACTTCGCGGCCGGTTTCGTCGCGTTCTTCGCGGCGCTGGCGGCCTTCTTCTGGCTGGCGCCGGTCATGAAGTGGGTCACCGACGTCCTCGGTGACGCGGTCGGCTGGCTCGTCGAGAACAGCCTCATCCCGCTGGCGAGCATCATCGTCGAGCCGGCGAAGGTGCTCTTCCTCAACAACGCGATCAACCACGGCGTGTTCACCCCGCTGGGCACGGCCGAGTCGAGTGAGACCGGCCGCAGCCTGCTGTTCCTCGTCGAGGCCAACCCCGGACCCGGTGTCGGCATGCTGCTGGCGCTGACGTTCTTCGGGGTGGGGGCGGCGCGCGCCACGGCACCGGGTGCCGCGGTGATCCAGTTCCTCGGTGGCATCCACGAGGTGTACTTCCCCTACGTGCTGGCCAAGCCGCTCCTGATCGTCGCGCTGATCGCGGGTGGTGCCACGGGCGTGCTCACCAACGTGATCTTCCAGTCGGGTCTGGTCGCCCCCGCGGCGCCCGGGTCGATCTTCGCGGTGCTCATCCAGACGGCGCCGGGCAGTCACCTGGGCGTGATCCTGTCGGTCGTGCTGGCCGCCGCGGTGACGTTCGTGCTGACGGCGGTCATCCTGTTCGCCACCCGCAAGCGCGACCTCGCGGCCGAAGCGGCCAGCGGCGACCCGCTCGCGGCGGCCATCGCCCGGACCGAGGCGAACAAGGGCAAGTCCTCGGACGCGCTCTCCAACCTGGCGGCTGCCACCGCCGGGGGCGCCGCGGCTGCCGCCGCGTCGACCGCCGCGACGATCACCGCCCCGATCAGGAGCATCGTGTTCGCCTGCGACGCCGGCATGGGCTCGTCCGCGATGGGCGCCAGCGTGCTGCGCAACAAGATCAAGCAGGCCGGTGTCGAGGACGTCACGGTCGTCAACAAGGCGATCGCGAACCTGGACGGGTCGGAGGATCTGATCATCACCCAGCAGCAGCTGACCGACCGCGCGCGCGGCCAGAATCCGAACGCGGTCCACGTGTCGGTGGACAACTTCATGAACTCGCCGAAGTACGACGAGGTCGTGGGGATGGTGGTGGAGCAGCACAAGCCCGACGCGTAGCCTCGGAGCACGGACCGCCGCGGGGTCGGGCAGCGCGATGCACCCGGCCCCGTGGCCCCGGCCCACGGCATGCACTCATCTCGGAAGCCTCTGGAAGGAACAGCGAAATGGCACGGCAGGTTCTGAACATCGGACAGGTGCGGATCCACTCCGGCTCGGTCAGCCGCGACGACGCGATGCGGGAGGCGGCCGACATCCTCGAGGCCGCAGGCGCCGTCACCAACGAGTATTACGACGCGATGCAGCAGCGTGAGCAGACGGTGTCCACGTACATGGGCAACGAATTGGCCATCCCGCACGGCACCAACGAGACCAAGCAGGCGATCCTCGAGTCGGCCCTGTCGCTGGTGCGCTACGACGGCGGCGTCGACTGGGACGGCAACCCGGTCACGTTCGTCGTGGGCATCGCCGGCAAGGGCGACGAGCACCTGGAGATCCTGTCGCAGATCGCGCTGCTGTTCTCGGACGAGAACGAGGTCGCCCGACTCAAGCAGGCCGCGACGCCGGAGGAGCTGTTCGCGCTGCTGGAGTCGGTGAACGAGGGATGAAGGCCGTCCACTTCGGCGCCGGCAACATCGGGCGCGGCTTCGTCGGGCTGCTTCTGCACGAAGGCGGCTACGACCTGGTCTTCTCCGATGTGGCCGCGCCGCTGGTCGATGCGATCAACGCGGTGTCGTCGTACACCGTGCACGAGGTGGGTGCCGGCGGCACCGACAAGACGGTGACCGGCTTCCGGGCCGTCAACAGCGCCGAGAGCCCGCAGGAGGTCGCCGACGAAGTGGCCACGGCCAACGTCGTGACCACGGCCGTGGGACCGACGGTGCTGAAGTTCATCGCACCGCACATCGTCGCCGGGCTCGCGCTGCGCGACCCGGCGGCACCGCCGCTGCAGGTCATGGCGTGTGAGAACGCCATCGGCGCGACGGACCTGCTGCGCGACGAGATCATGGCCGGGGCCGGCAGTGCGTGGGACGCGCTCGCCGGTCGTGTCGTGTTCGCCAACACGGCCGTCGACCGCATCGTGCCCGCCCAGCCGGCCGACGGGGGCGTCGACGTCACCGTGGAGCCGTTCTTCGAGTGGGCGATCGAGCGGCTGCCGTTCGGCGACACTCCCCCGAACATCCCCGGCGCGCACTTCGTCGAAGACCTCACCCCGTATATCGAGCGGAAGCTGTTCACCGTCAACACCGGTCACGCCACCACCGCGTACTTCGGCGCGCAGGCCGGCGTCCGCAAGATCTCGGACGCGCTGGCCGACCCGGACATCGCCGCGAAGGTCGCGGCGGCCCTCACGGAGACCTCGGCGCTGCTGTCGGCCAAGCACGACCTGGACCCGGCGGAACTGGCCGACTACCGTGCGACCATCCTGCAGCGGTTCGCCAACCCGGCGCTGCCCGACACCGTCGGGCGGGTGGGCCGTCAGCCGTTGCGCAAACTGTCGCGCCACGAGCGGTTCATCGGGCCGGCCGCCGAAGCTGCCGAGCGCGGGCTGCCCGTCGACGGGCTCGTGGCCGCCATCGGTGCGGCCCTCGCGTTCGATGACCCGGACGACGAGCAGGCGGTGCAGCTGCAGGAGCAGCTGCGCACCGAGGACGCCGAGGGGTTCACCACGGCGGTCACCGGCCTGGAGTCCGGGCACCCGCTCTATCCGCGGGTGGTGGCCGAGGTGCAGGCCCGTCAGGCGACCTTGACATGACGGAGGAATGACCGCCGCGCCTCGCCCCGCCGGCCGCCGACGTCGGATCCTCCGGTGGGTGCTGGGCTCGATCGGAGCGCTGATCGTCGTTGCCGTGGTCGGCTTCGTGGTGTGGAGCCAGGTCGGGGTGCGCACCGCGGAGGCCGAGCCGGTGGCCGCGGTCCGTGCCGACCCCGGCATCCACCTCGCCGAGGACGGCGCAGCGATCGTCATGACCCCGGCTGCCGAGCCCACCGGCGACGGGCTCGTGTTCATCCCCGGCGCCAAAGTGGACCCGTGGGCGTATGCGAACACGCTGTCCGCCCTGGTGGCCGAGGAGGGCATCACGGTCGTGATCACCAAGCCCTGGCTGAACCTCGCGTTCTTCGACGTGCGACCGCTGTCGACGTTCACCGACCTCGCCCCCGGTGTCGACACATGGCTGGTGGGCGGCCACTCCCTGGGCGGGGTCCGCGCGTGCATGATGGCCACGGATGCGGACGCGCTGGTGCTGTTCGCCTCCTATTGCGCCACCGACCTGGCCGAGGAGCCGTTGCCGGTGCTGAGCCTGTCCGGCAGTGAGGACGCCCTGTCGAGCCCGGCCGAGATCGCCGCCGCCCACGATCTGCTGCCTCCGGATGCGGTGGTGGTGGAGATCGCCGGAGCGGCCCATTCCTCGTTCGGCGCATACGGCCCGCAGGCCGGGGACGGCACGCCCACCCTCACGCGGGAGGAGGCGACCGCTCAGATCGTCGAGCACCTGACCGCCTTCGTGGACGACCTCGACTGATATGTAACTCGTTTTGTCAAGCGGGCAGGGTGAAGCGCCCGTCGGGCTGGTCTGTCCGGCGGGCGCTTCGTCGTTCGCCGTGACCGGGCAGAGATGCGGCGTGTCTGGTGACGCGTGGT
>NZ_JBNYWT010000006.1:0-220347 GCF_053586795.1 Microbacterium pollutisoli
ACTGACCACGCGTCACCAGACACGCCGCATCTCTGCCCGGTCACGGCGAACGACGAAGCGCCCGCCGGACAGACCAGCCCGACGGGCGCTTCACCCTGCCCGCTTGACAAAACGAGTTACATATCAGGCGAACGGCGCCGCCGCGACGATCGTGACACGGATCTCGGCGCCGCTGGGCGCCTTGTAGCTGACGCTGTCGCCGACATAGTGACCGGTGATCGCGACGCCCAGGGGCGACTCGGGCGAGTACACGTCGAGGTCGACATCGTGGTCCTGGCGCACCAGTTCACGGCTCCCGAGCAGGAAGCTCTCGGCCTCGGCGTCGTCGCCGAAGCGGACGGTCACCTTCATGCCCGGCTCGACGAGGCCGTCGTCGGGCTTGGGAGAGGTCTCGGCGCGGCGGATGAGGTCACGCAGTTCGATCAGGCGCACCGGATCGGCGTCCTCGCGCTGCTCGAGCTCGTGGAGCTCCGCCTCGAGGGCGGCCAATGCCGCTGCGGTCATCCACACGGTACCGGTGGTGTTCGACATGGTCTTCCCCTTCCTGCCCATGGCAGCCAAAGATTCTCAAGTTTACCGAGCCCCGCTGGGGAAAGGCGAATATCACGCGAAATCCGCCGGCGACAGGCCGTACCCCGATGTCGTCGGCGGCGACGAAGATGGAGGGATGGTCGATGTGCTCGAACGGTTCGGTCCTGCCACGCAGGACTGGTTCCGGTCGGCGTTCTCGGCTCCGACGTCCGCACAGGCCGGCGCGTGGGAGGCGATCTCCGCCGGCGCGCACGCGCTCGTGGTCGCCCCGACCGGCTCGGGCAAGACGCTGTCGGCCTTCCTCTGGGCGATCGACCGCACCTTCCACGAACGCGAGCGGCCGAAGGATGCCGGGGCGGCGCGCACCGGCATCCTGTACATCTCGCCGCTGAAGGCACTGGGCGTCGACGTCGAGCGCAACCTGCGTTCACCGCTGGTGGGGATCGGGCAGTCCGCCCGCCGGCTGGGTGTCACGGTGCCCGAGGTCACCGTCGGCGTGCGGTCGGGCGACACCCCGTCCGCCGACCGGCGCAAGCTCGTCACGAATCCGCCCGACATCCTCATCACGACGCCCGAGTCGCTCTATCTCATGCTCACCTCGCAGGCGGCCGAGACGCTGCGCGGCGTGCACACGGTCATCGTCGACGAGGTGCACGCCGTGGCGGCCACCAAGCGCGGCGCCCACCTGGCGGTCAGTCTGGAGCGTCTCGACGAGCTGCTGGAGACCCCGGCCCAGCGCATCGGCCTGTCGGCCACGGTGCGGCCGATCGACGAGGTCGCGCGGTTCCTCGGCGGGGCGGCACCCGTCGAGATCGTCGCGCCCCCGGCGAGCA
Source organism: Microbacterium pollutisoli (assembly GCF_053586795.1). NCBI lineage: Bacteria > Bacillati > Actinomycetota > Actinomycetes > Micrococcales > Microbacteriaceae > Microbacterium > Microbacterium pollutisoli. The sequence goes on from NZ_JBNYWT010000006.1 coordinate 1,365, forward strand.
AGACGTTCGAGCTGAGCGTGGTCGTGCCGATGGCCGACATGGTCAACCCGCCGCCGGCCCCGGGCACGGCCGTACCACCCGACGGCGCGGGGGCGGATGCCGATGGCGACGGCGCCGAGGACTGGTTCACCACCCCGCCGACCGAGGTGACCGGGTCGGTGTGGCCCCACGTCGAGGAGGCGATCGTCGATCGGATCCTCTCGCACCGGTCGACCATCGTGTTCGCCAACGCGCGGCGTCTGGCCGAACGGCTCACGGCGCGGCTGAACGAGATCTACGCGGAGCGCGTCGGCGCGGACCTGCCCGCACCGGCGGTTCCCGCCGCGATGATGGCCCAGGCCGGGTCGACCGCCGGCGCCGAGCCGGTGCTCGCCAAGGCGCACCACGGCTCAGTGTCGAAGGAGCAGCGCGCCCAGGTCGAAGACGAGCTCAAGTCGGGTGTGCTGCGCTGTGTCGTGGCCACCAGCAGTCTCGAGCTGGGCATCGACATGGGGGCGGTCGATCTGGTCATCCAGGTCGAAGCACCGCCGTCGGCCGCGTCGGGGCTGCAGCGGGTCGGCCGTGCCGGACACCAGGTGGGCGAGGTCAGCAAGGCCGCCCTGTTCCCGAAGCACCGCGGCGACGTGCTGCACACCGCCGTGGTCACGGAGCGCATGCTCGCCGGCAAGATCGAGGCCATCGCGGTGCCGCAGAACCCGCTCGACATCCTCGCGCAGCAGACGGTCGCGGCGTGCGCCCTGCAGCCGGTCGACGTCGAGGGGTGGTTCGAGACGGTGCGCCGGTCGGCGCCGTTCCGGTCGCTGCCGCGCTCGGCGTTCGAGGCGACGCTCGACCTGCTCGCCGGCCGCTTCCCCTCCGACGCGTTCGCCGAGCTGCGTCCGCGCGTGGTGTGGGATCGTGATCACGGCACCCTCACCGGCCGGCCCGGCGCCCAGCGCATCGCGGTCACCAGCGGCGGCACCATCCCCGACCGAGGGCTGTTCGGTGTGTTCGTCGCCGGTGAGACCACCGGGGCGCGCGTGGGGGAACTCGACGAGGAGATGGTCTACGAGTCCCGGGTGGGCGACGTGTTCACCCTGGGCACCACCAGCTGGCGGATCGTGGAGATCACCCATGACCGCGTCAACGTGCTGCCCGCTTACGGGCAGCCCGGCAAGCTCCCGTTCTGGCACGGCGACGGCCTCGGCCGCCCGGCCGAGCTCGGCGAGGCGCTGGGCCGGTTCTCGCGGGAGCTGGCCGCCGCGCCGCGCGAGAAGGCGGCCGCACGCCTGCGGGACTCGGGGCTGGACGACAACGCCATCGACAATCTGCTGGCCTACCTCGCGGAGCAGCGCGAAGCGACCGGCAGCCTGCCGACGGACAAGACGCTCACGGTGGAGCGCTCCCGCGACGAGGTCGGCGACTGGCGGGTCATCCTGCATTCCCCCTACGGCATGCATGTGCACGCGCCGTGGGCGCTGGCGGTGAACGCCCGGGTGCGCGAACGCCTCGGCGTCGAAGGGTCAGCCGTCGCCAGTGATGACGGCATCATCGTGCGGGTGCCCGACGCCGAGGCCGAGCCGCCCGGCGCCGAACTGTTCGTGTTCGACCCCGACGAGATCGACCAGCTGGTCACGGGCGAAGTGGGCGGGTCAGCCCTGTTCGCCTCACGCTTCCGCGAGTGCGCGGCCCGGGCACTGCTCCTGCCGCGGCTGAACCCCAACAAGCGATCGCCGCTGTGGCAGCAGCGGCAGAAGTCGGCGCAGCTGCTCGAGGTCGCCCGCGAGCACCCGACGTTCCCGATCATCCTCGAGACGCTGCGCGAAGTGCTGCAGGACGTCTACGACCTCCCCGCGCTGCTGCGCGTCGTCCGGGCGATCGGCGACCGCCGCATCCGCCTGGTCGAGACGACGACGAGCCAGCCCTCACCGTTCGCCCGCGACCTGCTGTTCGGCTATGTCGGCGCGTTCATGTACGAGGGCGACTCCCCGCTGGCCGAGCGCCGCGCGGCCGCGCTGTCGGTCGACCCGGCGCTGCTGAGCGAGCTGCTCGGCAAGGTCGAGATGCGCGAGCTGCTCGACGCCGACGTCATCGCCCAGTTCGAGCGCGAAGTGCAGCGCCTCGACCCCACGCGCAAGGTGAAGGGCGTCGAGGGTGTGGCTGACCTGCTGCGGCTGCTCGGCCCCCTCGACGCGGCGGAGGTCGCCGCCCGGCTGGTGCCGACGAGCACCGACGGCACCGACCTCCCGAGCGCGGAAGCGGGTGAGGCGGGCGTGACGGAGGCGGCCGCGCTGCTCGATCAGCTCGTCGACGCCCGCCGGGCCGTCCGCGTGACCGTCGCCGGGGTCGAACGGGTCGCCGCGATCGAGGACGCGGGGCGGTTGCGGGACGCGCTGGGGGCGGCACTGCCGGTGGGCATCCCCACCGCGTTCCTCGAACCGGTCGCCGACCCGCTCGGCGACCTCGTCGCCCGCTATGCCCGCACCCACGGTCCGTTCCGCACCGCGGCGGTGGCCGAGCGTCTCGGGCTCGGCCCGGCTGTGGCCCGCCAGACCCTGCAGCGGCTCGAAACCGCCGGTCGGCTCGCCAGCGGGTACTTCCTGCCGGACGCGGCCGGGGACGACCTCGAGTGGTGCGACAGCGAGGCGCTCCGCCGCATCCGGCTGCGATCGCTGGCGGCCATCCGCGGGAGCGTCGAGCCGGTGTCGGCCGAGGCCTTCGCCCGGTTCCTCCCCGTCTGGCAGCATCTCGAACGCCCCCTGGAGGGCATCGACGGGGTGCTCGCGGCCGTCGAGCAGCTGGCCGGTGTGCCGCTGCCGGCCAGCGCCTGGGAATCCCTGATCCTGCCGGCCCGGGTCGCGGACTACTCGCCCACGATGCTCGACGAGCTGACCAGCAGCGGCGAGGTCGTCTGGTCGGGCCACGGCTCCCTGCCCGGCCGCGACGGATGGATCGCCCTCCACCCCGCCGATGCGGCGCCCCTCACACTCGCCCATCCGGTCGGCGACGTCGACGAGCCGCAGACCCCGCTGGAGGAGCGCATCCTCGAGACCCTCACCGCCGGGGGCGCGTACTTCGCCGCGCAACTGGTGCCCCTCGCGGGCGCGGAGAACGAGCAGTCGGTCGTCGAGGCCCTGTGGAACCTCACCTGGGCGGGGCGGGTCACCAACGACACGTTCGCGCCCGTGCGGGCACTGCTGACCGGAGGTTCGCAGGCCCATCGCGTCGCCCGGCGCACGCCCCGCACACGCATGTTCCGGGGCGTGCCGCTGGCGGCGACCCCCCGGTCGGCGCCGCCCCGCCCGGCGCTGGTCGGTGGTCGCTGGTCGCTTCTGCCGGGCCGCGATCCCGATCCGCTGGTGCGCGCGGCCGCCGCTGCGAGCCTGCTGCTCGAACGCTACGGCGTCGTCACCCGCGGCTCGGTGCAGGCCGAAGGACTGCCGGGCGGTTTCGCCCAGGCGTACCGGGTGCTGGCCGGGTTCGAGGATGCGGGGCACTGCCGTCGCGGCTACTTCATCGAGAAGCTGGGCGCCGCCCAGTTCGCGACCTCCACCACCGTCGACCGGCTCCGCGCGTTCGCCGGGCTGCCGGGCCCGGCGCCGCGGACGGCGATCACACTCGCGGCCACCGACCCCGCCAACCCGTACGGCGCGGCCCTGGGCTGGCCGGCGCTCGCAGGCGTCTCCCATCGGCCGGGCCGGAAGGCGGGCGGCCTCGTCGTGCTCGTCGACGGCGCGCTCGTGCTCTACCTCGAGCGCGGCGGCCGCTCGGCGCTGGCCTTCACCGACGACGAGGAGGTGCTGGCCGCCGCGGCCCACAGCCTCGTCGACACGGCACGCCGGCGGCGTCTGGACACGCTGACGATCGAGAAGGTCGGCGGCGAGTTCGTCTACAACACCGCCGTGGGCCGCACCCTGCGCGCCGCCGGGTTCGTCGAGTCCACACGTGGTCTCACCCTGCGCAAGACGACGGCGGGTGCCCGTGCCTGAGGGTGACACCGTCTTCCGCACCGCGCGGCGCCTGCACGCGGCGCTGGCCGGCCACGAGGTCGTCCGGTTCGACATCCGCGTGCCCGGCAGCGCCACCGCCGACCTCACCGGGCAACAGGTGCGGGAGGTGGCCGCCCGCGGCAAGCACCTGCTGCTCCGCGTCGGCGACCACACGCTGCACTCGCATCTGAAGATGGAGGGCGAGTGGCATGTCTATCGCCCGGGCCAGCGGTGGCGCAAGCCCGGTCACACCGCCCGCGCCATCGTCGGGGTGCGCCCCGCCGACGCGGTCGGTTTCGATCTCGCGATGGTCGAGGTGCTGCCCACGCGCGACGAGCAGCGCGTGGTGGGACACCTCGGCCCCGACCTGCTCGGCGCGGATTGGGATGCCGCCGAGGCGGCCCGGCGGCTGGCGGCCGACTCCCGTGCCGTCCACGTCGCCGCGCTGGACCAGCGCAATCTGGCCGGGCTGGGCAATGAGTACGTCAACGAGCTCCTGTTCGTGCGCGGCGTGCTGCCCACCACCCCCGCGAACCAGGTCGACACCGCCGCGCTGGTCGACACCGCATCGCGCATGATCCGCGCGAACCGCGACCGGTCCGGCCGTACCTTCACCGGAGACACCCGCCGGGGACGGGGGAACTGGGTGTACCGCCGGGCCGGCAAGCCGTGCCTGCGGTGCGGCACCGTCATCGAGGGCTCCCGACTCGGCGCGCAGCCGACCGCCGAGCGCATCGTGTTCTGGTGCCCGAACTGCCAGCGCTGACCCGGTGCCGACCCGAGCAGGCCGCCGACCCCGTCCGCCGGACGCCGGACGCCGGCCGGGAATATCCGGGGCCGGGACGCGTTGTCCTGTGTCAGGAGGAAAAGTGGGCAAGAACTACGTCGACATCGAAGACGACCACGGCGATGTGCTGCGCTACCGCAAGCACGCCAACGGTCGCGGCCTCATCGCGCACGGAGCGAAGGTGCACGCCACCGCGCTCGTGGAGCAGGGAGCGTATGTCGAACCCGGAGTGCAGGTCGCCGCGGGCGCCCACATCGGCCGCGGCGTGTGGATCGAGCCGGATGCGGTGATCGGTCCCGACGTGGAGATCGCACCCCACGCGCACATCGGTCCGGGTGCGCACATCGGCTCCCACGCCAAGATCGGCGTCCGCGCATACATCGGCGCCCACGCCCGGGTGGCCGGCGGATCGCTCATCGGCGACGACGAGAGCGTGTCGGAGGGCGAGCGCATCGCGACCGACCGCCGCGGACTGCGTCTGGCCGCCTGACGACCGCGCCGTGACACCGCGGCTACGCTGAATCGCATGGCGACCGGCGGCAGGGCGAAGCGGGGCGGCGGACAGGGGCGCCGGCCGGCTCCGCGCACGCCTCAGCCGCATCGCTCGCGCTCGCAGGCGCCGCGCGCACAGAAGTCGTCGCCCCGCGCACAGCAGTCGTCGCCGCCGGCTCCCGCGACCCCGCCGGGTCCGTTCCGCCTCGGCGCGGTCGCCGGCGCGACGCCGGGCAAGTGGATCGACATCTGGCATGAGCGGATGCCGCAGGTCGACCTGCAGCTGATCCCGCTCCCCGGTGATCGGCAGCGTACGGCCCTGGCCGACGGTGAGGTGGATGCCGCGCTCGTGCGGCTGCCGATCGACAAGACCGGTCTGCACGTCATCTCCCTCTATGACGAAGTGCCCGTCGTCGTCTGCGCGGCCGATTCGCACCTGACGGCGGCCGACGAACTGCACCCGGCCGATCTGGCCGGAGAGGTCGTCATCACCCCGGCCGACGACGTGCTCCAGGTGCGGGTGCCGGACGCCGTGGCACCGGTGTTCGACGCCCCCGCCACGACCGAAGAGGCCATCGCCACCGTCGCGACCGGCGTGGGCGTGGTGATCGTGCCCATGTCGCTGGCGCGGCTGCATCACCGCAAGGACGTCGCGCATCGGCGGCTGGTCGACGCGCCCGGCTCCACCGTCGCGCTGGCGTGGCCCGCAGTGCAGCCCCATCCACTCGCCGACACGTTCGTCGGGATCGTGCGCGGCCGCACCGCCAACTCGTCACGCGGCTGAGCAGAGCCGACCGGCCCCCGGGCTTCCCCCAGAAGCCCGGGGCCGTGACCCCTCCCCAGAGGTCCGGACCGGGGCCGGTGGTGTCCCCACGATCCACCGACCCCTTCGGAGCGGCCTGAACCCCCCGGTGGCCGTCCGCAGCGAACAGCGGTCACGTTGCCTCCAGCCAGGCGACCCCCATCACGTGACCTCCGACCGTGTGTCCGGTCGAAGCGCCGTTCTATGTGTCAAGAGCACGAGGGGGCGGCGGTGATACACCCCGGGTGAAGAATTTCTCAGAATCCGGCGCCGTGCACCTGGAACGGGGCGACGATGCCCGTGCGCGCGGCGGCATCGGCGAGCGCCTCGGACGGGGACACCCCCGCGGCCAGGCCCTCGTGCATGGCCCCGAGCAGCTCGCACGCATCGTCGTCGGCGACGACCACCGGCGCGGCCACGACACAGCGTGCGCCCGCGTGCAGCCAGGCGCGGGTCATGCCGATGGCCTCCTCGCCCCAGCGGACGTTCGAGCGGCCCACCTCGCACGCGGACAGGACGACGGTGGCCGGGATCTCCGGCATCCGGTCGATGTCGTAGCCGAACAGGAGCCCATCGGCCAGTTGCAAACCGGAGAAGAACGGGTTGTCGGGGGTGTGGCGGCCGTGCGCCGACACATGCAGCACGTCGACGGCTCCCACCAGTTCGGTGGCCGCGTCCACTGTCGCCGCGGCGCCGTCGTGCACGACAGGTGCGCGGCCCTGCCAGGCGGATGCCGCGCGCGCGACCTCTTCGCTGCCGCGCGCGACGCGCGGGCCGACGACGAAGCCCGCTGTGCGCTGCGGGGCCGGCGAGCGCAGGCGGGCCCAGCGCGACACCGAGACGGCACAGGTGATCACCCGGCCCCGGAGGTCAGGCAGCATGCTCCAGGGCACACCGGCGAGCACGCCCGGAGCCGTCACCACCAGCCGGCGCGCATCGGTCGCCGCCACCGCCGGCGCGACCAGCAGACGCGACAGTTCGGCCAGCCGACTGTCAAGGGATCGGCGGACGACATCGGCCAGCGGGCCGGCGCGCACCGCGGCGGCCACGTCCAGGTCGGAGCGGAGCCCGCCCAGCAGGCGCTGTACCTCGGCCCAGTCCGCCAGGGCCACCACCATCGCGTCCTCCGCACCGGTGACCACGCAGTCCAGACCGTGCGAGCTGAACACGAACGAGAGCGCGGCGGTGTCGGGATCGAGCACGCGCTGCAGCGCCGGCAGGTCGATGCGGTCACCCGTGCGCGGCGCATCCGTCGCGCCCACGCTGGTCCACTGCCGCTCGCGCAGCAGCTCGCTCAGCTCGGCGGCACGCGGATCGGTGAGCCAGGTGTCCGCGGGCAGATCGGCGCGCAACGTGCGCAGTTCGGCCAGGCGGCGGGCCGTCTCCGGATCAGGCGGCGGCCGCAGCGGCACCACCTGCTGGCTGAGCAGTCGTGCCCGCTCCGACCATTCGAGCATCGCCTCCGGATCCCGCGTGGCCGCCGCGGCCGCCAGCCCCAGGCCCAGCAGCCCGTTGCCGTGCATGGCCAGGGAGGTCTGCAGGTCGAGGCTGCCGAACGACCGCGACCACGCGGTGAGCTCATCGAGTCCGCGCGCAGCGTGCCGGCGCGCCGTCCCCGGCGTGGTGGCGCGGGCGGCCCGGACCTCGTGCGCCAGCAGGCGCACCTCCAGCGGTGCCGAGCGGCGCAGCCGGGGCAGTGGCGCGCCGTCGTCACGCCCATGGCGCAGCCGCCACAACATGGCGGTGAGCTGCACCGCCACGGCCTCCCCCCAGGCGCCGTGTTCTTCGAGATCGGTCACGACCCGGTCGATGGCAGGGGCACTGGGCACCCGGCGGGCGTCGGGGACGATGCGCCCCGAGCGCGTCACCGTTCCGCCGGCCAGCAGCGCACGGATGCGGATGCCGGCGGCGCGTGCCCGCCAGAGGTCCCCCTCGAGTGCGGCGAAGCGTCGCTCCGCCGCCGCCGCCACCCGGGCGGCGCGCGCCGGGTCGTGCCGCAGCAGTGACCGCGCCAGGTTCAGCTCCGACTCGCCCTGTGCCTGACGCATGCGTCGGGCGCCGAAAGTCTGGATCGCCGATTCCAGCAGCCGCTCGGCCTCGGTCGTCAACCCGGCGTCACGCAGTACCTGGGCCCGGTCGAGGTCGCCGATGGCGGTGTTGACGTCGGATTCGCCGGCCATGACCTTGCGGGCGCTCACCATGCGCGCGAGCGCGCCCACCAGGTCACCTTCCAGCAGCAGCAGATACCCGAGGTTGTGCTCCGCGACCGCCATGGCGTCGTGATCGGGGTCGTGCGCGTAGTCGGCCAGCGCGCGGTCGAGGTCGGCCCGGGCCTCTGCGAAGGCGCCCACCTGCATGTGGGCGACGCTGCGGTTGAGGTGCATGCGGGCGCGGGCCTTCGGTGAGGCGTCGAGGCCCGCGATGCCCCGGGTGAGCATCTCGACCGCGGCGGCCGGGTTCCCCCGGGTCAGGGCGATCAGGCCCAGCTGCCCTTCGAGGACGGCCGTCGTCTCCGCCGAGATGCCCTCCAGCGCGAGGGCCTCGCGGCACAGCGCCTCCGCGCTGTCGGGTGCGCCGCCATGGGAGGCGAGATAGGCCTGGGTGCCCGCGATGCGTGCCCGCAGGTCGGGATCGGTCGCACGTTCGGCGGCGGTCGCGAGCAGGCGTCGAGACGCGGCATACCGTCCCCGGTTGCCGTTGTCGAGGGCGCGCTGGTACAGCTCCTCGGCCGAAAGAGTCACTCCCCTAGTGTGCCGCCCTCGCGCCGATCACGCGCGCAGCCCGATCACACCGTGGGCATCTCCTCCTCGGCGAGCGCCTCCTTGACGGCGGCGGCGATGTCGTCGGCGACCGTGGAGGCCATCGCCGGCCGGGACCCGTCGGGAGCGGCCTCGGGCTGAAGGCGGGCGACGATGCGTCCGGCCACCAGGGGCGCCGCGAACGAGGTCCCGCTCCACACCGCGAAGCCGCCGCGGTAGTCGTCGGGGTCGATCGTCTGCCGCCGCAGCTTGTACTCGTCGTGTCGCGCGGTGGCCTGCACGCCGCCGAGGAACTGGGGCATCGTGCTGACGATGCCGGCGCCGGTGGCGTAGGTGCCGACCCATGGGCCCACATTCGAGAACAACGCCGTCGAGCGCCGGCTCGGGTTGAGGGCGCCGACCGAGAGGTGCGCGGCGTAGTCGTCGGGGCGGATGCCGTTGTCCGACCCGGGCCACGCCCACAGCGATGCCGGGAACGACGGCCGGTCGATCGCGTCGTTGCCCGCCGACGCGACCACGACCGTCCCCATCGCCCGCAGCGCCGTCAGCAGGTCGTGCAGATGGCGGCTGTACAGGCCGTCCTCCGGGGTCTCGTGGTAGTAGCTGAGTGACAGGCTCAGCACGTCGATCGGCCGGCCGCCGCTCTGGCCCGACCGGTGTCGGAAGACGAGCACGGCGAGGTCTTCGAGGATCTGCAGCAGGGTCGACTCGGTGACGATGCCCAGGCCGTTCGCGACGCGGATGGCCAGCAGGTCGGCGTTCGGCGCCGCCTGGCGCACGATGCCGGCGATGAAGGTGCCGTGCCCCGCGACGGCGTCGATCTCACCGTCGAGCGGTCCGTACAGGTCGGGGTAGATCTCGGGGTTCGCCTCGTCGGTCAGGCCGATCGGCCGCCCGTCGAGTTCCACATGGCGGTCGACGATGTCGTCGGGCAGCCACGGGTGGGTGCCCGCGCCGGTGTCGAGGATCGCGACCACCGGGCGTCGCCGGCCCACGGGCACCTTCGTGCGGTGCGGTGCCGGCCCGACCCAAGCCACCGGTTCCCGGCCGCCGCAGCCCGGCTGCCCGTACTCGCTGACCGGGTTGGTCTTCGTGTACGGGTTGGTCTTCGTGTACGGGTTCGTCTTCGTATACGGGTTGGTCTGCGTGAACGGGTTGGTCTGTGTGAACGGGTTCACCCCGATCGGGTCGATCGACACGATGTGGTCCAGGCCGATGCGGTCCACGCCGGCCTTGCGCAGTGCCGCGCCCACGTCGCCGCCGCGCAGGGTGCGCAGGTCCCCACCGAGGGCCTCCCGCCGGATGCGCTGCAGCACGCGCCAGGCGTCGGGCAGCGCCGGCGACTCGACCGAGGACGAGTCCTCCGGGGTGAGCTCGATCCGCAGCACCGGCGCGGCGCCGGGCACGACCGGCTCGCCGAGGGCGTCCTCTTCCTTCGGGCCGATGCGCGCCCCGCTGAGCCGCTCCCGCTGGATCCCCCAGCCGAACGACTCGGCCGCGGCCTTGACGCGGGCGACGTTGTCGCGCAGCCGCATGCCGTCGGGCGCGCCGTCGTCACCGACTCCGGAGACCAGCAGCCGGTTCGGCACGTACGCGGTCGGGAAGACCCGCATCGGCTCGATCGGATCGGCCTGCGGGTCGAGCACGACACCGGTCGTGATCGAGCCGCGTGCGCGGTCCTTCCAGGTCCATCCCTCCGGCTGCGGCATCGCATTGCCCACATCGGCCATGCTGCTCTCCCCTTCCGACCGCACAGCGCGGCCCCCATCGTCGCCCTGCCCCAGGGCCCGGTCGTCAGACTTCGAAGTGCGGTGTCAGCAGATCGCCGGCGGCACCGGCATCCGTGGTGGCGTCGAGCACGACACGCAGCTGGACCATGCCCCTGGGCACGTCCTCGAACGCGAAGCGGCCCCCGTCGGCGGGCGTCGTCTGCTCGGTGTCGTCACGCAGCAGCACGACCGAGGTGGCCGGCCCGTCGACCCAGCCGTCGATGCGGTGCATGCCGCCGCCGGAATCGGTGAGGTGCACGAGCACGTTCGTGGTGCCGTCGCTGAACTGCAGCGTGAGCATGTCGGCGTCGCCGCGCGTGGCCCCGACCGCGTCGGACTCGACGAGCGTCAGCAGCGCGTACTCATGGGCGAGGTCGTCCGCGGCCACCGCGGCGACCATGCGGTCGACGAGGTCGACGGGCATCGGATCGACCTTCTCCCAGGTGCGCCGCAGCGCGCGGAACAGCAGGGCGTCGGATGCCGGGTTGTCAGCCATCGGTCTCGTCCTTCCAGCCGTCGGCGGCCAGCGCCGTGCGGAGCTTGCCCAGGCAGCGCCCCCGGGTCGGGCCGATCGACCCGACCGGCATGGCCAGGTCGGTCGCGATGCGGGCATAGTCGGGCCGCTCTTCGAACGCGATGACCCGCAGCAGACGCCGGCACCGGTCATCGAGGGTGCCCACCGCCCGCCAGAGCCGCTGATGGCTGTCGGCGGTCTCGGCCCGGGACTCGGCGGACTCGTCGGTGGGCAGGTGCGGCTCGAGCGTCTCGTGTTCGACGGGGGTGGCGCGCTGATGCGCGCGGGCCACCCGCCACGCCTCTCGACGCGCGCACGTGGTCAGCCACCCTGCCACCGCGCGGGCCTCGGTGATCGAGTCGTGCCGGCGCACGAGGGTCAGCCACGTCGTCTGCACGACGTCTTCGGCCAAGCCGCGCTCGAGGCCGTAGGCGCGCACGACATGCCATAGCACCGGGGTCAGCAGGCGCACGAGGCCGTCCATCGCCCGCGTGTCACCGGCGCGCCAGCGCGCGAAATGCTCCGCCGCCTGCACCCAGATCGAGGCGTCGCCGACGGATGCGTCGTCGCCGCGGGTCGGCGCGCGATCGGCTTCAGTCATAACGCCCATTGTGGCCACACTCGAAGGAGCACTGCCACCACCCCCGTGATACACGGGCTTCCGAAAAACCCGTCGTCCGCAACGGCGGCCTCGTTTCGGCTCCGCCGGACCACACCCCGGGGTGCCGCCGTAGACTCACCGCATGGCCCCGTTCGTGTATGTCTGCGCACGCCCGCAAGCCGAAGCCGCCGCCGCCGAGTTCGACTCGTTCCGCACCAGCGCACGGCTCGCCGAGGGCGAGATCGACCGTCTCGACCTGGTGCACGACGAACTGCCCGACGACGCGTTCACCCGCTGGCGGGGCTTCATGGTCGGCGGCAGCCCCTTCAACGTGACCGACCCCGAGTCGACCAAGACGGCCGCCCAGCAGCGTCTCGAGGCGTCGCTGGCGCGCATCGCCCGTGCCGCAGCGGCCGGGGAGACGGCGGCGCTGTTCACCTGCTTCAGCATCGGTGTCGCCGCCCGCACACTCGGCGGCCGGGTCACGCGCGGCTATCCCGAAGACACCGGGCCGACCACGGTGTCACTGACCGAGGCGGCCGGCGGCGACCCCGTGTTCGGCGGGCTCGCGGACACGTTCTCGGCGCTGACCGCGCACAAGGAGGGGGTGGAGACCCTGCCGCACGGCGCGGTGCTGCTGGCCACCAACGAGGCCTGCCCGGTGCAGGCGTTCCGCGTCGGCGACCGGCTGTACGCGACGCAGTTCCACCCCGAGCCGACCGCGCAGGCGTTCGTCGACCGGATGGCGGTGTACCGCAACGACGGCTATTTCGACGCCGGCCACTTCGATGAGATCGCCGGGCGCGTGCTGGCGGCATCCCTCACCGAGCCGGCCCGCATCCTTCAGGCGTTCGCACGCACCTTCTGATCCCGGTCGCTGCGGATGCCGGTGAGCCGCAGGAGCAGCGGCACCCCGAGGACGACGGCGGCGGCGATCCAGGCGGTCACGGCCACGGGCGTCGAATCCGGTTCGTCCACCGTGCGGGCGATGCCGATCCAGACGAGCCCCCACGCCATCGCCAGTCCGGGCGCGATCCGGCCCCGCGTGCCCCAGGCGATGGCGGCGCCCAGCAGGGCGACGACGACCAGCACCGCGACGCCCCACGCGTCGGCAGCCGCGTCGGACTGGGCGGGCACGACCTCGGCGGTCAACCACGCCGTCACGTTGGCGACCGTCGCCAGCGTCACCCATCCGAGGTGCAGGCCCACCGTGGCGTCGGCGAGGATGACATCGTCCCAGCGGCTGGACGGGCGGGCCACGAGGGCGCGGATCGTGATCGACAGCGCGATGACCAGCAGCACGATGGCGATCACGGTGGAGATCAGGTTCAGGAACTGTGCGGCCAGCAGCCAGCAGCCGTTGAGCACGGCCGTGAGGGCGATCCACCATCCGGTCGCGCGCTGCCGTTCCCGGGCGCGCTGACCCGGCAGCGCCTGCCAGACCGCGTACCCGATCATCAGCACGTAGATCACGCTCCAGATGCTGAAGGCCGGGCTGCCGGGGGCGAGCACCGTGGCGTCCGCGGAGAGCGCGCCGTCCTGCAGTTCGCTCACGTCGGTGCCGCCGAACAGTCCGACTCCGAGCAGGGCCGCGATGAGCATGAAGACGACGACGGCGATGACGACGATCTGGCGGGCGAGGTCACGGGCCTCTGTTCTCATGCCGCGACCGTATCCAGACCCGCGGCCCGGTCACAGGGGGGTTGACAGCGCCCGGCCCGACGTCACGGACCGGCGACCACGGCCGCGTCCGGCGGGATGACGAGCACACCCGGCGTCCGCCGGCCGGGCGTCTCCTCCCCCGTGCCGAGACCGTCGACCGTGGCGATCCACACTGTCTCGCCGGGCCTCAGCGGCACCTCCCACGGCTCGGCCGACAGGTTCACGAGCACGCGCGCAGCTCCCCGGTCGAGCTCGTAGCGACGGCCACCCGGAGCTTGGGCGGCGGCCGCACCGCGCTGTCCGTACCGCGGATCGGTCAGCTCGGGCCGGGCGCGGCGCAGCGCCGCGAGCCGGCGGTACAGGTCGAGCAGGCGCGCGTGGTCTCCGGCATCCTTCTCGGCCCAGTCGAGTTTCGAACGCTCGAATGTCGCCGGGTCGTTGGGGTCGGGCACGAGCGACTCGTCCCACCCCATGCGCGCGAACTCGGCCTTCCGTCCGCGGGCGGTGGCCGCGGCCAGCTCCGGCTCGGGATGCGAGGTGAAGAACTGCCAGGGCGTGGACGCGCCCCACTCCTCGCCCATGAACAGCATGGGCGTGCCGGGGGCGGTGAGGGTGAGCACGGCGGCGACCGCGAGGCGGTCGGAAGACAGCGTCGCGGAGAGCCGGTCGCCGGCGGCCCGGTTGCCGATCTGGTCGTGGTCCTGCGCGAAGGTGATCAGCTGCCAGCTGGGCACCTCGGGCGGCAGGGGGATGCCGTGAGCGCGGCCGCGGAACGACGAGTGGGTGCCGTCGTGGAAGAACCCGCCGGTCCACACCTTCGGCAGGGCGTCGAGCGCATCGAAGTCGGCGTAGTAGCCGGCCGTCTCGCCGGTGAGGGCGACGTGCACGGCGTGGTGCCAGTCGTCCGACCACTGCGCGGTCAGGCCGTGGCCGCCGGCGGTGCGCGCCAGGATCATGACCGGGTCGTTCAGGTCGCTCTCGGCGATGAGGGTGAGCGGACGACCGAGGTGGGCGCTGAGGGCGTCGACGCGCTCGGCGAGCTCGGCCAGCAGGTGCTGCGGCTGTTCGCCGGACTCGTGCAGGGCGTGCACGGCGTCCAGGCGCAGGCCGTCGACGTGGTAGTCGTCGAGCCACATGAGGGCCCCGGCGAGGATGTGCTCGCGCACGGCGCGTTCGTCGAGGTTGATGCTGTCGCCCCACGTGTTGCGGGTGCCCTCCCGCAGGTACGGGCCGAACTCGGGCAGATAGTTGCCCGAGGGGCCCAGGTGGTTGTAGACGACGTCCTGGATGACGGCGAGGCCCCGGGCGTGCGCGGCGTCGACGAACCGCTGATACGCGGCCGGGCCGCCGTACTCCTCGTGCACCGCATACCAGAGCACGCCGTCGTAGCCCCAGTTGTGCGTGCCGTTGAAGGCGTTGACCGGCAGCAGCTCGACGTGGGTCACGCCGAGGTCGACGAGGTGGCCGAGCTTGCCGACGGCGGCATCGAGGGTGCCCTCGCCGGTGAACGTGCCGATGTGGAGTTCGTAGATGAGGCCGCCGGCCAGCTGACGGCCGGTCCAGGCGGCGTCGGTCCAGGTGTGGGATGCCGGGTCGACGAACGCCGAGGGTCCGTGCACACCGGTCGGCTGGCGCCGCGAGCGGGGGTCGGGCAGGATCTTGTCGCTGTCGCCGAGCACGAAGCCGTAACTCTCGCCGGGGGCGAGCGCGACGTCGGCCCGCCACCAGCCGTCGTCGCCGACCGGCGTCAGCTCGGTGTCGGGGTGCGGCGCGGACTCTGTGTGGTCGTGCGGTGCGGGTCCGGTGTCGCCGTGCGGTGCGGGTCCGGTGTCGCCGTGGCCCCAGCGGCGCAGCCGCACGCGAGTGGCGTAGGGTGCCCACACCTCGATCATGGTTCCGCTCCTTCGGTGAGGGCCGGGCGGGCCCGCATCAGATTCCCGCCTTCAACAGCGCCACCGGGTAGCGGGCCAGCAGATCGGCGAGGGGCACCTCGGTGCCCGAGAACCGGCGCCCCGTCAGCACGTCGACCGTAGGGCCGGCGTGGCGCAGCAGCACGGTGTCGCCCCAGCCGCCGCGCGCCGTGAGCCCCATCGGAAGGCGGGTGGCCACGGCGAGGGCTCCGCCGCGGTCGAACGCGATCGCGTGCTCGGCGGCTGCGCCCACCACGGTCAGGGGCGTGTAACGGCTGAACAGCGCCGGGCGGTCGCGGCGCAGCCGCAGCGCCCGTGAGGTGACGAGCAGCTTCGCGGCACCGGTGTCGTCGATCGGCGGCAGCAGGCCGGCATCCAGTTCGCCGAGCAGGCGTCGACGCTGGGCGAAATCCACCGGTCGGCGGTTGTCGGGGTCGACGAGCGAGAAGTCCCACAGTTCGGTGCCCTGGTAGACGTCGGGCACCCCGGGCCCGGTCAGCTGCAGCAGCTTCGCCGACAGGGAGTTCGACCACCCAGCGTCGCGGATCTCGGCGACGAATGCGTTCACGATCGCGACCGCACGGCCGTGTGCGGCCGCGACGACGTCGAGCACACGCTCTTCGAACGCGGGGTCCGGCGCCGCCCAGGAGGAGTGTGTGCCGGCTTCGCGCGCGGCCTTGATCGCGTAGGCGCGCAGCCGCTCGGGGGCGGCGGGCCAGGCGCCGATGATCGCCTGCCACAGCAGGTTGTCGAACGGCCCGTCTCCGGTCGAGGCGATGCCGCGCAGCCGTTCCAGCACCTCGGCCCAGCGGTCGGGCTTCTCGGCGAGCACGTGCAGGCGTGCGCGCACGTCTTCGCTGCGCTTGGTGTCGTGGGTCGTCAGCGTCGTCATGGCCTGCGGCCAGGCCGCGTGCCGCCGGGCGAACGCGTCGTGGAGCCCGTCGGGGTCGAGCGAGAACTGCGACGGGTCGCCGCCGACCTCGGTCAGGGAGGTGAGCCGCGAGTACCGGTAGAAGGCGGCATCCTCGACCCCCTTGGCCATGACGGGCCCGGTGGTTTGCATGAACCGGCGGGAGAACTCGGTGCCGGGTTCGGCCACCAGCGGGCCGAGCACCGCGAGGGCGTCGGCGAGGTCGGCGCGGCGTGCGGTCGCGGCGGCGACGGCGACGGTGACGTGCTCCCGCCCCGCCGGGAGGTAGGAGCGGTAGACGGGGAACGCGGCCAGCAGCTCGGCGAGCGCGTCGGTCGCCGTCTCGGCGCCGAGCCGGTCGCGGATCGCGGCGGGCAGGCAGCGCACCAGGCGGGCGATCTCGGCGGCCTGCGCAGTGTCGCCGACGGCGCGCTTGGTCGTGTGGATGAGGCCGGCCCACTGCGGCGCGGTCTGCCCCGTCGGGGCGTGCAGTTCTGTGTCGAGGGCGTCGAGCCGCTCGCGGCCGCGCGGATCGACGAGCACCCGGTCGATCTCGGCGAGCGCGTCATACCCGGTGGTGCCGTCGACGGGCCACCAGCCCGGCAGCTGCTCGCCATGCTCGAGGATCTTCTCGACCACGAGGTACGGCGCTGCGCCGCCCTGCTGTGCGACGGCGTCGTCGAGGTCGGCGAAATACCCGCGGGGGTCGGCCAGACCGTCGGGGTGGTCGATGCGCAGGCCGTCGACGAGCCCCTCACGGAACCAGCGCAGCACCTCGGCGTGCGCCGCCGCGAACACCGCCGGGTCTTCGACGCGGACGCCGGCCAGCGAGGTGATCGTGAAGAACCGGCGGTAGTTGAGCGCGGTGGACTCGTCGCGCCAGAACGCCGGTTCCCAGTGCTGCCGGGCGAGCACGGCACGCACCGTGTCGGGGTCGTCGGCGGCGGCATCGGGTGCGGTCCCCTCGGCCAGCGGCAGCAGGTGGTCGAAGTAGCGGGCATGACCGAAGGGAGCCCGCGCGGCGGCGTCGGGTGTGTCCCCGGCGGCCGGGTCACCGGCATCCACCGCGGGCGGCACGATCCGCAGCTCGCGGGCGGCGATCACGTCCTCCAACGGTGCGCCGAGGATGGGCAGCCGCACCCGCCCGTCGCCGGCGTCCCAGTCGATGTCGAACGCGCTCGCCCAGCGGGAGGCGCGGCCATGGGTGAGCACGTCCCACCACCACGGGTTCTCCGCCGGTATGGCGACGCCGACGTGGTTCGGCACGATGTCGACGAGGATGCCGAGCCCGGCGTCGCGGGCGGCCGCCGAGAATCGGGCGAGAGCCTCCGGTCCGCCGCGGGCGGCATCCACCCGGGTGGGGTCGACGACGTCGTAGCCGTGGTCGGAGCCGCGGGCCGACTGCAGGATCGGCGACAGGTAGGCCCAGCCCACCCCGAGCTCACCCAGGTAGTCGGTGAGCGCTGCCGCCGCGTCGAGGTCGAACCCGGCGCGGATCTGCAGCCGGTAGGTGGATGCCGGGCGCCGCGTCATCGGGCTCGCCTATCCCTCGTCCGCATCGGCGACGACCTCGACCGGCTCGGTGCGGGCGGCCAGCGATGCGGCCACCGAATGGTCGATCTCGGGCTCGTCCTCTTCGTGGTCGCGCAGCACCACCAGCGATTTGGCGGCCAGGGTCACGACCTCCCCGCCGCTGAGCGGCTCACGGTCGGAGGCCTCGCCGGAGGTGTCGATCACGACCTCCCAGCGGGGGCTGGGCTGCACCGCCGGGACGGTGAAGTCCACCGCCTCGGTGCCGGCGTTGAACAGGACGAAGAAGTGCCGGTCGTGGATGTCCTGGCCGCGGCGGTCGCGCTCGCGGATGCCGTCGCCGTTGAGGAACACGCCGATCGCGCGCCCGAAGCCCGACTCCCAGTCCTCGGGCTGCATCTCGGTGCCGTCGGGGCGGATCCAGGCGATGTCGGGGATCGCCATGCCCTCCTCGCGGCGCACCGGCCGGCCGTCGAAGAACCGACTGCGGCGGAAGGTCGGGTGGTCGCGGCGCAGCGCCGACAAGGCGGCGGTGAACTCGATCAGCGGGCGGTCCGCGGCATCCCAGTGCACCCAGGTCAGCTCGCTGTCCTGCGCATAGCCGTTGTTGTTGCCCTGCTGGGTGCGACCGAGTTCGTCGCCGTGGGAGAGCATCGGCACGCCCTGGCTCAGCAGCAGCGTCGCCAGGAAGTTGCGCTGCTGCCGCGCCCGCACCGTGAGGATCTCCGGGTCGTCGGTGGGCCCCTCGACACCGTGGTTGTCGGAACGGTTGTGCGATTCGCCGTCCCGGTTGTCCTCACCGTTGGCCTCGTTGTGCTTCTCGTTGTACGAGACCAGGTCGCGCAGCGTGAACCCGTCGTGCGCGGTGACGAAGTTGATGGATGCCACGGGGCGGCGTCCCGAATGCTCATACAGGTCGGCGGAGCCCGTGATGCGCGAGGCGAACTCGCCCAGCGCCTGCGGCTCGCCGCGCCAGAAGTCGCGCACCGTGTCGCGGTACTTGCCGTTCCACTCGGCCCACTGCGGCGGGAAGTTGCCCACCTGGTAGCCGCCCGGGCCGACATCCCACGGCTCGGCGATGAGCTTGACCTGCGACACCACCGGGTCCTGCTGCACGAGCTCGAAGAACGCGGCCAGCCGGTCGACCTCGTAGAACTCGCGCGCGAGGGTGGAGGCCAGGTCGAACCGGAACCCGTCGACGTGCATCTCGAGCACCCAGTAGCGCAGCGAGTCCATGATCAGCTGCAGCGTGTGCGGATGGCCCACGCCCATGCTGTTGCCGGTGCCGGTGTAGTCGGTGTAGTAGCGCTTGTCCTCTTCGAGCCGGTAGTACGCGAGGTTGTCGATGCCGCGCATCGACAGGGTGGGGCCGAGGTGGTTGCCCTCGGCGGTGTGGTTGTAGACCACGTCGAGGATGACCTCGATGCCGGCCGCGTGCAGCGACCGGACCATGGCCTTGAACTCGTGCACCTGCTGACCCTGCCGCATCGCGTAGGTGTTCTGCGGGGCCAGGAAGGCGATCGTGTTGTAGCCCCAGTAGTTGGACAGGCCCTTCTCCTGCAGCACCGAGTCGTTGACGAACTGGTGCACCGGCATGAGCTCGATCGCGGTGACGCCGAGCTTGAGCAGGTGGTCGATGATCACCGGGTGTCCGATGGCGCCGTAGGTGCCACGCAGTTCTTCGGGGATCTCGGGGTGCAGCCGGGTCAGGCCCTTGACGTGGGCCTCGTAGATGAGCGACTCCGCCAGCGGCCTCTTCGGCGCGCGGTCACCGGCCCAGTCGAAGTACGGGTTGATCACCACGCCCTTCATCATGTGGGCGGCCGAGTCGTCGTCATTGCGGCCGTCGGGGTCGCCGAACGGGTACCCGAACACTTCCTGACCCCACTGCACCTGGCCGTCGACGGCCTTCGCGTACGGGTCGAGCAGCAGCTTGTTCGGGTTGAACCGCAGGCCCTGTGCGGGGTCGTAGGGTCCGTGCACCCGGTAGCCGTACCGCTGGCCCGGTTCGACGGTCGGCAGATAGACGTGCCAGACGTAGGCGTCGACGTCGCGCATCTCGACGCGGGTCTCGACACCCTCCTCGTCGAACAGGCAGAGCTCGACGCGCTCGGCCCCCTCGCTGAACAGCGCGAAGTTCGTGCCGCTTCCGTCGAAGGTCGCACCCAGCGGATACGCGTTCCCGGGCCATTCCATGCGGGCCTCCGTGCTCTGCTGTCGGACCGTGCTCTGGGTGCCAGACTAAGGGGTCGCAGAGGCCGGGTCAGCGCAGCGCGAGCTGCTCGTCGAGGTAATCGGCCAGCGGCCGAGTGCCGCCGGCGGCATTCCACCGCACGTGCACCACCCCGGCGACCGTCAGGAGCGGGTCGGCCGCACCGCCGGCATCCACTGTCGCCAGGTCGATCTCGCGCCACCCGAAGTGGACGACCTCGCCCTCGGCGAAGCCGCCCCGGTGCGCGGCGGCGGCCCGGTCGGAGCGCTCCCGCTGCGATTCGGCCGTGAATCCGCGGATCGCCTCGTGCCGCGCCCGCAGCACCTCGCCGGTGGCGAACACCTGCTCGTCGCCGATCAGCAGCACGCCGAGGTGCCACGCCTCACCGACCGGCACGATGCGCGGCGCACGCCCGATGCCCAGGATCCGCCGCGACTCGACCAGAGCGCCGAGCCGCACCCGCGGGGCGCCCGCCAGGCGCGTGCGCGCCGCGGCGATCAGGGTCGAGGCACCGGCATCCACCCCCCTATTGTCTCGTGTGGAGTCAGGCGGCGAGCACGCGGGCGGCTTGGCGGGCGGCGCCGAGGGCGACGTACTCCGCGGGGGCGGGCACCTCGACCGGGACGCCGAGCACCTGCGGCGCGATCTCGCGCACGGCGTCGGACTGCGCACCGCCGCCGATCAGCAGGGCGCGTTCGATGGGCACGCCGAGGTCGCGCACCGCGTCCACGCCGGCGGCCAGGCCCGACAGCATCCCCTCGACGGCGGCGCGGGCGAGGTTCTCGCGGGTGGTGGATGCCAGGGTCATGCCGGTCAGCTCAGCCGTGGCGTCGGGCAGGTTCGGCGTGCGCTCGCCCTCGAAGTACGGGACGAGCGTGAGACCGCCGGCGCCG
This sequence comes from Microbacterium pollutisoli, assembly GCF_053586795.1. NCBI lineage: Bacteria > Bacillati > Actinomycetota > Actinomycetes > Micrococcales > Microbacteriaceae > Microbacterium > Microbacterium pollutisoli. Next base: position 22,174 of record NZ_JBNYWT010000006.1, read on the forward strand.
GGCTCGGCGGCCAGTGCGAGCCGGCTCAGCTCGGCATGGTCGACCGCGAGCAGGCGCCCGATGGCGTCGAGCACGCGCGCGGCGTTCAGGGTGGCCACCAGCGGCAGGAAGTTCCCGTCGGCCGAGGCGAAGCCGGCGACGGTGCCCGACGGGTCGATCGTCCGGCGCTCACTGACCGCGAAGACGGTGCCGCTCGTGCCGATCGACACCACGACATCGCCCGGGCCGGCCCCGACGCCCAGGGCGGCACCGGCGTTGTCGCCAGCGCCCGGACCGACCCGGCGGCCGGCGGGATCGGTGACGGACTCGTCGGGGCCGAGCACCCGCGGCAACACCGCGTCGTGGCCGAGCGCGGCGATCAGCAGGTCGCGGTCGTAGTCGCCGGTCTCCGGATCCCAGTAGCCGGTGCCCGACGCGTCGGAGCGGTCGGTGACCAGTTCGTCGAGCACCGGGTTGTCCGGGCCGAATCCGCGCAGCCGCCAGGTGAGCCAGTCGTGCGGCAGGGCGACGGCGGCGACGCGGGCCGCGTTGTCGGGCTCGGCGTCGCGCAGCCAGCGCAGCTTGGTGATGGTGAACGACGCCACCGGCACCAGGCCGGTGCGCCGGGCGAGCTGCTCGGCGCCGAACTCGGCGATCAGGTCGGCTGCCGCGCCGGCCGAACGGGTGTCGTTCCACAGCAGCGCGTCGCGGATGACCTGGCCGTCGGCGTCGAGCACCACCATGCCGTGCTGCTGCCCCCCGATCGCCCATGCGGCGACGTCGTCGAGGCCACCGGCATCCGCGATCGCGCTCTGCAGCGCCGCCCACCACGCCTCGGGGTCGACCGACGTGCCGTCGGGGTGCGATGCGCGTCCGGTTCGCACGACCTGACCGGTCTCGGCGTCGCAGATCACGACCTTGCACGACTGGGTCGACGAGTCGACTCCCATCACCAGTGCCATCCGAACTTCCTCTCCGTCAATGCCCACCGGGGCTCCTCCGCGCGCTTCATCCTCCGCGAGAGAACAACCGGGCGCCGAGAGAACGGGCGGGGGGCCCGGGGTCGGGGTGACCCCGCGGGCAGGGCGGCCGCGGGGTCACGATCGGTCAGCCGCGGGCGCCGAGCAGGTGCTCAGTGGCCAGCTGCTGCAGGCGGACGAAGCCGAAGCCCTTGCCGCCCAAGTAAGCGCTCGTGTCGAAGTCCTCGTAGGCGGAGCGGTCGGCGAGCAGGTCGTCGTAGGTCTCGCCCTCGCCCAGGGTCGGCACGGACAGCTCGTCGACCTTGGCGGCGGCCAGCGCCTCCTGCACCTCGGGGTCGGCGCGGAAGGCCGCGGCGCGCTCCTTGAGCAGCAGGTAGGTGCGCATGTTCGCGGCCGCCGAGTCCCACACGCCGTTCTCGTCCTCGGTGCGGCTGGGCTTGTAGTCGAAGTGGCGCGGGCCGTCGTAGGCGGGCACACCGCCGGGGCCGCCGTTCTCGAGCAGGTCGACCAGCGCGAACGCGTTGTGCAGGTCGCCGTGGCCGAACACGAGGTCTTGGTCGTACTTGATGCCGCGCTGCCCGTTGAGGTCGATGTGGAACAGCTTGCCGTGGTACAGCGCCTGGGCGATGCCGGCGGCGAAGTTCAGGCCGGCCATCTGCTCGTGGCCGACCTCGGGGTTCAGGCCCACGAGCTCGGGGCGCTCGAGCGAGTCGATGAACGCGATCGCGTGGCCGAGGGTGGGCAGCAGGATGTCGCCGCGCGGCTCGTTGGGCTTGGGCTCGATCGCGAAGCGGATGTCGTAGCCCTTGTCGACGACGTAGTCGCCGAGCAGGTTCACCGCCTCCCGGTAGCGCTCGAGCGCCGCGCGGACGTCCTTGGCCGAGTCGTACTCGGCGCCCTCGCGGCCACCCCACATGACGAAGGTCTTCGCGCCCAGCTCCGCACCGAGGTCGAGCTGGCGGAACACCTTGCGCAGCGCGAAGCGGCGCACCTGGCGATCGTTCGAGGTGAAGCCGCCGTCCTTGAACACGGGCGCGGAGAACAGGTTGGTGGTGACCATCGGCACGATCAGGCCGGTGTCGGCGAGCGCACCCTTGAGCCGGTCGATCTGCGTCTGACGCTCCGCGTCGCTCGAGCCGAAGGCGAACAGGTCGTCGTCGTGGAAGGTGAGGCCGTAGGCGCCGAGCTCAGCGAGCTTCTCGACGGCGTGGACGACGTCGAGCGCGGGCCGGGTCGGACCGCCGAACGGGTCGGTGCCGTTGTAGCCGATCGTCCAGAGGCCGAACGAGAACTTGTCTGCGGGAGTGGGGGTGAGCATGACGCTCCTTTACGCGGGCTGCGGGAATTGTTGTGTACCACAACCTATAACACTTCCCGCGATCCGTCCACCGGCCGTCGACGTCGATGGTCAGCTCGACGGCGGTCGTGGGGATGCCGGAGACCTCGCCCACGGTCGTGGGCACCGGCGGGCGTGGGGGCGCCGGCGTAACGCGCGCCGAAAGTATCGCCGCATCGACCGAAAGCGTGTGATAATCGACGGCACTGCGGCGCTCTCCCGCAGCATCCACGTATGGAGTCGCCCATGACGCGCACGACCCGAGTCACCCTCGCCGAGATCGCCGCCGAAGCGGGGGTGTCGCTGGCCACCATGTCGAAGGTGCTCAACGGGCGCACCGACGTGGCCCCCGCGACCCGGGCGCGCCTCGAGGAGCACCTCAACCGGCACGGCTACCAGCGACGCAACGTCGCCCAGCGCTCCGAGACGATCGAACTCGTCTTCCACGAGCTCGAGTCCAGCTGGTCGATGGAGGTCATCGACGGCGTGGAGGCGGTCGCGCACGCCGCGGGACTGTCGGTCGTGCTCACCGTCAGCGGCGACCGCCACGCCCCGTCCTCAGACTGGATCGACGGCGTGCTGCGGCGCCGGCCGGTCGGCGTCGTGCTCGTGTTCAGCGACCTCGCCCGCCCGCACCGGGAGAAGCTGCGGCTGCGCGGCGTGCCGTTCGCGATCGTCGACCCGGCGGGCGACCCCGCGCCCGATGTGCCGTCGGTGGGGTCGGCCAACTGGTCGGGCGGGGTCATGGCCACCCGGCACCTCATCGAGCTGGGCCACCAGCGCATCGCGGCCATCACCGGACCCGAGGACATGATGTGCTCGCTCGCGCGCATCGACGGCTACCGGTCGGCCATGAACGCCGCGAACCTGCCGATCGACCCGCGGTGGATCCGCTTCGGCGACTTCCACCCGCCTGCCGGGGAGACCCACGCGCGCGACCTGCTGGCCGGACCGGACCGCCCCACGGCGATCTTCGCCGGCAGCGACCTCCAGGCGCTCGGCGTCATCGCGGCGGCGACGGCCGCGGGGCTGAGCGTGCCCGGCGACCTGTCGGTGGTGGGCTACGACGACATCGCCCTCGCCCGCTGGCTGAGCCCGCAGCTGACGACCGTGCACCAGCCGCTGCGCCGCATGGGCGAGGAGGCGGCGCGCCTCGTGCTGCGCCTGGCCGACGGCGAGACGGTTGACACCCTGCGCATGGATCTGGCCACGCACCTCGTCGTGCGCGGCAGCACGGCACCGCCGGCGAGCACGCCGCGGCGCTGACCGACACCGGCTACATCGTCGAGATGGCCATCGACATGGTCGGTCAGTCGGGCGGGCAGAGCGATGTGCCGCTGGGTGGACCGGACACGTTCCACGGCATCGACTTCCAGGTCAACGACGGCCGCGACGGCGCCCGCTTCTCGGTCCATACGTGGGCGGAGCCGACCGGTACCGGCTACCAGAACACGGCCCGCTGGGGCGTCGCACGGCTCATCGCCGCGGATCACGGGGGTGAGCCCGGTGGTCCGGATGAACCCGGGGAGCCGGGAGAGCCCGGGGAGCCGGGTGGTCCGGGTGAGCCGGGCGACGCATGGGCGATCGTCGACATCGGCACCGGCCGGGTGGCGCAGGGCGGCGACCTCGACGTGAAGCTGTCGGGGCTGACCCCGGGCCAGCAGGTGTCGGCGACGCTGTTCAGCGACCCGATCGTGGTGCGCGGTATCCCTGCCGCCGACGCGAACGGCCAGACCGCCTTCACCGTGGCGATCCCCGCCGATCTGCCGCTGGGTGCGCACACGCTGGTGCTCGAGTCGGGTGATCTCGATCCGATCAGCGTGGCGGTCACGGTGATCGGACCGTTGCAAGCCACCGGCGGTCAGGTGCCCTGGGGCATCGGACTGGTGGGCGCGGCGCTGCTGACGGTGGGGGGACTGCTGGTGTACCTCCGTCCGCGCCGACGGGTGGGCTGACCCCGTCAGACGGCCGTCACCGTGACCTCGGGCACGAGCGCCCGGGTGTGGTCGACGACGCGCGTGGGCCCGGTGACGGTCAGCGTGACCGCGGACGGCAGGTCCTCGGCCGAGCGGCCGGCGCTGAGCACGACCGTGCCGGCGTCGACGATGCGCTCCAGCGCCCGGCCGGTGTAGGAGAACAGGTCGGCCGGGACGGTGAAGCGCACCTCGGCGCTCGCGCCGGCGGGCAGCTCCACCCGTGCGTAGCCGATCAGGCGCTGCACGGGACGCGGCGTCTGCGCCACCGGGTCGTTGAGGTACAGCTGGACGAGTTCGATGCCGTCGCGGTCGCCGGTGTTGGTCACCTGCAGCGAGACGGTCACCGTGCCGTCGGTGGGCAGCTCGGTCGCGTCGGCGACCAGGTCGGTCCACACGAACGTCGTGTACGACAGGCCGTGGCCGAACGCGAACGCCGCCGACGGATCGATGTTCGAGACGCCGCTGGGCCGGGCCAGCGGCACGGCGAGGTAGCTCGACGGCTGGGCGCCGGGACTGGCCGGGATGCTCACCGGCAGGCGGCCGCTCGGATTGACGCGCCCCGACAGCACCCCCGCCAGCGCCGGCGTGCCCTCCTCACCGGCGAAGAACGCCTCGACGATCGCCGCCGCGTCGGTCACCGCGCGCCCGAGCGCGTAGGGGCGCCCGGCCAGCAGCGCGACCACGGTCGGCGTGCCGGCGTCGAGGACGGCGTCGAGCAGATCCTGCTGGGCGCCCGGCAGCGACAGGTCGGCCGCGTCGCACCCCTCACCGCTCGTGCCGCGCCCGAACAGGCCCGCACGGTCGCCGAGAGCGAGCACCACCACGTCGGCGGCCTGCGCGGCGGCCCGCGCCTCGTCGAAGTCCCGTTCGCCGCCGTCGACGCTCGTGCCCTGCACGTAGGTCACCTCGGCGTCGGGGAACTCTGTCCGCACCGATTCGAGCAGGGTGGGCAGGGCGATCCCGGCCCCGAAGTCGGGGTGGTGGATGCCGACGTGCAACGGGAAGGAGTAGCAGCCGAGCACGGCGAAGGGGTCGTCGCCGTTGGGTCCGATCACCGCGATGCGCCGGGGCTCCCGCAGAGGCAGGGTGCCGTCGTTGTGCAGGAGGACGATGGCCCGCTCGGCGATCTGCCGGGCCAGGGCCCGGTTCTCGGCCGGGTCGAGGTCGACGCTGCCGCGCACGTCGTCGGCACCGGCATCCACCCGCCCGGCGAGCACCTCGGGCACGTACCCGGCGTCGCCGTCGAGGAGGCCGAGCTCGATCTTCTGCGCGAGCACGCGCCGCAGCGCCCGGTCGATGAGCGCCTCGGGCACGATGCCTTCGCGCACGGCGGCGGCCAGGTCCGGGCCGAACGTCTTGCGTCCGGGCAGCTCGACGTCGATGCCCGCCTTCAGCGCCTGGTGCGCGGCGTCGGTCCAGTCCTCGGCGACGGCGTGCTGGGTGAGCAGGAACGCGATGGCGAAGTAGTCGGCCACCACGGTGCCCTCGAAGCCCCACGTGTCGCGCAGCAGCCCGGTGAGCAGCTCCTCGTCGGCGGCCGAGGGCACCCCGTCGAGGTCGGTGTACGAGTTCATGACGCTGCGCACGCCGCTGTCGCGGACCGCCATCTCGAACGGCGGCAGGATGACGTCGTGGAGCTCGCGGGGACCGATCGACACGGGCGCGAGGTTGCGCCCCGCCTTCGAGGCCGAGTAGCCGGCGAAGTGCTTGAGCGTGGCGACGACCCCGGCCTGCTCGATCCCCTGGATGTAGGCGGTGGCGATGGTGCCCACCAGCAGCGGGTCCTCGCCGATGGTCTCTTCCACGCGGCCCCAGCGGGCGTCGCGGACGACGTCGAGCACGGGGGCCAGGCCCTGGTGCACCCCCATCTTGCGCATGTCGGCGCCGATGCGCTCGCCCATCTCCCGCACGAGGTCGGGCTCCCACGTGGCACCCCACGACAGGGGCACGGGGTAGGCCGTGGCCCCCCACGCGGCGAAGCCGGCCAGGCACTCCTCGTGCGCGAGGGCAGGGATGCCCAGACGCGACTCGGTCACGATCCGCTGCTGCGTGCGCAGCAGCGAGACCGCTCCGGCGGCCGGGTCGACCGGCACGGTGCCGTAGGTGCGGGTCAGCTGGCCCAGGCCCAGCGGCGCGATGGTGTCGAGATCGACGTCCTCGGTCATCGCGTTCTGGTTGGGGGCGACCTCGGCGCCGTCGTTGGACGCGGCGATCCAGATGCCGTACAGCTGGGCGATCTTCTCCTCGAGCGTGAGCTCGGCCACGAGGGCCTCGACACGCTCGCCGATCGGCAGCGCTGCGTCACGCCACGGTGTGTGGGTGGGTGTTTCAGACAAGGTCATCCCTTCACGGCTCCCTGGAGGCCGCCGACGATGCGCTTCTCGGCCAGGGTGAAGAACAGGATGGCCGGGAGCATCGCCAGCGAGGTGTAGGCGAGCACCCCCGTGGTGTCCTGCCCGTAGGCGGTCGAGAAGAACTGCACACCGAGCGGCAGCGTGTAGTCGGCGGGCGCGGCACCGCCGGCCTGCAGCACGAACAATGGCAGCAGGTAGGCGTTCCAGCTGCCGACGAAGGCGAGCACGCCGACGGTCATCATCCCGGGCATCGACAGCGGCAGCATGATGCGCCAGAAGAACCCGATCTTGGTGGTGCCGTCGACGACGGCCGCGTCTTCGAGCTCACCCGGGATCGCCCGCAGGAACGGCACCAGGATGATGATCGTGGTCGGCAGCGCGAACGCCACCTGCGGGATGATCAGACCCCACCACGAGCCGAACAGGCCGAGCTGGCGCAGCATGACCGTCAGCGGGAGGATCGAGATCGTCAGCGGGAACAGCAGCCCGGTCGTGAACAGGGCGTACATGAACCCCCGGCCGCGGAAGTCGTACCGCGCGATCACGAACGCCGCCATCACGCCGAACGCCATGACCCCGAGGGTCGTGCCCAGCGCCGTCACGGTGCTGGCCAGCACCTGACGCCAGAACTGCGCGTCACCGAGGATGCGCGCGTAGTTGTCGAAGATCCACGGGTCGGGCAGGCCCCCCGGACTGGTGAAGAAGTCCGGGTTCGAGCGCATGCCGGCGATCATCACGTAGAGCACCGGACCGATGGCGATGGCCGCCACGGTCAGCGCCACGACGTAGACGATCGGCTGGCTCCAGTCGAAGCGCCGCGCGCCGGCGCGGTGGGATGCGGTTGCAGTAGACATCAGCTGTTTCCTTGAGTGATCGCACCGGCGAGGTCGCGACGCAGCGCGTAGCGCTGGTAGAAGAGGGCGATCACGAGCGAGATGAGGAAGAGCACGACCGCGACGGCGCTGCCGTAGCCGATCTGCGAGACGTTCAGGCCGTTCTTGACCATGTAGACGGCCATCGTGGACGACGCGTTGAGCGGTCCGCCGCCGGTGACGATCCACACCATGTCGAACAGCTGCAGCGAGCCGATGATCGACAGGAACGCCCAGATGCGGATGGTGGGGCCCAGCAGCGGCACGGTGACGTACCACTGGGTCTTCCACCAGCCGGCGCCGTCGAGCGCGGCGGCCTCGTAGAGCTCGTCGGGGACGCTGGTCAGCCCGGCGAGCATCAGGATGATGGCCAGGCCCAGGTACTTCCAGGTGAGGATGCCGAACATCGTCCACATGACGACGTCCTGATCGGCCAGCCACGACGGCGGGTTCTCGATGCCGATCATCCCCAGCCAGGTGTCGATGGGACCCATCCGGTTCGGGGGCACCGACTGCAGCATGATCTGCCAGGCGATACCGGCGGTCACCTCGCTGAGCACGTAGGGCACGAAGATCAGCGCCCGCAGCAGTCCGCGGAAGCGCAGGCGTCGGTTCATCAGCAGCGCCACGAGAATCGCCAGCGGCCCCTGCACGAGGAGGGACATGATGACGATGAAGAAGTTGTTGCCCACCGAACGGTGGAAGACGGGGTCGGCGAGCAGGCGGACGTAGTTGTCGATGCCGATGAAGCGGTCGAGCGGCCCGAGGCCGTTCCAGTTGAAGAAGCTGTAGTAGGCGGCCAGTGCCACCGGGAAGAGGACGAAGGCGAGATAGACGAGCACGCCGGGGCCGGCGAACAGCGTGATCTCGAACCACTTGCGGCGTTGCGCGCGGGCGCGCGCCGTGCTGCGGGCTTTCGGAGCGGGGGCCGGGCCCGCGCTCAGCGCGGGCCCGGCCTCGTTGATTGCTGTCATGGGTGTTACAGCGTCGCCGCCGCCGCGTTCATCGCCTCGGGGATCGACTCGGGCGTGCCGTCGCCGAACATGAGGTTGACGATCGCGTCGTTCATCGCGTTGCCGATGACCGAGCCGTACTGCGTGTCGAGCCAGGTCACCACGAGCGAGGAGTTGACCGTGCCCTCGGCGATCTGCTTGAGCACCGGGTCGGTCAGGCCCGCCTCGGCACCGGCGACGGTCGGGATCGCACCGGTCTCGGCGAAGCGCGTCTGCACCTCGACGCTGGAGATGAACTCGACCAGGTCGACGGCCGCGTCGGGGGCGTCGACGTAGACGCCCCACGCGTCACCGGAGCCGAGCGCCGCACCCGGGGCACCGGCGGCACCCTCGATGTCGGGCACCGGCATCCACGCCAGCCACTCGGGAGCCGGCGGGTTCTCGGCGGGCGCACCCGGAACGAGCTTGGCGACCTCACCACGGTGCCACGAGCCCATGAGCTCGGTGGCGGTGGCCTGCGAAGCCATCAGACCCGCCGCGCTGTTGGGCACGCTCTGGGCCGGGGTGCTCGTCGGGTTCTGCTGGAAGGGCAGGTCGCCCTCGAACTCGTCGAGCCAGGCCTGCAGGTTCTCACCGGCGGTGACGAAGCACTCGTCGTCGAAGTTCAGCGTCTCCGCGGCCGTGGCCAGCGAGTCGGCCGAGCACGACTTGATCGCGAACTGGTACCACCAGTGCGCCGCCGGCCAGCCGTCACCGGCACCCACGCCGATGGGCGCGACGCCGCTGTCGGCGAGCTTCTGCAGCGCCTCGGAGAACTCGGTGAACGTGGCGGGCACCTCGGTGACACCGGCGGCCTCCCACAGGTCGGTGTTGTACCAGAGGCCCTCGATGCCGAAGGTGTAGGGGATGCCGTACTGCTTGCCGTCGACGTTCCAGCCGGTGCCGGCGCCGCCGATCGACTCGATGACGTCGGTCAGGCCGCTGAGGTCCTTGAGGTACCCCGCCTCGACCTGCGCCTTGATCTCGCCCTCGGCCCAGACCATGAACACGTCGGGTGCCGCGTCACCGCCGGCCTGCAGGGCGTTGGGGATGAGGGTGCGCTGAAGGTCCTCGTTCTGGAACGCCTGCACGTCGACCTTGACGCCCGGGTTGGCGTCCTCGAACTCCTGCGCGACGTCCTCCCAGAGGGACTTCAGGGGCTCGCCGGTGGCGTTGTGCCACCAGGTGATCGTGACCTCTTCGCCGTTTCCGTTGCCGTTGCCGTCGGTGGGCTCGTCACCCGCGGAACAACCGGCCAGCATGCCGACGGCCAGACCTGCGGCCCCGATACCGGCAGCCGCGCGCATGATGCTGCGTCTGTTCATCCTTGAACCTCTCGAAAGTTTCGACAGTGATGTCGAAAGTGATGTGGACACCCCCACCATAGGACGCCGGTCATTCGTGGTCAACCCCAACAAAACCCCGCGCGATAACGATCTGATCACCTAGAGTTGTGCCTGTGGCAGAGGCGACAGGGACCGTCGAAGGCGTACGACAGCGCAATCTCACCCGCGTGCTCCGGCTCGTGCATCTGGAGGGCCCCACGTCGCGGGCGGCGCTGACCGAGGCCACCGGCCTGAACCGATCGACCATCGGCGACCTGGTCGCCGAACTGGTGCGCGCAGGTCTCGTCGTCGAACGCGCACCCGACCCCGCACGCCGCGTGGGCCGCCCCTCTCCCCTCGTCGTGCCGGCCCCCGACGTCGTCGTCATCGCCGTCAACCCCGAAGTCGACGCCGTCGAGATCGCCGCGGTGGGCCTGGACCAGAGCATCAGCGTGCGCGAGCGCGTCGCCGTCACCGACCTGATCACCCCCGAGGCGACCGCGGCCCTGATCGCCGACCGCATCGCGGCGTGGCGCACAGATGCATTGGCCACCGCGCGCATCGTCGGGGTGGGCCTGGCCGTGCCCGGACTGGTGCGCGCCGCCGACGGCCTGGTCCGCCACGCGCCGCACCTGCAATGGGCGGATGCGCCGCTGCACGACCTCGTCGCCGCGGCCACCGGCCTGCCGGTCGTCGTCGGCAACGACGCCTCCCTGGGCGCGCTCGCCGAACACCTCTACGGTGCGGCGCGCGGCATCGACAACGCGATCTACCTCAACGGCGGGGCAAGCGGCATCGGCGGCGGCCTGATCGTCAACGGGATGCCGGTGGGCGGCCGCGGCGGCTATGCCGGCGAGTTCGGGCAGAACCGGCCCGGCATCGCGACGCTGGCCGACCGCCGCGCGCGCGACGGTGTGCTCGAAGACGAGGTGCGGCGCTCGCGCCTGCTAGCGGCGGTGGGGCTGCCCCAGGCCACCGACCGCGAACTCGCGGCGGCCCTGGCGGCGGCCACGGCACCGGATGCGACCGCCGAGATCGCGCGCGAACGCTCGATCCTGGCGACGGCACTGGCCAACGCCGTCAACGTGCTGAACCCCTCGGTGATCGTGCTGGGCGGGTTCCTCTCGATCCTGGCCGAGCTCGACGCGGAGGGCTTCGCGGCCGCGGTGGCGGCCCACTCGATGCCGGCCTGCGCCGAGGACCTGCAGATCCGCTCGGCCGAGCTGGCCGACGAGCGTCTGCTGATCGGCGCCGCCGAAGCCGCGTTCGAGCCGCTGCTGGCCGACCCGGCCGGCGCCGCCGTCGACGGTGCGGTCGCCGACGAGCCGGCCGACGCGGACCTGGTCAGCGCGGGCCCGGACGCACCGTCAGATCGCTGATCACCGCGTCGCGGGGAAGATCGAGGGCGGTGAGGATGCCGGTGGCCACCGAGTCCACGTCGATGTACACCGTCGGGACGTAGTCGCGCCCCTCCTGCTCGTGCACCTGGGCCTGCATGGGGGTCGCCGTGCGGCCCGGGTACACGGTCGTCACGCGCACGCCGTGCGGCGCCTCTTCGGCGCGCAGGGCGTCGGCCAGCGCTTTCAGCCCGTGCTTCGAGGCGGCGTAGGCCGACCAGTCCGGGTGGGTGCGGAGCCCTGCCCCCGAGTTGACGAAGAGCAGCTGACCGCGGGCGGCGCGCACCCGCGGCAGCACGACGCGCGTGAGCTCGGCCGGCGCGATGAGGTTGACCGTGAGCTGATCGGTCCAGGCGCTCAGGGGCAGCTCGCCCACCGCGCCGAGTTCGACGATGCCGGCGGCGTGGATGACCGCATCGATCGATTCCGGCAGGTCGGCCGCGGCCACGGCATCCTGGATCGCCTCGGGATGCGCGAGATCGACGACGACCGGGATCGCACCGGGGAACGCGGCGGTGAGCTGGGCGGCGCGCTCGCCGTTACGGGCCACGAGCACGAGCCGGTCGCCGCGCGCGGCGAGACGCTGCGCGACGGCCTGGCCGATACCCGAGCCGGCGCCGGTGAGCAGGTGGGTCTGGGTCATCCCGCCATCTTCGCAGGTCGTCGGCCGTCGCGGCCCGGGGTCACCACTTGCCCGGGGCGTAGTCCTTGAGGAAGACGCCGAACAGGTCCTCGCCGGCTTCGCCGCGCACGATCGGGTCGTACACGCGTGCGGCGCCGTCGACGAGATCGAGCGGGGCGTGGAAGCCCTCTTCGGCGAGGCGGACCTTGGTGGGGTGCGGGCGCTCGTCGGTGATCCACCCGGTGTCGACGCTGGTCATGAGGATGCCGTCGGTCTCGAACATCTCGCGCGCACTGGTGCGGGTGAGCATGTTGACGGCGGCCTTGGCCATGTTCGTGTGCGGGTGGCCCGGGCCCTTGTAGCCGCGGTTGAACACGCCCTCCATCGCGCTGACGTTGACGATGTAGGTGCGGCGCGCGCTGCTGGCCGCCAGGGACGCCCGCAGCTTCGAGATCAGCAGGAACGGTGCCGTGGTGTTGGCCAGCTGCACCTCGAGCATCTCGAGCGGGTCGACCTGATCGACGCGCTGCACCCACGAGTTCACGTCGTCGTGGTCGGGGATGAGCCCCCCGGCGTCGATCGCGGTGCCCGCGGCGAGGCGCTCCAGCGAGCTGGACCCGGCCTGTAGGGCCTGCTCGGTGAGCTCTTCGGCACGTGCGGCCGCGGTGGCCAGGATCGGGTGGGCGGTCACGGAACGCTCGAGTGCCTGCGGGTGCTGGTCGTTGGTGTGGCCGAAGGTCACCAGCTCGGGCAGGGGCCCGTCGGGCAGCGGGGCCAGCTCGGCCTCGACCAGGGGCTGGTAGGCGCCCGGCGAGCGCCGCACGGTCTGGGTGGCGTTGTTGATGAGGATGTCGAGGCTGCCGGCGGCGGCGACCTCGTCGGCCAGGCCGATCACCTGCGCCGGGTCCCGCAGGTCGATGCCGACGATCTTGAGCCGGTCGATCCATTCGGGCGCGTCGGGGAGGCGGCTGAAGCGGCGCACCGCGTCGCGGGGGAACCGGGTGGTGATGGTCGTGTGCGCGCCGTCGCGCAGCAGCCGCAGGGCGATGTACATGCCGATCTTGGCGCGGCCGCCGGTCAGCAGCGCGCGCCGGCCGGTGAGGTCGGTGCGCGCGTCGCGCTTGGCGTGGCTCATCGCCGCGCAGGGCGGGCAGAGCTGGTGGTAGAACGCGTCGACCAGGGTGTACGGCTGCTTGCAGATGTAGCAGCCGCGGGGCTTGATGAGGGTGCCCGCCGTCGGCGCGGTCGTCCGGGTGCTGATCGGGATGCCGCGGGTCTCGTCGTCGATGCGGTCGGGCGCCCCGGTGGCGGTGGCGGCGATGACGGCCCGGTCCGCGGCGGCGACGGCGTCGCGTGCGGCACGGCGGCGCTCCCGCTTGACGGCCTTGAACATCTGCCCGGTGGCCCGGCGCACCGCGATGAAGTCGGGGTGGGTCTCGTCGACGTCGGCCAGCCCCTCCAGCACCCGGAGGGTGGCGGCGAGGTCGGCGGGGTCGATGCCGCTGGGCGGCAGATCGGAGTCGGAGGTCGCGGGAAGCACACGCGATTCTACGTCGGGCCGCCTGCACACCACCTGTTACCGTGCCACCGTGACCTCTCCCGCTGTCGAACCCCGCCGCATCCACGTCTCGGCCGCCGTGATCGTCGACGAGGCGGGGCGGCTGCTGGTGGTGCGCAAGACCGGCACGACGGCGTTCATGCAGCCCGGCGGCAAACCCGAACCGGGTGAGACGGCCGGTCAGACGCTGCGCCGTGAATTGGCCGAGGAGCTGGGCCTCGACGTGGCACCGCACGATCTGGTCGGACTGGGGTCGTTCACCGCGGCCGCCGCGAACGAGCCGGGGTACCTCGTGGTCGCCGAGGTCTTCTCCGTGGACATCGGCCGGCAGCAGCCGGCGGTCGGCGCCGAGATCGCCGAACTGCGCTGGATCACCCGCGCCGATCTGGCGCACCTCGACGTCGCGCCGCTGGCCCGCGAGAACTTCCTCCCCTGAGCCGGCGCGGGTCCGCGCTAGAGGAGCTCCACGGAGTCGGCCGTCTCGCCCAGCGGGCGGAACACAGCGCGCTCGTCGGGGGTCGTGTTCGGCTGATGCAGGGTGAGCAGCAGGCTGCCGTCGAGCGTACGCGCGATCATGCCGTGTCCGCCGTCGGCGCCCCAGATGGGCTGCTCCTCCTGCACCCAGGGGCCGGCGAGTGTGCCCGACGCCGACCGGGCGATGCCCATCGCATAGCCCTGGTCGCCGAAGCTCGACCACAGCATGATGAGCCCACCGCCGGCCAGGCGGTGCAGGAACGGTCCGTCGGTGACGTGCGCGTGCGTGCCGGCGGGGATGCGCGGGTGATTCAGGGGCCGTGCCCACGGCGCCTGCGAGGCTCGGAACAGCACCTCGGGCTCACCCACCGTCTCGCGCAGGTCCGCCGACAGCCTCTGCCGCACGACTTCGCCGTCGAACACCTGCACCCACTCGTGGCAGAACACGATCCAGGGGTCGCCCTGCTCGTCGATGTGCAGGGTGCCGTCGAGGCACTCCCAGTCGCGCGGGGTCACCGGGCCGTCGCTCCAGGGCCGGTAGGGGCCTGCCGGTGCGTCGGCGACGAGGATCTGGGTGCCGCGCCGCACGCCGTCGGCGTGGAAGGTCGCGAACATGAAGTACCGGCCGTCGTGGCGGTGCACCTCGGGGGCCCAGTAGTTGCGGTCGCTCCAGAACCCGGCCGGCGGCCGGAACGCCTCGATCGGCCCCTCCCACGACACCAGGTCGGTGCTGCGGTAGGCGTCGAACCCGGTGGCGGGGGGATGCCAGATGTCGGCGTCAGTGGACCCGAACAGGTAGTAGGCGCCCTCTTCGGGCACGGTCAGCACGAACGGGTCGCGGATCTGGATGTCCGCCAGCGGCACAACGGCGTGGGTCATCCTCCCATCGTGGCAGGCCTGGCCCGGTCGCCCTCCGTCGACGCCCCGGCATCCTCGGCCGGGGCGGACTGAGTGGGCTCGGCACCGGATTCGATCAGCAGCTGCCCTTCGGCGAGGGCCTCGGCGGGCACATCGCGCTCGACGGTGGTCTTCAGCGGGATCTCCTCGATGAAGCACAGCAGCACCACCGCGATCAGCGCCAGGGGCGCCATCCACAGGAACAGCGGGCTGAGGGCGTCGTTGTATCCGTGCACGACGATCGAGTGCAACTGGTCGGGCAGTCCGCGCACGAGGTCGGGGGTCAGCGAGCTGATGTCGCCCATCCGGTCCTCGAGGCCCTCGGGCACCCGGGTGCTGATGATGTCGATGAGTCGCACAGTGAACAGGCTCCCGATCACGGCGCTGCCCAGCGATGCGCCCACCTGACGGAAGAAGTTGTTCGACGCGGTCGCGGTGCCCACGATGCGGTTGGGGAACGAGTTCTGCACGATCAGCACGAGGTTCTGCATGTTCGCGCCGAGGCCGATGCCCATGAGGGCGAGGTAGGTGCAGAACAGCCACAGCGGCAGCTCGGGCGTGGCGGTGCCCAGAAGCACCAGGGCGAGGGTCACCAGCGCGGCGCCGGTCAGCGGCATCCACTTGTACCGGCCGTAGCGGCTCACGAGCCACCCGGTGCCGACGGAGCTGAGGAGCATGGCACCCATCATCGGCACCATGAGGAGCCCGGCGACGGTGGCGTCGGCACCGAACGTCATCTGCAGGTGCGTGGGGATGTAGCCGATGACGCCGAACATCGCGACCCCGATGAGCAGACCCGCGACGGTGGCGATGTTGAAGTTGCGGTCGCGGAACAGCGCCGGCGGGATGATCGGCTCGACGGCGCGGCGCTCGGCGAACACGAACGCGATCCCGAGCACCACCGTGGCCGCGATCAGCCCGAGGATGACCGGCGACGTCCAGGCGAAGTCGTTGCCGCCCCACGAGGCGACGAGGATGAGGGATGCCGTGGCGGCGGCGAGCGTCATCATGCCCCACACATCGATCTTCGGCTTCGCGGTGGTGCCCTTCGGCAGGTGCAGCAGGGTGATGGCGGCGGCGAGGGCCAGCAGGCCCAGGGGCACGTTCATCCAGAACGTCCAGCGCCAGTCGGCGTGCTCGGTGAGGTAGCCGCCCAGGAGCGGGCCTGCCACCGACGACACGGCGAAGACGGCGCCCATGATGCCCATGTACTTGCCGCGATCGCGGGCCGGGATCACGTCGGCGATGATCGCCTGCGAGAGGATCATGAGCCCACCCGCGCCCAGGCCCTGCACGACGCGCGCGACGATGAGGACGCCCATGTCGGGAGCGAGGGCGCCGATGACCGATCCGATGATGAACAGCACGATGGCCGTGATCAGCGGGCTCTTCCGGCCGATCAGGTCGCTCATCTTTCCGTAGATGGGCATCATGATCGTCGACGCGAGGATGTACGCGGTCATGACCCAGAGCATCTGGTCGACACCACCCAGTTCGCCGACCATCGTCGGCATCGCGGCGCTGAGGACGGTCTGGCTCAGGGAGGCCAGCAGCATCGCGAGGATGAGACCGACGAACAGGAGGACGATGCCTCGGCGGGTCTCATGGGAATGGCGGCGGGGTGTCGTCATGGGAGTGTGCGCAGAACCTCTCGGAGTGTGTGGAGGCCGTCGTCGAGACGGCGGATGACGTCGGCGGGGTACCCGCCGGCGGTGACGGTCTGACGGATGCTGTGGCGCAGCACGCCATTGCAGGCGACGACGAGCACGCGGGCGGCCTCGTCGATGTCGTCGTGCGCGAACCCGCGGCGGCGCATGCGGTCGGCGACGGCGGCGGCGATGCGGACCTCGACGCCGTGCATGCGGGCCCACTGGCGCTGGATGAGCTGGGGATGCTGGATGGCCAGGCGGCGGCGTGCGGCGACCAGCTCGTCGTCGCCGACGGTGAACACGCCCATCAGCAGACGCGAGAGGTCCGCGATCAGGTCGTCGGACTCACCGGCGGCGAACTCCTCGAGCTCGGCGTCGCTGGGCTGGCCTTCGTGCAGGCCGACGATCGCGTCCTCTTTCGACGGGTAGTAGTTGAAGAAGGTCCGCGTCGAGATGTTGGCATGGTCGCTGATGGCGGCCACGGTCGCCCCGTCGGGGCCGTGCTCGAGCGCGAGCTCGACGGCGGCGCGGTGGATCGCCTCGCGGGTCGCGCGCTGCTTGCGCGCGCGGAGCCCCTCGGTCTCGGTCACCGTCTCAGTCACCGCACAATTATTGCACATCGTGCACTTTTTCACCAACTGCATTTGGATGCCGGGGGCGGCGCCACCCCGCGGCGACGGCACGACGATCGCGCACACCGCCTCGGGCGCCGGGCCCGTCGTGGTCATCGTGGGTGGGGCACTGTCGGTCGCGGCCGGTCTCGCCACGACGCTGGTCAATGCCGGATCCACGTCTGGAGAACCGTGGCGCGGACTACGTCTGAAGCACCGTGGCGCGCGCTCGATCCCGAAGCCGGAGCGCTGAGCTGGTGGCACGCCTCCAGATGTGATCGTCGGTGTACCACCCGGGGGCCCGCACCTCGGGGATGCCGGCGTTCATGCGGATCTGCCAGCCGATGCTGTCGAGAAAGCGATGGTGGAACCAGCACAGCAACACCCCATTGTCGGTGTGGGTGGGCCCGCCCTTGGCATGTTCGGTGACATGGTGGATCTCGCACCACCCGGCCGGGATACCGCAACCGGGAATGATGCAGCCGCCATCACGCAACGCGATGGCGCGGCGCTGATGCCGGTTGAACACCCGGTCTTCCGTGCCGATACGCAGGATTCTTCCGTCGGCGGTGCTCGTCACCCGCTGGATCACACCCGCACAGGCGACACGGCGGGCCAGGTCGATCGGGAGCGGCTCCGTGCACCCCTGAGCGTGCGCGTATCCGGTGCCGGATTGCAGTTCTTCGGCCGCGACCGAGACGACAAGCGTCGGGGCGGCCCCGCCGATCGTCGGCAAGAGCCGGCTCGAGGCCGCCACCGACAGCGCGTTGGCCAGCGCATCGTGCTGCTTCTGGGGTCGGGTGCGGTCATCAGGCAGAGGGGTGGGCTCTTCGCCGGCCGGATCACCCTCCGGGTCGCCGAAGGCGACGCGAGGCGACAGCTGCGCGTCGAAGATCGATTGCAACTGCGCCGCGACTTCGTGCATCAGCAACCCTCGAACCGGCACCCCGTAGGGCGTCGCCGCCCCCAGCGTCAGCGAGCGCTTGCGTTTCGCGGCCCGTTCGCGCGGCTCGGCTCCGTCTTGATCGAGAGCACAGGCCCATGTCGTGGCCTGCAGCTTGAGCAGGTCTGCACACAGCGGCGGAGATCCGTCAGGCCCGTCGCCGCGCGCTTCAGCGACGAGCACCCGCTCAGCAGCCCGGCGCGCCTCGGTGGTCACCCGCGGCGCGGTCGACTGCAACGGCGTGGAGATCGCCAGCACCCCATCGACCCCTACGACACCGTCGGTCATCGCCGCTCGCAACACCGGCATCTCACCCTCGAGCAATTCACCCGTGGTCTCGGACACCACCGGCCTGACCGCCTTCGCCGCCTTCTGCAACCGTGAGGCCGCCGGGCCGCTGACCCGGGTGATCCGCTGCACCAGCTCGCTCACGTCATGCGCGCCCAGGCGCGACGTCATACGGTCGGCGACGATGCCGGTCTCGGAACGCCGCATCACTTCGCCTACCGCGTCGACGAGCAGCGCCTCAGCCAATCGACCCAATCCGGCGACCTCGCCGAGCAGGTGAGCGAGTTCATGCTCCCCCATGCCCTGCAGCGCGCCTCCGGTGGCCGCTGCACGGACTGTCGAAGACAACTCCGCATGCAGGTGATCCAGCGTGCCACTGAAGGGGTTCATACATTCGATTATCGCGAGGGCCTCCGACATTGAAGGTCCCCTCGCGCGGCCCCCGGCATCCGCTATTCAGTCTTGCCAAGTACCGGTACCGCGGATTCGTCGACATCGTCGAGGGAACCGTCTATGCACTGCTGGTGCGCATCGAGCAGCGCGGCCTGGTCGACGTCGAGAAGGTGCCGTCCGAGAAGGGGCCGCCGCGCAAGGTGTACTCGCTCAACCCCGCCGGTCGTGCGCAGCTCGCAGAGTTCTGGAAGACGTGGAGCTTCCTGGCCGATCGCATCCAACGACTCCACGACGACGAAGGACAAGGAGGCGACTGATATGGCCGCGAAATGGATCGAAGCCCTCACCGGGCCGCTGGAGCAGAAGAAACAGTACCGGCGGTACAAGGCCCGCATCGACGGCCTCGCCGAGCCCCACAGGACGGTGGCGAAGGCGATCGAGCGGTACCTGATGGCCTCGGCGATGGTCATCGACGGGGACACCATGGTCACGATGCTCGGCGACCTCGCCGACCTCTGGGCGCGCGCGGCCGTGGACCGCACTCCCGTGCGCGACATCGTCGGCGACGACCCCGTCGAGTTCGCCGAGAACTTCGCCCGCGCCTACAGCGGCAAGCAGTGGCTCGACAAGGAGCGCGCGCGACTGACCAAGGCCGTCGACGGCGCCGTGCGGAGTGAGCCCTCATGACCGCGGCGATTCAGGTGCGCAGCGTCGAGAAGTCGTTCGGCGACGTCGACGTGCTGCGCGGTGTCGACTTCGACGTGGCCGCGGGCAGCATCGTCGCACTGCTCGGCGCGAACGGCGCGGGTAAGACGACGCTCGTGCGGATCCTTGCCACACTCGCCCAGATGGATGCCGGCACTGCGGCCGTCGGCGGATTCGACGTCACCGCGCAGGCGCCTCAGGCATGCGTCGACGCCTCGACATCGCGATGAGCCTGGTCGGCGACCCGTCGATCATCTTCCTCGACGAGCCGACGACCGGCCTGGACCCGCAGTCCCCGGCCGGCGTCGCCGCGTGGCTCGCCGTCACCGGCATCCTGACCCTGTTCATCCTCGCGCTCACCTGGCTTGCGGTGATCGCCGGATTGTCGGCGAAGACGGTCGACGGGGCGAGCGCGTTCTCCTACCCGCTGATCTTCCTGCCGTTCATCAGCTCGGCGTTCGTGCCGACCGAGACGATGCCCGGGCCGGTGGCGTGGTTCGCCGAGAACCAGCCGGTGACCCCGATCGTGAATGCGATCCGCGCATTGCTCGCCGGACAGCCCGCCGGCGGCGAGATCTGGGTCGCCGTGGCCTGGTGTGCCGGCATCCTCGTCGTGGCCTTCGCACTGTCGATGATGGTGTACCGCCGCCGCCTGCGGTGACTCGGGGGCGAGACTGAGTGTCACGTATACTGACTCTCAGTCTCGCCCCAAGGAGTCCTGATGGCCGCCCCTCAATACCAGCCCCCCGTCGACGACTACGCGTTCCTGTTCGGCGAGGTGTTCGGCCTCGACCTCATCGCCCGCGCGACCGGTGGCGAGCTGACCACCGAGGACGCGACCGAGATCATCGCCGGTGCGGGCGAGTTCGCCGCGTCGGTGCTCGCACCGCTCGAGACCGTCGGCGACCGGGAGGGCGCCCGGCTCGTCGACGGCCAGGTGCGGCTGCCGGACGGTTTCGTTGACGCGTACCGCGCGTTCGTCGAGGCCGGCTGGATCACCGCCGAGGCGCCGGTCTCTGCCGGCGGCGACGGCCTGCCCGGGGCGGTGCGCGCCGGGCTCGGCGACATCTGGAACGGCTCGAACGCCGCGTTCGCGCTGTGCTGGCTGCTGACGGCCGGACAGATCCATGCACTGGATGCCGCGGCATCCGACGAGATCCGAGAGACATATCTGACCAAGCTGGTGTCCGGCGAGTGGACGGGCACCATGAACCTCACCGAGCCGGCCGCCGGCACCGATCTGGGCGCGATCCGCACGATGGCGACGCCCCGCGACGACGGCACGTGGTCGATCAGCGGGCAGAAGATCTTCATCACGTGGGGCGACCACGACGCGGCCGAGAACATCGTGCACCTCGTGCTGGCCCGCACACCCGATGCGCCGGCCGGCGCCCGCGGCCTGTCACTGTTCGTCGCGCCGAAGACCCTGGTGAACCCCGACGGCGGTCTCGGCGAGCGCAACGCGATCACGACAGTCGCCGTCGAGCACAAGCTGGGCATCCACGGCAGCCCGACCTGCGTGCTGTCGTATGAAGACGCGACCGGTCACCTCGTCGGTGAGCTCCACGGGGGCCTGGCCGGCATGTTCGTGATGATGAACGCCGCGCGCGCCGCAATGGGCTTCCAGGCGACCGGAATCTCCGACCGCGCGTACCAGCAGGCGGCTTCCTACGCGGCCGAGCGGCGGCAGGGGCCGGTGGTGGGCCGTCCCGACGGTGCCCCGATCGCCGAGCACCCGGACGTGCGACGCATGCTGCTGTCGATGTCGAGCAAGATCTTCGCGATGCGCGCGCTCGGCGTGTACGCGGCCGATCTGCTCGACCGGGCGGATGCCGGGGGCGACGCGACGCTGGCGGAGTTCTTCGTGCCGATCCTCAAGGGGTGGACGACCGAGGACGCCCAGCAGGTCACCAGCGATGCGATCCAGGTGCACGGCGGCATGGGCTTCATCGAGGAGACCGGCGTCGCGCAGCACTACCGCGATGCCCGCATCACGACCATCTACGAGGGCACCACGGCCATCCAGTCGAACGACCTCATCGGCCGCAAGGTGCTGCGCAACGGCGGTGCGACCGTCGAGACGCTGCTCACGCAGATCGAGGCGACGATCGCCGGGCTGCGCGGTTTCGAGGATGCCGTCGCGACGCGCACAGCGGAGCGGCTCGAGCGTGCGGTGGCGGCGGCGCGACGGGCCACGGCCGATCTTCTCGGCTTCGCCGACGCCCCGCGCGACGCCTACGCGGTGAGCGTCCCCTACCTGATGCTGCTGGGCACCCTCGCCGGCGGCTGGATGCACGGCCTGGCCGTCGTCGCCGTGCTCGAGCACGCCTCACCCACCGAGGAGGATGCCGCACGGCTCACGTCGGCCGACTTCTACGGCAGCCACCACCTGCCGCGCGTGCACGCCCTCGCCGAGACCGTCGCCGGCGGTGAGATCGCGTAGCGCGCGTCGGCGCTCAGCCGATGTCGTCGCCGGGCGGCGCCTTGTCTTCCGGCGGCTCGGGCACGACGTAGAGCCCGCCGGGCGAGTTCGCGGTGACCGCGAGCGCTTCGACCCAGGCGCGGTTGAGGGCTGGCTGACGGCTGCCGTGGAACTTGAACGCGATCGAGGTACTGGGGTTGAGCCAGATCGAGGTGCGCCCCTCGCCCACGCTGGCGTCATCGCGCCAGGTGAACAGGAAGCTCTCTCCACGGCGGAGCTTGTTCGCGATCACCACCTGAAGGTGCGCGAGAAGACGGTCCTCGAAGTCGACCTTGGAACCGTTGTGGTAGATGAATCTGCCCATGTCAGGGCTATCCTGGCACACGAAATCGACGCACGAGGGCATTAGGGTGACCCCATGGGCACGATCTACTACGGCGGGTCCGCGACGCCGATCCACATCGAAGATCGCGCGCTCGCGCACTTGAAGGTGGTCATCGCCACCAAGCTGCGGCGCGGCGAGAGTTTCACCGTCTCGTGGCAGCACCCCGACGACCAGCCACGGGGCCGCAGCACCATCTGGCTGCATCCGTCGATCCCGCTGCGCTTCGTGTTCGAAGACCCGGAGCCGGCCCAGCTGAGCCGGGAGTGGATCGAGGAGCTCGCCAACTCCGCGAGTTCGACCGGCGGCATCCAATTGGTCGCGACGCACATCGAAAGCGACGACGAAGCGCCCGACAACAATGCACCGCAGACGGTGGCCGTGTCGTCGGCCGAGGAGGACTGACCCCCCTGACCGCGGCGACGCCGTGATACAGGGTGTCGCCCGATCTGACAAGCCCCTCGCCGCCGAACTCCCCCGGCAGGCACGATGGCCTCTCCAACCCGCAGTGGCGCTGTGCGCCGCACGACGAGAGGAGCCTTCATGGCACGCATCATCGAGACCATCGACGTCGACGTCCCGGTGACGACGGCGTACAACCAGTGGACGCAGTTCGAGTCGTTCCCGCAGTTCCTGAGCTTCGTCGACTCGGTCAACCAGATGGACGACACGACCACGCACTGGAAGGTGACCATCGCGGGTGCCACGCGTGAGTTCGACGCGTCGATCACCGAGCAGCACCCCGACGAGCGCGTCGCGTGGCGCAGCACGACCGGCGAGGCCGAGCACGCGGGCGTCGTCACGTTCCACAAGCTCACCGACACGTCCACGCGGGTCTCTGTGCAGCTCGACTGGGAGCCGCAGGGCTTCGTCGAGTCGGCCGGCGCGGCGCTGGGCGTCGACGACCATTCGGTCAAGAGCGACCTCAAGCGCTTCAAAGAGTTCATCGAGTCGCGCGGTCAGGAGACCGGAGCATGGCGGGGAGACGTCGAACGGTGACCCCTCCGGCCGATGAGCGGCCGCGCAATGCGACTGATCTGAGCAATCAGACGGCGCTCAACCAGGGGCGTGCGCGGCGATGGCTCATCCCCTCCACCGGGCTCGCCGCCATCGGTCTGGTGCTGTTCGCCCTCGCGATCCCGCTGCAGCCGGTGCTCGGCGTGGTCGGCATCATCCTCACGGTCGCGCTGACGGCCGCGATGTGGATCGTCGCGGTGCGCGTGGCCGATGCGCCCGCCCGCAACCGTGCGCACGCGTGGCTGATGGGGGCGATGGCCGTCGAGATCCTGGCGCTGCTGCTCGTGCTGTGGTTCCTGGAGGCGAACGCGTGACACTTCTGACAACCCAGGAAAGGGAGCCTGTTCATGGTGCGTGAGATGACCGACGAAGAGAAGCGCCGCGACCAGTTGCTGGCGGCTCCGAACGCGACGGAGGAGGACGCGGCCCCGCGCATCGACGTGACGCACCGGGAGGGCGTGACCCGCATCGATGTGCGCGACGACGCCGTCGTCCGGCCGGGAAACCCCATGGAGGAGCCCGCTGAGCAGGACTGAGGTTCAGTCGTCGAGTTGCGCACGGGCTTCGGCCACGGCGCGCTCGGCGTCCACCACCTGCGCGTCGGCCGCACGGTGCTCGGCGGTGATCTCGGCGAGCTCGTCCTGTGCCTGACGCGCTTCGCGCTCGAGGCGTTCGAGCTCCTGCCGCAGCTTCTCCTGACGCGTCGCGAGCTCGTCGGATCGGTCGGCGAGGCGTTTCCGGCGACGTTCGAGGTCGTCACGGGCGCGGGTGGCGTCGCGCACCTGCGCTTCGGCGGTGCGCAGCGCACGTTCGGCCTGCTTGCGCCGTCGCCGCGCGGCGACCTCGTCGGTGGGTGGCGCCGGTTCAGGCGCGTCGGTGTCCAGACCCCCGGCGACCGCATCGGTCAGGTCGACCTCCGCGGCGCCCGACGCCTCGAGGGGCCGGACGAGGCGACCGGATGCCACGGCCGCGGCCGCGCGCGCGTCGAACATCGCCGCGTTCAGCGTCTCCGCCACCGCGTCGGTGGTGGCGGGAGTCACCTTCTCGCCGCGGTCAGCGGCCAGGCGCGCGGCCTCGGCGGCCAACGAGCGCACGAGCGCGCGGCGTTCACGGCCGAGGGCGGTCAGGGCCGCGGCATCCAGGTCCGCCTGCGCCTCGCGCAGTTCGGCCGCCAGCTCCAGGGCTTGGCCGAGCTGGTCGGCGCGCTCCCGGGCGATCACATTCACCACCCAGGCCGCCGTCAGCGGTTTGCGCAGCCGGCTGATCTGCGCCGCGAGCGCGCGGTCGCCGACGACCTTCGCACGGGCGTTGCGGGCGGAGGTGAATTCCGCCGGGGGCAGTGTGTAGAGCTCGGCGGCGATCTCCTCGAGACTCTGATCGACCATCGCCCCATTCTGCCCCTGCCGAACATCCGGCTGCCGGACAACCCCGTTGACGCCCCGGTTCCGGCCGTGGCCGAATGAGCGGCATGGTGGACACGCACGACGATCCCACGCAGCGCGCCTCAGAGGCCGCGCCTCTTCACGAGTGGCTCGACCGGCTCGGGCAGGATGACGGCGCCCCCGGGGGTGGATCGGCCGCGGGCGTAATGCTCGCGATGGCGGCTGCGCTCCTTGAGATGGTGCTCCGCTATGGTGACGGCACCGAGAACGAACGTCTACGCGGACAGGCGGCGCAAGCGCGCGCCGTCGCACTCGAACGCGCGCGAGAGGATGCGCGCGCCTCGGCCGCACTGGGCGCGGCGCTGGCGCGGGACGAGGACGATCCGGATCGGGAGAATGCGGTTCGGCGTGCCGGCATCGATGCGGTGCGGTCGTCGGCAGAACTGGGCGCCTCCGGCATCCACCTCGCCGACATGCTCACCGAGGTGACCGCGCTCGCCCGGCCACCCCTCATGTCCGACGTCGGCGTTGCCGGAGAGGCGCTGACCGCAGGGCTCGGCGGCGCTCTCATCAATCTACGTGCCAACACCGCGCTGCTGGCACGCCACGGCCAGAGCGCGCCCCCGGAGGCCATCGCCGCGGACGCCCGGATGGCAGCCGCCCGGCGCGCGGCCGAGGAACGGGCCGCGGCCGTGCGGGAGCGGTGACACCGTTCGGCCCGGCATCCTTCGTGCTGTGACGGGTTCGTCGCGCTCGGTTCACTCCGCGACGTCGACGACCCGCTCGCCGCCGATGACCGGCGTGATCGACCCTCCGGACGCCGCGGCGACCTCGTCGCGCAGCCGGGGCAGCGCCTCGGCGGGCGCCCAGAGCTCGAAGGTCGCCTGCGCCGCGTACACGGTCTCGCCGAGGGTCGCGCCGGAGCGATGCGCCCACTCGCGCAGCAGGTTGTCGAAGCGCCCGGCATCCGCATGCGGCACCTGCACGCTCACCTGCGTCAGGGCGCGCCGGTGCACGAGCCGGGCCTCGTCGAGCGCCTCCGAGACCGCGGTCGAGTACGCGCGCACGAGTCCGCCCGCGCCGAGCTTGACCCCGCCGAAGTAGCGCGTGACGACGGCCACCACGTCCGTCAGTTCGCGACGCCGCAGAACCTCGAGCATCGGGATTCCGGCCGTGCCGGACGGTTCGCCGTCGTCGGAGGAGCGGGCCTGATCGGCCAGAAGGCCGGTGACCATGGCCGTGCAGTTGTGCCGCGCGTCCCAGTGACGTTTGCGGACCGCCGCGATGACGGCGTCGGCGTCGTCGACGGATCGGACCGGCTCGACACGCGCGATGAACCGGGACTTGCGCACCTCGAGCTCACGCTCGACGGGGGCCGCGATCGTGGCGGGATAGAGGCGACTCACCCCTCCGACGATACGACGCCGGCGCCACACCGACGCCGGGCAAGATGGGGCCCGCCCGGGGCGGGGGTCCCACAGGCGGACCCCATCGGCTGGATTCTCAGTCCGCGGGCACCAGCACGCGGTCGATCGTGTGGATCACGCCGTTGGTGGCCGGGATGTTGAGCCCCCACAGCACCAGGCGGGGATCGCGCAGCGCCGTTGTCTCATCACGCAGGGTGAACCCGCGCGGCGAGACGGTGCCGCCGTTTGGCCATCTCGAGCGACTTCGCGGTGATGACCCGCACCGGCCCGAGTCTCTTGCCCGCGACCACGTGGTACAGCAGGATGTCGGCGATCTGATCTGTGCTGAAGGTCGACGTGATGGCGGTGAGGGCCTCTGCCTCCGACGCGGGCGCCGTGCCGGTGAGGTCGTGGACCAGCCGCAGGAAGGCACGGTCGTTGGGGGCGAAGACCGTGTAGGACGGTGGGCGACCTCGAGCTCGAGACGCCGCCGGAGCGCGTGTGGGACGCCATCGCCGCCGAGATCGGACTCTCCGACGCCGTCGCGCGCCCCAGCGATTCCCCCGCATCTGAGGCCGTTGCACCCGTCGCCGCGGCCGGAGCCGACGCCGGGAAGGAGGCCGGCGATCCCCCCGATGCGCCACCGACCCCCGGTCGCCGTCGGAGTCGGGCACTGTTCACGCTCGCCGCCGCACTCGTCGCGATCGCAGGTCTCGGCATCGGAGCCTGGGTGATCACCGCGCTCTCGCCGCCGGAAACAGTCGCGCGCGCGGCGCTCGAGGCGTTCCCCGGCCACCCGGGCGCCACCGGCACGGCGGACGTGGAAGTGGATCGCGACGGGGCGCGGCAGCTGGTCGTCACGGTCGACGGCGGTGTGGTGGCCGACACCTATCGCGAGGTCTGGCTCATCCGCAACGACGCCGGGGCGCTGATCAGCCTCGGTGTGCTCGAGGACGAGACGGGGAGCTTCCCGATCCCCGCCGGTGTCGACCTCGACGAGTACAGCCTCGTCGATGTCTCCGTCGAGCCGATCGACGGCGACCCGGCCCATTCCGGGGACTCGATCGTGCGGGGCGCGCTGGCGCAGATCTGACCGGCGGGGTCAAGGGCGTCGGGCGATGCACTCCCGCGTCTCCGTCCCGCCTACGCGCACGGCGGCATTCTCCATCGCGCGTCAGCGGAGCGGGTCGAACGGGCGCAGGATGGGGTCGATGGTGCCGCTGACGATCTGTTGAGCCAGGAGCTTGCCGGTCGCGGGCCCGAGGACGAAGCCCCACATTCCGTGACCGCCCGCGACATAGACGCCCGGGGCCCGGGTGGCGCCGACGAGGGGGAGACCGTCGGGCGTCACGGGACGCGAGCCCACCCACTCATCCTGGCGGTCATCGAGGTCGACGCCGGCCAGGAGTCCACGCGCCTGATTGACGATGGCCTGGATGCGACGCGGCTGCGGCGGCTCGTCAGGTCGGCGGAACTCCATGGTTCCCGCAACCCGGAATCGGCCCTGGTAGGGAGTGCACGCGATGCGCTGGAACGGCAAGTAGACGGGGTGCTTCGCGGGGTTCTCGCTCGCCACCGTGAAGGAGTAACCGCGACCCGCCTGCACGCGGACCTTCACCCCCAGCGGGCGCGCAAGCTGCGGCATCCATGCGCCCGTCGCGATCACGACCGAATCCGCCGTGAGCCGTTCACCCGAATCGAGCGTGACACTCGGCGCGCCCTCGGAACCGACCGCGGTGACCGCTGCGCCTGTCCGCAGGTGCGCACCTCGCCCGACGACCGCCTGTCCCAGCGCTTCCATGAAGGGTCCCGGCTCGGTGAACCGCTGCCCGTCCAGCCGGTAGACCGCCTTGACGGCATCGGACAGCTGCGGTGCCAGTTCGCGCGGGTTCTCGACCCGCTTGATCGCCACGTCCTGCCCGTGACCGGCGACGTTGGCGGCCTCCGCGAGGTAGGCCCTGGACTGGCGCTCCTCAGTGAACGCGATCAGAAACGGTGCCTGGCGGGTCCAGGACTGCACTCCACCGTCGGTGAGCTCGTCGAAGCACTCGAGAGCGATCTTGTTCATCGGTGTGAGGGCAGCCATGGTGCGGTGCCATGCACGCATCGTTCCGCGCGAGACGAACCGGGCCAGGAATGCCCAGAGTGCCGGGTCGACGCGGAACGGGACGTGCAGTGCGGCGTCCGGATCCAGGAGCGCTCTCGGTCCGTAGGTCCACACGCTGGGGTCGGCCAGCGGGATGGTCTTCGCGGGCGCGAGGTATCCCGCGTTACCCCAAGACGATCCGGCCGCGACACCGGTCTTGTCGATCACCGTGACCTCGACACCACGCTCCTGCAAGTGCCAAGCCGTCGCCAGCCCGACCATTCCCGCACCCACGACAATCGACCGCGGCATCCCAGGTCCTCTCTGACACTGTTCCGACAGACAGTAGTCTGCCCTGCCTCCGCACTTCCCCGATCAGGCTCGTCGACACGCAACGCGAAACCCCCGCGATCCCAGGATTTCTCAGGGATCTGCGGGGGTTTCGGATGGCGGTGACGGTGGGATTTGAACCCCTATCGCGGGTCAATGGATGCCGGCACGACCGGCGCGATCCGCGTGATTCCGCGGAAGTTGGGCACATGTGCGCACACCTGAAAACGGGGTCGCGCAGAAGTTCCGTTACCGCTGCGTTACCGCTGCGCGCTCGCCAGTCCGTGCGCAAGACCGCTCCGGTGGATGTCGACGGCCGCGCGGCCTTGCGCGCTCAAAGGCCGGAATATGGGAGGGCAGACACACCGCGTCGGCGAAGTCGACCGACGAGTCTGCCGATTAATGGTCGCGCCGCGCGAGTGAACCAGGTGTGGCGACCGACTTTCCGGACGACCCAGGGGCTAGTGGCATAGTAGCTGCGTACGAAAAGGCGACCGCCGACGGACTTAAGTAGTTTGTCATCGCGCCATCGGCGTAGCACCCATACTTCGGGAGCGTCATAGGAACCGTACACGGCCGTCGCCACGTAGCAGCCTCCGGACTTTGGCGCCTGCGCAGGCGACTCGGAAGGGGCAAGAGACTCCTTCAACGTCGGCCCTGTGACCGGCGAGGCGTGCTTGACCTGGACAACAACGTCACCACGTCGCGATCCGTCGCCTTCGGGTACCCACTCGCGGGCCGCCGTTACGACCCCGCGCACAAACCGCTCCACCCGCTGGGCTCCCTGCTGGGTGAGCGTGTGACCGTCTGCCTCAAGGAAATCAGGGGCTCTGGCAGGGAGCTCCTGCAGATACACGCTCCATCTGTCTCCGTCCGGCCCGAGGATGCCGACCTGTCGCACGCCGCTCTCCGCTGCGATCCGTTGTTCGGCAGCGGCAGCGGCGGCGCGCAATCCTTTGTCTCCACCGAGGATCGGAACGTCGCTAGCAGACACCTTCTCTCCGCGCCGCATCGCCTCACGCTGCTCCTCCGTCGGCATCGGGATGCCAGCGCCGGTAGTCATCCCGAGAAAGCCTGGGAACGCTGCTAGGAGCACGCGTTCTCGAGGCACATCGATCAGAACCAAGATCAGGTCGAGCACGACGCCGTACTGAGTGTGGAGAGGCTGGAACACCCGGAGCAGGTTGCGTCCAGCGAAGGCGGAAGGCTCTGTCTTCCTCGACTCCGCAATCACCGCTGAGCGCCAGAACGGCGCGTTGCTGTGCCATGTCAGGTGGTCTGGCAGACCGACTTGGTACCACTCAGGCATCCGAGATCCTCGCTGTCGGGACGCAACAATGAACTGCACGACCAGCCTAGAGGTGACCGAGCGAACGCGCCTAGCGCCAGATCTCAAGTGCGCCCGGGTCCCACATCTCCATCTGAGCGACAACGCCTTCGTACAAATAGATTTCGCCACTGCCGCAGATCGTGGCGTCGGCTTCGATCGGTTGGAGCGAGACGTCCCAGAAGATGAATGTGAACCGATCCGCGGAAGGGTAGTCACGCCCAACGTTGACGAAGGTTCCGTCGGCAGTCTCGCGGACGCTCATGAGCGGGCCGCACACACGCTGAACGGTTCCAGCATTCTCCCGTGCGCGATCCCACCCGAGGCCGCCGTCCGGCCATTCCTCGGCGGCGGGAAGTTCGGTCACCCCGAACGTGCAATACCCATCCTCCTCGAGAAGCGCAACCGATTCTTCCCGCATGTTGTAGCCGAGGAGTTCTTCGCAGGAGTCAATCTTGAACTCGCTGTCGATGGCGTTGGAGAGATAGTCGACCGCGATGTCGTACTCGTTTGAGCAGGCGTCACTCAACGCCTGCATGACTGAGTCGACGTCTCCAGTTCCGGACCTCTCGTACGAGATCGCCGCCGAAAGCAACTGTGAGCAAGAAGGCGGCGCATACGTGGACATGCTCGACCCCGAACTGCATGCGGCCATCACCGTGGCCGATGACAGAACCAGGAATGCCAAGCCGGCCGCCCGCGAGCGAGAAGTCATTGGAGAAGCCCGTCACGCTGCGCGCGCTCTTCGAGAAGCACCATGATCATTGCCCAGCGCCCGCGCTCCATGCGCGCGACCTCCAGCGACGAAGTCCGATGCCGCGACGGCCACTTCGGAAAGAGCGCGACAAACGCACTTGCCAGCGCGACTCCGACGTCAGACTTGGACCAGTGCTCCACTTCTTCGTAAGAGGAACCCCCAGTGACCGCGTACGCGGCCTCGACCGCGATGGGAAACTGGCTCGTTCGCACGGCGATGCTGTACCCCTCGATCACCTCGTCAATGGTCAGATCGTCTAGGTCGAGATCGAACGGACTGTGCCTCAGCAGATCAGCGAAGAACCTCGCCGCCTTCTCCTTCGACTGCGGCGATCCGTCGTTCGCTCCCGACCGCGCAGCGAGCGTGGCGATGGCAACGCCTTGTGGGCTCTCCCGGAGGCGACGATCATGCCCGGACAGTGCCAGATTCGCAATCCCACCGATGAGCTTCCAGACGAGCCAGATCCCTACAATGACCCCGCCAACGATGAGAACGACTCCCCAGAAGTCCATCAACACCCTTCCGCATGAACGCGGGCGTATGACGTCCGCCGATCGAAGTGCGCCCGCGCTTCGGCCGCACAGCTCATAGTTGTCCGCCGACGTCAGAGTCCGCAACTCGCCCACGCAGGGCAACGAAGCGATGTTCGTTGAGCGCCACCGCGACGGAGTCGAGATCGTCCTCGAAAAGCTCGGCGTAGGTGTCGAGTGTCATCGCCGCGCTCGCATGACCGAGCATCCGCTGAACCGCTTTGACGTTGGCTCCGGCGCTGATCGCGAGCGACGCCGCGGTGTGACGCAGATCATGCGGAGTGACCCGAGGCATGATCGGCGGCGCTTCCTCTCCACGCTCCTTCGCCTCAGCTGCAGCCTTGGCATCCTCGGCGCGAATCCTCTTCACCGCACCCGCGAACCACCCGGAGACGGCGTTGCCCGGCCGGAGGTATCCTCCGAACTCCGCCGGCCAGAGCAAATCGTTGGCCGCCTTACCCTTCACCGCAGCACGTACGGACTTGTCCAAGAACGCCGGGTAGACCACGGCGCGCCGCTCATGCGTCTTCGGAGTGCCGACCTGCACGTGTCCGTTGACTTCGACCGCGTTCTCTTCGATCAGCACTCGACGCCGCATGACGTCGACGTTCCGGACTCTGATCCCGGTGACCTCGCCCCAGCGCAGGCCGGTGTACGCGGTGAAGCGGATGACATCGGGATAGCGGGATGCCGCTGCCAGACGCTCCACCTGCTTGTGGCTGAGAAACGGCTTCGGCTTCTTCGACTTCTTCGGCGTCTTCACCTCGCGTGCCGGGTTTGCTGGAATCCGCCGATCACGCACCGCGCCGCCGAGGATGGTGGCCAGCACTCCGTGGCACCGCTTCACCGTCGTTGGCGACTTGGTCGCGGCGAGCTCGGCGATCCACGCGGCGACCTCGGTGTGCCGGATCGAGCCGACACGTCGAGCTCCCCACTTCGGCTCGACATGGATCCTCCACGAGCTCTCGTCCGAATGGTAGGTCGAGGGCTTCACCCCGGTCTGGTGGGCGACGAGCCATTCCGCGCCCAGCGCCGCGACTGTGGCGTGCGCGTCGCTCGGAGCGATATAGGTGCCGGCGGACTTCGATACCTCGATCTCGGCGATGTACGCCTCGGCGTCGCGCTTACGGAGGAAGCCGCCCTTGCGAGCCGTCTTGCCGTCGGGCTTCCGGTACCTCGCCTCCCAGCGCTTGCCAGCCTTCGTGTCGTACGAGTACGCGGAACCCATGCCGACAGTCTGCCGTGGGCCACAGACGTCGGTGCAAATGTGAGCGTCCCATGCGGCAGTCATCATTGAGATTGTGACGACCACTGAACACTGGCTCAGCGCGATCCGCGACACCTACACCGATCTCGATGGTTGGCAGGCACGCGCAAAGAAGATGCCACCGGAACAACCCGAGGGCGGCAGCTTGCTGGCCGCCGACGATGCGCTGTTCCCGTGGCATCCCATCAGTGAAGCGTCTCGTATCTCGTTGGTCGTCGCCGGAGAACATCTGCGACTCGCTCGGACGGCGATCGAGGCACGCCAGGTGTACCCCAGCGCTCATTTCACAGCCCTCCGTGGAGCACTCGTCGGCGCCGCGCAAGGCGTGTGGGTCCTGTGCCCGTCCGATCCGCATGGGTCAAGCCCCGGGTGGTGGTGTAACGGTCGGTGGTCCTTCTGCTGTTGAGATTGGTTAGGCGCTGAGTTCGAGGACGGGGTCGGTGTTCACCTCCGGCTCGGGTTCGGTGACGAGGGTCAGTCGGGACTTGGCGAGCATCTCGAGGCCGAGGTAGCGGCGCCCTTCGGCCCACTCGTCGGTCTGCTCGGCGAGCACGGCGCCGACGAGGCGGATGATCGCGTCGCGGTTGGGGAAGATGCCCACCGAGTCGGTGCGGCGGCGGATCTCCCGGTTGAGGCGTTCGTTCGGGTTGTTGGACCAGATCTGCTGCCAGAGGCCCTCGGGAAACCCGGTGAACGCGAGGATGTCCGCCCGGGCCGCGTCGAGGTGCTCGTGCGCGTCGGGGAGCTTCTCTTCGACGTAGTCCAGGAGCCGGTCGAACTGTGCGTTCACGGCGTCTTTGTCGGGCTGGTCGTAGACCGAGTGCAGCATCGCCTTCACCGCCGGCCACATGGCCTTCGGTGTGACGGACATCAGGTTCGCCGCGTAGTGGGTGCGGCAGACTCCCACTGTCAACTGGGTGCAGATCTGTGTGTGTTTGCGTGGGCGCGCTGAAGGCGCCGCTCGGCCCCGGGTGTCGGGCAGCGGCTCGCGGGGTGCGCGATCACGCGGCGGTGATCAATGCGGCTGAGCCGTGGCGGGCCGGGTCGTAGGTCTCGTGGTTGGTCCAGCAGCGCCAGAGGATGCGGGTCCAACGGGCGGCGAGGCCGCGGAGTGCGCGGTGATAGCGCTGGCCCTTCTGGTCACGGGCGTCGCGGAACGCGGCGGCCGCCCAGGGTGAGAGCTTGATGGAGTTGAACGCCCACCACATGGTCGCTTCTCGCAGCCTGCTGTTCGCGGCGTAGCGGAACCTGACCGACCGGGACCTGCCCGAGGAGCGGGTGACCGGGGCGAGGCCGGCTTCGGCGAGCAGCACTTCGGATTGCGGGAACCGGGCCCGGTCCTCACCGATCTCGGAGAGCAGTACCGCGGTCAGCACGGGTCCGATGCCGGGGAAGCTGGCGAAGATCACCGCGTCCGGGTGCTCCGCCGTGGCCGCGGCGATCGCATCGTCATATTCGGCGAGTTGAGTGTTGAGCAGTTGCAGCACTTGGGTGAACGCGAGAGCGGAGAAGCTCTTGCCCGCAACCGTTCCCGGGGAGCCGGAGAGCAGATTCTGTCGCATCCGGTCGGCGAGGGTCTGCGCGGGAACTCGGCCGGTGTAGTGGTGGCGGGAAAGGAACCCGGCCATCCTGGTGGTCTTCACCCGCGATGCGTTCGCCGGCGTCGGATAGTCGGTCACGAACGACAGCGTGATCTGCCGGTCGACGGACGAGAACAGCCGGACTGGCGCGGGGTGGTAGGCCTCGAGGATCATCCGCAGCTGGCTCTCGGTCGCTTGCTGCGTTTCGAGGAGCCGGTCGCGGTCGCGTGTGAGCGCCTTGATCTCCGCAAGAAGCGGCGACGGGACAGACAGTGGGCGCCAGTGCGCGTGATCGAACCGGAGCGTGTCGGCGAGCACGAACGCATCGAACCGGTCGTCCTTGACCGCGGCGACCTTGTAACGCTCCCGCGCTCGAGCGGAGATCCTCGGAGACACCGGGAACACCACGTGCCCGATCTCTTGGAGATGCTCAACGAGCAGCCCTTCAGAGCGTTCGATCGCGATCGGGACCTGCGGCCCGAAGCCGTTCAGGTGCTGGTCGAGTTGGTGGAGCCCGGCGACGTCGTGACTGACGCGGGTTTCGAGCAGCCGCTTCCCGTCGGGCGCGACAACGCAGAGCTGGTGGTTCTCACCGCCCCAGTCGATGCCGGCGAACACCGGCCACGTTGGCGAGTTGAGGTCTTGCATGAGCGCTTCTCCTTCGAACGAGGGGTCCGCCTCGTGACGAACTCCTCTGGACGCTCACTCAGGTGCTCCCGCTGTCGGGGCACGACTCCCACTAGCCAGTCGGAATCCGCCACCGCCGGGAGGGACAGGTCTGCCGCTGGACCTCAAAGGTCACGCTGCCAAGGTCCTCTCCCGACGGTGAGGATGAACCAGCGGGACGATCCCGCCACCACCCATGTTGACGAGTGAGCGTTGCCAGACCGCGCCGGGCAGGTTCGCCGCGATCGCCTCCACGAGCCCGGCATGGGCGTCACTGGTGACCAGGCGGACCCCGCCCAGGCCGCGGGCGACGAGGTCGGCGAAGAACGAGTTCCAGGCTGCGCCGGTCTCGCTGGTCGCAATCCGCAGGCCCAGGACTTCCCTGCGCCCATCGGCGTTTACCCCGGTCGCGACGAGCACGACGGCATTGATGACCCGGCCGCCTTCGCGGACCTTCATGGTCAGCGCGTCGGCGGCGACGAACGTGAACGGTCCCGCGTCGCCGAGCGGGCGGTGGCGGAACTGGTCGACGTGTTCGTCGAGGTCCGCGGCCATCCGCGACACCTGCGACTTGGACAGCGAGTGGATCCCGAGGGTCTTGACGAGCTTGTCCATCCGGCGGGTGGAGACCCCGGCGAGGTAGCAGTCCGCGACGACGGTGATCAGCGCCGTCTCGGCGCGTTTGCGGCGCTCGAGCAACCATTCCGGGAAGTACGTTCCGGTGCGCAGCTTCGGGATCGCGACGTCGATCGTGCCGACGCGGGTGTCCAGGTCGCGGTGCCGGTAGCCGTTGCGCTGCGCCGAGCGATCCGGGGACGGCTGACCCCATTCCGCGCCGACCACGGCGTCCGCGTCGGCGGACAGCAGCGCGTTGATCATGGTCTGCAGCAACTGCCGCATCAGATCCGGCGACGAATCGGCGAGGGCTTCACCCAGCAGGCGGGCAGGGTCGACAATATGAGGAGCGGTCATCGTGATGATGCCTTTCGAGTGGGATGTGAGTGGGCTGACCCCGTTTCGTAGGTCCGGTCGTTATGCGAGTCGTCCTGTTGCCCGCGGTCGCGGGCAGGGAGACTGGTCAGATCATGACGAACAGCAGGAAGCGTCACACCCCGGAACAGGTCGTCCGCAAGCTCGGGCAGGCCGACAGGATGCTCGCCGACGGTGCGGATGTCGCGGCGGTGTGCCGAGAGCTCGGGGTGTCCGAGCAGACGTACTACCGGTGGCGTAACCAATACGGCGGACTCAAGGCCGACGACGCGAAGCGCCTGAAGGAGCTCGAGAAGCAGAACGCGACCCTGAAGCGGCTGCTCGCCGAGGCGGAGTTGGAGAAGGCCGCGCTCAAGGAGCTGGCTGAGGGAAACTTCTAGGCCCGGGCAGGCGCCGCGCCGCCGTCGCTCACCTGATCAGAATACTGCAGGTGAGCGAGCGGATGGCGTGCCGTCTGGTCGGGCTGAGCCGCTCCGCGTACCGACGCCCGCTCAACGCCGACACGGTCACGGACCCAGACCGGGCGCTGCGGGAGTGGCTGCGCGCATGGGCGAAGAACCATCCCCGCTACGGGTACCGGCGGGCGTACCACGACGCCCGCGCCGAGGGGTGGGTGGTGAACCACAAGAAGATCCAACGCCTGTGGCGTGACGAAGGGCTCCGGGTCCCGCAGCGCCGGCGTCGCAAGCGCGTCGGATCTTCGACCGTCGACGCGCCGACGGCGGACGCGCCGAACGTGGTGTGGGCGGTGGACTTCCAGTTCGACGCCGACGAGCACGGCCGACCGGTCAAGATCTGCTCGATCGTCGACGAACACACCCGGGAATGCATCGGCGGCCTCGTGGAGCGCTCGATCACCGCCGACCGGCTCACCGCCCACCTCGAGGACCTCGTCGCCGCCCGGGGCGCCCCGGCGGTGCTCAGGTCGGACAACGGGCCGGAGTTCATCAGCGAAGCGATGGCCGACTGGGCCGGCACCCGCACCGGCCTGTCCTACATCCCTCCGGGCTCGCCGTGGCGCAACGGGTACGTCGAGTCATTCAACAGCCGGATCCGCGACGAGTGCGTCAACATCAACAGCTTCTACTCGCTACTGCACGCGCAGGTCGTGATCGGCGACTGGAAGGACGAGTACAACCATCACCGCCGGCACTCCTCGCTCGGCTACCTACCCCCAGCCGAGTACGCTCGGCAATGCACCCATCAAATCGAAACCGACGACTCACACACCGTCCGGACCGAATAACGGGGGCGGCCCATGAGAGTTTCCTCGAAGGACCACACGGTGACCGCGCCCACGTTCAAGACGGGACCGGTCACCGCGCGCTACACCACTTTAAGGGGCACTACTAACTCCCCTCATCAAAACACCCGGGCGCATCCGGGCGTGGCGCCGAAACGGGGGCCTCTCTGCCCACGCTTTACCTGGCCGACGGCCGATGGCATTCGGCGGCGACAGTGTGGATCTGAGGCGTTCGAGGAGTGAGCGTCCAGGTCATCGCGATTGACGTCCGTTGTGCAGCTTGTCGGCTGGGGCAACCTCGTGAACTTGATGAGCCCCGGCGCCGGACACTCGTGAGTGCGAGCCGCCGGTCCCCCGGAAACCTCAGAAGATCGTTGCGAACCACTCGACGAAACGGATCGCGGCGGGGCCGAACTTCCACACTCGACCCCGCCGCCTGCGAGACGACGGCCTCTGCTACTGGACGGCCGCCATCTCGGTCCTATTGTGCTTGCATGTGCTGAACCTGGACCATGCCGTTAACCGCATATATCCGCACATTGAAGGATTTGGTGCCAGTCCAGTTCGTCACCGACGCGAGATTGTAGGTGAACTGGCCCGTCTGATTGGAGTCTGGCTCCAGCGTGATGTCCCCGCTGCCGTCGTTGACTTTCAGCGCCCAGCGAGCTGAGCCGTACACCGCACCGACGTCGATAGTCAGCTGGGGGTGTGCGCCGACGTCGTAGGTGACCTGCTTTTGCACCATCCCATATCCGACAGCACCGCCGTCGACGTCTTCATACCGGACCACCGCCGCGCCGCCGGTCGCGCTCATGAATGAGTTGTATGGGTTCATCCAATCGCTAATGTCCTCGAAGCTATCGATCACCGGGAAGACATCGGGCACGTTCGGGACGGGAATGCTCGAAGTGTCGAAGGTGAAGGCGACTGGGGCGCCGGAATCGAGGCGAAGGCCGTTCAGCAGCCAGGTTAGTTCGATCGCTTCGGCGGCGGTGAAATTGCTCGGTGCGACACTGTCGACCTTTACACCGGTGGCTGTGGGAATGAGCACCTCTCCGAACTGTTTACCTCGGATCACGTCCCGCAAGGCAGACTTTGTGAATTGTTGCGCTTGCACGTGACCGCCGTTCCCAAGCAGACCATAAATAATCAGGTTCACGTCGGGGTACTTGTGGTAATGGAAATTGTCCAAGTTGTCGTCAGGACGGTGGATACTGGCGAAGAATTCCTTCATCCTGTCCATCTGGTTGGTGGGCAGACCAGAGATTGACAGAGCGGTAGACTTAAACATGTCGTTTCCGATCGACCATTCCTTAGGGATGGCCGTGTACTGGTAACTCACGCCGTAGATAACGTCTGGTTCCTGGAAAAACCAGTCGTCGAGTTCGGCGATCATCGCGAGGCGCTTAGTCTGCCACATGGTGGCGTCTGCGGTGAGGCCGAGTTCGTTGGCAATCTTGATCGCGAACTCGGTGTCGAACAGCCAGGACGAGATGAAGTTAAGGTCTTTCTCCTCGGGTATGTCGTGACCGCAGCAAATCCACCGTGGGTTGTCCTCTGCCCAGTCCAAGAATCGCTTCAAGTCAGCATAGGCGCTGGCCAGGTAGGTTGCGTTGTCAGAGTTCTGATACAGCATCCATGCCGTCTGCGCCAGTCGTGTCGGCAACGATTCCCCGCCAATCATGCCATTGGCATCTACCTCGGAAAGCAACCCGAGGTAGGACTGCCAAGCTTGGTCCGGCATCAGGAACGACAGCATCTGGTATCCGAACGCGCTCTCCCACTGCGCGGTTCCGGGATTTGCGTCGCTACCGAAATTCCACAGCGATGGTTTCCCTGCCATTACCTGCGGGTAGGGATAGGTACTGGCATTCTCCGGCAACGAATCCACAAGCCCCTGTAACAGAAATGCCCAAGCGGAGTAGTACATCTTCTCGTGTTGCTGGGCGGTCACTCCCTTCGCGTCGATTCCAGAGATGCCCCAGTTGGTGGGCGCCGGGGCCGCCTTCAACCAGCCGGAGAAGTCAGCCTTCACCTGGTTCAGGCTGGTAACTACCGGCTGATCGAAGGCTGCCTTTGCGCGAGTGATCGCCGCCGCGCTTCCTTCCGAAGCCGCCGCCACTCCGACACTCAGTCCCAGATTCCCGGATCCAGCGAACGCCTTCCGGTAGGTCCAATTCCCTCCGCTGACGGTAGCGGTTTCCAGCAGCTCGACGGGTGCGAGGTCGCCTCCGTCGAGAGAAACAACGTGCACCGCGTAGAAGTACTTGCTGTCGGAGACCAAGACCACTTTGTCAGTCCCGCCGATCCACTGCGCGCCTCCAGATCCGGGCACGGCGCCGCTCAGCACGACCTCGTTGTTCACTGTCGCGTTCACCTGCATGACGCGAATCATCGTGGACTGCGCGTCCTTCATGAAGTCATAGCCGGCGATGGTACTACCCGGACTACCGTAGCTAGCGTTGAACCCGATCCTGTACGGATACCACGTGGTGCCGACCGTGGTCGCGCTGGCAGGGGCACCCCCGGGCGTGGCAAGTTCGGTGCGCACGATACCGTTGAGGTTGACGGTGCTCGTGCCGAACCACCCGCCGAGATTCATGCTGAGCCGCGTATCCATCGGCCCGGCAGGTGCCTTTGAGTCCGAAGCCTGGTTGGCGTTTAGGGTCAGGCGGGAGCCCGGGTAGCTGTGCCATCGGTACTGGGACGCGGAGGAATCCGCAAGCGAGTCGATGTCGAAGGAGGCGTCGCCGGTCATGTCCACTCCGCCGATGACGGTTGCCGAGGCAACCGTCGGCACGCTGATGACCGGGCTCAGTACCGCGAATAGCGCCGACGCCAGCATCATCGCGATGGGTCTGATTGCGGGTTTATCGGACCATCTGCGCTGCAACGTTGTGGCCCTCAACCGCTGCTTTCCAACTCGTTTCACGATCATGAATGCTCACCTTCGGTTGCTTGTCGGTCGACGTGATGCGTGCGACCAAAGAGCCGCGCCGCGTACGGTTCGGACTTTGACATCGGCAGCATCGGGACATCGGTGTCTCGTCGTTTTGAGGACGCCACCATCGCCAAGTAGCTCTCTGCAACTCCCCGGCTACAGGCGAACCCTGTTGCCCGTGTCGTGTGACCGAATCGCCGCGTCGTAGATTGCGTGCGTGAACGCGGCTTCCTCGGGTCGCACGGTGCCGAATCGAGTGCCTAGGGCGCCTGCGCGCTCGGCGAGGAACGCCGCCCACATCTGCAGAATCGCGTCGGAGAAGCCAAACTCGAAGTTGGCTCCGGTGACCGTCGGCCAGATGGACTGACTGCCTACATCGATCTGCTTCCAGGTCTGCTCACGGCCTACGCCCGGGATGTCGTCGAACGAGAACACTTCAACGAGTTTGGGGTTCTTTGTGCTGAATCGAACCCCCCCGTCCAAACCGATCGCTTCGAATTCCCACGTGTTCTTCTGCCCGGGATCGATCCGTTTGGTCTCGGTGGTGAGCGGGAACCGTTCGCCGTCGTGGATAGCCCAACTGTGGATAACCGCGTTGTCCCAAGTATCGCAGGGCTCCGCAGCGCCGGTGGGCCCGGGCCGTTCCGTGACGATGTTCTGAAGCACGCCATACACCGATTGGGGCTTCCAGCCGAGGCGCAGCGGAATGTGCCAGGTGTGCATGCCGAGGTCGTTGAGCACACCGCCGCGACCGCAGTACTTGTTCTGGCGCTTCCAATTCAGCGGCTTGTCAATGTCCACGTCACTGCTGTGCAGGAAGGTGTTCTTTGCCTCGATGATCCTGCCCAGCGAACCGGACAGCACGTAGTTGATGGCCAGCTGGGCGCCCGGGAAGAACGGCATCTCGCTGGAGCAGCGAACGAACGAATCCGGGTGAGCGTGCCCCGCGGCCAGAATGGCCTGGGCGGCGACGGTGTCTATGCCGAAAGGCTTTTCGGCGAGCAGGCTCTTGCCGGACTCGATGACGTCGACGTACAACTGCTGGTGCAGATCGTGTCGCACCGCGACATAGACGACATCGATGCTGTCATCCCGGAGCAATTCGCGGTAATCGGTCACCCGGGTGGTCACCGTCGGGATCGCGTCGAACCAATCTAGCGCGGCCGGGTTGATGTCGCAGACGGCCGTCAGCCGGGGTGTGACGGGATGGTCGATCAGCGCAGGCCACCGTTGAATGGCAGCGGCGATCTCTCGCCCCATCAGGCCGCCGCCGACGATGGCCACGTTTACGGTCTCAGTCACGAGTGGTCTCCGATCAGGTCGAGCGCGGCCGACACGTCGGCGTCTTCATGCAGCACTGCCATCAGTGCACGGGTGATCCCCGCAGGGTTCGGGTGCTGGATGATGTTGCGGCCGTACACGATGCCCGATGCGCCCTGGGCGAGCACGGCGACCGTGCGTTCGATGAGGGTACGGTCGTCCACGCGGCCACCGCCGCGCACCAGCACGGGAACATCCCCCGCCGCGGCGACGACTCGGTGATAGTCCTCGATAGCATCGGTCGGGTCGGCCTTGATGAGGTCAGCGCCCAGCTCGCGCGCTTGACGGACCAGCGTGGTCACCTTGGCGGTGTCGCCATCGACCATGTAGCCGCCACCGGCCTTCTCGTTATCCTGCATCACCAGCGGCTCGACCATGAGAGGCATGCCGTAGCGGGTGGCCTGCTCTCGCAGCGCCATGATCGACTCGATGTTCGCCTCGCGGATCTCCGGCCGACCGGGGATCTGCATCAGGTTGACGCAGACCGCGACCGCATCTAGCCGCACGGCCTCCTCGATCGCATTCGGCACGTGCTTGCTGAAGATGTGCGCATCCAGCGGGTTGCCGTACACGTTGGCCACGTCGGTGCGCAGCACGAGAGCTGGCTTGGCCTTCCCCGGGATGGATTGCAGCAGCCGCGCCTGGCCGAGGGTGAGCTGGATGGCGTCGGGCCCGGCATGCACGAGGGTGTCCACGACCGATGTCATGTCCTCGATCCCGGCCAGGAACGACGGCTCCCCGAAGTACCCGTGGTCCACGGCGACATCGAACGCACGGCCTGATCGGGGATTGAAGAGCCTATTGAGGCGGTACGGCTGCATGGGATGTACTCCTGTTCGTCGGCGCGCGGCCGAGGCTTGGGATTTCGATGTCTGTCTGTCATAGTAGACATCGTGGAACAACGTTGTCTAGCCGAACCCCGCTCGTGTCTCGCCGGAGGCGCTCCGTGAATCGTGTCGTCGTCGCCGGCCATGTCTGTGTGGACCTGACCCCATCGCTGCGGACCCTTTCGATCGAGCCTGGTCGCCTGTCGACGGTGGGCCCGCTGTCGGTGGCGCTCGGGGGGAGCGTTGCCAACACCGGCCGGGCACTGGTCGCGTTGGGCCATGACGTGGAGCTCGCTGCACGAGTGGGAACGGATGAGTTGGGCCGTATCGCCGGGCACCTACTCCGCAGCTCTGGCCTGCACGGCGTGCCGACGGTGTCCGCTGAAGCTGGCACGTCGTATTCGATCGTGATCGAGCCGCAGGGCACCGATCGCAGCTTTTGGCACTACGTGGGTGCGAACGAGCTGTTCGATGGCTCCGAAGTGACTGTGGACGCGGAGATCGTGCATTTGGGCTACCCGTCGCTGCTGCCGCGGCTGGTCGCTGACGGCGGGGTGGCGCTGCGGGTCCTCCTGCAACGGGCTCGGCAGGTGGGCGCGGTCACGAGCGTCGATCTGGCGGTTGTCGATGACGCGACCATGGTCGACTGGGAATCGGTACTGCGGGATGCGATGCCGCAGATCGATGTCATCACTCCCAGTGCGGACGATCTACGCTCCGCGCTTCGCCAACCGCGCGCCACCGCGCCAGATCTGGTGGAGATGCTCCTTGACTGGGGAGCAGCGGTCGCGACCGTCTCGGATGGGCCGCGCGGAATGTCACTGGGCGTCGCTGGAGCCGGCCGACTGGCTGCCGCCGGGGAGACCCTGGCGCGGCTCGCCGGAGACTGGGCGGACAGCCGTGTGTATCAACCGACAAGCGTATTGCGCCAGCACACCACCACCAACGGCGCCGGGGACGCCGCGACGGCGGGCATCCTGTCGGGCATCCTCCGCGGCGAGTCCCCCCCAGAGACGACCGCGCGCGCCGCGCGAACAGCCGCCGCCGTTATCGAGGGCGACCTGCTCGGCGCCTACACCATCCCCACCCGTGACGGAACTACGAGCGAGGCCCAATGAAACCTATCGTTCTCCCCGCCAATCAGCCGCGGGACCGCTTCTATGCCGGCGGTGCGGCGATCGCGAGGTTCCGCCGCGACTCGTCAGCGCTGCCGAATACCCCCGAGGACTGGGTAGCGTCAGTAACTACTGTGCGAGGCGAGCACACCCAGGGTCTGTCACGGCTGCCGGATGGCACGCTGCTGGCAGACCGGGTTCAGTCCGACCCGGAATTCTGGCTCGGCAAAGCACACCTGCGGGCATTCGGTGCGGACCCGAACCTGCTGGTCAAGCTCCTGGACGCGGGACAACGGTTGCCGGTGCACGCGCATCCCGACGACGAGTTCGCGGCCCGGCATCTCGGCGCCGCGCACGGCAAGGCGGAGGCCTGGTACATCCTCTCGCCCGGAGTCATTTTCCTCGGTTTGAAGGAAGACTTGTCCGCGGGCGAGCTGCACCGGCTCGTCAGCACTCAGCAGATCTCATGCCTGCTCGAGCGGATGCACACCGTTCCCGTCGCATCCGGCGACACCGTATTCGTCCCGCCTGGCGTGCTGCACGCGATCGGAGACGGAATCCTGTTGGTAGAGGTGCAGCAGCCGGAAGATCTGTCCATCCTGCTGGAATGGCGCGGATTCAATCTCGACGGCGCCAAGGACGGCCACTTGGGGCTGGGTTTCCCGGCGGCGTTGCGCGCGGTGGAACGCTGTGGTCGCAGTTTCCAGGACCTCAACGCCCTGATCCGCCGCGCTCCCGGTCCGGGACCGACGCTGGTCGAACCGGCAACACCCTTCTTCCGGCTCGACCTAATCGAGGTGCCCTCGCTGGCCGTACTGCCCGCCGGTTTCGGGGTCATCGTCGTCCTCGAGGGCGACGTCAGCCTTCGCACCGATTCTTGCGACATCGCGGCGGTGGCCGGATCGACCGTGTTGCTGCCTGCCGCGGCGGGCGCGGTGACAGTGGCCGGAAGCGGCCGTATCCTGCATTGCCGCCCACCAGCGCCGGAGCAACGATGAGTGCGAGTGTGGACGGGCTCACCGTGGCGAGCCTGGCTGACGCGCACCTGCTTGCACATACGTCCGCTCCGGCGGAGGTGGTGGAACGGTTCGGAGTCCCAGGAAGCAATGACCCGGCCAGGGTGTTCCTCAGCAGAGTGATGGGCGGCTTCGAGCACGAAATACTCGCGTCCCGGGGAC
The DNA here is from genome assembly GCF_053586795.1 of Microbacterium pollutisoli. Lineage (NCBI taxonomy): Bacteria > Bacillati > Actinomycetota > Actinomycetes > Micrococcales > Microbacteriaceae > Microbacterium > Microbacterium pollutisoli. The sequence goes on from NZ_JBNYWT010000006.1 coordinate 66,291, forward strand.
TGGACATCGGATACGCGTCCTGGCGCGGCGTTCCCCTCGCGTGGCGTTCCCCCGTACAGGACGCGCGTCCCCTGGATCAGCCCACCGGTTCCTCCTGGCTGTCCCGGTTTATCGGCGGCCTGCTGACCAGCTGCGGGCCATTCCACATTGGCGCGGCGACCGCCGAGCACGGCCTCCATGGCGACTTCTCACACCGCCCGGCGGCACGCATCGTCGCGGATGCCCGCAATGCCCGCACCGTAGTGACAGGCGCGGTGGAAGTGCATGACCTGTTTGGCGGCTCCGTCACGATCCAGCGCACCATTGAGTCCTACGCCGGCGCGGATTTCGCACGTATCAGCGTGCATGACCGGGTCGAGAACACCGGGCCGGTCTCGGTGCCGGTCCAGATGCTGTACCATGTCAACATCGGCCCTCCCGTCGCAGTACCCGGCACCCGCGTGCAGGTGGACGCCGACAATTGGCAGCCCCGCAGCCTCGTCACCGCGGTCCCCGCCCCGTCGCCGCTGCCGCCGGTGTGTGACGCCGTAGTGGAAGCAGTCTTCGCGCACACTGGAATCCGTACGGGCGCGGACGGCTGGGCCCATGCCGTCGTCGCCCGTCCCGGGTCGGGCCTCGAGGTGGACGTGGCCTGGGAACCGCAGGGCCTTCCCTACATGCACCAGTGGGTATATCCCACCAGGGGACGGTGGGCGCTGGCGCTGGAACCGGCCACCGTGCCCCTTACCCCACTCGCCGCCACCACAGATAGCGGGGACGCTGCCGTCGGTCCCAACCAATCGCGGGACCATAGGATCATGATCACCGTGCGCGAGGTAGCGTGATCGAGCACCGGCCACCTAGGCGCACGGAACTGTCTATGGAGGCGAGTATGGGCGCGAATCCGACGATGAACGATGTCGCACGGGTGGCAGGTGTGGCGCTTAAGACTGTGTCACGTTACGTGAACGGCGAGACGAACATCAACCCGCAACTGGCAGCGCGAATCGGGGCGGCGATCGAGGAGCTCGGCTACCGACGAAACCTCGCTGCCGCCAGCATCCGCCCTGGGTGGACGAGCAAGATTCTCGGTCTGGTAATCAGCGATCTGTCCAACCCATACTATTCGACCCTCACCCAGGCCATCGAGCTGACCGCCCGCGCACGAGGTTATCTGCTCATCAGCGCGAGTTCGGAAGAAGACGGACAGACCTTCGACCGTGTGATCGATCGGTTGATGGAACAGCGCGTAGACGGGCTGATTGTGGTGCCACCGAAGAGTCCGAACCGGCCGTGGTCGACGGTTGCGCCCCCTGTTCCACCGCTGGTGGTGCTCGACCGCCCGATGGATGCGGCCGGGTTAGCCGACACCATCCTCGCCGACAACGCAGGTGGCGCCTCGCACGCCGTGCGCGCTCTGGTCGAAACCGGTGCCCGCCGAATCGCGTTCGTGGGCGACAGCCTCGCCCTTTACACGATGCAGGAGCGGTTCGACGGCTACCGTACCGCCCTCGCGGACGCGGACCTCGTCGTCGACTACACCCTCGTTGCCAGCGATGCCCACAGCCAAGAGGACGCAACGGCCGCCGTGCTCCGACTCTTGGACGGCGCCAATCCCGATGCGATCTTCGCCGCCAACAACCGTGCCGCGATCGGGGCGCTGTTCGCCTTTCGCCGCCACGGGCGGCGTGTCCCGCTGATTGCGTTCGACGACTTCGAAGCAGCACAACTCGCGATGCCCGCCGTCTCGGTGGTCACGCAGAACATTTCGCAGATGGGCCGCCTCGCCGCAGAGCGTGTCATCGCGCGCGCGAATGGTGACGGCGCACCGGCAACCACCACCGTCCTCCCCACCACGCTCGTGCTGCGCGGCTCGGAGCGGCCCGACACCCCTCAGGAATACGATCAATGCCATCCCGCCCCATTTCCGTCCTTGACCGCGCCGACCTCCCCGCCGATCTGACCTTCCTCGACCGGTCGATCGATCGGTTCGCCCGCGCACACGATGCTTCGCACTACCTGCTCATCCCATCGGTCGTGATTCAACCCACCAGCACGACCGACGTGGCCGCGGTGTTCCAGTCCTGCACTCAGCGAAAGGTGCCGGTGACGCTGCGATCGGGTGGCACCAGTCTCAGCGGCCAAGGAGTAACGGACTCGGTGCTGCTCGACATCCGTCAAGGCTTTCAGCGCATCGTCGTTAGTTCCGACGGGACGACCGTGACCGTCGAGCCTGGTGTGACGGTGCGGCAGGTCAACGCTCGGCTGTCCCGGTTCCAACGGAAGCTGGGTCCGGATCCCGCGAGCGAGATAGCCTGCACGATCGGCGGGGTGGTAGCCAACAACTCCAGCGGCATGGCGTGCGGAATCACACAGAACACTTACCGCACGCTGCGCTCCATGGTGGTCACCCTGCCCAGCGGCACCACAATCGATACCGGCGCCCCCGACGCCGATGAGTTGCTTCGCACCCATGATCCCGACCTGCACGCGGGCTTGATCGCACTGCGCGAGCGCATCACCAGACGGCCAGACCTGGTCGCCGAAATTCGACGGCAGTATGCGATCAAGAACACGATGGGCTACGGACTCAACTCGCTGATCGACTTCGAAACGCCCGCGGACATCCTCAGCCACCTGATGATCGGCAGTGAAGGCACCCTCGGGTTCGTGTCAGAGGCCACCTTCGAGACCGTTCCGGTTAGCCCGGCCATCGCCACCGGCCTGCTCGTCTTCCCCGATCTTGCCACGGCCACCGCCGCCCTGCCGGCGCTGGTGGAAGCGGAACTGGCAACCATCGAACTCATGGATGCCACCTCCCTGCGGGTCGCACAGACTCTCAGTGACGTGCCGGATGTGATCGCAGGGATCTCCGTCGAGTCGCACGCCGCACTATTGATCGAACATCACGCGCAGGACGCGGCCGAGCTGCAGGCGCGCGTCGCCACATTCCGGAACATCTCATCGGGGTTGCAACTGGCGAGGCCGTTTACTTTCACCACCGACCCGGCCGCGCGCGCGACACTGTGGCATGTGCGCAAGGGGCTCTACACAGCGGTGGCCGAAGCGCGACCGTCGGGCACGACCGCGCTGCTGGAGGATATCGCGGTACCGGTCGACCGGCTGCTAACCACGTGTGAGCGACTCGTCGATCTGTTTGCCCTGCACGGGTACACAGATTGTGTGATCTTCGGACACGCCAAAGACGGCAATGTGCACTTCATGATCAGCGAGCGATTCGACGACCCGGCCAGCGTCGCCCGTTACGAACGCTTCACCGCCGACATGGTGGATCTGGTCCTCGAACAGGGCGGCACCCTGAAGGCCGAGCATGGCACCGGCCGGATCATGGCGCCGTTCGTGCGTCGTCAGTTCGGCGACGAGCTGTATGGCGTGATGCGTCGGATCAAAGACCTGTTCGACCCTGCTGGCATCCTGAATCCTGGGGTGCTGCTGTCGGAGGACCCGTCGTCGTATCTTAGCGATCTGAAGTCGGCACCAAGGGTCGAAGAGGAAGTGGACCGCTGCGTCGAATGCGGGTATTGCGAACCCACCTGCCCGAGCAAGACCCTCACCCTGACCCCCCGCCAGCGGATCGTGTTGCGCCGGGAGATGCGGGCCGCCGAGGATCGCGGTGACACAGCCCTGCTGGCTGACCTTGCCCGGGACTACGACTACGACGGTGTCCAGACGTGCGCCGTCGACGGTATGTGCTCTGTCGCGTGCCCGGTCGATATCAATACCGGCGATCTCGTTCGGCGCCTGCGGGCGGAGACCGCCAACCGGTTCACCGGTGCTGGCTGGAACCTGGCCGCCCGGAACTGGGGAACCGTTGCCCGCGCCGGGGGGGCTGCGCTCTCGCTGGCAGGTGCGCTGCCCACGCCAATCGTCACCGCCGCCACCGACGTGGGCCGGATGCTGCTGGGTGCCGACGAGGTCCCGCGCTACTCCAGCGATCTGCCCCGCGGAGGATACCCCCGGCGCGGCGGTGGCGTCACGCCCGGCGCGGAGGCTGTGTTCTTCGCCGCCTGCACCGGCACAATGTTCGCCCCTGGTGGCGGCGGCGTGGGTAGCAGCGAGGCGTTCCGTCTGCTGTGCGAACGCGCGCACTTGACGATTGTGGAGCCTGACCACGTGTCCTCGATGTGTTGCGGCACCCCCTGGAAGTCGAAGGGACACCGCGACGGGTACGACACGATGACCGAGCAGGTCCTGCCTGCCCTTCTTGTAGCCAGCCGCGGCGGCCAGCTGCCGATCGTCTGCGACGCCGCCTCGTGCACCGAGGGATTGCGGTCGATGGCCGCCCGGGCCCACTCAACCGGGCCCGCGTACGCCAACCTTCGCTTCGTCGATTCCGTCCAGTATGTCCGCGAGCGACTTCTTGGCCGGCTCGTCGTCACCACCCCAATATCGTCCATCGCGCTGCATCGCACCTGCTCGACCACGCAGCTTGGCATCGACGACGATCTGGCCGCAATCGCCCGCGCGCTCAGCCCCGACGTGTTCGAACCGGCGGAGTGGGGTTGCTGTGCGTTCGCCGGGGACCGTGGCATGCTGCACCCGGAGTTGACCGCGTCCGCCACCGCCCGGGAAGCAGGCGAGGTCAATTCGCGCGCCTTCGCGGCCTACGCGTCCGCCAACCGCACCTGCGAACTCGGAATGTCACGCGCCACCGGGAAGACCTACGTTCACATCCTCGAGCTCCTGGAACACAGTACCCGGCCGCCGCAACCCACCAGTTGACCCCAGGAAACTGGGCAAGGACCCGCCGGGACCGCGATGCGTGCCCCCCGCGAGTTCGCGTCGGCGGATTCACGCTGTCGGGTCACAGCGAACGGGTCATCGAACGAGGATGCCCGCCCGGCGATGCGATAGCTCGCGCGGCGGTACGCCATCGGGCCGTGAGGCTCACCAGCGGGCGACGCGCGGCAGCGAACCGATTCCCCAGCACAGTCCGCCGCGTAGCAGAACGACTGACGGGACCAGCACCGGCGCGGGGCTCATCAACAGGACGGCGGCGCGGTCGAATCCCGGAGCAGCAGGTGCCCGGCGGGAACTTCGACATCCGAGATCGCCTCTTCAGGGTGTTCGATGACATCTACGAGTAGGGCCGCCATCGCTTCACCGAGTAGCCGGGGGGTTCCGCTGTATGTGGTCAACGTCGGGCGGACGATGGTGGCCATGGTGATGCCGTCGAACCCGGCTACCGAGACGTCTTGCGGTACTCGCACCCCCGCGCCCTGCAGCCGCAGAATGAATCCGATCGCGCTGAGATCGGTCGCGCAGAAGACCGCGGTGGGTCGATGAGTCAGCTCCAGCCACATTTCGGCTGCACGGTACCCGGCGTCGTAAGTGAAGTGACCGGGGAATACGGGGCCGGGCTGCAGTCCGGCGACCGCCAGAGTCGAACGCCAGGCCGCTTCCCGTTCGTGGGTGTGCACGTAAGCGGGGGCGCCGCTGATATGCCCGATATAACGGTGCCCCAACTCCACCAGATGGTTGACGATCTCAGCGACGCCGCGGCTGGAATCCTGGTGTACCGCGGGGAACGGAAACTCTGCCCCGGCGTTGACGCCGACCGCGGTCAGCCCCAATTGCTGAACCAGTTGGACACGTCGGTCCGGGTCAGTGGTTTCGTTGAGCAAGACACCGTCAACCATTCGGCTGGCGGCCAGTTCCCGGTACCGGCGAGTCTCTTCCGCCTCGTCCTCAGCGATCTGTAGCACAAGCGCGTTCCCCCGTGCCGCCGCGGCGCGCTCAACCCCTGCGACGTAGGCTCCGAAGAACGGGTCAGCTTCCAGTACTTCGGCGGGGCGATGGATGACCAGCCCGATCGCGTAGGCGCGTTTGGAGGATAGCGACCGGGCATGCGGGGAGGGCACGAACCCTAGTTCTCGGGCGACCCGACGCACACGGAGACGCGTGGCATCGGACACGCCTGACCGGTTGTTCAGCGCCGCCGACGCCGAACTGATCGCCACGCCAGCGTGCCGGGCCACGTCACCGATCGTGACGCGGCCACTGTCCCCTGCGATGGGGTCTGCCATCATTGCCCAATCTTATCGAGCGGCGAAATCGCCCCGTCTCCGACGGCCAGTCAGTAAGTATGCTCGGGAAAGGCCGTTCCGGCCCGATGGGCCGCGAAGAGCGTGCGAGCGGCGGGGGCAGCGGTGGCCTCGTCAAAGATCGTGGCGGAGTAGTCGTGCACCGTCAGCGAGATGCGGCGCCCCGCCAGAGGGATCCCCGAGACACCCCCGTCCGTTCCGGGCAGGGCGACTGCATGCGGAACACCTAGATCCATGCGGAGCCCGTTGTTCAGCCAAACGGCGTCCAGCACCTGCGTCATGCCGAAGATGGACGGGCGCACACCCCAGGGCCGGGGTCGTTGCAGGCCACGGTCGTAGACCTCTGCGAACGATCCGGAACGGATCACATCCCGCAATTGCGCGTTCGACAGTGCCAACGCGTCTGCCTCACGGCCGCGTTCGAGAAGACCACGGACGGTGTAGCTGACGTTGGGGTGTTTCACGAAGTCGAACCCGGCGAGCTGGTCTGTTGGGTCGAAATGAGAGTCGAAGCGGGCCAGCAGCGACCCCACCTGCCAGTCAGCTAGTCCGGGCACCGCCAACCCCATCGACACCTGCAGCCCGAACCCGTCGGGTCCGCCGCGCAACGACGCGTCACTATCCGGGAACCAATGTTGGATGGCGCGTTGCTGCGGACCGGCGAAACATTTGGCGCGGTATTCGCCGTTCAGCTGGTCCCGCAGCTGCCCGAATCGCGTGACGTCATCATGCGCCGCGAGCTCCATCGCGATCTGCACACCGAAGTCCAGGTCGACGATCAGGGAAGACAGGAACTCGGCGTCCAACTCCCCCGGATTGTCATAGGTGCCGTATACCCACCGGGGACGTTCTGCCTGCCACTCCAGCAGCCGCCGCAATCCCGGGTACCCGGCGGCCAACGCGTCCCGGTCTTTCGTGAGGCAGTACAGCACCCACGCGGTCTGCGCTTTCCGGCTGGGAAGGCTTTCCCCGGCCAGCGATCCTTCCGCATCCACCAGCGACATCAGACCGTTGAAGCAGGACCACGCCAACGACCCGTCCACATAGCCGAGGAATTGTATGGCCAGGAACGTTTCCCAGGCGGCCGCCGATCGCGCCCCGGGCGCCCCGTAGTTCCACATCGAGGCCTTGCCTGTGGCAACGGTCGGGTATCGGAAGCCCGTCTCAGGCTGCTGGGGGAGGACGTTCGAGAGTAGTCCGATGAAGGCTCGGTAATACTCGGCGCGCACCGCCTCCGGGCCGACGTCGATGGCATCGACACCGCGCAACTCGAAGCGCGCCGGACGAGGCAACCGCCCGAGCTGGTCGTCCCAGTACTCGTGCCAATGCTGGCGTCGTTCGGTGGCGCTGGCGCGGGTAGCGTCAACAGCAAGCTGCCGGCTACGTCCCGGATCATCTGGTGTCACCGCAACACCGATCGTGTACCGAGCTTGCCCCGGCAGCAACGGGATCGCCCAGACGCCGACCGGCGACACCGGAACGGGAGAACCCGCTCCCCCGGCGGCCAGTTCGGATTCGTCGTGGTAGTACCGGATCGGCCCGCCGGCGCTGACAGCGACGGCGACACAGATTCCTGACGCGGAGACCGTGACGGTGCCGGAAGCATCCTGGGAGGGCGGTGCGATGTGGCGGCCGACGAGGGTCATCGGGGTGGTCGGCGACAGCGGAAAGGAGAAGTTCAGTTCGCGCACCACGCTGTCGCGATCGACGAACGCGTCCACCCCCTGAACGTCAAGCCCGCTGTAGTGGCCCTCCAGTCCCAGGCCGCCCGGCGACCAGTCGGTGTCGTAACTGGACGCGCCGATGCTGTGTCGATCGGCGGCGGGGACGAACCGCATCTCATCGATGCTCACAAAGGCGCCCTCCCCAATGACGCCGATCGCCAACTCCACCTCTCCCGAAAGACCGTCAGGGAAGTAAGCGCGCAGATCCAGGTAGTGCTGGCCGAGCGTTGCGGCCCCGGGCAGCACCATCACCGGCTCCGTGCCCACCCGACCGACATGCAGGGTCCATTGGCCGCGCACCGCGCCGACCGAGACACGCAGCACAGGTGTCTGGTCACCGATACTGACCCGCGTTCTTGCGGTGCTGAGGTGACCGCCATCAGCACTGGTGCGGAACACTGTCACGCAATCCGTGCGCGTCTCGAGGTGGACGTCGTCACCGCCGCTCCACCCGGTCGCGGCGACTGCGACCGCCTCCCCGAGAGAGACAGCCGGTGAAGTGGCGCCGGGGGCCACCGCCCACAACGTCAGGAACTGCGGCAAGATTGTAGCCTCATCAAACGCGTAGTACCCCAGTCCAAGCGGAAACGTCGGCCCGCAGTTCTGCGCGACTTCGCTTGCATCGGACATGAAGTCTTGCGGGTTGATGACGATTCGGCTCAGGGGCAGGCTCAACGACCGTTGCTGCAGCGCGTCGGTCTGCAAGAGCTCGAGGGCGGTCGGTGCGATGCCGGTAGTGGGATTGTTCATTTCTGCTCCGCATGAAGAAAGCTGGGGACCGGTGTCAGGATGTCGGCAGGCCGAGGCGACGCGAACACGTCGCCGAAAGCGCTGGCGGCAGGTTTCGGTGCACCGTCGCTGTCCAGCAGCGACAGACTCACGGCGCAGGGGAAGGTGTCATGTCCGAGCCAGACCAGGAAGCCGGCGCAGGCGGGGAACCGTTCCAGGCTGCGACGGGCGGCGTAGCCGAGCATCTCGGCCTGTCGTAGCTGGCTGTGCTCGACCCACTCGGCCAACTCGGTCAGATCACCGCCGGAACTAAGCCACTTGTCGAGCTGACTCAACCACCATCCTGAGGAATGCGTCCACAGCTGGCGCAGCTCCTCAGGCGTGGCGGCTTGGGTGAGGCCGTGCCGAGCAAGCAGGTCCATATCCGAAGCGCCCGCGACACCTACCTCCGAGCGCATGACGGCATCATCTTCGTCCCAGTACGCGTGCCACTCGTCCAAGTCGCCGTCGAACTCCCAGGGGCCGTGTACATCGTGATGTACGCCGCGCCCGAACTCCGCCGGATCGGCCTCGAAACGAGGCCCTGTCGGCGTAGTGGCGACGTACCGTCGCCGCGGGTCCAGCCGTTCGACCACCGCGCGCAACGCGGCGAGAGTCGGGTGCGTAACATCCAACGGCGAGCCGGGAACTCCCGGCTCAGCGACGTGGGTGAGTTCGTTGCCCCCGCTCCACAGCGTGAGAGACGGATGATGCGCGAGACGTTCGACGTAGCTCTCCGCAACCTCGACCAGTGCAGCGATGAAGTCCGGATCGCTCGGCGGCTCGTTGTCCAAGCCGGACGAACTCATCGGGAAGTCTTGCCACACCAGCAGACCGAGTTCATCGCAGATCCGGTAGAACTCAGGCCTCTCGATGCCCGCACCGCCCCACACCCGGACCATGACGACGCCCAGGTCGCGGTACCGCTCTAGCCGGGAACGATAGTCGGCCTCGGTGAGATCGGCGTACTGGGGGCGGATCGGGACCCAGTTCACCCCGGCAAGAAATACCGGTTCACCGTTGACCACGCAGAGCCACCGGTCACATCCTTCCGGCGCGTTCGCGGTGGCCGCCCACTCGATCCGGCGGAACCCGATCCGCCGTTCGACGACTGCCAACACCACACCCCCGGGCGTGACGACACGCAGCAGCACATTGTGAAGCCGCTGCTCGCCTCGGCCGGAAATCTGCCACGGTGCTGCCGCAGCCTCGGCCCTGATCGTCTCACCACCGGCTAGGCCGTCCCAGATCTGTTCGTCATCGACGATGACCTGCACCCGCGACCCGGCTGGAAGCTCCCCGTGGACGAACAGTCGGACCTCGACGGTCGACGTACGGGTAGCAGGGTCATAGTCGCCATGCATGATCGCTCGCAGCGTGACCGCCTCTGGCGTGCATCGGCGCAACCGGACCGCCCCCGTGATTCCGGCGGAGACGGTACGCGGCGTCCAGTCCCAGCCATAGTTGAACCGCGGCTTCAGATCACGGATCTTGCTCGTCCACCCGTTCTGAGCCAATCCATCTGGCGCGCCAGTCAGAATGATCCGGAGTTTCCGCTCCCCGGCCCGGTAGGCGTCGGTCAGATCAAAAGCGTGCGGAACGAAGCTGCCACGGAACCGGCCCACCTCGCGCTGCCCCAGCAGAACGGTTCCGACGTAGTCGAGGCCTTCACAGTCCAACCACAGCCGCGTGCCTTCTACCAGCAGCCCGTCCGCTAGGACGCGGCTGAACTCCCAGTCTCGATGCTCGACCCATTCAGCTGCGCGAGAGTTCACTCCCACCGTCGGGTCAGAGACGACGCCGGAGCGCTGTAAAGCCCCGGTGACTGACCCGGGAACGGTTGCGGGCACGGTGGCCACATCGGGGTAGGCCACCTTCCCAGCCGCCGGCGTCCGCGCCAACTCCCAGTCGTTGCGGCGCCAGCCCACCAGCGTCCAGTCTCGTCCGCTCAGATCGATGTTCATATTCCGGTTTGTTCCAATCGACGTGTTGTCACGGTCGTCGGCGCGACGCAGTCCGGCGCCGGCAGGCCTTGTCGGATCGTGGCTATCCCTTGACGGCGCCAGCGACGGCGTTGACGAGGTAGCGCTGCACGAACAGGTACAGCACGATCAGCGGCACCGCGACGATGATCGTCGCCGCCGCCAGCAATGGCCAGTTGGTCAGGTTGACGCCCTTGAACGCGTTCAGGCCGGTGGCGATCGGCCATTTCGACGAATCGGCGAACAGGACCGTGCCCAAGATGATGTCGTTCCAGATGGCTACCGCGCTGAGCAGGAAGACAGTAGCCAGTGCGGGACGGCACAGCGGGACGGCGAACGTCCACAAGTATCGCCAGTATCCGGCGCCATCGATCGCGGCAGCCTCGTCGATCTCCCGGGGAATCGACTGCGCATACGCCGCCAGCAGCAACGGACCGATGCCGACGCCGAGCGCCAGGATGACGATGTAGCCGACACGAGTGTCATATAGGTTCATGCCGATCAGCAGCTGGTACTGCGCGACGATCGCGTTGGGCAGGAAAAGGAAGCTCGCCAGCACCCCGAACCAGAACTTCGAGCCGCGAATGTAGCCGCGGCCCAGCGGAAATCCGATCATCAGGGCAAGGAGGGTCACCCCACCGGCGCCGGTGATGGCGTACAGCAGCGTGTTCAGGAGATAGGTGCCGAAGTTGCCCTGCTGCCACGCATCAGGAAAGTTCGCCCACTGCGGGTCCTGCACCAGGCCGTTCGGGTTGACCGCATACTCCGCGTAGGACTTCAACGCGGTGTTCACCAAGTACAGTAACGGGATGGTATAAGAGAGGATGAGCAAGCTGAGCAAGACGTACGAGCCGACTTGGAAACGCCGCTGACGGCGGCGCATCCGGTCATCGGCGGCACGAGTCGTGGTCACGGTCATTCCTTCCGCCGGTACTGAGGGGACCACCACGCGAACCGTGTTCACAGTTTCTCCTCTCGCCACTTCAGGTAGCTGAACACCACGAGCGCGACCAGGCCGACAAGAACGAACTGGATCATCGCCACCGCAGCCCCGAAGCCCTGAGTTGCGTTGCCGCCACCGAACGCCGCGGAGAACACAGAAACGCCGAGCGTCTCGGTATCAGGGCGTGCCGTCCCCATGAGCACGTAGATCATGGCGAAGCCCTGCAGCCCAGCGATCACGCTCAACAGCATGTTCGTGGTGAAGGTGGGTGCCAGCAGCGGCCACGTGATGTACCAGAACGTCTGCCGACTGGTTGCGCCGTCAATGGCAGCAACCTCGTACAGTTCAGGCGGGATCGCTTGCAACCCCGCAAGGAAGATGATCGTGGTCGTGCCCATAGCACTCCAGATCACGACAAAGATGACCAGGTACAGCGCAATGGTCTTGTCGCCAAAGAAGTTTGACGAGGCTCCGAACCAACCCAGCACCTGCTGGATGGGGCCATACACCGAGAAGATGACCGACCAGATCAGCCCGACCACGGTGACCCCGAGGATCGTCGGCATGAACACGACTGCCCGAGCGAACATGCGGCCTTTCAGCTTCTTGTTCAGCAGCAGTGCAATCCCCAGCGAGAGGAAGCATCCGACGAGGACCGTGAGCGCCGCGTAGATCAGCGTGTTCTCGATGACTTGCAGGGAGCTACTCAGCCGGGCTGGGTTGAAGAACCTCACGTAGTTCTCGATGCCCACCCACTCCCACGGCAGACCGGGGGTCCGTCGGATGTCCGTGAACGACAGAACCACGGTGATGATCGCGGGAACGAACACGAAGAAGAGGATGGGGATCCACGCACCGTAGTAAGTCACGCGAAGAGCGCTACGTCGACGGAAGGGGAAGGTGACGGGGTTCGGGTTCACAGCGATGGACATCCTGACTCGAAGACTGCTTTTCGTCGCCCGGGCCGCGGCGGCGCGGCTTCCGCCGCCCCGGCCCAGGACTACCTCACAGCGGTCCGGCTATCGCACAGCCTCCCAGGCCGCTTCGGCAGCCGCCGCGGCTTCCTCGGGCGTCTGGGCGCCGAGCGGGGGCAGCAGCTGGTAGGCGAAACCGACTCCGCCTTCTGGTGCCAGCCCCTGCGGCGCGATGAAAATCGCCTCCCAGAACAGGGAGAACTCGCTGGTGTAATCCGCGATCGAGTTGAGGAAGGCGTCGTCGCTGGCGATGTCAGGCTGGGAGGGGGCAAAACCGGACAGCTCCGTGAAGGTGGCGTAGTTCTCCGGCTGGGAGAAGAACTCCAGCCACTTCAGCGCCGCCTCCTTGTGCTCGCTACCTTCCACCGCGCACATCTGGAGCTCAAGCTTGCCGTTCAGGTTGTGGTTGTCGGCTGCGTCGTCACCACCAGGAAGAGGGAACATCCCAACATCGAACTTCGTGCCCACCACATCGGCGATTGATTTCTGATCCCAGGAGCCATCGAACAGCATCGCGAACTCCCCGTTGGCGAAAGCTCCGAACGACTCGACCACGCTGATACCCGGCGACGTCGGGGTGGTGTTGTCGTAGACGGTCTGCAGACGTTCCATGACCTCCAGCGGCGCGCCCTCGGTCAAGTCGACCGACCCGTCGTAGATCCCCTCCAACAATTCGGTCTTGTCCGCATCGGTCGGGTAGTAGGAGGCCAGGATGCCGTAGAGGGGCAGCGCTGCGGGGAATGCGTCCAAGCCACCGAAGCCGAACGGCGTGACATTGTTCTCGTTGAGCACGGACATCACATCCTGCAGTTCGTCCCAGGTGGTGGGAATCTCCAGGCCGAGCTCGTCGAACAGGCTCTTGTTGTAGTAGACACCCGTGGCATACGAAAGGCCGGTCGGCACTGCGTAGACGCGGTCGTCGATAGCCGACCGCGGCGACGCCAGCACGCTTGGGAGATAGTTGTCCATGAAGGGCTCGTCGGTCAAGTCAACAAACGTCCCCGACTGCGCCATCAGCGTGTCCTCGCTGACCACTTCATCCGGCAGCCCGGTCGGCTGCCGCGGGTAACAGGCCACAATATCGGCCTTGCTGGCGGTTAGCTGCGCAGCCCGCGTGGTCTCGTAGTCCGAAACGCCGGTATACGTCGCGTGAATGTCCGGGTTGGCAGCGTTAAACGCCTCCGTCACTGCCTGGAAGCCCGCATCCGACGGCGGATTGGAGGGCGCGATTATGTTGATCTCGGTCGGCCCACCACTGGCATCGTCGCCACCTGCACTGCACCCGGCGAGCACAACTAGTGCACCCGCGCTGGCGAACACCAGGGCAGTTCGCAACCTCTTCGTTGTCATGACACTCTCCTTTGAGGGTTTCGGGTACCGAAACGCTTCGGTAGGTCTCAAGGTACCGCACTTGAAGGCGGAAGACAACGATGTTTCGACCAGCGAACAGCCACAGCCCCCGCGCTAGAGTGCCCACGCCGCACTCGCGGAAGTAGTGCCCCTTAAAGTGGTGTAGCGCCACCTACGGCTGCCTAACTCGCAGGACGGCTGGTTCGCCAATGCGGTCAAGCGAGCGCGAGCGAAGGACTCAACGTTCCCGATCGTCACGCCGCACGACCTGCGTCATACGGCCGCGAGCCTCGCGATCAGCGCCGGCGCGAACGTGAAGGCCGTGCAGCGGATGCTCGGCCATGCGTCGGCCGCGATGACACTCGACACGTATGCCGACCTCTTCGACGATGACCTGGACTACGTTGCCGACGCGCTCAGTCGCGCCCGTCAGGCTCCACCATTCACCATCATCCGCGAGCAGGAGCGATCAGGACTCGGTCCTCGCTGATCACCCATCGAAGCAACGGTGCTCCCACCCCGCTCACGCTTCGCGGGGACCGACTGGCACACCCCACACTTGGTCCTCCAGAGGCTCACGCTGCCAGCGATGCCACCGCAACTCGTGACCGGAATCGACGAGAGCGGTGAGGGACGCGTAGGCCGCGGCACCGATCTCGACGTCGACGACGCGTTCCGGGTCGAACTGATCGCGCTCCCCCTCAGGGATCCGGTCAAAGTCGAGTTCCCACGGATCCGCATCCAGCACCAGACAATTGGCGGCGACAAGGAGCCGCCGCAACTCGGCAGCGGCGCCCTGGGTCGGTGCCCATACGAGCGTCTCGCGGGGGGTCGTGGTGATCTCAAGCTTCATGTCAGCATCCCAGTCCTCGGAGGCCGACTCTACTGTCGCCGAACTGTCGACGCGAAGCGTCACCGATGTCCTGATTCACGCTCACACCCGGGTTGAGAAGACCGGTCTTCTCAAATTCTTCTCAAACCAGTTCCGCCGCCAATGCGAAACCCCCGCGATCCCAGTGTTTTCAAGGGATCTGCGGGGGTTTCACGTGGCGGTGACGGTGGGATTTGAACCCACGGTAGGGGGTTACCCTACACGACTTTTCGAGAGTCGCACCTTCGGCCGCTCGGACACGTCACCGCGGAAAAGTGTACGCGACCGCGCCCCCATGCGCGAATCAGTACCTGTGGAGATTCCGCGGGCGCCGGCCGATCGGCATCCACTCGGGCCGGCACATCCCCTCCCGCGCGCCGGGTCACAGGTCTAGCGTGGCGAACATGGCTGATCAGATGACGCCGAACCAGCGCCTCGTGGTCGCGGTCGCCGTGCTGGCGTCGTTCGTCGCCTTCCTCGACGGCACCGTGGTCAATGTCGCTCTGCCCGCCATCAGCGACGAACTGGGCGGCGGCCTGATCACCCAGCAGTGGGTCGTCGACAGCTACCTCGTGACCCTCAGCGCGCTCATCCTCGTCGCCGGGTCAGTGAGCGACGCCTACGGGCGAATCCTGGTCATGCGCATCGGCCTGATCGGGTTCGGCATCACCTCGCTCATCATCGCGGTGGCCCCCGACGCCCTCATCCTCATCATCGCCCGCGCGCTGCAGGGGGCCGCCGGCGCGTTCCTCGTGCCCAGCTCACTGGCCCTGATCACCTCGAGCATGCGCGGCGCGCTGCAGGGCCGCGCGATAGGCATGTGGACGGCGTGGACCACCAGCGCCATGGTCATCGGCCCGCTGCTGGGCGGCGTGTTCGTCGACCTGCTCTCGTGGCGGTGGGTGTTCGTCGTCAACATCGTCCCCATCGCGATCACGCTCTGGCTTCTCACCCGGCTCACCACCCGCGACACCCCGCGACCCGACCGCCGCATCGATTGGCTCGCCGCGACGCTGTGCACCCTCGGCCTGGGCCTGGCGGTCTTCGCACTCATCGAAGAGCCACGGCTCGGCTGGGTCCACCCGGCCATCTGGATCCCCGCCGTCGCCGGCGTCGTCATGTTCGCCCTGTTCCTGCGCCGCCAGCGCACCACGGCCGCACCGATCCTCCCCCTGTCGATGTTCCGCATCCGCAACTTCGGCATGGGCAACATCGCGACCCTCTTCATCTACGCGGCGCTCGCGCTCAACGGGTTCGTCGTGGTGGTGTACCTGCAGCAGGGAGCGGGCCTGCCCGCCACCCTCGCGGGACTCGCGAGCCTGCCGGCCACCCTCATCATGATCGTGCTCAGCTCGTCGGTGGGCACCCTCGCCGGACGGTGGGGTCCGCGCCTGTTCATGACCGTGGGCCCCCTCCTGATGGGCGTCGGCTCGCTGCTGCTGCTCGCCGTCGACGAGGACTTCGACTACTGGTGGCAGATGTTCCCCGGCATCGTCGTGTTCGGCCTGGGCCTGGTCATCACCGTCGCCCCGCTGACGTCGGCCATCCTCGGCGCCGTCGACGCCGACCGCTCGGGCATCGCCTCCGCCGTGAACAACGCCGTCGCCCGCGTCGCCGGTCTCCTCGTCATCGCCGTCCTCGCGTTCATCACCGGCGGCGCGCTCGACCTGGCCGGCTTCCACCGCGCGGTCATCGTCACCGCGGTCCTCGTCATCGCGGGGGGACTGGTGTCCTGGGCGGGGATCAGGAATCCGGCGCCGGCGGCCGAAGCCCCGGCATCCACCACTCCCACTGAGTGATAGTCGTGGCGCTCCCGAGCAGCCTGACCCGCTAGCGTTTGTGGTAAGACCACATCGGAGCCCGCCGCGGCACCCACGAGGTGCCCGCAGAACGGAGAGCAGTCATGGCTCGCACCTACGTCATCACCGGGTCGGCCTCCGGCATCGGCGCCACCACGGCACAGATGCTGCGCGACCGCGGCGAGCGGGTGATCGGCATCGATCTGAAGAATGCCGACGTCGAGGCCGATCTGTCCCGCGCGCAGGGGCGCGCCGACGCCGCCGCGAATGCCATCGAGCTGGCGGGCGGCACCATCGATGCGGTCATCGCGTGCGCGGGCATCTCGGCGCCGATCGCCAGGACCATCTCCGTGAACTACTTCGGCGTGACCGAGCTGCTGGCCGCCCTGCAGCCGGCGCTGGCCGCCGCCGAGGCGCCGCGTGCCGCCGTCGTGTCGTCGATGGCGTCGCTGCAGCCCAACTCGTCGGAGATGGTCGAGGCGGCGCTGGCCGGCGACGAGGACACGGCCGTTGCGATCGCGCAGCAGCTGGCCGACCAGGGTCCGGCGATCGGGTACCTCGTCTACCCGTCGTCGAAGCGGGCGTTGTCGCGCTGGGTGCGCCGCGCCTCGATCAGCCCGGACTGGGCCGGTGCCGGCATCCCCCTCAACGCGGTCGCCCCCGGCACCGTCCTGACCCCGATGACGGCGGGTCTGCTGTCCACGCCCGAGGGCGCGAAGATGGTGGATGCCGCGGTCCCCATGCCGCTCAACGGCCACCAGTCGCCGGAGTCCATCGCCGCTCTGCTGATCTGGCTGACCTCGCCCGAGAACACCCACGTCACCGGGCAGGTCATCTACAACGACGGCGGCGCCGACGCGACCCTGCGCGGCGACGACATCTGGTCGTGGAACGACCCGCAGTGACCTGACCTCCCCCTGAATGGATGCCGGGGCCCGAGGGGCTGGACCCCGGCATCCGCCCCCTGCCAGACTGACCTCATGGCGGTCATCGAGAACTCGAAAGTCACTGTGGTCGGCGCCGGGAGCGTCGGTTCGAGCACCGCGTACGCCGCGTTGATCCGCGGTTCGGCGCGGCACGTCGCGCTCTATGACATCGCGACCGAGAAGGTCGAAGCCGAGGTGCTCGACCTCGCCCACGGCACGCAGTTCACCGGAACCAGTGACATCATCGGCGGCAGTGACCTGTCGGTCGTCGAGGGGTCGCACGTGGTGGTCATCACCGCCGGCGCCAAGCAGAAGCCGGGGCAGACCCGCATCGAACTGGCCGGCGTGAACGCCGGGATCATGAAGTCGATGATGCCGCAGCTGCTCGAGGTCGCCCCCAACGCCGTGTATGTCATCGTCACCAACCCCTGCGACGTGCTGACGGCGCTGGCCCTGGAGCAGACCGGACTGCCACCGGAGCGACTCTTCGCGTCGGGCACAGTCCTCGACACGTCGCGCCTGCGGTGGAAGCTCGCCGAGCGCGCCGGGGTGTCGACGTCGAACGTGCACGCCTACATCGTCGGCGAGCACGGCGACACCGAGTTCGCCCTGTGGTCGAAGGCGACCATCGGCACGGTGCCGATCCTCGACTGGGTCACCCCGCGCGGTGACAGGATGACCGTCGAGGAGCTCGACCAGATCGCGATCGACGTGCGCGACGCCGCGTACAAGGTGATCCAGGGCAAGGGCGCCACCAACTACGCGATCGGCCTGTCGAGCGCGCGGATCGTCGAGGCGATCCTCGGCGACGAGCACGCCGTCATGCCGGTCTCGCCGGTGCTCACCGACTTCCACGGCGTGAACGGCATGGCCCTGTCGGTGCCGTGCATCGTGAGCGCGACTGGCGCCGAGCCGATCCGCGAGACGACCTTCTCGCCGACCGAGCTCGAGCTGTTCCACCACTCGGCCGCCGAGCTGCACAAGGTGGCCGACTCGCTGCGCTGACCCGGACGCCTGTCTGCGGGCCGTTCGGGCTGACCCGGCGCTCACGGATGCCGCCGGCTCCGCGCCTGCGGTGTCTGCGGGCCCACGTACGCTGGGGCTATGGCCTCGCGAAAACCCGCCACCGCAAACCCGTATCGGTGCACGGAGTGCGGCTGGACCGCCATGAAGTGGGTCGGCCGCTGCGGAGAGTGCCAGCAGTGGGGCACGGTCGTCGAGGCTGCGGAGCAGACCGGCATCACCCGCAGCGTCGCGCCCGTCGCACCGTCGGCTGCGCGGGCTGCCCGCCCGATCACCACGATCGACACGACCGAGACGCCGCGGCGCACGAGCGGCGTCGGCGAGTTCGACCGGGTGCTCGGCGGCGGCATCGTGCCCGGTGCGGCGATCCTGCTGTCGGGCGAGCCCGGGGTCGGCAAATCCACCCTGCTGCTCGAGGTCGCCGCGCAGACCGCCCGTGCCGGCGGCCGGGTGCTGTATGCGAGCGCGGAGGAGTCGCTGGGCCAAGTGCGTCTGCGCGCGGAGCGTACCGGTGCCCTGCATGACGAGCTGTACCTGGCCAGCGAGACCGACCTGGCGACCATCCTCGGCCACATCGACCAGACGTCACCGGATCTGCTCATCGTCGACTCCGTGCAGACGGTGTCCTCGGCACTGTCCGAGGGCGTGGCCGGGCATCCCAGCCAGGTGCGTGAGGTGGCATCCACCCTCATCCGCGTCGCGAAAGAGCGCGGGCTGCCGGTCATCATCGTCGGGCACGTCACCAAGGACGGGTCGATTGCCGGGCCGCGCATCCTTGAGCACCTCGTCGACGTCGTGTGCCACTTCGAGGGCGATCGGCAGACCTCGCTGCGCTTCGTGCGGGCGTTGAAGAACCGCTTCGGCGCGACCGACGAGGTCGGATGCTTCGACATGACCGGTGCGGGAATCACCGAAGTCGCCGACCCGTCCGCCCTGTTCCTGGGCCAGGGCAGCGTCGAGCCGGGCACGTGCGTCGCGGTCGCGCTCGAGGGGCGCCGGGCGCTGCCGGTCGAGGTGCAGGCACTCACGATCGACACCCACGCGCCGAACCCCCGACGCATCGTCAACGGCGTCGATTCGGCCCGAGTGGCCATGATCCTCGCCGTGCTCGAGAAGAAAGCCGGCGTGAAGACGTCCGACAAGGACGTCTACGTGTCCACCGTCGGCGGCGTGCGGTTCACCGAGCCGGCCGCCGACCTGGCCATCGCTCTGGCCGTCGCCGGCGCCGTGCAGGGGTTCTCGATCCCCCGCCACATCGCGGCCATCGGCGAGCTGAGTCTGGCGGGTGAGGTGCGGCCGGTCACCCAATCCCCGCAGCGCCGATCCGAGGCCGCACGGCTGGGCTACCGCGAGCTCATCGACCACCGCTCGGGGCGGCTGCGCACGGCGTTGAACGACGTGCGCGTGCGCCTGCGCGCCGAACCGGGGCAGGACGTCCCCGAGTTCTGAGCGGCACGGCTTCGGAGCGGCGCGGAGGCCGTCATGCGGGCGACGGCGCCGTCAGGCGTCGAGGGGGCAGTCACGCGTCGAGGGGGCAGTCACGCGTCGAGGGCGCCGGCGTCGCCGTCACGCGTCGAGCGCGGCGATCAGGTCCGTCGGCGAGGCCTGCATCGGGTGGGGACCTGCGATGTCGAGGAACACCGTCGTGATGGCCTCCTGATGCGTGCCGAGGAAGGTGCGCAACCAGCTCGGCGACTGCAGCGCGACGGTGGGGGGCAGCGCCGCCGGCTTGTGCTTCGCATCACTGAACAGCAGCAGGGCGATCTCGCCGGTGTTCGGGTCGCGGTAGGTCCACACCTCGCCGCCGTCGAGCGGGTTGTCCCGCTGCCCGGGCCGCATCATCGGAACGACCGTCGGCCCATGCCGGAGGGCGAACGCCACGGCAGCCATGTCCTGCGTCTGCAGGGCGTCACTCAGCTGCGGATTGCGGAATTCGGGCGCGTCCTTCTTCGAGCGCTTCTTGGCGGCCATGACTCCAGCCTACGAGAGCAAAGAGAAGGGGCCCTCTCGGTCCCCCCATTGGGGACTGGGGAAATCGAAAGGGCCCATTGCTCACCGTGGCGGGGGATCCGATGCCGGGCCTCTGGGGTAGACCCGGCTACCGCTGCTGGGGACAACGGGGGTCGCCGGCGGGAGCTGATTCCAGAGTACGCAACCACCGGCGAAACTGTGTCCGCCAGATGGGGGACATTCGATGAGAATGTTCTTAAATAGCCGCGGTTTTCCGGGGTTTTCCGGGACGTGTCGCTTCAGTTGAGTTGAAACATCCGGGTGTCGGCGGCTTCGATGCCGCCGATCGACACCGAGAGGTGGAACCACCCGGCCGGCGCTCGGGGTCGGTCCTCATCGCAGGTGTCGACGGACGACCGCGTCCGGTCCCATTCGAGGGGGGTCGCACTGGCGACCGTCTGCCCCGACTCGATCTGCACGACCTGATCGCTCGACTCGGTCTGGCAATCGGTCGAGCGCCACCAGGTGTCACTGCCGCTGGTGATCTCGAACTTCTGCGTCGAGGTGCCCACGTTCATGATGCAGGCCTCGGGGCCGTCATTGGTCAGCGAGATCGACAGCTGCGGCTTCTGGTCTCCGCCGTACGACTCCCGGTCGGTGACGGCCAGCACGGTGATGTCACTGGTGGTGCAGGGCGGGACCGGCGGTGTCGTCTCGGTGCCCGTGGGGTCGGGGGTGGGGGTGGATGCCGGAGTCTCGGCCGCCGCGGGCGTGGTCGCGCCCGGCGTGGGTGTTCCGGGGGTCGGCGCACCGGCATCCTCGGCCGCGGCCGGCGCGCGCGGCGGCTCAGGCTCGCCCCACGCCTGCCAAGGCTGCCAGACGAACAGGGCGACGATGCCGCCGATCAGCACCAGGAGGACGAGCAGCAGCACGAGTCGCCGGCGGCGGTACACGGCCGGTGACGGCCGGCGGGGCGGTGTCGCAGTCACCCTTTCAGGCTAAGCCGACGTAAAGGCTCGACCGGGTCGGCACGCCTAGAGGTGCTTGAGCATTCGGGTGTTGCCCAGGGTGTTCGGCTTGACGTGCGCGAGGTCGAGGAACTCGGCGACGCCTTCGTCGGGGCTGCGCAGCATCTGTGAGTAGACGTCGGGGTCGACGATGTGCTCGCCGATGGGGGCGAAGCCGTGCCGGGTGAAGAACGGCACCTCGAAGGTGAGGCAGAACAGGCGGGTCAGCCCCAGTCGGCGCGCGTTCTCCTCCAGAGCCCGGACGATCGCCCCGCCGACCCCATGGTGCAGCCACTCGTCGGCGACGATGAGGGTGCGGATCTCGCCGAGGTCCTCCCACATCACATGCAGCGCGCCGCAGCCGATGAGACGCCCCTCGTGCTCGGCGACGATGAACTCCTGCACCGACTCGAACAGCGTCACCAGTTCCTTGCCCAGCAGGATGCGTCGGTCGACATACGGCGCCAGCAGCGCACCGATGGCCCGCACATCCGAGGTGCGGGCGGGCCGCACCGTGTACGACGTCGTGGTGTGGGGTTCGGTCACGGATCCACCTTAGAGCGCCCTCGCCGCCGGACGCGGAAGGGCCGGAGCGTGCGTGACGCTCCGGCCCTTCCGGTGGATGTGTGTCGTCAGCTGCCGGCGACGATGTCGGGCGTCGCCTCGATGGCGGGGTTGGTCCCGACGCCGACGGCGACCTTATCCCCCCGCGGCCCGTGCTCGAACGTGAACTTGCCGTCCGCGGCATCCACCTTCACGTGGTCGCCGGGGTTGAGCTCACCGTGCAGGATGCGCTCGGAGAGCTGGTCCTCGACCTCGCGCTGCATCGCGCGGCGCAGCGGCCGGGCGCCCAGCGTCGGGTCGAACCCGATCTCGATGAGCCGGTCCTTCGCGGCGTCGCTCAGCTCGACGGTCATGTCGCGGTCGAGCAGACGCTCGGCGAGCCGCTTCGTGAACAGACCCACGATCTGGCGCAGTTCGTCCTTGTTCAGCTGCGGGAAGACGATGATGTCGTCGACGCGGTTGAGGAACTCGGGCTTGAAGTGGCGCTTGAGCTCTTCGTCGACCTTGCCCTTCATCCGCTCGTACGTCGTCTGCGCGTTGCCCTCGACCTGGAACCCGACCGGGCCGCCGGCGATCGCCTGCGAACCGAGGTTGGTCGTCATGATGATGACGGTGTTCTTGAAGTCGACGACGCGGCCCTGACCATCGGTCAGACGACCCTCTTCGAGGATCTGCAGCAGCGAGTTGAAGATGTCCGGGTGGGCCTTCTCGATCTCGTCGAACAGCACGACCGAGAACGGCTTGCGGCGCACCTTCTCGGTGAGCTGACCGCCCTCTTCGAACCCGACGAACCCGGGAGGGGCACCGAACAGGCGCGAGACGGTGTGCTTCTCACCGAACTCACTCATGTCGAGCGAGATCAGGGCACTCTCGTCGTCGAACAGGAACTCGGCGAGCGCCTTGGCCAGCTCGGTCTTTCCGACGCCGGTGGGGCCGGCGAAGATGAACGAGCCGCTGGGGCGCTTCGGGTCCTTCAGACCGGCGCGCTGACGGCGGATCGTGCGGCTCAGGGCGGCGATGGCCTCGTCCTGGCCGATGACGCGCTGGTGCAGCGCCTTCTCCATGAAGACCAGGCGGCTGGTCTCCTCTTCGGTGAGCTTGAAGACGGGGATGCCGGTGGCCTGGGCGAGCACTTCGGCGATCAGGCCCTCGTCGACGACGGCGTGGGTCGCCACGTCGCCCGACCGCCACTGCTTCTCGAGGCGCAGCCGCTCGGCGAGCAGGCTCTTCTCCTCGTCGCGCAGGGCGGCGGCCTTCTCGAAGTCCTGCTCCTCGCTGGCGAACTCCTTGTCCTCGCGGACCTTGGCGATCTTCTCGTCGAACTCACGCAGCTCGGGCGGGGACGACAGGATCGACAGGCGCAGGCGAGCGCCGGCCTCGTCGATCAGGTCGATCGCCTTGTCGGGCAGGAAGCGGTCGGACACGTACCGGTCGGCGAGGTTCGCCGCGGCCACGATCGCGCCGTCGGTGATCTGCACCTTGTGGTGCGCCTCGTAGCGGTCGCGCAGCCCCTTCAGGATGTTGATCGCGTGGGGCAGGCTCGGCTCCGCGACCTGGATCGGCTGGAAGCGGCGCTCCAGCGCGGCATCCTTCTCGAAGTGCTTGCGGTACTCGTCGAGGGTCGTGGCGCCGATCGTCTGCAGCTCGCCGCGGGCCAGCAGCGGCTTGAGGATGGATGCCGCGTCGATCGCGCCTTCGGCGGCACCGGCGCCGACGAGGGTGTGGATCTCGTCGATGAACACGATGATGTCGCCGCGGGTGCGGATCTCCTTGGTGACCTTCTTCAGCCGCTCTTCGAAGTCACCGCGGTAGCGGGACCCGGCGATGAGCGACCCGAGGTCGAGCGAGTAGACCTGCTTGTCCTTGAGCGTCTCGGGCACGTCGCCCTTGACGATGGCCTGCGCGAGGCCCTCCACGACGGCGGTCTTGCCGACGCCGGGCTCGCCGATGAGCACAGGGTTGTTCTTGGAGCGGCGCGAGAGGATCTGCATGACCCGCTCGATCTCCTTCTCGCGGCCGATCACCGGGTCGAGCTTGTTGTCGCGCGCGGCCTGGGTGAGGTTGCGGCCGAACTGGTCGAGCACAGCCGAGCCGCCCTGGGCGGGCTGGTTCTGCTCGCCGGCGCCGGCGGCGACGCCCGCGGGCTCCTTGCCCTGGTATCCGCTGAGCAGCTGGATGACCTGCTGGCGCACTTTGTTCAGGTCGGCGCCGAGCTTGACGAGCACCTGCGCGGCGACGCCCTCGCCCTCGCGGATCAGGCCGAGCAGGATGTGCTCGGTGCCGATGTAGTTGTGGCCCAGCTGCAGCGCTTCGCGCAGGCTGAGCTCGAGCACCTTCTTGGCACGCGGCGTGAACGGGATGTGCCCGGTCGGCTGCTGCTGCCCCTGGCCGATGATGTCCTGCACCTGCTCGCGCACGGCGTCGAGCGAGATGCCCAGGCTCTCGAGGGCCTTGGCGGCGACACCCTCACCCTCGTGGATCAGGCCCAGGAGGATGTGCTCGGTGCCGATGTAGTTGTGGTTGAGCATCTTCGCCTCTTCTTGGGCGAGCACAACCACACGACGGGCACGGTCCGTGAATCTCTCGAACATGTCTTGACTCCTCCGGGCACCGAGTCTTCTGGTGCCTACGAAAGACGATAACGAGGGTTGGATGCCGGTATGCCCGTGTTCGCCGTCGGCGCACCGCTTCGGGGTTCGGCACACGGGCGTCGGTGACAGCCGGAACAGGATGGGGGTTGACGCGCGCCCATGACACAACATATCGTTTTTCGATAACAACGACTATCGATATGGGAGCACGGATGTCCAGTAACCCCGCACACGCCGGGCGCACCAGCGCACTCATCGCCGCACTCGTGGTCGGCGGCGCGCTGCTCGTCGCCTCGATCATCGGTGCCGTACCGACTCTGTCCGCCTACTTCGGCGGCTTCTGGACCGGGCGCGCGGACCTCATGACGGGGCGCTCTCCGCAGATCCCTGTCAATGGCGAGGTGCCCACCGAGCCGAGTGGAGCTGACTACCCCGGCGTGCTGATCTCCAGCAGTGAGGCACTCAGCGGACCGCGGACACTGCAGGCGATCGCCGCGGCACTGGCCATCGTCGTGGTCATCGCCGGCAGCCTGCTGCTGGTGATCCTGGCGGTGAGGATGCTACGGGGTCGCAGCTTCGCCCGGCTGCTCGGCTGGGGTCTGGGCGGCGTCGGCCTGCTCGTGGTGATCGCCTCCGCTCTCGCCCCTCAGCTCGAGGCACTCGCCGTCGACCTCGGCGTGCAGGAACTCGGATACCGCATCTACGACCCTGCCGCCGATGCGCTCATGACCGTGGACAGCCCCGATGCCGTGATCCTCTCGCTGTGGGACTTCGAGTGGATCCTCGACCGCATGGACCTGGCCGGCGTTCTGCTCGGTGTGATCATCGCGGTCCTGGGCCTGCTCATCATCGACGGCACGCGGCTGCAGCGCGACACGGAAGGACTCGTCTGATGACCACCTCTCTCCCACCCGCCGCGATCATCACCGGCGCCGCGCGCGGCGCTGCCCTCGCGGTCGCGATCATCGCCGGAGCGCTGCTCGCTGCGGCCACCCTGTTCTTCGCGCTGTGGCTCATCTCCGACGTGTTCGCGCCGGAGTGGATCGTCGAGGTGCCGGTGGCATCACCGCTCGATGTCGTACCGCTGGTGACGGGCGCCGCGAACGAGTCCCACACCTACGCGTACGGGACGGTCCTGATCTCGAGCTACGCCGAACTCATCGTGCCGCGCACCCTCACCGCCGTGGCGCTGGGGCTGAACTTCGCGGTCGCTCTCGTCGCGCTCGTCGTGCTGATCGTGCTGGCCGTATGCATGCGCATGCAGCGCAGCTTCACCCGCGCCGCGACGATCGGGGTCGCGGTACTGGGCCTGCTGTCGGCCGTGGCGTCGATCGGGGCGCCCTGGCTGATCCGCCTGGCCACGGCGACCACGGTCTCGGAACTCGGTTACCCCACCTCGGGCGACGACGCTCCCTCCGGCGAATGGGTCGTGCCGCCGGAGTTCACCCTGCAAGACACGAACTGGCCGCTGCTGTTCCTCGGCGTGCTGTTCGTGCTGACGTCCGCACTGTTCATTCGTGCGCGGCGCCTGCAGCGGGACACCGAAGGGCTGATATGAGTCCCGCCGACGACGACGAGATCACCGGCATCCACTGCCGTCTCGACGAGCTGCTCGCCGACCGCGGGATGACCCTCACCCGCCTGTCAGAGGTCGTCGGTGTCTCGGTGGTGAACCTGTCGATCCTGAAGAACGACCGCGCCCGCGCGATCCGTTACTCCACCCTGTCAGCGATCTGCCGCGCACTGGACTGCGAAGTCGGCGAGCTGCTCGTGCGCGCCGACTGAGGGCACCCGCCGCGCTCTCCTGTCGCGAATCGCGGGTGTGGTCGCGCCGCACCCGCAATCCGCGTCAGGGGAACGTGACCCTCTGACGCTCTCCTGTCGCGAATCGCGGGTGTGGTCGCGCAGCACCCGCAATCCGCGCCAGGGGAACGCCGCGGCTATTGGCGGTCGGCGATCGCGCGTCGCACACGGGCGACGATGGATGCCGGATCCCCGAAGAGCTGGTCCTTGGTCACCCGGATGACGAACCAGCCCGCAGCGACAAGGTTCTCGTAGCGGGCGATGTCCGTGTTCCACTGCTCATCGTCGGTGAGGTGGTGGCCGCCCTCGTACTCGATAGCGATCTTCCGCCCGGGGTAGGCGAGATCGATGCACGCGACGGTGCGACCGTCGACGGTGAGGGTCCAGTTGAGCGCAGGCTCGGGCAGACCCGCCTGGACCAGCGCCAACCTCAGCCATGTCTCGGGCCGTGACGCAGAGCGGGTGCGGATCAGCGGAAGTGCCTCGCGCAGCGATGCGATGCCCACGCGCCTCCCGCTATCGATCGCCGCGGCCAGGTTCTCCTTCGAAGCAAGCGGTTTCGGACTCTCGGCGAACATCTTCTCGCGCACCAGCGCATCACCGGCGGCGACGAGATCGCGGATGTCGGGGACCAGCGCCCCGAGCATCGCCCACGTGCTCGCCGGCGACGCAACACGCACTCGATGAGTGGGATGGCTGACTATATGCGCTAGCTGGACTGCCACTTCGTGCCCTCGGACCGCGCGGTTGCGCGGTGCGCGCCCAGGGCTCATCACCCCGACATCGGGGGCAAGGGGCGCCTTCAGTATCAGGCTCGGCGGCAGCGGAACACCCCAGAACAGGGCAGCCGTCAGATGGGTGAAGAACTGCGCGATCGGCATCACCAGCGCGTACGCCAGCGCATGCGTGCGGAGTTCGTGCTCGCGACGGGCGACAGCGCTGGTGTTCGGCGACTCGTCGACGAGAGTCGTACGCGTGCGCACACCTCGGAAGGGCAGCTCCAGATCCCCCGCGCGCAGGCGCGACGCCGATACGCCACGCCTCCCGGCATCCACCGTCGTGAACGTCCGGCCCAGGTCCGCGGGAAGGTCACCACGTCTCATGCCGACCAGATTCGCGTGCCGGTCGTGCGCATGGCGCGTTCGGGGCGACTCTGTGGACGGTGGCGCAGCCCACCGTCCTTGGGGAGGAGGCTGCACCGCCCTGGGGAGGAAGCGGCGCTCGACGTTCCCCTGACGTTAAACGTGGGTTGCCGCGCGAGACACCCGCGTCGTGGGTCAGGGGAACAACCGGGCGTGACTCTCCCCTGACGCGCGTTGCGGGTGCCCGTGCCAGACACCCGCGTTCCGCGTCAGGGGAACTGCCGGCGCAACGAACGTTTCAGCCGCAGCGCAACGCCCACCCCGCGCGACTCAGTCGGCGAGCAGGATGGTCACCGGGTCGGCGAAGTCCGAGCCACCGGACAGCGTCACGGTCGAGGCCTCATCGACGTTGAACCCCGAGACCAGCGTCACGCGCGGGGCCATGTCCATCGTGCACACCTGGTCGGATGCCGGGGTCTCGAACTCCACGTGGGTCGCCTCACCGTCGAACTCGGCCGCGGCCACCACCGGAGCGCACGACGACGAGCCCCAGGTCAGCAGCGCGATCAGGTCGTCGCCGACGACACCGGCCGAGGGCGTGAACTCCGCGACGTCGCCACCGGCGTAGGCGTCGAGATCGGCCTCACCCGACGAGTCGATCCCGTACGTGACACGGATCTCGAGCTCGCCGGCCACCGCAACACCGTCGGGCACGCCGACAAGCGTCGCGCGCGGCGCGAGGTCATCGCTGCACCCGTCGGTCTGCGGATCCTCCAGCGCGACCTCGAGCGCCCCGTCATCACCGACGGTCACATCAGCCGCGATCGGCACACACGACGAACTGCCCTGCGTCACGAGCGCGATGGCCCGCCCACCGTCCAGCCATGCGGCCTCGACCGCGAACTCGCCGTCCACGATCCCGCCGGGTTCCCCCGCCCCCGGCGTCGCGCATCCGCCCAGCACAAGGGTGAGGGCGGCGAGCGTAGTGAGGGCGAGACGACGTACGGGCATGGGGGGATCCTTTCACGCGAGTGGATGCCGGCGCGCGGGCGCGCAGCACGATGAACGCCGCGGGCATTCACCCCGAGAGTGTCGCCCGGGGCAGAAGCGTCTCAGCCGGCATCCATCTGTACTCGTGTCCCGGCCGCGCCGTCGGCAGCGACGCTCACAACGCCACCTCCTGCAGCACACAGCGCTCACTGCAGCGCAGAGGTGAGCCGCGCGAGGTTGTCGAGCACGGTCGAGCGCAGCGGCTGCTGCAGCCACTCGTCGAGGGTGAGCTCGCGCGAATCGGCCCGGTACTGGTCTTCGACCTCGCGCAACTGATCGACGAATTCGGCGCCGCGCACGAGCATCGACATCTCGAGGTTGAGGCCGAACGAGCGCATGTCCATGTTGCTCGAGCCGATGACGGCGGTCTCGTCGTCGATCGACATCGACTTGGAGTGCAGGATGTACGGCCGCTTGTACAGCCAGATGCGCACGCCGGCGCGCAGCAGGGTTTCGTAGTAACTGCGCTGCGCGTGGTACACCATCGCCTGGTCGCCCTCTTCGGACACGAACAGCTCGACGGCGACGCCGCGCTGGCACGCCGACTGGATCGCCGTGAGCAGACCCTCCTCGGGCACGAAGTACGGGCTCACGATGCTCACGCGCTTCTCGGCCGCGAACAACAGGGTCATGAACAGCTTCAGGTTGTTCTGGAACTCGAATCCGGGGCCTGACGGCACGATCTGGCAGTCGAGGTCACCGGTGCCGGGCTGCACCGCGAACATGTCGAACTCGTCGGTGAGCGACTCGTCGGTCTCGCTGTACCAGTCGGACAAGAACACCGCGTTGATGGATGCCACGACAGGACCGTCGACGCGGGCCATGAGGTCGACCCAGTGCAGCCCCCGCCGGATGTTCTTGCGCAGGTTGTAGGTTGAGTCGACCACGTTCTGCGACCCGGTGAAGGCGACCTTGCCGTCGACGACGAGGAGCTTGCGGTGGTTGCGCAGGTCAGGCCGCTGGAACCTCCCCTTGAACGGCTGCAGGGGGAGCATGAGGTGCCAGTGGGCACCCATGGCATCCAATCGCTTCAGGGTCTGCTTGTAGAACGGCTTGCCGCGGTTGGCCCAGTGGTCCAGCAGCACCCGCACGGTCACGCCGCGGGCGGTAGCCTCTTCGAGGGCGCGGAAGAAGTCGTCGGTCGTCTCGTCGGACTGCAGGATGTAGAACTCGACGTGGACGTACTCCTCGGCCGTGCGGATCGCCGCGGCCATCGCGTCGAGACTGTCCTGATACCCGGAGATGAGCTGCGCGCCGTTGTCACCCGACAGCGGCAGCGCGCCGAGATTGCGGTTGAGGGTGACCACGCCGGTGAACCAGGCCGGAGCGTTGGGGCGCAGCGACCCGAAGTCGAGGTTGGCGTCGGAATCACGGATGTAGGCGTTGATGCGCTGCTGCTTCTTGCGCCGTCGGCGCGGCAGGCGCGGGTTGCCGATGAGCAGGAACAGCAGGATGCCGATGACCGGGATGAAATAGATGGCCAGCAGCCATGCCATCGCCGAGGTGGGACGGCGGTTGCGCGGGATGATGATGACCGACAGCACGCGAACGGTGATGTCGAACGCCAGCACGAGGACGACCCACCAGGTCCACGTCCAATTGATGCTGATGCTGATCACGCCATCCCCCGCCGTACGCTCTCGCTCAGCGTACCGAGGGGCGCGGTCACTCCGTGTTCTGGGTGGGCTTCAGACCGCGTTTCGCGCGCTCTTCGGCCTCGATCTTGGCGTGCACGCGTCGCTCGCTGCGGTCCATGCGCAGGATGCCGCGGAGCACGAAGATGAACAGCCCCAAGACCACCACGGTCGGCAGCAGCGACCAGATGACGGCGGCCCAGTACTCATCCATGCCTCCATCGTACGTCGCCGCGCGGCGGTGCCGCCTCCTCCCCAGCGCAGTCTGCGCGGCGTGATCGGACCGATCCTCCACATTCGGGTCCGCGGGCCTCACACGCACCGCGGCGAACGAGCACGCTCGACCCATGTCCACCATCGTGCCGGTCGCCGACGCGGCCCAGTTCCTGTCCGTCGTCCCGCGGCTGCTCGGGTTCACCCCCACCCGCAGCGTCGTGGTCGTCCCGCTGCGGGACGGCCGCAGCGTCGGCGCGTTGCGCGTCGATCTGCCCCCGGGTGATCCCGGACCGCTCGTGTCGACGACCATCGGCATGCTGTGCCGGCTCGACGGGGTGGATGCGTTCGTCACCGTCGTTTACACCGACGAGCCCGTCGTCGACGGCCTGCCGCGCGGCGACCTGGCGGCTGCTCTCGGCCGTGCTGCGGCGGCCAGCGGACTGCGCTTGGTCGACGTGCTCGTCGTCGCAGCCGACGGTTGGGGCTCCCATGTGGATGCCGGGGCCCCGCCGGTGCGGTCGCTCGACGAGCTCATGCTGACCGGTACGGCGCGGGGCGACCAGTCCACGGGGGCGGAGCTGCCGGCGTACGGCGAGGAGGAGCGGGCCGAGGTGGATGCCGCGCTGCGGTCGCTGCGCGCATCCGTCGAGTTGCTGTGTGGCTTCGACCCCGACCCCGAGCTCGACGACGGGCTGGGCGACGCCGAGCTCGACGACGTCGCGGATTGCGGGTGCCTCGACGGGGAGTGCCGGGAGGAGGACTGCGTCGACGAGTGCGTCGATGGCGCGTGTGTCGCCGGCGGCATCCCCCGCCGCCGGCACCGGATCGACCCGAGAGCGCTGGCGGCGGCCTGCGAGATGGACGATCTGCCCGGCCTGTACGAACGGGCGCTGAGGTGGAAGGCGACCGATCTGCGCCCGGCCCAAGCCGCGGTGCTGGCCTGGTGTCTGGGCCGCCCGGCGCTGCGCGACGTGGCCCTGGTGCAGTGGAGCGGAGACATCGTGCGCGGACAGCAGGCCCTGGAGGCGCAGCACCGGTGGGAGGACAGTGGCGCCGAGTACCCGGTCGAGTTGGCCTCGGTCATGTGGGGCGAGGATGCCGAGCCCCTGCCCGCGCGGCTCGACCAGGCGTTGGAGTTGTGCCGGCACGTCGCCGCGCTGGCGCCACCGCACCTGCGGGCCGGGGCGCTGTCGGTGTGCGCATGGCTGTCCTGGGCGCTGGGCCGCTCGACACACGCCGACAGGTACGCGGCAATGGCGCAGGCGATCGATCCCGACCATGGTCTGGCGGAGATCGTCCGCTCGTTCGTGGCGGCCGGACACCTGCCTGATTGGGCGTTCCGCACCTCCGCGTGACCGGCACGACCGCATGACCAGGCGCAGCACCCCCACGACGCCGTGGCGGGCACAGCACCCCGCGAAATCGGCCCCGCCGCCGGGCCGAGGGCTACTTGACCAGCGGGAACAGGATGGTCTCGCGGATGCCCAGGCCGGTGATCGCCATCATGAGGCGGTCGATGCCCATGCCCATGCCACCCATCGGGGGCATGCCGTGCTCCATGGCGCGGAGGAACTCCTCGTCCAGTCGCATCGCCTCGTCGTCACCGCGGTCGGCCAGGGCCGCCTGCTGAACGAACCGCTCGCGCTGGATGACCGGGTCGACCAGCTCGGAGTAGCCGGTGGCCAGTTCGAAGCCGCGGATGTACAGATCCCACTTCTCGACCACACCGGGGATGCTGCGGTGCTCGCGCACCAGCGGGCTGGTGTCGACCGGGAAGTCCATGACGAACGTGGGGCGCTCGAGCCCGCCCTTGACGAAGTGCTCCCAGAGCTCCTCGACGAGCTTGCCGTGGGTGGCGATCTTGGCCGGCACCTCGACGCCTTCGGCGGCGGCGAGCGCCTGCAGCTCCTCGAGCGACGTGTCGGGGGTGATCACGCGGCCGGCAGCCTGCGACAGCGACTCGTACATCGAGATGCGGTCCCACTGGCCACCCAGGTCGTACACGGTGCCGTCGGCCCAGGTGACCTCGGTCGAGCCGGTCACCGCGACGGCGGCGTTCTGGACGAGGTCCTGGGTGAGGTCGGCGATGCCGTTGTAGTCGGAATAGGCCTCGTAGGCCTCGAGCATCGCGAACTCGGGGCTGTGGGTCGAGTCGGCGCCCTCGTTGCGGAAGTTGCGGTTGATCTCGAAGACCCGGTCGATGCCGCCTACGGCGGCACGCTTGAGGTACAGCTCCGGGGCGATGCGCAGGTAGAGGTCGGCGTCGAACGCGTTCGAGTGCGTGACGAACGGGCGGGCGGCCGCACCGCCGGGCTGGACCTGCAGCATCGGGGTCTCGACCTCGATGAAGTCGCGGTCGGCGAAGGTGGCGCGCAGGCTGGCATTGACCTTCGCACGGGCCAGCACCGTTGTGCGAGCCTGCTCGCGGACGATGAGGTCGAGGTAGCGCGAGCGCACCCGGCTCTCTTCGCTGAGCTCGGTGTACATGTTCGGCAGCGGCAGCAGCGCCTTCGAGGCGATCACCCAGTCGGTGACCATGATCGACAGCTCGCCGCGGTGGCTGGAGATGACCTGTCCGGTGACCGAGACGTGGTCGCCGAGGTCGACGAGTTCCTTCCACGCCTGCAACGATTCCTCGCCCACTTCGGCCAGAGACACCATCGCCTGGATGCGGCTGCCGTCACCGGCCTGCAGCGATGCGAAGCACAGCTTGCCCGTGTTGCGGCTGAACACGACGCGGCCGGCCACCGAGGCGGTCACGCCGGTCTCGGCACCGGCCTCGAGGTCGCCGTAGCGCTCGCGCAGCGCGGGGATGGTGTCGGTGACCGGGACGGCCACCGGGTAGGCGCCGCCGGCGGCATCCGCACGCTCGTTGATGAGGCGCTCCCGCTTGGCCATGCGGACGGCCTTCTGCTCGAAGATGTCCTCTTCGGTGGCGGCGGGCGCGTTCGGCGTGTCGGTCATGCGGATGCTCCTAGGATTTCGACCTCTCAGTCTACGTGGGCCGCGTGTCCGCCCCGTCGACCGGGTAGCCGTCCGGGTCGGCTCCGCCCAGGGCGCGGTCGATCGTCGAGTGGACCAGCGCCGAGAGGTAACGGCCGGGCTCGGGCACCCCCGCCTGTGTCAGCAGCCCCGACGCCTGCTGCACGATCGATGTCGAGAACGCGGTGGCCGTGGCGATGGCCTCCGCATACGCGGCACGGTCGGCCTCGGCGATGACGACCGGCTCACATCCGATCTCGACGGCGAGCGCCTGCGCGATAGGCAGCACGGCCGCGGGAGCGGTGACGGCGGCATACGCTCCGGTGAGCTGACGCACGTCGATGGAGGTGCCGGTGAAGGTGATCGCCGGATGCATCGCGAGGGGAATCGCCCCGCGTGCGGCGGCGGGTGCCAGCACGTCGATGCCGTGGGCGGGGTCGACGTGCAGCACCAGCTGGCCGACTTGCCACGCGCCGAGCTCCGCCAGACCGGCGACCAGCCCGGGCAGTTCGTCGTGGGGCACGGCGATGACGACCAGCTCGCTGCGGCGCACCACCTCGTCGGCGGTGAGGGTGGGGATGCCGGGGAGCATCGCCTCGACCCGGTCGGCGTCCGAGCCGGAAGTGATCCCCGTGAGGGCGTGCCCCGCACCGGCGAGAGCGGCGGCGATCACGGGTCCGACGCGGCCGGCGCCGATCACGCCGACGCCGAGGCGTCCCTCGCGCTTCACCGCTGCGCCCCGGGGTCGGGACCGTCGTGTTCCGACCGCTCACCCGGCGTAGCGGGGTCATCATCCGGCGCGGCGGGGTTATCAGCAGCCCGGTCCGGCACGGGCGTCTCACCTGGCACGGGTGGATCGACCGGCGCGGGCGAATCCACCGGTGCGGTGGGGTCGTCGCCCGACTGCCCCGGCATGGCCGCCGCACCCGGCACGGGCGAATCCACCGGCACGGCCGGCATCTCACCGGCATCCGCCTCACCGGCATCCCACCGGTGCGAGCGGTCGCCGGCGGCGGCAACGATCACGCCCGCGGCGGTGCGCTCCCAGAGCTGCAGGGCGTCGTCACGGTCGATGATGCCGAGCGCTCCGGACACCTGACCCAGCACGGTGTGGCCGGTGATGTTCGCCACCCCGACCCTGCGGTCGATCGGCCCCTGGCTGATGCGCACCGACTGCAGGCGCGCCAGCGGCAGCATGACCAGGGCGCGGCGGAACACGCCGTGGCGCAGCAGCAGCGCGTTCGGCGTCAGCAGGAATCCGTTGCGCTTCCAGGAGAACGGCCGCAGCCAGCGCGCGCGTCGCGGCGTCGTCGTGTACGGGTCGCCGGCGGCCGGTCCGAACAGTCCGTACGCGGACAGCTGGGTCCACATCTCGTCGGGCATCGTGGGCAGGAACAGCCGGAGCACGCGCTCGACATCGTCGCGGGTTCCCACCGGCAGCACCTCGGAGAACTGCTGCGCACTCGTGTCGGTCGCCGACCGCCCACTCAGGCGGTTGACCCGGATGCGCCACCAGCCGAACCGGCGCCAGAGGATCGGCTGCGCGATCTCGAACGCGTGGATCCGGCCGGGCGGCAGCGTCTCGGTGATGGTCGTGAACAGGCCGAAGGTGATGCGCACTCCGGCCGCGGTGGGCGCGATCGAGTACCGCAGCGATCGGGTGATCTGCCGGAACCAGTACGTTCCGAAACCGATCAGGGCCGGGATGATGCTGAACAGGACCCACGGCGTGCCCAGGATCGCCCCGACGATCACAGCCCCGATCAGCAGCAGCAGCCAGATCGTGGTGCCTGAGATCAGGTGCGCGCCGATGACGCGGCCGGTGGGCAGGTGCACGACGGATTCCGGTTCGTCGGCCGGCTCTTCGGCGCCTTCGATGAGACCCGTGAACCCCGCCGCGACCGTGTCGGCCGCGCGGGCAAGGGACACGCCCGCCCGTTCGGCCCGCGCCGCCGCCGCACCGAGCTGGCGTCCGGATGCCAGCCGCAGGATGTCGCCGCGGATGGTCTCGGCGTTCGTCGTCGTGAGGTACTCGAGCTTGACGTTCGCATCGAGCCCGGCCCCCACCACCTCGAGCTTGGCCAAGCCGAACAGCCGCGCGACCATAGGCCGGGTCAGATTGACGCCCTGCACACGATCGAGGGGAGCCCGGCGGTGGGTGCGGAAGATCACGCCGCTGCGCACTTCGACGTCGTCGTCGGTGATGCGGAAGGTGTGGAACCGCCACGAGACCCAGAAGATCGCCACCATCACGACGAGCAGGCCCAGCAGGACAAGGGCGGCAACGAGGATGAGGTCGTTCTCGATGATGAAGTCGAACGGGTCCCCCTCATACTCGACCCAGTCGGAGTCTCCCTCGGCGGGGACGAACAGTGCGATGAGCCGGTCGCGCAGGTTCGTCACCACAATGCCGATCACGACGAGCAGGAACAGCCCGCCCTTCAGCAGCGGCGACAGTGGGTGCATGCGGTGCCACTCGCCGTCGCTGAGCGGCGAGCGCACGTCGACCGCCGGCGGCGCGGATGCCGCGGCGGACGCCGGCTCGGGAGCGGCGGGCGCCGGCTCGGGCGCAGGCGACGCCCCGGGGACGGGCCCCCGCGGCGGAACCGCGTGCGGGACGGGCCCCCGCGGCGGAACCGCGTGCGGGTCGGGCGAGGTCACAGGCCGGTCCGCCGGGTCTCGGCGACGTCGATCAGGGTGTCGCGCAGCTGCTCGGCCGCCGCCTGCGTGAGACCGGGGATCGTCACCCCGGTCGACGCCGCAGCCGTCACGAGCTTGAGCTGCGCGATGCCGAAGCCGCGGTCGAGCGGGCCGTGCGTGATGTCGACCAGCTGCATCCGCCCGTACGGCACGGCGACCATGCGCTGCCACAGGATGCCGCGGCGGAACACGAGGTCGTCCTTGCGCAACTGATAACCGATCGAGCGGGCCTGGCGCGGCAGCACGATCATGGTCACCACCGTGACCGCCGCCGCGATCGCACCCGGAATCCACGCCCACGTCTGGTCGGCGAACAGATACAGCGCGACCACGACGGCGACGATCAGCAGCAGCACGGCCGCGTTGGCGATGAACTGCACGGTCACGTACTTCTTGGCCACCTGGTGCCAGGTGCCGTCGCCCAGCGGCAACCGGCCCGGGTGGCGCGGTTCGAGGATCGCGGAGTAGGTGCCGGCGTCGAACGCGGGCGCATCATTGACCGACGCGGGCGCCGCCGGCACTCCTGCCGACGGGGCCGCCGCAGCCCCCGGGGTGGATGCTGGGGAGTCGACCGCCGGGTCAGTCCCGGTGGCTGAGTCCGAAGCCGGGTTCGTCGGGTCCGGGCTGTTGGTCATCGTCATCCTTCCGGGTGGTGCACAGGTGCTCCGCGATCAGGGCGCCCGCCACGAGGACCAGTCCCCCCACGGCAGTCGCGAAGACCGCTCCCCATGAGCCTAACGAGGGCAGCACGGGCCGGGTCAGGAGGAAGACGAGCAATCCGCCCGCGAAGCCCGCCACCAGTGCGCCGACGAGGCTCGACGCCTTCGCGAGCATCGCGATGCGCAGCGCGCGGAACGGGTCGACGGGCGGCGCCCCCGGCGTGTGGGTCGCGCGGCGGATCGGCAGCGCGAGCACCACCAGCACGACCGCGAGCATCGCCAGCAGGATCGCCAGCAACGGCGAGGGTGTGAAGGTGGGACGCCCGGTGGCGGTCAGCAGCTGGTCGACGAGGAAGCCGACCGCGGCACCGACGACGGCCGCGGCGACGAGGATGCCCGGGCTCGTGCGCTTCACGAGCCCGCCTCCCGCAGTCGCTGCCACAGCTCGGCGACCGGACCGACGCCCGGCAGCTGGGCGTCCGGGTCGATGCGCAGCCACGGCTCGAGCACGAAGGACCGCTCCGCCGCGCGCGGGTGCGGCAGCGTGAGCGTCGGGGTGTCGCAGCGCACATCGCCGTAGGCGATGAGGTCGAGGTCGAGCGTGCGGTCGCCCCACCGCTCCCCGCGTTCGCGCCCATGGCGGGCCTCGATGGCGTGCAGGTAGCCCAGCAGGACGGTGGGGGCCAGGCGCGTGCGCAGCAGGGCCACCGTGTTCAAGTAGGCGGGCGCCGTGGCATCCGGACCCGACAGCGTCACGGCGACCGATTCGATGGGCTCGGCCATGCCGGTCACGCGGCTCAGCGGGAGCCGGTCGAGGTCGGCCTTCGCCGAGGCGATCGTCTGCGCGCGATCGCCCAGGTTGGCGCCCAGCGCGATGACCGCCTCCACCGCTGGTCGCCGCGCATCCGATGTCGGCGCATCCGCCCCCTGGGCCAGCCGCCGGTTCATGAGCGCGCCCGGGTGATCGTGACGGCGACATCGCCGAACGGCACCGTGATGGGCGCCTGCGGCTTGTGCACGGTGACGGTGACCTCCTGCACGAGGGGGCGGGCCAGCACCCGGTCGGCGATGCGCTGCGCCACGGTCTCGATCAGGTCGACCGGATCCCCGGCCAGCACGGCGGCGACCTCTTCGGCCACCTCGCCGTAGTGCACGGTGTCGGCGACGTCGTCGGTGCTCCCGGCCTCGCGCAACGAGAGAAACAGGACGACGTCGGCGATGAACTCCTGCCCCTCCCGGCGCTCGTGCTCGTACACGCCGTGGAAGCCGGTGGCGCGGATGCCGGTGATCGCGATGCGGTCGGTCATCGGGCGGCTTCCTGTTGCAGGGCGGCGATGTGCAGCGCGTCGCGGGTCGCGGCGACGTCATGCACCCGCACCGCCCACACGCCCGCCTGTGCGGCGCGGACGCTCGTGACGGCGGTGGCCAGGTCGCGGCGGGCTTCGGTGGCCTCGCCGCCGATCTCGGTGAGCGCCTCGGCGAGGAATCCCTTGCGGCTGGTGCCGACGAGCACGCGGGGTCCCATCGCGACGATGCGCTCGAGTCCCTGCAGCACCGCCCAGTTCTGCTGTCCACGCTTGCCGAAGCCCAGGCCCGGGTCGACGATGATCCGGTCGGGCGGGATGCCGACGGCCAGCGCCTCGTGGTGCCGCTCTTCGAGCTCGGCGATCACTTCGGCCACCACGTCGTCGTAGTGTGCGCGGGCGTACATGTCGGCCGAATGGCCGCGCCAGTGGCCGATCGCGTAGTGCGCTTCGGTCTCGGCGACCGCGTCGAGGATCTCGGGGTCGGCCAGCCCGCCGGAGACGTCGTTGACGATGAGGGCGCCGGCGGCGATCGCGGCGGCCGCGGTCGTGGCGTTCAACGTGTCGACGCTGATCATCACGCCTTCGGCGGCGAGCGCGTCGATGACCGGCAGCACCCGCTCCTGTTCCAGCGCGGCGGGCACCCGCTCGGCGCCGGGACGGGTGGACTCGCCGCCGACGTCGAGGATGTCGGCACCTGCCGCGATGAGCGTGCGGCCGTGGATCACCGCGTCGGAGGCGGCGAGATAGCGGCCCCCGTCGCTGAACGAATCCGGGGTGGCATTGACCACGCCCATGATGAGCGTCGTCACACCGACCCCCCGGTCAACAGCGCGATGACCTCGGCCCGG
This sequence comes from Microbacterium pollutisoli, assembly GCF_053586795.1. Lineage (NCBI taxonomy): Bacteria > Bacillati > Actinomycetota > Actinomycetes > Micrococcales > Microbacteriaceae > Microbacterium > Microbacterium pollutisoli. Next base: position 105,088 of record NZ_JBNYWT010000006.1, read on the forward strand.
GCGACCGGTTCGGTGAACTGGCCGCGGGCGGCGATCGTGACGGTCGAGGCGAGAGGCTGACGGCCGCCGCGCATCGTGACGCACTGGTGGACGGCGTCGAGCACGACCAGCACGCCCCGGGTGTCGAGGGCGCCGTCGATCGCGTCGGCGATCTGCTCGCCGAGACGCTCCTGCACCTGCGGGCGGGTGGCGACCAGGTCGACGACCCGTGGCAGGGCACCGAGCCCCACGACCTGCTCCCCGGGCAGGTAGGCGATGTGCGCACGTCCGGCGAAGGGCAGCAGGTGATGCTCGCACATCGAACGGAACCGGATGTCACGCAGCATGACCGCGCCGGACGGCAACGTGTCCGGTGCCGGTCCCTGCGAGACGGAGATCGTGCGCTGCAGAGGCTCGCCGGCATCGGCACCGACGCCCGCGAAGAACTCCGCGTACGCGTCGGCGACCCGCTGCGGCGTCTGCTTCAGGCCGGGACGGTCGGGATCCTCCCCGATCGCCTCGAGGAGTTCGCGTACCGCCGCGGCCACACGTTCACGATCGACGGTCACGTCATGAGCCTATGCCGTCGCGGGCCGGGCCTGACCGCTGGGGCGCCGCGCGGGGGCGGTGCCGGCAGCAGGTGCCGTGTCGGCTTCGACCGACGCGGCCAGGCCCGCCTCGTCACGACGCTGCGGCACTTCGACCGGCGGGAGGGTCGACACCGGACGCTCCTGGCTCGACAGCCACTGCGGGCGGGGCGGCAGGCGCTTGACGTCGGCGAAGATCTCGGCGAGCTGGATGTGGTCGAGCGTCTCCTTCTCGAGCAGCTCGAGGGCGAGCCGGTCGAGGATCTCGCGGTTCGCGTTGATGACCTCGTAGGCCTCATTGTGCGCCTGCTCGATGAGTTCGCGCACCTGCTCGTCGACCCGCTCGGCGATGCTCTCGCTGAAGTCGCGGCCGTGGCCCATGTCGCGGCCCATGAACACCTCACCGGACGACTGGCCGAGCTTGATGGGCCCGACGTCGGTGGTCATGCCGTACTCGGTGACCATCTTGCGGGCGATGCCGGTGGCCTTCTCGATGTCGTTGGCGGCACCGGTGGTGGGGTCGTGGAAGACGATCTCCTCGGCGACGCGGCCGCCCATCGCATAGGTGAGCTGGTCCTGCAGCTCGTTGCGGGTGACGGAGTATTTGTCGTCGAGCGGCAGCACCATCGTGTAGCCGAGCGCCTTGCCGCGGGGCAGGATGGTGACCTTCGTCACCGGGTCGGTATGGTTCATCGCTGCGGCGGCGAGGGCGTGGCCGCCCTCGTGGTACGCGGTGATGAGTTTCTCCTTGTCCTTCATGACGCGGGTGCGGCGCTGGGGGCCGGCGATGACCCGGTCGATGGCCTCGTCGAGCGCGCGCATGTCGATCAGCTGCGCGTTCGAGCGCGCCGTCAGCAGGGCGGCCTCGTTGAGCACGTTCGCGAGGTCGGCACCGGTGAAGCCGGGGGTCTTGCGGGCGATGACCGACAGGTCGACCGAGGGCGAGAGCGGCTTGCCGCGGCCGTGCACCTCGAGGATGCGCTGGCGTCCCTTCAGGTCGGGCGCGTCGACGCCGATCTGACGGTCGAACCGGCCCGGGCGCAGCAGGGCGGGGTCGAGGATGTCGGGGCGGTTGGTGGCGGCGATGACGATGACGTTCTGCTTCGGGTCGAAGCCGTCCATCTCGACGAGCATCTGGTTCAGCGTCTGCTCGCGCTCGTCGTGCCCGCCGCCCATGCCGGCACCGCGGTGGCGGCCGACGGCGTCGATCTCATCGATGAAGATGATGGCCGGGGCGTTCTCCTTGGCCTGGTTGAACAGGTCGCGCACGCGGCTGGCGCCGACACCGACGAACATCTCGACGAAGTCGGAGCCCGAGATCGAGTAGAACGGCACGCCGGCCTCGCCGGCGACGGCGCGGGCCAGGAGGGTCTTACCGGTGCCGGGAGGGCCGTACAGCAGCACGCCCTTGGGGATGCGGGCGCCCACCGCGGCGAACTTGGCCGAATCCTTCAGGAAGTCCTTGATCTCCTGCATCTCTTCGATCGCCTCGTCGGCACCGGCGACGTCGGCGAAGGTGACGGTCGGGGTCTCCTTCGTGACGAGCTTGGCACGCGACTTGCCGAACTGCATGACCTTGCTGCCACCGCCCTGCGCGCTCGACAGCAGCCACCAGAACAGCAGGCCCAGCAACAGGATGGGGATCATCAGCGACAGCAGGCTGTCCCAGAAGGTGGTGCGCGGCACCACGTCGTTGAAGCCCTCCTCGGGCGCGGCGGCGTCCACGGCGGCGACGACCTCGTCCGCCCGCGGTTCGACGTAGTAGAACTGCACCTGCGTGGCGCCGTCGAACTCCTCCGACAGGGTCATGTCGACGCGCTGGTCACCGTCGGTCATCACGACCTCGGTCACCGTGTCGCCGCCGAGAAGCTCGAGCCCCTGCTGCGTGGTGATCTGCTTCGCACCGGTCAGGCTGCTGATCAGCGACATACCGATCAGCAGGAGCACGCCGATGAGCAACACGTAGATGAACGGGTTGCGGGACAGCTTCTTCAGATTCATGGTCCGATCAGGCTACCGCGTGCCGTTATGCGCCGTCTGAGCATTCGCCCACGGCGTACGGGGCGTCAGGAGTAGACGTGCGGAGCCAGCACGGCGACGTCGCGCAGGTTGCGGTAGCGCTCGTCGTAGTCGAGGCCGTAGCCCACGACGAAGTCGTTCGGGATGTCGAAACCGACGTAGCGGCAGTCGATCTCCACCTTCGCCGCCTCGGGCTTGCGCAGCAGTGCGAGCACCTCGAGCGAGGCCGCGCCGCGCGAGGCGAAGTTCTCGAGCAGCCAGCTCAGGGTCAGCCCCGAGTCGATGATGTCCTCGACGATGAGCACGTGCTTGCCGGTCAGGTCGGTGTCGAGGTCCTTGCGGATCTGCACGACACCACTGGACTTGGTACCTGCACCGTAGGAGGAGACCGCCATCCAGTCCATCGTGATGTCGCGGGGCAGCTTGCGGGCGAAGTCGGCCATCACCATGACGGCGCCCTTCAGCACCCCGACCAACAGCAGATCTTTGCCCTCGTAGTCGGCGACGACTTCGGCGGCGAGCTCTTCGAGCCGGTCCTGGATCTGCTCCTCGGTGACGAGGACGTTCGACAACTGGTCAGCGATTTCGGCCGCGCGCATGACACGAGTCTAGGTAATGCGCGCGGCGACTCCCACCGCCCGACGCTCGCCCGGGTGTCGTCACCCTGCGGTGAACGCGATGCGCTGCCCCTGCCGGCGCGCCTGACACCCCGGAAGGTCGATCGGCCCCTGCCCCGACCAGTCGGTGACCAGTCGCGCCACTTCGAGGGTCTGGCTGCGGGTCAGGCTCGTGCCGAATTCGCTCGCGACGACGTGCCGGATGATGCGGTGGCGCAGTGCGGCAGGGTTGGCCGCCAGCGCGGGCACCGAGACGGCGATGCCGGCGTCGACGTGCTCGACGATGTCCTCGATCGTCTCGTCGATCATGTCGGCGAACGCGTCGGCGTCTTCGCGCAGCTGCTCGGCCGTGCGCGCGAGGGCCTCGGCCACGCCCGGACCGAGCTCGCGCTCGAGCACCGGCAGCACCTCGTGGCGCACGCGCACCCGCGCGAAACGGCGTTCGAGGTTGTGCGGGTCCGCCCAGGGCTCCAGGCCTTCGGCCGCACACGCGGCCCGCGTCGTCTCGCGCCGCACGCCCAGCAGCGGTCGCAGCCAGGTGAAGCCGTCGTCGGCGCGGGCCGGTGCCATCCCGGCCAGGCTCGTCGCGCCGGCGCCGCGGGCCAGGCCCAGCAGCACGGTCTCCGCCTGGTCGTCGAGCGTGTGACCGAGCAGGATGGCCGTGGCACCGGCATCCTTCGCCGCCTGGCGCAGCGCGGCACGTCGTGCCGAGCGGGCGGCGGCCTCGGGCCCGTCGGCGGTGCCCACCTCGACAAGGATCACCTGCGCGGCCAGGCCGCATGACCGGGCGTGCGCGGCGGCGCGGGCCGCGACCTCGGCGGATCCGTCCTGCAGGCCGTGGTCGACGACGACGGCGGTGGCCTCGATGCCGGCCCTGGGTGCTTCGAAGGCGACGGCAGCGGTCAGCGCCAGCGAGTCGGCGCCGCCGGACAGCCCGATGATCACCGGACCGGTCATGCCCGCCAGCGCGGCACGGACGGCGCGGCGCACCTCGGCGACGGCGGGATCGAGGCTCGGACGGTGCTCCACGACCCCCACGCTATCCCGGCCGAGACATTAGGCTGGACCGCGTCATTCCCACAGTTTTGAAGGAGAACCAGCATGGGCGCGTACGACGCCGTCATCGAGATCCCGCGCGGCAGCCGGGTCAAGTACGAAGTCGACCACGGCACCGGCCGCGTGTTCCTCGACCGCGTGCTGTTCACCCCCATGGGCTACCCCGCCAACTACGGGTTCTTCGAGGACACCCTCGGTGAGGACGGCGATCCGCTCGACGTGCTCCTACTGCTGGACCGCGACCTGTACCCGGGCGTCATGGCCAAGGTGCGCCCCGTCGCCGTGCTCAAGATGAGCGACGAGGCCGGCGGCGACGACAAGGTGGTCGCCGTGCTGGCGAAGGACCCGCGCTGGAACCACATCCAGGACGTCGGCGACCTCGACGAGTTCACCCGCGGCGAGATCGGCCACTTCTTCGAGCGCTACAAGGACCTGGAGCCGGGCAAGTGGGTCAAGGTCGAAGAGTGGGCCGACGCCGCCGAGGCCGAGCGCCTGATCACCGAGGCGTTCGAGCGCTTCCGCGCCGAGGGCGCGCAGACGGCGACCCAGGGTGAAGGGCACGCCCCGAAGACCATCTGATCGGACAGAACAGGGGGTGGATGCCGCGGCATCCACCCTTTGTCGTGTCGCGGCCGGTGTCGGGCGTCAGACGGAGATGCCGCGCGCGCGCAGGAAGGGCGCGGGGTTGATGCGCACGCCGCCCGAGTAGACCTCGAAGTGCAGGTGGCACCCGGTGGAGGCGCCGGTCGTGCCGACGTAGGCGATGACCTGACCGGCCGAGACGCTCTGGCCGTAGCCGACGTTGTAGCCGCCCGGCGCGATGTGCGCGTACCCGGTCACGATGCCGCCACCGTGGTCGACCTTGATGTAGTTGCCCCAGGCGCCGCTGTGCCCGGCGAACACGACCCGGCCGGACGCGGCGGCGTAGATCGGCGACCAGCAGCCTGCGGCGAAGTCGATGCCGCGGTGGCCGCTGCCGGTGCAGTAGCCGTTGGCACACAGTCCACCGCGGTTGCCGAACCACGTGCTGATCCAGCCGGCGGCCGGGCGCACCCACCCGGAGTTCTGCACCTCGCCGGCGGGGCTTCCCCCGCCGCCACCGCCACCGCCACCACCGCCGCCGTTGTTGTTCTTGGCGGCCTCTTCGGCGGCCTTGCGGCGGCGCTCCTCCTCTTCGCGGGCTTTGCGGGCGGCTTCTTCCCGAGCCCGGCGCTCGGCCTCTTCCCGCGCCTTGCGACGGGCTTCGACACCGGCCTTGTAGCCGGCGATCGTCTTGGTGGTGGTGTCCTGCAGGGCGGCCAGCTGCGCCTCGAGCGTCTCGCGGTGGGCGGACTGGGCTTCGAGCGCCTGCTGGGCGGCCGTCGCGGCCTCTTGCGCGGCGATCATCTTGCGCTCGGCCTCCTGCTGCAGCCGGTCCCGCTCGTCACGGGCGACGGCGGCCTGGTTGCGCAGGTTCTCGGCGTTGTCGCGGGCGCCGACGGCGTCGGCGTAGACGCTGCGGTTCGCGGCGAGCAGCTGGTCCATCGTGCCCAGGCGTGCGAGCAGGTCGTCCGCGCTGGCGGCGGAGTCGGAGAAGAACAGTTCGAGCGACGTGTCGTCCCCGCCGGTGCGGTACTGCTGCGCGGCGAGACGGCCGAGCTTCTGGGCAGCTTCCTCGGCACGGGCGGCTTCGGCGTCGGCCTGTTCCTGCAGCGACTCGACGCGGGCGGCCGCGTCTTCGAACTCCTCCTGCGCGAGCTGGTACTCGTAGCCGAGCTGCTCGGCGACCGCTTGCTTCTGCGCGACGTCGTTCTCGAGCTGGGCGATGAGCCCCTCGATGCGCTTGACCTCCGCGGCTTTCGCGCTCTGGTTGGACTTGGCCTTCTGCACGTCGTCCCAGGTCGGATAGGAGGTGGCGGCGAAGGCGGGGGATGCCAGCAGGAACCCGGCGCCGGCCAGGCCGATCACGCCCAGGCCGATGGCTCCGCGCCGGGTGACCGGATTGCGGAAGCCCCGCAGCTCTTCGGCGGTGGGCGCGCAGCCGCAGTCCACAGCCGGGTCGGCGCTCTCGGGACGCACGGTGGATACCTCTCCTGACGGTGTTCGGGCCGGTCTACGACGACAGGCCGTCACAGACAACAGTTTTCACAGTAGCAACATCTGTCACATTCGCCCAGGGTCAAATCCCTGGACACATCATCCCGCTTCCGGGCGCGATGCACACCCGCATCCTTCCCCGTCTCACGCGCGTGCGCGGGTGGGCGCGCCCTCGATTGGTAATTTCGTCGTCTGGCACGTATGCTTGACCCTCGGTAAGCGTGAGCCTTCCAGGTTCGCTCGGCCCCATCGTTTAGCGGCCTAGGACGCCGCCCTTTCACGGCGGTAGCACGGGTTCGAATCCCGTTGGGGTCACTCACCTCTCTACAATTGAATACGCATGGCCCTGTAGCGCAGTTGGTTAGCGTGCCGCCCTGTCACGGCGGAGGTCGCGGGTTCAAGTCCCGTCAGGGTCGCTCCGAGCGACGGGCCCTTTGAATTTCAGAGGGCCCTTCGCCTAGGACATGGCTCTTCGGATCCATGCGGCTCTGTAGCTCAGTTGGTAGAGCGCACGACTGAAAATCGTGAGGTCACGGGATCGACGCCCGTCGGAGCCACTGAACCCCCGAGGTGGCTTCTACACCGAGGGGGTTCTTCTTTTCCCTGGTGTGAGAGGGTTTCTGTTCCGGTCGTTGGGCGAGCGCAGCGAGACGAAACGCGGTGATAGAACGCCAGCCGCGTTGCTCTCGAGTCGGTTGGGCCGGTCTGGGGCCGGTCAGGCTACGAAATGGTACTCGAGAAAGCACTTCGCTCCCGGGACAGCAAGGGGTGCCCCGCGTCACGTGCACGATCGCAACATTTCAAGCAGCGGCGAGCAATCCCCGCGCGAGAGCGAGATCGGCCCGCGATCGCAGCCCAACCACCCCGGCCACCGCTTGCCGCTCAGACAAGACCCACTCGAGCGCAGTGTCCGTCACCGCGTCCGGGTAGGAGTCACCACAAGGCCGGGCTGTCTCAAGACGGGACCTTTACGGTCTCGTTGCGCTCCTACCCGGTTCACCTCCCGCTGAGTTCTCAGTCCGTTGGGCAGGTTCGGTCGGCAGGTTCGTCGTAGGTAGGCACGGGACGCGACGCAGCTTCCTCGGGTGTTGCCGCGATGCCGTTTTCGGCGATGTCCTTGATGAGCCAATCCATCTCAAGGATCTCCTTCTTCTGTGCTTCGCTGATATTGACCGCGAGTTCGCAGACTCGGACGTCCTGAATCTGTGCGCGTTCGGATCGGGTGATCGCGAGTGAATGGTGCGGGATCATTCCCTGCATGAAGGCGGTGTCGTCGACCGTGATCTGGCTACGGTCGAGAAAGATGCCTCCGCCGATGAGGAGCACGCCGGCGACGATGATTGCGATGTTCGCTTTCGTGTTCTTGTACATGTTGAGCATCCAGCCCAGCATGATGAGGACCATCGTGCCGCCCATGGTCAGGGCCATGAAGATGCGGCTCTCGCTGAGGCGGATGTGGCCCCACTCCCAGGAGCCGGCGAACATCACGAAGTACATGACGACGACGGCGGTGAGAATCATCGCGCCGAAGCGGATGTACATGCCGAGCATGTTGTTGTTGTGCTGCTTCTCCTCGTGAGAGGTGGTGTGATCATTGCTGTTTGACATCGGTATCGTTCCTTTCTCAGTGGGTGGCGCGTCAGCGCCGAGATGGGACTTGTTACGGGGATGCGACTTCCGGCAGGAGCGTGAGGCCACTGTCGTCGGCAATGAGGACGTCGCCGGAGTTGGTGACCGCGATAGCCTGCGCTGCGCCGTGCACCGTCCCGACCTCGACCCAGGAGGGCGCCCCGGCAGTGGTGGTCCAGATCTTGCCACCCGTTCCGACACCGACGATTCGTCGATGATCGGGTGAAACGTTCATCAAGGCGATGAGAGGCGCTCCCTCCCAGGGGGTGAAGGAGGCGGCGCCATCGGTGCTGATCTGCAATCCGTCCGGCGTGGACGCGATGATCCGACCAGTGGCGTCCGCGATCAGGTGCCGGACCCGACACGGGCGTCTCCCGGATGCGGACCACACATCCGGCATCCCTCGCCTGTGCTTCGATCTCGACGCGCGCCTCGCCCATCGGCCAGCCGCGTGCCAGCAGCACCATCCGGCGTGGCGGCGACCACTCCTCGACCACGGTCCGATCGTTGATGAGCAGCGGCCACGTGCCCACCGAGTGATGCAGTTCGGCCCGCGCCTGCGGCCATGCCTCGTCGACCTCGCGCATGCGCGAGGCACCGACCACCCACCCCGGGTACAGCCAGCCGTCGGCGAGCACGGCGAAGACCGCCTCCGGCGAGCAGTCGAACAGCCGCATGTTGCGAGCCATCTTCAGCCCCGCTCAGCGATCTGTCTCGTCCGACTCATCACCATTCCTCGGGTCCTCCCCCTCCGCCTGGGAGGGGTGACCGGTCTCGGGCACCGGGTCACCCGTGGGCGGACGGTCGGGATCCTCCCCCTCGGCCTGGCTCGGGTGGTCGTTCTGCTCGCGCATGGCGGCTCCTCTCGTCGTGGCGCCAGGATGCCGTCGGTCCGGCCGTCCGGCGAGGGGCTTGACACCCGATCCGCCTCGCCCGTACCTGCACGTGCAGGGTGGCGTCAAGGCCCTGAACACGCGACCGCAGCCGACCTAACGTGCGACGCGAAAGGAGCAACCATGCCTCAGAACCGCCTCGAAACCCCGGCCGACCTTCTGCGCTTCCAGCTGCGCACCGCACGCACGATGGAGGACGACTCCCTCGCCGCGCTCAAGGAGCTGGCCGCGGCCGCCCAGTCGAGCGATGTCAAGAAGCTCTTCCGCCACCACCAGGACGAGACCAAGCAGCAGATCCAGAACCTGAGCCGCGTGTTCGCCCTCCTGGAACTGCCCGAGTCGACCGCCCCCTCGCCGAGCACCAAGGGCATCTCGAAGCAGGCCCAGTCGCTCATCGAACGCAGTGCGAACTCGCTGCGCGATCAGGTCACCCTGTCGGCCGCGCTCGGCAACGAGCACTACGAGATCTCCGCGTACGAGTCATTGCTGGTGGCCGTGCGCGCCACCGGTCAGCAAGAAGCGGTCACCCTCCTGCAGGAGAACCTCGACCAGGAGACCCACACGAGCGAAGAGCTGCGCACGCGCCTGCAATCGATGCAGTGATCCACCGCATCGGTGCGCCGGGTCACCGCCTGGCGCGCACCGGTGGACTCAGCCGTATTGCAGCGCCGTCTCGCCGCTGGCGACCGGCGCGGGCTCGGGCACGATGTACAGCCCGCCGGGAGAGTTGGCGGTCACCGCCAATGCTTCGACCCATGCCCGGTTGAGCGTGGGCTGGCGGCTGCCGGAGTACTTGAAGGACAACGCAACGCTCGGGTTGAGCCACACGGAGGTGCGTCCGTCGCCGATGCTGGGGTCGTCGCGCCAGGTGAACACGAACGACTCGCCACGGCGGAGCTTATTCGAGATCACCACCTGGAGGTGGGAGAGCACGCGATCTTCCAGATCGATGCGCGTGCCGGATTGATAGGTGAATCGGCCCAATGCGGGCTCCGTCCTTGACGTGCGCTCATCGCTACGGTTTGCGGGGGACATCTACTCGTGAAGTCGACTCGCGAACGTCGGTTTGTGTCCATCCTCCCCCAGTTCTGCCTCGATCACCACCACCACCGCTAATGTCGGTGCGATGAGCACCGTGGACGCCGTCGTCGAAGAGATCGCCCGGACGTGCCGGCAGCACCGCATCACGGTGGGCGTGATCGAGTCGCTGACCAGCGGCGCCGTCGCCAGCGCACTGGGCCGGGGCCCGTCCGCGTCGGAGTGGTTCCGTGGCGCCGTCGTGGCCTACGAGACCACGACCAAGCAGCTGGTGCTGGGCCTGGTGCCCGGCACCGACCCCTGCTCGGACTCGTGCGCCACCCAGCTGGCGGCGAACGGCCGCGCCCTGCTGCACACCGAGGTGTGCGCGTCGGTGACGGGGGTCGGCGGCCCCGACCCGTCGGACGGCCACCCGGCCGGAGAGGTCCATGTCGGCGTATCGACGGCGTACGGCACCACCAGCACGCAGCACCAGTTCGACGGTTCGCCCTCCGAGGTGGTGGATGCCAGTGTGCTGGCCACGGTGACGCGTCTGCGCGACGCACTCACCGACCTCGCGCAGCGCTGAGTCGCCGGCGTGCGGCGCTGGGCGCCGGCATCCACCAGCGGACGCACGGACGACGCGGGTAGTCTGAGCTGACCTCTGCCGCCCCCGATCCCCGAGCGCTCTATGGATTTGTCGATCATCGTTCCCACCTTCAACGAAGGCGAGAACGTCGACGAGCTGCTGCGCCGCATCGGAGAGGCGATGGCCGGCACCGGGCGCCGGTTCGAGGTGATCTTCGCCGACGACTCCACCGATGACACCCCGGCGATCATCACGGCCGCGGCGGCCCGGTCGTCCTTCCCGGTGCGGCTCCTGCACCGGGAACGCGCCACGGCGGGTCTGGGCGGTGCGGTCGTCGCGGGCGTGCACCTGGCCGCCGCACGGTGGTGCCTGGTCATGGACGGTGACCTGCAGCATCCACCCGAGGACATCCCGCGGCTGCTCGAGCGAGCGGATGCCGACGACGTCGACGTCGTCGTCGCCTCCCGCTACATCTCCGGAGGCGACTCGAAGGGCCTGGCCGACTCGACCCGTACCGCGATCTCCCGCGTGTCCACGCTGCTGACCAAGGCGATGTTCCCCCGCAAGCTGCACGGTTGCTCCGACCCGATGACAGGCTTCTTCCTCGTCGACCGGGAGGCCGTCGACGTCGATGCGCTGCGCCCGCGGGGGTTCAAGATCCTGCTGGAGATCCTCGCGCGCCGGCAGCTGCGCATCGGCGAGGTGCCGTTCCGGTTCGCCGATCGCCACGCCGGGCAGTCGAAGGCGTCGGTGCGACAGGGTGTGCGGTTCCTCACCCAGCTGACCATGCTGCGGTTCGGCCGGATGTCGGCGTTCGCCCTCGTCGGCGGTGCCGGCGCGATCGCCAACCTCGTGATCATGTGGGGGCTGATCCGCCTCGGCGTCGACTATGTCACCGCGGCGGTCATCGGCAGCGAGCTGACGATCATCGGCAACTTCCTGCTGCTGGAATACCTCGTGTTCGCCGACATGCGGTCCGAATCCGGGCGCATGTGGCAGCGGTTCCTGAAGTCCTTCACGTTCAACAACCTCGAGGCGATCATCCGCATCCCGGTCATGTGGGTGCTCGTCGAGTCGGCGCACATCCCGAGCGTGCTCGCCGCCGGCCTCACCCTCGTCGCCGCCTTCGTGGTGCGCTTCGTCTTCCACGCGCTGGTCGTCTACGCGCCCAGACGCGCCCCAGCCCCGGCATCCCCGACCCGAACCACCGGCTCCCGGCCTCCACTCGGCGTGGGTCAGGAAGAATAGGGGCATGACCTCCCCCGCATCTGACACGATCACCGTCTTCGGCGCCGACTGGTGCCGCGACTGCCGCCGCACCAAGGCCCAGCTCGAAGGGCTCGGCGTCGCGTTCACCTACGTCGACCTGGAGGCCGACCCGGCGGCAGCCGACGTGGCCCGCGAGATCTCCGGCCGCACGAACATTCCGGTCGTCGTATATCCCGATGCGACCCACCACGTCGAGCCCGCGAACATCGACGTCGAGGCGAAGCTCCGCGAGCTCGCCCTCATCTGAGCGGATGCCGGGGTTCACGCTCCGGCATCCTTCGCCTGGCTAGGGTGATGCCATGGCACCCGATGCAGCGTCGCCCGACCTCACCCGCGGCACGGTCGCCCGCTATGCCGCCGGCTCCGTCGGCACCGGCGGGTTCGCCACCCTGCCGGGCCTGGTGCTGACCTACTACCTGACCGACAACCTCGGTGTCGCCGCGCTCATGGCCGGCGTCGTGGTGGCCGCGGCCAAGATCTGGGACGTCGTGATCGACCCCGTCGTCGGCGCGCTGACCGACCTGGATCTCGCCCGCCACGGCAACCGGCGCCGGCTCATGCTGCTGGGGTCGGTGACGATCCCCGTGCTGTTCGCGCTCACCTTCGCGGTGCCGCCGGGGCTCGGACCGGTGTGGGGCGGACTGTGGGTGCTCATCGCGTTCCTGCTGACCGCGACGGCGTTCAGCCTGTTCCAGGTGCCCTACATCGCGCTGCCGGCCGAGCTCACCGCGCACTACGACACACGCACGACGCTGCTGAGCTGGCGGGTCGTCGTGCTCACCTTCGCGATCCTGCTGTTCGGCGCCGGAGGGCCGGTGCTGCGCGGTGTCACGGGAGACCCCACCACCGGGTACCTCGTGATGGGCATCGTCGCCGGCGTCGTCATCGGCCTGGGGATGCTGGTCGCCACCGGCGTCGCCGTGCGGGCGCGGCGGGTCAGTTCGGCGATGACGGCCGCCGGCACGAGCCAGGCCGAGCAGGCCGAACTCGTGCACGACACCGTGACCGGCCCGTACCGCATCCGGGTGGGAAAGGATGCCACGACGCCCGGCGGCGGCATCCGCGACAACTTCCGCTCGGCGTGGGAGACGCTGCGGCGCAGTCAGCCGTTCCGGGCGCTGCTGGCCACGTTCATGCTGCAGGCGCTCGCGACCGGACTCATGCTCGCCGGGGCGCAATACCTCGCGACCTGGGTGCTGCGGTCCGAAGACGCCGTGACCCTGCTGTTCGTGGCGCTCATCGCCCCGGCGCTGCTCGCGGCGCCCGGGTGGGGCGTGATCTCCCGCCGCGTGGGCAAGGAGCGCGCGTTCGCAATGGCCAGCGTGCTGTTCGCGGTCGCGGCGCTGTCGACGATGGCGGCGCTGTGGGCGCCCGGGGTGTGGCTCTACGTCCCGGTCGGCGTCGCGGGCATCGCCTACGCCGGCATGCAGTCGCTGCCGATGGCGATGCTGCCCGACGTCATCAGCCACGATGCCGCGCTGCACGGGCCCGGACGCGCGGGCGCGTTCGGCGGGGTGTGGACGGCGGGCGAGACGACCGGGTTCGCCCTCGGCGCCGCGGTGCTGTCAGTGGTGCTGGCCGCCACCGGCTACCTCGCGTCGACGGCCGGGCAGAGCGTGACCCAGCCCGACTCGGCCGTCGCCGGCATCGTGATCAGCTTCAGCGTCGTGCCGGCGGCGCTGATCGCACTCAGCCTCGTGTCGCTCGCCCGGTACCGGCTGCGCCGCAGCGACATCGAACCCCAGGTGTGAGCGGACGTCTTAGGCTCGAAGCACCCCCGAAGGAGTGCCCGTGACCGCCGACCTGCCCGAAGACGTCCGTTCACGAGTGGATGCCGCGGTCTCCGACCTGCGGTACGGGAGCCGCACCTGGAGTCTGCTGACCCTCGGACAGCGCCGCACGGTGCTGGAACGCATCCGCGCCGCCGTCGCCGCCACCGCGGCGGAGTGGGCGGACGTCGCCGCCACGTCGAAGGGACTCGCGCCGGGACACCCGCTGCGCGGCGAGGAGTGGCTGGCCGGCCCCTACGCGGCCCTGGTCGCCCTCGACGCGTATGCGCAGACGCTGACGGCCCTGTCCCGCGGCGCGAGTCCGCTCGACGGGGTCAAGGTCTCCACCGGTCCGGGCGGGCGCACCGTCGTGCACACCTCACCGCTGAGCGCGATCGACCGCCTGCTGCTGTCGGGGTTCACGACCGAGGTGTGGCTGCGCCCGGGGGTGGACGCGGACCGGGCGCGCCGGGCCGCCGGTCTCGCACAGCGGCATCCCGCCGAGGCCGGGGGCGTGGGCCTCGTGCTCGGCGCCGGCAACGTGACCTCCATCCCGTTCCTCGACGTCCTGTACGAGCTGCTCGCCCACAACCGGGTCGCACTGTTGAAGGTGAACCCGACGCAGGATGCGCTCGTCCCGGTGTTCGAACGCGTCCTGGCGCCGCTCGTCGAGCCCGGATTCCTGCGGATCGTCACCGGTGGGGGCGAGGTCGGCGCCTACCTCACCCGGCATCCCTCGATCGACCATGTGCACATCACCGGCTCCGAGGGCACGTTCCGCGCCATCGTGCCGGGCCTGACCGTGCCGATCACCGCCGAGCTGGGCGGGGTGTCGCCGATCATCGTCGTGCCGGGACGGTGGAGCGCGGCCGACCTGCGGTTCCAGGCCGAGCACATCGCGACGATGCGGCTGCAGAACAGCGGGCACAACTGCATCGCGGGCCAGGTGGTGCTGGTGAGCTCGGACTGGCCGCAGCGGGAGGCGTTCCTGCGCGAACTGCGAGCCGCCTACGAGCGGGTGCCGCAGCGGCCGATCTGGTACCCGAACAGCGATCGGTCGATGGACCGGGCACGCGAGGCGTATCCGGATGCGGAGACGTTCACCGGCGGTCGGCTGCTGGTCGAAGTCGACGCAGGGGCGGATGCCACAGCGATCGAGTCGACGGAGTACTTCGCGCCGGTGCTGGGCGTCGCGACGCTGCCGGGCCGCGGCCGCGCGTTCCTGGACGCGGCGGTCGCCCACGCCAACGAGAAGCTGCACGGCACCCTCGGCGCGAACATTCTGATCGAGCCGCGGACGCACGCGGCTCTCGGCATGGGGTTCGAGGAAGCGCTGGCGGACCTGCGCTACGGCACGATCGCCGTGAACGCGTGGACGGCGTTCGGCTTCCTCACCCCGACCGCGACCTGGGGGGCCTTCCCCGGCGGCACACTCGAGGATGCGCCGAGCGGAATAGGCGTCGTGCACAATGCGCTGCTGCTCGACGACGTGGAACGGACGATCGTGCGCGGGCCGTTCCGGCCCTTCCCCCGGTCGCTGGCCTCGGTGGCCCAGACCCGGAACCTCGCGCACGGTTCGGTGCTGCCCACACCCCCGTGGTTCGCGACGGCACGCACCGGCGCGATCGTGTCGGAGGGGTTCACCCGCTTCCGCGCCGACGGCAATGTGCCGCGGCTGGCGGTGACGATGCTGCAGGCGTTCCGCGCGTGACCGCACCGGGCGGTCGGGGCCGGATGCCGGTCAGCGACCCCCGCGGCGGTTGCCGCCGTTCTGCCGCACGACCGAACCGACCGTGAGCTTTCCGCCGGTGTGCGAGGCCCGCCGGCCGGTGGTGCGCGCACCGCCCGACGCAGCCGGACGCTCCGCCCCGTGGGTGCGGGTGCCGTGGGTGCGCACCGGCCGGTCGGCGCGGGCGCCGTCGGCGCGGGCCGGACGCTCCGACGAAGCCTGCCCGGCCGCCGAACCGCCCCGCCCGGACGTGCCCCGGCGCGGGGCGCCCTGCCCGCCGCCCTGACGCTGTCCGCCGTCGCGCGCGGCGCGCTTGCGCTGCGCGTTCGCGCCCTGGCTCTTGCCGCCACCGCGCTGCGGCTCGGCCTTCGGGGCGGGCTTCACATACGGCGCGATCTCGCCGACCAGTTCGACGACTTCGGGTGAGGTGGCGGTCACCGCGACCGGTGTGACGCTGATGGCGGCCTTGCGCAGCAGATCCTTGACGTCCTTCTGCTGGTCGGGCAGCACGATCGTGACGACCGACCCTTCGGCGCCGGCCCGAGCGGTGCGGCCTGAGCGGTGCAGGTACGCCTTGTGCTCGGCGGGCGGGTCGACGTGGATGACGAGTTCGACCTCGTCGACGTGCACACCGCGCGCGGCGACGTCGGTCGCGACGAGCACCTTGGCGGCACCGGACGAGAAGGCCGCGAGGTTGCGGTCGCGCTGCGGCTGCGACAGGTTGCCGTGCAGGTCGACCGCGGGGATACCCTGCTCGGTCAGCTGCCGCGCGAGCTTCTTGGCCTGGTGCTTGGTGCGCATGAACAGGATGCGCCGGCCGGTGCCCGATGCGAGCGTCTTGACGAGGTCCTTCTTCGCGTCGGTGCCCCCGGCGAGGAAGACGTGGTGGGTCATCGCCGCGACCGGCGAGTGCGCCTCGTCGACCGAGTGCAGCACCGGGCTGGTCAGGAAGCGCTTGACGAGCTTGTCGACCCCGTTGTCGAGGGTCGCGCTGAACAGCAGGCGCTGGCCGCCGGTGGGCGTCTTGTCGAGGATGCGGGTGACCACGGGCAGGAAGCCGAGGTCGGCCATGTGGTCGGCCTCGTCGATGACGGTGATCTCCACGGCGTCGAGCTTGGCGTAGCCCTGCTTCATGAGGTCTTCGAGGCGGCCCGGGCAGGCCACGACGATGTCGACGCCGGCGTTGAGGGCCTGCACCTGACGGTTCTGATTCACACCGCCGAAGATCGTCGTGGTCTTGAGGCCGTACGCGGCGGCGAGCGGCTCGAGCGTCGCGTTGATCTGGGTCGCGAGCTCACGCGTCGGCGCGAGGACGAGGCCGAGGATGCGGCCGGAGCGGCGGGTGCCGCCGGCGAGGTCGCCGCCCAGGCGCGCGACCATCGGAATGGAGAAGGCCAGGGTCTTGCCCGAGCCGGTCTTGCCGCGGCCGAGCACGTCGCGGCCGGCGAGGGTGTCGGGCAGCGTGTCGACCTGGATCGGGAACGCGGTGGTCTTGCCGTCCGCGGCGAGCGCGTCGACGAGCGGGGCGGGCACGCCGAGCGTGCGGAAAGTCGTGTCAGTCATGAGGGGGATTTCTGAGCGCACGGCGGCGCCCTGTCGGTGGCCCGGGTGCGGGTGCGCACGCGGGGTCGCCGTACGAAGAATGTCAGCCGACTTCGCACGGATGTCACTCCGGGCGGCGGCGAGGGAAGCGTTCTACGACGCGAGAAGCGCTACGGGTAGCGCTGCAAGGACTTCAGCGTAGCAGTCCCGTGCTGCCCGGATGCCGCGGTGCCGGCGCCGGGGCGATGCCCCCGTGCGCGGTGCGATCAGCGGAAGCCGTCGGTCGCGGCGCGGAGCGCCCGGGCGATGCCCGGCTCGGAGGCCGAGTGCCCGGCATCCGGGACCACCACGAATTCCGCCTCCGGCCATGCGCGATGCAGGTCCCAGGCGGTCATCATCGGCGTGCACACATCGTGCCGTCCCTGCACGATGACGGCCGGGATGTCGCGGATCGCCCCGACGTCCTCGATGAGCTGCCCCTCGCGGAACCACCCGGCGTTCATGAAGTAGTGGTTCTCGATGCGGGCGAAGGCGAGCGCGGTTTCGGGCTGGGTCATCGAGGCGACCAGCGCCGGGTCGGGGTTCAGCGTGAGGGTCGACGCCTCCCAGGTGGTCCAGGCGATCGCGGCGGGCTGATGCACGGCCGGGTCGGGGTCGCACAGCCGGCGGTGGTATGCCTCGATCATGCGGGAGCGCTCGAGCACGGGGATCTGCTCGAGGTACTTCTCCCACACGTCGGGGTACAGGGCGGCGGCGCCACCCTCGTAGAACCACTCCAGCTCGTGACGGCGCAGCGTGAACACGCCCCGCAGCACCAGCTCGGTCACCGCGGAGGGATGACTCTGCGCGTACGCCAGCGCCAGCGCGCTGCCCCACGACCCGCCGAACACCTGCCAGCGCTCGATGCCGAGGTTGCGCCGCAGCAGTTCGAGGTCGGCGACCAGGTGCCAGGTCGTGTTGTACCGCAGGTCGGCGTCCGGCTCGCTGACATGCGGGGTGCTCTTGCCGCAGCCGCGCTGGTCGAGCAGCACGATGCGGTAGACCTCGGGGTCGAAGAACCGACGATGCCAGGGGCTCGTGCCGCCGCCGGGACCACCGTGCAGGAAGACGACGGGCTTACCGTCCGGGTTGCCGGACTGCTCCCAGTACACGCGCTGTCCGTCACCGGCCAGCAGGTGCCCGGTCTCGTACGGCTCGATAGGCGGGTACAGGATGTCGTCGAGATGGGCGGGCGCGTTCACAGGTCTCCTCCCGAGACGCCGAACGTGTCGCACGACTCGGGACCGTTCTGGTACCCGGTCAGGAACCAACGCTGGCGCTGCTCGCTGGATCCGTGCGTCCAGCTTTCGGGGTTGACGGCCCCCGCCTGCGCCTGGATGTTGTCGTCACCGACGGTGGCGGCCGCCTCCAGCGCGTCGCGCAGCTGTGCCTCGGTCGGCTCCTGCAGGTACGTCACCCCGTTGCGGTCCTCCACCGTCGCGGCGTCGGCCACCCACGCACCGGCGAAGCAGTCGGCCTGCAGTTCGATGCGCACGCCGTTACTCTCGGGTCCGGTGCCGTTGTTCGGGTACGCCTCCATGACGCCGGTGATCTGCTGGATGTGGTGGCCCCACTCGTGCGCCAGCACGTACATCTGCGCGAGGGGCCCGGCCTCCGTGTCGAACTGCGTGCGCAGGATGCCGAAGAAGGTCGGGTCCATGTAGATCGTCTCCTCCGGAGGGCAGT
The DNA here is from genome assembly GCF_053586795.1 of Microbacterium pollutisoli. Classification (NCBI taxonomy): domain Bacteria; kingdom Bacillati; phylum Actinomycetota; class Actinomycetes; order Micrococcales; family Microbacteriaceae; genus Microbacterium; species Microbacterium pollutisoli. The sequence continues at coordinate 123,584 of NZ_JBNYWT010000006.1, forward strand.
AGAAGGGTCCGGTCGCGTTGGAGGCGGTGCCGCACCGACTCGGGGTCTGACCGTCGACCACGATCAGCTGCGGCGGCCGGTACCCCTCCACGACCCCGTCCCAATAGCCGTCGAGCACGAGCTGGGTCGCCGCGATGCGGCATGCGTCGTCGGCGTTGGCGTCAGAGCCGGTGTCGCACTGCGCGACTTCGGTGCCGGTCTCTTCCGTCGTGCCGGGGCCGCCGCCGGTCAGCAGTGACCCGGCATCCCCTCCGAGCAGCTGGAACAGCAGCACCGCGATGATCCCGAGTCCGCCCACGCCGGCGCCACCGGCGATCATCGTGCGGCGGCCGCGCCGCTTGGCTGTGCTCCCGCTCACATCGGCGTTGCTGTTGAACGTCATGCGCTCACCGTACAACGGGTCGCGTTCACCTGCGAGAAAGCGGGATGCCGGTGTCCGGCCACCCGGGTGACGGTCCGAGAGCGCTGCGCCTGCACCGCGGGGCGGCGACCTGTGAGAATGGGGGCGAACGAGGAGTGAGCATGAGCAGCGACCAGGTGGATACCGCGCCCGATGCCGGCGGGGAGTATGCCGAGAGCCACACGATGCCGCTGCCGCACGACGCGGCCGCGCTTCCGGGGCGGCTGGCCGACCTCGACCAGACCCCGGAGTGGTGGGCGGCACGGCCGGAGGGCGCGCGCCTGGTGGGTCTCGTGGTCGCGCGCGACAACATGCCCTCCGTCGCGGTGCAGCGCGACGCCCTGGCCCGCTTCGGCGTGCCGATCGACGGGTTCCGGCATCCGGCCCCGGAGACCGGGGAGACCTGGATCGAGCGGCTGACCCGCCTGCTCGGCCGGCTCGGTCCCGGCGACGTGGTGGTGGTGGCCGACAAGCACGCGCTGGGCCGCACGATCGACGAAGAGGTGCGCACGATCGGCGAACTGCGCCGACGCGGTGTCATCGTGAAGGTGCTGGGCACCGACCGCGGCTGACCCGCGGTGCCGCTATGCGTCGGCGCCGGCTCGTTCGGGATCGTCCAACAGTTCGAGGTCCTCGCGCACGACGAGGCGCGACGCGATGGCGTGTTCGACCAGGCGCACCCGCCGGTTGGTGGCCGACGACGAGACGCCCCCGCGTAGTCCCGGCACCCCCTGCCGGTCGAGCTTGTCGCACACGTTGTCGAGCTTGCGGTTGAAGCGGGTCAGCGTCCAGCCCAGGCGCTCAGCGGCCTTGGCCGAGCTGGGCAGCTCGCTCATCCCGGTGCCCTCACGGCGCAGCAACGGCTCGGCGAGCGCGAGGATCAGCAGCTTCTGGCTGATCGTCAGCGGTACGGCGCCGATGGTCGACAGGCCGTCGTCGTCGACGTCGGTGACGTTCTCCCGGAACGCGGGCTGCTCGACATGCACCGACAGCTCGTAGGTCGTGGGGCCGGCGCTGAACACGACGGCCATCGCCGCGAACACGATGGGCAGGCGGGCTCCGGGCGCCAGCTGCGCCTGCACGCGGCCCTCGGTGTCGGTGACGGTCGCCGACAGTCGCGACCCGATGTTGATGAGCCACCACAGGCCCCCCGCCTCCTCGATGCAGAGGAAGTGGCGGTGCAGGAACCGGTTGTCGTCGAGGGCAAGGTCGCCCTCGCGGCCGATGGTGAAGCGCTGGCCGCGCGTGACGGTGAACAGTTCGCCGGCGAAGTCGACGGTGACCCCGTCGGGCTGGGCGGCGGTCGGCGGGACGGTGTCGTTCAGATCGGTCACGATGTCACACACTTCTGCGCCTCGGCGCTCTGGTTGCCCCCGTCGCGCACCAGCTGCACGCGGATGCACGTGGTGCCGGAGGGGTCGGCGGGCACCGTCACCTCGGTGTCCTCGGTGGGCTGCACGTCGGCCGCACCCTCGAGGGTGTAGGTGTGCCAGGCGAACCAGTCGCCGTCCTGCGGCTCGGGGTTGGTCCATGTGAAGCGCACCTGGTCGCCTTCGGCGACGCCGTCCAGGTCGGTCGGCACGGGGACGATCCCGGCGGCCGGGTCCTGCGGGCGGACGTCGACGGTTTCCGACGGTGCGGGCTCGGGGGTGCCGCCCAGCATGCTGGCCACGGCGACACCGGCGACGACGACCGCGGCCGCCGCGCCGATTCCCAGCCCGATCCACAGCCCGCGCTTCGATCGCGGCGGTGCGGGGGATGCCGGTGCCTGCGGCGCCGCGGGGGATGCCGGCACGGCGTCGGTGTCCGCACCGGCAGGCGGTACCGCGACGGAGGGTCGGCGCACCGTCGTGGAGACGTCCTCGGCCGGGATCGCGGCGACGGGTGCGCGCAGCACGGTGGCCTCGGCGGCGGGCGTCGTCGCGTACCCGGTCGTGGCGGACGCGGTGGTGCCCGACGATGTGGTCGTCTGCGGTGCGAACGGGTCGACCTCGCCGCGGCGGGTCTGTCCGGCCGAGGGCGCGGTGGTCGGCTCGATGCTGACGATGCCGCGCACGCGGGTGAGTTCGCCGTCCTCGTCGTCGTCGGCGTCGTCGATGGGCGAGTCATCGAGGATGTCGATCGGGGTGACCGAGTGCGCCAGTTCGATCTGCACCCGCTGCAGCGCCCGCGCGAAGGCGACGGCGCTGTCAAAGCGATCGCCGGGACGCTTGGCCATCGCCCGCTCGAGGACGATCTGCAGCGATTCGGGCGCGTCGGCCCGTTCGAGGCGCGGCACCGGCTGGGTCTCGATGCGCTGGATGAGGTCGGCGCCGCCGTTGCGGCCGCCGGGCACCTCGAACGGCGAGCGCCCGGCCAGCAGGGTGTAGACGGTCGCGCCCAGCGCGTAGACGTCCGAGCGCACCCCCGACTCGGGCACGTCGGCGAACGACTCCGGCGGCGACCACGGGATCGACATGCCCGCCGACGCATCGGCGCCTTCGGCCGTGGTGGCGATGCCGAAGTCGGTCAGGGCGGGCCGGTTGTATTCGGTGACCAGGATGTTGGCCGGCTTGATGTCGCGGTGCAGGATGCCGGCGCGGTGCGCGGTCTCCACGGCGGCGCCGACCTGGATGCCCACGCGCAGCGCCTCGGCGACCGAGAACGCCGCCGCCCGCGAGCGGATCTGCAGGTTCGGTCGCGGGCAGTACTCCATGACCAGGTACGGGCGCTGATCGTCGGAGACACCGGCCTGGTAGATGGTGACGATCGCCGGGTGGGTCGACAGCAGCGCCATGACGTTGGCCTCGGCGGTGAACTGCTCGGCCGAGCCGTCGGTCATGCGCTCGGCCAGCAGCACCTTCACGGCGACGCGGCGACGCGGCAGGTGCTGCTCGTACAGGTACACGTCGGCGAAGCCGCCCGAGCCTAGCACCTCGACATAGGTGAACCCGGGCAGCTGCGGCGGCGGCGCGGGTGCGCGCTTGGCACTCACGGCAGATCCTCGAAGGTGAGCGTCACACCGTCCCCCAGATCGAGCACGTCGGCGTCGACCACGAGCGTGGGCTCGCCGGGGTGCAGCCGCACCGGGTCATTGCCGGCACGCAGCAGCACGGTGCCGTTCGTCGTGTTCAGGTCGGTGACGAGCACGTGCTCGCCCTCGGCACGGATCTCGATGTGGCTGCGCGAGATGTCCTGGTTGGGGCTGTCGACCGCCACGAGGGTGGGCAGCTCGTCACCGCTGGCGCGCGCCGACTTGGGGCGGCGCCCGATGACGACGGGGCGCTCCAGCTCGACGGTGCGGCCGGTGGACAGCCGGATGCGTCCGCGGGACGGCTGTCGCGGCGGCACGTTCTCGGTGGACTCGTACTTCTCGCGCTCGGCTTCGCGCAGCTTGCGCAGCTCCGACACCGCGATGGTCGCCCCGTCGTGGTCGCCCAGCTCGGGCAGCGGCGGCACCGGGGGCACGGGCGGCATCGGCGGCACCGGGGTGGACGACGCGGCAGGGGTGGATGCCGGGGCGCCGGCGGCCGAGGGACGCGCCACGGTGGCCCCGAACACGATGTCCTCGTCGCTGGGGGGCACCGCGGTGGCGGCAGGCAGCCACGTCTCGGCAGCGGCATCCGGAACCGGGTGCCCGCCGGCATCCGCCTGATCCGACGCGGCGGCGGGCACGGATTCGGTCGGCGGGGAAGCGGGTTCCGCAGGACCGGCCGAGGCATCGTCGGACGCGGCGCCCGGCACGGACGCGATGACGTCGGCGCCGGTGCCCGGCGCGTCGGTCCCCGTGCTGTCCGCACCGTCCTCGTCCTCGTCGTCGGCCGACCAGCGGCTGCCCAGGAATGGCGACACCGGCGGTGCGGACGATGCGGCGGCGTCTGCTTCCGTGCCGGCGTCACCACCTTCGACGGTGGCCGCGATGGACGGCTCGGCCTCGGAATCGGGCGCGTCGGCGCGGGCCGGATCGGGGTCGTCGGCGTCGATGGCGCCCGAGGGCGCGGCGGCGGGGGCACCGGTGTCGGTGGCGACCCCGGGCTGGGCGCCGTCTCCGGCCGCGTCGCCACCGGCATCCACGGGCTCGGAGACGACGGCCGGGGCGGCCTCGACAGCAGCGGCGGGCGCGGACGACACGGGCGGGACCGGTCCGGTGACCAGCACGAGGCCGGCGACGGGCACGACGCCGTCGATCAGGGGCAGCGCCTCGGCGCCGTCTCCGGATCCGTCGACGGTGATCGTGACGCGGTAGGTGTCGGGGATCAGCCGTTCGACCCAGGTCGCCACACCGGCGCCCGACACGGCTTCGGTGCCGTCACCGCTCTCGACGATCAGTTCGAGTGATCCGCGCACGGCGACGCGCACGCCGCCCTCCTCGACGGTCGCGAACGCGAACGGCGGAATGGCGCTCAGCGACGTGCCGAACGCCCCGGTGAGGCCTTCGATGAGCGCGGCGATGCCGCCGTCGGCCAGCCGGCGCCACACGCTCTCGGCGGTGTGGGCGGTGGTGCTGGGCGGCAGCACCGCCACACTGTGACCGGAGACGACCGCTCGCCAGGCCTCCGCCTGCGCGGCGGGCTGGAATCGCACGTCCACCATCAGCCGTTCCCCCTCGCTTCGGCCCGCGGCCGGGTGTCTTCGTCGATGTCTCCGCCACGCCCGCCGGCCGGCGCCGTGTCGTAGATGTCGTCGTGCCCGGCCACCGACAGGGCATCGACGACGATCGCCGTCACGTTGTCGCGACCGCCGTGCACGAGCGCTTCGTGGATGAGGCGCGTCGCTGCGGCCTGCGGGTCGGTCTCCGCGGTGAGGATGTCGGCGATGCGGACGGCGTCCAGTTCGCCGGACAGTCCGTCCGAGCACACGAGGATGCGGTCGCCGGGCTCGGCCGGCACCATCCAGTAGTCCGCTTCGCCGTCGTTGCCGGCGCCGATGGCACGGGTGATCTCGTTGCGCCGCCGGTCGGTCGCCGCCGCCGCGCCGTCGATGGCGCCGGCGTCGATGAGCTCCTGCACCACCGAATGGTCGACGCTGATCTGCTCGAGCACGCCGTGCGCGAAGCGGTAGGTGCGAGAGTCGCCGACGTTGACGGTCAGCCAGTACCCGGCGCCGCCGACGGTGCTCACCGCCACGCCGCTGAGGGTGGTGCCGGCCGCACGCGTGCCGCTGGCGATCGCCTCGACCTGCGCCCGAGCGCGCGCCAGCGCGTCGCGCATGTCGTCGATGCCGACCGCTTCCCGCCCGGCGAGGGTCGCGAACTCGGCGACGACGGCGGCGCTGGCGCGGTCGCCGGCGTCGTGCCCGCCCATGCCGTCGGCGACGAGGAACATCGGAGCCTGCGCGAGCAGGGCGTCTTCGTTCACGCGGCGCCGCAGACCCGGATGGGTGGCGGTGCCGGTGGCGACCTGGATGGGGCTCTCGCTCATCGTCCCACCTCGACGGTGATCCGCCGGTCGCCGATCTCGAGCACGTCACCGGCGTAGATGGTGACCTGCCCACCCGGCGTCGCCGCCTGGCTCTGCGCGCCACGGCGCACGACGACACCGTTGGTGGAGTGGCGGTCGCTGATCCAGACCCGGCCGTCCTCGGCGCCGATCTCGAAGTGCGTCTTCGACAGCGAGAGCGTCTCGTCGCGGACGGGCACCACGTGCGCACCGGTCTCCGGGGTGGGGTTGCGTCCGAACAGCGTGCGACCGTAGAGCGCGTGGCGGGTGCCGTCGTCCCACACCAGGGTGGCGAACGAGCGCGCACCGGTGGCCATGCGCGTCTGGTCGACCGGCACCTCCTCGGGTCCGACCGGGGGCGCCGTCGGCGCCGCGGGCGGGCGTGATGCCGTCACGCCGGGAACGAACGCGATCGGCCCGTCGGGCTGCGGCTGCGGCTGGCGCGGCGGCACGACCACGGTCGCGGCCGGCATCTCCGGCGCGGCGGGGTCGAAGGGCGCCGCCGGCGGTGCGAGCGGGCCGGCGGGCGGGGTCACATCGGCGGGCGGGGCGACCGGGGGCACGGGGGCCGGCTGCGGCGGCCGCGGCGGCGCGGCGACGGGATGGGATGCCGCGGGCGTGTACGCGGCGGGCGGTTGCGGGGCACCGGCATCCATCGGCGGGGCGGGCGGAACCGCCGCCGGCGCGGGCGGGGCGGCGGGGACGCCTCGGACATCGGTCATGACGGCGCCGGAGACCTGGTCGTGCCAGCCGCGGTGCCACGGGGTCTGGTCGAAGAGGGGCGAGAACATGCCGACGATGATCGCCGACCCGCCGGCCCACACCAGGTTGCGGCCCAGCGCGCGGCCGAAGCCGAGCCGGTCGCCGTCGATGTGGGTGAGTTCGAGCCCGAGCACGCGCATGCCGATGGAGCCGGCACCGCCCTGCATCCCGGTGTAGACGAAGAACCAGGCGATCACGGCCAGGTACGCTCCGCCGATCGCCAGCAGCGGGGAGAACTGCCCGCCCGTGGCCAGCGCGAGCGCCATCAGCAGGCTGGCGACGACGCCGCCGATGATCCCGGCGACGACACCGTCGATGACGTACGCCAAGACACGGCGGCCGAGTTCTGCAGGACGACCGGTCATGACGCTCCTGGGTTCGACCGGCGCAGCGACCGCAGGCTCAGCCGGGCACGCAGACGCTGCCAGACCGAGGTGGACCCCTTCATCTCACCGACGATATCGTCCACCTCCCGCCAGAATGCGGCCACATCGTCCGGGGTCGGGTCGCCCGGGCCGTACACCCCGGCATCCGCCCGCTGCGCGAGCAGGGCCACCCGCGGCTGGGTGAACGCCTCCTGCACGACCTGTGCGCTCTCGGCGCGCGTCGCCCCGGCCACGACCGGCGCGCGCAGGTCGACCGCCGAGTCGACCAGCTCGTCCCACCCGCCGGAGATGCGGTCGGCCGTGCGGTCGGCGCGCAGTCGACGCAGACGCCGCGTGCCCTTGATCAGGCCCATCACGATGAACGGCGCCAGCAGCAGGATGATCACGCCCAGGCCCAGGGCGGTGTACATGAGGATGGGGCCCAGCCAGTCCACGCCGGCCTCGTCCTCTTCCTCCTGCTCGCGGTCGTTCGCGATGGCCGGCGGCAGCTCGGCCGGCTCCTGCGCGGGCGGCGGCGGCTGCAGCACCTGCGGCTTGGGGTTGGCGCGCGGCTTGGTCGACTGCTCGTTGGGGACGTTGTCCTCGTCGGGCGTGGGGTCGAACGGGATCCATCCGTAGCCGTCGAACGCGACCTCGACCCAGGCATGCACGTTGTCACCGGTCGCGGTGAAGACTTTCTCGGCCACGTCGTCGTCGTTCAGGTGCCACCCCATGACCACCCGCGCCGGGATGCCGAGCTGGTTCGCCATGAGCGCCATCGCGACGGCGTACTGCTCGTCGTCGCCGATCAGCTGGTCGGCGGCGAACATCGAGATGATCCGGCCGGCGCCGTGACCCGACGGCGACAGGGCCTCGCCCTCGAGGCCGTGGCTGAAGAACCCGTCCGTGCTCAGCCAGTCCTCCAGCGCCCGCACCCGCTCGATGGGCGTCTCGGCGTCGACGGTCGCCTCGGAGGCGAGCTCGGCGAGGTTCTCGGGGACGCCGGTCTGCCTCGGCATCTTCAGCGGCGCGAAGGGCACGTCGGCCAGGGCGGCGTCGCTCGGATGCTGGGGCAGCACCGTCTCGACCGTGTACCGGTCGCCGGCCTCCAGGCCCACCGTCGTGACCGCGGTGCCGGTCGCGTCGTTGTAGTGCGCGGCGCGGCGCAGCTGCTCGCCCCGCTCCCCCTCGAAGGTGAACGCGCGCACGGCGCCGGCGCCCGGCATCCACACCCCCTTCAAGGAGTCGATCGTGACCTGCAGCGTCGTCGGGGCGCCTTCGGCGTCCGGCGACATGTTCGATCGGACCGGGGTGAACGAACTGGACGAGCCCGCACCGTCGTCGGAGACGTTGTAGACGATGCCGTTGTACGTGTCCATGGTCGCCAGGCGGATGCGCCCGTCTTCGGGCAGGCCGGTCACCGTGAACAGCGTCGTGTCCTCGAAGTCGCGGACCAGGCCGCGGAAGGACTGCAGGGGGCTCGGGTACTGGCGGATGTCGAACGGCGGCACGACGAAGTCGCGCAGCACGTAGCGCGGTACCGGCGGGCTGGCCACGGCGGCGGTGGTCACGCCCACACCCGCAGCGACCGCGAGCACGACGGCGCCGGTGATCACCCGCCGCGACCGGGAGTGGCGCACGGCGGATGCGTCGGCGGCGCCCGACGCCTCGACCCGCACGGCGGCGCGGTCGTTGTCCCAGGCGTGGCGCACCGACAGCCAGAGCACCGCGACGAGGCCGAACAGCACGCCCTGCACGATGGGGGCCGCCGGCTCGGCGACACCCAGCAGGATCTGCGCGGCCAGCAGCAGGGCGGCCGGCAGCAGCGCCCAGGCGGCGGTGCGCACCCGGAGCGCGAGCGAACCGGCGATCACCGCGGCCACCAGGGTGAGCAGGAACGGCACGATGAGGTGGCCGTCGGAGACGGCGACGGGCGGCACGGTGGTCAGCAGCTGCTTCCACGAGGTGACCGATCCGACGCCGAGCTGCACCCACGTGTCCAGGGTCGGGATCACGCCGAGCAGCGAGGTGTGCGGCAGGGCGAATGCTCCGCCGCAGAGGAAGTACGCGGCGACGGTGATCCCGGCCACCGAGAGCACGCCCCACCGCAGGCGGCCGCCGAGCCAGGCGATGCCCAGTCCCAGCACGAGCGCGCCGAACCCGGCGACAAGGTACTGCGGGCCGTCGAAGGTGGGCCCGAAGCCGATCACGGCCACCGACAGCAGCAGCGCGACGGCGATGAGGTCGAGGAGGACGATGCGCGCAGGCCGCTGCGCGCCGGAGGGCGCGGTCACGACAGGACCTTCCGGACGGCGGCGGGCAGCTGGTCGAGCGCGCCCAGGGTGATCACGTCGGCCTCGCCGATGCGGCGCAGCGCCGGCGAGGTCACGCGGGAGTCGGCGACGACCGCGAGCACGCGCACGCCGTACGGCTGCCGCGAGCAGGCCAGGCGCAGGTCGGCGGCATCGGTCTTGGCGCCGGTCACCAGCACGACGACGGCCGCCTGCGGGGCGTGCACCGACACCGCGCCGGACAACGCGACGATGCCGCCCTCGCGGGGACGGGAGTGCTCCAGCGCGGACAGCTCGTCGAGGAAGCGGCGGCCGGACTGGGCACGCAGCGCGCCCTTCTGCACCCGGGCGTCGAGCGTGCGGGAGTCGCGGATGGCACGCAGGCCGATGGATCCGGCCACCGAGATGGCCAGCTCGAACTCGTCGTCGTCCCGGTATTCGTCGGGGTGGGTGGACAGCCCGACCACGAAGTGCGAGCGCCGCGTCTCCTCGTACTGTCGCACCATGACGTCGCCGACGCGTGCGGTGGACTTCCAGTGCACGTGGCGCAGGTCGTCGCCGGGCTGGTACTCGCGCAGCGCGTGGAAGGACACGTCGTCGCGGGCGAGGTGCTGGGCGGGCAGTCCCTCGAGGTCGCGCAGGTGACCGAGCGAGAGCCCCTCGAGGTTGGTGGTGCGCGGATGCACGTAGAGGTCGACGGCCTGGCGGCGGTCGTGCGTGCGCTCGAACAGGCCGAGCGGGTCGCCGCGCAGCACACTGACGGGTCCGACCTGGAGGACGCCGCGACGGCTGGTGGGGATAGCGAACAGCTCTTCGTGGGTCGCGCCCGGCGCCAGGCGCGGCACCTGGAACAGGCCGCGTCCGGAGCCCACCGGCAGCACGACCTGCGCGGGCAGGATGGCACGCGACGTGCCGTTGGTCAGCGTCAGCCCGCCGACCGCGCGCTCCCCGACGACCACGTGCGAGCGGGTGAGGTCGAGGCCGACGTCATACGTGGTGCGGCCGAAGAGGAACCCGATGCTCAGCACCACGACGGCGGTGACGACCGCTGCGGCGACCATCGCCTCCTCCCAGCCGAGGGTGAGGGCGGTGATCCAGAGGATGATCGCGGAGGCGATCACCACCCAGCCGAGCGGCCGGATGACGGCGGGGACGTCGCGCACGACGCGCCACACCACTCCGGCGATCTCGCCGGCCTGCTCCCGCAGTTTCTCGGCGCGCGAGGGCTCCGCGGGGCGCAGCAGGGACGCGGCCTCCGGTTCGGGTGCGACACCGACCGGCTCGAAGGCCGGCGAGTCCGCGGCCGAAGGCGCGTCGGCATCCCGGCGCGCCCTGCGCGTCGGTACCTGCGTCTCCGGAGCCGTGGTCATCAGGCCGTGGCCCGTGCCAGCGGGGCTTCGACGTCGGCGAGCGCGCGCTGGATGACGGTCTCGCCGGTGATGCCGGAGAACTCCGCCTCGGGGTCGAGCACGAGGCGGTGCGTCCACACCGGTGCGGCCAGGCTCTTCACGTCGTCGGGGATCACATAGTGCCGCCCCTGGGATGCGGCGAACACGCGGGCCATGCGCATCATCGAGATCGCACCACGCACCGACACACCGAGGCGGGTCGCGTCGGCGGTGCGGGTGGCCTCGACCAGCTGACCGGCGTACCGGGCGACGGCCGGGTCGACGTGCACGGTGGCGGCGAGGTCGGCCATGTCGGCGACCGCACCGGTGGTGATGACGGGCTTCAACTGCGCGGACGGGTTGCGGTCGACCGTGCCGGCGAGGATGCGCTCGGCGACCGCGAGCGACGGGTAGCCGATCGAGGTCTTGATCATGAAGCGGTCGAGCTGCGCCTCGGGCAGCTTGTACGTGCCGGCCTGTTCGATCGGGTTCTGCGTCGCGATCACCAGGAACGGCCGGCCCACGTCGTGTGCGACGCCGTCGACGGTCACGCGCGACTCCTCCATGACCTCCAGCAGCGCCGACTGCGTCTTCGGGGACGCGCGGTTGATCTCGTCGGCGAGCACGATCGAGGCGAACACAGGCCCGCGGTGGAACTCGAACTTGTGGTTCGCCTGGTCGTAGATGGTCACCCCGGTCACGTCGGACGGCAGCAGGTCGGGAGTGAACTGGATGCGGCTCGACGTGCCCTGCACGCTGGCCGCGAGGGCCTTCGCGAGGCTCGTCTTGCCGGTGCCGGGGGCGTCCTCGAGCAGCACGTGACCCTCGGCCAGCATCGCCGACAGCACCAGGCCCACGACCTCGCGCTTGCCCATCAGGGCGATGTCGACGTTGTCGACCAGGCGCGTGAAGGTGTCGCGGAACCAGGCCGCCTGTTCCGGAGTCATGCTCATGTGTCGTTTCCTTGCTGTCGTCGATGCGGTGGACCGGAGGTCACCACGTGGATTTCTCGTAGGCCTTGCCGTTCAGCACGACCCAGACCTGGGCACCGGGGTGCCCGAAGAAGCACTGCAGCTGCGTGCGGCCGCCCGAGGGGATGTGGACCGGGCCCTCCCAGGTGTTGAACTGGCCGCCCACAGAGGACATGCACTTGTAGGAGTAGCTGCCGGCGGAGAAGGCGTCGTTGGTGTTCACGACGAAGTAGTAGCAGCCTCCGCTGGTGCAGCCGGGCCGGCCGGCCGCGGACGAGCCCTTCGTCACCCACGCGCGCGGCTCCGGGGGCGGCGGCTTGGCCGCCGTGGTGGCCGACGCGGAGTCGGTGGTCGTGGTGCTGCCCGCCGCGCTGGTGCGCACCCGGACGGTGAGCGTCGTGCTGTAGCCGACGTTGCGTGAACCGCTGCCCGACGCGGCGACCTTCTTCCACGCGTCGCCGCCGATCTTGATCTCGGTGGTGACGGCACGCCCGTTCGGTGCCGGCGACGACCACGACCACGACACGGTCGTGCCGCTGGCCGACGCAGTGATCCTCGGATTGCCGATCTGGCCGTACGGCCTGACCTCGTTGGAGGGTGCCGAGGCCGGGCTGGTGTAGGTGGCGCCGTCGACGGTGGCGACCGCACGGATGCGGATCGTGTACGCGCCGTTGTTGTTCACCTGACCGTTGCCGATGGTCCCGCTGCCGTTGCCGCCGGACACCCAGTCGCCGCGCCAGCCGCCGTTGTTGACCGAGTACTGGTACGAGACCTCGCTCGCGCTGGCGCCACCGCGATCGCCCGCGGTCCACGACACCGAGACGCGGTTGTCGCCTTCGGTCGCACGGACCGACGTGGGGGCGGCCAGCTGCGTGAACCCGCGCCGCGGGGCCGATGCCGCGCTCCACTGGCCCCAGCCGGCCTTGTTCTGGGCGCGGACGCTGAAGGTGTAGTTCGTCTCGGATGCCGGGACGACCACGGCCTGGGTCGTCTGGCCGGCGGGAACCGCCACCGTGTTGACGACCGTGGAGCCCTGCATGACCCGAAGCTCATATCCCGAGATCGCATCGCCGTTGGCCGCCGGGGCGTTCCACGCCGCCTGCAGCTGGGCCTGGCTGCCCACCGGCTCCAGACGTGAGGTCGTCGGCGCGCCCGGAGCCGCCGGCGGTGCGGCCGGGATCTCGGCCGCCGACCAGGCGCTCCATCCCGAGGGCTCAGGCGCCCGGTTGTGGGCGCGCACGCGCACCTTGTAGGCCGCGCCGTTCTCGAGACCTTCCCAGACGACGCTGTTGCCGGTCAGCCCGGTCTTCTGCACGACGCCCGACGGCGGTGCCGGCGAGATCTCCAGCGTGAAGCTCTCGACCGGGGAACCCTCGGTCGCGGGGGTCGTCCAGTTGACCGTGAGGCTACGGTCGCCGAAGGTCAGCGTCGGCGGCACGGGCGTCTCGGGACGCACGTCCGGACGCGCGGTCTCGGACGGCACCGACGGGTCAGAGGTGCCGACCCGGTTGGTCGCCGTCACGACGAAGTTGTACTCGACGTTGTTGGTCAGTCCGTCGAGCGTGCACGTCGTCGACTCGCACTGCTTGGTGTAGTTCCCGGCGGTCGAGGTGACCGTGTAGCCGGTGATGGGAGTGCCGTTGTCGATCGGCGGCGTCCAGGAGAGCACCACCTGGCGGCTCTGCACGCTCGACACCGTCGGCTTGCCGGGTGCATCCGGACGACCCTGAACCGTGATGCGCACGCGGCCCTCGACCGCACGGTCGGCGTCTTCCGTGGCATCCAGCACGCGGTAGCGCACGACGACGGTGCCCACGAAGGTCGACGCGCTGGTCACCTCGACGTTGTCCCCGGCGATCCGGGCGTCGGCGTCACCGGTCTCGACGATCGCGTTGACCACCTGCAGCGGCGTGTCGGGGAACGGGTTCACGTCGTTCTCGAGCACCGGGACGCTGAGGGTGGCGCCCTGGTCGGCTTCGTCGATCACGTCGTCGTTGGCGCTCGCGAGTTCGCGCGTGGATGCCGTGACCGTCACGTCGATGTCGGCGAAGGCCGGCTCGGCCTCACCGTCACTGACGCTGACCCGCAGCGCGACACGCGTGCCCTTGGGGGTGTTGGTCGCCGCGGCGACGCTGAGCACGGTGCCGTCGACGTCGGCCGTCAGGCCGTCGGGCACGTCGCCGGCCAGGTCGAACGTGAGCGTGTCCTCCGGGTCGGGGTCAGTGGCCAGGGCCGCCAGGTCGAGCGTGGACGCGTCCTCACCCGGGGCGACGTTCATCTGCGCACCCACGATCGTGGGGGGAACGTTGTCGGGCGGGGTGACGGTGATGGGGATCGTCAGGGTCGCCTTGCGCCCCTGGGGGTCGTCGGGCCCGTTGCCGTCAGTCACCTCGAAGGTGATCGCATCCTGACCGTGGTAGCGGTCGGCGGACGTGTACACGAGGGTGTGCTGATCGCGCACGAGGCTGTCCCCGTTGGCGTGGGATGCCTTGACCTTGGCCGCTTCGGTGATCACCACGTCGCGGTCGCCGGCCGCCTGCACGTACTCGGAGAGCGGCAGCTCGATCGTCTCGCCGCTCTTGACCTCGACGGCGACGCCGGCCATCAGGCTCGGCGGCAGCGACGACAGCGAGGGCACATGGATGAAGGCGGTCGCCTGCTGCCCGTCCACGTCGGTGACGGTGTAGCTGATGAGCTGGCGCTCGTCGGTCAGCGTCACCCGCACGATGCCGTCCCGGCGCGTCGACGCGTTCTCGCCACCGGTGCCCAGGGAGACCTGCAACGCGCTCTTGGTGCCGTCGGGGTCGTCGTCGTTGTCGAGCACGTCGATGTCGGCCGTGCCCTCGTCGGTGACATCCTCCGCGCGCACGCGGTCGTCCCGGGCGATGGGCCGCAGCAGCGGCACGTCCTCGTCGACGGTGATCTGCACCGAGGTCGTGGCGCTCAGGCCCCGCTCGTCCTCGATCGTGTACTGCACGCTCGTGTTCATCTCGGTCTCCGGCGAGGTGATCACGAGATACTCGCCCGAGACAGTGGCATCCAGACCTTCGACGTCCGGCACGCTGACCGCGTCAGCGGCGAAGCCGAACAGGTCGCCGTCCGGGTCGGAGTCGTTGATCATCACCGGCAGCGCGACTTCGCGCCCAGGACGCATGACCACCGAGTCGCGCACCGCGTACGGCGCCTGGTTGGCGGACGCGGCCGGGGCGATGCCCACCTGGATCCGGGCGGTGCCCTCCTTGCCGAGGCGGTCACGCACCCGGTAGGTGAAGGTGTCCACCCCGACCGAGTCGCCGAAGGCCTCGTAGGTGAAGCTCGCCGCGCCGGTCTCGGTGATGCGGCCCTTCTCGGGGGCCGAGGCGAGACCGATGAGCTCGACCGAGTCGCCGTCCTCGTCGATGCCGTTGAGCTCGATGGGCACGGTGACCCGGGAACCGGCAAGGGTGCGCGCGGTCACATCCCGCGGCCGCGGTGCGGCATTGGCCTCGTCGTTGCGCGGCAGCACCTGGATCGTCACGTAGCCGGCGTCGCGCTGCCCGGTCGAGTCCTCGACCTCGTAGGTGGCGTAGACGGTGCCGGGCTCGTCGCTCGCGCGGAACCGGAGCGTGTCCTCGGAGACGTGGATCTCGCCGTCCTCGTCGTCGATGAGCGGCGGAACCAGGTCGGGGGCGACGGTGATGGCGTCGCCATTGGGGTGGTAGTCGTTGTCGAGCACCGGGATGGTGACCACGTCGCCGACGCGCACGACGGCTTCGTCGTCGTTGGCGACCGGGGGACGCAGCCGGTCGGGCGCGGCGACGGGGATGACGATGATCTCCCCCTGCGCCTGCGCGGTGCCGTTGGAGATGGTGTAGGTGACCCGGATCTGCTGATCCAGCGTTCCCTGGTCGCTGATGCGCACGGTCTCGTGCCCGAGGACCGCCGCGGCCACGCCGCTGCCGTCTTCGACGGTGACCGACTGCACGACCAGTAGGCCACCCGCCGGATCGGTGTCGTTGGACAGGACGTTGACGAGCACCTCGTCGCCGGCCGGCAGCAGCGCGACGTCACGGACCGCGATGGGCGGCAGGTCGCTCTCCCCCTCGGGCAGCACGTCGATGCGGACGAGGCCCGGCACCGAGTTGGCACCCGCCGACACCAGGTACTGCGCGTAGTACGTGCCCTCGACGTCGGAGCGGAAGGTGAACGTGCCGTCGGAGAAGTCGGGGGTGATGGTCGCGCCCTCGACCTCGTCGACGCGGGTGAGGCGCAGTGGCTCGCGGCCGGAGCTGGTGTCGTTCGACAGCGGCGACACCGTCGCGGTCTGGCCCACGCGGGTGACGACGTGGTCGGAGTTGGTGATCGGCACGGTGCTGCCCAGGGGGCGGATGTCGTAGCGCGCGATGCCCGCGCCGTCGTCGGTGCCGTCGGACACCACGATCGGCACGTCCTTGCGGCCCTGCATGCCGCCGATCGCCCGGTAGGTGATCTGGCCGTCCGAGGTGAAGTCGGCTTCGTCGCCGCCGTCGGGGACGACCGACTGCAGGAAGATGTCGTCGCCGTCGGGGTCGATCCAGTCGGGCAGCACGTTGTACGACGCGGTGCCGCCGGTCTCGACGGTGATCGGCGTGCGGCGCTGCTGCACCGGTGCCGAGTTGGTCTCCCAGCCGTGCACGGTGACGGTCACGCGGGCTGAGGCCTCGCCGCCGCGGCCGTCCTCGACGGTGTAGGTGAACGAGGTGGTCCCGGTGTCGTCCTCGTCCACGGCGATCTGCAGGGCCGCGCCGTTGTGGATCGGCTGCACGGTGCCGAAGCCGGGCTCGCTCTTGACGGTCGCGACCAGCACGTCGCCGTCGGCGTCGGTGTCGTTGGCCAGGATCGGCAGGACGGTGGTGCGGCCCGGGCGCACGCCGAACCGGTCGTCCTCCGCCAGGGGCGGCGTGTTCTGCTCGGTGCGCTCGGGGAGGGTGGTCTGCACCGTCTCCTCGGTGGTCTCCTCCTCCTCGTCGCCCTCCCCCTCGGGCGGCGTGAGGTCGAGCCAGTTGTCGACCCGCTGCATGCTGTCGCTGGCCATCCACGCGGCACCGCCGAGGACGTCGTTGAGCACGACGACGTCGCGGTTGACCCGGAACCGGAGCACGCTGGTGGACTCGACACCCTCGACGGTCTCCACGCGGTCGGAGGCGGCGCCGGGGCAGTCGCGGACGAACTGACCCGAGCCCGACCAGGCGCCGTACGCGCAGCCGGCGACGTACACGGGCTGTGCGGGGGTGCCCTCGCCGTCGGCGGGGAGGGTCTGGAGCTCGCCGTCACCGGTCACGCGCACGAGCGCGTCGTCCGTGCTGAGCGTGACGGCGTCGGCGGCTACGGAGGGCTGCTGGAGGACGGCGCCGGCGGGCACTTCGACCCGCGACCCGTCGCTGCCCTGCAGGGTGCGCTTCGCGGCATCCAGCACGTACGCCGTCTTCCCGACGGCGGTGATCGTGACCTCATCGCCCTTGGCCACGTCGTCGAGGTCGTGCTCGGCGCGCTGCTGGATCGTGTCGTCGTCGGCACGACCGTAGGTGAAGAGCTTTGCCTGCTCGGGTGAGACCGCGTAGACGGTTCCGTCGACGCCGACGGTCGCCTGCGCCCCCTTCCCCAGTTCACCGATCGGGTCGACGACGTCGGGCGAGAACGCGCCCACCGACGAGAACGGCACCGCCCACAGCTGCCCCGAGCCGTCGAGGATCGCGACGTTGCCGCCCCCCATCGCGACCTGTGCTCCCGGGGGCAGGTCCGCACTCTCCGAGAGGATGACGCGGGCGGGGTCGACGGAGGTGGCGGTCGCGTCCTGCCCATCGACGACGAGCACCTGCGACCCGTCCTGGAGGATGTCGTACTCGCTCGAGGTGGCCCGCAGCCCGCCGTCGAGGACGCCGGACTGGTGGTTGAGGTGTCCCACGAGCAGGCTCGACTGCTTCGTGACCCAGACGCCGCCGTCATGGAGATCCAGCTCGGTGGTCGGCTTGCCGTCGTAGACGAGCGCGAGGGTACCGAGGGTGACTGCGGCTGCGGCCACCGCACCGACCGATGCCATGGTGCGCGGGCGCGCGCGAAGCCACGCGAAGGACGTCATGGGGGGTCAGCTCGCTTCCTGGTCACTCTGGCGTCTTGCGTGTGCTCGGGAACTGATCGCTGAATCAGTCGCTCACAAAGGGGACGTTAGGACACAATACGTGGCCTCGGTGAAAATCTCCGCTCGCGCAGGTGGGGAGAACTGCCCATGACCGGGCATTCAAGGCCCAGCACCGGGTGTTCAGCCGCCGACGTACGCGCGCAGGTGCCTCCCGGTGAGGGTCTCGCCGTGAGACACGAGGTCGGCCGGCGTGCCTTCGAACACGATCCGCCCGCCGTCGTGTCCGGCCCCGGGGCCGAGGTCGATGATCCAGTCGGCGTGGGCCATCACCGCCTGGTGATGTTCGATCACGATGACGGAGTTCCCGGCATCCACCAACCGGTCCAGCAGCGCCAGCATGTTGTCGACATCGGCGAGGTGGAGCCCCGTCGTCGGTTCGTCGAGCACGTAGACGGCACCCTTCTTGGCCATCGAGATCGCCAGTTTCAGCCGCTGCCGCTCCCCGCCCGAGAGCGTGTTGAGAGATTGACCGAGCGTGAGATACCCCAGCCCCACGTCGACCATGCGGCTCAGCGTGGTGTGGGCGGGCCCCTTCGTGAAGAACTCGGCGGCCTCGGCGGCGGGCATCGCAAGCACCTCGGCGATGTTCTTGCCGTCGAGGCGGAACTCGAGCACCTCGTCGCTGAAGCCGGTGCCCTCGCACAGGTCGCACAGCGTCTCGACCGTCTGGGTGAAGCCGAGGTTGGTGATGATGACCCCCAGGCCGCGGCAGGCCGGGCAGGCGCCGTCGGAGTTGGCGCTGAACAGGCCGGGCTTGACGCCGTTCGCCTTGGCGAACGCGGTGCGGATGGCGTCGAGGATGCCGGTGTAGGTGGCCGGGCTCGACCGGCGATTGCCCTTGATGGGCGCCTGGTCGACGACGATGACCTCGTCGGATGCCGGAAGGTGGCCGTGGATGAGCGAGGACTTGCCCGATCCGGCGACACCGGTGACGACGGTGAGCACCCCCAACGGGATGTCGACGTCCACGTCCTGGAGGTTGTGCCGGCTCGCGCCGCGGATGGCGAGGACCCCGGTGCGCTCCCGCACGGCGGGCTTCAGCTGCGCGCGGTGATCGAGGTGCCGCCCGGTGATCGTGTCCGAGGCCCGCAGCCCGGCGACGTCGCCGACGAAGGTGATCTCGCCGCCGGCACGACCGGCACCCGGTCCCAGGTCGATGATGTGGTCGGCGATCTCGATGACCTCGGGTTTGTGCTCCACGACCAGCACCGTGTTGCCCTTGTCGCGCAGCCGGACCAGCAGGTCGTTCATGCGGCCGATGTCGTGCGGGTGCAGGCCGGCCGTGGGTTCGTCGAACACGTAGGTGATGTCGGTGAGGGACGACCCGAGGTGCCGGATCATCTTGATGCGCTGCGCCTCGCCACCCGACAGCGTGCCACTGGACCGTTCGAGCGACAGGTAACCGAGACCGATCTCGAGGAACGAGGCGACCGTCTGACGCAGCCCGGTCATCAGCGGTGCGACCTCGGGGTCGTCGATGCTGTCGAGCCAGGCCGCGAGGTCGCTGATCTGCATCGCCGCGGCATCCGCGATCGAGATGCCCTTGATCTTCGCCGAGCGCGCGCCGTCATTCAGCCTGGTGCCGCCGCAGTCAGGGCAGGGCAGGAACTTCACGGCCCGGTCGACGAACGCGCGGATGCCGGGCTGCATGGAATCCCGGTCCTTCTGCAGCATCGACTTCGTGATCTTGGGCACGAGGCCCTCGTAGGTCACGTTGATGCCGCCCATCTTGATCTTGGTGGGCTCCTTGTAGAGGAAGTCCTGCAGCTCCTGCTCGGTGTAGTCGGCGATCGGCTTGTCGGGGTCCACCAGTCCCGATTCGCTGAAGCCCTTCACCATCCAGCCGCCGACGTTGTAGCCCGGGATGGTGATCGCGCCCTCGTTGAGCGACTTGGTGCGGTCGAACAGTTCGTCGAGGTCGACGTCGCTCACCTCGCCCAGGCCCTCGCAGCGTGGGCACATGCCGCCGGTGACCTCGAACGAGCGGCGCTCCTTGACCTTCTTGCCGCCCTTCTCGAACGTGACCGCGCCGGCGCCGGAGACCGACGGCACATTGAACGAGAAGGCCTGCGGCGATCCGACGTGCGGCTGCCCGATGCGGCTGAACAGCAGCCGGAGCATGGCGTGCCCGTCGGTGGCGGTGCCGACGGTCGACCGGGGGTTGGCCCCCATGCGCTCCTGGTCGACGAGGATGGCGGGGCTGATGTTGTGCAGGGCGTCCACGTCCGGGCGGGTGAGCTGCCCCATGAACTGCTGCACGAAGGTCGGATAGGTCTCGTTGATGAGGCGCTGCGACTCGTTGGCGATGGTGGCGAACACGAGCGAGGACTTGCCCGAGCCGCTCACCCCGGTGAACACCGTCAGGCGGCGCTTGGGGACTTCGACATCGATGTTCTTGAGGTTGTTCTCGCGCGCGCCGGTGACGATGATCCGGTCGTGCGTGTCGGCGATGTGGGCGGCGTGCGTGTCGGAGTGCGGAGCGGCCATACGGCACAGTCTGCCGTCATCGGCGACACGGGGGAATGCGCAATCGTCGCGGACCGGGCCTCACCCGGCGGCGCGGTGGCAGCCGACGACGTGGTCGTCGACCATGCCCGCGGACTGCATGAGCGCGTACATCGTGGTGGCGCCGACGAAGCGGAACCCGGCAGCGCGCAGCGCGGTGCTCATTGCGGTGGATGCTGCTGTCACGGCCGGCACGTCGGCGACGGATGCCGGGCGTGCGCGCGGCCCGGCGGGTGCGAACGACCACATGAGGGCGTCGAGCTCCCCCGGCGCCATGGCCGCGACCAGCCGGGCGTTGGAGATCGTGGCGAGGATCTTGGCGCGGTTGCGGATGATGCCGGCATCCCCCATCAGCCGGTCGACGTCGGCGTCGGTGAAGGCGGCGACGGCGGCCGGGTCGAACCCGGCGAACACCTCGCGGAAGCGCGGGCGCTTGCGCAGGATCGTCATCCAGCTGAGCCCGGCCTGGAACCCCTCGAGGCTCATCTTCTCGAACAGGGCGCGGTCGCCGTGCAGCGGACGCCCCCACTCCTCGTCGTGATAGCGCGCGTACTCGGGGTCGTCGCCCACCCATGCGCACCGGGCGAGCCCGTCGGGTGCGATGCGCAGGTCGGTCACCCCCTCAGCCTACGGAAGCCTACGGGCCGGGGGTGCGCCGCTCGGGATGCGGCGCTACTTCTTCTTCTTGAGCGACTTCTCCGACACCGGCGCCCGGCCGGACGCGGCCAGCTCGGCGTAGTACGCCCGGGCCTCGTCCTGACGCTCGCGCTCACCACCCAGGGCGATGGGGGCGCGCACGTGCTCGGGGTCGAATCCGAAGGCGTCGACGAGGTCCTGCGCGTGCGGACGCAGGCGGGCGGCGAGCCGGTCGATGTAGCGCGAGACCGAGGCGGCGCGCTGCGTCGACAGCCGGCCGTTGATCAGGTACCAGGCGAGGTGCTTCTCGATCAGGTGCATGCCGAACAGGTCACGCAGCCAGGTCAGCACCTGACGCGTGCCGTCATCGGTGATCGCCCGGACGCCGTCGCTGAACGCCTCCCACTGCAGCAGCTCGCCGTGCGCGCGGGCGGCCTCGATGAGCTCGGACTGGTGCTCGTTGAACACGGCAGCCGCTTCGAGGGCCGGCAGCTTGGCCGCCGGCCGAAGCGCCCCGGCGACGTCGGCGATCATCTGCTCCACCCGGCCGGCGAGCAGTTCGTGCTGCTGTTCGGCACGCAGCCCCAGCTCGACCGAGCGCGCGGTGGAGCCGAAGTCGGCGACGGTCTGCCCGAGCTGGCGCAGGCCCGCGCCGTGGAAGATCTTGCCCGCGGTGCTCTTGGCGGCGTAGGAGGCCAGCTTCGCGGCATCCGCCCCCCGGAACTGCTTCGCGAAGTCGGCGAGCAGGCGCTTGCCCACCAGCTGCAGCAGCACGTTGTTGTCGCCTTCGAAGGTCACGTAGACGTCGAGGTCGCTGCGCAGGCCGGTGAGTCGGTTCTCGGCCATGAAGCCGGCGCCTCCACACGCCTCGCGCGCCTCCTGCAGCGTGTCGAGCGCATGCCAGGTCGACAGGGGCTTGAGCGCGGCGGCGAGCGTCTCGAGGTCCTCGCGCTCGTCGGGGGTGTCGTGCGTGCCGCCGAAGACGCCGTCGAACTTGCGCAGCAGCTCGTCGTGCGAGAAGAACTGCGCGTAGGTCTGGGCCAGGCGCGGCAGCAGTCGGCGCTGGTGCTTGCCGTAGTCGAGCAGGACGACCTCGTCGGTGCCGGCGCCCGAGTCGAACTGACGGCGCTGGTTGCCGTAGGTGATGGCGATGTAGGCGGCCAGGGCGGATGCCGTGGTCGCGGCCCCGTCGAGCGAGACCCGGCCCTGCACGAGCGCGCCGAGCATGGTGAAGAACCGGCGGCCGGGGCTGGCGATGTCGCTGGAGTAGGTGCCGTCGGCGGCGACGTCGCCGTAGCGGTTGAGCAGGTTGAACCGCGGGATGCGCACCTGGTCGAACGCGAGGCGGCCGTTGTCGATGCCGTTCAGCCCGCCCTTGGGGCCGTCGTCCTCGCTGGTGATGCCGGGGAGGTTCTGGCCGTTCTCGTCGCGGATCGGGACGAAGAAGCAGTGCACGCCGTAGTTGACCCCGCCGGTGATGAGCTGCGCGAACACGGTGGCCGCACGCCCGTGCAGGGCGGCGTTGCCCAGGTAGTCCTTCGTCGCCGCGCGGAACGGCGTGTGGATGACGAACTCCTCGGTCTCGGGGTCGTAGGTGGCCGTGGTGCCCAGTGCCGCCACGTCGGAGCCGTGGCCCCGCTCGGTCATGGCGAACGCACCGGGCAGGTCGAGGGTCATGACGTCGCGCAGCCACGCGTCGTGGTGCTTCTTCGTGCCCAGCTGCTGGATGGCCGAACCGAACAGCCCCCACTGCACGCCGCCTTTGATCTGCATGCTGGGGTCGGCGAGCACGAGCTCCTCGAAGCCGGCGAGGTTGGCGCCGTCGTTGGCCTGGCCGCCGTACTCCTTCGGGTAGGCGCGGCCCGAGGCCCCGCGCTCGGCGAGCAGTCGCAGCTGGCCCAGGGTGCGCTCCCGGTGCGCATCCATGGGCTCGCCCTCGACGCGCCAGAACGCCGGGTCCTTGATCATCTCGCGTGCTTCGCGGCGGGTGGCCGCCCAGGTGCCCAGCAGCAGGTCGGTCACCGCGGCGATGTCGATGCGGGCCTCGTCGGCCTCTGCGGCGTTGTGCGGCGCGGTGGGTGCGCCCCCGGCGGGGGTGCGCTTGTTCGTGGCGGGCCGCTTGGGGCGGATGACGGAGTCGGTCATGGTGCTTCCCTCGTGGCGGGGTGGACAGAAAAGTTCATCCTCGACCGTAGGAGTCCTACAAGTTCTCGCCAAGCGGCCTGGCGCAGTCCCACAGTCAGGGCGGAGTGCAGGGCCCCACCGGGTTGTATACGCCACACAGTCGGCTCCCGCCGGGCGTCGGGAGAAACGGTCAGAACAGGCCGGTGATGCGCCCGTCGTCGGTCACATCGATCGACTCGGCGGCCGGCCGGGTCGGCAGCCCGGGCATGGTCATGATGGCGCCGCACACCAGCACGACGAACTCGGCGCCGGCGGCCAGCCGCACCTCGCGGATGTCGACGTGGTGACCGGTCGGCGCGCCGCGCAGCGCGACGTCGGTCGAGAACGAGTACTGCGTCTTCGCGATGCACACCGGCAGGTGGCCGTAGCCCTCCTCCTGCAGGCGCTTGAGCTGCGTGCGCACGGCGGTGGACGCCGTGATTCCGGCCGCGCCGTACACCCGGGTCGCGATGGCTGCGGCCTTGTCCCAGAGGGTCGCGTCGTCGGGGTAGGTGAAGGTCAGCTCGGCGTCGCCGGCGTCCATCTCGGCCAGCACCGCGCGGGCGAGGTCTTCGGCCCCGGCCCCGCCTTCGGTGAAGTGACGGGCGGGCACGGCCGTGACGCCGAGGCGGGCGGCCCCGGCGATGAGGGCCTCGACCTCGGCCGGCGCGTCCTCGACGCGCTGGTTGATCGCGACGACGCAGGGCAGCCCGAACACCTCGCGCACGATGTGGATGTGCCGCTCGAGGTTGACCAGACCGCGCTCGAGCGCGGCCACGTCTTCGGTCGGCAGGTCGGCGACGGCGACCCCGCCGTGGTACTTCATCGCCCGCACGGTCGCGACGATGACGGCCATGCTCGGGCGCAGCCCGGAGGTGCGGCACAGGATGTCGACGAACTTCTCGGCCCCGAGGTCGGCGCCGAACCCGGCTTCGGTGATGACGTAGTCGGCCAGCCGCAGCGCCGAGGAGGTCGCCATGAGGGAGTTGCAGCCGTGCGCGATGTTCGCGAAGGGGCCGCCGTGCACGAACGCCGGGGTGTGCTCGAGGGTCTGCACGAGGTTGGGGGCGAGGGCGTCGCGCAGCACCGCCGCCATCGCGCCGTGCGCGTTCAGGTCGGCCGCGCGCACCGGCATCCGGTCTCTCGTGTAGGCGACGACGATGCGCCCCAGGCGCGCCTTCAGGTCGGCGAGGCTGGTGGCCAGGCAGAAGATCGCCATCACCTCGCTGGCCACGACGATGTCGAAGCCCGACTCGCGCGGGTAGCCGTTGCCGGTGCCGCCCAGGCCCTGCACGACGTCGCGCAGGGCACGGTCGTTGACGTCGAGCACGCGCCGCCAGGTGATGCGGCGCACGTCGATGCCCAGGGCGTTGCCGTGGTGGATGTGGTTGTCGATCATCGCGGCCAGCAGGTTGGTGGCCAGCGCGATCGCGGCGAAATCGCCCGTGAAGTGCAGGTTGATGTCCTCCATGGGCACGACCTGCGCGTAGCCGCCACCGGCCGCGCCGCCCTTCATACCGAACACCGGCCCGAGCGCCGGCTCGCGCAGGCAGATCATCGCGTTCTCGCCCAGCCGTGTCATCGCGTCGCCGAGCCCGACGGTCGTGGTGGTCTTGCCCTCCCCGGCGGGGGTCGGCGACACGGCGGTCATCAGGGTGAGCTTGCCCTGCGGCCGGTCGGCGAGGCCGGCCAAGTACGGCAGCGCGACCTTGCCCTTGAATCGCCCGTAGGGGACCACGACGTCGTCGGGGATGCCGAGCCGGTCGGCGATCCGGGTGATCGGCCACAGGTCGGCCTGCTGTGCGATCTCGATGCTGCTGGTCACGGCTGCTCCCGCCCGCGGGCCTCGTCGCCCGTCGGCACCAGCCTAGGAGTCATGTCGCCGCGGGCACGATGCCACGCGAAGAACGGATGCCGGTCGCCGCGGCTGGGCGCCGGAGCGGCGGAGACCGCCGGAGCGACGGGGCGGTGTCACCCCTCGGCGATCACCGCCAGCACGGCCTCCCCGTAGGCCTCGCGCTTCTTGGCGCCGATGCCGGTGATGCCGTGGAGGTCGGCCGGGGATGTCGGGCGGTGTTCGGCCAGCGCGCGCAGGGTCGCATCGCCGAACACGATGTAGGCCGGCACGCCCTGTTCTTTCGCCACGCCCGCGCGCCAGGCGCGCAGCTTCTCGAACAGGTCACGGTCGCCCTCGGCGAGCGCATCGGAGGCCGCGGCCTTGCGGGCGCGGGCGCTGCCGCCGCCGGTGCGGCCGAGCACGTCGCGCCGCAGCGGCACCCCGGTCTCTCCGCGCAGCACCGCGGCGCCCTCCTCGCCGACGGCCAGCACGCCGTACTCGCCCCGGGCGACGAGGATGCCGCGGGCCAGCAGCTGCCGCACGACCGACCGCCAGTCCTGGTCGGACAGGTCGGCGCCCAGGCCGTACGTGGCGAGGGTGTCATGGCCCTGCTGGCGCACGCGTTCGGTCGACGCGCCGCGCAGGATGTCGATGAGGTGCCCGGCGCCGAACGCCTGGTTGCGCTCCCGTTGCAGTCGCACGATCGTCGACAGCAGCTTCTGCGCGGCGACAGTGCCGTCGAACGTGTCGGGGGTGGTCAGGCACGTGTCGCAGTTGCCGCACGGCCCGGATTCCTGCCCGAAGTAGCCCAGCAGGTTCTGCCGCCGGCATCCCACCGTCTCGCACAGCGCGAGCATCGCGTCGAGGTGCTGGCCCATGCGCATCTTGTAGGTGCGGTCGCCGGGAGACTGGTCGATCAGGCGCCGCTGCTGCACGACGTCGCCCAGGCCGTAGGCCATCCATGCGACGGCCGGCTCGCCGTCGCGTCCGGCGCGGCCGGTCTCCTGGTAGTAGCCCTCCACCGACTTCGGCAGATCGATGTGGGCGACGAACCGCACATCGGGCTTGTCGATGCCCATGCCGAACGCGATCGTGGCGACCATGACCACGCCGTCCTCGCGCAGGAAGCGCGACTGGTGCGCCGAGCGCACCTCGGCGGGCAGGCCCGCGTGGTAGGGCAGCGCGTCGATGCCCTGCTTCTGCAGGTGCTCGGCAGTCTGCTCGACCGACTTGCGGCTGAGCGCGTAGACGATGCCGGCGTCGCCCTCGGGCTGGCTGCGGATGAACTGCACGAGCTGCCGCCGCGGGTCGACCTTCGGCTCGATGCGGTACTGGATGTTCGGGCGGTCGAAACTGGCGACGAAGTGCTTCGCCTCGGGCAGGTGCAGCCGCTCGGTCAGCTCACGGTGCGTGGCGCGGGTCGCGGTGGCGGTCAGCGCCATGCGCGGCACGCCGGGGAAGCGCTGATCGAGGTCGCCGAGCGCGAGGTAGTCCGGCCGGAAGTCGTGGCCCCACTGCGACACGCAGTGCGCCTCGTCGATCGCGATGACGCTCAGCTGCGCCTGCTGCAGCAGGCGGGTCGTCGCGGCGACCGAGAGGCGCTCGGGTGCGACGTAGAGCAGGTCGAGCTCGCCGGCCAGCAGCGCCTGCTCGACGCCGGCCCGCTCACCGGCCGACTGCGTCGAGTTCAGATACGCCGCCCGCACGCCGTTCGCGACGAGCGCGTCGACCTGGTCGTGCATGAGGGCGATCAGCGGTGAGATGACCAGGCCGGTGCCCGGCCGCACGAGCGCGGGCACCTGATAGGTGATCGACTTGCCGCCGCCGGTGGGCATGAGCACGACCGCGTCGCCGCCGGCGATCACGTGGGAGACGATGTCGGCCTGGTCGCCGCGGAACGCGTCGTAGCCGAAGACCTCGGTGAGCACGGCGACCGGGTCGGCGCCGGTGTGGTCGCGCCGGTCGAGGGTGAGCACGGATGCCGGGACCGCGGCCGGGCGGGTCCACTCCTCTCCGCGGGCGGAGGCGGCGTCGGGGGCGCGCCCGGCTGCGGCCTGGTGATCGGCCGCCGCACTGCGGGTGGCGCGCGCGACGGCGCCGGCGTAGCCGTCGAAGGCGGGGTCGGGGGGCGGTGGCGCGTCGAGGTCGTCCGGCGGGGTCAGCTCATCGGGATCCCACGGAACGTCCGCGTAGGGGTCGTCGCTGTAGCCGGCGTCACTCACCCGGTCCACGATAGCTCCGGCATCCGACAGCCGGCTCGGTTCTCCCCGTCGGCTGCCCGACTCACGCCCCCGTGCCGCGCGGGTGGTCAGCCCAGCACGCTCGCCAGATCCGTGTGTGCGAAGTCGTCACCGACGAACAGCAGCGGCTCGCCGCGCTCCTTGGCCAGCGCATACGAGAAGCAGTCGCCGAAGTTGAGGCGCGCCGGGTGTCCCGACCCTCGGCCGTAGTCCCGGTACGCCTGCCGCGCGAGTGCCACCTGCGCCGCACTCACCGGTACGACCTCCAGGTCGAGCGCGGCGATGAGGCCGTCGAAGCGCGCGGATCGGACGGGGTCGGACGGACCGTCGGCGACGACAGCCGCTTCGAACAGCGTCGCCGCGGAGATCCCCCGCCACGCCGCCTCGTCGGTGGCGGCATCGATGGCGGGAGCGCTGGGTTCGTTCTGGAGCAGGGCGATGAGCGCCGACGTGTCGATGATCACCTCGGAAGTCCCGTCGCGTCGTCGTACAGGCGGTGGGAGACCGCCCAGAGATCGATGCCGCGATACGCCTCCTGCGCTGCGGCGATCGCCGCCGCCCGGCGGCGCGTACGCTCCGCCCGGTCCGTTTCCGCGCTGAGCGCGGCGAGCTTCTCACGGACGGCCTGCTCCACCGCTGAGGTCTGACTCACCCCGAGCCGGGCGGCCAGTTCGCGCACCGCGTCGTGCACGCTCTCGTTCTTGATGTTCAGTCCCATGGGACCGATTCTACCGTCGGCTTCTAGCTTTCTACCCCTGCGGTCCCGCCACCGACCGTGTCAGCACCACTTCGCGGCGAGGGTCTGGATCACGTTCAGGTTCCGGTTGGTGGCGGTGCCGAGCAAGGGAGCGGCGCCCAGCGGGTCGACGGTGCCGTTCTGGTAGCCGGGGGCGAGCAGGGCGTGGGCGGCGCGGCCGCGGACGAGCATCTGACCGTGGTCGGTGCGGGTGGCCTCGACGGCCGCCCGCTGCTCGGCGTCGAGCGGCTCCTTCAGCAGATACACGTAGTGGCGCGCGAGTCCCGGGCGTTCGGCGCTGATCTGCGCCGTCTCGGCGGCGAGGTCGGCGAACTCCGCCGCGGTGAAGGTGATCGTCGGCACGTCGAAGCCGCGGTCGGCGGCGAATGCCTGCTCGAGCAGCGTCTCGATGCGGTCGCGGGAGCGCATGCGCGTCTCGAACCGCACGTTGCCGGTGTTGATGTGGGTCGCGACGTCTTCGAATCCGACCGAGGCCACGACCCGCTGGATGTCGGTCTTCGGGAAGACCCGCTTCGCCCCCAGATTGACGGCACGGAGGAACGCGAGTCGAACGGCCATCGCCCCATTGTGCCCTCCGATCGCCACCCGCGACAGCCCGACCTCGGGCGGCGCCTCAGAGCCGCAGCACCTCGGTGACGTGCACGACCGCGGTGCCCTGGTCGACCGAAGCCGCAAGGTCGACCTCGGCGCGGATGCGCCAGTCGTGGTCGCCGGCCGGGTCGTCGAGGGTCTGCTCGACCCGCCACACCTCCGGTTCCTCGGTGATGCGGCACAGTCGCGGTGACCGTGCCGGGCCGCCGGTGAGGATCTCGTCGTGCTCGGCGTAGTAGGCGTCCAGGGCGTCGGGCCATCCGGCATCCGGATCGAGCTCGACCAGTTCGTCGTCACGTTGCAGTGCCGCCAGCTGCACGCGGCGGAACAGCTCGTTGCGCACGAGCACCGTGAACGCCCGCCGGTTGGTGAGGATCGACGGCGGCGCCGGCGGCACGACGGGCGCCGCGGGGTCTTCGACGGGGTTGACCAGCGCTTCCCACTCATCGACGAGACTCGAATCCACCTGCCGCACGAGTTCGCCGAGCCATTCGATGACATCCATCAGCTCGTCGGTGCGCGCCTCGGCCGGGACGGTCTGCCGGATCGCGCGGAACGCGTCGCTGAGGTAGCGCAACACGAGCCCCTCGCTGCGGCCCAGCTCGTAGGACGAGACGTACTCCGCGAAGGACATGGCCCGCTCGAACATGTCGCGCACCACCGACTTCGGGCTCAGCTCGAAGTCGCGCACCCACGGCTGGCTCGACGCGAACACCTCGAACGCCTGGGCGAGCAGCTCGTCGAGGGGCTTCGGATAGGTGACCTCCTCGAGCAGGGCCATGCGCTCGTCGTACTCGATGCCCTCCTGCTTCATCGCGCCGATGGCCTCACCGCGGGCCTTGTGCTCCTGCTGATTCAGGATCGCGCGGGGGTCGTCGAGCGTCGCCTCGATGACGCTGACCACGTCGAGGGCGTAGTGGCCGGTGCCGGCCGCTCCCGGCCCGTCGTCGGGGTCGAGCAGGTCGATGGCGGCGAGCGCGAAGGGCGACAGCGGCTGGTTCAGGGCGAAGTTCGGCTGCAGGTCGACGGTGAGGTGGATGCCGGCATCCGACGTCTCGACGATCCCGGCGTCCACGAGGGTGCGGAAGATCGCGATCGCCCGGCGGGCCAGCGCATACTTGCGCGCACGCGGCTCGTGGTTGTCGAACACGAGTGCGCGCACGTTCGCGAACACGTCGCCGCCGCGGCCGATGATGTTGATGAGCATGGCGGCGGTCAGCTGCAGCTGTGGGACGAGCGGTTCGGGCTGCGCCTCGACGAGCCGCTCGAACGATCCCTGCCCCCAGTTGACCGCACCGGCCGGCACCTTCTTGCGCACGATCTTCTTGCGCTTGGCGGCGTCGTCGCCGGCCTTGGCGAGGGCGACGGCGTTCTCGATCTCCCAGTCCGGCGCCATCACGACGACGTTGCCGTAGGGGTCGAAGCCGGCGCGGCCGGCCCGACCGGCCACCTGATGGAACTCGCGGGCAGTCAGCTGCCGCATCCTCGTGCCGTCGTACTTGGCCAGCGCGGTCACGACGACGGTGCGGATCGGCACGTTGATGCCCACCCCGAGCGTGTCGGTGCCGCAGATCACCCGCAGCAGCCCGCGCTGGGCGAGGGTCTCCACCAGGCGCCGATAGCGCGGCAGCATCCCCGCGTGATGGATGCCGATGCCCGCACGCACCAGTCGCGACAGCGTCTTGCCGAACCCGGTCGTGAAGCGGAACCCGCCGATCGCAGCGGCGATCGCATCGCGCTGCTCGCGCGTCGACACCTTCGCCGACGACAACGCCTGTGCGCGCTCGACGGCGGCGGCCTGTGAGAAGTGGACGATGTAGACGGGCGTCTCGTGCTCTTCGAGGAGCGCCCCGACGATCTCGTGGATCGGCCGCCGCTCGTACGAGAAGTGCAGCGGCACGGGGCGTTCGACGCCGGTGATCTGCGCGACGGGGCGCGCGGTGCGCCGCTCGAGATCGGCGACGATGTCGCTCACGTCACCGAGGGTCGCCGACATCAGCAGGAACTGTGCGCGCGGCAGGGTCAGCAGCGGCACCTGCCATGCCCACCCGCGCTCCGGGTCGCCGTAGTAGTGGAACTCGTCCATGACGACCTGGTCGACCGCGGCATCCGCCCCCTGTCGCAGCGCGACGTTGGCGAGGATCTCGGCGGTGCAGCACACGATCGGCGCGTCGGGGTTGACGGAGGAGTCCCCCGTGACCATGCCGACGTTCTCGGCGCCGAAGATCTCGACGAGCGCGAAGAACTTCTCGCTGACGAGCGCCTTGATCGGGGCCGTGTAGTAGGAGCGCCCGCCCGCGGCCAGGCAGGCGGCGTGCGCGGCGACGGCGACGAGGGACTTGCCGGTTCCGGTCGGTGTCGACAACACCACGTGGGCACCGGAGGCGAGTTCCATGACCGCCTCGTCCTGTGCCGGGTAGAGCGTGATGCCCTGGCCGGTGGCCCAGTCGGTGAAGCCGTCGTAGACGGTGTCCGCCGACGCGCCGGCCGGGATCGCGTCGGTGAGGGAGGTCATCCCTCGAGTCTGCCGCACCGGTGGGGCCTCGATCCTCTCGCGGCGCCGGCGACCGGCATCCACCTGACTCTGGCGCGTCAGCACCCGGCCCGCTTACGGTGGAGGCAGCCGCCACCACCGAGCAGAGGAGCCGCCGTGACCGACGCAGACGAGATCACCGTGAGCCGCAACGACGAGGCGAGCCGCTATGAGATCCAGCTCGGCGACACCGTGGCCGGGTACACCGAGTTCACCGTCGATCACGAGGGGCGGCTGGTGTTCCCGCACACGTCGATCGACCCGGCGTTCGCCGGTCAGGGGCTGGGCTCGATCCTCGTCTCCCGCGCACTGGCAGATGTCGCCGCGCGCGGCGAGACGGTGGTGCCGGTGTGCCCGTTCGTGGTGAAGTACCTGCACTCGCACACCGTCGAGGGTCTCGATGTGCACTGGCGCCCCACCGCCGACGAGGCCGGCAGTGCGCACGTCGACGCCGCAGACCGATGACGAGGCTGGGCGAGGGCACCCTGGCGCAGGGGACGACGCCCGAGCTCGAGTCGCCGGTGACGTGCGACGGCCCGCGGGCGCTGCTGCTCGAGGCCCGCGAGGTGCCGCTGGGCGGGGTGCGCGCCATGCAGGTGCACCGCAGTCTGCCGCAGCGGGCGCTGCCGATGGTGGGCGCCTGGTGCTTCCTGGACCGGTTCGGGCCGCAGGTGGCGAAGATGCGCGTCGAGCCGCATCCGCACATCGGGCTGCAGACGGTCACGTGGCCGTTCGTGGGTGTCACGCGGCACCGTGACGTGCTGGGCAACGACGTCGAGATCCGCCGCGGTGAGCTGAACATCATGACCAGCGGTGCGGGCATCGCCCACTCCGAGTACTCCGTCGGCGAGGACGAGGCCGAGATCGACGCGCTGCAGTTCTGGGTCGCACTGCCCGAGTCGCGTCGCCACGGCCCGCCGGACTTCGAGCAGATCCGTGACCTGCCGGTCGTCGACCTCGGCGACGGCGCATGCGCCGCGGTGGTCGTCGGGTCGTTCGCGGGCGTGGATTCACCGGCCCGCATGTACACACCGATCGTGGGCGCCGAGGTGTTCGTACCCGCCGGCGTCCGGGTGACGCTGCCCTTGAACCCCGCGTGGGAGCATGCGCTCGTGGGGGTCGAGGGAGCGCCGTCGGTGCCGACGGGTCCCGTGACCGAGGGCGGGGTGGATGCCGGCGGCACGATGACCGTGGCGCCGCAGCAGCTGCTGTATCTCGGCCTCGATCGCACCCGGATCGAGGTGGCGGCCGACACCGACACGACCGTGTTCCTCATCGGCGGCGAGCCGTTCGAGGCCGACATCGTCATGTGGTGGAACTTCGTGGGGCGCGCCCATGAGGAGATCGTCGACGCACGGGAGGCCTGGGAGTCCGACACCGCCCGCTTCGGCCACGTGGTCGGACACGGCGACGAGCGCATTCCCGCACCCCCGATGCCCGGCGTGCGTCTCACCCAGCGCCGCCGGCGCGCGTGAGAGTCACCGATGACGACTGACCGTCCGGGACCATCACGGCCTCGCGCGAGGCGGTGGTGCACATCGGCCCGGACCTCCGCGATTTCCACTACCAGGTGGCGGTGGTCGAAGCGCAGGTGCCCATCTTCGGCGGCCGCATCTCACGCGAACCCGAGTACTACCACCGGCTCGAGGTCTTCGCGCAGACCGGCTCCGAGGGCTACGACCTGATGGGGTTGACCCGGCAGCAGGTAATCGACGACGTCCTGGACCGCTATGAGGCCCACCTGGCGTTCCTGGTGCACTCCACCGAGGCCGACGTGGCATCGGTCCTCACCCCGCGGATGCCGGGTGCGACCGGCATCCTGCCGACGGTGCCGACCTCCGCCGACGACGTCCAGGACCTGGACGACGGCCCGTCGCCGACCTGACGAGCTCAGGCGAATAGTCACGGGTCCCCGATCGCCGCGGCGGGCGTGGCCACGGATACGCTGATCTGGTGGCCCGACCTTCTGTCCTCTCGACGCGCGTCCTGCTGGTGTGCGCGGCGATCGGCGTCGCCACCGGCATCGCGACGGCCCTCTCGACGCCGCTGCACGGCCTGGCGGCCGCCGTGGTCCCGCTGTACGGCCTGGTGCTCGGGTTCAACGCGCTGCCGGGGGTCGTCGCGCAGCAGGTGCTGCGGCTGCCGTGGGTCGCGCTCATGACGCATATGCTCGCCGCCGCGATCGCTTCGGCGTTCGTCCCCGTCATGGCCGGCCGGTACTTCCTGGCCGCCGCGGTCTTCGGCGGGGCGCAGGAGGCCATGTCGGCGCTCACGCGGTACCGGCACTGGGAGCTGTGGCGGTTCCTCCTGACCGGCGCGATCACCGGGGCCGTGCTCGCGGTGCCCCTGTGGTTCGCCTTCGACGTCGCCACGTTCGCCCCCTGGGCGGGTATCACCTTCGTGATCGCATTCATCGCCGGACCGGTGGTGTGGACGATCGTCGGCGTGGGCATCGGGACCGGTCTGCGCCGTGCCGGCGTCGCCCGTCAGAACGCTTGAGGGGTCAAGTTAGGCAAGGCTAAGCTGGAGGGGCCCGTAGCCCTTCCTCGTTTGGACCGTCCGTGACCTCTGCCGCATCCGGCGCCACCGCGGCCGGCGCCCCGGATGCCGCCGCGACCGGCTCGGCAGACCGAGCGCTGCTGCGCGTCGTGGAGGTCGCGGTGCGACACGAGGGCGCCGAGGTGGCGACTCCGGCATCCGCGACGCTGGAGGTGCGGCCGGGCGAGCTCGTGCTGCTGCTGGGGCCGAGCGGGTCGGGCAAGTCGACCCTCGCGCTGACGGCGAACGGACTGATCCCGCAGGCGGTGTCCGCGGTCCTGACCGGCACCGTGCACGTCGCGGGACGCGATGCCACCACCACCCCGGTGCCCCGGCTGAGCGCGCATGTGGGCATGGTGTTCCAGGACCCCGACGCACAGCTGGTGACCGGAACGCTGCTCGACGAGGTCGCCTTCGGACCCGAGAACCTGAAGCTGCCCGTCGACGAGGTACTCGCCCGCACCGAGCAGGCGCTGCGCCAGGTCGGGCTGTGGGAGCGGCGGCGCGAGAACCCCGACCGGCTGTCGGGCGGCGGAAAGCAGCGCCTCGCGATCGCCTGTGCGCTCGCGCTGGGATCCGACCTGCTCGTGCTCGACGAGCCCACCGCGAACCTCGACCCGGCGGGCATCGAAGACGTGTATCTGGCCTTGCGCGAGGTGGTCACCGCCGGTCGCGCGGTGCTGCTGGTCGAGCACAACCTCGACGCCGTGATCGCGCTCACCGACCGCGTCGTGGTGCTCGACGCCGACGGCCGCACCTTCGCGTCGGGCACCGTCGACCAGGTGCTGCGCGCCCGCGCCGACGAACTGCACGAGATGGGGGTGTGGCTGCCGGTCTCCACGATCGCGGCCCTGCGGCTGCAGCGCGCGGGCTGGGAGTTCGCCCGCCTGCCCCTGACCCCCGCCGAACTGCGCGAGGCGCTCGACGCCACGGCTGATCCGGGTGCCGCGGCGCCCGCGCCACCAGCATCCACCTCGCACGACGTACCGGTAGCCACCTCGCACGAAGTTCGGGCATCCACCCCGCACGAAGTTCGGAATAACGCGCGAACGTCGGATCCTTCCGCCGATTCGGTCCGAACTTCGCGCGATTCTCCGACGGCGCACCCTGCGGCCGGCCCCGGGCCGCGCACCCCGGCGATCGAAGTGCAGGGCCTCACCCTCACGCGTGGACGCACGGAAGTCCTGCACGACGTGTCGCTGCGCGTGGATGCCGGTGAGTTCATCGCCGTGGTCGGAGCGAACGGCGTCGGCAAGACCAGCCTGATCCAGGCCATCGCGGGGGTCATCGACCCGCCGCGCGGCGCCGTCCGGGTGCAGGGCTTGGACCCCGCGCGCACCGACCTGCGGCGGCTGATGCGCCACATCGGGTTCGTGTTCCAGAACCCCGAGCACCAGTTCATCGCACCGACCGTGTTCGACGAGATCGCGCACGGCCTGCGGCTGCAGAAGCTGCCCGACGACGAGGTCACCGCCCGCACGCACGAGCTGCTGCGCCGGTTCGGCCTCGAGGGCAAGGCCGGCGTGCATCCGTTCCTGCTGTCGGGCGGCCAGAAGCGCCGGCTCTCGGTGGGCACCGCCCTGGTCGCCGGGGCGCCGATCCTCGCCCTCGACGAGCCGACGTTCGGGCAGGACCGCGCCCGCGCCGACGAGCTGCTGCGCCTGCTGCAGGATCTCAACGCCGACGGTACGACCATCCTCGTGGTGAGCCACGACATGCAGCTGGTGACCGAGTACGCCACGCGCACGATCGTGCTCGACGACGGGCGCATCGCCGCCGACGCGCCGACCTCCGACGTGTTCGCCGATGAGGCGCTGCTGCGCCGGGCGGGGCTGCGCCTGCCGCCGCTGGTCACGGCCCTGCACGGGGTGACCCGGCATCCACACCTGGCGGCGGCGACGCGGCTGGCGGACCTGCCCGCCGGCACGGCCGGTGAGCCGACCCCTGGTGACGCGGCGCCGGGCGACCCGGCGCTTGTTGAGACGACGCCCGGTGAGACGACGCGCGGTGAGACGACGCGCGGTGAGACGAAGCCCGATGAGACGGAGCCCGGTGAGACGACGCCCGCGGACCGGGCGGCCGGGCAGACGGAGGCGGCCGGATGACCGCCGTCGTCGACCCGTACGCCACCGACCGCGCGCCGGGGCGCTTCCTGGCCGCGGTGAACCCGCTCGCCAAACTCGCCGCGCCGCTGCCGGCGATCATCACGCTGATCTTCGTCCGCGACTTCGCCACCCCGCTCGTGTTCATCGCGCTGAGCTACCTGTTGCTGGTGGTGGGGGCGCCGCTGCGCCGCGGGGTGTGGCTGCTGCTGACCGTCGCGCTGCCCGGCGCCGCCCTGATCATCGGCTTGGGCATGTCGCTGTGGGCCGACCCGGCCGCCGTCGACCGGTCGGTCGTGCTCGTGTCGATCGGCGAGTGGACCCTGTACGCCGGCGCCGTGCAGGTGGGCCTGGCCACCGGCATCCGTCTTGCGGCGATCTTCGCGCTCGCCCTGATCGCCGGGCTCACCACGACCGGCCCCGACCTCGTCCGCGCGAGCGTGCAACAGCTGCGGGTGCCGTACCGCGTGGGCTACACCGCGTTGGCCGCGTTCCGCTTCGTACCGCGGTTCGGATACGAGCTCGAGGTGATCCGCCGTGCCCATCGTGTGCGCGGGTCGCACGGCGGCCGCGGCCCGTTCGCGGCGATCGCCCGGTGGTGGGGCTATATCGTCCCGCTGCTGGCGGGCGCCATCCGCCACGCCGAACGCGTCGCGCTCGCCATGGATGCCCGCGCCTTCGGCGCCCACTCCGAGCGCACCGAGCGGCACCTCGTGCCGTGGCGCACCCGCGACACCGTGTTCGTCCTGGCGTTCTGGCTCGTCGCCGCCGCCGTCTTCATCGCTCTGTTCCCCTGGACGCTCACCTGACCGAACCGGTGGGGACACCGGCGTCCACCCCTGGATGCGACGCAGGCCCTCGCCACACAGCGCCGACGCGCCGCCCTCGATTCGCCTGTCACAGAACGCGGGCTCGCCCGGCACTTTGTGACAGGCGAGGCGAGCGAGGCACCGCGAGGCGAGCGAGGCACCGCGAGGCGAGCGAGGGGCGAACGGCGCCGCCATCGGTTCGCCTGTCACAGAACGCGAGTTCGCCCGGCACTTTGCGACAGGCGAGTGACTCGCGACGCGGGCGAGCGAGAGGCGCGCGAGGGGCGAACGGCGCCGCCATCGGTTCGCCTGTCACAAAACGCAGGTTCGCCCGGCACTTTGCGACAGGCGAACGGCGAGAGAGGGGCGAGCGGA
Organism: Microbacterium pollutisoli; assembly: GCF_053586795.1. NCBI lineage: Bacteria > Bacillati > Actinomycetota > Actinomycetes > Micrococcales > Microbacteriaceae > Microbacterium > Microbacterium pollutisoli. The sequence goes on from NZ_JBNYWT010000006.1 coordinate 160,421, forward strand.
CGGGCGCGGCGCGGGAAGGGGCGAATGGCGCGAGAGGGGCGCGCGAGGCGCCGGGGGCGCCGCCATCGGCTCGCCTGTCACAGAACGCGGGCTCGCCCGGCACTTTGTGACAGGCGAGCGGGGCGAGCAAGGCGCGCGAAGCGCGCCGAGAACGACGGATGCCGGAGCCCGAAGGCCCCGGCATCCTGCACCCTCGCGGGTGCTACTTCTTACCGACGAGGGCGCGGCTGACGATGTCGCGCATGATCTCGTTGGTGCCGCCGTAGATGCGGTGCACGCGCGCGTCGAGGAAGGCGCGGGCGATCGGGTACTCGGTGATATAGCCGTAGCCGCCGTGCAGCTGCACGCAGGTGTCGAGGATCTCCCACTCGCGCTCGGTCGCCCAGAACTTGACGGCGGCGGCAGCCTCGGCGGTGAGCTTGCGATCCTTGTAGGCGAGCAGCGCCTTGTCGAGGTAGGCCCACATGACGTCGACGGTCGTGGCGATGTCGGCGAGCTTGAACCGGGTGTTCTGGAAGTCGGCGATGCGCTCACCGAAGGCCTCGCGGCTCTTGGTGTACTCGAGCGTCCAGGCGAAGGCGGCCTGCGACGCGGCCGCGGCGGCGATGCCAATCGAGAGGCGCTCCAGGGGCAGGTTCATCATGAGCTGGATGAAGCCCTGGCCCTCCTTGCCGCTGATGAGGTTCTCCTCGGGCACGAACACATCGGTGAACGACAGCTCAGCGGTGTCGTGGCCGTGCGAGCCCATCTTGTGGAGCTTCTTGCCGTGGTCGAAGCCCTCCATGCCGTTCTCGAGGATCAGCAGGCTGAAGGCGTCGGGACGGTTGCCCTCGCCGGTCTTGACGAAGGTCACGACGATGTCGGCGGTCTTGCCGCTGGAGATGAACGTCTTGGCGCCGTTGACGAGGTAGCCGCCGTCGACCTTCTTGGCCGTGGTCTTGATGCCGCGCAGGTCGCTGCCGGCGCCGGGCTCGGTCATCGCGAGCGCGCCGAGCACTTCACCGGTGGCCATGCGGGGCAGCCACTTCTCCTTCTGCGCCTGCGTGCCCATGTGCACGATGTAGGGCACGGCGAGGTCGTCCTGGATGCCGAAGGCACCGGCCAGCGAGCCCGCCCCGGCGCCGATGATCTCCTCGTTGACGATCGTGCGGAAGCGGTAGTCCTGCAGCATGCCGGCGCCGCCGAACTCCTCGGGGACCGAGAGGCCGATCAGCCCCGACTCGCCCGCGGCGAGCATGGTCTCGCGGTCGATCTCACCGGCGGCGTCCCAGCGTTCGATGGCCTCGTTGGTGACATAGCGCTTGACGAATTCCTTGACGACGTCGCGGAATGCCTCGTGATCCTGGTCGTAGATGGTGCGTTCCATTACGTCGATCTCCTTGTGTCGGGGGCAGCGTCGGTCCCAGTGGTCTGCGCGGCGGCATCACCGCCGTATTGAGACCAGTGTACGCCGACATACCGCGCGGTATGGAATTGGATGCCGTGAATAACGGTACTGAGTTTCACCCGTAGTCGGGCGCCGGGTCAAGGCCGAAGAACGCCTCGAGCGAGTGATGCCCGCCATCGTGGTAGGCGGCCGCGAGGTCCACGCCGAGGTAGCGCAGGTGCCACGGCTCGGCTTCGTACCCGGTGATGCGGGTCTGCCCCTGCTCGTACCGGACCACGAACCCGAAGCGCCACGCGTTCGCCGCCACCCACTCGGCCTGTGCCGTGCGCCCGAACGACTCGATGCCACCGCACCCGTCGCCGCACGCGACGACGTCGACGGCCAATCCGGTCTGGTGCTCACTGTGCCCGGGGCGGGCGCTGAGCAGATCGGCCGCCGCCCGCCCGCGCGAGGAGACGTATCCGCTGTAGGTCGACACCTGGAAGTCGTAGGACCGGAACCCGCTGTTCGCACCGATCGGCCCCGGCCCCTCGGCGGCGGCGGCCGCGAGCTGCGCGAGGGCGGCGGCGACGTCGGCGCGCATGTGCCCACCGCTGGTGCGCTGCACGCCCTCGGCCCGGGCCTGCGGCACCGGCCAGTAGTCGACCGGGTCGAGGGGATGCCGCTTGTTCACGACCACCCAGAGGCGATCGGCCTCACCGAGGTCGAGGCAGGGCGCGACACCTGCGGCAACAGCCGTCCGGAAGGACTCGCCACCCCCGACGGCGGCGATCACCTCGGCGTCAGTACCGCCCTCGAGAGCCGTACGCACGGCCGGATCGTCACACAGCCGATCCGGTTCGTCGGGCTCGGTCGTGAGCGACGGCACCGGCAGGAATGTGACCGTCGGCGGGTCCGGGATGCTGGTCGGTGGCGTCACCGGCGCCTCGGGCGCGGCCACTCCATCGCGACCGGCGGTCGGCTCTCCGGCAGTGATCGATGCGGTAACGGCGACCGTCGCGGCGAGGACGATCACGCCCGCCACCGCGACCGGCATCCACAGACGCCGGCGGCGCTGCCGGCGGGCGTGCCGTGCGAGCGCGCGCGGCCCGGGCACCGCAGGTCGCCGGGCACGCGGCGGGTCGGGTTCCGTCACCCTGCCATTGTCGCGCGCCGGGGTGCGGGCTCCCGAGTATGATATGTATCTTCGATACTGTCTTGCCTGGCATCCATACATGTGTTCTACTGTTCGCATGCGGTGGCAGGGTCAGGCGGTCGACGAGAGGGACGGCGATGCGCTCCCCGGGCTGGAGTCGATGGGCGGCCTGGTGCGCAGCGTGACGACCCCGGAGTTCCAGGGCATGACCTTCCACGAGGTCCTGGCGAAGTCTGCGCTGAACCATGTCCCCGGCAGCTCCACGATGCCCTTCGACTGGACCGTCAACCCGTATCGGGGCTGCAGTCATGCGTGCGTCTACTGCTTCGCGCGCAAGACGCACGAGTACCTCGACCTCGACTCGGGCGCCGACTTCGACACCCAGATCGTCGTGAAGGTCAATGTCGCCGAGGTGCTGCGGCGCGAACTCGCGAAGCCCACGTGGAAGGGCGAGCCGGTCGCTCTGGGGACCAACACCGATCCCTATCAGCGCGCCGAAGGGCGCTACCGTCTCATGCCCGAGATCATCGATGCGCTCGCCTCCCACGGCACGCCGTTCTCCATCCTCACCAAAGGCACGCTGCTGCGCCGTGACCTCCCCCTGCTGGTGGATGCCAGGGCGAAGGTACCGGTCCGCTTGGCCATGTCGATCGCCGTACCCGATGAGGCGTTGCGACATGTGCTCGAACCGGGAGCGCCGTCATTCACCGCGCGGCTCGAGACCGTGCGGGCTGCCACCGCCGCCGGGTTCTCGGTGAGCGTCTTCCTCATGCCGATCGTGCCGCACCTGACCGACGCCGTCGAGATGCTCGACGATGCCCTCGCCCGCATCGCCGCGGCCGGCGCCCGGCGGGTCGTGTTCGGCGCCATGCACCTGCGCCCGGGCGCGAAGCAGTGGTTCTGGCAGTGGCTCGAGCGCGAGCGTCCGGATCTCGTGCCGGTGTATCGCGGCCTCTATCCGGGCGCTTCGGTGAGCGCCCCGCAGGGATACCGGAAGCTGCGCGCGGCCCGCGTGCGTCCGCTGCTGCGCCGGCACGGACTCGGCGGCGGCGTGGAGGAGGAGGTGGAGAACCGGCCGGCCCGCCCCGGCCCGGTCCTGCGCACGAAGCCGCGGCCGCAGCCGGTCGCGCCGACGCTGTTCTGAGCCGCGGCGGAACATGCCAGCCGGTCAGGGCCAGCCGGTCAGGACACCGACCGATCAGCCCGCGCCGGACTCCAACTCCGCGCGCAATCGCTCGCCGATGTCGCGCATGCGCGCCAGCACCTGATCGCGCGTCGCGTCCCGCTCGTCGGCCGGCCAGTGCGCGAGGCACGCATAGGCGACGGTGCGGTCGCCGGCCGTGATGACACCGGCATCCACGCGCACCCCGGCATCCGTGCCGGTCTTGTTGATCACCGCGAAGCCGCGGTCCGGTGCCTGGTGTGCGAGCGGATCGAGCCCGAAGGCCGCGGCGACCATGCTGTGGTCGACGCCCGCCGAGAGCCAGGCCAGCACGCGTGTGGCGACGGGTGCCGGCACACCGTCGGCGCGGACGAGACGGGCCATGAGCGTGGCATACCCGCGGGCGCTGCCGGTGCTCAGCGTCGGCGGCTCGTCAACCGTGCGCTCGTCCCGCACGATGTCGTGCAGTGCCGGCCCGGTGATCCCCAGTTCTTCGGCGACCGCGGCGACGCGGGCGAGGCCGCCCAAATGCGCGATCAGCACGTTGGTGGCGAGATTGTCCGAGCACATCCCCACGAGCGTGGCGACGTCGTGCAGGGTGAGGATCGCGGCATCCAAGTGCTGCCAGATGCCGGAGTCGGCGACCGGGGCGACGCTGTCGCGGTCGAGGAGGTCGCCCGGGCGGAGTTCCCCGCGCTCGATGCCGAGCGCCGCGGCGAGGAGCACTAGGATCTTCGCGGTGCTCGCCGACGGCAGGACGAGGTCGGGGTTCTCGCTCACGACGGGCGGCTCGGGCCGATCGACGCGGAACGCGTGCACGCTCCAGCGCACGGCGGCGGGTTCGATGGACGGCATCCTCTCACCCTACGGATGCCGGGGCCGTGTTGACCCGGTCGGTGCGCCCCGGCGAACACCGCGACAGCGCCGGAGGCCCGAAGGCTCCCGGCGCTGTCGAAGACCGTGGCGGTCAGGCGTCGACGTCGGCGAGCTGGCGCCCGGCGAGCTCTTCGAGCAGGTCGTCGCCGAGGCGGGCCTCGTCGAACGGCGCGTCGATCTCGGCGCGGTCGAGCATCTCGGTCATGCGTCGGCGACGCTGACGGGTGATCAGCGTGACGACAGTGCCCGAGCGGCCCGCGCGGCCGGTGCGGCCCGAACGGTGCAGGTAGGTCTTGTACTCGTCGGGCGCGTCGGCCTGGATGACCAGGTCGATGTCGTCGACGTGGATGCCGCGGGCGGCGACGTCGGTAGCGACCAGCACGTCCACGCGACCCGAGGTCAGGCGCTCGAGGTTGCGCGTGCGCTTGGCCTGGTTCAGGTCGCCGTGCAGCGCGACGGCGCGGATACCGGCATCGTCGAACTGCTCGGCCAGCATCTCGGCGTAGGCGCGGGTGCGGGCGAACACGAGGGTCTTGCCGGCGCGGTCGACGAGCGACGTGAGGATCTCGGCCTTGTCGCGGTGGTCGATCACGAGCACGCGGTGGTCGATCGTGCCCGAGTCCTGGTCTTCACCGGCGACCTCGTAGACGGCCGGGTCGACGAGGAACTCGTCGACGAGCGCAGCGACCTCACGGTCGAGCGTCGCCGAGAACAGCAACTTCTGGGCGCCGTCCTCGACCAGGCGCAGGATGCGCTGCATCGGCTCGAGGAAGCCGAGCTCGCTCATGTGGTCGGCCTCGTCGAGCACCGCGATGCGCACCTCGGAGAGGTCGAGCTTGCCCTGCTCGTGGAGGTCTTCGATGCGACCGGGGGTGCCGATGATGATGTCGACGCCCTTCTTGAGCGCACCGACCTGACGCGCCTGCGGCACGCCGCCGTAGATCTGCGTCGTGAACAGGCCGACGCTGCGCGCGATCGGCTGGATCGTCCGGTCGATCTGCAGCGCGAGTTCGCGCGTGGGGGCCAGCACCAGCGCCTTCGGCCTGCGGCCGAACTCGCGGCGCTGTCCGGCCTGGCTGCGCAGGATCGACTCGACCAGCGGGGCGCCGAACGCGATGGTCTTGCCCGAGCCGGTGCGGCCGCGGGCCAGGACGTCCCGGCCTTCGAGGATCGGTGCGATCGTCGCGGCCTGGATCGGGAACGGGGATGTCGCACCCATGTCGGCCAGGGCCCGCACGATGTTGTCGCCGAGCCCGAGGCTCGCGAAGGTCACATCGGCGACCTCTTCGGCCTGGACCGCCTCGGCCTGCAGCTTCTCGTGCACGACATCGACGTGCTCCTCGTACGCCTTGGCCTTCGCGTCGGCGTTCCAGTCGGAGCGGTTCGGGCGGTCGTCCCGGCGGGGACGTTCATCGCGGCGGGGACGGTCGTCGAAGGTGCGGTGCGGACGGTCGTCCCGACGCGGACGGTCATCGAAGGAACGGGCCGGACGGTCGTCGCGACGAGGACGGTCATCGAAGGAACGGGCCGGGCGGTCGTCGCGACGGGGACGGTCGTCGAAGGACCGACGCGGGCGGTCATCGAAGCTGCGCTTCGGGCGGTCGTCGAACGAACGGGCCGGACGGTCGTCGAAACTGCGGCGCGGACGGTCATCGAACGAACGGGCCGGACGGTCGTCGCGACGGGGACGGTCCTCGAAGGACCGACGCGGACGGTCGTCGAAGCTCCGCTTCGGGCGGTCATCGAACGAGCGGGCCGGACGGTCATCCCGACGGGGACGGTCCTCGAACGAACGGGCCGGACGGTCGTCGCGACGGGGACGGTCATCGAAGGACCGACGCGGACGGTCGTCGATGCCACGCTTCGGACGGTCGTCGAACGAGCGCGGCGCGCGGTCGTCGAACGAGCGGGGCGCACGGTCGTCACGGCCGCCGCGGGCGTGGGTGCGGATGCCGCGAGCCTCGTCCCGGCCGGCACGCTCCTGCGCCGTCCAGCGCTGCTTCTTCGCCGGTGCCGACGCCTCCTCGGCGCGGTAGCCGCGGTGGCTGGGGCTCTTGCTCCCGGGCTTTCCGGCGGACGACTGGCCCGGGCGACGCTTGGCGTCCTGGTAGGCGGTCTTCTTGCCGTAGCGGGGCTCGAAGTTCTGAGCGCGGCCGCCGGCGGGCTTCTTGTTCTTGGGCATGGGTGTGTCCTTCTGGGTTGTCTCGTGCGAGAACAGCACTCCTCAAGTCGCGCCGAAGCGCGGCCGCACACGCGGCATGGAGTTACCCGGACATGTCGTCGGCCGGGGGCCATTCACAGTGATGGTCGTCGGAGCGGATTCGCTCCCACCATCGGCCCCTTGGACTCACAAACCCATCCGCGCAGCACGCGGTGTCCAGAGCCGACCGCCCCACTCTACAGCCCGACCCTGGGAGATCGCCTGTCGGTCACGGCACCGGCATCCGCCTGGGCAAGCTGGCACCGAACCCGATGACGGCGTCGAGCAGGATGTCGTCGCGCAGTATCCGGTTGTGGCCCAGCCCGCGGGTGCGCAGCATGCGCGCGGCCGGGTGCGCGGCGACGATGCGTTCAGCCTCGCCGAAAGGCATCATCCGATCGTCCTCGTCGTGGATGACCAGCACGGCCGTCCCCGGCGGCAGCGCGGCGTGCTCCACGGACAGCCGGGCGGTCCAGTCGTGGATGTAAGTGTGCCGACCCGATGAGGCGCCGTGGGCGGGGGCGTCGAAGGCGACGACGCGATAGCCTTCCGCGACCAGTTCGCGCGCGAGCGTGGCGAATTGGCTGGCACGGCCGTTCCAGCCGTGTATGAGCACCACGGTGCGATCGCCGTCGCCCCACTCGTAGGTGACGACTTCGGCACCGGCGCCGTCGACGCCGCGCACACGCAGGTGAGAGCGTCGCGCCCGCCACATGGTGGCTTCGTCGTCGCGCGAGACCGGAACAGGTCGGGCCACCGCCATGAACGAGGGCAAGGCGAGCCGCGCACCCCAGGACGAACACGAACGATCGTACGGTAACATCGGAGGGTGCCACAAGAGGAGATCGACGGCCGCCGCGCGCGGGGCGACGAATCGCGGCGCGCGATCCTCTCCCGCGCGGTTCACACGGCGTCGGTCGAGGGTCTCGACGGGCTGACGATCGGCCGGCTGGCAGAGGCCACCGGTCACAGCAAGAGCGGGATCGCGACCCTGTTCGGGTCGAAGGAGCAACTGCAGCTGGCGACGGTAGCGGCCGCGCGTCAGATCTTCATCGACACGGTCATCGCGCCGGCGCGCTCGGAAACACCCCAGGGTCTGCGTCGGCTGTGTGCACTGCTCACTGCGTGGTTCTCATACTCGCGAGAGCGCGTGTTCCTCGGGGGCTGCTTCTTCGCCGCCGCATCCGTCGAAGTCGACGCCAAACCGGGTCCGGTGCGCGATGCCATCGCCGAAGCGACCACCGCGTGGGAGGGTTACCTCGCCATCTGTGCCGAGCACGCGGCCGCCGCGGGTGAACTCCCGTCGCTCGACGATGCCCGTCAGCTCGCGTTCGAGCTCACCGCGATCCTCGAAGCAGCCAATACCCGGTCACTGCTGCACGTCCACGAGGAGCCGTATCGGCGCGCGGCCACCGCGGTGCGCACCCGGCTGCAGGCCGCCGGCGCCGACGCCGCGCTCACAGCCACCATCGACGCCGGCTGACTCCCGGGCCTCGGCCCACCGGCATCCACCCGATGTCCCGAGCCGCGGTGGTGTTCGCCGCATCCGCTCGCCAGCCGCCTACCTGTGAACGAACCGCCCAGCTACGTACCGTCCGAAGGTGGGCGGCTCGTGCAGAACTGGGCGGCTCGCGGACATCGGCCGGCGGGACGCGGTCACTCGGAGCGGCGCGGGTCCTCGTCGGTGGTGAGCGTCTCGGAGTCGGGCCCCGGGGCGTCGTCATGGGTGCCGTCGAGAGGCAGCTCGATGTCCGGTGATTCTTCGATCACCGGATGAAGCTCGTCCGGTCGAGGTTCAGCGCCGGCATCGAGCATCAGCTCCGGCTCCCCTTCCGGCTCGGCCGGCGGCTCGGGCTCGGCTTCGGACGCCTGCTCGGCATCCGGCTCGGGCTCGCCTTCCGGATCGGCAACGGCCTCCGCCCCGAGCGCCCCCTCCGACTCCGACTCCGACTCCGACTCCGCAAGGGTCTCCGCCTCCGGCTGCACTGCGGGTTCGCCGGCATGCTCGGCCTCCGGCACCACCGCACCCGCAGCATCCACCTCAGCCCCCGGCACCGCGGCATCCGCCACCGAATCCGGCGCGACGACCACGACGGGGGCTGCCACGACGGGGATGCCCCCGGTGGCGGCGGCCTCGAGGAGCTTGCGCTCGCGACGCGTGGCGGGCTGGGGCGCACCGTCGGCTCCCACGGTGATGCCGGCCGGGATCGCCATCGGCACCGGCGCCGGCACGGTCTCGCCGCGGCGGGCGGCCCGGCGCTCCTTCGCACCTTCGACGAGGTTGTACAGCGTGGGCAGCACGAGCAGCGTGAGCACCGTCGACGAGATGAGGCCGCCGATCACGACGATCGCCAGCGGCTGCGAGATGAAGCCACCGTGTCCGGTGATGCCCAGCGCCATCGGCGTGAGCGCGAAGATCGTCGCCAGCGCCGTCATGAGGATCGGGCGCAGACGGCGCGCGCCGCCGGCGATCGTGGCGTCGTGCGCCGACAGGCCCTTCTCGCGGTACTGGTTGACGAGGTCGACGAGCACGATCGCGTTGGTGACGACGATGCCGATGAGCATGAGCACACCGATGAGCGAGGCGACGCCCAGCGGCACCCCGGTCGCGATCTGCAGCAGGACGGCGCCGGTCGCCGCGAACGGCACCGACACCAGCAGCAGCAGCGGCTGGCGCAGCGACTTGAAGGTCGCGACCATGACGATGTAGACGATCAGGATCGCCGCGAGCATGGCGATGCCCAGTTGGGTGAAGGCATCCTGCTGCTGGGTGAGCACGCCGCCGATCTCGGCGTCGGCTCCGGTGGGCAGGTCAGCGCCCTCGAGCGCGGCGGTGACGGTCGCGCTGGCCGTGGTGAGGTCGTCGCCGGCGGGCGTGACCATGACGGTCGCCGTGCGCTGGCCGCGCTGGGTCGTGATGGATGCCGGGCTCTGGCTCTCGGCGACGGTGGCGACCTCATCGAGGCGGATCAGACCGGTCGCACCGGCGATCTGGAGTTCCTTCAGCTCGGCGATGGTCGCGGGGATCTCCGCCGCCTGCAGGAAGACGGTCACGCCGGTGCCGTCGATCTCGACGGTGCCGATCTGCCGCGGCTGCATCGTGTTCGACACGAGCGCACCGACCGCCACCTCGGACAGCCCCAGCGCCGCCGCCTTCTCGCGGTCGACGGTCACGGCCACGAACGGCAGCGACGCCGACAGGTTCGAGGTGACCTGGCTGATGCCGTCCTCACCCTCGAGCGCGGCGACGACCGCGTCGGTCGCCCCGGTGAGGGTGGCGGCGTCGGGCGCCGTGACGTCGACCTCGATGTCGGTCGACCCGAATCCGCCCTGACCGGCCGAGACGGTCACCGTACCCACGTCGTCGAGGTCAGCGACGGCCTGCTGCACCTCGGTGCGCAGAGCCTCCTGATCGGCGTCGGGGTCGGTCGTGATGGAGTAGGTGATCCCGGCGCTGCCGCCCGAGAAGGCGTCCACGATGGCCGAACCCGTCGACCCGATCGAGGTCTGCACGGTCTCAATGCCGTCCACGCCCAGCAGCGCCTCTTCGACACGCGCCGCCGCCGCGTCCTGCGCGTCGAGGCTGGCCGCTTCGCCGAGCGACTGGGTCACGGTGAAGGTGTTCTGACCCGAGTCGCCCAGGAAGTTCGTCTTCATGTAGGGCGCCGCCGCCACGGTGCCGGCCAGCACGAGCACGGCGAGCACCAGCGTGATCCATGAGTGCTTCAGCGTCCACCGCAGGATCGGCAGGTAGCTGCGCTGCAGGCGCGTCGGCGGTGCGTCGGGATGCTCGGGATCGATCACCCGGCCGTTCTCGTCGCGCAGGGCCTTGCCCGGTCGCAGGAACCAGTACGCCAGCACCGGCACGATCGTCAGGGACACCAGCAGCGACGCCGACATCGCGATGGTCACCGTCATCGCGAACGGCCGGAACAGCTCGCCGGTCATGTCGCCGACGAACGCGATCGGCAGGAACACGGCGACGGTGGTGATGGTGGATGCCGTGATCGCGGCCGCCACTTCGCGCACGGCCAGCAGGATGGCGGCCCGCTTGTCGGCGTCACCGACGTAGTGGCGCTTGATGTTCTCGATCACCACGATCGAGTCGTCCACGACGCGGCCGATGGCGATGGTGAGTGCGCCGAGGGTGAGGATGTTCAGCGAGTAGCCGAACGCCTGGATCCCCACGAACGTGATCAGCACGCTGGTGGGGATCGAGATCGCCGTCACCAGCGTCGAGCGCACCGACAGCAGGAAGACGAGGATGACGAGCACCGCGAACACGAGGCCGAGCAGGCCCTCCTGGGCCAGCGCCTCGATGGACTGCTCGATGTAGGGCGCCTGGTCGAACACGATCGTGAACTCGGCGTCGTCGCCGATGGCATCCTGCAGGTCGTCGATCGCGGCGGTCACCGCCTGCGACACCTCGACGGTGTTGGCGGCCGGCAGCTTCGTGATCGAGATGGTGAGGGCGGGTTCGCCGTTGACCCGCGAGATCGAGGTCACCGGGTCCTGATCGAGCGTGACCTCCGCCACATCGCCGACGGTGACCTCGCCGGCGGCGAATTGGTCGGCGTTGGTCGGCACGAGCGGCAGCGCCGCGATCTCCTCGACCGAGGCCAGCTTGGTGCCCGTCTGCACCGTGAGCGTCTGCTCCCCCTCGGTGACCGACCCGCCGGGGAACAGCACGCCGTTCTGATCGAGGGCGTCGGTGATCGCGGTCTGCGTGTACCCGGCCGCGGCCAGCGCCGCCTGGTCGGGCACGATCGTGACGCGCTCGCCCTGCCCGCCGACGATCTGTGCCGCCGCGACCCCGTCGATGTCTTCGAGATCGGGGATGGTGGCCGTTTCGAGCCGCCCCTGGATGGTGCGCTCGTCGTCGTAGCCGGTGACCGCCAGGGCGATGACGGGCAGGTCGTCGATCGACAGGCCCACCACGTTGGGCTCGACGCTTTCGGGCAGGCTCGACTGGATGCGGTTGATCGCCTGCAGGATTTTCTGCTCGGCGGTGGCCAGGTCGGTGCCGTACGCGAAGGATGCCTGGATGATGGACGCGTTGGTCGTGCTCGTCGCACTGGTCGACTCGAGCCCGGGGATGCCCTGGATCGCCTGTTCGATCGGCGTTGACACATCGTTGTTGACGACGTCGGGCGAGGCGCCCGGGTAGGTCGTGATGACCGACAGCGCGGGGAACTCGATCGACGGGATCAGTTCCTGCTTCAGGTTGGTGAGCGCGAGCCCGCCGAACACGGCGGCCACAATCGTGATCAGGGCGATGAGCGCACGGTTCTTGAGGCTCAGGACGGCGAGGTTCGACAAGGGAGACCTTTACGAGCGTTGCGGGGCGATGACCGAGATGGGCCGATACACGGATGTATCGGCTCAGTATCCCATGAACACCCGGTCCGACCTGGGAACCGTCCCGAGACCTGTCACCTGGGCCGCAACCCGCCGATCACCCGGGCAGCAGTCCGCCGATCATGAGTCCGAGCCCGGCCGCTATCGCCGCCAGCGCGAAGGTGCCGAGCAGGTTCACCCACGCCCAGTCGCGCCGCCGATGCTGGGCGAGCAGCACCGCCTCGACCGACACGGTGCTGAACGTCGTGTATCCGCCGAGGAGTCCGCCACCGAGGATCACGAGCCAGGCCGGACCCAGCGCCGTGCCGAGCCCGGTGAGCAGCCCGAGCGCGAAGGCGCCCGTGATGTTGACGACGAGGATGCCGGCGGGGAACGCGTTCTTCCGGCCGCGCATGACGAGCCCGTCGACGAGATAGCGGATGCCGGCGCCCAATCCGCCGCCGACGATGAGCGCGATGATCTCGAACGTGCTCATTCGGCGTCCTCGACCGGTTCGACCTCGTCGGGCACACCGGCCCACCGCCGCCCGACGACCAGGCCCACCCCCGCGGCGAGCACCCCGCCGAAGATCGACACGAGGATCAGCAGCAGCCCGATCACCGGTGCCGCGGTGAAGGTGGTCACCGCATGCACCGCGAAGGCGCTGTAGGTGGTGAACCCGCCCAGCACGCCGGTGCCGAGGAAGACCCGCAGCCGGGGATGCCGGCCGTCCAGGCCGGCGACGACCAGGCCCAGCAGGAACGAGCCGGCGATGTTGATGACCGCGGTGATGCCCGGCACGAGCAACGGGTGCGCTCCGTCGGCGAACGGGACCGTCATCAGCGCACGCGCAGCGACGCCGACGGCACCGCCGACGACGGCGAGCAGCAGCGCGACGGGCGAGAACCAGCGTGTGGATGCCACGGCCTCACGCTAGAGGCGGATCACCCCAGAAGCAGGGCACGGATCGCCGATTCGGGTGAGATCGAGGTGTCGAGCACCCGGCCGCGCGCATACTGGCGGAACACCCGCGGGTCGATGTATGCGCTGCGGGCCACGGCGGGGGTGTTGCCCAATGCCTCGGCCGTCGCCCGCACCGCGAGCGCCTCGGCGCGCTTGCGGTCGCTCTTGGTGTCGACCGTGCCGATGCGGGCCAGGGCGTCCGCGGCGAGGATCGTGCCGCGCAGCGTCCGGAAGTCCTTCGCGGTGAATCCGCCGCCGGTCACCGCCCGCACGTAGTCGTTGACCTCGCGGGCCGTCACCGGCACCCGCCGCCTGCCGCGCTGGTACGCCAGCAGCGCGGAGTGGCTGCGGCCGGCGACCAGCAGCAGCATGACCACGGCCAGGTCGTCGTCGTCGATCTCGAGCGCCTGCCGCTTGCCGCTCTTTCCCGGAAAGGTCAGGGTGGTGACACTGCCGTCCACCACCGCGTCCCGGCGGCGCAGGGTGGTCAGTCCGCGGCTGCCGTGGCGCTCGAGGTAGCGTTGGCTGCCCACCCGCAGCGCGGCTTGATCGAGCAGGCGGAACGAGGTCGCCAGCACGCGCTCCCGGTCCAGCGCATCGCGGCGCAACGACACCGTCACCCGCCCGCGCGCATGCGGCAGCGCGGCGGCGAGCGCGAGCGACCGGGTGAACTTGCTCTTGTCGCGCCGGGGCGCCCAGTCCGGGTGGTACAGGTACTGCAGCCGCCCCGCGCCGTCGATGCCCGTGGCCTGGATGTGCCCGTCGGCGTAGGGACAGATCCACACATCGCGCCACGCGGGCGGGATCACCAGGGCCGTGATGCGCTCGCGCTCCTCCTCCGGCAGTGGGTCGCCGTCGGCATCCACGTATCGGAAGCCGGAGCCGGCGCGCAGACGGCGGAAGCCGGGGTCGTTCCCCGGCCTCACGCGGCGTAACCGTGGCACGTCAGTGGTTGCGCAGCATCGAGATCAGCTCGGCCTTGCGCTTGCCCGAGTACCCCGAGATGCCGAGCTCCTTCGCGCGCCCGCGCAGCTCGTCCACGGTCCAGTCTTCGTAGTCGCCGGCCTTGCCGCCGCGGCTGCCGACCTTCTTCCGCCCGTCGCGGGCGGCGGCGTTCGAGATGCGCGCGGCCTTCTCCTTGGAGGCGCCGTCGTCGCGCAGCTCTTCATAGAGCTCGGGGTCCTTCAGGCTGTTCGATCCGCGTCCGCGAGGCATGGCCTTCTCCTTCTCCTTGGTCGATCGGCTCACGCTACGACTCGCCGCGAACACCCCACGAGGGGGTTGACGCGCGTCACGGCGGCCATTAGCACCGCCGAGAAGACGGCGTCAAGGGCCTGTCGGCGCACACCGTCTCCGCTCTACCGTCAGTGACACATCGATTCCGCACGTGCCCACACAGTAGCGTCGGAAGAACGGGAGAGAAGACATGAACATCGCCCTCCTCATCATCATCGTGGTCGCGATCGTGCTGGCCATCGTCGGTGGCCTCAACTCGGCGCTGAACTGGTTGCTCTGGGTTGCGATCATCGTCGCCGTCATCGCGCTGATCGCGTTCCTGTTGCGGGTGGTCCGCGGCGGCACGCGTACGTGACCGCCGGCTAGCGAAGCGCCCTCCGGAAGCCATCCGGAGGGCGCTTCGTGGGCGTCACAGCTGCGCCTGGACGTAGACGCGCAACGCGTCGCGCACGAATTCGGCGCCGGCCTGCCCGCCGTAGTTGGCGGCGAAGCGCGGGTCGGCGACGTACATCTCGCCGAGGCCGGTCACGTACCCGGCCAGGTCGCCGTCGGGGCTGGATGCCGGTGTCCCGGGGATGCCGGTGAGCCAGGCGATGTGGCGTTCGGCCAGGGCCTGTGCCTCGGCGCTGTCGGCCGCGATGCCGCGTGCCGCGGCGTCGCTCCAATCCTCACCGAGCTTCTGGGCCCGCTCCTGCCACGCGGCCTTCTCGTCGGCGCCCATCGAGCGCCACCACCGATCACTGTCGGCATAGGCCTTCTCGCCCCAGCGCTGCTCCACCTCCTGCTTGTACTGCGTGTGGTCGAAGCCGTCGAACATGTTCTCCGCCATGAGCGGCTCTCCTCCTTTCAATGCGGCGATGGTCGCCTCGACCGACGCGATCTGTCGCGCCAGCCGGTGCTGCTCCTCGCGGAGCCACGCGAGGTGGCCCGCCAGCGCGTGCTCCTCGCTCGAGGCCCGCGCGAGGATGTCCGCGATCTGGGGCAGCCCCAGTCCGAGCTCCCGCAGCAGCAGGATGCGCTGCAGTCGCACGAGCGCCCGCTCGTCGTAGTACCGGTAGCCGTTGCTCCCGATCCGGGACGGGGCCAGCAGCCCGATCTCGCCGTAGTGCCGGAGGGTCCGGCTCGTGGTGCCGGCGAGTTTCGCGATCTGCTGGATCGACCATTCGCTGTTCATGGGAATCACGTTAGAGGTTGACGTTGCGTCAAGGTCAAGCCCGTGGCATCCACCCCTCTTGACAAAGTCGAGATATATCGTGTTATCGTCGGTCCAACGCGATATATCTCGAATCGCCCTCACCATCCAGGAGAACTCATGACCCTCGAGAAGTGGCTCATCCAGCCCGGGCAGACGCGCGTCATCGACCTTGAAGACGTCCGCAAGCTCAAGATCGGCCTCGTCGGCGGTCAAGTCGACGTCGTCGCCCACAACGAACCCGGCGTGCGCATCGAAGTGCACTCGGTCACCGTCAAGGACCTGCGCATCGAAGCCGACGGCAGCGCGGTCGAGATCGACCACGCACAGCTGCGGTGGGACAACTTCCTCGAGGCGTTCCGCAACTTCGGCAGCGGCGGCCCGAAGGCCGAGATCAGCGTCGCGGTGCCGCGCAGCGTGGCGCTCACGCTCGGCGTCGTCAGCGCCAGCGCCCTGGTGTCCGGCCTCGAGACCGACGCCAAGCTCAACACCGTGTCGGGCGACATCATCGTCGACGGCCTCTCCGGCGACCTGTCGGTCAACGCGGTGTCCGGTGACGTGCAGGTGCGCGGCCTGTCCGGTTCGCTGAGCGCCAACTCCGTCTCGGGCGACATCGCCGCCACCGGCACGATCCGCAAAGCCGACATCGACACGGTGTCGGGCGCGGCGCTGATCGACTCGGACGGCGCGATCCAGTCGGCCGGGTTCAACACCGTCAGCGGCGCGGTGACGCTGCGGCTGGACGAAGACCTGCCCGCCAACTACGTGCTGCGCACGGTGAGCGGCCGCCTGCTGGTCGACGGCAGCCTGCAGCAGGGCACCGGCGGCATCGGCGCCAACTTCACCGGCTCGGTCGGCGAGCTCAGCGGCTCGTTCGTCGACGTGCGCGCCAACACCGTCTCCGGTGACATCACGGTGCTGCGCCGCGAGCCCGCCGGCGCCGAGCCCGGCGACGCTCCGACCCCTGAGGAGTGGTGATATGCCTCCCGTCTTCTCCCACGGCGACCTGCGCCTGTACCTGCTGAGCCTGCTCGACGAGGCGCCCCGCCACGGCTACGACCTGATCCAGGCGCTCTCGGACCGCACCGGCGGCACCTACACACCCAGCGCCGGCACGATCTACCCGCGCCTGGCCAAGCTCGAAGAGGACGGCCTGGTGACCAAGACCGTCGACGGCCGCAAGACCGTCTACGAGATCACCGAGGCCGGCCGCGCCGAAGTGGCCGCCCGCGCCGGCGAGCTCGAAGGCATCGAGGCGGGCCTGGCCGACAGCGTGCGGCTCATCGCCGAAGAGGTGCGCGGCAGCGTCCGCGAGGCGATGAAGAGCCTGCAGGCCGACCTCGCCGCCGCGGCGCACGCCGACCGGTCGGGCAAGGCGTTCGGGCCACCCGCCGACCGCGCCGACGACCCGCGTGTGCTCTCCCGCGAGCAGCTGCGCCGCGCCGACGGGCTGATCTCCGAGTTCCGCGCGAACCTGCGGGCTGATCTGCGCACGCACGTGGCGCACGGCGGCGCACTCACCGCCGCGGTCGTCGACGAGCTGTCGGCCGCGCTCGACGAGGCCACACGCACGGTGACCCGCGCGCTCCGCGGCGACTGATCCCGCCCCGCGAGACGCCTACCTGCGTACGAGCCGCCCACGTGTGGACGGTACGCAGGTAGGCGTCTCGCGCAGAACTGGGCGTCTCGCGGCGGAAAGGCACGGCCTAGACGAGGGCGCTAGGAGTCGGGCCAGAGGTCCTCGTCGTCGGCGGCGGGTTCGCCCAGCGGCACGACGAGCACCGGGCGCGGCTGGCGGTGCGCGAGCCGCGCGGCGACCGAACCGGTGAAGAACTCCCGGATCGACTCGCCGATCCCCCGCTTGCGCGTCCCGACCACGATGAGCCGGGCGTCCGACCGCTCGGCCAGGTGCTTGAGCGCCAGGGCCGGGTCGCCGACCAGCTGGCGCACGGTCCACTCCACGTCGCTGCCGGCGAGGACGTCCCGCGCCGCCTCCTGGATGGCGGTCAGCTGCGACTCGCCGGTGGCGAGATCGAGGTCGATCGGCGCTGAATGCACGTAGCCGTCCGGGTCCTCATACGTCACGAACCGGGTGACGTCGACGTGCGTCACGATCAGCGGAGCGCCCAGCAGCTTGGCGTAGCGCGACGCCTCGCGCAGCACCCGCGGCGACTGATCGGGGATCACTCCCACGATGACCGCGTGCGGCGGCACGGGCAGCTCGTCGGACGGTGTGGCACCGGGCACCACCCCGGCATCCACCTCGTCGGAACGGTCGTCGGACATGTCGGCAGCCATCCTTCCCCGCGCATCCGACCCCACTCGAACCCTGCGCGGTCCGCGATGGGCCGGGAGCGCCGTGTTATTCTGAATGCTACTCTTCCCGGCGTTGCGCCGGACGTTATTGCAACGGGCGCAGCAGCCAGCCCGCAATTTAGAAATGAGGGGGTCAGGCATGGGGCGTGGCCGTCAGAAAGCGAAGCACACGAAGATCGCTCGCGAACTCAAGTACGACACCTACAACGTGAATCTTTCCGCGCTGGAGAAGGAGCTCGCACACCACAGCGACGACCAGTACGTCGACAAGTGGGCCGACGAGTACGAGGACGAGAAGGCGTAAGCCTCCGTCCGCTCACCAGCGACCGCCGCGGCGCTCCCACTCCTCTTCGACGGTGTGGGTGCGAGCCGCGATGAAGCCGGCGGGGATGGATGCCGTGATCACTACGGCCAGCAGCCCCAACGGCCCGATCCACGACCCCGTGAGTTCGTGGAGGACTCCGAACGCGAGCGGCACCATCGCCGCGATCGCGTAGCCGATGCTCTGCACGAAGCCGCTGAGCGCGACGGCTGCCTCGTGCGTCCGCGTGCGCAACCCGAGCAGCACCAGCGCGAGGGGGAAGTACAGGGGCGTGAGGCCCAGCAGGGTGACCCACAGCCAGGGGGCGACCCCCGGCGCGAACATCAGCCCGGCGATGCCCCCGAACACCCCGAGCAGGGCACCGGCGGCCGCTTCATCGAGCCCGCCCCGGTCGGTCAGCAGCTGCGGCAGCCACATCGCCATCGTGTAGACCGCAGCCGACGACGACCCGAACGCGAGCGCGAGCGCCCACGCCATGGGAATGCGAGACATACGCCCGAGGATCGATGCACGCGGAGTCGCGACGCTGACGTCCGCCGCCCGGCGGGCGTGGTTCGCCAGGCCGGCCCACGGGATGACCGCGCCCACCGCGATCACCGCCCACACGCCGAGCGAGACGCGCCAACCCGCGGCGTCGGCCACCGGCACGGCGATGAACGCCGGAACGAACACGGCCAGCGAGAGCACGGTCGTGTACACACCCGTCACCAGGAAGATGCGATCGGGGAAATACGCTTTCACGAACGGCGGCAGCAGCACATTGCCCACGCCACACGCCGCGAAGACGAGGGCCGTCGCCAGCAGCAACAGGCCGGCGTCCGGCGCGAGGGCGCGCGCCAGCATGCCGACCGCGGCGACCACGATCGCGACCAGGGCGAGCCGCTCGAGGCCGAGCCGCCGTTCGAGCGCAGGGGTCAGCAGCCCGAAGATCGCGAAGCACACCGGCGGCGCACTGCCGATGAGACCGACGACCCATGTCGGCACGGCGAAGTCGGCTTCCGCCCGCGCGAGGACGGGTGACAGCGATGCCACCGCCGACCGCAGCGAGAACGCCAGCAGGAGGACACCGGTGACGGCCATGGCCCGGCCACGCCATAAGGGCCGGGGCGCGGGGGTCATCAGGCAAGCCTAGGCGGCGCGGCGGGAGGCGACCCCGCAGGTCACGACGGGATACCCAGCGCCTTCGCTTTGCGGTAGATCGTTGCGCGGGATATGCCCAGCAACTGTGCAGCTCTTGTCCGATTCCCGCCCGTTGCTACCAGGGCGCGGTGGATCGCATCCTGCTCAGCCGCGACCATGAGGCCGCGCTCTTCGAAGGCGCGGATGTGCGGAGGTAGGTCCGCGACACGGGCGACTCCCTGCCTGCGTTGCGCGCACACGTGGGCGACGGTGTGATGCAGCTCACGGAGATTGCCCGGCCACCCGTATTGTTTCAGGATCGCGAGCGCCCTGGCCTCCGGCCGCACCGTACTCGCTCCTTCGCGGCGCGCAAAGCTTGTCCAGAGCTCTTCGATGTCGGCTGGCCGTTCACGCAACGCCGGGACGTGGATCAGATGTGCACCGAGCTGCTGTGCAAGCGGCTCGGCGGCAGGGCGCGACAGCAACGATGCTGTCAGCGTTACACCGGCTGCCGTCGGCGTGTCCTGGACCAGCGCACGAAGGTTCTCGAACGACGGCCTACCGAGCATGTCGACATTGCTCACGACGAGCCGTGCGCGTCCGTTCAAGGCACGCGAGACACGCGCGAACCATCGCTGCGCGCCATCCGTCTTGTATCGGGACGCATCGATGACTTCGACGTCGTCGGGAACTGCAGCACCATGCGGGGCACCGGTTGCGAGCGACGTCCGCCCACTGCCGACCTCACCGGCGATCACCAACGGCTTGCGGCTCGCCCGCGCTCGCGCAGCGGCACGCACGACCTCTCGCCACTCAACGGCGTTGCCGACCAGCTGAGTAACGCTGCCTGCGGGGAGGGGGCGGAGTCTGATCCGCACGAGGTGATGGTCGAGCCCGTAGGAACGGACCGACATCTCGACGTCACCGAGCGATGTTCCAACGCGCACGTGGCCTCGCCCTTCGGCCCGGCGCGATGCTTCCTGCAGCAGCGCGACGTCCGCGGGGCTGAAACGCCGGGCGGCACTGTTCTGCAGAAGTGTGCCGTCAGCCATGAAGCCGATGACTGCTTCGGGCTGGAGGCCGGCCCCGGTCATGAAATCATGAATGAGGCGATCCGCTCCCAACTCGAACATACCTCCCACCGAGCTCGTCAGGCGCCGTCGGGCGCTGCCGCATCGCTAGGCCGCGAGGGGCCGTCGAAAACCTGCCGAAACCTCAAGAGCTGCCGATCACGCCATTGCACACGGTCGCCCCATTGGTCCGCGGGCAGCACTGCGCGTCGCTGCTGCTCGACGTCCGCAACCAGCTGCGTGGTCCATGGGTCATTCTGGCCGCGCTCCGCCCCCATACGCGCATAGGCCGGACCCATCTTCTCTGCGTGTGACGCGATGCCGCCGCGGGTGTTCAGATCGATCGTCTCGAACGGGCCGATGAACGCCCAGCGACGCCCGAGCCCGTCGCGCATGACGGTGTCGATGTCTTCAACCGTTGCCACCCCGTCACGAACGAGGCAATACGCTTCACGCAGCACGGCGCCCTGCAGCCTATTGAAGATGAATCCCTCGACCTCCCGCCGCACCAGAACCGGCCGCATACCCGCTTCGCGGTACAGGGACATGGCCTTGTCCACGATGTCTGAGCGCGTGCCGGGCGTCGGAACGACCTCAAGCGCGGGCAGAAGGTACGGCGGATTGCCGGGGTGCCCGACGAGCACCTGATCAGCGCATGCCAGACCATCGGCAATGAGCGACGGGGCGATCGCCGAGCTCGAACTGGCAAGCACCGTCGAGTCGTCGACCAGCTCGGCCATATCGGCGAACAGCGCGCGCTTGATCTCGATGCGCTCGGGCGCGCACTCCTGTACCAACACGGCCGCGTACACGGCTTCCGCGAGTTCGTGGACGAACCTCACCCGTGCGCGCGCCGCGCCGAGCTCCGCAGACAGCAGTCCGGCCTCGTGCAGCATCGCGAGTCGCGTCTGAAGGTCAGCAGTCGCTCGCGGTTCAGCCGAGGGATCCGGATCCCACAGCCGCACCTGCCGCCCGCCGGACGCGAACAGCACGGCGAACGCGACGCCGATCGACCCAGCGCCCAGAATCGCGACGTGACCTTCGTTCACTGGACAGCCTCGAAGGAACGGTCACCCCGGTAGGCGCGTCGTAGCACATCGAGCGCTTCGGCCTTCCCCATCGGCCGGGGATTGTTGGCAAGAAGACGTGTCGAGAGCATCGCTTGCTCGGCAATGTGCTCGAGGTCCTTCTCCTGCACGCCGAGTTCGACAAGGTCGGCAGGGACACCGAGTGCGGCGAGAAGCGCGTCGACGCGCTCAATGCCCGCCCGCGCCTGCGCGTCGAGCGGATCGTCGCGATCCGCGACGCCCAGCAGTCTTCCGAGCTCGGCGAATACCGAGACCCGAGCCGGCAGGTTGAAGCGCATGACGTAGGGAAGCAATGCCCCCACACCGAACCCGTGCGGCGTGTGGGTCAGACCTCCGATCGGGCTCTGCAGTGCGTGAGCTGCAGCCGTGCCGGCTGTGTTGAGAGCCATACCGCCGCAGTACGCCGCGAGCATCGTGTCGGCACGTGCGGCAATATCGGAGGGGTCGGCCACGACGCGCTCGATGGACGCGTTGAGTAGCTCAAGCCCGTACCGGCAGTACACGTCCGTCAGCAGATTCTTCCCGACGTACAAGTGCCGGCGCATGTCTTCCAGCGAGGGGTTCTTCGCTACATCCGTGAATGACTCGACGAGGTGTGAGAGCGCGTCGGCGCCGGTCGCGGCGGTGAGCCCGGGAGGAGCCGTCAATGTGAATTCAGGGTCGATGATGGTCGCCACCGGCTCCAGGTAGGCGCTCGCGACGCCCACTTTCACCTCCCGCTCGGTGTCGTAGACGACACTGATGCACGACACCTCGGCACCCGTGCCCGCGGTGGTGGGCATAGTGATGATCGGCAGCGCAGGCGCATCGACGAGATTCTCGCCGTAGTAGTCGCGCACATCGCCCCCCTGTGCGAGCACGAGCGCCGTCACCTTGGCCATGTCCATGCAACTGCCGCCGCCGAGGCCCACGACGACGTCGATGTCGCTGTCGGCGAACCGTTCTACGGCCCGCTGCACAGTCTCGCGGGGAAGCTCCGCGTCGACCTCGCCGTAGACGTGCGCGCTCAGCCCGGCGGCCTCGAGATCGGAGATCAGCGCTGTGAACTCCGACGTGGTCGTCATGCGCGCGTCGGTGACGACGAGAACGTGCTTCCCGTGCTCGGCCGCGACCGCCGGAAGGTGGACGCGCTGCCCCGGTCCGAAGATCACCGTCTTGGGCTGCCGCAGCAGACCGAGTCGGATATCGTTGCGATTCTCGTTCATGCGAAGGCACCTTCCTCATCGACGGTCAGGGCAAGGTAGTGCGGCTCGAGGAACTCATAGATTCCGTCCTGTCCCGCTTCCCGTCCGATGCCGGACGTCTTCGTGCCACCGAACGGTGCAGCCGGATCCGACATGATTCCGCGGTTGATGCCGACCATCCCGAACTCGAGACGCTCGCCGACCGCGATCGCGCGTGAGACGTCACGCGTGAACACATATGCGGCAAGGCCGTACATCGTGTCATTCGCGAACTCGAGCGCCTCGGCGACGGATTCGACCGTGTAGAGCGCTGCAACGGGCGCGAACATCTCTTCGTTGCAGAAGTCGTAGCGCTCCGCGCCGAGCGACAGGATCGTCGGCTCGAAGAAGAATCCTGCGCCGGCGACGACGTTTCCGCCGAGAAGAACCTCGGCTCCGGCGTCCGTGTAGCGCTTGAGCAGGTCCACGACACGGTCGCGCTGGCGCGCGGAGATGACCGGTCCGACATCGGTTGACTCATCGAATCCGTCTCCCACGCGAAGCGTCCGCGCAGCGTTCACAAACTTCTCGGTGAATTCCTTCGCGATCCCGCTCTGGAGGATGATCCGGTTGGCTGCCACGCACGCTTGTCCCGCGTTGCGAAACTTGCAGGCGATCGCCTCCCGAACTGCCAGGTCCACATCGGCGTCGTCGAGAACGACGAACGGTCCGTCTCCACCCAGCTCCATCGATGCGTTCACGATCCCGGGAGCGGCCTGACCAAGCAGGCCGGCGCCGACGCCCGTTGAACCGGTGAAGCTCACCTTTCGCAGACGCGGGTCGCCCATGATGGCCGTCGAAACATCACCCGTATGGCGGGTATGGATGAGGTTGACGGTCCCGGCCGGGAACCCCGCATCGTGCAGAACCTGGGCGAACAGCGCTTGGGTCAACGGGGTGTCTCTCGCGGTTTTCAGCACGATTGTGCATCCGGCGCCCAGAGCCGCGCCGGCCTTGCGTGCAGACATGAGCAGAGGGAAATTCCATGGCGTCACCAGATAGCTCGGACCGACTGGTTGGTGACTGACGATGACACGGTACCCGCCCGGCGATCCCTCGGCGTAGGTGCCGTGCAGGTGCGCGACCTGCTCTGCGAACCAGAGGAAGAAGTTGGCCGACAGGTCGAACTCGCCTCGCGACTCGGCCAGCGGCTTGCCGCTCTCGAGCGTCATCGTCTCGACGAATGCTTCTTTGCGCTCCAGAAGCAACCGGTGTGCGCGGTGCATCAGGTCTGCACGAGCTCGCGGCGCCCAACGACTCCAATCCGCCTGCGCTGCGGCAGCCGCTTCAAGCGCCCGCAGGGCATGATCGACCGCCGCACTGGTCGGCTCGGCGACAATCGCTCCGTCGGCAGGATTGATGACTGCGTAGCGATCATCCGTCGTGACCCACGCACCGTCGATGAGCAGGTCGAGCGGAATATCGTGTCCACGCAGAGTCGCGATACGCGATGCCATCTTTTTCTCCTTTGAACTCCGGGATGCCGCGCTCTAGTGAGGCGATCACTCGTCAGTGTATCGTATTCACGTAATACCGTATTACGAGATGACACTGATACTGGCGTCGCATATACTGCCCTCCACAGGTACCTGCTGCGCGACAGCGTCAGCATCAGACCGGGAGGCACAATGACGTCGCACATCCTTCACCCCAGTGAAATCGACGATATGAAGGAATCGATCCTCAGCGACGCAACGGCCGCTGAGGTATTCCACCCCGACGGCTCTCGGACGAACGCCAGCCAAGCCATCGTCGACAGCTGGTTGCGTTCCAAGGCTGCGGTCGGAATGCCCGAGCAGATCACCGACGTCCCCGTCGTCGCGGAGAGCCTGCTTGACGACGCTCTGCTCGAGATGCTGCACACGCCCATGGCCAGTTTCGCGCGTTCGCTCGAGGGCACCGGTGTCGGCCTTCTCCTGGCTGATCCGCAGGGTCGCATTCTCGACCGTTGGGCCGGGAACGCGCATGGAATCCACCACCTCGACCGCGTTGGTACGGTGCGCGGTGCCGTGCTCGCGGAGGACACGGTCGGGACGAACGGTGTGGGCACGGCACTCGCCACGCGCAGACTCACCCAGGTCGTGGCCAGCGAGCACTACTCCGAGTTCTATCGAACCGCGGTCTGCACCGGCGCTCCCCTGATCCACCCGATCTCCGGGAATCTGCTGGGCGCTGTCACCCTGTCGTGCGAGGTCGCCCCCCAGACCGAGTTGCTCCGCGCGCTCACGCGCACGCTCACCACGAACCTCCAGCAGCACATGATGACGATGGAACAGCCAGGGACGCGCCAGATGCTGGATGAGTTCCTTCGCCACTCTAGCAACGGCACGATCCCCGTCATCGGTTTCGGGGCCGAGGGTCTGCTCGTGCAGAACACTCAAGCCAGTCAATTCAGTCCCGTTGATTTCCTTCTGATCCGTCAGGCCGCTGCGGAAGCCGATTCCCGCGGTCGTGCGGTGGGGGAGACATCCATCGGCCGAGTGAACCTGCAGATCGACCGGTTCCCCGGTTCGGGCAATATCCTCGTGCATGTCACTCCGGCCAGCACACCGACGCGTCCGTCGACCTCGACGACCCGACCGGACGTACAGCCGCTCGTCGGCGCTTCCAACGAGTGGCGCGAGACTCTCCAACAGATCTCGCGGGCGCGACGCACGTCCCGTCCTCTCCTCGTCGTGGGCGAAGCCGGCAGTGGCAAGACCTCGCTGGCCTTGGGCCACGCGCACGCGCCCGCGCAGGTCACCCCCGAAGTGGCCGTGCTCGATGCGGCCAGAATCCCACTTGTCGGGCTGGGGACGTGGTTGCAGCAGCTCGAAGCGCACCTCGAGCACCCCCTGCGGCGAATCGTCGTGCGAGGAGTCGAAACAGCCGAGTCTCGGGCGCTCGACGGCATCCGTTCGCTCATCACCCCGATCGCGCGACCGTATCGCATCACCTTGACAGCGACGACGACGTCTGCCGACGATCGCCAGGCGGAGATGCTCGCTCTCGATCTGGGTGCCCACGTGGTCGCCGCGCCCCCTCTGCGCGACCACCCGAATGATATCGCGGCGCTGTGGCGCCACTTTGTTCGCAAAGAGCAGCCCGATGCTCATGTCACGCTCAGTCCGGACGCGCTGCGCGCCTTGCAGCGACACAGCTGGCCCGGGAACCTCCGTGAGCTCCAGACCGTTGTCTCGCAGGTCCTCTCCCATCGTCGGTTCGGAGAGATCGCGCGAGATGATCTTCCCGAGTCCGTGCGGCAACCGCGCACGACGGGGTTGATCGAGCGCGTTGAGGAGGAGGCGATCCGTCGAGCCCTGCGCGAAGCCGGAGGGAACCGTTTGCGCGCGGCGGAGATCCTCGGCGTCTCCCGAGCCACCATCTACCGCAAGATGAAGAGTTACAACCTCTCTGCGTGAAACGGGCCGCCGACACATCGCCTGCCTCCTCTCCCGACGCTACGCAGCCGTCGGCAGGGCATCGCGCGACCGGCGCCGCTCCCGCAATGCCTGCCGCAGCGTGGGAACCAGCTCGCGGATGAGGATGACGAGCAGCAGCACCACCGCCTGAGCGATCAACTGCCAGGCGTCCGACCACCCGACCGCGCGGAAGAGCTGACCGAGCTGGGTGAGGAACAGCGCGGCGACACCCGAGGCGACGATACTGGCAAGGCCCCCAGTGAGTGCTGTACCGCCAAGGACCACCGCCGCCACGGTGGGCAGGAGGTACGAGTCGCCGAGGAAGAGTGGGGGGGTCTTGGTATATGCCGCAAGCAGAATCCCCGCCGCTGCATAGAAGGCGCCGGCTACGCCGTAGGCAAGAACCTGGTACCGAACCACGGGTGTCCCGATGACCCGCGAAGTGGGCTCGCTGACACCGACCTGCGCCAGGCGCCTGCCGATGACGGTGCGCCGCGCGATGAATCCCGCGATGACGATCACGACGATAGCGATCAGGAGAGTGTTCGGGATGCCGAATGTACGTGCCAGTGTGAACTGGTTGAGCTCGGTAGGCGCACCCGAAGGTGTACCCGCTGAAATCGCGAACACGACGCCCAGCAGGACGCTGTTCATTCCGAGTGTCACGACGAGCGGCATCACCCGAAAGGCGACGACCACAATGCCATTGATCAGACCGAAAACGAGTGGAACAGCGAGAGCCACGAGCACAGCGGGGGCCACCTCCCACCCGTAGGACTGCGGAAGCTTCGTCACCAGCACGGCACCGAGGGCAAGCATGCCCGGGACGGACAGGTCCAGGCCACGCTGTTGCACGACCAATGTCTGGCCGGCCGATGCTATTGCCAGTACCGCTGCGAAGGGCAGCATGCTCAGCAGCGGGGCTGAGCCGAGACTCGCCGGTGCAATGAGCGGACTGACCGCAAACAACACGATCGTCGCGATCCAGATCGCTGTGTAATGGCCCGACAGCAACCGGGTCCAGAGTTGCCTTCCTGAAGATGCAGCGTTCACGCTTGGCTCCTTCCTCGACGCAGCTGCGAGTAGAAGATCGCTGCGCCGACGGTGATGATGCCCGGGGCCAGGTACGACCACTCCTGGCTGAGACCGAAGAAGGGCATCGCATTGATGATCTGTTGAACGAGGATCGCTGCGACGATGATGCCGATGTAAGATCCCCGGCCACCGAAGATGCTGGCGCCCGCCAGCACGAGCACTGTCACGGACGACAGCGTGTAGGCGATGGATGGTCGACCGTCGCCGATGCCAATCTGGGCCATCATCATGAGTCCCGCCGGGAGAACGAGGAGCGAAGCCAGCACGTAAGACATCAGTTGCACACGCCGAGTGGGCACGCCCAGCCGGGTCGCAGCTTCGGCGTCAGAGCCGTAACCGCGCAACTCCAGTCCCCAGCGCGTGCGCCTGAGACACCACTCGAGCACGAGCGCAACCACGACGGCGAAGATGAACGCGACCGGAGTCATCCCGATCCGCATCGTCACAATATTGGTGAACGCGAGTGAGAACAGTCCTCCGGGTGTCGGCCGCAGCGCGAGGAAGGCGCCCTGCAGCGCCATGAACGTTGCGAGGGTGACAACAATCGGGCTGAGTTTTAACCACGCCGACAGGATGCCGTTGAGCAGACCCACAACGAGAGCGCCGACCAGCACGATGGCGAGTCCGAACCAGATATTGCCCCCGTCGATGATCCAGAACGAGCCCAGGACGACGAGGAACCCCATGAGTGGTCCGACAGAGAGGTCGAAACCCGCCCCCAACACGACGGTCAGCTGTGCCGCCCCCACCAGCACCAGCGGTGCGATGAGGAAGAGGAGATTGCCGATGTTGAAAGCCGAGAAATAGGCAGGATTCGTCATGCCGACCGTCAGTGACAGCGCCACGATGATCACACCGAGCACCGCCGCCGGGGACTGATCTCCTCTCAGCCATTTGCGCACGGGCGACGGCGCACCCGCACGCTTCTTGCCCACCACTTCGATGCGCGAGGTCGTGGCTGTGAGTGCGGCGTGAGTAATGCCTTCTTCGCTGACACCTTCGCCCACCAACTCTTTGACGACCTGGCCTCGTGACATGATCATCACTCGGTCGCACAGTCCTTCAAGCTCGACGCCGTCGGAGGAGAGGATGACGACCGCGGCCCCACGGTCCGCCGCCTCCCGAAGGATTTGGTAGATCTCGACCCGCGCACCCGCGTCGACGCCCTGCGTCGGCTCCTCCGCCAGAATCACCTTCGGGTTCGAAAGCATGGCCCGCGAGAGGACGACCTTCTGCTGGTTTCCGCCGGATAGCGAGCGAATCGGAGTGCGGGTTGACGGCGTCTTGATGCGAAACCTGTCGATCTGCTCCTTGGCAGCCGTGGCGATGCGCGATTCTGACACGATGCCCGCCGGCGAGAAGCGTCGCAACACCTGCGATGCGATGTTGTCTCCGACCGACAGGGGCAGGAAGACACCCTCCCCGTGACGGTCGGCAGGTACGAACACGATGCCGGACTTCGCTGCGTGGACATTGCTGCCGCGGCGCACTCGGGCACCGTCGACGACGACGTCGCCGCTGGATGGGCTGAGACCGGCCAGCGCACGCATGAACTCGGGCTGACCGTTGCCTTGAACGCCAGCGATGCCGACGATCTCGCCGGCCTTCACGTTCAGCGATACATTGTGGAAGCCCACGCCGCTGAGAGCGCTGACGGTGAGCTGATCATCGTCACGAATCGTGCCCGCCGCGCTTCCCTTGACCGGGAAGACGGCGTCGAGTGCACGGCCGACGACCAGCTCGATGATCTGGTCCTCGCTGACGTCGGCTGCCTCGAACGTCCCGCGGACGGCACCGTCGCGCAGAACAGTGAGCCGATCCGAGATCCGTTTGACCTCAGGAATGCGGTGCGAGATGTAGACGACGGCGGTGCCTGAGGCGACGACTTCGCGCACACGCTCGAAGAGCCGCTCGACGAGATCCGCGTTCAAGTGCTCTGTCGGCTCGTCGAGGATCAGCACCTTCGGTTCCAACGCCAGGGCCTTCGCGATCTCGACGATGAAGCGTTGCTCGACGGGGATGTCGCTGACGTTTGCCTTGGGGTCGATGTCCATTCCCCACGGTGCGAGCTGCTCCGCAGCCCACTTCGGCGCACGACCGATTCCGCCGACCCGCGCGTAGCCGACACCGATCGTCATGTTCTCAGCGACCGTCAGCTCGGGAAGAAGTGCGGGCTGCTGACGAACGATGCCGAGTCCGAGTTCGCGCGCGGCATCCGGGGACGCACTCTCCAGCAGGTTGCCACCGATACGAACGGTGCCTTCGTTGGGTTCGAGCGCACCGGATGCGACGGCCATCAGCGTCGACTTTCCCGCGCCGTTCTCACCCACAAGCGCGTGCACTTCGCCACCGCGCACGCGCAGCGTCACATTCTTCAGTGCGTGGACGCCAGGAAAGTGCCGTTCGATGCCCACGAGTTCGAGCATGAGGTCGCCGGTCGAGTCATCGACTGCCTCCGCGCCTGGTTCGACCACGGTGTCGGGGGTGTGAATCATGTCTGTGCTCCTGCCGCTCCTACTGCGCGAGATATCCGCCGTCGATGACGAGCTCTGCGCCGGTCATGAAGCTCGACTCATCGCTGGCGAGGAACAGCGCGCCGTTGGCGATCTCCTCCGGCTTGCCTGCGCGTCCCATCGGGGTCTGGCCGATCACGAACTCATTGACGGCAGGGTCTTGATGTTGGGTCAGCGGCGTCCAGATGAATCCCGGGTGCAACGAGTTGATCCGCACGCCGGTCGTCGCGTAGGTGATCGCGGCGTTCTTTGACATGTTGCGCACCGCCCCCTTCGTGGCGTGATACGCGTGGGCTCCGCCGACGGCCGCATTGCCCCAGATCGAGGAGACATTGATGATCGACCCCGACCCCTGCTCGATCATCTGCGGGAGCACTTCGCGCATCCCCAGGAAGACACCGGTCTGATTCACCGCGACTACGCGATTCCAGCCCTCGAGCGTCAGATCGTTGATCGGCTCGTATTCGATGATGCCCGCGTTGTTCACAAGGACATCTATCCGCCCGTGCTCCCGAAGTACTTCGGCGACGAGATCCTTCCAGCCAAGCTCGTCCGCCGCGTCATGTGAGCGGTAATGGATCCCGGGCTCGCCGTACTCTTCGTGCGTGGACCGCGCGGTCGCATACACCACTGCTCCCTCGGCGGCGAACAGCTCCGCCGTCGACCTCCCGATTCCGCGCCCCGCGCCCGTCACGATCGCGATCTTTCCGTCAAGACGATTCATGGTTGCCTCCTGGGCTCTCACGTCCTTGTGATGGTTGGTGTGCGGTTCCCGGAGGCGATGAAGTCGCCTCCGGGAACCGCGCTGCCGTGGCTCAGTCGAACAGCGCCTTCAGCTGGTCGACACTCAGCCCGGACGACAGGATGGCGTCCGCAGGCAGATCCGGCTCACACTTGGGCATGAGGTCCGGGTTGGTCGAATCCTCGATGATCTCCAGGTTGAAGATCGAGGGGTCGGTGCTGACGATGCCGTTGTGCGCGGCCAGCGCCTTGTTCAGCGCCGCCTTGACGACCCAGTTACGCGAGGACATCGTGGCGATCTGGTAACGAGAGTCTTCCGACCCATAGTCGTACCAGAGGCACGCGAACTCGTTCGAGTCGTTCGCGCTCCACACCGGTAGCTCCTTGCCGGCAGCCTCGAACGCCCGGATACCGCCGACCGAGCCCCCGCCGTAGTCGGAAACGATGCCGTCGATGTCGCCGTACTTCGTGATGAGACCGGCAACCACCTGCTGTGTCTTGCCAGGCTCCCAGTCGGTCGAGACCGGCCCATCCTCGTTGAGGAGCGTGATGCCCGGGTAGTCCTCCAGTGCGCGGACGACACCGTCGTACACGCCCTGGGAGTACGAGTTGCCGGCGATACCGCCGAGCATGACGAGATTGCCCTCGCCCCCCATCTGCTCCATCGTCCAACGCGCGAGGCCCTCGCCATAGGTGGTGATGTCCTCCGACACGAAGTCGACATAGTCGGTGCCCGGCTGTCCACCCGGCGAACCAACGAACGGCACAAAGCTGACGCCTTGCTGGGTCGCTTGGCGAATAGTGGGCAGAAGTGCCTCGCCACCGTCGACGAAGCTCACGATGACCTCTACGCCCTGGGCGACCAGAGAGTTGATGTCCGAGATCGCCTTCTGAGTGTCGCCCTGCGCGTCTGTGTAGAGCACCTCCGTGATGTTCGGACAATCCGCCGCCCAGTCTTCGAAGATCGCCCGGGTGATCTTGCGCCACGAGTTGCCACCGAAGCCGTCTGCAAGCGCGACCTTCACGGGCTCGTCACCGCAGTACTCCGTGATGTCGACGATGTCCGACTCGACGCCGGTGGTTCCGAGCTCCTGCCCTGCGGGTACGACGGAGTTGCCACCGTCACCCGATGCGTCGCCGCCTGACGTACCGCCGCCACCAGTAGCGCAGCCTGTCAAGGCGAGACCGGCGAGCGCGACGAGCGCCGCCCCGTGAAGAACTTTCCGTTTGAACATGTGCTGCTCCAACCCTTCTGATCGTCCGCGCGTCCTTGCGCCGTGCCGTGCTCCTGTGCGCGTTGCGGCATCCCACAGGCACGCGGTGCTGTGCTGTGTGTTGAAGTTGCCCCGGCTCCCCGCAGCTATGCGGATCTCATGTCGAGGACTTCGCTGCTCACCTTGACAGCCGGGGCGCGCCCAGACCCGAGACTGCGTCATCGTGAGACAGGCGCGTCTCATATTGAGACTCACGGTGCTCTGGTGCTCGACGGCAGGTGATGCTGGTCGCGTCCGGTGGCGGACTACAGCCCGCCCCGGCCAAAGCACCGTTCGAAGGAGAGCACGCAATGAGCGCACCACGTCCCACAGACCGTCTCGGCGAGGTCTACGCCGAGTGGGCGGTTGAAATGGGCCGCTACCCGGACATGTCCACCGAGCTGCTCCGGATCATCTTCGATGACTGGCAGCGGGTGACCGGTGAGCCTGAGGGCGTTACATACAAGGACACCGAGTTCGGTGGAGTTCCCGGAATCCTCGTCACACCGCTCGACGGCAACCCCGATGAGGTTATGGTGTTCTTCCACGGTGGGGGATTCGCGCTCGGCTCATCCCGCAGCCACCGCAAACTCGCCGGTCACCTTGCGAAGGCCGCGGGGACAACGGCCTTCGTTGCGGATTTCCGCCTGGCTCCTGAGCACAAGTTCCCAGCGGCCATCGAAGATGGTGTCGCCGTTGTGCGCGCTCTGCGCGAAGCGGGACACCGGGTCGAGGACGTCACGCTCGTAGGCGACAGCGCAGGCGGCAACGTTGCGATGGCAACCGCCCTGAAACTGCGCGAACTCGGCGAGCCACTTCCACCGCAGGTGATCACGATGTCGCCGTGGTTGAACATGGAGAACACCGGTGTAACCATCGAGACCAACGATGCCACCGACTTCCTCATCGCACGCGAAGGTCTCCAGGCGAACATCGATCGGTACATCGGTGGTGTCACCTCCCCTACCGACCCCCTGGCCAACCCGCTGTACGCGGATCTGACCGGCTTCCCTCGGCTCTACATCACCGCGGCCGACACGGAGTCCCTCTTCGACGACAGCGTCAAGCTGCATGAGAAGGCTCAAGCCGCTGGTGTAGACGTCACGTTCTCCGTCGGCGAGGGGATGCAGCACGTCTTTCCGTTCCTCGCGGGTCGGCACCCCCGTGCCGACGAAGAGATCACCCGCATGGCCGACTGGTACCGCGCCGGCCGATGACACCCCAACCGTCAAGAAATCACACGAAAGAGACGCATCATGACTGACCCCATCCCCACCGACTACGACGCCCTCATCATCGGCGCCGGGTTCTCGGGCCTGGCGAACCTGCACCATCTACGTGAAGCCGGCTTTCGCACGCATGTCGTCGACGGCGCGGACGGCATCGGCGGCACGTGGTGGGTCAACCGGTACCCCGGAGTGCGCACAGACAGCGAGTTCAGCTACTACTCGTTCTCGTTCTCGAAGGAGGTCCGCGAAGAGTGGGTCTGGAAGGAGCGCTACCCGTCGGGTGAAGAGGTGCTCGCGTACCTGAATTTCGTCGCCGACCGCCTCGACTTGCGTCGCGACATCGAGCTGAACACGTTCGTCGAGCGCGCCGAGTACCACGAGGACGGCACCTATTGGGAGGTGCAGTACCGCGACGGCCGCACCGTGACCACGCGTTATCTGGTCAGTGGAATGGGTGTGCTCTCGCAGGCCGTCTATCCCGCGATCCCGGGTATCGACACATTCAAGGGCGAGAAGTACCACGCGGCCCGCTGGCCCCGGGAAGGCGTGAACTTCGAGGGCAAGCGTGTCGGAATCATTGGCCTCGGCGCCTCGGGCATTCAGATCGTTCCGGTCGTGGCACCCCTGGCTGAAGAGTTCTTCGTCTTCCAGCGCACACCGAACTACATCGTCGAGACGAGCAACGACCCGGTCACCGATGAGCAGATGCAGCACTTGCGCGAGAATTACGACGCGATCTTCGAGAAGGCGGCCCGACACCCGTTCGGTGTCGCCATGGAACCGGCAGAGTACAGCGCTCTGGAGGTTTCACCGGAAGAGCGCGAGCGCATCTTCAACAGCAAGTGGAACGAAGGCGGCTTCCACTTCGCCAACGAGTGCTTCAACGACCTCGCCACCAACACGGCCGCGAGCGACCTCGCCGCGGAGTTCATCCGCAGCAAGATCCGCGAGATCGTCAAGGACCCTGAGACCGCCGAACTCCTCTCGCCGCGCACCTACACGTTCAACGGCAAACGCGTCCCCACCGGACACAATTATTACGCCACCTTCAACCGTGAGAACGTGCACCTGATCGACACGAAGACGACACCGATCACAGAGATCACCGAAAAGGGCATCGTGGTCGGCGATACCGAGTACGAACTCGACATCATCATCTTCGCAACCGGCTTCGATGCGATGACGGGAACCCTCACCGCTGTCGACTTCGTCGGCACCGACGGGCGCACGCTCGCTCAGAAGTGGGCGGAGGAAGGCTTGAAGACCAACCTCGGGATCTCCGTGAGTGGGTTCCCGAACTTCTTCTTCTCGCTGGGCCCTCAGACGCCCTACGCCAACCTCGTGGTTCCGATCCAGATGGGGGCCGTGTGGTTGCGTGACCTGCTCGTCTGGGCGCGCGACCGCGGCATCGACCGCATCGAGGCGACCCCTGAAGCCGAAGAGGCGTGGCGCGATGAGACGGAGCGGGCGTCGAAGGCCACGGTCATGTACGAAGAGGGCAAGAAGGCGGGCGCGTGGTTCATGGGCGACAACATCCCAGGCAAGCGCGAGGAGATCAACGTCTACATGGGCGGCCACGGCACATACCAGGACTTCTGCCGCCGTGAGGCAGAAGCCGGATATCCGACGTTCAGTACCGGCTCGCACCGGTCGAAGCCTGAGAAGGAGCGGCACATGGCCCGGCTCGACGGCAAGGTTGCCCTCATCACGGGGGCTGCGATGGGAATGGGCCAAGCGACGGCGGAACTGTTCGCCGCCGAGGGCGCGATGGTCGCCGTCACCGATCGCGACGAGCGTGCCGGCCGCCAAGCGGCTGACGCGCTCGTCGCGGCGGGCCATGACGCCGCCTTCTTCGCACTCGACGTGTCGGTTGAGTCTCAGGTCGCCGACGTCGTGGCTCAGATCGTCGACCGCTGGAGCAGGATCGACGTCCTCGTCAATTGTGCGGGCGTCATCGGCCCCGACAAGAAGGCGCACGAGATCACCGAGGAGGAGTGGGACGCTCTCTTCGCCGTGGATGTGAAGGGTGTGCTCTTCGCGACCAAGCACGTGGTGCCTCATATGATGGCTCAGCGCAGCGGCAGCATCGTCAACTTCTCCTCCATCTACGGCCTGATCGGCAACGATGAGTTCTCTGCGTATCACGCGGCAAAGGGCGCTGTCACGATGATGACGAAGCAAGATGCGGCGAGCTACGGCGAGTACGGCATCCGCGTGAACTCGGTGCATCCCAGCACTGTTCTGACGCCGCTTGTCGAGGGCATCGCCCGTGACTTCGAGGGTGGGCTCCCGGCGTACGAGAAGCACATGACGTCGAACCAGTCCCTGCGCCGCTTGGGCCGGCCGATCGACGTCGCCGCGGCGGTGCTCTTCTTGGCATCGGATGAGTCCAGTTGGATCACCGGCGTCAACCTGCCGGTCGACGGCGGCTACACCGCCCGGTGAGCGTAGGAGCAGATGATATGGGTCCGCTTGCGTTCGAACCGCTGACGATACGGGGCGTGACGTTCCGTAATCGCCTGTGGGTTTCGCCCATGTGTCAATACATGTGTCTTGACTTCGACGGCATGCCCGGTGATTGGCACCTCGTGAATTACGGCAAGTACGCGGCCGGTGGCGCTGGCCTCGTGATGGTGGAGGCGACAGGGGTGAACCCCGGGGGCAGAATCACATCGGAATGCGCCGGCATCTGGAACGATGCTCAGCGCGATGCGTGGGCGCGTGTCGTGTCGTTCGTGCACAGTCAAGGCTCCGCCGCGGGAATGCAGCTCTCGCACTCGGGTCGAAAGGGAGCCGACTATCGCGGCTTCACAGAGGCCGCTGGCCGAACGAAGCCGAAGGAAGAGGGCGGATGGCAACCCGTTGGCCCCTCCGCGATCGCCTGCCCCGGCATGGATATCCCCCATGAATTGACTGCAGCAGAGATCCGCGGCATCGTCGATGACTTCGCGGCGGCCGCCGTCCGGTCTATCGAGGCTGGCTTCGACGTCATCGAGATTCATGCCGCGCACGGCTACCTGATCCACTCGTTCCTCTCACCTTTGAGCAACCACCGAACCGACGAGTACGGCGGGAGCCTTGAGAATCGAGCGCGCGTCCTTCTCGAAATCGTGGATGCCGTCCGCTCAGTCATCCCGGAGTCGACTCCCCTGTTCGTCCGCTTCTCCGGAACCGACTGGGTAGACGACGGGTGGACTGTGGAGGAAACGGCTGAGGTTGCGGGTTGGGCTGCGGAGCACGGCGCGGACTTCTTCGACATTTCGAGTGGCGGTCTCATTCGGGACATCTTCATTGCTGTCTCGCCGGCGTACCAGCTGCCGCTGACCGAGTCGGTTCGCACTCTCGCTTCTGTACAGGCAAGCGTCGTCGGCAAGATCACGTCGGCGGCGCACGCGGAAGAGATCCTGACCGAAGGACGGGCGGACGCGATCTTCCTGGGTCGGCACTTCACCGCCGACCCGCATTTCGTCTTCCGTGCAGCCCATGAGCTCGGTGCGGACATCGACTACGTTCCCCTGCCCTTCCGCGCCGCTACCTACCGGGAGTGAATATTCGCTTGTCTGAGCGCCATGGGTATCGCGGTTGAGCGCCATTTGCTGGTCGACGCGATGGTGTCGTTGAGCGCCACTGATTATTCGGGTTCGGCGCCACCTTCCTAGGCTCCTTCTGCCGCGTGGCTGATCACGCGGCAGAAGGAGTAGTTCGGATGGTACGCAGGATCAAGGCGAAGCTGGTGCTCCGGCTTCGCGCGGAGGGGCTCACGGGGCGGCAGATCGCGGCGCAGGGCATGTCTCGGCACTCGGTGGCGGCGGTGCTCGATGCCGCCGACCGGGAAGGGATCGGCTGGGACGACGTTGCCGATCTCGAGGAGGCGGAGGTGTATGCGCGGCTGTTCCCCGGGCGCGGTGAGCACGAGAGCGTTCACGGGCAGCCGGACTGGGAGAAGGTGCATCGCGAGCTCGCCCGGGTCGGGGTGACGTTGAAGCTGCTGCACGGCGAGTACGTCGACGCCTGCCGGAGCAGGGGTGAGACGGCGATGGGCTATGACCGGTTCTGCAAGACCTACCAGCGGCACGTGCTGGTGATCGGCGCGGCGTCGCGGGTGGGTCACAAGGCCGCTCAGACGGTCGAGGTCGACTGGTCGGGGAAGACGATGGCGCTGACCGATCCGGTCACGGGCCAGGCGACGCGGGTCTACTTGTTCGTCGCGACGCTGCCGTTCTCGAGGTACTCGTTCGTCGAGCCGACGCTCGATATGCGGCAGGAGACCTGGTTGCGTGCGAACGCGGCGATGTTCGACTGGTTCGGCGGGAGTGTTCCTCGGATCGTCCCGGACAACCTGAAGACGGGAGTGATCAAGCACCCGGCGGAGGGTGAGGTGGTTCTCAACGACGCGTATCGGGAACTCGCCGCGCATTACTCCGCGGCGGTGCTGCCGGGCAGGGTCGCGAAGCCGAAGGATAAGGCGAGCGTTGAGGGCACGGTCGGGAACGTCGCTACCTTCGTGATCGCGGCGCTCCGCGATCGGCGGTTCGCGACGCTGCCGGAACTTCGGGCCGCGGTCTATGAGCGGGTCGCCGCTTACAACGCCGAGCCGTTCCAGAAGCGCGCCGGGTCGAGGCTGGGCGTGTTCGAGGCGGAGGAGAAGCCGCTGCTGCGGCCACTGCCAGCCGTCGGGTTCGAGATCTCCCGATGGCTCTACGGACGCAAGGTCCAGCGCAACGGGCACGTGGTGTTCGAGCGCAACTTCTACTCCGTCCCCTACGCGAACATCGGCCGGAACGTCGATCTGCGCATCACCGACACGACGTTGGAGGTGTTCGCCGGCGACCAGCGCCTCACCAGCCATCTCCTCACCCCGACAGGGGTGATCAACGAATACCGCACCCACGACAGTGACCTGCCCGACGGCCCGCAGTATCGGCAATGGGACGCCCCGAGGGTCCGGGAATGGGCAGCCAGGATCGGCGAGAACACCACCACGATCGTGAACCGGATCTTCGAATCGGTCCCCGTCGACGAGCAGGGCCTCGACCCCGCACTGGCAGTGCTCAGGCTCACCCGCCGCTACTCCAGCGCGCGTGTCGAAGCCGCCGCCGGCGTCGCCCTCGCATCGCGGGTCCGCTCACCTCGTTACGCGCATCTGCGGTCGATCCTCGACAGCCGTCAGGACGACCCCGGCAGCAGTGACGCCTGGACGACACCCGGAACCCCGCCCGAACCGGCCGGCTACGTCCGCGGCGCCGACTACTACGCGGGAGGCGCTCGATGAGCCGGCTCGATTCGGAGACGAAGCGGAAGCTGCGAGAGATGGGCGTCTCCTCGCTGGTCGACGCCCTCGACCTCCAGGACGACACCCTCACCCTCGGGATGGTGTTCGAGGAGCGGATCAAGCTCGCCGTCGACGACGCGCATGCCGCGTTCACCCACTCCAAAGTTGAAGGCCTCATCCGGCGGGCCGGACTCCGCTACCCGAACGCGGACCTCCGCAGGGTCGACATGCTCGAACAGCGCGGCCTGGACCGCGGTGTGATCGCGCAGCTCGGGACCTGCCAGTTCATCACCCGGCAGCAGAACGTCGTGTTCCAAGGCTTCACCGGATCCGGGAAGTCCTACCTCGGGTCAGCGCTGGCAAAACAGGCCTGCCAACACCGCTACCGGGCCCACTACATCCGCATGCCCGACCTCGAAGAGAGTTGGGCGACCGCGAAGGACCGGCCAGCGGGGAGGGAGAAGTGGTTGCGGAAGTACTCCACATTCACGCTCCTCGTGATCGACGAGTGGCTCCTCGATCCGCCGACCGATGACGTCCGGAGCATGCTGCTCGAGCTCCTCGAACGGCGATACGACAGCTCATCGACGGTGTTCTGCACTCAGTACGCGAAGAAGGACTGGCACCAGCGCCTCGGCTCCGGAGTTCACGCCGACGCGATCATGGACCGCATCGTCCACAACACCCTCTGGATCGAGACCGGCGAGGTGAACATGCGCGAACACACCGCCACCACCAGCTGAACCGGGCCCGGTGAGCGCGGCTCCCGCGGGGGTGGCGCTCACCGGCAACAATCGCTGGCGCTGAAACCGAATATCAAGCGGCGCTGAGAGTGAATATCCCATGGCGCTCAGAGGTCCGAATACTCAGGGAGGCGGGAGATCGATCACCCGTCCGGGCATGACGAGGCTGCCGCGATCGGGGAGTCAACGAGCGATCGCCGCCGGGCTAACTAGAATTCAAGCGAGCCCGGTTCGAATGAGAGCTTCGAAGGAATTGCAGAGATGTCGTCGATAATGGTCGAGCGCCACGCCGCTCCCCTCCGGGAACAGGTTGCGGCGGCGATACGCTCCGAGATCGTCGATGGTCACCTCGCTCCCGGCGAGCGTCTCTACGAGAAGGATCTGTGCGAGCGTCATGCTGTTTCGCGAACGGTGATCCGCGAGGTGCTGCGTCAGCTCGAATCGGAGAGTCTGGTGACCATGCGTCCGGGTCACGGGCCCATGGTCACGGTCCTCACGCCCGAAGACATCCACGACCTCTACGAGGTGCGCAAAGAGCTGGAGGGCTTGGCGGCCGAGCTCTTCGCCCGTCGCGCCACCGACGCGCAAGCAGCGGACCTGCTCGCGTTGGTGACCGAGATGGAACAGACCTATATGCACGGCACCCTCGAGACGCGGGGCGAGAGCAAGGATGAGTTCTATCGGCTACTGATGTCCGGCGCAGGAAACCCGGTGCTGACCGCGACTCTCGAAGGGATCCACGCCCGTATCGGCATTTTTCGCCACCTGGCTTTCGTCGACCCCCAACGTGTGCAGATCTCATACCCCGAGATCGTCGCGATTGCACAGGCCGCCGCACGAGACCGCGACCCGAGGGCCGCGCGGCGCGCCGCCGAGCACCACATCTCGCTGGCGAGCGAGCTCGCCGTGATCGCGTACCGGCAGCGGCTCGGGGACGATGACCTCACCGGCCTCGCACCACTGCGCAGCGCGCGCTGACGGCGATCAGAGCTGCGCCCTCAGTTGACGCTGAGCGCTCTCCAACCCGATATCGAGAAGCTGCTCGATGACGGGGAACGTGTCGCGCATGCGCACTCCTGCGTATGAGTCGGCGTCTCCGTCCGCGCGCCGTGCCCACACCAGCCAGCTGGCGGCGAGCCGCGACACAGCGAGTGGTAGTAGAGCCTCCCGCTCCGCATCGGTGAGTTGCAGGACACTCTGGTATCCGGCCGCAGTCGCCGCCATGGCCTCGAGCGGGTGCTCCTGGTCGTACGCCGCCGATGCCACGGCGATTGCGATGTCCGCGACGCGGGCCGTGCGCACAGCGTCATTGAAGTCGATCACACCGAGGATCGCTCGGGGATCCTCGGGATCAACCGTCACATTGTGTCGGTTGAGGTCCTGATGCACCGTCGCCTGCGGCAGTCGCCCGAAGTCGGGCACGTGGTGATCGTGGAAGTCGAGGATGCCGTCGATCTGACGTCGCACGGTGCGGGGGAGGTTCAGGTCGAGCGCATCCGAGATGACAGCACGCACGTGCGACATACGCCATGGGTGAGTGCGTCGTCCATAAGGCGCATCGATGTTGGCGAGATGCGACGTGAGCACCGCCGAGATACGCCCCAGGTCATGCAGCATCGCGGCGTCCGGTTGGATCGATGCGGAAGAGAGCGGTTCGCCATCGACCCACGTGAGCATGATCGCCTCGGCGCGCACGTCATCGAATGCAAGGCGAGCCGTCTCGCCTCCGGCGCGATCACGAACCAGCGCCGGAGTCTGAAAGCCAAGATCGGCGCCGGCGAGCCGATCGAAGAGGAGTCGCTGCCATTGCGCCTCACCGTGAGGGAACGGATGCGGACGAGCCTTCGCAACGAAGCGCGCACCGTCATCGCGCCGCAGCCATGCGGTCAGATACTCCTCGCCGTCGATTGTCCGCGTGATCTCGAGCGGCATTCCATACGCCTGCGCCAAGGCATCCGCGAGTCCGCCCGTACGAATCTCCCTCACCGTACCCCCCGGACCGCGTCGAGGAACTCGCCGCGGCGCAGCGCCCGTGACGCGGCCGCAGCGATCTCATCGATCTGCGCTTCATCCACCACCAGCGGTGGGCGCACTTTGAGCACCTCGGCCTCAACGCCGCACGTTCCCACGAGCACGCCCTCTTCGCGCATCAGGTCGGAGATCAGTGGGCCCAGCCCCCGCGTCCCGGTATCGACCCCGATCATGAGCCCCGCGCCGCGAACACGCACGGGAATCCCGGCGCCGACGAAGGCCGCGGATAGGCCGTCTGCGAGTCGCGCGCCGAGCGAAACGGCCCGTGCTCGCAGATCGCGTGTCTCAATCTCATCGAGGACAGCGTCCGCAGCAGCCACGCAGACGGGATTGCCGCCGAATGTGTTGAAGTAACGAGAGTGATCCCCATAGCCATCGAGCAAAGAGTGACGTCCGACAAGGGCTGCTATCGGCAGACCATTGCCCATCGGCTTACCGAGCACGACGAGGTCGGGATCGCCCTCGTGCCGCTGGTAGCCCCACCATGCGCCGGTCCGCCCATAGCCGCTCTGCACTTCGTCGGCAATCCAGACCCCTCCTGCTGCCCGCACTCGGCTCGCGGCTTCGCTGAGCAGTCCCAGCGGGAGAGGGTGGATCCCATCGCTTGTCATGAGTGAATCGATGAGCAGCGCAGCGACTCCAACACCGCTCTGCTTGAGTCGCTGAATTTGTTCATCCAGCCGGGCGAGGAATCCAGCCCCGAATGCTTGGATGTCACCGGCGTCGGGGGGCAACTCGATCAGCCCGGTTCGATCATCGCTCCCGGTGCCCGAGAGGCTGGGGGAGAGATCACGCAACGCTGCCGTTGTGCCGTGGTACGCATGCGACGTCACAATGACCCCGTCGTTTCCCGTCATCGCACGCGCGACCTGCACCGCCAGGTCATTGGCCTCGCTGCCGGACGAGGTGAAGATCACGCGGTCGAGGTGGTCTTCGAACAGATTCAGCAGTCGCCCTGCGAAGTCGGCGATACCGGGTACGAGGTAGCGAGTGTGGGTGTTGGAGCGCAGCAATTGCTGCGCCACGCGTTCGGCAACGACGGGGTTGCTGTGGCCGACGACCGGTACATTGTTGTAGCCGTCCACCAACCGAGTTCCGTCGGGCTCGTAGATCACCGCGCCGTCCGCTCGATCGACCATGACCGGGACCCGGTAGAAGAGGCGATAGGTGCGTGGTAGGACCGCTACTCGTTTGCGCTGCTCGTCAGTGGCGACATCGAGATTCGCCGTCATCATGCATCCGCTCGAGCGCGCAGTCGTGCTGTCGCTGCCTCGTCCACTCTGAGCGCGTCCGAGAAGACATCCTCAACGAAAACCACGCCATACTCGGTGCGCGCAGCGGCGAACGAGACCAGTCCCGCCAACACATCTTCGCGCACGCGCGCGGCCGGTCGAAGGTACGGGTCGCCGTATCCGCCTCCGCCGCTGAGGCGATGCCCGAGGAACTCACCCGGCTCGAGCCCAACCGACCCGATGAGCGGCGCCTGTAGTTCGCGCCCCTGCTCATCCAGGATGTAAGGCTCTGACGGTGCCGCATCATGCCCACCGACGACGCCCCGCGGCGGGTTCTCGTTGCCGTCGGTCACGTAGTACGCGGTCATTGCCCCGTGCGCGGGCCCGTACTCGAGAATCGTGCCCGGCGCGCCGCGCCACGTGCCGGCACCCCCGGAGTCGACGCGCACCCGCAGCTGCTTCACGTGCAATGGGTACTTCTGCTCGTCGACCTCCACGCTGTCACGCAGCATCAAGCCGTTGGTCACCGAATTGCCGAACGTCAACCATCCGTCGTACCCGGGGCTGGCAGGGCCGCCCTGGCTGCCCAGGAACAGCTGATTGATATACGGCGCCGCGGTCGCACCGCGGGTATCCATTCCCGACACGACAGCGAACCCGGCTCCCAGCCCGCTGGAACCCTCTGCCTGGCCCTGACCTGGCCAGCGTTCGGCGATGATTCGCTGCGTGGTCATGACGAGCCGCTCACCGATGTTGGTCGTCGCTACCGATGTGGAGTGCGGGAATGACGGCCGCCCCACGATGCAGTTATCACGGAGAAGGACCTCGATGCACCGGAAGCTGCCTGCATTTCTAGGCACATTCGGGTCGAGGCAGTTGAGTACGCCCGTCATCGCGTTGTTCACTGAGCAGGTTTCAGACTCGTTGATCCCGCCATCGACACAGTCGATGTTGTCGCGCAGATCGACGACGATGCGGCCTTCATCGGGCATGATCTCGACGGTGACATTGACCGGCACTCCGCCCGGGACGAGATCCCCGACCGGGTCATGCATGCCCGAGCCGGCAGCAACACCAGCCTCCATCGTTCCGATAGTGTCCCGCATCATGCGTTCGGAGTACGAGAACCAATCCTCGATGAAGGTCTTGATCCGTTCAAGTCCATACTTGGCCGTCAGTTCCTTCAAGCCGCGTTCGCCAATGCGGCCGGCGCCGACCATCGCCAGGTAGTCGCCGTACCACTGGTCGGGCACCCGAATCCGGTTGCGGCACATCGTGATGATGTCGTCGATGTCCGTGTAGTCACGCTGAACCTGTGTGGCACGGAAGATCAGCGCACCTTCCTCATAGACGTCCCGCGCGAACGGCATATACGTGCTGGGGACAGAGTTCCCGATGTCTGCCTGGTGCGCCTTCGCCAGCGTCGTGAACATGTGAACACCGTCCACGAACACCGGCACCATGAGTGTCAGGTCCGCAGCGTGGGTGTTTCCGGCGTAGGGATCGTTGTGTAAGAAGGCGTCGCCTTCGCGCAGATCAGGATGGATCGACGTCATTGCAACGCCCAAGCGATCGCTTCCGATCACGTGCACCGGCAGGCCTTCGGCCGTCGCGAGAAGCCGGTTGTCCCCTGTGATGATGCTGCAGGAAAAATCGCGGGCCATGTTCAGCACTGCCGATCGTCCCGCGCGCAGCAGCGTGTTCTCCATCTCGCGCACGATGCCGTCGAGACGGTTGGCGATGACGGACATATCGATGATGCCGGTCGAGTAGGTCTTGCTCATTGTGTCTCCGTCTCCTTCGCTGCTGTCCCTTGATCGATCAGCCGGTAGTCTCCCGACGGCAGCAGCTCGAGGGTCTGCCCCGGGTGGATGACGATTGTTGTGATGTCTTCGCGGATGATCGCTGGGCCAGCCACGCGCGACTGACGCGCGACCTCGTCGGCATCCAGCACCCGTGTCTCCTGCCAGGCCCCGTCAAAGTAACCCCGACGGGACCCGCTCGCGTCGGTGTGCTCCGGCGAAACGAAG
This sequence comes from Microbacterium pollutisoli, assembly GCF_053586795.1. Taxonomy (NCBI): domain Bacteria; kingdom Bacillati; phylum Actinomycetota; class Actinomycetes; order Micrococcales; family Microbacteriaceae; genus Microbacterium; species Microbacterium pollutisoli. The sequence goes on from NZ_JBNYWT010000006.1 coordinate 204,587, forward strand.
CGGTTGCCCCCGTCGTCGGTCGCGACTTGCGCCCGGGCACGGGCCCCCCACGCGACGACCTCAATGGGCTTGCCCATCTCCCGCACCCCGAAGACTCGCTCATGCTCACGATGGAAGTGCTCTTCGATCTCTCGCGGCCCGAGGCCCTCGAGCTCCTCGCGACCACCGAGGGGGATGGTCAGCTCCCATGCCTGCATGGGGTAGCGCGCCTGCATATAGAAGTCCGTCGTCGTTCGTGTGACGCGCGCGCTGCGCAGAGTCGTGTAGAACTCGTCCGCCGCAGCGCCGACGCGTCGTACGGCTTCGTTGTCGACGGAAAAGTTCGGATCATTCGTCGTCATGAAGGTCACGGCGTCGAACTCGCTGACGATGTCAGATGACAGTGCCCCGTAGGCGCTCATCGCGCCGGCCGCCTTGGGCAGGAGGACGGAGCCAGCTCCGAGCTCGCGCGCGATCAGCCCGATGGTGAGCCCGGATGCCCCGCCGCCCGCGACGATCGTGATCTCACGCGCATCGATTCCCTTGGCAACGGTCTTCTCCCGGATGGCTGTCACGATGTTGTCAACGGAAATGTGCAGCGCCGCGCTCGCTGCCTGTTCGACAGTCATCCCCACGCGACCGGCGACATCTGCGATCGCAGCACGTGCTCCTTCCACATCGAGCGCAAGGCGCCCACCGAGGAAGTTGGACGAATCCAGGTATCCAAGGACAAGTGCGGCATCGGTGATCGTCGGCTCCGTACCGCCCCGCGCATAAGCCACAGGGCCCGGCTCGGATCCTGCGCTCTGCGGGCCGACCCTCAAGAGACCGCCCCCATCCACCCAGATGATCGAGCCACCGCCGGCACCGATGCTTTCAATGTCAACGGAGCGGGCACCGGTGATGTGCCCGATCCATTTGCCCCCCAACCACGTGTCGTTCGTGCGCGCCACCTCCCCGCGTACCACAACGCTGAGGTCGAACGTTGTTCCGCCCATGTCAGTGACCAGCAGGGTATTCGACGCCGCACCGCCCGGAAGGTTGATATCCGCGACGTCGATGGCGGCGAGGGGCGCCATCGACGGTCCCGAGCCGATTGAGTACACCGGTTGCTCAGCGATGCGGTCCGCGTGCCACCCCCCTCCGTACGAGGTCGAGATCAAGAGCGTCCCGGAGAATCCGGCGTCCTCGAGATCGGACTCCAAGTCGGCGAAGAACCTCTGCATCGACGGCTTCAGCGATGCGTCGATGGCAGTGGCTGACGCGCGGCGGTACTCGCGGATGCTCGGGTTCACGCGATGCGAGAGTGTGTAGGGCACCCCGGGAAGATGCTCCTCGATGAGCTCACCCACACGCAGTTCATGCGCATGATTGCTGATCGACCAGATCAGACTGACGGCAATCGCCTCAACACCGGCGTCGCGGCATTGTGCAAGCGCATCCACCACCGTCGCCTCGTCCAGCGGCGTATAGACCGAACCGTCACTCGTGACGCGCTCGCGAACCTCGTGCGTGAGGTAGCGCGGGATGTACGCGCCGCGGTAATGCAGCCGACGAAAGGGGTCCGGCTTGCCGCCTTCGCGCAGGAGAAGGACGTCCGGGAACCCTTCTGTCGTCAGCAGGGCGGTCTTGGCGGTTTGCTCCGTGACGACGAGGTTCGTTGATCGCGTCGTGCCATAGTTGATCTGGCTTGCATCGCGCACGAGATCACTGACCGCGACGCCGATCGTGCGGGCGATGTCTTCAAGGCCCTGCTCGATCGCGTCATATGCACGGTCGCGTGTCGTAAGCGCCTTGGACATGTAGACGTTGCCGGCGTCGTCACGGACGACGATGTCCGTAAAGGTGCCTCCGGTATCTACCGAGACTCGGTACATGCTCTCTCCCTTGTCATCGCACGTGAGTCCTCAGGGTAGGCGTGCCGCGTGCCGCGTGGCGCGGGCGTGAGAGCGAATCGTTTCAGATTGAATCACTGTGCGCCCCCACCCCGTACGCTCGGGGTGTGGAGCTGCACAAGGCCAGGGCGTTCCTCGCTGTCGCCGAGGAGCTGCACTTCGGACGCGCGGCACAGCGACTGCATATGGCACAGCCTCCGTTGAGCCGGCTGATCAAGTCGCTGGAGGCCGAGCTCGGCGCAGAGCTGTTCGTGCGCAATCCGCGCATGGTCGCGCTGACCCCGGTCGGTGAGGCGCTCGTCGAGCCGACGCGTGACCTCATCATGCAGTCCGAGCGCATCGCCCAATTGGCGCGGCGCGTGCAGCGCGGTGAGACCGGGCGCGTGCGCCTGGGTTTCGCCGGATCCTCGGTCCACACGATCGTGAGCGACGTGGCCCATAGGCTGCGAGCGCATCGCCCCGACCTGTCCCTCGAGCTGTATGGTGCACAACTGTCTCAGCCCGGGCTCGAGAACCTCCGCGCCGGCCGCCTCGACGCCGTCATCGGCCGGTGGGACAGCCTGCCGCGTGAGGTGGACTCGCACGTGATCGCGCACGAAGAGTTGCTGGTCGCGGTCGCGGCGGACCATCCGCTCTCCGCGCTCGAGACCGTCACAGCGGACGATGTCGCGGGCGAGCCCTGGGTCACGCTTCCGGGGGGAGGCGGGACGACGCTGTCCAACCGCATGCATCAGCTGAGCATACGCGGCCGCTTCACGCCCCGAATCGTCGAGACCGCGGTGGATTCCGCGACTCAGCTGCTGCTCGTCGATGCCGGCGTCGGCATCGCGCTGACGTTCTCGAGCGTGCGCGAGAACATCCCTGTTCATTCGGTGGCGTTCCGCCCGCTCGTCCCGAGTCTCGGCTCAGTCGAGGTGCGCCTGGCCTGGCAGCACGGGAGCATAAACCCGGCTCTGGCGGGGCTCATCGAGGTCGTCCGCGAGCGGACAATATCGTAAAGGTATTGATAGGGGTCGAGAAAAGTACTTCAGGTTATCGCCAGCTCGACGCACACTGGATGCATGACCCTTCCCCTCGACGGCATCCTCGTGGCCGATTTCAGCCGCGTGCTGGCCGGTCCGCTCGCGACCGCGATGCTGGCTGACCTGGGGGCGCGGGTCATCAAGGTGGAGCGACCCGGCACCGGCGACGACACGCGTGCCTGGGGCCCCCCGTGGACCGAGAACTCCGCGTCGTACTTCGAGAGCGCGAATCGAGGCAAGGAGTCGATCACGCTCGATCTCGCCGATGCCGACGACCTCGCGCTGGCCCGGGAGTTGGCGGCGCGCGCGGACGTCTTCGTCGAGAACTTCCGGCCGGGGGCGCTCGCCCGCTACGAGCTGGACTACGCCCACGTGAGCGCCGCGAACCCCGGGGTCGTGTACTGCTCGGTCTCGGGGTTCGGCAGCGGGGCCGGTGCGCACCTTCCCGGGTACGACTTCCTCGTTCAGGCGGTCGGGGGACTCATGTCGATCACCGGAGACCCCGATGACGCAGGGGGAACCCCGATGAAGGCCGGCGTCGCCCTGGTCGATGTGCTGACGTCGAAGGATGCCACCACCGGCGTCCTCGCCGCCCTGTACGCCCGGCGGGAGACCGGGCGCGGGCAACACGTCAAGGTGGATCTGCTGTCGAGTCTGCTCGGGTCGCTCGTGAACCAGGCCTCGTCGTACCTGACCACCGGCGTCGCGCCCGGTCGGATGGGCAACGCGCACCCGTCGATCGCGCCGTACGAGTTGGTGCCCTGTGCGAATGGCCAGATCGCGGTCGCGTGCGGCAACGACAGCCAATTCCGCAAGCTCGCCGCGGTGCTCGGCAACGAGGCCCTGGCTGATGACGAGCGCTTCGCGACCAACGCTGAGCGGGTGCGCCATCGACCCGCTCTCATCGCAGAGCTCTCGGCGCTCCTGGCCGCCGCCGACGCCGATGCGTGGGTCCCGCGCATCCTGGCGGTGGGCGTCCCGGCCGGGAAGGTCGGGACCGTCGCCGACGGATTCGCGCTCGCCGCCGAGCTCGGGCTCGAACCCCTCGTCGACATGGGCCCTGGCCGACCCGCGCAGGTGCGGCATCCCATCACCTACTCCGACACTCCCGTCACCGAATACACAACCCCACCGCGTCTCGGCGAGCACAGCGATGCCGTGCGCCGCTGGCTGCAAGAGAAAGAAGCATCATGAGCCACCTCGACCCGATGAGTCTTCCCGCCCCTGATCCGGCCGACCCCGCGGCCCTCGACGACCTCCTCACCGAGGACGAGAAGGAGGTGCGCGCAGCAGTGCGTCAGCGGCTGGACGTGATCGCCGAGCCCTACATCGCGCAGTGGTTCGAAGACGGCGGTATCCCTGACATCCGTGAGCTGACGAAGGAGCTGGGTTCGCTCGGCGTGCTGGGAATGCACCTCGAAGGCTACGGCTGCGCCGGCATGTCGGCGACCGAGTATGGCCTCGCGTGCCTCGAGATCGAAGCCACCGACTCAGGCCTGCGCTCGCTCGTCTCGGTGCAGGGATCACTGGCGATGTTCGCGATCTGGCGGTGGGGGTCCGAGGAGCAGAAGCAGGAGTGGCTCCCTCGCATGGCAGCGGGAGAGGCGATCGGATGCTTCGGCCTCACCGAGCCCGATGTCGGTTCCGACCCCGCGGCCATGACGACGCACGCCCGTCGCGACGGTGACGACTGGATCCTCGACGGCCGGAAGATGTGGATCTCGAACGCGCCCTACGCCGATGTCGCCGTCGTGTGGGCCGCCACGGAAGACGGCGTGCGCGGGTTCATCGTGCCGACCGACACCCCCGGGTTCTCCGCCCCCGAGATCAAGCACAAGCTGTCGCTGCGCGCTTCGGCGACCGGGGAGCTGGTGCTCGATGGCGTGCGCCTGCCCGCCTCGGCGATGCTCCCGGAGGCCCGGGGGATGAAGGGCCCGTTGTCGTGCCTCAACGAGGCCCGGTATGGAATCGTGTGGGGATCGCTGGGCGCCGCGCGCTCGAGCCTCGAGGCCGCGCGCCGGTACTCTCGCGACCGCGTGCAGTTCGGCCGGCCGATCGGCGGGTTCCAGCTCACGCAGCAGAAGCTCGCCGACATGTCACTGGAGTACATCAAGGGCTACCTGCTGGCCGTGCATCTCGGGCGCCGCAAGGACGCCGGCCAGCTGCGCCCTGAGCAGGTCTCGATCGGCAAGCTCAACAACGTCCGCGAGGCGCTCGAGATCTGCCGCACGGCGCGCACGATCCTCGGCGCCAACGGCATCTCGCTCGAATACCCGGTGATCCGGCACATGAACAACCTCGAGTCGGTGCTCACGTACGAGGGCACCGTCGAGATGCACACCCTCATCCTCGGCCAGGTGCTCACGGGCGAGGCCGCGTTCCGCTGAGCCCCGCCGCGCCGGGTCCGCGCGGTGTCCGCAGCACGGGGTCCCCCGCACGGGTCCGCAGCACCGGGTCCGCCGCACCGCGGCACCACGCCCCGCCAAAGTTCAGTTGCCGCATTCTGCGGTCACACCCCGCGATTCGTGACAGCTGAACGCCGCGCCCCGCGCTTCAGTTGCCGCGTTCTGCACGCACTCGCAGCAATTCGCGGCAATTCGCGGCAACTGAACCGGCCGAACGCGGCCGAGCGAGACCCAACCCGACACAACGCCCCCGTCAGCTCACGATCGTCTCCTCGACCCACGCGAGGTACTCGTCGGTGACCGTGCCGGTGACGTAACGCCCGTCGAAGCAGCTCATGTCGAGGTCCTCGACGTCCGGCGTGCCCTCGAGGATCGCCGCCTTGAGGTCGTCGATCTCCTGGTAGACGAGGTGGTCGCAGCCGAGCTCCTCGGCGATCTCCGGGATGGTGCGGCCGTGCGCGACCAGCTCGTGCCGCGAGGGCATGTTGATGCCGTACACGTGGGGGAAGCGCACCGGCGGCGCGGCCGAAGCGAACGTGACCGTCTTCGCCCCGGCATCCCTCGCCATCTGGATGATCTGCTTCGACGTGGTGCCCCGCACGATCGAGTCGTCGATCAGCAGCACGTTCTTGCCCTTGAACTCACTGGACATCGCGTTGAGCTTCTGACGCACGCTCTGTTTGCGCACCGCCTGCCCGGGCATGATGAACGTGCGCCCGACGTAGCGGTTCTTGTAGAAGCCCTCGCGGTACTCCAGCCCCAGCTTGCGGGCGACCTGCATGGCGGCCGGTCGTGCCGAGTCCGGGATCGGCATGACGACGTCGATCGCACCCTCGGGCGTGTGCTTGGCGATCGTGTCGGCCAGCCGCTCGCCCATGCGCAGGCGCGACTCGTACACCGAGATGCCGTTCATGATGCTGTCGGGGCGGGCGAGGTACACGTACTCGAAGGAGCACGGCACCAGGCTCGGGTCGTCGGCGCACTGCTGGGTGTGCAGGTGGCCGTCGAGATCGATGAACACCGCCTCGCCGGGCTCGACGTCGCGGACGACCTCGAAGCCGCCGTTCTCGAGCACGAGCGACTCGGATGCCACGGTCCACTCGTACCGGCCGTCGGCGGCCTGGCGGGTGCCCAGGATGAGGGGGCGGATGCCGAACGGGTCGCGGAAGGCCAGCAGCCCGTATCCGGCGATCAGTGCGATCGCCGCGTACGAGCCCTCGACGCGGCGGTGCAGCCGGGTGACGGCGTCGAAGATCTGCTCGGGGTCGAGTTCCAGACCGGAGATGACGGCCTGCAGCTCGCCGGCGAGCACGTTGACCAGCAGTTCGGTGTCACTGGAGGTGTTCAGGTGCCGGCGGTCCTTGCGGAACAGCTCTTCGGTGAGCTCGCGCGTGTTGGTGAGGTTGCCGTTGTGCACCAGCACGATGCCGTAGGGCGCGTTCACGTAGAACGGCTGGGCCTCCTCCTCGCTCGAGGCGACGCCCTTGGTGGCGTAGCGCACGTGGCCGAGGCCGATCTCGCCCAGCAGCGCACGCATGTCGCGCGTGCGGAAGGCCTCACGCACCTGCCCCTTGGCCTTGGCGATGTGGAAGACGCCGTTGCGCTCGGCGGTGGCGATGCCGGTGGAGTCCTGGCCGCGGTGCTGCAGAAGGAGGAGGGAGTCGTAGACCTCTTGATTGACGGGGCCCTGACCGACCACGCCGACGATTCCGCACATGAGGTGTTGCTGGTCCGTTCTCTCAGTAGCTGCCGACCAGGCGCACGGCGCCGCCGTCGACGCCCTTGGCGCCCTGCTCGTAGTCGCCGTCCGGGCGGGGACCGTCGTGCACGGTGCCCACCTGCCAGGTGGCGATGCCCTCGGCCGACAGAGTGGATGCCGCGGCCTCGGCCTGCTCGGCGGCGACGACGGCGAGGAATCCGATGCCGAGGTTCCAGGTGCCCTCGGTCGCGGTCAGGTCGAGGCCGCCCAGGTCGGCGAGCACGCGGAACACGGGCGGGGGCGACCAGGTGGAGCGGTCGACGTCGACCCACGTGCCCTGCGGGAGCACCCGGGCCAGGTTCGCGGCGATGCCGCCACCGGTGACGTGGCTGAGCGAGTGCACGCTGTCGCCGTACTGTGCGATCAGGCGCAGCAGCGGCGAGGTGTACAGACGGGTGGGCTCGAGCAGCTCCTCGCCCCACGTGCGGCCGAAGTCGGCGGCGTGGTCGCCGTAGCCGATGCCGGCGCCGGTGATGATGTGACGGATCAGCGAGTAGCCGTTGGAGTGCGGCCCGCTGGATGCCAGGGCCAGCACCGCGTCGCCGGGCTGCACGCGCTCGGCACCCAGCACCCGGTCGGCTTCGACGACGCCCGTGGCGGCGCCGGCGACGTCGTAGTCGTGCGGACCGAGCAGGCCGGGATGCTCGGCGGTCTCGCCGCCGACGAGGGCCGTGCCGGTGGCCGAGCAGCCGTCGGCGATACCGCGCACGATGTCGGCGATGCGCTCCGGGAACACCTTGCCGGTGGCGATGTAATCGGTCATGAACAGCGGCTTGGCGCCCACCACGACGATGTCGTCGACCACCATGCCGACGAGGTCCTGCCCGATGGTGTCGTGCTTGTCGATCGCCTGCGCGATGGCCACCTTCGTGCCCACACCGTCGGTGCTGGTCGCCAGCAGCGGGCGGTCGTAGCCCTTGAGCGCGGCGGCGTCGAACAGGCCGGCGAATCCGCCCACACCGCCGAGGACTTCGGGGCCGTGGGTGCGCCGGACGGCCGACTTCATCAACTCGACGGCAAGGTCTCCCGCCGCGGTGTCGACGCCGGCTTCGGTATAGGGGTTCGGTGGGGTCGAGGCCACGCCTTCAGCCTACCCGCCCCGCACCCGTGCGAACGCCCCGCGCCCCCGCCCCGTTACGCCCCCGCCCCGGGCGCGCCGCCCGCGCCGCCGCGGCGGGGGCGGGCCGCCCTAGGATGGGCGCCATGAGTGCGGCGGGAAAACCGGAGTGGGTGGTGCGCGAAGACGCGAGCCTTCCGGTGCTCATCGCGCTGTATCTGCGCCAGACGCTCGGCATTCGCTCGCCCGACGAACTGCCGCACCTGCGACAGGTGCCCGCCGGTGCGCCGGCCGATGACGACGCCCACCGCGAGCTCGAACGACAGTGGCGCGCGTTCTGGGCGATGACCGTCGAGCCGCAGGCGCACCCGTCACCGGTGCCGCTCGACCTCGTCGACGGGTTCGAGATGCTCACGGCGCTGCCCACCGAGGGCTTCGACGAACTGCGCACGGCGATCATCCCCCACGGGCCGGATGCCGTCGCCTATGCCCGCGTCGCCCATGAGCGCTACCGGTCGACCGCACACGTGGGCACCGGCACCTCTTACCGGGCGTATGCGAGCGCGATCGCCCAGCACGAGCGTCAGATCGGCCGGCGTGCGCACTCGTTCGAATTGAACGTGCAGGTGCTGCCGCTCACCCAGCGCGGCGTCTGGTGGATCGGGTCGCTCACGATCGCGGTGACCGACGGGCTGCGCGGCGACGTGGTGGCCTTCGACAAGGCGATCGCGCCCGTCATCGCCGACATCGCCTGACGCGCCGATCCTCGCTTGACGCGCCGGCCCCTCCCGCGACCCTCACCGGGGATGCCGGGAGGCCGACCTCAGTCCTCGTCGTCGCGGACGCGCGTGCGGGCGATGCGGACCTCGTGCGAACGCCGGGCGGCGGCACGGTCGAGCACGAGGGCGAGGATGCCGGCGAGCGCGACCCCGAGCGGGATCGCGTACAGTGCCAGGAATCCGAACACCTGGCCGGTCGAGTAGGTCACCCCGGTCGTGGGGCTCTTCCACCCGTCGAAGACGAACGTCAGGATGAGTGCGGCGAGCGCACCCACGGCGGCGCCCGCGACGAGGAACACCCCGTAGCGGGGGCTGCGGCGCACGCGCGCGGTCTCGATGGATTCGCCGGCCGGTTCGGTCATAGCATCCATTCTCCCACCCACAGGGCGGAGCGGATCCCGGCATCCACGCGGGAAGGCAGGCCCGACCCCGCGAGCTGATCAGGGGCGCAGCGGCAGCAGATCCGCCAGGTCCGCGCGCGTGCCGGAGGCGTGCACCCGCCCCGATGCGGCGGCGTCAGCCCAGGCTTCGACGCCGGTGGCGACGGCGATCCAGGTCGCGGCATCCATCTCGACGACGTTCGGCGGGGTGCCGCGCGTGTGCCGCGGCCCCTCGACCACCTGCACCGCACCGAAGGGCGGCACCCGCACCTCGACCGAATTGCCGGGCGCCTTCTCGACCAGAAGCTGCAGCAGGTACCGCACGGCGGTGGCCAGATCGGTGCGCGCGGGCCGCTCCGCGGCGGCGACCGCGGCCAGGGCGGCGCGGCCGTCGTCGGTGGAGATCTTGCGCGCCATGACGCCCACCGTACCGGCGGCGGGCGGCCTCGGTAGGCTGGAGGGGTGAGAATCCTCGTCCTCGGTTCGGGCGCGCGCGAGCACGCCATCATCCTCGCGTTGCGTGGGGAGGACGCCGGCCACGAGCTGTTCGCCGCCCCCGGCAACGCGGGCATCGGCCGCGACGCGACGCTCGTGCCCGCGCTCGACCCCGCCGATCGCCGCGAGGTCGCCCAGTACGCCATCGACGAGAACATCGACCTGGTCATCATCGGTCCCGAGGCCCCGCTCGTCGCCGGCGTCGCCGACGCGCTGCGCAAGCGCGGCATCCCGGTCTTCGGGCCCGGTCAGGCCGCCGCGCAGCTGGAGAGCTCGAAGTCGTTCGCCAAGCGCATCATGGAGGCCGCGGGCGTTCCCACCGGCCGCGCCACCCGGGCGCACAACCGCGCCGAGCTCGACGCCGCCCTCGACGCGTACGGTGCGCCGTACGTCGTGAAGGCCGACGGGCTGGCCGCCGGCAAGGGCGTCATCGTCACCGAGGACCGTGCCGCCGCGATCGCCCACGCCGAGGCCTACCTGTCCGACGGCGCCGTGCTGGTCGAGGAGTTCCTGACCGGGCCCGAGGTGTCGCTCTTCTTCCTCTCCGACGGCGATCACGTGCTGCCGCTGTCGCCCGCCCAGGACTTCAAGCGCGCGCACGACGGCGATGCCGGCCCGAACACCGGCGGCATGGGTGCCTACTCGCCGCTGCCGTGGCTGGCCGGCACGTTCGGTGGCGAAGCGGAGTTCGTCGCCCAGGTCACCCGTGAGGTCGCCGAGCCCGTCATCCGGCAGTTGGATGCCGAGGGCACGCCCTTCATCGGCCTGCTCTACGCCGGGCTCATCCTCACCGACTCCGGCATCAAGGTCATCGAGTTCAACGCGCGCTTCGGCGACCCGGAGACCCAGGTCGTCCTCCCGCGCCTGGTCACCCCACTGTCGCGGCTGCTCATGGCGGCCGCCAGCGGCCACCTCGAGGACGAGCCCGCGCCGCAGTTCGCCGAGGCCGCCGCGGTCACCGTCGTGCTCGCGAGCGAGGGCTACCCGGCGGCACCGGTGACCGGCCGCACGATCGAAGGGCTGGATGACGCGGCATCCGTCGAGGGCGTGCACCTCGCGCATGCGGCGACCGCCGAGCGCGACGACGCCCTCGTCGCCACCGGCGGCCGCGTGCTCAACGTCGTCGCCCTGGGTGACACCTTCTCCGAAGCACGCGACCGCGCCTACCGCGCGATCGGCCGGATCCGCCTCGAAGGCTCGCATCACCGCACCGACATCGCCGCCGCCGCCGACGGCTGATCCGGCTCAGCGCGTCGCGAGTTCGGCGGCGACCCCGGCCAGCACACGCCGGAACGCGGTGGCTGCGGGGGACAGTCCGCCCGCCTCGCGCACCGAGGTGAACACCGTGCGGTGCGGGTCGCCGGGCAGGTCGATGAGCCGGCACGCCGGCGCGGCGCCCTCCCAGATGAGGTCGGGCAGCAGCGCCACGGCGTTGCCGGTTTCGACGAGGCGCACGTGCGCCTGCAGATCGGCCGTCTCGTAGCGCACATCCGGCTCGAACCCGGCGGCGCGGCACTGCTGCTCGGCGTAGTGCCGCGAAGCGGCGCCGTGCGGCTCCATGACCCACGGCCTGTCGGCGGCGTCGGCCACTGAGTGGATGCCGGCGTGCCCGGCCGCGGGCACGGCGAGGCGGATGGCGTCCCGCGTCAGCGCCTGCCGGTCCAGCCCCGTGTGGTGCGGGGCCGCGTGGGCGGGGTACTGCTCGGCCACGACCATGTCGAAGTCGCGCATCCAGGTCTCGCGCAGCGCCGTCTCGGGTTCCCGCTGCACGAGCTGCACCCGCACCTGCGGTGCGAGTTCGCGCATGGCCTGCAGCGCGGCCGGCAGCAGCGCCAGCATCGCCGACTGGAACACCGCCACCCGCACGGTGCCCGACAGCTCGGCGTCGGGGTCGTGCAGCTCGGCCACGGCGCGCTCCATGATGTCGAGCAGATCCTCCGTGCGCGCGACCAATCGCTCCGCGGCCGGGGTGAGCCGGACGCCACGGCCGGCTTTGCGCAGCAGTTCGACCCCGGCCTCGCGCTCGAGCTGGGCGAGATGCTGCGACACCGCCGAGGGACTGTAGGCGGCGGCCTCCGCGACCGCGGCGATGGTGCCGCGCAGGTGCAGTTCGCGCAGCAGGCGCAGCTTCTTCAGATCGAGCATCACCGGCATCCAATCATGAAGTGAAGCTGAAGGGAATACGCGAGAAAGCGTTGCTTTTCTTTCCATCGCCCCGGGCGCACACTGGTGCCGACCCCTCTGCCTGCCTACGCTCGGACCCAGGGAGCAGTCATGACCACGCACGTCAACGACGACACCACGCACGACGCCGACCTCGCCGACGAGACCGTCGCGCTGGTCCATCGGTGGCTGCACGAAGCCGCCGACATCCCCGCCTCGGTCGCCGCGTGCCGCCTGGCCGGTGTGCTGAGCGACCCGAACGGCCTCGCCTTCACGACCGGGTTCGTCGACGGCGTCGTGCGCCCGGAGGACACGCGGGTGGCGGCGGCCGCGCTGCGCCGGGTGGCCCCGTTGGTGCCCGCGTTCCTGCCGGCGCCGCTGCGTGCGGCCGTGCGGCTGGGCGGTGCCGTGGGACCGATCGCGCCGGGCATCGTCGTGCCCATCGCGCGGGCGGTGCTGCGCCGCATGGTCGGGCACCTCATCGCCGACGCGCGCGACGACAAGCTCGGCCGGGCCATCACGGCACTGAGCCGCGAGGGCGTGCGCCTGAACATCAACCTGCTGGGCGAAGCGGTGCTCGGCTCCGCCGAGGCCCAGCGCCGCCTGGACGGCACGCTGCGGCTGCTGCGCCGCGACGACGTGGACTACGTCTCGGTGAAGGTGTCGGCCATGGTGGGACCGCACGCGCCCTGGGGCTTCGACGAGGCCGTCGAAGCGATCGTCGAACGGCTGCTGCCGCTGTACCGTCAGGCCGCGGCATCCACCCCGGCGAAGTTCATCAACCTCGACATGGAGGAGTACCGCGACCTCGATCTGACGATGGCGGTGTTCCAGCGCCTCCTCGACCGGCCCGAGTTCACCGGGCTCGAGGCGGGCATCGTGCTGCAGGCCTACCTGCCCGACGCGTTCGACGCCATGGTGGAACTGCAGGAGTGGGCTGCGGCCCGCCGCGGCCGCGGCGGCGCCCCCGTCAAGGTGCGCCTGGTCAAGGGCGCGAACCTGCCGATGGAGCACGTCGACGCCGAGATCCACGGCTGGCCGCTGGCCACCTGGCACACCAAGCAGGACAGCGACGCGCACTACAAGCGCGTGCTCGACTGGGCGCTGCAGCCCGACCGGGTCGCGAACGTGCGGCTCGGCATCGCGGGGCACAACCTCTTCGACATCGCGCACTCGTGGCTGCTCGCGCAGCGGCGCGGAGTCACCGGCGCGGTCGAGTACGAGATGCTGCTGGGCATGGCCGAGAGCCTCGCCGAGGTCGTGCGCCGGGAGGTCGGCTCGCTGCTGCTGTACACCCCGGTGGTGCGGCCCGAGGAGTTCGACGTCGCCATCGCGTACCTGATCCGGCGCCTCGAAGAGGGCGCATCGAGCGAGAACTTCATGTCGGCGGTGTTCGAGCTCGACTCCGACCCGGCGCTGCTGCAGCGCGAGACCGACCGCTTCCTCGCGTCCCTGGCCGACGTGGGCGCCGACGTCCCGCGCAGTCACCGCGTGCAGGACCGCACCGCCGCGCCCGCACCCGGGCTCACCTCCGGGTTCCGCAACACTCCCGACACCGACCCCGCCATCGAGGTGAACCGCCGGTGGGGTCGGGACATCCTCGCCCGCGTGCCCGCCTCACAGCTGGGCGTCGCGACCGCGGACGCGGCGATCCTGCCCGACGCCGCCGCGGTCGACACGGTACTCGAGCGCGCCCGCGCGGCGGCGAGCGCGTGGCAGGAGCTGGGAGCCGACGGCCGCGCCGAGATCCTGCACCGTGCCGGTGACGCCCTCGAGCGTCGCCGCGCGCAGCTGCTGGAGGTCATGGCATCCGAAGCGGGCAAGACGCTCGACCAGGGCGACCCGGAGGTGTCGGAGGCCATCGACTTCGCCCACTATTACGCCGAGCGGGCCCGTGAGCTCGGCGACGTCGACGGCGCCGTGTACACGCCCGCCGATGTGACGCTCGTCACGCCGCCGTGGAACTTCCCCGTCGCGATCCCCGCCGGCTCCACGCTGTCGGCGCTCGCGTCGGGGTCGACCGTGGTGATCAAGCCGGCCCGCCAGGCCCGCCGGTGCGGTGCCGTCATGGTCGAGGCGCTGTGGGAGGCGGGGGTCCCGCGCGAGGTGCTGCAGCTGGTGCAGCTGGCCGATTCGGCGCTGGGCGAGAAGCTCGTCGCCTCGCCCCTGGTCGACCAGGTGATCCTCACCGGCGGGTACGAGACGGCCGAGATGTTCCGCGGATTCCGCTCCGACCTGCGGCTGCTGGGCGAGACCAGCGGCAAGAACGCGATCATCGTGACCCCCAGCGCCGACCTCGACCTCGCGGCGAAGGACGTCGTGTACTCGGCGTTCGGCCACGCCGGGCAGAAGTGCTCGGCGGCGTCGCTGGTGATCCTCGTGGGGTCGGTCGCGAAGTCGCGCCGGTTCCACGACCAGCTGCTCGATGCCGTCCGGTCGCTGCACGTGGCCCTGCCCACCGACCCGACCGCCGAGGTGGGGCCGGTCATCGCGCCGCCGTCGGGCAAGCTGCTCGAGGGGCTGACGACACTGGGCCCGGGTGAGCGCTGGGTGATCGAGCCGCGGCCGCTGCCCGAGGACGACCGACTGTGGACGCCGGGGGTCCGCGCCGGGGTGCGCCGCGGGTCGGAGTACCACCTGATCGAGTACTTCGGTCCCATCCTCGGAGTGATGACCGCCGCCACGCTCGAGGAGGCCATCGCAATCCAGAACGACATCTCGTACGGCCTCACCGCCGGCATCCATGCGCTCGACGCCGAGGAGATCCGCACGTGGCTGGCGGGCATCCAGGCCGGCAACCTCTACGTCAACCGCGGCATCACCGGCGCGATCGTGCAGCGTCAGCCGTTCGGCGGCTGGAAGAAGTCGGTCGTCGGCTCCGGGTTCAAGGCCGGCGGTCCGAACTACCTGATCGGCCTCGGCCGGTGGTCGGATGCCCCCGTCGGTGCCGACAGTTCGAGCGCCGTCAGCGTCTCACCGGCGGCGCGGGTGGTGTCCGCGGCATCCGCTTCGCTCACCGACGACGAACGCGCATGGCTCGCCGAGGCGATCGCGAGCGACGAGGCCGCGTGGCAGGACGAGTTCGCCACCCCGCGGGACCGCACCGGGCTGGCCGCCGAGCGCAACGTGTTCCGGTACCTGCCGGTGGATGCCGACATCCGTGCCGAGCGGGGGGCTTCCACGGCGCAGATCGTGCGCGTCGTGGCGGCGGCGGTGCGCACCGGCAGTCGCGTGACCTTGTCGGTGGCCGAGGCGCTGCCCGAGGAGATCGCCGCGGCGATCCGCGACGCGGCGATCGACGTGCGCGTCGAGGATGCCGCCACCGCGCACGCCCGCTACATCGCGCAGCCCTGGCCGCGCGTGCGGCTGATCGGAGCCGACGGCGCCGAACTGATCCGCGCCGCCGGCGGACGCCCGGACCTCACGGTCTTCGACGGCGAGGTCACCCGCGCCGGGCGCGTCGAGCTGCTGTCGTTCCTGCGCGAGCAGGCGGTCAGCATCACCGCCCACCGGTTCGGCAACCCCGACCCGCTGGCCCACGCGGTGCTGTAGGGGCGGGGCCTAGGCACCCGCACGCCAACTTGGCGCTTATGGGGCCTATGCCCGCGGAATACCCCACATTCACGCCAACTTGAGCAGACCAACGCAACCGGGACCCCCACCCACCCGAGCAACTTGGCGCTTATGGGGCCTATCCACCCGGCAGATTCAGGGGGTCAGTGCAACACCTGAATCTGGAGGTGGGGCGTGGGTCCTGAGGTGTTGTTGGAGTCTCGTGTGGGGGTGTTGCGACTGGCGGTGTCGGTGGGCAGCGTGCGGGAAGCGGC
>NZ_JBNYWT010000007.1:0-60371 GCF_053586795.1 Microbacterium pollutisoli
GACGCCGACCTCGCCGAAACCCAGCGTCTCCTCAACATCCGCCCCCGCGCCGTCCTCGGCTTCCACACCCCATCTGAAACACTGAACTCACACATAGCGCGTGTTGCACTGACCACTTGAGACCGCCTGCGGGATACCCCACGTAAGCGCCAACTTCGGCGGGCGCGCGTGTGGGGACGGGCGCGCTCAGTGGTGGCCCGCGCCGACCTTCGTGGTGGTGAGCGGCTTGGCCGCGCCCGAGGCCAGGCCGGACGCCACGACGAGCGCGACCAGGATGAACAGGGTGTTCAGCAGGCCGATGTGATCGCTGATCAGGCCCAGCACCGGGGGCCCGCACAGGAAGGCGACGTAGCCGATGGTCGCGGCGGCGCTCACCCGGGCGGCGGCCTTGGCGGGATCGTCCGCGGCCGCTGACATGCCCAGCGGAAACCCGAGCGAGGCGCCGATGCCCCACAGCGCCGCACCGACGAAGACGAGCGACAGGTTGGGCGCGAGGATGACCAGCAGGATGCCTACGGCGGCGGTCGCGGACAGCACCCGCAGGGTGGCGACGCGGCCGAACCGGTCGACGAGCGGTCCCCCGGCCACGCGCACCGCCGTCATGGCGACCGCGAACACCGTCAGCGCCACGGCGCCCAGCTCGGCCCCGCCGCGGTGGTCCTCGCTCACGGCGAGGGCGAGCCAGTCGTTGGCGCCGCCCTCGGCGAACGACATGCCGAGCATGACGACCCCCAGGGCGTACGTGCGCGGCTCGCGCCAGGCCGAGAGGGCCACGCCCAGGCGCTCGCGCCACCCGGGCCGGGCCACCGGACGATCGTCGACCGTGTCGCCGGTCGCCTCGCGCGCGGGCACGTTGGCGTAGGCGGCCACGGCCACCACGAGGATCACGATCGCGATGGCCGCGGAGTGCGTGAAGACATCGACGCCCAGGCTCGCGGCCAGCGCACCCAGCCCCGCGCCGAGCACCGTCCCGAAGCTGAAGAACGCGTGGAACAACGGCAGGATCGTCTTGTTCACCTGGGTCTCGATGGCGGCCCCGTCGACGTTCATCATGACGTCGCACGCGCCGTTTCCCGCGCCGAACAGGGCCAGGCCGATGAGCACGAGCGGCAGCGAGGGCACGACGTCGACACCCACCCCGATGAGGACGACACCGCCCGCGAAGGCGATCATGGCGCCCAGCATGCCGCGGCGGGTGCCGAACCTCGCGATGATCACCGAGGCCGACGACAGGCCGAGGATCGACGCGACGCCCATGCCCAGCAGCAGCAGTCCGATCTCGGTGTTCTCGATGCCGAGACCGACCTTGATCGACGGTACGCGCGCCGCCCACGTCGCCACGCTGAGCCCGCTCGCGGCGAAGATCGCGAACACGGCGGTGCGCCACCGGACGAGCTGGGAGGGGGTGAGAGCGAGATCCACCGCGTCAGCTTACCGAATCGATTCGATCGCCGAGACATTAGGATCGACCTCGTGCAGCCACGCCGACCCACCATCGCCGACGTCGCGCGCGAAGCCGGGGTGGCCGCGTCGACGGCATCCATCGTGTTCAGCGGAAAGGCCGGGGTGTCGGATGCCACGCGCGAACGGGTGCTGTCCGCCGCGAACACGCTCGGGTACACCGGGCCCGACCCCCGGGCCGCTTCACTGCGCCGTGGCCGCAGCGGCATCGTCGCGGTCGTGTTCGAGGAGCAGCTCGGCGCCGCCTTCCTCGATCCGGTCAAGCGCCTCATGATGGACGGACTGACGGCGGCCGTCGCGCCGCTGGGCGCCGGCCTGCTGCTGCTGCACGACGACGCGTTCGGTGCCACCGAGGATGCCGGTGCTGCGGCCGACACCGACAGCCTCCACGACGCGCACGGTGGCGCGGTCACCGACGACGAAGCCGCTGACCGCGGCGGAGTCGACCGTGCCGAGTCGGACAGCGGCGACGACCCCGACCCCGACCGCACTGACGAGCCCGACAGTGGCGCCGAGCAACACCCCGACACCCCTCCGCTGCTGACGACGACGCCGATCGATGCCGCGGTGCTCGTCGGCTGCAGCGCGCGCGTGCGCGAGTCGCTCGAGGTGCTGCGCGGCCGTGGCGTGCCCGTCGTGGTGATCGAGGCGGATGCCGGCGCCGGAGTCCCGCAGATCCGGCTCGACAACCGCGAGGCGCAGCAGCTGGCCGCCGTGCATCTGCGCGAACTCGGGCACACGCGCGTCGCGACGGTCACGCTGCCCACCGACGACCGCTCCGGTCCCGGGTGGATCGGGCCGGACCCCGTCATCATGATCGACGTCACCGCCGAGCGGCTGGAGGGCGTCCGCGCCGTATTCCCGCAGGCGCCGGCCTACGCGGCCGCGGCCAGCTCGATCGACGAGGGCCTGGCCGCCGGCCGCGTCGTGCTGGCCGATCCCGCCACTCGTCCGACGGCCGTGCTCGCGCAGAGCGACCTGCTGGCGGCGGGGGTCATCCGTGCCGCGGAAGAGGTCGGACTGCGTGTGCCCGAAGACGTCAGCGTGACCGGATTCGACGGCGTGCGGGTCGACGGCCTGGCGCCCTACGAGCTCACGACCCTCGTGCAGGAGGCCGTCGCCAAGGGCCGGCTCGCCGGTGAGGCGATCGCGACGATGCTGGCCGGCCGCACACCGGCATCCACTCGTCTGGCGTGCACGTTCCGGAAGGGAGATACGACCGGTCCGGTCCCCCATCCGGGCGAATCGGACCTCAGCGGCCCCGTAGAATAGAGCGCACGACCCCCGGCGGCGCTTTGAGGAGGCCTAGCGAATGCTGATCCTCCTCGGTGTGTTCGCCGCCGTCGCGCTGACACTGCCGTGGCTGGTCAGCCGCTGGGGCGCCCGGGCCTTCTATGTCGCCGCCTCCGTGCCGGCCGTCGCCTTCGGCCACGCCGTCGCGATGGCCCCGGCCGTCTTCGCCGGGGACGCGCCGTTCGAGTCGCTGCCGTGGATCCGACCGCTGGGCGTCGACCTGTCGATGCACATGGACACGCTCGGCTGGGTCATGACGCTCATCGTCACCGGTGTCGGCGCGCTCGTCATGCTGTACTGCCGGTGGTATTTCGCGGGGCACGAGGCCGGCACCGGGCTGTTCGCCGCCGTGCTGCTGGCCTTCGCCGGGGCCATGTACGGGCTCGTGCTGACCGACGACATCATCGTGCTCATCATGCTGTGGGAAGTCACGAGCGTCCTGTCCTACCTGCTGATCGGGCACTACCACGCCCGTGGTGCGAGCCGCCGCGCCGCCCTGCAGGCGCTGCTGGTCACCACCATCGGCGGGCTGGTCATGCTGATCGGCATCGTGATCTTCGTGGCCGCGTTCGGCACCTCGAGCATGACCGAGATCTTCGCCGCGTGGGCCGCCGGCGGCGGCGACGACCCGCTCATCGCCGTCGCGGTCGTGATGATCCTCGTCGGCGCGCTCAGCAAGTCGGCGATCTTCCCCTTCCACTTCTGGCTGCCCGGTGCCATGACCGCGCCCACGCCGGTCAGCGCCTACCTGCACGCCGCGGCGATGGTCAAGGCCGGCATCTACCTGATCGCCCGGTTCGCCCCCGCCTTCGCCGACATCGAGCCGTGGCGCCCGATCGTGCTCAGCCTCGGCGCCTTCACGATGCTGCTGGGCGGTGTGCAGGCGATGCGCGAGACCGACCTCAAGCGCATCCTGGCCTTCGGCACGGTGAGCCAGCTCGGCCTGCTCACGGTCGTGCTGGGCTTCGGCGAGCGCAACACGGCGCTGGCCGGCCTGGCCCTGCTGCTGGGGCACGCGCTGTTCAAGTCGGCCCTGTTCCTGGTCGTCGGCGTGATCGACCGGCAGCTGTCCACCCGTGACATCCGCGAACTGTCGGGGGTGGGGCGGCAGGCGCCGACCCTGGCGGTGTTCTCGATCATCGCGGTGGCCTCGATGGTGGGCATCATCCCCACGCTCGGCTTCATCGCGAAAGAAGCCGCCCTGTCCGCGCTGCTGAGCGCCGTCGCCCAGCCCGCCGGAGCAGTGGTGCTCGTCGCCATCCTGCTCGGCTCTGCGCTGACCGCCGCCTACGGACTGCGGTTCGTCTGGGGCGCGTTCTGGACGAAGAAGGATGCCGTCGGCGCGGCCCTGCCGCGCACCGAATGGCCCGACCCGCCGATGGGCTTCCTCGCCGCCCCCGTCGTGCTGGGCGGGTTGTCGCTCGTGACGGCGCTGGTGGCTCCGCAGCTGGACGTCGTGCTGTCAGGCTACGCCGACACGATGCCCGACGTCGGGGGCGAGGCCTACCACCTCGCGCTGTGGCACGGGTTCGAGCCGGCCCTGTTCCTGTCCCTCGGCAGCATCGCGATCGGCGCGGTCGTCTTCTGGCTCGTGCAGCGTGCACCCTGGCACAAGCGCCTGCTGCCGTTCACGGCCGTCGACGCCTACAACGCCGCGATGCGCGGCATCGCGCGGGTGGCTGTGGCCGTCACGACCACCACCCAGCGCGGCTCGCTGCCGGTGTACGTCGGGACGATCTTCATCGTGTTCGTCGGCACCGAGGTCACCGCCCTCGCGATGGGCGGCCCCTGGCCGACACACCTCGACGGCTGGCACACCGCCACCCAGGTCGCCGTCGCGCCGGTGATGATCATCGCCGCCCTCATCGCCGTGCGCGCCCGCAAGCGGTACACGGGCGTCGTGCTGGTATCGGCGACGGGTGTCGGCATGACCCTGCTGTTCGCGACCAGCGGCGCACCGGACCTCGCCCTCACCCAGATCCTGGTCGAGACGGTGACGATGGTGGCGTTCGCCCTCGTGCTGCGCCGCATCCCCGCACGCCTGGGTGAGCACAACGCCTCGGTGGCCCCCGTCATGCGCGGCATCATCGCCGTCGCGGTGGGCGTCACCATGGCGGCGGTGGCGATCGTGGCCACCGGCGCCCGCATCGCCCAGCCGATCTCCGAGAGCTTCCCGCACCTGGCGTACGAGATCGGCCACGGCAAGAACGTCGTCAACGTCGCACTGGTCGACCTGCGCGGCTGGGACACGATGGGCGAACTGTCGGTCCTGATCCTGGCGGCGACCGGCGTCGCCTCGCTCGTGTTCGTCACGCACCGCTCCGACATGCTCTCCAGCGGCATCTCACCCCTGCCCACCGGCATGACCCGCACGCGCCGCCCCTTCATCGAGACGAGCGAGGGTCCGCGGCCGCGCACGGCGGCGCCGGACAGCTCGCTGCAGACCTGGCTCATCGGCGGCCAGCGACTGCAGCCGCGCACGCGCTCGATCATGCTCGAGGTGATCGTGCGGGTGCTGTTCCACACGATCATCATCGTGTCGATCTATCTGCTGTTCGCCGGTCACAACCTGCCCGGCGGCGGGTTCGCCGGGGGACTGGTGGCCGGCATGGCGCTGGTCATGCGCTACGTCGCCGGCGGTCCGTACGAGCTGGGCGCCGCCGCCCCCACCGACGCCGGTCGCCTGCTGGGTGCGGGCATGACGGTGGCGGTGGGCTGCGCGATCGTGCCGATCTTCCTGGGTGACGCGCCGCTGACGAGCTACTTCTTCGAGGCGACGCTGCCGGTCATCGGCCACATCGAGTTCGTCACCTCGACGCTGTTCGACGTCGGCGTCTACCTCGTCGTCATCGGGCTCGTGCTCGACGTGCTGCGGTCGCTGGGCGCCGAGGTCGACCGGCAGGCCCTCGAAGCGACCGGGCGCACGCCGGTCGCCTGGCGGGTGGGTGCATGAACGCCTCACTGACGCTGATCATCATCATGGCCGTGCTGTTCGCGGCCGGGGTCTACGCGATCCTCGAGCGCAGCCTCACCCGCGTGCTCATCGGATTCCTGCTGCTGGGCAACGCCGCGAACCTCTTCCTGCTGGTCGTCATGGGCGCCCCCGGCGTCGCCCCGTTCTTCGGCGTCGGCGACCCCGACGAGATGAGCGACCCGCTGCCGCAGGCCCTCACGCTCACCGCGATCGTGATCACCTTCGCCGTCAGCGCCTTCCTGCTCGCGCTGATCTACCGGTCGTGGCAGCTGGGGCAGGCCGACACCGTGCACGACGACGAAGCCGACCTCGAGGTGCGTGACCGCGCCGCCGTCGACGAAGACACCATGGACGACGAGATCACCGACGAAGACGACGACGCCACCACCGACTTCCTCGACACGGCCACGGCGCCCATCACGGTGCTGCACCACGAGGATTTCGACTCGCTCGCCGACGACGCCCCCGTCGACGCGCCGCAGCCGAGGAACGGTGATCGATGAACGGCCTGGTCCCCCTGCTGGTGACGCTGCCGCTGCTCGGCGCCGCCATCGCCCTCATCTTCGGTCGGCGCCGCAGAGTGCAGGTCGGGGTGTCGATCGTCACGCTCACCCTCGTGCTCGCCGTGGCGGCGGTGCTGCTGTACACCGTCGACAGCACCGACCAGGGGCTGGCCGTCTCGGTCGGCGGCTGGCCGATCCCGTTCGGCATCGTGCTCTACGTCGACCGGCTCGCCGCGCTGCTGGTGGTCGTCTCGAGCATCGTGCTGCTCGCGGTTCTGCTGTTCTCGGTCGGCCAGGGCGCCGCCGACGGCGACGATGAGACGCCGGTGTCGATCTTCCACCCGTCGTACCTGATCCTGGCGGCGGGCATCTTCAACGCGTTCATCGCCGGTGACCTGTTCAACCTCTATGTCGGGTTCGAGATCCTGCTGGTCGCCTCCTACGTGCTGATCACCCTCGGCTCCACCGAGTCCCGCATCCGCACGGGTGTCGTGTACATCGTCGTGTCGCTCGTGTCCTCCATTCTGTTCCTCGCCGCGATCGCCGCCATCTACGGGGCGCTGGGCACCGTGAACATGGCGCAGGTCTCGCAGCGGATGACCGAGCTGCCGCAGGAGGTGCAGCTGGTCCTCCACCTGATGCTCCTGCTGGCCTTCAGTATCAAGGCGGCGGTGTTCCCGCTGTCGTTCTGGCTGCCGGACTCCTACCCGACCGCGCCGGCGCCCGTCACCGCCGTGTTCGCGGGCCTGCTGACCAAGGTCGGCGTGTACGCCATGATCCGCACCGAGACGCAGCTGTTCCGCGACAGCGAGGTCAACACGCTGCTGCTGATCGTGGCGCTGGCGACCATGGTCGTCGGGGTGCTCGGCGCCGTGGCGCAGGCCGAGCTCAAACGCATCCTGTCGTTCACGCTGGTCAGCCATATCGGCTACATGGTGTTCGGGCTCGCGATCGCCACCCCCGTCGCGCTCGGCGCGACGATCTACTACATGGTCCACCACATCGTCGTGCAGACGACGCTGTTCCTCGCCGTGGGCCTCATCGAGCGACGGGCGGGGTCGACCTCGGTGCTCAAGGTCAAGGGGCTCATGAAGGCGGCGCCGGTGATCGCGGTGCTGTACTTCATCCCGGCGATCAACCTGGGCGGCATCCCCCCGTTCTCGGGCTTCATCGGCAAGATCGCGCTGTTCGACGCGGCCGCGCAGGTGGGCACGCCGCTCATGTATGTGCTGATGGCCGGCGGCATCCTCACGAGCCTGCTGACCCTGTACGCGCTCATGCGCGCCTGGAACCTCGCGTTCTGGCGTGAGGACGACGAACCCGTCGACGAGCCGGGCGAGGAGCGCATCGCCTACCTCGGCACCGCGCCAGCCGCGGCCACCGAGACCCAGCGGCGCGTGATCCCGCGCATCATGACCTCGGCCACCGCCGGAATGGTCGCGGTCACCGTCGCGCTCACGGTGTTCGCCGGGCCGCTGTACGACCTGTGCGCGAGCATCGGCGGCGCGCTGCAGAATCCGATCACGTTCAGCCAGCTGGAGTCCGAGCGATGAGCCCGCTGGCCGGAATCGCGACATCCCTCTGGCGGCAGTTGCCGTTCTTCATCTGGCTCGTCGCCGTCTGGATGCTGCTGTGGGCGCAGTTCACCGTGCTCTCGTTCGTCACGGGTGTGATCGTCGCGATCTTCGTGACGCGGGTGTTCCGGCTGCCGCCGGTGGAGCTGTCGGGCCGGGTGAACCTGTGGTGGGGGTTCGTGTTCGTGACGGAGTTCCTCTACTCCGTCGTGAAGGGCTCGCTGCTGGTCGCCTGGCAGGTCGTCAACCCGCGGGAGTACCCCGGCATGGCGATCATCGCGGTGCCGATGGTCACCGACGACGACCTGATCATGACGCACGTGGCCGTGACCGCCTCGCTCATCCCCGGGTCGCTCATCATCGACAGCGATCGCGACCGCCGCATCCTGTACCTCCACATCATCGGCGTGCGCAATGCCGCCGACGTCGAGAAGCAGCGCCGGGCCGTGATGCACTGGGAGGAGCGCATCGTGCGTGCGGTGGGCTCGCGCGCCCAGCTCGACCTGGTGCGTGAACGGGCGAAGGGACGGACGCGATGACCATCATGCTGATCGCGATCTACGTCGTGTTCGCCGTGGCCGGGCTGCTGACCCTGTGGCGCATCATCGTCGGGCCCTCGATCCTCGACCGTGCCGTCGCGTCGGACGTGCTGCTGACCCTCGTGGTCTGCGTGCTCGGCGCCGAGATGGCCATCAACCACCACACGCGGACGCTGCCGCTGCTGCTGATCGTCGCGGCCGTGGGTGTGTTCGCCTCGATCTCGATCGCGCGCTTCGTCGCACGCAGGGACGGTGACCGGCAATGATCGACCTCATCGGCGTGGCCCTCATCCTGATCGGCGCGGTGCTGTGCCTCACCGCCGCCATCGGCCTGCTGCGCTTCCACGACGTGCCCGCGCGGCTGCACGCGGCGACCAAGCCCCAGGTGCTCGGGCTGATCCTCATCGCCATCGCGATCGGGCTCATGTCCCGCTCGTGGGAGGTGGCGGCCTTCCTGGTGCCGGTGGTCCTGATCCAGCTGGCCACCGCGCCGCTGTCCGCGCACATGGTCGGCCGGCAGGCCTACCGCAACGGTACGCTCGACGAGCGGTCGCTGCTGGTCGACGAACTCGGGGAGTCGACGCAGACGCCGCCCGCCGCGGGCGGCTGACCGGTTCGGCCCGTCCGACCCGGCCTCAGGATGCCGGGGTGAGCACGAGCGTGTGCGTCGCGGCATCCCGGAGCCGATCGAGGTCGAAGAGCCACGGCGTCTGCCGGTTCTGCTGCCAGGCCTCGGTCTGATCGGTGTAGTTGGGGTGGAAGGCGTGGCCGCTGGCGCCGGTCAGGTTGTTCCACCTGGAGGCGTCGAGGTCGGCCAGGTCGACGGTCATGCGCAGCGACGGCAGGGTCACGGTCTCGAAGCTGCCGCTGGCCAGCACCCAGCCGGTCGCATCGACGACCGATGCGCCGCCGCCGACGGGGAACGGGCCGCGGTTGAACAGCGCCTCAATCGGCGCGATGCCGCTCGTGCCGAAGGTGCCGTGGGTGAGGGTCAGCGCGTGCAGCCGGCCCCAGTTCCACTGCGCGGTGTTGGTGCCCTGCAGCTCGGACAACCGGGAGTAGGCGTCCTCCGCGGAGCGGGCCAGCATCTCGCGCTGGCCGGTCACGCCGATCTCGGTGTTGGTCCACCACGAGGACTCGGGGTCGTCGAGCAGCCGGTCGACGACCTCGAACATGCGGCTCTGGCTCGACGGGCGGGCATCGGCCGCGCGCCGCGAGAACAGGTTCTGCACGAGCTCGTCCCACAGCACGTTGGCGTATGCGGCGGCCGCCGATTCGGGGTCGTTCTGCGCATCCCAGTGCTCGAGCAGCGCCAGCGCCTCCGCCGCCCCCTCACTCTCGACGCGGATGCCGGAGGCCAGGGCCGAGAGGCGCCTGCCCATCCAGAACTCCTGATCGGCCTGGATCGCCGACATGTCGTCGGCGGTGAGCTTCTTGGTCGCCGCGGTGCGCTCGATGAGGTCGGTGATGCGGGCCGCACGCCAGCCGTAGTCCCAGTCGTTCGTGAGGAAGTACGGGTAGTCCTCGCCGACGACGGCGTTGTTGGCGGTGACGATGTAGCCGGTGTCGGGGTTGTATGCGGTGGGCAACTCCTCGAACGGGATGTAGCCGCGCCAGTCGTAGGCCGAGTCCCAGCCCGGCTGGGGCATCGAGCCGTCGCCGGCGCCGCGGATGGGCAGGCTTCCCGGCGTCTGGTACCCGATGTTGCCGTCGCGGTCGGCGTAGATGAGGTTCTGCGCCGGCACCGTGAACAGCTCCGCGGCGGCGCGGAAGTCGTCGAAGTCCTGCGCGAGGTCGAGCGCGAAGATCGACGCGGCCGTCGTGCCGACATCCAGAGCCGTCCAGCGCAGGCTCACCGCCCAGTCGCCGTCAGGTCCACCGGCGGCGGGCACCGCGGCATCCGTCGACCCGGTGTACGGGGTCTCGGCGATGGCCGACAGGTCGTCGGTGAGTCCCGACACGATCGGTCCGTGCACCGTCGAGCGGATGTCGAGCTGCACGTCCTTGCCCCCGGCCACGCCGATCGTCTCCGTGCGCACATCGAGCGGCACGAGCTCGCCGTCGTACCAGTAGGAGTCGCCGTCGAGCTTCTCGAGGTAGAGGTCGGCCACGTCGGTGGTGAGGTTGGTGAAACCCCATGCGATCTGGGCGTTGTGGCCGATGATGACGCCGGGGACCCCGGAGAACCCGAAGCCGGTGACGTCGAAGGCGCAGTCGGGCGAGATGGTGCCGCAGCGCAGGCCGATCTGGTGCCAGACGCTGGGCAGCGCCGCCCCCAGGTGCGGGTCGTTCGACAGCAGCGGCAGCCCCGACTCGGTGAGCGTGCCCGAGACGACCCAGGAGTTCGACCCGACGCCCTCGCCGACCGGGCCCATCATGGTCGAGACCGCCTCGATGACGCTGCCCACCTCGGTCCACTCGATCGCGGCGGTGGCCGTCCGGGTCGCGTCCGCAGGGGATGCCGGTGCGCTCGCCGTGTCGGCGTCGGTCTCGGCGCTCGTGTCCGCGTCGGCCTGGTCGCTCGGCGGCGGGGGCGCGATGATCGTCGGCACGATCACGGGATTCGTGTCGAACGGATAGTCGGGGTAGAGATCGGCGATCTGCTCCGGGCTGTAGTCCTGGGCGAGGATCGCCCGATCGGTCTCGGCCTCGACATTGGACCGCAGGTCCCAGGCCATGGCCTTCAGCCACGCGACCGAATCGACCGGCGTCCACGGCTCGATCTCATAGTCCGGGTTCTGCAGGCCGAGCACCGCGTACTCGAGCGAGGCGTCCGCCCCGTCGTGATCGGCGAGGTAGGCGTTGACACCGGCGGCGTAGGCGTCGTAATAGCCGCGGGTGGTCTCGTCGAGCGCGTCGACCTCCTCGGCGGCGATCTCATGCCAGCCGAGTGTGCGCAGGAAGCTGTCGGTGGCCACCTGCGACGGGCCGAACAGCTCCGCCAGCCGGCCGGCGGTGAGGTGGCGGCGGAAGTCCATCTCCCAGAACCGGTCCTGCGCGTGCACGTAGCCCTGGGCGAAGAACAGGTCGTCGGTAGTGTCGGCGACGATGGTGGGGACGCCGAGCTCATCGCGGTGGACGCTCACCTCGGCCCCGAGTCCTTCCAGCGCGACGGTGCCCTCCAGCTGCGGGAAGGACCGCTGGATCGTGTACACGACGGTGCCGGCGGCGATCAGCGCGATGACAGTGAGACCGGCCACCAGCGCGAACGCGGCGATGGCGATCTTGCGGCCCAGCGAGCGCTTCGGTCGAGCGGTCGTCGGGTCGTCGGAGGTCTCGGGCGCGTCGGTCATCGTCATCGACTCAGTCTCCGGGGCAGCGGTGGAACTCAGTGCCCGTCGGGTCGGGCTCGGGTCTCACGTCCCCGGGCGCGCGAGACCGTCCTCGCATGCTACCTGCTGCCGGTGCCCAGACCGGCATCCTGGGGCCGTGATCAGTCGGCGCCGAAGTCGAACGACGCCGACTCGTTGGCTTCGTCGACGGCCTCGGCGAGCTCTTCGCGGGCCGCGTCGTAGGGCTGGGCGTGACCGGTGATCTCGGCCGAGCCGCCCGCAGCCAGCTCGCCCACCAGTTCGGCGGTCGCGCCGCCGATGAGTCCGAGCCCGGCGTACTGCTCGAGGCGGGCGCGCGAGTCGGCGATGTCGAGGTTGCGCATCGTGAGCTGGCCGATGCGGTCGGTGGGACCGAACGCGGCGTCGCCCACCCGCTCCATCGACAGCTTCTCGGGCGCATACGACAGGTTCGGGCCGGTGGTGTCGAGGATCGTGTAGTCCTCGCCGCGGCGCAGGCGCAGCGTCACCGAGCCGGTGATGGCCGAGCCCACCCAGCGCTGGATCGACTCGCGGAGCATGAACGACTGCGGCTCGAGCCAGCGGCCCTCGTACATGAGGCGGCCCAGGCGCCGGCCCTGCTCGTGGTAGGTGGCCAGGGTGTCCTCGTTGAGGATGGCGTTGACCAGCCGCTCGTACGCGGCGAACAGCAACGCCATGCCCGGCGCCTCGTAGATGCCGCGCGACTTGGCCTCGATGATGCGGTTCTCGATCTGGTCGCTCATGCCCAGCCCGTGGCGGCCGCCGATGCGGTTGGCCTCGAGCACGAGCTCGACGGCGTCGGTGTACTCCACGCCGTTGAGTGCGACCGGCCGGCCGCCCTCGAACGTGACCGTGACGTCCTCGGTCGCGATCTCCACCGCCGGATCCCAGAACCGCACGCCCATGATCGGCTCGACGGTCTCCAGCGACACGTCGAGGTGCTCGAGCGTCTTGGCCTCGTGCGTCGCGCCCCAGATGTTCGCGTCGGTCGAGTAGGCCTTCTCGGCACTGTCGCGGTAGGGGAACCCGTGCGCGACGAGCCACTCGCTCATCTCCTGCCGGCCGCCGAGCTCGGTGACGAAGTCGGCGTCGAGCCACGGCTTGTAGATGCGCAGGGCGGGGTTGGCCAGCAGGCCGTAGCGGTAGAACCGCTCGATGTCGTTGCCCTTGTAGGTCGAGCCGTCGCCCCAGATGTCGACGCGGTCCTCCTTCATGGCGCGCACGAGCATGGTGCCGGTCACGGCCCGCCCGATGGGCGTCGTGTTGAAGTAGGTGCGGCCGGCGCTGCGGATGTGGAAGGCGCCGCACTGCAGCGCGACCAGGCCCTCCTCGACCATCATCGGCTTGCAGTCGACCAGGCGCGACACCTCGGCGCCGTACTCGAGGGCACGGCCGGGGATGGCGGCGATGTCGTCTTCGTCGGGCTGACCGAGGTCGCCCGTGTACGTGCACGGCACGGCGCCCTTGTCGCGCATCCAGGCGACGGCGACGGAGGTGTCGAGGCCCCCCGAGAAGGCGATGCCGACGCGCTCGCCGACGGGCAGGGACTGAAGCACCTTGGACATGGCCTCCAGTCTACTGAGGGTGGATGCCGGTGCCCGGCCACCGTGGGCCGTGCTCACGCGGCGGCCGGGACCGGCTGGATAGGATGGGGTGTAACCGTCCGACAAACGGGGGAGTAGCCCATGCCAGGCATCGTGATCGTCGGGGTCCAGTGGGGGGACGAGGGCAAGGGCAAAGCCACCGACCTCCTGGGTGAGCGCACCGACTGGGTCGTCAAGTTCAACGGCGGCAACAACGCCGGCCACACGGTCGTGATCGGCGACGAGAAGTACGCCCTGCACCTGCTGCCCTCCGGCATCCTGTCCCCCGGCGTCAACGCCGTCATCGGCAACGGCGTCGTCGTCGACCTCGAGGTGCTGTTCGCCGAGCTCGAGGCGCTGCACGCCCGCGGGCTCGACACGTCGCGGCTGCGGGTGAGCGCCAGCGCGCACATCATCACGCAGTACCACCGCACGCTCGACAAGGTCACCGAGCGGTTCCTGGGCAAGCGTCAGATCGGCACCACGGGGCGCGGCATCGGCCCCGCATACGCCGACAAGATCAACCGTGTCGGCATCCGCGTGCAGGACCTGTTCGACGAGAACATCCTGCGGCAGAAGGTCGAGGGCGCCCTCGACCAGAAGAACCACCTGCTGGTGAAGGTCTTCAACCGCCGGGCGATCACCGTCGACGAGATCGTCGACGACCTGCTCTCCTACGCCGAACGCCTGCGCCCGATGGTGGCCGACACCGGTCTGCTGCTCAATCAAGCACTGGATGCCGGGGACGTCGTCGTCTTCGAGGGCGGCCAGGCCACGATGCTCGACGTCGACCACGGCACCTACCCGTTCGTCACCTCGTCGTCGGCGACCGCCGGCGGCGCCGCCACCGGCTCCGGTGTGGGGCCGAACCGCCTGGACCGGATCGTCGGCATCGTGAAGGCGTACACGACGCGGGTCGGGTCGGGACCGTTCCCCACCGAGCTGTTCGACGAGCAGGGCGAGTGGCTGCGCTCGCGCGGGTTCGAGTTCGGCACCACGACCGGACGGCCCCGCCGTGTGGGCTGGTACGACGCGCCCATCACCCGGTACGCGACGCGGATCAACGGCATCACCGACCTCGTGCTCACCAAGCTCGACATCCTGACGGGGCTCGACCGCATCCCGGTGTGTGTCGCCTACGACGTGGACGGGCAGCGCTTCGACGAGGTGCCGGTCAACCAGACCGACTTCCACCACGCCAAGCCGATCCTCGAGTACTTCCCGGGGTGGAAGCAGGACATCTCGGGCGCGCGCAGCTTCGACGACCTGCCCCTCGAGGCGCAGGACTACGTGCTCGCCCTCGAGGAGATGAGCGGCACGCGCATCTCGGTCATCGGCGTGGGCGCGGCCCGCGACGCCGTCATCGTCCGCTACGACCTCGTCGACTGACGGGGAAGCGCCGCGCCGATCCATCTCGACCCGCGCCGCGCGCGTCGAATCACCGTGCTGCAGGCAACGGGCGAGTACGGGCCCTCGGGGTATCGAGGGAACGCTGACGAAGCAGTTGTGCGAGTCTCTGTTCAGGCGAGAGCACCCGCAGGATCAGACCTTGGCATCCTGCTTGGGGATGAAGACCTTCTTGATGATCAGCAGGATCGACGCGGTCACGGGAATCGCCACGAGCGCGCCGAGCAGGCCCATGAGGGTGCCGCCGACGAGCGCGCCGATGACCACGAGCGATCCGGGCACCGAGATGGTCTTGTTCATAACCCGCGGCGTCAGCAGGTAGGCCTCCAGCTGCATGTAGACCAGGTACGCGAGCGCGAAGACCAGGGCCGCCAGCGGGTCGGCGAACAGCGCGATCACACTGCCGATGCCCCAGAACAGGACGGTACCGACGAGGGGGATGATCGTGATCGCGAAGGCGACGACGGCCATCAGCAACGGGAACGGCAGGGCCAGCACCGTGTACATGATGAACACGAACACCGCGTTGAAGAACGCGAGGATCACCATGCCGCCGAGGTAGCCGCCGACCGACGAGGTGATCTCCTCGGTCAGCTCCGCCGCCATCGGCCGGTTGCGTGCCGGCAGCATGCGGTACAGCGCCGCCTTCATCTGCGGCAGCGCGGCAAGGAAGTAGAGGCTCAGCACGACCACGATGATCAGACCCGACACCGTCGTCGCGATGGAGACGCCGATCTGCAGCACTCCACCGCCGATCGCCGCGATGTTGCCGGGGTCGGTGATGAAGCGCTGGATCTCGTCGAGCAGCACCGGCACCTGATCGCCGAACTGGTCGCGCACCCAGAGGTAGAACTCGGTGCCCTGGAAGTCGGTGATCATCTGCGGCAGGTCGCGGAAGAACTGGGCGACCTGCGCGACGACCGTCGGGATGACCAGCCAGAGGATGGCCACGATGACGATCGCGAACATCAGATAGACGACGACGATGCCCCAGGCTCGGGCGACGCCGTGCTTCTCGAGCCACACGACGAGTGGATTGAGCCCCAGCGCGGCGAACAGCGCGAAGGCGATGTAGATCCAGATCGTGACGAGGTCGGTGAACGCCATGCCCAGTGCGAACGCGGCCAGGCCGCCGAGCGTCAGGAAGAAGCCCGCCACGAACGGGCGGTTGATGTTCGTCCACACGCGTTTCGCGCCCGCATCGACCCCCGCGGCGCTCGCCGGCGGCGGTGCGGACACAGGCGGGGTTTCGCTGCCCCGGCGAGGCCGGCGCCGTCGACGGCCCGCACCGCGATCGGCGTCATTCATGGTCACACTCTAGGGGGCCGGGCAGTGTGACCGGCATGTCCCGGAGCGGGTAGCCTTCCTCTAGCCCGCATCGGAAGGACGACATGAGCGACGACACCGAGGCCGCCACGGCCCGCCTGCACCGCCTGCGCGCCAGCATCGACAACATCGATGCCGCGCTGATCTTCATGCTGGCCGAGCGGTTCCGCTGCACGAAGGAAGTGGGACAGCTCAAGGCGGAACACGGGATGCCGCCCTCCGACCCCTCGCGCGAAGAGCAGCAGGTCGCGCGCCTGCACCGCCTGGCCGCCGAAGCGGATCTCGACCCCGCGTTCGCCGAGAAGTGGTTCAAGTTCGTCGTCGCCGAGGTCATCCGCCACCACACGGCCGCCGCCGAAGGGCGCTGACACCGGTCGGAGACGACGGATGCCGCAGCCTTGCGGCCACGGCATCCTTCGACAGCCCGAGGTTCAGGGCACCGCGCGTCGCAGCGTCAGGTACGACGAGCCCATGAGCACGGCGATCAGCAGCAGTCCCCACAGCGACATGCCGAGGGCGCCGTTGGTCTCGATCCACATCCCCACCTGCATCCAGGCGTCCATGCGCCCGACGAGCCACAGGAGGGCCACCAGCACCAGCGCGATCGCGAGGATGACGGTGGTCAGCACTGCGGTGCCCCAGCGCTTGTAGATCGTCGCTCCCCAGAAGCCCACCACGAAGAACAGCAGTGACAGGGCGAAGAAGAACAGGCCCGCGCCGGCCGGGCCGGCCTCCCACACCCACGGGATGTGGAAGAAGTAGCCGTTCATGCCCCACCCGTCGGTCGCGTCCTCGACCAGACCCCCCAGGACGAAGACGATCGCCAGGATCAGCGACGTCATCATGGCCGTCAGGGCGGTGCCCAGGTAGAACTCCCGCCGGGTGACGCTCATCGCCTGGGAGAACGGGAAGGTGAGGGTCAGCGCCTGGGCGCCGATCACCGCGAAGTACCACAGCGGAGCCTGCGCGCCGCCGCCGTACATCGGCCCCTCGACGCCGGCACCGGCGATGATGCCGTAGATGGCGAGGGTCACCAGCAGCGCGCCGATCAGCACGATGATCGGGACCCAGACGAAGGTCTGGCGGTTGACCAGCTGCATGCGGACGACGTTCCAGGTGCGGTTCATGAGAGGGCTCCTTCCG
The DNA here is from genome assembly GCF_053586795.1 of Microbacterium pollutisoli. Classification (NCBI taxonomy): domain Bacteria; kingdom Bacillati; phylum Actinomycetota; class Actinomycetes; order Micrococcales; family Microbacteriaceae; genus Microbacterium; species Microbacterium pollutisoli. The sequence goes on from NZ_JBNYWT010000007.1 coordinate 17,115, forward strand.
TGGCGGGTTCGGTGAGGGCGTGCTGGGTGGTGCGGACGACGAGCTGCTGCAGCGAGACAGGCGTGACGTCCAGGCCGGCCGCGGCGAGATCGGCGCGATCGGCGTCGGTGAGCCGACCGAGCACCGTGACGCTCGACACGCGCCCCAGGCTCTCGCGGTGGATCACCTCGCGGCCGGCGACGAACGCCTCGACGGCGGCCGAATCGCCCACGATGTTGGCGGCGCGGCCCCGGATGTCCTCGGTGTTCTCGTCCATGATGATGCGGCCCTTGTCGATCACGATGACGTGCTCGAGCAGGTTCGACACCTCATCGATCAGGTGGCTGGAAAGGATGATCGTGCGCGGGTGCTCGGCGTAGTCGGCCAGCAGCCGGTCGTAGAAGATCTGCCGGGCCACGGCGTCCAGCCCCAGGTACGGCTCGTCGAAGAAGGTGATCTCGGCGCGCGAGGCCAGGCCGATGATGACGCCCACGGCGCTCAGCTGGCCCCGCGAGAGCTTCTTGATCGTCTTGTCCATCGGCAGCTGGAAGTCGGCGATGAGCTGTTCCGCGAAGGCCTGGTCCCAGTGCGGATAGAACAGCCGCGCGATCCTGAAGGCGTGCGACGGCTTCGCGTCGTCGGGGTACTTCTGGCTCTCGCGGACGAAGCACATGCGGCTGAGCACCTTCGCGTTCTCATAGGGGTGCTCGTCGAAGATGCGGACCTCGCCGTGGGTGGCGAAGTTCTGCGCCGTGAGGATCGACATGACCGTGGTCTTGCCGGCGCCGTTGCGGCCCAGCAGGCCGTAGATCGTGTTCTGCTCGATCGTGAAGCTGATGTCATCGACCGCGAGGGTGTTGCGGTACCGCTTGGTGAGGCCGTTCACCTCGATCACGCTGGTCATGCTGTGGGTCCTTCCGTCGTGAGGGTCAGGGCGGCGCGCTCGGTGATGAGGCGTCGCAGGTCGTCGGGGTCGAGGCCGATCGTGCGGGCCTCGGCCAGCAGCGGATCGACGTAGCGCTCGGCGAAGGCGGCGCGGCGCTCGCCGAGCAGCATTTCGCGTGCACCGGCGGCGACGAACATGCCGATCCCGCGCCGCTTGTAGAGCACGCCCTTGTCGGTGAGCATCGCGATTCCCTTCGCTGCGGTGGCGGGGTTGATGCGGTGGAAGGCCGCGAGCTCGTTCGTCGACGGCGCCCGCTCTTCCTCGGCGAGGCTGCCGTCCACGATCGAGTCTTCGAGGCTCTCCGCGATCTGCAGGAAGAGCGCCCGGCCGTCATCGATCATCCCGACTCCGCTTCTTCGGTTACTTACTTGACTAAGTAACCATGCAACACGGATGCCGGTGCTGTCAACACCCAGATCGCACCGCGCCGGTGTCCATATGTCGACATTCAAGTTTGCGCCGTGTAGACAATCGACGTACGGTGGAATGTCGGGCATTGCGCCCGAGACGACCAGTCCGCGGTCGCTCGCTGGGTCTCTGGGGACCGACGGCGAGCGGGCGTATGGTCGGCGGTCTGGGCGACAGACCCGATGTGTGTCGCCGGAGCATGACGCCGTTGTGTCGAGAATCGACACGTGAGGCGCGTACCGATGATCGCGACCCGGACGCAACGGAGCGGTCTGCCATGACGGCCGCCGAGGTGAAGCGCGTGAGTTCTTCCGTACCCGCCGTCGAGGTGAGGAATCTGTACAAGGTTTTCGGACGCAACCCGAAGGACGCCGTCCGGCGGCTCGCCGCTGGACAGAGCCGGGCCGATGTGGCCGACGCCGGGACCGCCGCCGTCATCGATGCGTCCTTCAGCGTGCAGCCCGGCGAGATCTTCGTGATCATGGGGCTGTCCGGGTCGGGCAAGTCCACGCTGATCCGCATGCTCAACGGTCTGCATGACGCGACCAGCGGCACCGTCACCGTGCTGGGCGACCCGATCACCGACATCCCGCCCGCCCGTCTCCGCGAGGTGCGTCGCGACCGCGTGTCGATGGTCTTCCAGCACTTCGCTCTGCTCCCGCACCGCTCGGTGGCCGACAACGTGGCCTATCCGCTCGAACTGCGCGGCGTCGCCCGCGCCGAGCGTCTGGCCAAGGCCGAGGAGATCCTCGCCCTGGTGGGGCTCGGCGGCTGGGGAGACAAGCTCCCGTCCGAGCTGTCCGGCGGAATGCAGCAGCGGGTCGGCATCGCCCGCGCGCTCGCCGCCGACACCGAGGTCCTGCTCATGGACGAGGCGTTCAGCGCGCTCGACCCGCTCATCCGCCGCGAGATGCAGGAGCAGCTGCTCGACCTGCAGCAGAAGCTGCGCAAGACGATCGTCTTCATCACCCACGACCTCAACGAGGCGATGTTCCTCGGCGACCGCATCGCCGTCATGCGCGACGGCCGCATCGTGCAGATCGGCACGCCCGAGGACATCCTCACCGATCCCGCCAACGACTACGTCGAGCAGTTCGTGCAGGACGTGGACCGCGCGCGGGTGCTCACCGCCGCCAACGTCATGGAGCGCCCGCGCCCGGTCGTCGTCGACACCGCCGGGCCGCGCACGGCGCTGCACGAGATGCGCGACGCCTACATGTCGGCGGTCTACGTCGTCGACCGCGACCGCAGGCTGCTGGGCATCGTGACCGACCGCGACGCCGTCAAGCTCGTGCGCAAGGGCGAGAAGTCCCTGGCGTCCGTGCTCAAGCCGGTGCCGCAGAGCGTGGACGAGTCCGACATCCTGATGAACCTGTTCGTGCCGTCGGTCGAGTCGTCGGTACCGCTCGCGGTGACCGACGCCGACGGCCGCCTCGTCGGGGTCATCCCGCGCGTGACCCTGCTGGCGGCCCTGGGCCCCGGCCCGGGTTCGACCGAGGAGATCACCATTCCGCTGCGCCCCATTCCGCAGGACGTGATCGACGAGGCCCTGGCAGCCGCCGGCGAAGCGGAGCCGGCCGACTCCGAGGAGGTGCGCTGATGGAGGGCTTCCGCATCCCCCTGGGGCAGTGGGTCGACGCGCTTGTCGACTGGATCCGCGACACGTTCGACCCCGTGCTCGACGTCATCTCGATGGTGATCGGCTTCCTCGTCGAGGGACTGGCCGACCTCCTCATGGCGCCGCCGGCCGTGGCCATGATCGTGCTGTTCGCGGCGATCGCCTGGCTGGTGCGTTCGTGGCAGCTGGCCGTGGGCACGATCATCATGTTCGTGATCCTCGTCGGCGTGGACCAGTGGGACACCTCGATGCAGACCCTCGCGCTGGTGCTGATCGCCGCGCTGATCGCCGTGGCGATCTCGGTGCCCGTGGGGATCTGGGCCGCGCGCAACGACCGCGTCAGCGCCGTCGTCAAGCCCATCCTCGACTTCATGCAGACGATGCCGTCGCTGGTGTACCTCATCCCGATCATCGTGTTCTTCAGCATCGGGTTCGTGCCCGGCGTGATCGCGACCGTGATCTTCTCGCTGCCGCCGGGGGTGCGCCTGACCGAACTGGGCATCCGCGGCGTCGACGAAGAGACCGTCGAGGCCGGGTACGCGTTCGGCGCCACCCCGGGTCAGATCCTCCGCGGGGTGCAGCTGCCGCTGGCGACGCCGACCATCATGGCCGGGATCAACCAGATCATCCTGCTGGCCCTGTCGATGGCCGTCATCGCGGGGATGGCCGGCGCCGACGGGCTCGGCAAGGAGGTCGTCTCGGCCCTGTCGACCATCAACGTGGCCAAGGGCGTCGAGGCGGGCCTGGGCGTCGTGTTCATCGCCATCTACCTCGACCGCGTGACCGCGGCGCTCGGCAACCCCGCCGACCACCGCTGGTCGCTGCTGGGCATCCTCGGCCGGCGTCGCGCGCAGCAGCGCCGCGATGCGGCGGCCGTGGCGCAGGCCGATGCCGACCTGGCCATCGCGTCGGGCCCGAAGCGCAATCCCGGGGCCTTCTGACCCCTACCCAGATCCATACGGAACGCAGCTGGTTTATACGGAAAGGACATTGCACCATGCGTAAAAAGCACATCACCCCCCTGGTCGCCCTCGCGGCGGCCGCATCCCTGACCCTGGCGGGGTGCGCCGCAGCCGGCGGCGACACCACGGCCGGGGGCGACGACAGCACCGGTGCCGGCGGCACCATCACCCTCGGCTTCCTGCCCAGCTGGACGGACGGCCTGAGCATGGCCTACCTCGCCGAGGACCAGCTCGAGAAGCTCGGCTACGACGTCGAGATGGAGGAGCTCTCGGAGGCCGGCCCGCTCTACACCGCGCTGGCCCAGGGTGACGTCGACGTGTACCCGTCGGCGTGGCCGCAGGTCACCCACGCCGAGTACATGGCTGAGTACGGGGACGACCTCGAAGACCTCGGCGCCTACTACGACGGCGCGGTACTGACCATCGCGGTGCCGGCCTACATGGACGACATCAACTCGCTCGAGGACCTCGTCGGCCAGGCCGACCGGTTCGACGGCAAGATCATCGGCATCGAGCCCGGCGCGGGCCTGACCGGTGTCACGCAGAACTCGATGATGCCGGCCTACGGCCTCGATGAGGAGTACGAGCTGGTCACCTCGTCGACGGCGGGCATGCTCGCCACCCTCGACACCGCTGTGGCAGCGGAAGAGGACATCGTCGTCACGCTGTGGCGTCCGTTCTGGGCCTACAACAGCTGGGAGATGAAGGACCTCGAGGACCCCAAGGGCGCGATGGGCGAGCCGGAGACGCTCAACTTCATCGCCCACAACGGCGTCAGCGACGAGTTCCCCGAGGCCGCGGAGCTGTTCGGCAAGATCACGCTGGACGACGAGCAGTACGGTGCGCTCGAGGGCCTCGTGACCTCGGACGAGTGGGAGGGCGACCCGGCCGGTGCCGTGGACGCCTGGATCGCCGAGCACGGCGACGGCATCGACTGGCTCATCACCGAGTGACCCGCATCGCCTGACAGGGGCCGCTCCGCACCGCGCGGGGCGGCCCTTGTGCATTCCGGGCGCGTGCCCGGGATGCCGGGGGCGGCGCCGGGTCAGCCGGCGTCGTCGGGTGCCGGCGGGCGAGACTCCAGCTGCAGGGCGACCTTCTTCTCGAGGATCTCGACGGCTTCGTCCGACAGGGCGATGAGTCCGTCGAGCTCATCCCGGACCCGCTTGTACGCGACCTGGCGCTCGGCGGGGGTGGCGGCCTGATCGACCGCGACGCTGATCAGCTGCTTGGCGGTGTCGAGGCGCTTGCGCTCGGCCGGCGAGAACGACGAATCACGGATGCGACGCGCATCGCGCTCGGCGAGGTCGAACGCGACCTCGTAGTCGGTCACCGCGGCCCGGTACTCGGCGAGGTCGGCGGGCTTGATCTTCACTCCGGACGACTCCGGCCGCAGGTTGTCGGCGATCTTCTTCGCGCGCAGGAACGCCGCCGTCAGCGGCTGGCGGCCGTCGCTCATGGCCGGGAACGCGATGAGCTTGGCGACATCGAGCTCGTACTCGAGCCACCGCGCGGTGGTGTCGTCGTGTTTGGCGAACAGCTGCTCGAGCTGCGTGGGCACCGCCTGGGGGCGGGTGATCGCCTTCGGCTCCGAGGCCCGGGCGACCGTGGTGTGCCGGGCGGCGGCCTTGGCCGAGTTGAGCTCGGCCTTGGCGCGGATCACCTCGAGGCGACGCTTGTGGCGCTGCCGGGCGGCACGCTCCCAGCCCCGCGCGACCGCACCGACGCCGGCGGCCAGCGGGAACACCAGCCACCAGAAGTTGCCGGCGAAGGCCCAGAACTGCTCCACCGTGCCATGCTAACGGCCGGAGTCCGGCGGCGTGGGATGGTCGCGATCGTCGTGCTTTCGGGCATCCATCATCTGCCGGGCCGCCTCGGCGGCGCGGGCGAGCGCGTCGGCGCCCTTGGCGATGGCGGTCTGCGCCATGTCGGCCCAGTCGATCGCGGGCGATGCCGCGGAGGGGTGCGGCCGGGCGCCCGGGGGCACCGAACCGCCGGCACGCGCCTGCTGCCAGGCGTGCTCCTCGGCGGCGTTGAAGGCGCGCTCCAGGGCCCGGACGGCGTCCCGGTACTCCGAGAACTGCGTGGTGCTGATGCGGGTCTGCGGCGAGGCAGGGCGCAGCTGCTGCGCGGCCGAACTCGCCGTGAGGAACGCCGCGGTCGCCGGCTGGCGCGCGTCGCTCATCGCGGGGAAGGCGAGGACCTTGGCGGCATCGGTCTCGTAGTCGAGCCAGCGGGCGATGACGGCGTCGTGGGCGGCCATGAGCCGTCCCAGCGGGAGGGTCGCCGGGTCGGACGGCTGCTGCGCCTGCAGGCTCGCGCGCGCGGCGGAGACCTGGGCACGGCGCGAGCGTACACCCGCCCCGGCGGCACGGGCCTCCTGCTCGGCGCGCTGCAGTTCCCGGCGGGCGGCGGCGACGTCGGCGGGCGTGGCCCGGCCGGCTGTGCGCTCGGCCTGCACCTGCGCGAACTCGGCGCGGGCGACCTTCACGGATGCCCGTGCCCGGGCGACCTCACCGCGCGCGGCGCGCAGATCGTTGCGGGCCGCGTCGTACTCGAGCCGGCGGGCGTTCTCGGCCCGCTGCGCGCGCACACCGAACCAGCCGAGCGCACCGGCCCCGGCCGCGGCCGGCGCGACCCACCAGAACTCGGCGAGGGCCGCGAGGAACACGGGATCCACGCGTTCAGCCTAATCGCGTGGCGGGTCGCGGCGGAGGCTCGGCCCGCACGGGATGCTCCAGGGGACCCGTGCCGGGTCCCGTCGACGACCGTGCCGGGCGCCGCCGAGAACCGTGCCGGGCTTAGCCGAAGATCAGCGAGAGCACCGTGGCGCCGCCGCCGACGAGCACGAGCGAGAGGATCGCGACCCACGCGGTGATGCGCATGCGCCGGGCGCGTTTCACGCCATAGCCGGCGTACTCGTCCTGATCGCTCACGCGGGCACTTCCGTGACGGTGGGTCCGAACGCGGCGGGCAGGGTCGCGGTCGACGTGGCGCGCAGCCCGCTCAGCGGCACGGTGAACAGGCCCTGCACCTCGAGCGCGGGCTCGTCGCCGTCGGCCGCATCGGTGACGCCGATGCGCAGCACCGGGTAGTCGCGCCCTTCGCACAGGCCCCGGAACTTGACGTCCTCTTCGCGCGGCACCGTCACGATGACACGGCCGGTCGACTCGCTGAACAGGGCGGTGGCCGCGTCCACGCCGTCGCGCTCCATGATCTCGTTGAGCCACACACGCGCACCGACGCCGAAGCGCATCACGCCTTCGGCCAGCGCCTGGCCGAGACCCCCGGCCGACAGGTCGTGCGCGGAGGAGACCAGCTCCTGCTGCGCTGCGGCCTGGATGAGCTCGGCGAGGCGCTTCTCGCCGGCGAGGTCGACCGCCGGCGGGCGGCCGCCGAGGTGTCCGTGCACCGTGTCGGCCCAGGCCGAGCCGCTGAGCTCGGTGGCGGTGACGCCCAGCAGGTAGATGTTCTCGCCGGCATCCTGCCACCCCGAGGGGATGCGCCGGGCGACGTCGTCGATGATGCCGAGCACGCCGACCACGGGGGTCGGGAAGATCGGGGTGTCACCGGTCTGGTTGTAGAAGCTGACGTTGCCGCCGGTGACGGGGACGGCCAGCTCGAAGCACGCGTCGGCGAGACCGTCGACGGCCTGACCGAACTGCCACATGACCTCCGGGTTCTCCGGGCTGCCGAAGTTGAGGCAGTCGGTGACGGCGGTGGGGACGGCCCCGGTGACGGCGACGTTGCGGTAGGCCTCGGCGAGGGCGAGCTGGGCGCCGGCGTACGGGTCGAGCTGGCAGTAGCGGCCGTTGCAGTCGGTGGCGATCGCGAAGCCGAGCCCGGACTCCTCGTCGACGCGGATCATGCCCGCGTCGTCGGGGAAGCTCAGAGCCGTGTTGCCCATCACGAAGTAGTCGTACTGGTTGGTGATCCACGACGTGTCGGCGAGGTTGGGGCTGCCCAGCAACTGCAGGAACTGGGTGCGCAGCGTCTCAGGGTCGTCGGTGCGCGGGAGCGCAGCCGCCGAGTCCTCGCGCAGCGCGTCGATCCACGTCGGGTAGGCGACGGGGCGCTCGTACACCGGGCCGTCGACGGCGACGGTGGACGGGTCGACGTCGACGATCTGCTCGCCGTGCCAGAAGATCTGCAGGCGGCCGTCGCCGGTGACCTCGCCCAGCACGCTCGTCTCGACGTCCCACTTCGCGGTGACCGCGAGGAACGCGTCGAGCTTCTCGGGCGCGACGATGGCCATCATGCGCTCCTGCGACTCGCTCATGAGGATCTCTTCGGGCGTGAGGCTCGGGTCGCGAAGCAGCACGTTCTCGAGGTCGACGCGCATGCCCGAACCGCCGTTGGCGGCCAGTTCGCTGGTCGCGCACGAGATGCCCGCCGCGCCGAGGTCCTGGATCGCCTCGACCAGCTCGCCCCGGTAGAGCTCGAGGCAGCACTCGATCAGCACTTTCTCGGCGAACGGGTCGCCCACCTGCACGGCGGGACGCTTGGTGGGTCCGCCGTCGGCGAAGGTGTCGGATGCCAGGATGCTGGCGCCGCCGATGCCATCACCGCCGGTGCGCGCGCCGAACAGCACGACCTTGTTGCCGGCGCCGCTGGCGTTGGCGAGCTTCAGGTCTTCGTGGCGCAGGACCCCCACGGCAAGGGCGTTGACGAGCGGGTTGCCCTGGTACACCGGGTCGAACACCGTCTCGCCGCCGATATTGGGCAGGCCCAGGCAGTTGCCGTAGAAGCTGATGCCGCTGACCACGCCGTGCACGACCCGGGCCGTGTCGGGGTGGTCGATGGCGCCGAAGCGCAGCTGGTCCATGACCGCGACGGGGCGCGCGCCCATCGAGATGATGTCGCGCACGATGCCGCCGACGCCGGTCGCGGCGCCCTGGAACGGCTCGATGTAGCTGGGGTGGTTGTGCGACTCGACCTTGAAGGTCACCGCCCAGCCTTCGCCGACGTCGACGACGCCGGCGTTCTGGCCCATGCCCACCATGAGGCGCTTTTTCATCTCCTCGGTGACCTTCTGGCCGAACCGGCGCAGGTAGATCTTCGACGACTTGTAGGAGCAGTGCTCGCTCCACATGACGGAGTACATCGCCAGCTCGCCCGAGGTGGGGCGGCGACCGAGGATCTTCTTGATCTGCTCGTACTCGTCGGGCTTGAGTCCGAGCGCCGCGTACGGCTGCTCCTTCTCCGGCGTGGCCAGGGCGTTTTCGACGGTGTCGGCGGTGGAAGCGACAGGGGTGCTCACGCGGGTGCTCCAAGAGTCAGGATGCCGGTGGGGAACGGCTCCTAGTCTACGTGGGCGGTCACGTGGCGCCGTCGCCGGGTTGTTCGACCACTCCGATGCCCACCGCCTCGTGGCTGGGCTCGGCCTCGCCCTCTTCGGGGGCCTGGGGGGCTTCGGCCGGCTCCTTCTCTGTGCTCGGCTCCTCGAGGTCGTCGGTGGAGGGCATCTCATCAGGTTCGTACGTGTTGCCGGTGTCGGACATGGCGGCTCCTTTCGTGGGCCGTCAGTATCAGTGGGGGTGACCCGGGATGCCAGAGGGTTGACATCCGCGCGCAGACAGAGGGGTTGACACCCAGCATCCCCCGACCTAACCTACAACCAAATGGTTGTACAAAATCCCTCCTCAAACGATGAGCTGACCGATGACGAGATCGACCGGGTGTTCCAGGCACTCGCTGCGGCGACGCGGCGCGACATCCTGCGGCGCACGATCGAGCGCGAGCAGTCGGTGTCTGCGCTCGCCGCGGACTACGACATGTCGTTCGCCGCGGTGCAGAAGCACGTGGCCGTGCTCGAAGCGGCCCGGCTCATCGTCAAGCGCGCCGAGGGGCGCGAGCGACTCGTGCGGGCGGACCCCGTCATGATCGCCCGGGCCCGCGCACTGCTGGCGCGCTACGAGGATCTCTGGCGGGCGCGCGTCGACAGGCTCGACGCACTGCTGGCCGAGCCGGAAGTCTGAACCCCGATCACAAGGAGGGTGACATGCCTGTCACCGACATCACGACCGACCCCGAGAAGCTCACCATGACCCTCGTCGCCGACTTCGCGGCGCCGGTCGACCGCCTCTGGCGCGCCTTCACCGACCCGCGGCAGCTCGAACGGTTCTGGGGCCCGCCCGGCTGGCCGGCCACCTTCACCCGCTGGGAGTTCACGCCCGGCGGGCGGGTCGACTACCACATGACCAGCCCGCAGGGCGAGGCGTCGCGCGGGTCGTGGGAGATCCTGTCCATCGACGACGGGCGCGGCTTCGAGGTGCTCGACTCGTTCGTCGACGCCGACGGCACGCCGACCGAGGGCTTCTCCGCGATGCGCATGGTGTTCTCCTTCGACGAGACCGCCACCGGGTCGCGGCTGAGCAACATCACCTACTTCGATTCGATCGGCGCGCTGGAGCAGACCGTCGCCATGGGCGCCGTCGAAGGCTCGCGGATGGCGATGGACCAGCTCGACGCGGTGCTGCAGGACCTGCGCGACTACGCCCAGGGCAAGGGCACCCGCACCGAGATCCTCGACGACCGGCACGTGCGCATCACGCGGCTCATCGAAGGGCCTCGCGACCTGGTCTGGCGTGCGCACCACGAGCCCGAGCTGCTGCAGAAGTGGCTGCTCGGCCCCGAGGGCTGGCAGATGATCGAGTGCGAGGTCGGCGAGACCTACCGCTACGTGTGGCAGCACGGCGACGACGCGTCGACCCGCTTCGGCTTCGAGGGCGAGACGGTGCTCAGCGACCCGACCCGGCGCGCGGTCACGACCGAGCGGATGATCGGCATGGCCGGCCCCGGCACCCTCAACGACACGCAGCTGTACGAAGAGGACGGCGCGACGCTGCTCACGCTGCTGATCGAGTACCCCGACAAGGAGACGCGCGACATGATCCTCGCCACCGGCATGACCGACGGCATGGAGGCCAGCTACGCGCGGCTCGAGGAGACCGTGGTCGCCGCCTGACCGGCATCCCTCACCGCGAGGGCGCCCTTACGCGCGAGTGAGGGCGTCCTCGAGCGCGACCCACGCGAGCATGGCGCACTTCACGCGCGCCGAGAACTTCGAGACACCCGACAGGGCGGCAGCGTCGCCGAAGGTCTCCTCGTCGAGCGGGGTCTTGCCGCGCGAGCGCAGGGCGTCGCGGAAGCCGGTGATCAGCTCGGCGGCCTGGGCGCGGGAGATGCCGCCCTCCTCCTTCACGAGCGAGGCGAGCATCGAGGCCGAGGCCTGCGAGATCGAGCAGCCGTGGCCTTCCCACGTCACATCGGTGATGTCCTCGCCGTGCACGCGCACGCGCAGGGTGACCTCGTCCCCGCACACCGGGTTCTTCTGGTGCGAGTCGGCGAAGTCGGCGTCGGCGGCGGCGAGGCCCTGTCCGACGGGGTGCTTGGAGTGATCGAGGATCAGCTCCTGGTACAGCGAGTCCAGTTCGCTCATTCGCCTGCTCCGAAGTAGGGGCGGATCTCGGCGACGGCCGCGACCAGCTCGTCGATGTCGTCCGTCGTGTTGTACAGGGCGGTGCTGGCGCGCACCGACGCGGTGACGCCGTAGCGCTGGTGCAGCGGCGCGGCGCAGTGGTGGCCGACCCGAACCGCGATGCCGCGGGCGTCCAGGAACTGTCCCGCGTCGTGCGCGTGCACCCCGGCGACGTCGAACGACCACAGGCCGACGCGCTCGGCATCCGGGGCATCGCCGAGCAGGCGGATGCCGGGGATTTCCCGCAGCCCGTCGCCCAGGCGCTGCGCGAGGGCGCGCTCGTGGGCGTGGATCGCGTCCCGGCCGACCGCGTCCAGGTAGCGGGTCGCGGCGGCCAGGCCGATCGCCGGGCCGACCGGCTGCGTGCCGGCTTCGAACTTCTGTGGCGCCGGCAGGTACTCGGCGCCGTCGAGGGTCACCGTGGTGATCATCGACCCGCCGGTGAGGAACGGCGGCAGCGCGTCGAGCACCTCCGCCCGGCCGTACAGACCACCCACCCCGTACGGACCCAACATCTTGTGGCCGCTGAACACCGCCAGGTCGACGCCGAGCGCGGGCAGGTCGAGCGGCAGATGCGGCGCCGACTGGCAGGCGTCCAGCACCGTGAGGGCGCCGGCCTGCTGGGCGAGGGCGACGATCTCGGCGACCGGGTTGACGATGCCGAGCACATTCGACACGTGGGTGAACGCGACGATGCGCGTGCGGTCGCCGATGATCGAGGCCGCGGCATCGAGGTCGAGGGTGCCGTCGTCGTGCGCGGGGACGTGGCGCAGCACCGCACCGGTGCGCGCGGCGAGCTCCTGCCACGGGATGAGGTTCGCGTGGTGCTCGATCTCGGTGGTGACGATCTCGTCACCGGGCTTCAGAGCCAGCGGGGTCGATGCCGGGGCGCCGCGCCCGAGGGTCGCGTTGCCGATCGCGTACGCGACGAGGTTCAGGCCCATCGTCGCGCCGCTGGTCCACACGAGCTGCTCGGGCTCGGCGCCGACGAACCCGGCGACGGTCGCGCGGGCGTCTTCAAACAGGTCGGTCGCCTCGGCGGCGAGGGTATGCGCGCCGCGGTGCACGGCGGAGTTGGTGTGCACGAGGAAGTCGCGTTCGGCGTCGAGCACCTGCTGCGGCTTCTGGCTCGTGGCGCCCGAGTCGAGGTAGATGAGACGGTGACCGCCCACCTGCTCGGCGAGGATCGGGAAGTCCGCGCGCAACGCGACCGGGTCAAGCGGAGCGGGCGCGGTCGTGGCGGGCAGGGCGGAAGTCACCCCTCTAGGCTACGCCTCGGTGTCCGGCCGAGGGCCGGGGCCCGGCGTGGTCCGAGCGCAGGACGCGCCCTGCGTAGGCTGAGCGCATGAATGGGGACCTCGTTCTCAACGTCGTGCTGGTGATCGCGTTCGTGCTGATCGGTGGCGTGTTCGCGGCCACCGAGATGGCTCTGGTGACCCTGCGCGACAGTCAGGTGACCACGATGGCCGCGCGCGGACCGCGCGGGCAGAAGGTCGCGGGCCTGGCCCGCAACCCGAACACATTCCTGTCGGCGGTGCAGATCGGCGTGACAGTGGCCGGGTTCGCGTCCGCGGCGTTCGGGGCCTCGTCGATCGCGCCGGCGGTCGCCCCGCTGTTCGTCGGCTGGGGGCTGACCCCGCAGGTCGCCTCGACGGTGGCGACCATCGTGCTCACCCTCGCGATCGCCTACCTCTCGCTCGTACTGGGCGAACTGGTCCCCAAGCGGCTCGCTCTGCAGCGCAATGCACAGTTCGCGTACGCGATCGCGCCGGTCGTCAACGGATTCGCGCGCCTGATGCGACCGGTGATCTGGCTGCTGTCGGTGTCGACGAACTTCGTCGTGCGGCTGCTGGGCGCCGACCCCGACAAGACGTCGGAGGAGCTCAGCGACGAAGAGCTGCGCAGCATCGTCTCCACCCATGCGGGGCTCCCTGAAGAGGAGCGCCGCATCCTCGACGACGTGTTCTCGCTGCGGGGGCGACACCTCAGCGAGCTCATGCGCCCGCGGCCCGAGGTGGTCACGCTCGGAGGCGACGACGCGGTCGCCGCGGCGCTCGAGAAGGTGCGGCACCAGCCCTACTCGCGGTATCCCGTCGTGGACCAGTCCATCGACGACATCATCGGGTTCGTGCACGTGCGCGACCTCTACGAGGCCGACGATGCCAACCAGGTGATCTCGGAGCTCATCCGCCCCCTTCCGTTCCTGCCCTCGACGGCACGGGTGCTGGCGACGCTGACCGGAATGCGACGTGGCGGCGACCAGATCGCCGTGGTGGTCGACGAGTACGGCGGCACCGACGGCATCGTCACCCTCGAAGACCTGGTCGAGGAGGTCGTCGGCGAGATCTTCGACGAGTACGACACCGAGACGCCGCCGGAGACCCTCGCCGCGCACGGCGGCCCGGTCGACGGCCGCCTCAACCTGCAGGACTTCGAGGACGCCACCGGGATCGTGCTGCCCCGCGGCGCCTCCGACACCGTCGCCGGGTTCGTCATCGAGCAACTCGGCCGCCTCGCCGTGGTCGGCGACACGATCGAGGTGCCCGGCGCGACGATCCAGGTCGCCGAGATCGATCACCGGCGCATCGCCCAGGTCTACGTGACGCCGCGTCCGGCTGCCGACGAGCCCGCGCCCGAGCCCGGCGGATGAGGAGCCGGTCCGCTCAGGTCTGGCGTCGGATGAAGCGCATCAGCCACGCGATGACCGCGAGGATGATGATCACGAGGCCGACCCACAACAGGAACTTCACGGCCTCGACGAACACGCCCAGCAGCAGCAGGACGATTCCGATGATGAGCAGGATCACTGCGAGTCCAACCATGCATCGAGCATGCGGTATCTGCCGGGCGGACGCACGCCTCTTGACCCCGTCCGCGCCACCTGGTAACGCGTCAGCCGGGCCCACTATCCCGCGTAGTAGTAGTACAGGATCGCGGTGACCGTCTCCCCGTCGGTGTCGGCCAGCGCCGCATAGGTGGGCACCCCGCCGGCGAACCCGGAGCGGTCGGGTTCGAACACGATGCGGGTGCCGTCGCCGCGCTCCCACTCGTCGGCCGGGTCGAGGTCGGCCACCGCCGCGCCGATCTCCAGGTCGAACTCAGCGGTGATCGCGACGTCGCCCACGGTGTTGGCGGTATAGCGGAGGTACGTCGGCTGCGTGTACTCGTCCCGCGGCAGGTCGTCGGTGGCGACCATGTCGTACAGGGCGAACCCGCTCCACTGGTACACCGTGTAGTCGGGGTAGGTGGATCCGTTCCCCTCCTCGGTGCGCTCGCTCGGCGCCGCCCCGAAGGCCTCGGTCAGCGCCTCGACCGCCGGCGCCGTGTCGTCGCCCCAGCCGAAGGTGAAGATCTCGGCGCCGGTGTCGTCGCTCAGGGTGAAGCCCGTCGCGCTGAGCACGACCCCGGTCGGGTCGGCCGCCGGTTCGCTCGGCTCGGGCGTCGACGGCGTGGTCTGGGCGGGCGTCGGCGCGGCCGGCGCCTCACCGGCGGTGGGGGATGCCGGTGGCGCGGCGGTGTCGGCGGGCGTCGCGCCGCGGGTCAGGTAGATCGACAGGGTGATCACCACGACGACCAGCAGGATGCCGGCGATGATGCCGAGGATGATCGGGGTGCGGTTGCGGTCGTTCATGCGCCGGCCTCGGTGGTGTCGGTGGTGCCCGCGCCCAGGAACTCGCGCGCGGCCACGACCATGGCCTGCACGCCACGCTCGATGGTGGGGTGGAGGACGGGGGCGAACAGCGGCGAGTGGTTCGTCGGGATGTCTTCGTTGATCGTGCCGGCCGCGAGGGCGTCGGCGTACTGCTGCGGGTCCACCCCGCCCCAGAACCAGTAGACGAGCGGCACGCCGGCGGCGCGCGCGAACCACGACACGTCCTCGCTGCCGGTGAGCATGCCCGGGTCGACCACGGTGCCCTCACCGAACGCACGGTTCCAGGCGGCGGTCAGGCGCGCGGTCGCCTCGTGGTCGTTGATGGTCGGGGGCAGCGAGTGGTCCGTCGAGAACACCGGCTCGGTCTCGGCGCCGGAGGCGGCGGCCTCGGCGCGGATGATCCGCTCCACCCGCGCCATGATGTCGGCGCGGGCCGCGTCGTTGGGATAGCGCAGGCTCAGCTCGAGCTTGGCCTCGGCGGGGATGATGTTGTTCTTCAGCCCGGCGTGGATCGACCCGACCGTCACGACACCCATTTCGCGGGGGTCGATCTCGCGCGACACGACGGTCTGCAGGCGCATGACGGTGGCCGCGGCCATCACGACAGGGTCGATCGTGGTGTGCGGGCGCGAGCCGTGCCCGCCGCGGCCGTACAGCGTCACGCTGATGCCGTCGGCGGCGGCCATCTGGGTGCCCGGGCGCACGCCGATGGCCCCGGCCGGCAGCGGCGTGAGGTGCTGGCCGAGCACGATGTCGGGCCGGGGGAAGCGGTCGAGCACCCCGGCATCCACCATCGCCTTGGCCCCGGCGCCGTACTCCTCGGCGGGCTGAAAGACGGCCACGACCGTGCCGGACCACTCGTTGCGCGAGGTCGACAGCGTCTCGAGCGCGCCCAGCATGGCCGTGACGTGCATGTCGTGGCCGCACGCGTGCATCACCGGCACGTCGGCGCCGGACGGGTCGATGCCGCGGGCCGTCGACGCGTAGGCGAGGCCGGTGCGCTCTTCGACCGGCAGGGCGTCCATGTCGGCGCGCAGCCAGACGACCGGACCCTCGCCGTTGCGGATGACGGTGGCCACGCCGGTGGTGCCGATGCCCTCTTCGAACTCGAGCCCCAGCGCCGTGAGGTGCTGCGTGATGACGCCGGCCGTGCGGGTCTCCTGGAACGAGAGCTCCGGATGCCGGTGCAAGTCGATGTAGAGGGCCTCGAGGTCGATCGTCATGGATACGAGCCTACGTGGCGCGGGGGTGCGGTCGAGGTGCGGACCACCAGGTCGAACGGTAGGGATGCCGGGGGCGCGGCGACGTCTTCGCCCAGTACGGTCAGCGCCGCCTCGGCGGCGCGCTCACCCTGCGCGTGCGGGAACTGCTCGATCGTGGTGAGACCGAAGAACCCGCTCATCTCGTGCCCGTCGACGCCGACGACCGACACATCGCCGGGCACGTCCAGGCCGAGCTCCCGCGCAGCGAACAGCGCCCCGAAGGCCATCTCGTCCGAGGCGGCGAAGATCGCGGTCGGCCGGTCCGGGCCGCTCAGCAGGCGGTGGGCGGCGCGGTGGCCGCCGTCGATCGTGAAGTCGGCGGCGACGAAGCCGGCCGGCTCCACCCCGGCCTCCCGCAGGGCCCGCTCGAAGCCCTGTCGGCGGAGGGTCGGGATGTCGAGGGCCTGGATGCCGGGCGGTGTCGCTGTGGGGCCGGCGGCACTCGGCATCGTGCTCTGCCCGACGTGGGCGATGCGCCGATGTCCGAGCGCGAGCAGGTGGGCGGTCGCCGCGTGCGCGACCGCGACGTCGTCGACCCGGAGCGTGGCCACGCGCGGGCTCGGCGCGCCCAGGCCGACGACCGGCAGACCGAGCGCGAGCAGCTGATCGATCTCGTCGTCGTCGAGCCGCAGCGACAGGGCGATGACCGCGTCGACCCGCCCGCGCCGCAGCGCGGTGCCGAACAGGTGCCGTCGCTGGGCCGCGTCGTCGGTGACGTTGTAGAGCGTCAGGTCGTAGCCGCGGGGTGCGAGGCGGGCGGCGATGCCGTCGAGCACCGTCGCGAAGAACCAGCGGTCGAGCAGCGGCACGAGCACGCCGATCGACAGGGTGCGCCCGGTCGCCAGACTCGACGCCGCCGCCGAGGCGACGTAGCCCAGCTCGGCCGCCGCGGCGCGCACGCGCTGCCGGGTGACCTCCGCGAGCCGCCCCCGGCCGCTGAGCGCGCGCGAGGCGGTCGCCGTCGACACCTGGGCGCGACGGGCGACCTCCTCGAGGCCGGCCATGTCAGCCGGCCGCGATCCACACGGCGGTGTCGGGCGGCACCGCGGTGCCGGTGAACGGCGTACTGGCCACCAGCAGCGTGCCGGCCGCCAGGGCCGCGGGCACCTCGACCGGCACGTCGCCCGTGTTCGCGATCACGGTCACGTCGCCGTTGCGGAGGGCCAGCACGTGCTCGTCGAAGCCGTCCAGCCACTCCAGCGCGCCCGAGCCCAGCGCGTGCGCGCGGCGCGTGGCCAGCAGGGTGCGGTACAGCCACAGGGTCGATTCGGGGTCGTCCTCCTGCGCGTCGCGGGCCAGCGGCGCCCAGTCGTCCGGCTGCGGCAGCCAGGCGGCGCCGGTCGGGCTGAAACCGTAGGCGGGCGCGTCGGCGACCCACGGGATGGGCACCCGGCATCCGTCGCGCCCGTAGCGCTCGCCGTTCGTGCGGAACCAGGTCGGGTCCTGCCGTGCCTCGCCGGGCAGGTCGATGACTTCGGGCAGGCCCAGCTCTTCGCCCTGGTACAGGTAGGCCGAGCCGGGCAGGGCGAGCATGACGGTCGTCGCGGCGCGGGCGCGCGCAAGGCCCACCTCGGGGATCGGCTGACCGGGTGAATCCGGCCCGATGCCGTGGCCCTGCGGGTTCTCGGCGGTCAGGGCCAGGCGTGACGCGTGGCGCACGACGTCGTGGTTCGACAGCACCCAGGTGGCCGGGGCGCCGACGGCGGGGAAGGCGCGCAGCGACTCGGAGATGACCTCGCGCAGCTGGGCGGCGTCCCACCGGGTCTGCAGGTACGGGAAGTTGAACGCCTGGTGCATCTCGTCGGGACGCACCCACAGGGCGGTGCGGTCGACGGTGGGCAGCCAGGCTTCGGCGCACAGGGCCCGGTCGCCGTCGTACTCGGCGAGCACGCGGTTCCAGTCGCGGTAGATCTCGTGCACGCCCTCCTGGCCCCAGTACGGCACGTCGTCGGCGTCGCCGCCCATGCTGTCGCCGTCGACCGCCGGCAGGTGGTCGGGCAGGCCGTCGGTCTTGACCAGGCCGTGGGCCACGTCGACACGGAAGCCGTCGACGCCCCGGTCGAGCCAGAACCGCAGGATGCGGCGGAACTCCTCCTGCACCTCGGGATTGGCCCAGTCGAAGTCGGGCTGGCTGGTGTCGAACAGGTGCAGGTACCACTGCCCGGGCGTGCCGTCGGCCTCCGTGATCCGGGTCCAGGCCGGTCCGCCGAACACCGACTCCCAGTTGTTGGGGGGCAGCTCGCCGGACACGCCCTTGCCGTCGCGGAACATGTAGCGCGCGCGCTCGGGGCTGCCCGGCGCGGCGGCCAGCGCCTGCTGGAACCACTCGTGCTGGTCGGAGGAGTGATTGGGCACGAGGTCCACGATGATGCGGATGCCACGGGCGTGGGCCTGCGCGAGCATCTCATCGAAGTCGGCGAGCGTGCCGAACAGCGGGTCGACGTCGCAGTAGTCGGCCACGTCGTAGCCGGCATCCTTCTGCGGACTGGTCATGAACGGCGAGAGCCAGAGGGCGTCGACGCCCAAGGAGGCCAGGGCGTCGAGCCGGGAGGTGATGCCGCGCAGGTCGCCGACGCCGTCGCCGCTGCTGTCGGCGAACGAGCGGGGATAGATCTGGTAAATCACGGCGGTGCGCCACCACTCGGCACCGGGAGAGCTTTCGCCGAGCGGGTGCGTCGTGGCCGTCGAGGTCGAAGTCATGCGGAACAGCGTAGTGCAAGCGCTTGCGCACCGGCGTCGCGGGCGGCAGTGCGGGTTTCACGCAGGCGGCGACGCGTAGCCTGGGGTGGTGAATTCCCCGGAGCTGACCCGTGCCCACTCGCTGATCGTGACGACCCCCGATTTCCCCGAGCCGGGCATCCTGTTCCGCGACATCTCGCCGCTGCTGGCCGACGGCGCCGCCATGCGCACCGTGATCGACGCCATGATCGCCCCGTTCAAGGGGTCCTTCGACGTTGTCGCCGGGGTCGAGGCGCGCGGCTTCCTGCTCGCCGGCGCGGTCGCCGTCGCAGCGGGGGTGGGCATGGTCCCGATCCGCAAGGCGGGTAAGCTCCCCCGGCCCGCGGCATCCATGTCGTACGACCTCGAGTACGGGAAGGCGACCATCGAGATGGCCGCCGATCTGCCGTCCGGCGCCCGGGTGCTGCTGGTCGACGACGTGCTCGCCACCGGCGGCACGCTGCGGGCGGGCCGTGAGCTGCTGGCGACCCTCGGATACGAGACGGCGGGCGTCGCCGTGCTCATGGAGCTGTCCGAACTGAAGGGCCGCGGCGTGTGCGGCGACGACGTGCACGCCGTCTTCCAGGTCTGATCCCCAGGCTTCTCCTCGTGTCACGGTGCGATACTCGCTAGGTTCGTGCCTGAACAGAAAGGTCCGTTGTGGCTACCACCATGTCCGAGCCGATCGTCCGCATCACCTCCACCACTGCCGCTGAGATCCAGGTCGGCAGCGACGTCGACGAGGTCTTCGCCTCCACGAGCGAGGGCCTGCGCCTGCGCATCGTCGAGGCGGTGCGGTTGCTGGCCGCGTCGGCCGGCGAGCCCGTGACGGCCATCGTCATCGAAGGTGGCACGCGCCGGCCGCTCATCGTCCACCCGGACGGCACCTTCGTCGAGTCCCCGACGCTGGAAGCGGGGGATGTCGGTGCCCCGGCACCGCAGCCCGAGGTCGCGGGCCCCGCGACCACAGCGATCCCCACCCTGTCTCTCGCCGACCTGCCCGGACGCGTGACCGCGCCCACCGAGTTCGCATCGTCCGCACCGGCGCCGTCCGCGGCTGCGGCGGAGTCGTTCGCGCCCGTGCCCGCGGAATCGGCCGCCCCTGCAGCCCCTGCGGCGACGCCCGCCCCGGCAACCCCGGTCGAGCCCGTGCCGGCACCGTCCGCCGTGGCCGAGCCGGCTGTGGCGCCGTCGGTGGGTGTCGGCGGTCCGCTGCGCGGCGGCGCACGACGGGAGGACGCCATCCGCCGGGACCCCACCCAGCGGGCGACGCCCACGGTCGACGACCTGCTGAGCACCCGTGCGGCGCAGCCGCGGCCCCGCGCGAACGAGGGCTGGCAGGGCGCCGTGCGCCGCATGACCGGCGGTGCGATCTCGCCGCGGCCGGGCCGGACCGAGCGGTTCCGCCTCGAGCGCGAGCGCGCCGTGCAGCGCCGACTCGACGCACCCCGGACCATCGTCGTGCTCAACCCCAAGGGCGGGGCCCACAAGACCACCAGCACGCTGCTGCTGGCCGCCACGTTCGGCACCCAGCGCGGCGGGGCGACCCTGGCCTGGGACAACAACGAGACCCGCGGCACCCTGGGCTGGCGCGCGCAGCACACGCCCCACCACCGCACCGCCGTCGACCTGCTCGACGACCTCGACCGGTTCCAGACGGCCTCCGACGCGACGCTGTCGGCGCTCGACACCTACGTGCGCACGCAGGTCGACGCCCGGTTCGACGTGCTGGCCTCCGATGAAGACGCGGCGGCCTCGTCGACCATCGACGCCGCGGCGTTCGAGCGGCTGCACAGCGTGCTGTCGCGGTACTACCGGCTGCTCATCGTCGACACCGGCAACAACATGCGCGCCTCGAACTGGGTCGCCGCCGTCACCGCCGCCGACCAGCTCGTGATCGTGTCGACGGTGCGCGAAGACACCGCCGCCAGCGCTGCCTGGCTCATCGACGGGCTGCGTGAGAAGGGCTTCGACCAGAAGATCGACGAGGCCGTGACCATCCTCGCGGCGCCGTCGGCCAAGCCGGACCGCAAGCTCGCCGAGCGGCTCGAACGCCACTTCGCCCAGGTGACCTCGGCGGTCGTGCACGTGCCGTTCGACCCCGCCCTGGTCGACGGCGGACCGATCGACTTCGAGTCGCTCGCGCCCGAGACCCGCGACGCCTGGCTCACGGCCGCCGCGACCGTGGCCGAGCGCCTGTAAGCCCGGCGTCGCCTGTAGCCCCGGCGTCGCCTGAGTGCTCAAGTTGGCGCAAAGGTGGGATATTTCCCTTGGATTCACCCCGTTTGCGCCAACTTCGGGTGCGCGTGGTGCGCCAACTTGCGGTGCGCGTGGTGCGCCGAGGAGTGCCGGCGCGCCGCCCGGCATCCCGCCTCAGGTGCGGATGACCACGTTCTCGGGCTCGCGCCCGGCGCGCAGGTGCCCGATCTGCCGCCGCACGAGGGCGGCGATCCGCGGCTGCATCGCGGTGGTCGCACCGCCCACGTGTGGGGAGATCAGCACGCCGGGCATGGACCACAGTGGGTGGTCCGCCGGCAGCGGTTCGGGTTCGGTGACATCCAGCGCCGCGCGCACGCGTCCGGCATGGCGCAGCAGCGCGTCGGTGTCGACGAGCGACCCGCGTCCGACATTCACCACGAGGGCGTTGTCGGGCAGGGCGGACAGGAAGGCGTCGTCCACGATGTGGCGGGTGTCCGGCCCGCCCGGGAGGGTCAGGATCACGATCTCGGCGTTCGGCAGCAGGGCCGGCAGCTCGTCGACGCCGTGCACGTGCAGGCCGCCGTCGTCCCGTGCCCGCGAGGCCACCACGGTGAGGTCGATCTCGAACGCGGACAGCCGCGCGGCCACGGCCGCGCCCACCCCGCCGTAGCCCAGCAGCAGCACGCGCCGGTCGGCCAGGCTCGACGCGAACTCCGGTGCCCACTCCCCGGCATCCTGCGCGCGGACGAACGCGGGGATCCGCCGCTGCGCGGCCAACGTGAGGGTGAGCGCCAGCTCAGCCGTCGAGGCTTCGTGCACGGTGGCGGCGTTGGCGAACACGACGCCGTGCGGCAGCCGTTCGGCCATGCCGTCGTAGCCGATCGACTGACTCTGCACGAGGCGCGTCGTCACCTCGGCCAGGCGCGGCAGTGCCGCGGCGAACGTCAGGTACGGCGGCACGACGATGTCGAACTCCGCGCGCGGGGGCGGTCCGTCCATCGGCCACACCACGATCTCGGCCCCTTCGACCTCGCCGATGTCGGCGGCGAGACGTTCGGTGGGCACGCTGACGCTGACGACACTCATGCCTCGACGGTACCGCGCCGGTCGCGCCGCAGGAGTACCGTCGAAGAAGACACAGGGAGGCGACGATGATCCCCGAGATCAACTACTGGGCGGTGCTGCTGGCGACGATCGCGGCCATGGTGATCGGCTCGGTCTGGTACATGCCGAGGGTGTTCGGCGAGCGCTGGACGAAGCTCGCGGGCGTGCGTGACCCCGGCACCTTCACCGAGGCGGTCCTGCCGCTGATGGTGTCCACGGCGCTGGCCTTCCTGCTGGCGTGGGTGCTGGCCGGGTCGGTGGCCATCGCGTGGCACTTCTACGGCGGGGCTTACTTCTCGTCGGCGCTGGTGACCGGGCTGACGCTGTGGGCGGGCTTCACAGCCGGCCGGTTCATCACGCACGACGTGTTCGAGGGCCGGCCCAGTCAGCTCACGATCCTCAACATCTCGCACGAGCTGGTCCTCGTGGTGGCGATGTCGATCATCATCGGCGTCTGGCCGCCGGCGGGCACCGTCTGAGCGGCGCGGGTGTCAGGCCGCGGTGCGGACCACGGCCGCGATGGCCGAGGTGAAGAACGACAGGCCGTCGACGCCCGAGCGCATCGCCGCAGCCGTGTCGGGGCCGAAGCCCGGCTCGACAGCGTGCTCGGGATGGGGCATGAGCCCCACGACGTTGCCGCGCTCGTTGGTGACCCCGGCGATGTCGTCGAGCGACCCGTTCGGGTTGACACCCACATAGCGGAACACGACCTGGCCCTCGCCGTTGATGCGCTCGAGGGTCTCGGCGTCGGCGATGTATCCGCCGTCGGCGTTCTTCAGGGGGATCACGATCTCCTGGCCGGGCGCGAAATCGCTCGTCCAGGCGGTGTCGGTGTTCTCGACGCGCAGCTTCTGGTCGCGGCGGATGAACTGCTGGTGCGCGTTGCGGATGAGCCCGCCCGGCAGCAGGTGCGCCTCGACCAGCATCTGGAATCCGTTGCAGATGCCGAGGATCGGCATCCCCCGTGCGGCGGCGTCCTTCACCTCGGCCATGATCGGCGCGCGGGCGGCGATGGCACCGGCGCGCAGGTAGTCGCCGTAGCTGAAGCCGCCGGGCAGGACCAGGACGTCCACACCGGCCAGGTCGTGCGAGCCGTGCCAGAGAGCGACCGGCTCGGCGCCGGCCAGACGGATGGCGCGCTGCGCGTCGCCGTCATCGAGCGAACCGGGGAAGGTGATGACCCCGATGCGCGCGGTCATTCGACCACCTCGATGCCCACGACGTCTTCGATGACCGAGTTCGAGAGGATGTCCTCGGCGATCTGCCGGGCCACGGCGAGGGTGGCCTCGTCGGCGGTGTCGACGGTGAGCTCGAAGCGCTTGCCGATGCGTACGGCGCCGAAGCCCTCGTGGCCGAGGCGGGCCAGCGCGCCGGCGACCGCCTTCCCCTGCGGATCGAGCAGCTCGGCCTTGGGCATGACGTCGACGACGATGGTGGGCATTCGAGGCTCCGTGAAATCGCGGGAAATGAGGGATGCCACTCCAGTCTACGGGGCCCGGATCGTTCGTGTGATCGAACCGTGACATTAGTCATGGGAGCGCTCCCTTGACATCGTGGGAGCGATCCCATACCGTCTGGAGTGCCCGGTGAGAGCGCTCTCATGGCACCCGACCGGAGCGATCCACTCACAGCATGACCTGACCACACAAAGGAGTGACACGTGAAATCACGCGCACTGCGACGTTTCGGCCTGGTGGCCGGCGTCGCCACCACCTCCGCACTCGTGCTCGCCGGTTGCACCGGCGGTGGCAACGCGGCGGAGCCCGGAGACAACGGCACCGACGGTGAGACGACCCTCACCATCGCGACGTTCAACGACTTCGGCTACACCGACGAGCTCCTCGCGGAGTTCACGGAGGAGACCGGCATCAAGGTCGTGCACAACAAGGCGGCCACCTCGAACGACGCCCGCGCGAACTTCTTCCAGAAGCTCGGCAAGACCGGCCTGGCCGACGTCGAGGCCGTCGAGGTCGACTGGTTCACCGAGATGATGCAGTACTCCGACCTGCTCGCGCCGGTGCCTGCCGACCTGCAGGGCCGCTGGCTCGACTGGAAGGAAGCGGCAGCCACCGACGCCGACGGCAACCTGGTCGCCTACGGCACCGACATCGGGCCGCAGGCCATCTGCTACCGCGCCGACCTGTTCGAGGCGGCCGGCCTGCCCAGCGACCGCGAAGAGGTCGCCGAGCTGTTCCCGACCTGGGACGCGTTCTTCGACGTGGCCGACTCGTACGTCGAGGCCACCGGCAACCCGTTCATCGACTCGGCCAACTCGGTTCTGCAGGGTGTCGTGAACCAGCTCGAGATCGCGTACGAAGAGCCCGACGGCACCATCGTCGCCGCCGAGAACCCCGACATCCGCGCCGCCTACGACACGGTCGTCGACCGTGCCGTCCCGATCTCGGCGTTCGCCGGTCAGTGGAGCGACGACTGGTACGCGGCCATGGCCGGTGGCGAGTTCGCCGCCATGCTGTGCCCGCCGTGGATGCACGGCATCATCTCGGGTGAGGCCCCGGACGTGGACGGCTGGGACATCGCCAACGCCTTCCCCGAGGGTGGCGGCAACTGGGGCGGCTCGTACCTGGTCGTCCCGGCCAACGGTGAGAACGTCGAGGCTGCCCAGCAGCTCGCCGACTGGCTGACCTCGCCGGAGACCCAGATCAAGGCGTTCAACAACGCCGGCACCTTCCCGAGCCAGCCCGAGGCGCAGTCGAGCGAAGACCTCACCGGTTACACCAACGAGTACTTCAACAACGCGCCCAGCGGTCAGATCGGCATCGACCGTGCGAACGCCATCGAGGTGAGCACCTTCAAGGGACCGCAGTACTTCCAGTTCCACGACGCCCTCCAGAACGCGGTGACCCGCGTCTTCGACGGCCTCGAGGACAAGGAGACTGCCTGGGAGACCTGGAAGACGGAGATCTCCGGCTTCTGAGTGAACCTTGTCGGGGGTGCGGCGACCCGAACGGCGCGCCCCCGGCATCCCACCCTGTATGACTTCGAAGGACGATCGTGACTCTGACTGACACGCGCCGCGCCGAGCGCAGCTCCGCGACGCCGGACGGCCGGCCCCCTCGGGTGATCTCGTTCTCCCAGCGCCTCAGCCGCTGGGACCTCAAGGTCTCGCCCTACCTGTACATCTCGCCGTTCTTCATCATGTTCGCGATCGTGGGCCTGTTCCCGATCGGGTACACCGCCGTCATCTCGTTCATGGACTGGGACCTGGTCCGCAACTCGGGCGAGTTCGTCGGCTTCGACCAGTACGTCTGGATCCTGACGCAGCCGCACTTCTGGACGGCGTTGCGCAACACCTTCAGCATCTTCCTGCTCTCGAGCGTCCCGCAGCTGATCCTCGCGATCTTCATCGCCGCGGTGCTCGACCGCAACATCCGCGCCAAGACGTTCTGGCGGATGAGCGTGCTCATCCCGTTCGTCGTGGCCCCCGTCGCCGTCGGCCTCATCTTCAACGCGATGTTCGCCGACCAGTCGGGCCTGGTCAACAGCTGGCTCGGCGCCATCGGCATCGGCCCGATCCCCTGGCACGTCGAGCCGTTCTGGAGCCACGTCGCCATCGCGACCATGGTCAACTACCGCTGGATGGGCTACAACGCCCTCATCCTCCTCGCGGCCATGCAGGCCGTGAACCGTGACTTCTACGAGGCCGCGACCGTCGACGGCGCGGGCCCGGTCCGCCAGTTCTTCAGCATCACGCTGCCCTCGCTCAAGCCCACCCTGATCTTCGTGATCATCACCTCGACCATCGGTGGTCTGCAGATCTTCGACGAGCCGCGCATGTTCGACCAGTTCGGCCGCGGCGGTGCCGCGCAGCAGTGGCTGACGATCACCCTGTACCTGTACGACATCGGCTGGGGCCAGTGGAACTTCGGCCGTGCCGCGGCCATGGCGTGGATCCTGTTCATCATCATCCTCGGGATCGGCTTGATCAACCTGCTCATCACCCGCAACCTCGTGCGCGACGAGGGTCTGCGCTCCGAGATTTCGAAACAGCAGCGGCGCGCACAGGCCAAGGCCGCCAAGAAGAGCGTGAAGGAGGCCGGACGATGAGCGTCGGCACATCGACCGTCCGCACGACGGTCAAGGAGACCCGACCGAGCGCCGCCACGCCGCGCCGCGGCGCCGGCAAGGTCGGCAAGGGGATCCGCATCCGCGGTGCGCGCCCCGGCTTCTGGGTCTACGCGACGCTCGCCGTCGTGTTCATCTCGGCCGTCTTCCCGCTGTACTGGTCGTTCGTGATCGGCTCGGGCGACTCGACCACGCTGCGCCAGCCGTTCGGCTGGATCCCCGGCGGCAACTTCCTCGACAACGCCGCGTCGGTCATGAACAACCCGGCCGTCAACTTCTGGCCGGCGCTGTGGAACTCGATCTACAGCTCCTTCCTGATCGCGGCATCCGTCGTGATCACCTCCACCCTGGCGGGGTGGGCCTTCGCGAAGCTGAAGTTCCTCGGCGGTCCTGCGCTGCTCGTGTTCGTGGTGGCCACCATGGCCGTGCCGCAGCAGTTGGGCGTCGTGCCGCTGTACATCCTGTTCAGCGAGCTGGGGTGGACCGGCCAGATCGGGGCGATCATCATCCCCGCGCTGACCAGTGCGTTCGGTGTGTTCTGGATGACCCAGTACCTGCAGCAGTCGGTGCCCGACGAGCTCATCGAGGCCGCCCGCGTGGACGGCGCGTCGATGATCCGCACGTTCTGGACGGTGGGTGTCACCGCGGCACGTCCCGCGGCGGCGATGCTGTTCCTGTTCACCTTCGTCGGATCGTGGAACAACTTCTTCTGGCCGTTCATCGTGCTCGACCGGCAGAACCCGACCCTGCCCGTCGCGCTGTCGCTGCTGCAGTCGAACTACTTCGTCGACTACTCCGTCGTGCTCGCCGGTGTCGTGCTGGCGACCATCCCGCTGCTGCTGCTGTTCATCTTCGCCGGTAAGCAGCTGGTCAGCGGCATCATGCAAGGCGCGGTGAAGGGCTGAGGCCCGCCACCGCTCACGGAAGGCTCCGCTCCATGACGTTCACTGCGCGCGCGTTCCCGCCCGGGTTCCGCTTCGGCGTGGCCACGGCCGCGTACCAGATCGAGGGCGCGGCGTTCGAAGACGGCCGCACGGCATCGATCTGGGACACGTTCAGCCGCGTGCCCGGCGCGGTGATCGGTGGGGACACCGGCGACGTCGCGTGCGACCACTACCACCGCTACCGCGACGACGTGGCGCTCATGAAGGACCTCGGCATCGACACGTACCGCTTCTCGGTGTCGTGGGCGCGGGTGCGTCCCGACGGCGGTGCGGTCAACCCGAAGGGCGTCGACTTCTACAAGCGTCTGGTCGACGAGCTGCGGGATGCCGGCATCCGCCCCTGGATCACCCTCTACCACTGGGATCTGCCGCAGGCGCTCGAGGAGCGCGGTGGCTGGACCGTGCGCGAGACCAGCGACCTGTTCACCGAGTACGCCCTCGGCATGCACGACGCCCTCGGCGACCGGCTGGCGGAGTGGACGACGCTGAACGAGCCGTGGTGCTCGTCGTTCCTCAGCTACACCGCCGGCATCCACGCGCCGGGGCGCTACAGCGTCACCGACGGGCTCCTGGCGGCACACCACCTGCTGCTGGGTCACGGCCAGACGGTGCGCGAGCTGCGCGCCCGCGACGCGGCGCTCGACCTGGGCGTCACCCTGAACCTCACTGAGGCCCAGCCGGTCGACCCCGCCTCCGCGGGCGATCTCGACGCGGCCCGCCGCATCGACGGGCAGTTCAACCGGTGGTTCCTCGACCCGATCTTCCGCGCGCAGTACCCCGCCGACATCGTCGAGGACATCCGCGCCGTGGATGCCGCAGCCGTCGACGCTCTGGACGCGGCCGTGCACACGGGCGACCTGGCGACCATCGCCCAGCCGCTGGACGTGCTCGGGGTCAACTACTACCACCGCGAATTCGTCGGCGCGCAGCCCGACCCGCACCAGCCGCCGGCCGGCGATGCGCCCACCGAGCGGCCGTCGAAGTCACCGTTCCCGTCGCACGAGGGGATCCACTGGCACGAGCGGGGACTGCCCCGCACGGCCATGAACTGGGAAGTGGACCCGGCGGGCCTGACCGCGCTGCTGCAGCGCGTGTGGACCGAGTACGCACAGCCGGTGGGGACCGCGCTGTACGTCACCGAGAACGGTGCGGCGTTCGACGACCACCCGGTCGTCGAAGCCGGGGTCGTGCGCGTGCACGACGCCGAGCGGACGGACTTCTTGCGGGGGCATCTGGGGGCGATCATCGACGCGGCCGAGGCCGGTGTCGATGTGCGCGGTTATTTCTACTGGTCGCTGCTCGACAATTTCGAGTGGGCGTGGGGGTACGACAAGCGGTTCGGCCTCGTCCGGGTCGACTACGACACCCAGGAACGCACGCTCAAGGACAGCGCTCTGGACTATCGTCGGGTCATCGCCGCCAAGGCGATCGATGTCCCCGCAGCGACGAGTGAGGTTCTGTGACGATCCAAAGCACCCGCGCGACCGCCACGATCGAAGAGGTCGCCGCAGCGGCCGGCGTCTCGCGGTCGACGGTCTCGCGCGTCGTGAACGGGTCGACGGCGGTCAGCCCGGCCGCGCTCGAGGCCGTGCAGCGGGCGATCGCCGAGCTGAACTACGTGCCCAACCGCGCCGCCCGGTCGCTGGCCAGCCGCGCCACGATGGCCATCGCGCTCGTCGTGCCCGAGGACACCACCCGGTTCTTCGGCGACCCGTTCTTCGCGGCGATCGTGTCGGGCATCAACGCCCGGCTCAGCCGGTCGGACTACGTGCTGAACCTGATCATCGCCAGCGACGACCCGCGCGACAAGACGACCGCCTACGTGCGCAGCGGCGCCGTCGACGGCGCCATCATCGTGTCGCATCACACCAGTGACACCTTCATCGACCGGATCGCCGCGGCCGTCCCGGTCGTCTACGGTGGCCGGCCCGTGCGCGAGCGCGAGCGGGACTACTACGTGGACGTCGACAACCTGGCCGGCGCCCGTGCGGCGACCGAGTACCTGGTGGGCAAGGGGCACACGCGCATCGCGACGATCACCGGCCCGCTCACGATGCCCGCCGGCGTCGACCGGCTCGACGGCTACCGCGAAGCGCTGGCGGCCGCGGGCCTGGCCGACGGGCCCATCGAAGACGGCAACTTCACCGCCGACGGCGGCGCCGCGGCGATGCAGCGGATCATCGAGTCCGGCGTCGAGTTCGACGCGCTGTTCGCGGCGAGCGACCTGATGGCGCGCGGCGCGCTCACCGTGCTCGGGCGCCACGGCATCCGCGTGCCCGAGGACGTCGCCATCATCGGCTTCGACGACTCCCCGGTGGCCACCAGCGTGACGCCGCAGCTGACCACGATGCGCCAGCCCTCGTACGCACAGGGCGAGCGCATGGCCGACATCCTGCTGACGATCCTCGGCGGCGGCCAGGCACCGCACGTGACGGTGCTCGACACCGAGCTCGTCGTCCGCGACTCTGCCTGACCGGAGCCGCCGCGCACGGGAGGGGATGCCGGAGGCACGAAGCCCCCGGCATCCGATTCACTGCTGCGGATCGCCGCCGAGCTGGCCGATCGGGACGATGGGGCCGCCGTCGTCCGCACCGGTCTTGCGGGCGCGCGCGATCGCGTTGCCCAGGTGGTAGATGACCAGGGCCGCGACCGTGCCCAGCACGATGCCGCCGAACTGCAGCTGGTCGAAGGTCATCGTGAACCCGGCGATGGCCACGACGAACGACACGGCCACCGTGTACTGGTTCACGGGGCGCGAGAAGTCGACCTGGTTGTCGACCCAGATCTTGATGCCGATGACGCCGATCAGGCCGTACAGCGCAGTGGTCACACCGCCGAGCACGCCCGCGGGCAGTGCGAAGATGACGGCGCCGACCTTGGGGGAGAACGCCAGCAGGAGAGCGATGATGCCCGCGACCCAGTAGGCGGCGGTCGAGTACACGCGGGTGGCGGCCATGACGCCGATGTTCTCGCCGTACGTCGTGGTGCCCGACCCACCGAACGCGCCGGCGATCGTGGTGGCGATGCCGTCGGCGACCAGCGCGCGGCCGGTGCGCTTGTTGATGGTGGGGTCCTCGGTCATCGTGGCCACGCCGCGCACGTGCCCGACGTTCTCGGCGATGAGCACGAGCACGACGGGGAGGAACATGGGCAGCAGGCCCCACGCGACCGGGTCGCCGAAGGCGGGGAGGTGGAACTCGGGAAGACCCAGCCAGGCGGCCGACTCGACCGCGGAGAAGTCGACCTTGCCCATGATGATCGCGACGACGTAGCCGACGACCACGCCGAGGAAGATCGACACGCGGCCCAGGAAGCCGCGGAACAGCACCGAGAACAGCACGCAGGCGACCAGGGTGATCGTGGCCAGCAGTGCGTCGACCTGGAAGTTCTGCCAGGCCACGGGCGCCAGGTTCAGGCCGATGAGCGCCACGATGGCGCCCGAGACGACCGGTGGCATGAGCTTCTCGATCCAGCCCGTGCCGGTCGCCTGTACGAGGAAGCCGACGCCGGCCAGCAGCACACCGGCGACGAAGACGCCCAGCAGGGCCTGCGAGATCTGCTCCGGGGTCTCCAGCGGAGCGCCGCCGCCGGGTCCGGCCGCGAGGATCGGCGCGATGAACGCGAACGACGAGCCCAGGTAGCTGGGCAGCCGGTTGCCGGTCAGCACCAGGAACAGCAGGGTGCCCAGGCCCGAGAACAGCAGAGTGGTCGACACCGGGAAGCCGGTGAGCACCGGCACCAGGAAGGTCGCGCCGAACATGGCGACGACGTGCTGTGCGCCGATGGCGATCGTCCCGGGCCAGTTCAGGCGTTCGTCGGGGCGGACGACGGCGGTGCGCTCGATGTGACGGCCGTCGCCGTGCAGGGTCCAGATGGGCATGCGTGTGCTCCTCGCGGGTAAGTTGCTCCCGTCACGATATCTGGGAGAAGCCTGGGAGCCGTGGATGCCACTCGGGCGACATCCGCGCGTGTGCCCGTCAGTGCGCGGTGAGGCGCTCCAGCAGTTCGCGATAGCGCGCGGTGGTCGCGGCGACGACGTCGTCCGGCAGCGCGGGCGGCGTCCCCTGCCGGTCCCAGTTGGCGGAGATCCAGTCGCGCACCGGCTGCTTGTCGAAGCTCGCCATCCGCTCGGCCGGGGTGGTCCCGGTGCGCCAGGCCTCGGCATCCCAGTACCGCGACGAGTCGCTCGTGAGCACCTCGTCGGCGAGGGTCAGGATGCCGGCGTCGTCGAGCCCGAACTCGAACTTCGTGTCCGCGAGGATCAGCCCCCGCGCCTCGGCGATGCGCGCGGCGCGGGTGTAGATCTCGAGCGAGGCGTCGCGCAGCTGCGCGGCGATATCGGCACCGACCAGCTCGACCGTCTGCGCGTAGGAGATGTTCTCATCGTGCTCGCCCAGCGGCGCCTTGTAGGCCGGCGTGAAGATGGGCTCGGGCAGCCGGTCGCCGTTGGCCAGCCCCGCCGGCAGGGCGATGCCGCACACGGTGCCGCTCTCCTGATACTCGGCCCAGCCCGAGCCGGTGAGGTAGCCGCGCACGACGCACTCGACCGGCTGCATGTCCAGCGCCCGCACGAGCATGGCGCGTCCGGCGACCTCGGCCGGCGGCTCGGCGTCGGCGACCAGGTGGTTCGGGATGGGGCGCCCGCCGTCGCCGCCGGCGAGCTGCGCGAACCACCACAGGCTGAGTGTCGTCAGCAGTGCGCCCTTGGACGGGATGGCGGGATCGAGCACGTGATCGAACGCGCTCACCCGGTCGCTGGCGACCACGAGCATGCGGTCGGCTTCGCCGTCGGGTCCGGCGGGGCGATACAGGTCGCGCACCTTCCCCGAGTACACGTGGGTCCAGCCGGGCAGGGTCAGGGGCGCGTCCGTCACCGACTCATTATCCCCTGTGGGCTGGGCGTTGACGATGTGCGCGATCGGCCGCCAGACGAGCAGGAGGGTCAAGGCCGACCCGGCGAACGCGAACCACCAGGGCGCGGTGAGTCCCCAGGTCTGCGCGATGACGCCGCCGAGCGCCTGGCCGATGACCAGGCCGCCGAACACACCGACCATGTTCACCGACGCGATCCGGCCCTGCAGGGACAAGGGGACCAGGCGCTGGCGCACGGTGGTCGAGATCGTCCCCCAGACGAACGCGTACAGCCCGAACCCGAACATGATCACCAGCGCCACCCACCCGGAGGTCGTCAGGGCGAACGACAGGTGCATGAGCACCTCGGCCGACAGGCACACGCGCATGAGCGTCGCGAACGACACCCGCCGCTGCAGCCGGCCGAAGATCAGCACCGCCACCATGCCGCCCACCGCCGACGCGGTCGTCAGGGTGCCGAACCCGACCGGCCCCATGCCGAGGTGCTCGGTGGCGTAAAGCACGAGCACGCCCCACGGCGCGGCCCAGGTGATGTTGAAGGTGAGGATGATGATCACCAGCGTGCGCACCGGTGGGTTGCGCCACAGCCATCCCAGGCCCTCCGCGATCTCGGTGTGCACGGGCTTGCGTGGTGCGGGGGCCGTGGCCGCCGGTTCGATCGGCAGGGTCAGCCGCGAGATCAGCACGATGGCCAGGGCCACGCACAGGCCCTGGACGAGGAACGGCCAGGCACTGCCGAGCGCGAACAGGAAGGCGCCCAGCGGCGGGCCCGCGAACTGGTTCACGACGAGGTAGCCGGCCTGGAGCCGGGCGTTGCCGGTGCCGAGGTCCGCGGGCTGCACGATCATGGGCAGCAGGGCGGTGCCGGCCGTGTCGACGAAGACCTCGGCGGTGCCGTAGAGGAACGAGACGGCCAGCACGATCCAGATGTCCGCGACGCCGGTCACCAGGAACGCGATCAGGGCGGCCACGACGATCGCCCGGGCGCCGTTGGCCGTCATCACGACCCGGCGCCGGTCGAACCGGTCGGCGACGGCGCCGGCGTGCAGTCCGAACAGCAGCCACGGCAGGAACTGCAGGATCGCTCCCGACGCCACCAGGATCGGCGACGAGGTCATCGAGGCGATGAGCAGGGGCGCGGCCGCCAGGGCGATGCCGTCGCCGACGTTGCTGGTCCACGACGACGCCAGCAGCCAGCGGAAGCCGATGCCCATGCGGCGCGGTGCGACCAGGTCGCCGACAGATGGCATCCGATCAGGATAGCCACAGGGGTGGGCGGCGGCGGGTGCCTAGGCCCAATACCGTTCAGTTAAGGGTTTGAACGTGAACTCGGGGACTGTTCGCGGGTTGTGGCCAACGACTGTGGTGGTCGCGTTTGGCAAGCCATTTGGAGATCTTGCGTTTGATCACGCGGGGGTTTGAGCGCTGTCGGCGCGCAGGGTTCAGGCGTTTGAGAAGGCTGAGGATGGCGTGACGCCATGCGGCGACGGCAGTGTCAGGGCGCTGAGGGGGAAAAAGAGCCCGAGGCGACTGAGCGGCGGGCTATGCGTAGCGCTGCGACGAACGAGACCCGGTCGGGGTCTCGTCCGGCGTGGGCGGCGGCGTCGACCATGAGGGTGCGGATGGCGTAGTGGCAGCACAGGTGCCCCCAGATTTCTTGTTGGACCAAATCGGGAGACTTGGAGCGCAGCACGCCCCTGGGGCCACGCTGATGTGTCTTCAACTCGTCAAAGGTGGACTCGATCTCCCACCGCTCGGAATAGGCCGCAGCGAGGTCTTCGGCGGTCACCTCGGCTGGATCCAGGATCGTGGTGAGCAGCCGATACGACTCGGGGTTCTCCCTCCCGTCCTCGATCGTGTAGTCGATGACCCGCACCTTCAGCGGCGGTGTCGACTTCCGGTCGGTGCCGGAGGTGGGGATGATCTCCGCCAACCATGACCCGTCGGGTAGAGCTTCCCGAAACCGCGGGCGCAGGTTCGTCTTGACCCGCCAGAGCAAGTCTGCACCCGTGGCCGCGGCTTGCTGCCAGAGTGTGAACCCGTAGAAGCCTCGGTCGGCGAGCACCAGCATTCCAGGCTCCAGCCTGTCGAGCAGTTCCCGAGACAACGCGATCTCCGAAGTGGTGCATGGGCCGATTTCAGCGTCGAGGATGGCATGGGTGCCGCACTCGGCCAACGCCACCAGCCGGGCCTGCGGAAACGCGGCATGCTCACCCTGAATCGCCCCGGGTTTAGTGGAGGGCGAGTTCTCCCGGCAGCGGCTGCTGTCGGGTGTTGATCTCACGGTAGTACTCGTTCTCCATCTCGATCGGGGTGAGATACCCGATCGAGGAGTGCAGCCGGTTCTCGTTGAACCAGTGCACCCAGGAAAGCGTCGCGAGCTCGAGCTCATCGACGGTGCGGAAGGGGCCGTCGATCTTGACGCACTCGGCCTTATAGAGCCCGATCGCCGACTCCGCCAGAGCATTGTCATAGCTGTCGCCCACGGTTCCGATCGATGCGATCGCACCGACTTCCGCCAACCGATCGGCGTAGCGCAGAGCGGTGTATTGCCGGCCGGCATCCGAGTGATGCGTCACCCCAGCAACGTTTTCCCCTGCCCGTCCCCGAACCCAGAGTGCCATCTCCAGCGCATCCAAGGGCAGCTCGGTCGGCATCCGGTCGGCGGTTCTCCAGCCCACAACGCGGCGGGAGAACACGTCGGTGACGAACGCGGTGAACGCCATCCCTGACCAGGTCGGCACGTAGGTGAAGTCCACCACCCAGAGCTGGTTCGGCCGGCAGGCGGTGAAGTCGCGATTCACGCGGTCCTCCGGCCGCAGCGCCTTCTCGTCCGGTTTGGTGGTGATGAACTGCTTCCCACGACGAATCCCGCGCAAACCCTGGACTCGCATGAGCCGCTCCACCGTGCAACGAGCGACCGGGGTGCCTTCGCGGCGCAGCAGATGCCACATCTTGCGCACGCCGCTGATCCCGCGACCCAGCTTGCGGTCCCAAAACACCCGCTCGATCTCGGCGATTAGCTGCCCATCGCGCAGCGCCCTGGCTGAGGCGGGGCGCTTCTTGAAGGCGTAGTAACCCGATGGGGCAATCTTCACTCCGTGCTCGGTGAGCACTCGGCAGATTGGCTCGACCCCGAACCGGTCACGATGATCGTCGATGAACTGGGTCACCAGGGAAGTCGCGGGTCGAGCTCCCGCGCGAAGAACGAGGAGGCCGCCAACAGGATCTCGTTGGCGCGCTTGAGCTCGCGAACTTCAGCCTCGAGCTCCTTGATGCGCTTGGCCTCGCTCGTGGTCATCCCCGGCCGCTGCCCGGCATCGATCTCGGCCTGCTTCGCCCACCCTCGGAGGGTGTCGGGGTTGACTCCGGTGCGTTGACCGATCCGGATCACCGCCGCGTTCAGCGACAGCTCCGGATCCTCCCGACGCGCCTCCTGCACGAGCCTGAGAGCTCGCTCCCGCAACTCCTGCGGATACTTCCTTGGTGCTGGCATGACTTGATCCTCTCGGGGAATCAAGCCCTCCATCAAACCCGGGGCGATTCAGGCCGAGCGTACGAGGGCGCGGCGCGCGGCACTCGACCAGGTGCCTGCTTCGCTCACAGCACCGAGAGCATGGGAACTTCGATGAGCAAGACCGGGGAAATTCGCTGAGCGCCGTCATGAGCGTATGGTTGTGAGTGCGAGCGGATGATCTCGGGCCGGTGAGTCCAAGTCCGCCCGATTGGCAATGAATGTCAACGATGACAAAGGAGAAGGCCGATGAACAGGCTGCAGGAGAAGATAGTTGTCATAACGGGAGCCGCTTCGGGTCAGGGCAAGGCGGCTGCGCTACTGTTCGCCCTCGAAGGCGCGACCGTGATCGTCGCCGATTTCAATGTTGATGGCGGGAAGGCCGTCGTTGATGAAATCACCGCTGCTGGAGGTTCGGCCGCCTTTGCCAGGGTGGATGTGACGAAGGAAGACGAGGTCGAGGGCCTGGTTAAGTTCGCGGCGGACAACTACGGCCGATTGGATGTCATGTACAACAATGCCGGCCTGGTCCGGATGTCCCCGATTGCGGACTTGAGCACGGAGGACTGGAATTTCACGATCCAGTTCGAACTGACTCAGGTGTACTACGGCTGCAAATACGCCTTGCGTCAGATGCAGAAGCAGGGCGCCGGTTCGATCATCAACACCGCGTCGACCTCGGGGCTTGTCGGCATTCCCGGCCATGGACCGCACGCTGCCACCAAAGCGGGCGTCATCGGACTCAGCCGATCGATCGCCGTGGATTATGGGCCACAGGGGATCCGCTGTAATGCGATCGCCCCCGGCTTCGTGCCCTTCACCGGGCAGACCGCTGAACTGTCGAACCAGCAATTCATCGATGTGATGCTTTCGCTTCAGCCCCTCAAGAGGGCTGGGACGCCGGAGGACATCGCCTCGGCCGCCCTGTTCCTCGCTTCCGACGAGTCGTCCTGGATCACCGGGCACGTGCTGACCGTCGACGGCGGGCAGACCGCAATGTGACCGACTAGCGCAAGGCATCCGCGAAAGCCAGGTGCGTTTGACCGGGATGCCCGATCGCGACTACTCTCGATCTTTGGTGTCTGCGTGGTACGCGCGATACCCGAACTTGAGCCCTCCACCGGCATCGTTTGCTTCGCAAACGTCCACGGAGCGGGATTCACGAACGCCTCATTTCGACGAGAAAGCAGTTCAACTGTGACTCGCACATTCTCACCTACTCCCGCTGATGTCCAGCGCGAGTGGATCATCATCGACGCAGCCGACGTCGTGCTCGGTCGACTGGCGAGCCACGTCGCCACCCTGCGAAAAGAGCCCTGGGTCGGCGAGCGGCGGGCTATGCGTAGCGCTGCGACGAACGAGACCCGGTCGGGGTCCCGTCCGGCGTGGGCGGCGGCGTCGACCATGAGGGTGCGGATGGCGTAGTGGCAGCACAGGTGCCCCCAGATTTCTTGTTGGACCAAATCGGGAGACTTGGAGCGCAGCACGCCCCTGGGGCCACGCTGATGTGTCTTCAACTCGTCAAAGGTGGACTCGATCTCCCACCGCTCGGAATAGGCCGCAGCGAGGTCTTCGGCGGTCACCTCGGCTGGATCCAGGATCGTGGTGAGCAGCCGATACGACTCGGGGTTCTCCCTCCCGTCCTCGATCGTGTAGTCGATGACCCGCACCTTCAGCGGCGGTGTCGACTTCCGGTCGGTGCCGGAGGTGGGGATGATCTCCGCCAACCATGACCCGTCGGGTAGAGCTTCCCGAAACCGCGGGCGCAGGTTCGTCTTGACCCGCCAGAGCAAGTCTGCACCCGTGGCCGCGGCTTGCTGCCAGAGTGTGAACCCGTAGAAGCCTCGGTCGGCGAGCACCAGCATTCCAGGCTCCAGCCTGTCGAGCAGTTCCCGAGACAACGCGATCTCCGAAGTGGTGCATGGGCCGATTTCAGCGTCGAGGATGGCATGGGTGCCGCACTCGGCCAACGCCACCAGCCGGGCCTGCGGAAACGCGGCATGCTCACCCTGAATCGCCCCGGGTTTAGTGGAGGGCGAGTTCTCCCGGCAGCGGCTGCTGTCGGGTGTTGATCTCACGGTAGTACTCGTTCTCCATCTCGATCGGGGTGAGATACCCGATCGAGGAGTGCAGCCGGTTCTCGTTGAACCAGTGCACCCAGGAAAGCGTCGCGAGCTCGAGCTCATCGACGGTGCGGAAGGGGCCGTCGATCTTGACGCACTCGGCCTTATAGAGCCCGATCGCCGACTCCGCCAGAGCATTGTCATAGCTGTCGCCCACGGTTCCGATCGATGCGATCGCACCGACTTCCGCCAACCGATCGGCGTAGCGCAGAGCGGTGTATTGCCGGCCGGCATCCGAGTGATGCGTCACCCCAGCAACGTTTTCCCCTGCCCGTCCCCGAACCCAGAGTGCCATCTCCAGCGCATCCAAGGGCAGCTCGGTCGGCATCCGGTCGGCGGTTCTCCAGCCCACAACGCGGCGGGAGAACACGTCGGTGACGAACGCGGTGAACGCCATCCCTGACCAGGTCGGCACGTAGGTGAAGTCCACCACCCAGAGCTGGTTCGGCCGGCAGGCGGTGAAGTCGCGATTCACGCGGTCCTCCGGCCGCAGCGCCTTCTCGTCCGGTTTGGTGGTGATGAACTGCTTCCCACGACGAATCCCGCGCAAACCCTGGACTCGCATGAGCCGCTCCACCGTGCAACGAGCGACCGGGGTGCCTTCGCGGCGCAGCAGATGC
Organism: Microbacterium pollutisoli; assembly: GCF_053586795.1. Taxonomy (NCBI): domain Bacteria; kingdom Bacillati; phylum Actinomycetota; class Actinomycetes; order Micrococcales; family Microbacteriaceae; genus Microbacterium; species Microbacterium pollutisoli. Next base: position 55,599 of record NZ_JBNYWT010000007.1, read on the forward strand.
CACATCTTGCGCACGCCGCTGATCCCGCGACCCAGCTTGCGGTCCCAAAACACCCGCTCGATCTCGGCGATTAGCTGCCCATCGCGCAGCGCCCTGGCTGAGGCGGGGCGCTTCTTGAAGGCGTAGTAACCCGATGGGGCAATCTTCACTCCGTGCTCGGTGAGCACTCGGCAGATTGGCTCGACCCCGAACCGGTCACGATGATCGTCGATGAACTGGGTCACCAGGGAAGTCGCGGGTCGAGCTCCCGCGCGAAGAACGAGGAGGCCGCCAACAGGATCTCGTTGGCGCGCTTGAGCTCGCGAACTTCAGCCTCGAGCTCCTTGATGCGCTTGGCCTCGCTCGTGGTCATCCCCGGCCGCTGCCCGGCATCGATCTCGGCCTGCTTCGCCCACCCTCGGAGGGTGTCGGGGTTGACTCCGGTGCGTTGACCGATCCGGATCACCGCCGCGTTCAGCGACAGCTCCGGATCCTCCCGACGCGCCTCCTGCACGAGCCTGAGAGCTCGCTCCCGCAACTCCTGCGGATACTTCCTTGGTGCTGGCATGACTTGATCCTCTCGGGGAATCAAGCCCTCCATCAAACCCGGGGCGATTCACCCCGACTCGACGCGGGGCGGCCGAAGAAGTCGACATTCGCCGGCGTGTCAGCCAGATCCAAGACCGTGCCATCGATCGCGACCAGTCTTCGTCCGGCCAACCACGAACCCGGTGTCGCCGGCCTGGCCAGCGGGCGCGCCACCCGGGTGAACAGGTCACGCACGGGTTCGAATCCGAGCCGGGAGCGGGCTTGGAAGATCGCCGACTTCGACGGCGGCGACCATGACTCGGCCCAGCCCGAGGACCATGCCAGCCCATCCGTCAGCTGGGCGAACACATCCTCGTAGGAACCCTCCGAGTGCAACGCCATCCCGATGTCGACGACGCGTGAATACTGACCCCGAGGCGACGTTTGAATCTTGACCCCTCCGACACTCTTGGAGGGTGATTTCAGTGGAAGATTGGGAGGAGATCCGCCGGTTGCATAAGGCGGAGGGCATGCCGATCAAGGCGATCGTGCGCAAGCTCGGCGTCGCGAGGAACACGGTGCGGGCGGCGTTGGCGTCGGATGAGCCGCCGGCATATCGGCGGGCGCCGCGGGGGTCACTGGTCGACGCGGTCGAGCCGGAGATCCGGAAGTGGCTGCGCGAGGACGCGAAGATGCCCGCGACGGTGATCGCGGAGCGGATCGGGTGGGTGCACTCGATCACGATCCTGAAGGACCGGGTCCGGCAGATCCGGCCGGAGTACGCGGGCGTCGACCCGGCGGATCGGATCGTGCATCACCCGGGGCAGGCGGCGCAGATGGATCTGTGGTTCCCGGAGCCGCGGATCCCGGTCGGGTTCGGGCAGGCGGCGATGTTGCCGGTGCTGGTGATGACGCTCACGTTCTCCCGCTTCCTGTCCGCGGTGATGCTCCCCTCACGTCAGGGCGGAGATCTCACCGCGGGCATGTGGCAGCTGATCGCGCAGGTCGGCGCGGTGTCCAAGACGCTGGTCTGGGACCGGGAGTCCGCGATCGGCGGGAAGGGGAAGGTGACCCAGCTCGCGGCCGCGTTCGCGGGGACGCTCGCGACTCGGGTGGTGCTCGCCCCGCCGGCGGATCCGGAGTTCAAGGGGATGACCGAACGCAACAATGGGTTCTTCGAGACATCGTTCCTGCCCGGTCGGCGATTCACGTCGCCTGCCGATTTCAACGCGCAGTTGCAGGACTGGCTGCCGCGCGCGAACGCCCGGAAGATCCGTTCCCTCGGCGGCCGCCCGATCGACGTCCTCGACAGGGACCTGGCCGCGATGACGGCGCTGCCCCCGCACCCGCCGACCACGGGCCTGCAGGCGCGGGTCCGGCTGGGCCGGGACTACTACGTCCGCGTCGACAGCAACGACTACTCCGTCGACCCCAGGGTGATCGGCCGGCTCGTCGATGTCACCGCGACACTGACCCGGGTGATCGTGGTCTGCGACGGCACCACGGTCGCCGACCACGAACGCTCCTGGGCGACCAGCAGCGTTGTCACCGACCCCGCCCACGTGGTCACCGCGAAGGGCCTGCGCTCCCAGTACGCGGCCGCGAAACGCGACCGGGCGCGCGCGGAGCTCGCCGCACCGGAGCGGCGGGTGATGTTCCGCGACCCGGGCGACTACGACGCCTTGTTCGGGGTCCGGTTCGATCCGACCACTGGGGAGGTGCTGTGATGGGAACCGGCACCGACACCGCCGCGACGCTCGGCTACCTCGCCCGCGCGCTGAAGGCACCCACGATCGGCAGGGTCTGGGAGCAACTCGCGGTCACCGCCCGCGACGAGGGCTGGTCGCACGAGGATTACCTTGCCGCGGTGCTGCAACGACAGGTCGCGGACCGGGAAGCGAACGGCACCAGCCTGCGCATCGCCGGGGCGCACTTCCCCGCGGTGAAGACGCTCGAGGACTTCAACGTCGACCATCAGCCCTCACTGCGCCGCGACGTTCTCGCGCACCTGGCCACCACGACCTGGATCACGAAAGCGGAGAACGTGATCCTGCTCGGCCCGCCCGGCGTCGGCAAGACCCACCTGGGCATCGGACTGGGCATCAAGGCCTGCCACGCCGGCTACCCGGTCGCGTTCGACACTGCCACCGGCTGGGCGTCCCGCTTGCAGACCGCGCACCAGGGCGGGCGTCTCGAGCACGAGCTGAAACGGCTGCGCCGCTACCGGCTGCTGATCATCGACGAGGTCGGCTACCTGCCCTTCGACGCGGACACCGCGAACCTGTTCTTCCAGCTCATCGCCGCCCGCTACGAGCAAGGCTCGATCCTCGTCACCAGCAACATGCCCTTCGGCCGCTGGGGCGAGATCTTCGCCGACGACATCGTCGCGTCCGCGATGATCGACCGCCTCGTCCATCACGCCGAGGTCCTCACCCTCGCCGGCGACTCCTACCGAACAAGGGCCCGACGCGAGCTCCTCAAGACCCCGCCCACCCCGGGCGGAAACCGATAACAACAACCCCAGAGGGGTCAAGATTCAGACGACGAAAAAGGGTCAGAATTCAGCCGACGTTGACACCCGATCGAGAAATACGCCATCACCCGCGCCGGCAACGACCGATTCCGTTGCTCGGTACGCCCGGCATCAGCAATCACCTGATCAACAACCTCCGCAGGAAACACCCGTGTCAGCAAACCCACCGACACCAAATCCGACAACCGGCGGTCAGAAACCGGCTTCACCCAACCAGAACGAGGCATACCCCAAAACTACCGCACGAACCCTTAACTGAACGGTATTGTGCCTAGGCCCGCGTCCCCGTGAGGAAGTGCTCGATGACGTACTGCGCGATGGCGATCGAACTGGTGGCTGCCGGTGACGGGGCATTGCGCAGCACCGTCACCGCGCCGATCTGGTCGGCCGCGAAGTCGTCGAGCAGCTCGCCGCCGCGGCCCCACGCCTGTGCCCGCACGCCTGCCGCGCTCTTGTCCTCGAGGTCGGACATCCTCAGCTCGGGGACGAACCGCCGCGCCTTGCGGAAGTAACGGGCCTTCAGCAGCGAGGCGGAGATCTCGTCGACGCCCATCTTCCAGTGCTGCTTCGCCAGCGGCCAGGCGCCGGGCCAGGTGAGCGACTCCCAGGTGTGCTTCGGCGAGATCGTCAGCCACGTGTATCCCTCGCGGGCGAGCGCGGGCACGGCGTTCGGGCCGACGTGCACGTTGTCGTAGACGCCGCGGGTGAAGTGCACGCCCAGGAACGGGAAACGCGGGTCGGGCACGGGGTAGATCATCCCCTTCACGAGATCGGTGCGCTCGCGCTTGAGCTCCCAGTACTCGCCGCGGAACGGCAGGATCTTCGGGGACGCGTCCGCTCCGACGAGCTTCGCCACGACGTCGGAGTGCAGACCCGCCGCGGCGATGACCCGGTCGAACATGAACTCGCCTCCGGCGGTGACAGTCCGCACGCGGCCGTTCTCCGGGTGGATGCCGGTGACCTCGCTGTGCAGCCGGATCCGCCCGCCGCCGGCGCGCACATCCTGCGCCATCGCCTCGGTGATGCTGGCGTAGTCGACGACCGCGGTGTGCGGGGAGTGGACAGCGGCGACGCCCGCGACGTGCGGTTCGAGCTCACGCAGACGTTCGACATCGTCGATGCGGGTGAGGCCGGGGACCCCGTTGGCGATGGAGCGCCGTTCGATCTCGGCGAGGGCGTCCAGCTCCGACTCGTCGACCGCGACGACGAGCTTGCCGACCTCGCGATACGGGAGCCCCTTCTCGAGGCAGTAGTCGCGGATCTGTGCACGGCCCTTCGCGCAGAGTGTCGCCTTCAGCGAGCCCGGCGCGTAATAGAGGCCGGCGTGCACGACACCGGAGTTGTGGCCCGTCTGGTGCTGGGAGAGCCGCGCCTCCTTCTCGAGCACGGTGACCTCGGCGCCGGCGGCCGACAACTCGCGCGCCAGGGCGATGCCGACGATTCCGCCGCCGATGATGCCGATCTGCTCCACCATGTGGTCGTCCCCCAGTGACCTCGGACGCGCCGCCCCCGCAGCGCGCTGCATCCAGCATCACGTGTCGGACGGTGCCAGGGCAAGCGCGGCGCCGCAGCTGGCCAAGTTGGCGTGAATGTGGGGTATGCCGGGGGCGGTCTCAAGTGGTCAGTGCAACACGCGCTATGTGTGAGTTCAGTGTTTCAGATGGGGTGTGGAAGCCGAGGACGGCGCGGGGGCGGATGTTGAGGAGACGCTGGGTTTCGGCGAGGTCGGCGTC
>NZ_JBNYWT010000008.1:0-54084 GCF_053586795.1 Microbacterium pollutisoli
AGCCGCTTCCCGCACGCTGCCCACCGACACCGCCAGTCGCAACACCCCCACACGAGACTCCAACAACACCTCAGGACCCACGCCCCACCTCCAGATTCAGGTGTTGCACTGACCCCCTGAATCTGCCCACGTCATACCCCATACACGCGCCAACTTCCGCGCGAGCACAGGCCCAAGAGGCGCCGAGTCCTCGCGGGCTCGGAGCCCCGCGCTGCGGCATAGGCTGACGAGGTGATCCACGACGCAGCCGATCCCCACCTCTGGCTTGAGGACATCACCGCACCCGAGGCGCTGGCCTGGGCGGCCGAGCGCACCGCCGAGACCGAGGCGGCCTTCCACGATGAGGCACTCGAACTCCGGCTGCGCGACATCCTCGACGACCCGGACCGGCTCATCGTGCCCGCACGGCACGGCGACCTGATGTACCACCTGTGGCGCGACGCCGACAACCCGCGCGGGCTGTGGCGCCGGACCACCCGTGCGGCTTTCACCGCGGGAACTCCCGAATGGGAGGTGCTGCTCGACCTCGATGCGCTTGGCCGCGCCGAGGGCACGCCGTGGAGTTTCGGGGGCGCCGTCCACGGACCCGCGGGCAGCGGCCGAGCCCTCGTGCGACTCAGTCCCGACGGTGGCGACGCGGTCGTGGTCCGCGAGTTCGACCTCGAGAAGGTCGCGTTCGTCGACGACGAGCCGTTCCGCCTCGACGTCCACAAGCACGGCGTCGCCTGGCTCGCCCCCGACACCCTGCTGGTGGCGAGCGCACTCGACGGCGGAGCGGTGAGCGACTCGGGCTACCCGATCTCCGCGCGGGTGTGGCGCCGCGGCACGCCCCTGCGCAACGCGCAGACCGTGGTCGAAGGCGCCCGCGCCGACGTCGGCGTCTTCCTCTCCACCGACCCGGCCCGGCATGCGGCCAGTGTCGTCGTCGCACATGACTTCTTCCATTTCGAGGTCTGGACGTGGGATGCCGCAGACTCGGCCACGATGCCCGAACCGGTCACGGTCCACGCACCGCAGGACGCGCGCGTCGACATCCACGGTGATCTCGTCGCCGTGCGCACGACGACCCCTTGGGAAGTGGCCGGCGCGACGCACCCGGGCGGCACGCTGCTGGTCGGTCCGCTCCACACCCTCACCACCGGCGACGGCTCGGCGCTCCGCGTCGCTTTCGCGCCCACCGAGCACGCGGTACTCGAGACCTGGTGCTGGACGCGCAACAGGCTCGTGCTCACCGTGCTCGACCGGGTGCAGTCCCGATTGGTCGCCGTCGATCCCGCCACCCTCTCGGGGCCCGAGGGCGCTATCGCCCACACCCCACTGGAACTCGACCTGGGCGCCGACGACCTGTTCTCCTCCGGCGTCGTCACCCTCGACGATGAGGTCGACGACGAGCTGTGGGTCGTGGCGCGCGGGTTCCTCACTCCGCCGACGCTCATCGTCACCGACGCCGTCGTCGGCGACCCCCGGGTCGTGCAGCAGGCAGCGCCCGCTTTCGACGCCACCGGCCTGGTCGCCACGCAGCATTGGGCCACCAGCGCCGACGGCACCGGCATCCCCTATTTCGAGGTCGGCCCGCGCGAACTCGACACGACCCTGCCCGTGCTCATGAGCGGCTACGGCGGGTTCGAACACGCACTCACGCCGGAGTATCCCAGCCTCGTCGGCCCGGCATGGCTCGAGAAGGGCCGGGTGTTCGTGGTCGCGAACATCCGCGGCGGCGGAGAGTTCGGGCCCGGCTGGCACCTGTCGGCGCTGCGCGAGAATCGGCACCGCGCGTACGAGGATTTCGTCGCCGTCGCCCGGGATCTGGTCGCCCGCGGCGTGTCCACGCCTCCACAGATCGGATGCCACGGGCGCAGCAACGGCGGACTGCTCGTGGGCAACATGCTCACGCAGTACCCCGACGACTTCGGCGCCGTCGTCTGCGGCGTGCCACTGCTGGACATGCGACGCTACACCCGCCTGTCGGCCGGGGCGAGCTGGATCGCCGAGTACGGCGACCCCGACGTGCCCGCCGACTGGGAGTTCCTCCGCACGTTCTCGCCGTACCACCTCGTCGACCCCGAGCGCTCGTACCCGCCCTCGCTCATCTACGCGGCCGCCAGCGATGACCGGGTCGGCCCGGTGCAGGCGCGCAAGATGGCCGCGCGCCTGCGCGAGGAGGCCGGCGCCGAGGCGTACTACCTCGAGCCGGTCGAGGGCGGCCACGCCGGCACCATCGACAACGCCGCGACCGCCGCGCTGCATGCGACTATCCACGCGTTCCTCGACGCCGTCCTGACGCGGCCCGCCGCGCCCGCAACTTGACGCGTCCGGGGCTTATCCCGCGGTGATACCCCACATACGCGCCAACTTGTGCCTGGGGGCGCCGTGCGCAACCCCGCAACTTGACGCGTAGGGGGCTTATCCCCTGGAGATACCCCACATATGCGCCAACTTGCGCCTGGGGGCGCCGCGCGCAACCTCGCAACTTGGCGCGTAGGGGGCTTGTCCCCTCGCGATACCCCACATATGCGCCAACTTACGCCTGGGGCGCCGCGCGCAACCCCGCCGCGCGCAACGCCCTCAGGGCTTCTGGAACGCCACGAGCCCGACGGTGTTGCCCTCGGAGTCGCGGATGAACGCCTGCCACTCCTCGTGTCCCTCCGGGCCGAGCAGGTTCGAGTCGTGCGTGTAGATCACCCGCGGCGGGCTGATGACCTCGACCAGGCCGTCGAGCCGTTCCAGCGTCACATGCACGTTGTCCACGCGCAGGTAGATGTGCGCCGAAGGCGCGGCCCTGTCCAGCAGCAGGCGCGTGCCGTCGAGGTCGAAGAACACGAGGCCGGGCTCGTCGAAGCGCGCCAGCGGCGGCCGGTCGAGCAGCGTCGTGTAGAACTCCGACGCCTGGTCGAGGTCGTCGACGTGCTGCGCGATCTGCAGGAGGTTCATGGCGGTCTCCGATCGTGGTCGCCCGGCCCGTCGCACCCGACCGGGCCTCCCCCTAGTCTGGAGGCAGGAGGAGCTCATCGCCATGACCACGCTCACCACGGTCGACGAGGACCGTGTCGCCGTCGACGAGTCCCTCGACGCGCTCGGGCCGGTCGACGACGCCTTCCGCGAGCGACTGGATGCCGGGTTCCCCCGCCTGCACGACGCGCTCGCGCGCACGGCCGCCGACGACGGCCTCGAACAGCTCACGGCCCTGGTCGAAGCGGCATCCGCCTCGTGGAACCAGCGCCCGATCGACCTCAAGGTGCACGATCGACGAGCGAGCACCCTCGACCGATACCGGTCGCAGCGCGCGCTCGGCGCGACCTGTTCGCCGGCCCGGTACGCCGGCAACCTCGCCGGCATGCATGATGAGACCGCCTACCTGCGCGAGCTGGGCGTGACCGTCCTGCACCTGTCCGACGTGCTCATCGACGCACGCACCGTCGATCCGGGTATCGGCAGCCTCGCCCGCCTGGCCGACCTGGCCGCCGCGTTGCGCCTGGCCGGCATCGCCCTCTCCCTGGATCTGCCCGCAGGCCCCGACCCCATCGCCGATGCCCTGGCGCTGGCCAACCTGGGCGTCGACCTGCTGCGCGTCGACGGTGACGGCGACCAGATCGCCGTGCTGGCCGCGGTGCTGGCCCTCGCCGCCCCGTCGGTGCAGCTGGTGGGCATAGACGAAGCGACGGGATGCCGGTGGGCTCCCGACCGGACCGCCGGCCTGCTGATCTGGGACGCGCTCGCCACCCGCGATCCGCGACGTCTCCAGCGGGCGCTCGAAACGCGTTCGGCCGAAGCGGCGCGCGTGCGCGTGGTCGCGGTCCGCGACGCCGAGGTCCTGGACTGGAGCCTGGCCGACGGCGCCCTCGGCATCGACGACGCCCACCGCGCCTTCCTCACCGACTTCTACCTGGGCCGCGAGCCCGGCAGTTTCGCGCGCGGCGTGCCCTTCCTCGACACCGACGGAACGCAGGTGGCCGGGACCACGGCATCCCTCGCCGGGGTCGAGGCCGGCGACGCCAGCGGCGAGGCCCGCATCCTGCTCGCCCACGCCCTGACGTTCTCGATGGGCGGTTTGCCGATGCTGTACCTGGGCGACGAGGTGGCGCAGCTGAACGACCCCACGTACGCCGACGACCCCGAACGCCGTCACGATCCGCGCTGGGTGCACCGCGGCAACAAGCCGCGCGACCGCTACGCGGAGCGAGGGGATGCCGGGACCCCGGCCGGTCGGGTCTTCCGACGCGTGACGAGGCTGATCGCCGCGCGGCAGGCGGCGGACGAGTTCGCCGGCGATGAGCTGATCGGATTCCACGTGCCGGCCGGCTCGGTGCTCGGGTTCCAGCGGCCCGGCCCGGAGTCGGTGGTGCTCGTGCTCGCCAACGTGGGCGAGCTGGACGCTCTCGTCGATCCGCTGACGCTGTCGGGGTTCGAACGCGACGCCGAAGACCTGGTCCACGGGGTGGCGATCGACCTCGACGAGGGCATCGCGCTGCCCCCGCACGGATTCGTGTGGCTGCGCGTCAGGCCGCTCTAGATGGGGGCGACGGCGGCGCGGCCGCAGGTCTGGGCGGCGCTATGGGCCTCATCGCACCCCGGCCCCACCCTCGTGGTCACGGTGCTCGCGCTCGCGCTCGGCGTCGCGGTGGGTCTGGAACCCTGGCGTCTGGGACTGCTCACGGCGGCGGTGCAGAGCGGGCAGCTCTCGGTCGGCCTCTCCAACGACGCCTTCGATGCGGGGCGCGATCGTGCGGTCGGCCGTACCGACAAGCCGGTCGCGCGCGGCGCGGTGAGCGACCGGACGGCCACGCTCGCGGCGTTCGCGACCCTGGGCCTGGCGCTGCTGCTGTCGGTGCCGCTGGGATGGCGGATGCTGGCCGCGCACGCCCTCGCGCTCGGCTGCGCCTGGGCCTACAACGCCGGGCTCAAGGCCTCTGCGGCGTCAATCGTCCCGTTCGTGGTGAGCTTCGGCGTGTTCCCCTCCTTCGCGCCGCTGTCGGCGGCCGAGCCGTCGTTCGCGGCGGGGTGGGCGTGGGTCGCGGGTGCGGCGCTGGGCGCCGCGGTGCACCTGACGAACGTGCTGCCCGACCTGGAGGACGACGCGCGCACGGGCATCCGCGGGCTGCCGCATCGGCTGGGGCCGCGGCTGTCGGCCGTGGTGGCGGCGCTCGGAGTGGTGGCCGGGGCCGTGGCCGTGCTGCTGGGCCCGACCGGCGGCGCGGTCGCGCAGGTGGCGGTGGTGGCGTGGATCGGCTTCGGCGCCGTCGTGGCCGTCGCGCTGGCGACCGTCGTGCGCGCGCTGGGGTGGCCGCCGAGCCGCCTGCTGTTCCGGCTCGTCATGTTCGCGGCGCTGCTGCTGGCCGTGCAGCTCGTGCTCTCGGGCGGGAGCCTGAGCGCCTGAAGTGCGCGCAGCGGGGCATGCCACGGTCAGGCGTCGCGGTCGAATTGCATGGCGTAGGCACGCGCGAGCAGGGGGCCGGTCGCCGGGCCGAGCATCGCACGCACGGTGGTGCGGCGCACGGCGTCGAAGACGTGTGGCATCGGACGCCCCAGCATGGTGTTCACGGCGGCCAGCCGCGCCGCTGTGCGCGCTGCGGCGACGCGGCGTCGCTCCCATTCCCGCAGCCGCGCCTCCGGCGCCGCGCCGTGACGCAGCCAGGTGGCCAGCAGCGGGGCCAGGCGCGCGGCGTCCAGCAGCCCGAGATTCATGCCCTGCCCGCCGATGGGGCTCACCTCGTGCGCGGCGTCGCCGATCGCGAAGATGCGGCCGGTGCGCAGGCGCGGCGCGATGAGCCGGCGCACACCGAACGCCGTGGCTGAGGTCACCCGCGCCGCCGCGGCCTCGTCGCGCAGCCGCAGGGCACTGCGCAGGCGCGCGGTGCGGGATGCCGGGGAGGGGTCGGCGCCGGGGTGGTCCCACGCCACGAAGCGTCGCAGGCCCCCGGGCAGGGGGAACGACTCGAGCACTCCCCCGGCGTCGAGGTGGACGAGGGCGACGTCGCGATCCGGACGGGGGCCGCCGTCGTCGCGATCCCCGCCGCCGCCGCTCAAGGCCAAGCCCGAGCCGTCGTCGTCGGGCACGTCGGCCATGAGGTAGCGGTCGCGGTACTCCCGCCCGCGCAGCGCACCCGGTCGGTAGACGAGTGCGCGGCCGGCCGCACCGGCGGCGATCACGGCGAGCCGGGCGGACAGCTCCACCGGTCCCGCGTCGCCCGACGCATGCACGTGCACCACATCGCCGGCGCGTGTCACCTGCTCGGCCTCCACGCCGCGCCGCACCGCCGGCACGCGGTGCACCAGCGCCGCCTCGGTCTCGGCCTGCGGCAAGGTCGCCACGAACGGGAACCGCGAATCGATCCGGTCGAACCGCACGACGCCCAGCACGCGACCACCTGCCCACGCCTCCCCGCGCCGCACGCGCACGGCGTGTGCGAGCAGCTCGTCGGTCACCCTCGATGGTTCGAGGGCGGCCAGCACGGGGGCATGGATACCGATCGCACGCGTGCCGCTCCCGGCTGCCCGCCGACGCTCGAGCACGACGGCGTCGACACCGTGGCGGGCCAGTTCGGCCGCCAGCAGCATGCCGACGGGGCCGGCGCCCACCACGATCACGTCCGCGTCGACGCGCGCCGTCCCGCCCCCGGCATCCCCGCGGCCCGGCATCACGTCGCCGCGGTGCCGCGTGCATCGGCGGTGCCGGCAGCGACGGCGAGCAGCCGGAACGGTGCGGGGACGCGCACCTCCCACGCCCCCGGCGCCTGTCGCTCGAGCGCCTGCTGCAGCTCATCAGGGGTGTAGCTGCGCCGGATCGAGCGCAGCCCGTCCGTCCGCAGGAATGTGCCCGGCGCCAGCGGCAGGATGCCGACGCCGTACAGGCCGTAGGCGAGCCGGCTGCGCGCGATGTCCCCGTGCACCACCAGGGTGCGGGCGAGCGCCCGCGAGTCGGTGAGGAACGGCTCGAGGTCGGCTCCGAGGTGGTGCAGGACGTGGTTCGACACGACGATGTCGAACGCGTCGCCGGCGCGCACGAGCGCCCCGGCATCCACGCAGCGGAAGCTCACGGCCGGGTCGGCGTCGCGTTCGAGCGCGACGGCGTGGGCACGGGGGTCGGGGTCGGCACCGACCCAGTGCACGTCGAGGCCGTCCCGGCGCGCCCAGCCGGCGAGACGGCAGACCAGGTCGCCGCCGCCCGAGCCCAGGTCGAGCACCCGCGCAGGGCGGTCGAGCCCGGCCAGATACGGGCGCAGCACGTCCCGGTAGGTCACGCCCCAGCCCGCCACGAGCCGGTTGACCACGTCGAATCTGCGCAGTGTCGCCCGCAGGCGCACCGGGTCGCAGTCCGGGTCGTCCATCAACTCGGTGAGGGTCGCGGCGCGGGTGGCGAGGCTCATCTGCGTCCGGCCGCCAACGCCGCGCGCTCGCCGGCGAGGTGCGCCGGGTCGAGCCCCTGCCGCTTGGTGAGGGCCATGGATTCGACCGTGAGACCGGGGCCGAACGCCAGCCCGCCGATGCGGGCGCCGTCGCCGACGGCGTCGTCGGCGAGCAGACGCTGCAGGATGAACAGGACGGTGGCGCTGGACATGTTGCCGAAGTCGCGCAGCACCGCCCGTGAGTGGTCCAGCGCGGTCGAGTCGAGTCCGAGCCCCTGCTCCACCCGGTCGAGCACGCTGCGCCCTCCGGGGTGGACCGCCCATGCCGTCGGCGCGGCGTCGCCCGCGAAGAAGTCGCTCACCGCGGCGCGGATCTCCCGGCCGATGATGCGCGGCACCTCGGCCGACAGGGTCATGTCGAAGCCGTGGTCGCCGACGGTCCACACCATGTCTTCCTCACCTTCGGAGGTGAGTGCGGTGCCGAACCGGTCGAGCTCGAGTCCGCCGTCGGCGCCGACGCGCGGGTCGGCGGTGACGACGGCGGCGGCAGCACCGTCGCCGAACACCGAGGCCGCCACGATCTGCTGGGGGTCGGCGGATGCGCGGATGTGCAGCGAGCACAGTTCGGTGCACACCACCAGCACGACCGCCTCGGGCTGCGCGGCGGTGATGCGCGCCGCGAGCCGCAGGGCGGGGAACGCGGCGGCGCAGCCGATGAACCCGAGGTGGTACCGCTCGACCGTCGTCGGCAGCGACAGGTCGCGCACCAACCGGTAGTCCGGTCCGGGCGCGAACGATCCGGTGCACGACACCGTGACCACGTGGGTGACCTCGTCGGTCGTCACGCCGGCATCCTCCAGCGCGTTGCGGGCGGCGCGCGCGGACAGCGGCGGCGCCAGGGCGATGTAGAGGTCGTTGCGGGCCCCGGTGCCGGGCGAGAGGAGCACGCCCTCGCCGTCGAGGAAGGGTGCGGCGGGGTCGACCGGGGCGGCCGGGCGGGGACCGAGTTCGGCGAGGACGGTGTGGCGCGTGTCGATCGCGGCAGCGTCGAACGCGGCACCGATGAGGCGCTGCGTGAGCCGGCCGGCCCACGGCTGCCGGACGAACAGGTCGCGGACGTGTTCCTGGGGGATGTGCGTGGACGGAACCGCCGTGGCGATCGAGACGATGCGCGCGGTCATGGTGCCACTCCACCACATCGCAGGCGATCCGTCGCGGCCTTGCATCATGGGCCCCGGGACGCTATGCCGCCCGTCGCGGCCCACCAGATCAGCAGCATCGTGGCGAGGAATCCGCACGCGTAGTTGAGCACGAGGAAGCGCCGCCAGCCCCGGTTGGTGACCGGGGACTGCGCGTCGGTCACGTTCACGAACGGCAGCGCCGTCGCCACGTACGGCAGGCACAGGGCGGCGGCGAGCGTGCCCGGCCAGGGCAGCCAGAGCACGAGCATGCCGGCGGCCAGCCACAGGGCAACCGCGATGCGCACCGTCCAGCGGGCGCCCAGCACCGTGGCGATCGAAGAGATGCCGCCCTCCCGGTCGGGCACGACGTCCTGCACGGCGCCGAAGGCGTGGCTGGCCATGCCCCACAGGAAGAACGCCGTGAACAACAGGACGAACCCGGCGGTGATGTCGGTGCCGGCCAGGGCCGCGGCGTAGAGTCCCGGCGTGACGAAATGCGCGCTCGAGGTCACCGAGTCGACGAACGGGATCTCCTTGAACCGCAGGCCCGGTGCCGAGTAGGCGACGACCGCGAACAGGCTGACCGCCAGCACGAGCCACGACGCCGGGCCTCCGAGCGCGACGAGCACGGCGACGAACGGCAGCGTGGTCACCGCGACGGCGACCAGCACCGCACGGTGCTGGTCCGGCGGCAGCAGGGCTCCTTCGACACCGCCCTTGCGCGGGTTGGCGAGGTCGGAGGCGTAGTCGAACACGTCGTTGATGCCGTACATCGCGAGGTTGTACGGGATCAGGAAGAACAGCGTGCCGACCACGAGGGCGAGGTCGATCCGCCCCGTGGTGAGCAGATAGACCGCCGCGAACGGGAACGCCGTGTTGATCCAGCTCACCGGACGCGAGGCCAGCAGCAGGGCGCGGGGCAGGCTCGCCCGCCGGGTGCCGATCACGACCGGTCCTCACCGCGGCGCGGGCTCAGCAGCAGCCACAGGCCCGGCAGCAGCAGGAGCGCGGCGAGCGGGTACGCGAAGTCGTCCACCGGCATCCGCCCCAGGATCAGACCCGACATGTTCTCCCAGTCGTAGTCGAACAGCCCCACCGCGATCATGATGTTGTCGAACACCGCCGTGAGGGTCAGCAGGATCACGGCGGCCAGCGCCCCCGCCGGCCACCAGTCACGCAGGAGCGCCGCAGCGCGTCCGGACCGGATCAGCCCCGCCGCCAGCACGGCGAGCGCGGCGAGCAGGAACACGATGCTCAGGATGACGGAGGTCATCGGACGCCTCGTTCCACCCGCCGGGAGCGCACCTGCGCGGTGATCCGCCGGCATCCGAACAGCAGCACCATCGTCAGGTAGCTGAGGAACACCAGGAAGACGAGCTCCTCGATCGGCAGGTGGGGGGCGACCATCACCCCGGTCGCATACGGCGAGTCGAGGTGGCGGAACAGCCCGAGGGCGATGCCGGCGAGGTCCCAGACCACGAAGAAGGCGAATCCGAGCGCGACCACGAGCACCGCGCGCCGGGGCAGCCGCCACAGGAAGAGCCGGTACCGCGCGTCGAGCGTGCCCACGCCCGCAAGGGAGATCAGCAGGGCGACCGGGTACACCCAGCTCACGGTGCCGCCTCCGCCGTCGCGGCGCCGACCGGCTCGGGAAGCGGCCCGGCCGTGCGGTCGCCGCGCACGTGCTTGAGGACGAGTTCGGCGCTGATGAGGCACATCGGCAGCCCGATGCCCGGCACGGTCGTGGCCCCGGCCGACAGCAACCCGGCGACCTTGCGCGAGGCGGTGCGCCCCCGGAGGAACGCGCTCTGGCGCAGGGTGTGCGCGGGCCCGAGCGCGCCCCCGCGCAACGACGAGAAGTCGCGTTCGAAGTCGCGCGGCCCCACCGTGCGGCGCACGACGATCCGGTCGGCGAGGTCGGGGATGCCGGCCCAGTCGGCGATCTGCGCGATGGCGACGTCGGCCACCTGCTCGACGCGCGCGTCACCGCCACCGTCCACGCCCCCGGCACCCAGGCCCGGGTCGGCGGGCACCGGCACCAGCACGAACAGGTTCTCGTGACCGGCGGGGGCCACGCTGTCATCGCTCGCGCTCGGCTTGCACACGTACAGCGACGGCACGTCGGGCACACCGCGGTCCGGTCCGAAGATCTGGGTGAACCCGCGCTTCCAGTCCCGGGCGAACAGCAGGGTGTGATGGTCGAGCTGGGGCAGGCTGCCGGTGACACCCAGCATGGCGAGCACGGCGCTGGGCCCGGGGTCGAGGCGCCGCCAGTGGCGGGGTGGGCGGTCCCGGTCGGCGGGGTCGAGCAGCCGGGTCTCGGTGTGGTGCAGGTCGGCGGCCGAGACCACGAGGTCGGCGGACAGGTGCGTGGCCTCCGACGAACGGGATGCCAGGGGTGCGGCCGCCGGCATCCACTCGACACCGGTGACCCGGCCCTGCCGCGTCGTGATGCGCGTCGCCTCGGCACCGGTGATGATGCGGACCCCCTGGGCGCGCGCGAGCTTCTCGATCGCGGCGATGACGGCGCGGAATCCGCCGCGCGGGTAGAACACGCCGTCGGCGAGGTCCATGTGGCTCATCAGGTGGTACATCGCCGGCGCGGTGTACGGCGAGGCGCCGAGGAAGACCGCGGGGTAGTCGAGGATCCGCTGCAGCCGGGTGTCGGCCGCGACCTTCGCGCCGTAGCGGTGCAGTGAGGTCGTCAGCAACTTGGCCAGGCGCGGGAGCCGCTGCAGCACGTCGCGGCGGGCCAGGCCACGCGGGTCGACGAACGGGTTGTAGAGGAAGGCGCCGACGGCGGTGGTGTAGGTGTCGGCGGCCGAGTCCAGGTAGCGCGCGATGCGGGCGCCGGCCCCGGGTTCGACCTCGTCGAAGGTGGCGATCGTGGCCGCGCGGTCGGCGCGCATGACCAGCTGTGCGGCAGAGCGGGCGGCCCCTTCCGGCTCGTACAGCACGCGGTACGCCGGGTCGAGCCGGACGAGGTCGTAGTGGTCGGCGGTGGTCGTCCCGAACAGCCGGAAGAAGTGCTCGAACACCTCGGGCATGAGGTACCACGACGGTCCGGTGTCGAACACGAACCCGTCCTGTTGCCATCGGCCGGCGCGGCCGCCGACCTGGTCGTGGCGTTCGAGCAGGGTGACGTCGTGTCCGTCGCGGGCCAGCAGTGCGGCGCTGGCCAGCCCCGCGATGCCCCCGCCGATCACGACGACGCGCCGAGGCTCATGGCGGTTCATTGGCGGCCCCCGCGGCGGAGCAGCGCTCGGGCCAGGATGGTCAGCTTGACCGGGTCGGGCACCCGCACGCGCTGTTCGAGCAGGGTGTCGGCCGGCGTCTTCTCGACGCGGTCGGTCAGCGCCGCGAACAGCATGTGGGCAGCGGCCACGGCCGGGCGGGCGCCGCGCGGCAGCTCGGCGAGGGTGCGGGCGGCGGCGTCGAGATCGGCGCGGATGGATGCCGTGATGTCCGCCTTCGTCTGCTCGTCGAGCACCCCGTCGACGACACCGGGAAAGTATGAGCGGCCGAGCGTGCGGACGTCGTCGCCCAGGTCGCGCAGGAAGTTGATCTTCTGGAAGGCCGAGCCCAGGCGGCGCGCTCCCTCCTCCAGTCGCGCCGTGCGCGCCGCGGCGTCCGGGCCGGTGTACAGCTCGACACCGGTGAACACGCGCAGGCACATGAGACCGATGACCTCGGCCGATCCGTACACGTACCGGTCGAACTCCTCGGGCGTGCAGCACGTGAGCGAGAGGTCGGCGCGCATCGACGCGAAGAACGGCGCGGTGAGGTCTTCGCCGATGCCGAAGCGGTCCGCCGTGCGGCCGAACGCGTGCACGATGAGGTTGGCGCTGTAGCCCCCGTCGCGGACGGCCCGCACGTCCGCTTCGAGCCGGTCGAGCATCTCGCGGCGGCGGTCGACGTCGAGCCCGGCGGCTGCCGCCGGCCCGTCGACGATCTCGTCGGCGATGCGCACGAGGCCGTACACCGCGGCGATGTGCGGACGCATGGGCGGTGCCAGCAGGCGGGTGGCCAGGCCGAACGACGTCGAGTAGCGCCGCAGTATCAAGGTGGCGGCGGCGACCGCGGCGGCGTCGTACCGGCGCAGCCCCGCCTCGTCGACCGGCGGGTCGGACACCGCGGTCATCGGTCCCGCTCCGCGCAGCGCTCGAGCAGGTCGAGCAGGAATCCGGTCATCTCCGGAGAGAAGCGGCCCCGACTGATGCGGCGGCGCACGACCGCGCACTCGGCCTCGATCGCCCGCTCGACGCGCTCGCGCGCGCCGCTGTCGTCGAGCGCGGCGCGCAGCGCTTCGGCATCGGCCTCGTCGAGGTCCGCGGCGCCGAACCGGTGCGCCACCGCCTGCCACTGCGGGGTGTCGCGGGCGAGGGCCACCAGGAGGGTCTGGGTCCCCTCGCGCAGGTCGCCGCTGACGGTCTTGCCCGTGGCATCCGTCGACCCGAAGACCCCGAGCACATCATCGCGCAGCTGGTACACGATGCCGAGCCCGCAGCCGATGCCCCGCAGGCGCCGGACGGTGTCGGCGTCGCAGCCGGCCAGGATCGCGGCAGCCTCCAGCGGCGCCTGGAACGAGTAACAGGCCGTTTTCAGCTCGATCGTGCGCAGCAGCCGGGTCGCGTCGGCTTCTTCGAGCCCGAGGCTGAACCACACGTCGGCGTGCTCACCGGCGGCCGATGCGAAGATCGTCTGCTCGAACAGGGTGATCAGCGCGCGGCGGGTGGCCGGGTCGTAGTCCGATGCCCCCACGAGAGAGAGTGCGGTGCTCAGCAGCAGATCGCCGGCGATGATGCCCGCCGCCCGGCCGAAGCCTTCGGCACTGGCCGCCGACGCGCCGAGGGCGATCGCCGCGTCGCGCGCCTGGCCCGACACGTTCTGCTCCCCGCGGCGCAGCACGTCACTGTCGATCACGTCATCGTGGACGACCAGCGCGACGTGCAGCAGTTCGAGAGCGCAGGCCACGTCGACCGCGTCGCGGTCGGTGGCGGCGGTGCGGTCGCCGGTGAGACCGCGCAGCGCGGCGTTGAACACGGCCGGCCGCAGCTTCTTGCCGCCGAGGGTGAGCCGTTCGATGACGGCGCTCATCTCCTCGAATCGCGGGTGGTGGATGCTCGCCCGTTTCCGGAGGTCGGCGAGCAGGCCGCGCATCCGGGTGTCGAGCGCCGAGTGGTCGACACCGGAGCTGCGCTCGCGGTGGGCGATGGCGACGGTCACTGCATCCCTCCTGTCGTCAGGCCCCGCGTGCGGAGCTGTTCGTCCTGCCATACCAGCCACGGGCTGAACGCCCACGGCGCGTGCGCAAGCGCGGCGGCCAGGTCGCCGGCGTCGGCCCACCGATACTCGGCGACTTCTTCGGAGTGCGGCCGCGGTTCATCGTCGGTGACCGCCGTGTAGACGGGGCAGACCTCGTTCTCGCGGATGCCGGAAGCGTCGACCGCCTCGTAGCGGAAGTCGGGCAGGAGCAGTGCGATGTCGCGCACCTCGATGCCCAGTTCGGTGCGCGCGCGGCGGGCGATCGCCTCCTCGGGGTCCTCCCCCGGGCCGGGATGCCCGCAGAACGCGTTGGTCCACACCCCCGGCCACGTCGGCTTGCTCAGCGCACGGCGGGTGACCAGCACCTGCCCGCGCCGATTGCGGACGTGGCACGAGAAGGCGAGGTGCAGCCGCGTGGTGGCGGTGTGCACGGTGGCCTTGTCGGCGGTGCCGATCGGCTGGCCGTCGTCGTCGAGCAGCACGACCTGTTCGGTCATGGGGAGGTCCCTTCGGTGGCGGTGGCGGCGTGAGGGGCGTCGGCTTCACCCGCGGTGTCGGTGTCGGTGTCGGCCGGCGGCGCGGCCAGGTCGGTGAGGAAGCGGGTGACGATGCGGCGTTCGGTCGCGGTCAGCCGGGCGGCGGCGGCGAAGCGCCGGGCGTGCTTGACCCCGACCTCGCTGCGCGCGCTCTCCCGCGTCTGCGGGGTCACCCGCAGCGCAACCGCGCGGCGGTCACGGGGATGCGCGGAGCGATCGATGTGCCCGCGCGCGTGGAGCCGGTCGACCATCTTCGTGATGGCGGCACTGGTGATTCCCAGGTACTCGGCGACCATCGCCGGCGTGACGACGATGCCGGCGCGCTCGCCCCCGATGATGAACCGCACCGCGTGCATGTCCCGCTCGGGCAGGGCCATGTACTCGCTGGACGCGCGGCTCTGCCGCGCCTCCTCGGCTTTCCACGCGCGCAGCGCATCGAGCACCTGCTTGATCCCGTCGAGGTCGGCGGGTCCGAGACCCGTACGGTCGAGCAGCGTGCCCCCGGGGTCCATCAGCGCGTGGTCATGCAGAGATTCCACGATCCGTTGGACGTCGGGCGAATACATGGGATATTCCTAACCAGGTTTATTAGTTACCTGGCTAGTAAAATGGGTCCGACCGGAATTTACAAGCCCCTTGTCGGGAGGACCGCGGCGCGCGTAGGGCGCTGCCCGCCGTCACGCGCAGACGCGGACGCGACGCCCTTCGTATTCGACGACGTCGCCGAGCTGCAGTTGTCGTCCCCGGCGGCGGTCGACCTCTCCGTTCACGGTCACGAAGCCGTCGATGATGGCCTCCTTGACGTCACCACCCGAGTCGAGGATGCCGGCGAATTTCAGGAACTGCCCCAGGCGGATGCCTTCTCCGCCGATGGAGACGTCGTCGATCGGTGCCGGGTTGCCCATGGTCGCATGGTAGCGCCGGCGCCGATGCTCCGGCGGGGCCCGGTGTGGGAGCGACCAAGGTCCGCGCGAGTTCGTAGAGTAGATCGGTCCCCCTGATGAAAGGCGCCGTCCGGCCGTGTACTCCCTCCTGCTCGCGATCATCTACATCGCGTTCATCAGCCTCGGCCTGCCCGATTCGCTCGTCGGCGCCGGCTGGCCGGTCATGCACCGCGATCTCGACGTGCCGATCGCTTTCGCGGGCATCATCACCATGATCATCGCCGGCGGCACGATCCTGTCGAGCCTCGCGTCCGAGCGGGTCACCCGCCGGTTCGGTGCCGGCCTGGTGACCGCGGTCAGCGTCGGCATGACGGCGGCGGCGCTGCTCGGATTCTCCGCGTCGGACTCGTTCTGGATGCTCTGTCTGTGGGCGATCCCCTACGGTCTGGGCGCCGGGGCGGTCGACGCCGCGCTCAACAACTACGTCGCGCTGCACTACGCCGCGCGGCACATGAACTGGCTGCACGCCTCGTGGGGCCTCGGCGCCTCGATCAGCCCGTTCATCATGAGTTTCACGATCACCGGCGGCGCCGGCTGGCCGGGGGCCTACCTCATCGTCGGCGTGATCCAGGCCGTCCTCACGTTCGGGCTGCTCATCAGCCTCCCGCTATGGACGAAGGTCAACCCGATCGTGCCTGCCGGGCAGCACGACGACGCCGATACGGCGACGCCGAGCACCTCTCATGTCCCCCTCGCCCAGGCGCTGCGGATCCGCGGGGTGGGGCTGATCCTCGCGGCTTTCCTCGCCTATTGTGCGCTGGAGAGCACCGCGATCCTCTGGGCGTCGACGTACCTCGCCACCGTGCGCGACGTGGATGCCGCGGCTGCGGCCGCGTTCGGCGCGCTCTTCCTGCTGGGGATGACCGTCGGACGGTTCCTGGCCGGTTTCGTCGCCGACCGGGTGGGCGACCGCTGGATGATCCGCGGCGGATTCCTCACCGTCGGGCTCGGCATCGTCCTGCTCGCGCTGCCGGTCGAGACCACCGTCCTGGCCCTGGTCGGACTCGTCATCGTGGGGCTCGGCTGCGCGCCTGTCTACCCGGCGATCATCCACTCGACCCCCGTGAACTTCGGGCGCCGCAACTCGCAGGCCATCATCGGCATCCAGATGGCGGCCGCCTACACCGGCTCGACGCTCGCACCCCCGCTCTTCGGCGCGATCTCGGTGTGGACGGGTCTGTGGATCCTGCCCGTCTTCCTCGCCGCACTCCTGGTGCTGGGGCTCGCCATGTCCGAGCGCCTCAACCGCCTCGTGCGTCAGCACGACCCGGTTGCGTGAGTCTGGCGACAGCGCCCTCGGACCGCTCTGTCGCCACGGCAACCCCTAGAGCGCCCGGACAAGCGAAAAGCCCCGGGCGACCGGGGCTTTTCTACTGTCTCAACACAGTGCGCGCCTCGAGGGACTCGAACCCCCAACCTTCTGATCCGTAGTCAGATGCTCTATCCATTGAGCTAGAGGCGCGTGGCATTCCTTGCGGGATGGCCGTCGAACAGCTTACCTCACGCGGAGCCATCCGCCGAATCGGCCTCCCGCTTCTCCGCCTGCTTCTCGACGCTGCGGCGATGGGCGCGCAGTTTCGGCAGATCGACGAGCCGCAGCGCCTGCATCCGGGCCTCGCGCATGCGCTCGTAGTCGGGCTCGAGGTCGGGGCGCGCCGCTTCGATGCGCAGCGTCCGGTCGATGTTCTTCGCGACCTCCGCCCAGGCCGCGTCCCGCGCGTCGGCCACGAGCTTGCGCAGCTCTTCCTCGTCTTCGGCGCGCTCCCGCAGCCGCTCGGCGACATGCCGGGACTGCCGCTCGCGGCGGCGCAGGTTGCGCACATCCCGGCTGCGGTAGTCGTGCGTACCGTCCGAGTCGGAGTGGCGGCGCCGCGCCCGCTTGCGCTCGGCCTCGGTGCGCTCGGCGTCGGCTTCCGCCTCGTCGGCCAGCATGAGCAGCGCCGCGCGGGCTTCGGGCAGAAAGCGCTCCGAATCGAAGTCCTCCCCCTCGGCCAGAATGTCGACCAGAATCCGATTCTTGAGGGTGAGCCGGGTGGCCGCCGACGCGATGTACAGGCCTTCGGCGACGACATCGCGCGTCCGCACGCGCTTCGGCTTCTGCTGCTCGGCCACGGACACCCCCTCCCTTCGATCCTACGGCCGCGGGTGCACCAGAATCGAAGGACGGAGAGGGGCGAGGATGCCACGACTAGAAGTCCAGGATGCGACCAGCGTCATCACGGGAGCGGCCGCCGGCATGGGGGCCGAGACGGCGCGCCGGCTTGCCGCCGAGGGCGCGCGCATCGCCCTGGTCGACCGCAACGCCGAGGGTCTTGCCGCCGTGGCCGCGACCCTGTCCGGAGCCGGTCACACCACCCACGCCGTCGATCTCACCGACGACGACGCCGTCACCGCCACGGTGGCCGAGATCACGGCATTCCACCCCCGCATCAACGTGCTCGTCACCTGCGCCGGATCGTCGATGCTCGGCAGCATCGACCAGCTCACGATGGCCGAGATGCGCTGGCTCATGGACGTGAACCTGTGGGGCACCGTGAACATCACCCAGGCGCTTCTGCCGGCCCTGCGCGCCGCGCCGCAGGCGCACATCGCGCACCTGGTGTCTATCTACGGCTTGGCCGCGCCGGCCGGACGCATCCCGTATGCGACCAGCAAGTTCGCCGTGCGCGGGTTCACCGAAGCGCTGCGGCACGAGCTGGAGAACACGACCGTGAGCGTGGGGGCGATCTACCCGGCCGGCGTCAAGACCGGCATCATCCTGCACGGCCGCTATGCCGCGGCGCTCGACCCCGAGATCGCTGCCCGAGCGGCCGAGGCCCAGGCGCGGATGTACCACACCGAACCGGCCGATGCCGCGGCCCGCATCGTCGACTCGGTGCTGCGCCGCCGGGCGCGCACCATGATCGGGCGTGAAGCGCGGCTGGTCGACGTGCTCAGCCGCCTCACGCCGACGCGCTACTGGGCGTTCATGCGGCGCCCGCTGCGCGACGCGATCGACACGACGACGCCTGTGCGGTGAGACGTCGCGGGCGGGCGCATGCCGGCCCGGCGGGGCCGTCAGGCACCGGCGTGGCCGTCGCGCACCGGCATCCACGAAGTTCGCAGAATCGCACCAAGTTCGCAGGATTTCGCGGATTCTCTGCGAAGTTCATGCGATTCTGTGAACTTGGGGACCACGCGGCGCGCGCTCAGAGCGCGGCGATGCGCCAGGAAGCGGCGACGGCCTCGCCCGGCTCGATCACGAGAAGCCCCGCGTCGAAGTCGTACCGGTCGGCGTTGAACGCGTCGGGCGCGCAGGTCATGGGTTCGACGGCAAGGCCCGCCCGGTGGCCCGGCGTTCCGGGGCCGGTGGGCTGGTCGGCCGTGTGCACCTGCACCCACGGGCACGCGGCATCCCACACCATCTCGACGCCGGTGCCCGCCGGGTCGGTCAGGCGCACGCGGTACGATCCCTCGGCGTCGGGGGTCAGCCCCGTGTAGGCGTGGTCGATCTCGACCGGCCCCAGCGTGCGTCCCGCGCGGTAGTCGAAGCGTGCGGCATCCACACCGACCGGGCGCAGCCCCACCGGCGACAGGCGGTCGGGCGTGACCTCGAGCACCCGTGCTGCGGCCAGCTCGAACGTCCACGAGTCGAGTTCGCCCGGCCCGGCCACGAGGTACGGATGAGGGCCGGTGCCGAACGGCGCCGGCGCGTCGGACTCGTTGACCGCGCGCACCGTCTGCGTCAATCCATCGGCGCTGAGGGCGAACGTGGTTTCGATGCGCACGCGCCAGGGGTAGCCGGTCTGCGCCTCGATCGTGGCGGCGAGAGCGACATGGTCGGGACCGCGGTCGATCGCCTCGTAGTCGAGCCACGCGCCGAGCCCGTGCAGGGCGTGACCGCGCCCGGGCTCGGTCAGCGGCACCTGGTAGTCGGTGCCGCCGAAGGTGTACTGTCCGTCGACGACGCGGTTCGGCCACGGCACGAGCGTCGCGCCGCGATATGCCGGCCGCACCTCGTCGGGCTCGAACGGGACGACCAGGTCACGCCCGTCATGGCACAGCCCACGAACCGATGCGCCGACACTCGCGATGACGGCTTCGTAATCACCCGCCCGAAGCGTGTACTGCGTGCCGGAAAGGGGGGTGCGTGCCATCGATCAGAGTCCTTGTGCGAGTCGGTAGTAGGCCTGGTTCCAGCGGACCTCCTTCTGGAAGCCGCGCACCGTCGTGTCCTCGTCGATCACCAGCAGCTCGGTGCCGGCGATCTCGGCGAAGTCCCGGAAGACCTCGATGCCGACGGCGGTCGTCATCACAGTATGGTGTGCGGCACCGGCCGTGAGCCAACAGGCGGCGCTCGTCGCGAAGTCCGGCGCGGGCTTCCACACGGCCCGGCCCACCGGCAGGCGGGGCAGGTCGGGGGCGTCGACGTTCTCGACGACGTTGGCCACCAGGCGGAACCGGTCGCGCATGTCGCTCATGGCGACCACGAGCGCCGGGCCCGGGTCTGCGGTGAACACGAGGCGCACGGGGTCGTCCTTGCCGCCGATGCCCAGCGGGTGCACCTCCAGACGCGGCTTGGCGGTGGTCAGCGACGGGGAGACCTCGAGCATGTGCGCGCCGAGGATCTTCTCGTCTCCGGCGACCAGGTCGTAGGTGTAGTCCTCCATGAGGCTCGCGCCGCCCGGCAGGCCGGCGCCCATCACGTTCGCGACGCGGACGAGGATCGCGGTCTTCCAGTCGCCCTCGGCGCCGAACCCGTAGCCCTCGGCCATGAGCCGCTGCACGGCCAGGCCCGGCAGCTGCTTCAGCGCGCCGAGGTCTTCGAACGAGGTCGTGAACGCTCCGAACCCCCCGGCTTCGAGGAACGAGCGCAGGCCGATCTCGATGGACGCACCGTCGCGCAGCGACTGGTGGCGCGCGGCGCCGGGCTTGAGCTCGTCGGCCACGTCGTACTCGTCGAGGTAGGTCTGCACCAGCGCGTCGATCTGCGCGTCGGTGGCCTGCGCGACCGCGTCGGCCAGCTCGTTCACGCCCCACGTGTTCACCTGCACGCCGAACCGCAGCTCGGCCTCGGTCTTGTCACCCTCGGTGACGGCGACGTAGCGCATGTTGTCGCCGAACCGGGCGAGCTTGAGCGTGCGCACGGCCTGCCAACCGGCGGCGGCGCGCTGCCAGTCCTCGACCTGCTGCCGCACGGCCGGGTTCGACACGTGGCCGACGACGGTCTTGCGCGGCACGCCCAGCCGCGACTGGATGTACCCGAACTCGCGGTCGCCGTGCGCGGCCTGGTTGAGGTTCATGAAGTCGAAGTCGATGTCGGCCCACGGCAGTTCGACGTTGGCCTGCGTGTGCAGGTGCAGCAGGGGTTTGCGCAGCGCGTCGAGCCCGCCGATCCACATCTTGGCGGGGCTGAACGTGTGCATCCACGCCATGACGCCGATCACCGAGTCGTCGGCGTTGGCCTCGAGCGCGAGCCGACGGATCGCATCGGCGTCGGTGAGCACCGGCTTCCACTCGATCTTCACGGGGAGTCCGGCGAGCCCGGCGACGACCGCCTGGGACTGCTCGGCGACCTGCCGCAGCGTCTCCTCGCCGTAGAGGTGCTGGCTGCCGGTGGCGAACCAGACGGTGTAGCCGTCGAGCGAGGTGTTGAGGGGCATTGCGGGGTCCTTTTTTCAGGCAGTCGTGCGGAAGGCGGGTCAGAGAGCGGAGACGGCGGCGGCTTCGATCGCCAGCCCTGCGCGGTACCGGTCGAGGTACGCGGCGAAGCCGGCGACGTCGGCCGGGTCGGGGTCGGCGACGTCGACGGTCGCGCCGGCGAAGACGGTCTCGTCCAGGTAGCGGGCGAGGTCGGGGGTGGATGCCGGGGTGTCGGAGCCGGCGGTGGATGCCCGGAGGTCGGGGGTGGATGCCGGGGCGGCGGCGCCCGTGGATGCCCGGAACGCGGCGAGTACCGCGATGCCCCACGCCCCGCCCTCCGATGCCGTCTCGCCGACCGCTACCGCGGTGTCGAGGGCACCGGCGAGGAAGCGCTGGGCGACGCCGGCGGTGCGGAACATGCCGCCGTGCGCGAAGAGCCGGTCGATCTCGACCCCTTCGTTCTCCCCGGTGGTGTCGGTGAGGACCCGCATGCCGAGCGCGAGCGTGCCGAACACGCCGTACAGCTGTGCGCGGATCGCGTTGGCGAGGGTGAGCGCGCTGTCGGGCGTGCGCACGAACAGGGGCCGGCCCTCGGTCAGACCGGCGATGGGCTCCCCGGCCAAGTGGTTGTACGCGATCAGTCCTCCGGCGTCGGCGTCGCCGGCGAGCGCCTCACGGAAGAGCACGTCGAAGACGTCATCGGCATCCATCGGGGTGCCCGCGGCCGCGGCGAACCGTGCGAACATGTCGGCCCACGCGGCCAGCTCGCTCGCGCCGTTGTTGCAGTGCACCATGGCCACCGGAGCCCCGGCCGGGGTGGTGACCAGGTCGAGCTCGTGGTGGGTGTGCCGCAGAGGCCGCTCCAGCACGACCATCGCGAAGATGCTCGTGCCCGCGCTGACGTTGCCGGTGCGCGGCGCGACGGCGTTGGTCGCGACCATGCCCGTGCCGGCGTCGCCCTCGGGCGGGCACAGCGGGATGCCGGGCTGCAGCGCTCCGGTCGGATCGAGCAGGGCGGCGCCGGCGGCGGTGAGCACTCCGGCATCCTCCCCGGCGGACAGGACCTCGGGGAGCAGATCGCGCAGCGGCGCGGGCGTGCGACCGGCGGCGTTCGCGTCGTAGCGGCGCAGCAGTTCGTCGTCGTAGTCGCCGGTGGCCGAATCGATCGGGAACATGCCCGACGCGTCGCCGACGCCGAGCACGCGGCGGCCGGTGAGAGCGGTGTGCACCCATCCGGCGAGCGTCGTGATCGAGGCGATCTGCCGCACATGCGGTTCGTCGTCGAGCACGGCCTGGTGCAGGTGAGCGATCGACCAGCGCAGCGGGATGTTCACACCCAGCAGATCCGTGAGCTCGGCGGCGGCGGGGCCGGTGTTGGTGTTGCGCCACGTGCGGAACGGCACCAGCAGCTCGCCTGCGGCGTCGAACGCGAGGTAGCCGTGCATCATCGCCGAGACACCGAGCGCGCCGAAGGTCGTCGGACGGACCCCGTGCTGCCGCTCGGCGTCGGCCACCAGGTCGGCGTAGGCGGCCTGCAGGCCCGACCACACGGCATCCGCCGAGTAGGTCCACAGCCGGTCGACGAACTCGTTCTCCCACGCATGGCTGCCGGTGGCCAGCACCCGCGCCGGATCGTCGGCGTCGATCAGGCACGCCTTGATGCGGGTCGAGCCGAGTTCGATGCCCAAGGCCGTGCGGCCCGCGCTGATCTGCACTGCGGCAGTGGGCTGCCGGTCGTCGGTCGTCGGGCTCACGGCGGTCATCGGCGGTCGTCCGTGCTCTGGCCGTAGACGTTCTGGTACCGGTCGTAGAGGCTGTCGATGGCCTCCTGCGGAATGGGGATGAGGGGCCCGGCCTGCCGCGCGATGTGCACCGTGCGGGCGACGTCTTCGAGCATGACGGCCGCCTTCACGGCATCCTTCGCGGTCGCACCGATCGTGAACGGACCGTGGTTCTGCATGAGGACACCCCGCGAACGGTGCCCGCGCAGCGTCTCGACGATGCCCCGTCCGATCGAGTCGTCGCCGATGATCGCGAACGGCCCGACCGGGATCGGCCCGCCGAACTCGTCGGCCATCGCGGTGATGACGCACGGGATCTCCTCGCCGCGCGCCGCCCAGGCCACCGCGTAGGTGGAGTGGGTGTGCACGACGCCGCCCACCTCGGGCATGTGCCGGTAGACATACGCGTGCGCGGCGGTGTCGGACGAGGGCGACCGCTCACTGCCGGGCGAACCGGCAACGACGTTTCCATCGAGGTCGCACAGGATCATGTTCTCAGGCGCCAGGTCGTCGTAGCTGACCCCCGACGGCTTGATGACGAAGAGGTCCTCGCCGGGCACACGGCCCGAGACGTTTCCGCCGGTCCACACGATCAGTCCGTAGCGGACGAGCTCGGCGTGCAGCGCGGCGACATCGGCGCGGACGGCGTCGATCGCGTTCTGGCTCTGAGGTGTCATGACGTTCCCTTCCTTCGGGACAGCACGCGCTGCAGCAGCACGAACACCAGCAGCACGGCGCCGGTGATGATCGTCAGGTACTCGGGGTTGATCGTGCCGTCCTTCGTGATGATCAACCGCAGGGTGGCGATCACGAACACGCCCACGACAGAGCCGAGCACATAGCCGACGCCGCCGGTCAGCAGCGTGCCGCCGATGACGACGGCGGCGATGGCGTCGAGTTCCCACCCGATCCCCGTCACATTCTGCGCCTTGCCGCCGACTTCGGCGGTGTAGACGACCGCGGCCAGGCCCGACAGCCCGCCCGAGATGATGTAGATCCACACCCGCGTCTTGGCAATCGGCAGGCCCATCAGCTGCGCCGACGCCTCGCTGCCGCCGATCGCGTAGACGGTGCGGCCCATGCGGGTGCGCTGCATGAAGAACATGGCTGCCAGCACGACCACGATCGCGATGACCAGGCCCGGCGTGATAGTGAAGTCGTTGATCTTGGGACCGTCGAAGATCTTCCAGTCGGTGGCCAGCAGCAGCAGTGGCGAGTCCTCGGGCGCCTGCACGGGCGTGGTCGACAGGATCGAGGCGAGCCCCCGCGCGAGGAACATCATGGCGAGGGTGGCAATGAACGGCTGCACGCCGAAGTGCTGCACCATGACGCCGGCGATCAGGCCGAACGCGGCGCCGGAGAGGATCATCACCGCAATGCCCACCCAGCCCCCGAGACCGATGTTCATGACCATGACGCCGGCGACCGAGCTGAAGGCCACGACCGCGCCGACCGACAGGTCGATACCGGCCGAGACGATCACGATGGTCATGCCGACGGCGAGGATGATCGTGGGTGCGAAGCTGACCAGCAGGCTCGAGATCGTGCCAGCGTGGAACACCCGGCCGTAGGCGATCTCGGCATACACGAGCATGCCGATCAGCAGCGCGAGTGCGGTCAGGGTGGGCAGCAGCCGCTGGCTGCGCTCCCACAGCTGCGATGCCGACGAGGTGCGGGCGGCGGCGGCCTCGGGCAGCTCGGGTGTGGGGGGAACGGCTTCGGCGAGGGTGCTCGGGGTGGTCATGCCGACACCTCCTGGGACTGCGCGGAACGGGTGGGCGGGGCGGGGGGCGTGGGCAGTGCGGGTCTGCGGAACACGAGCGCACGGATGCGCTCGGACTGCAGCAGCACCAACGCGATGATGACGAGCGCCTTGAACGCGGGAGTCGCCGCGGCCGGCACCCCCAGGAACACGACCGTCTTGTTGAGCGTCGCGATCAGCAGGGCGCCCATGGTCGACCCGAGGATCGAGAACTTGCCGCCGGCCAGCGACGTGCCGCCGATGACCACCGCGAGAATCGCGTCGAGCTCCATGAGGTTACCCGTGCTGCCGACGCTCACCGTCATCACCTCGGACACGCTGAACAATCCGCCGACAGCGGCCAGCGCGGCGGCCAGCACGTACACCGCGACCAGAATGGGGCGGGGGCGGATGCCGGCGAGCCGACTGGCCTGCGGGTTGATGCCGATCGATTCGATCATCAGGCCCAGGGCCGTGCGGCGCATCAGCACCGCGACGAGCACCACGAGCGCCACGGCGATGACGAAGCTCGTGGGCAGGCCGAGGATCTGCCCGTTGGCCAGCTGCCGGAACGGCTCGTTGGTCGCGCTGGTGTTCTGACCGCCGGTGATGACGCGGGCGATGCCACGGGCGGCCATCATCATGACCAGGGTGCTGATGAACGGCTGCAGGCCGACGACGGCGACCAGCAGGCCGTTGATCAGGCCCAGCACGACGGCGAGCGCGATCGCGAGTCCGATGGCGGTGAACATCGCCCCCACCGATGTCGGGGCGTCGAGCGCGCTGAGGGTCTGCATCGCGACAGCGCCGCCGACGGCCATCATCGAGCCCACCGACAGGTCGATGCCTTCGGTGGCGATGACGAAGGTCATGCCCAGCGCGATCATGATGATCGGCGCAGACACGCGCAGGATGTCGAGCACGTTGCCGGTGAGCAGACCCGTCGTGGGGTTGATGCCGATGGCGAGGTAACCGGGGTCCTTGATCGTGTTGATCACCAGCAGCAGCACGATGCCGATGACGGCCCAGAACCAGGGCGTGCGCAGGGACGCGATGATTCGGCTCATGACGGCGTTCCTTCCTGGATGGTGTCGGGTTGGTCGCCGGTGTCGGCGATGTGGTCGGCGCGGGCGACGGCCTCGTCCTCGCTCTCGGCGGCGATGACGGCTACGATGCTCTCGGCGGTCACCTCGGGACCGTTGACGACCTCGCCAACCTTCTCGTGATCCTTCAGGATCACGATGCGCTCCGACAGCCGCACGACCTCTTCGAGTTCGGACGAGATGAACACGACGCCCATGCCGCCTTCGGCCAGCTCGGCGACCGTCTCTTGAATGTCGGCCTTGGCGCCCACGTCGATGCCGCGGGTCGGCTCGTCCAGCAGCAGCAGATCCGGGTCGGTGGCCAGCCAGCGCCCGAGGAGTACCTTCTGCTGGTTACCTCCCGACAGCAGGCGGATCGGCCGGTCGGGGTCGTTGGGCCGCACGCTGAAGCGCTCCATGTAGGTGGCGACGAGCTGGTCGACCTCGCGCGCGGACACGCGGCGCAGCCAGCCGCGGCGGGCTTGGACGGCCAGCATGATGTTCTCACGCACACTGAGGTCGCCGACGATGCCGTCCTCACGACGGTTCTCGGTCGAGTAGGCGATGCCGTGCGACAGGCCGGCGACGGGCGAGTTCAGCGACGTCTTGCGGCCCTTCACGCGCACGGTGCCGCTGTCGGCCTTGTCGGCACCGGCGATGAGACGCGCCAGCTCCGTGCGGCCGGCGCCGAGGAGCCCCGCGAAGCCGACGACCTCGCCGGCGTGGATCTCGACGTCGGTGGGGTGCAGGGCGCCGGTGCGGCCGAGCCCTTCGGCGGCCAGCAGCGGGGTCTCGGTGCGGTCGCGGACCTCGGTCTGACGGTTCGATCCGAGCGCGCGCAGCGATTCGAAGTCCTTGCCGATCATCTTCGAGATGAGTTCGGCGCGGTCGAGCTGCTCGGTGAGGTACTCGCCGACGAAACGGCCGTTGCGCAGCACCGTGATGCGGTCGCTGATCGCGTAGACCTGGTCGAGGAAGTGCGAGACGAAGAGGATCGCGACGCCCCCGTCGCGCAGACGACGGATGACGGTGAACAGCACCTCGACTTCGTTGGCGTCGAGGCTGGAGGTGGGCTCGTCGAGGATGAGCACCTTCGATTCGGTGACCATCGCGCGGCTGATCGCGACGAGCTGCTGCATCGCGATCGACAGCGACGACAGCGGAGCGCGGGGGTCGAGGCGCCCGAGGCCCATGCGGGCGAGCACCTCGCGGGCCCGTGCATGGGTCTTGTGCCAGTTGATGCCGGCGAACGAGCGGGCCTCGTGGCCGAGCATGACGTTCTCACCGATGGTGAGGTTCGTGCACAGGTTCACCTCCTGGTACACGGTGGAGATGCCGGCGGCCTGGGCCGACGCGGTGCCGGTGAAGTGCCGCACCTCGCCGTCGACCTCGATCTGGCCGGAGTCGATCTGATAGACGCCGGTGAGGGCCTTGATGAGGGTGGACTTGCCGGCGCCGTTCTCGCCCATGAGGGTGTGCACCTCACCGGGGAGCAGGCGGAAGCTGACGTCGTCGAGCGCCTTGACGCCGGGGAAGGTGATCGAGGCGCCTCGAACGGTGACGATCGCGGCCGGTTCGGTCATCGGGGTGACTCCTTCGTCCTTGCTGGAAGCGTGTCTGCACGGCGGGGCGCGGTGAGCGGGGACCGACGATGCGGTCCCCGCTCACGTTGCCGTCTGGTGCGATGCGGATCCGGGTCAGAAACCCTTGCCCGCGTCGATGGCGGCCTGGGCCGCCTCAGGCGAGTCGAAGGTCTCACCCGAGACGATGATGGTCGGCTCCAGGGTCTCACCGGCGAGCGCCTTCTTGACCGCGTCCACGGCGATGTCGCCGAAGAACGGGTTGTACTGGGCCACGAAGCTCAGGTCGCCGGCGGCCAGCGCCTCGAGCGCACCCTGGGTGCCGTCGATGGTGGCGATCTTCACGTCGGTGCCCGGAGTCAGACCTGCATCCTTCACGGCCTGCGCCGCACCGATGCCCATCTCGTCGTTCTGGGCGAAGATGAACTGGATGTCGTTGTTGTTGGCCTTGAGCACGGTCTCGGTGACCGACTTGCCCTCGTCCGCACTCCAGTTGGCCGTCTGCGCGCCGACCTTGGTCCAGCCGGCTGCGCCGCCCAGGCCCTCTTCGAAGCCCTGGTTGCGCTCGTTGACGACCGAAAGGCCGGGAACGCCCTCGAGGACGTAGTAGTTCGCGCCGTCGGGCAGTGCGGTCAACGCCCACTCGGCGACCGAGGTGGCGACGGTGATGTTGTCGGGCGCGATGCGCGTGACGTACAGGTCGTCGCTGGAGTCGACACCGCGGTCGAGGAGGATGACCGGGATCTCGGCCTCCTGCGCCAGCTCGAGCGAGTCATCCCAGCCCGACGCCTCGGTGGCCGTGAGCAGGATCGCGTCGACCTCGTCATTGACGAAGGTGGCGAACGCATCGAGCTGCGACTTCTGGTCGGTCGGGGTGGCGGCCGGCGCGTACTTCAGGTCGAAGCCGGCGTCGGTCGTGAATGCGTCCTTGACGGCCTGCTCGTGCGCGTCGCGCCAGCCGCCCTCGGGGCCGACGGCGACGTAGCCGACGGTGATCACGTCGTCGCCCGAGTCGCCCGGCTCGGTGTCACCGGAGCCGTTGTCGCCGGCACAGCCGACGAGGCCGAACGCGAGAGCGCCGACCGCGGCGAGGCCGACGAGACCGCGCGTGCGCTTGCTGTGGGTCATTTCTCCTCCTTGAGACCCGCGACGATCCTCGTCGACGGGGTGTGTGCCCCCAGAGGGGAGCGTCGGGTATGTAGCGCCATTGTGCGCGCTAACATCACGCCCCCGCAACCGGCATCCACCCGTTCGTTATCAGGTTGTTACCGCGAACACTTCGCGATGCGCAGCCGAACGACGGCGCCGGATGATCAGCGCCGCGGCCGGCCGGTGGAGCGACGCACGATCAGACGCGCTTCGATCATGTCGTGGGCGGGACGCGCCTCGCCCTCGATCGCGGCGACGATCTGCTGCAGCACGAGCTCACCGAGGGCTGCGAAGTCCTGCCGGACGGTGGTCAGCGGGGGCAGGAAGTGCCGCGCGTCCGGAAGATCGTCGAAGCCGACCACGCTGATGTCGCCGGGCACGCTGATGCCGCGCTCGGCGAGACCGTGCACGACGCCCAGCGCCATCTGGTCGTTGGCCACGAACACGGCGGTGGCCGATTCGGGGTCGAGGCTCTGGCCGAAGCGATAGCCGCAGTCGGAGGTCCAGTCGCCGGCCACGGGCTCGGCGATCGGCAGGCCGGCCAACGCCAGCGCGTCGCGCCAGCCGCGGTCGCGCTCGCGGGCGTCGTACCAGTCGATCGGACCCGACAGGTGCACGATCGAGCGATGCCCGAGCTCGATCAGGTGGGTCACCGCCAGCAGGGCACCGGCGCGCTGGTCGACCGCGACAGTGTGCCAGACGGCGTCGGGCTCGGCCTTGACGACGATCGTGGGCAGGCCCGTGCTCTGCTTGCGCAGGATGTCGAGCGACGAGGCACGCGGGGCGATCACGCACAGCGCATCGACGCCCTGGGTCACCAGATCCATGACACCGGTGTCGATCTGGGCGTCGTCGTCGTCAGAGATGGAGAACGCGCTGATCGAATAGCCCACGCGGCGTGCGGCGGTCTCGAGCGCGCGCAGGGTGCGGTTGGGGCCGTGCTGCAGCGGGCCGTCGACGAGCACGCCCAGGCGCATCGCCCGGCGGGTGGCCAGAGCGCGCGCGATCGAACTGCGCGTGTAGTTCATGTCGTCGATGGCCTGCAGTACGCGCTCGCGCGTCGACTCGCGAATGTTGGGATGACCGTTGAGCACGCGCGACACGGTCATGTGCGAGACCCCGGCCTGCTTCGCGACGTCATAGATGCTGGGCCGCTGCCAGCCACGCGTCGACTGCTCAGACATGCCGGTCCGCTCCCTCTCCGCGCGCCCTCCGTGGCCGCGCGCTGCGCAAATGTTTGCGCTCACATTCCACCACGGCTCGGCGCGACCTGGTGACAGCCAGGCCGATGACGTTGCCGACGTCGCGGTCGCGGGGGCACCGGTCGAGCGGGACGGTCAGGTGCGCCTGCCGCTGCCGCGGGTGAGCGTGGATGGGCTCACCGCGGCCACCATGCGGGTGTGGCTGCCCGAGGGGTGACCCTAGCTCAGGGGCGCACGAGCACCTTGAGCGCCTCGCGGTCGTCCATGAGCCGGTAACCCTCGGCGATGTCGTCGAGGGCGACTTCGCGGTCGAACACGGCGCCGGGGTCGACGGTGCCGTCGAGCACGCCGGGCAGCAGCCGGTCGATGTAGGCGCGGACAGGAGCGACGCCGCCGGTGATCGTGATGTTGCGCATGAACTGGTCGCGCCCGAGCGGCGCCGTCGTGTACTGCGGCACACCGACACGGGCGATCGTGCCGCCGTCGCGCACGGCGCCGAGCGCCTGCTCGTATGCGGGCAGGTGTCCCACGGCGTCGATCACGATCGGCGCGCCGTCGCCGCCGGTCAGGTCGCGGACGGCGGCGATGCCCTCCTCGCCTCGTTCGAAGACCACCTCGGTCGCACCGTAGCGGCGGCCGAGGTCGGTGCGCGCCTCGTGGCGCCCCATCAGAATGATGCGCTCAGCACCCAGCTGCCGCGCCGACAGCACGGCCAGCAGGCCGACCGCGCCGTCGCCGATCACCGCGACCGTCGCTCCCGGGCCCACTCCGCCGGTGCGGGCCGCGTGGTATCCGGTGCCGTAGACGTCGCTCAGGCTGAGGATCCCCGGCATCCGCTCGTCGTGCTCGCCGACGTCGACGCGATAGAGCGTGCCGTCGGCCAGCGGGGCACGACGATATTGCGCCTGGGCGCCGCCGCCGCGCTGGCGGCCGAAGCGACACGAACTGTGAAGGCCTTCGCGGCAGAAGTCGCACGCGCCACAGGACCATTTGAACGGGACGATGACCACATCGCCGGGCGTGACGGTCTGCACCTCGGCGCCGACCTCCTCGACCACGCCAATCATCTCGTGGCCCATCGCGGTGCCGCGGTCGTTCGGCGTCATCGAGTGGTAGGGATGCAGGTCGCTGCCGCACACGCACGCGACGACGGTGCGCAGGATCGCGTCGGTGGGCTGCTCGATCTGCGGGTCCGGCGCATCGATCACGCGGACGTCGCCGGGGCCGTACATGTAGGTGGCTCGCATGACCCCAGTCAAGCAGGGATGCCGGAGGTGAGCACCGTGCGCGCCGCGCCTCTCGAGTCGCGACCGCCGGCCGCGACCGGCTACGACCCGCGGCGTTCGGCGAGAAGGGCGGCGAGCTGCGGCAGCTGCGCCTCATCCTCGAGGGCGGAGCCGACGGCGACCACCCGCACGCCCGCGTCGAGGAAGGCGCCCGCATTCCCGGCATCCATACCCCCGGTCGCGATGAACCGCACCTGCGGGAACGGCCCGCGCATGTGCCCGAACCAGCCCGTGCCCAGCCACTGCGCGGGAAAGGCCTTCAGCCACGTGAGGCCGAGCGACGCGGCGTGCTGCACTTCGGTGGGGGTGGCCACGCCGGGCAGGATCGGCACGCCGGCCTCGCGCGCCGCGCGCACCACGTCGGGGTCGAGCCCCGGCGAGACGAGATAGCCGGCTCCGGCCTCGGCGGCCACCGCGACCTGCGCGGGGTCGACGATCGTGCCCGCGCCGACGATGGCGCCGCGTTCGCGCCCGAGTGCGGCGACCCGGCGCAGCGCCTCGACGTCGTCGTCAGACTGGATCGTGACCTCGACCGAGCCGATGCCGAGGTCCCAGGTCGTGGTCGCCACGCGCACCGCGCGCTCCGCCCCCGCGCAGCGCAGAATCGCCATCAGCGGCGCGCCGGCGAACAGGTCATCGAAGTACGCGGCGGTGTCGGTCATGGAAGAACTCCTTCGTCGGCGGTCACACAGGGGCGCAGGAGCCCGATGGCAGGTCCGTCGCCCGGTCACGGCGCACGCCGGACGGGTCCCCGCACGGCCCGGTCACGCCTCGTCGTCCTCGTCGACCGGGAAGTCGGCGGTCGTGCGCAGGGTCAGGGCGGCGCGGGCGTGCCCGGCGGTGAGTCGGTCTTCGGCGGGCGCGCCGACCAGGCGGCCGGCGAGGTAGCCGCCCGCGAACGCGTCGCCGGCGCCCACGGCCTCGATTACCTTGACGGCAGGCGGGGCGACGAACGCCTCGCCGTCGGGCTCGAACACCGTCGCCCCGATGTCTCCATCCTTGACGACGAGCTCGGGCACGTCCGGAAACAGGGCGCGCACGTCGTCGACGGTCGCGGTGCCCCACAGCGACTCGGCCTCGTCGCGGCCCACGAACACGAGGTCTGCGCGCTCGACGAGCGCGGCCAGCACGGGGGCCGCGGATGCCGCGGACCACAGCGCGGCACGGTGATTGACGTCGAAGCTCACGATCGCGCCGGCCTGTCGCGCGCGGGCCATGAGCCGGTCGAGGAAATCGGGGGCGGTTCCGCCGAGCGCCGCGGTGATGCCCGACACGTGCACGATGGTCACGCCGGTCAGATCGGCGGCATCGGCGTCGGCTGCGCTCAGGAACGAGGCGGCCGACCCGTCGCGGTAGTAGTGCACGCCGCGGCCGGGGTCCTTGACGTAGAGGCCGGTGCTACTGTCAGGGTCGACGATGACGGCCGAGGTGTCGACGCCGCGGTCGCGCACCTGCGTCAGCACACGCCGGCCGAGCGGATCGTCGCCGAGGCGGCTGAGCCAGCGGGCCCGGTGCCCGAGCTTCGCGACGTGGGCGGCCACGTTCGACTCGGCGCCGCCGGCGTCGATGCGGAACACGTCCGCCTCCTCGACGCCCACCGGCTCGACGGGCGTGACCACGGCCATGGTCTCCCCCGCCGTCAGCAGCAGGCCGGCCGGCTCGCGCGCATCGACACTCACACCTCGAGTATGCCCGGTCTGCCGCGACGCCGGGTCGGAGCAGGACGTGCGGGGCTGAGCACGCGGTCAGTGGATGCCGGAGAGCCAGGCCTCGAGCAGACGCGCCACCGTGCGGGTATGGGCCCACGGCATCTCGGGCACCTCGGTGCGGCCGTCGCCGAGGGCGCGGATGACGGCATCCGCTTCGGCCGCCATCGGGCTGACGGTCGGTGCCGTCACCCGTTCGACGGATCCGTCGGTGCGGGTCAGGGTCGCCCTGTCGGTGCTCTCGCTGCGGCTGCCCCACACGTTCGGGATCTCGATGCGTCCCTGCGTGCCTTCGATGACCGCCGCGCGCGACACGTCTTCGACGATCGAGGTCGACACGCGCGCCGTGACCGCACCCAGCTCGAGCGTCGCGGAGGCCGTGACGTCGACGCCCGTGGCACCGATCACGCCGTCGGTCTCGGCCACGCGCGCGGTATCGAGCGGCTGTCCCGCCCACGCGGCGACGCCGACGGCGAGCGAGACGGGGTAGCAGCCGACGTCGAGGATCGCGCCGCCGGCCGTGGCCGGGTCGAACAGGCGCCCGGTGTGCTCGGCGGCCGCGAACCCGAGGCTCGATTCGACCGCGGTGATCTCGCCGATCGCGCCGCCGGTCACAATCTCGTGCAGGCGCTGCGCGAACGGACCGAAGCGGTACTTGAACGCCTCGAGCAGCGGCAGCTCCGTGCGGGCGGCCGCAGCGAGAACCCTCTCGGTGTCGGCGAGGTTCGTGGTCAGCGGCTTCTCGCACAGGACTGCCTTGCCCGCTTCGAGCGCCGCGACGGCCAGGTCGGCGTGCGCGGTGTGGACGGTGCCGATATAGACGGCGTCGACGTCGTCGCGGGCGAGGATGTCGTCGTACGTGCCGGCGACAGCGGCGCCGTGCGCGTCGGCGAACGCACGCGCGGCGGCGACGTCGCGGGCGCCGACGGCGTGCAGGTATCCGAGCTCGGCGTGCGGCAGCGCGGTGGCGAAGTCACCGCTGATGACGCCGGCGCCGAGCACCGCCCAGCGCGCGCTCATCCGGCGCTCCCCGCGCTGTGGATCGGACCGGCCGTGGCTGCTGCTGTCATCCTTCGACACTAGCGATCGCACGAGCCACGACCGGCCCACCCGCCTGACGCGAATCGCGGGTCACGCGCGACGACACCCACAACTCACGCCAGCCGAACCCGCACGGCGCAGGTCACGCGATCGCCGTCCGTCGCGTGAGCTCGGGGCGCCGGGGCGGCACGAGCCAGTTCACGACGGCGATCAGCAGCGGCAGCCCGATGGCGAGGATGACCAGCGGCACCCACGGGAAGTCAGCCATCTCGAGCGGGCCCCGTGAGTCGGTCTGCGACTGCAGTGCGAATCCCAGCGGGGGCAGGATGCCGGCGGCCGCACCCGCGAACGTCCCGAATCCGGCAATGACGAGTCCCTGCCAAAACCCGATGCGGCGGCGCAGCGACGCGGTGCCGCCGACCGCCGACAGCGTCGCATCGTCAGGGCGACGCTCGAACCGTGCAAGCCCGAGGGCGACGGCGCTCGCGCCCAGCACAAGCCCGCCGACGCCGAGCATGAGCGGAACAAGCCATGCTTCGGTCCCGCTGGGTCCGTTCTCGATGGTCGCGCCGAGGCTGTACGTGGCGGTGCTGCCGGATTGCGCGAGCGCGTACAGACGGTCGGTCTGCTCGGTCGTCGGCGGCTCGGCGAACGCGCCGAACACGGCCCACGGCTGCGCCGAAATGCCCAGATCCCGCGCTGTGGCAGGCGCGAGGGCGACGTGAACTGCCTGCTGCGGGGCGTCGACGACGATCGCGTCGAGCGTCTCAGTCCACTGCGGGTCTTCGATCTCGGCATCCGGCCAGGGATGGAAGATGTTGTCGGGGGCCCCGCCGAACATCCACTGTCGCTCGGTCCACGCCGCCACCTCGATCCTGCCGTCAGTGACCAGTTTCTGCCCGGTGACCAATGCGGCCCCGTTCCGATAAGCGTCCAGCTGCTCTGGCCCGAGCTCGATGCCGGTCACTGTCTCGATATCGTCAGCCGCCAGGACGATGATGTTGTTCCGCGGGTTGTCGAGCTCCGACATCGAGCCGTATCCATCGACCTCGGGATCGAGCAGTTCACGCTCCGGCGTCACCGCCACCGCGCGCGAGCTGTCGGCGGGCACCTCTGCCTCATTCTCCAAGCCCCAGTTCTCGACCTGCCGCAACACGCGCGCTGTCGCGGTCGCGCCCGCTTCAGACAGCGCCCGGTCCGCGGACGCTGCGGCATCGGCCGCATCGGTGGCGTTCAGCGCCGTGCCGTCCTGCGCGGTGGAGTAGGAAGTCACCCAGGCCGTACCGACAGGCGCACCGTATGTCCAATTGCGCGCGGTCTGCGCGGTGATCATCGAGCCGAGCCCCATGGCGAAGACGCCGACGAACACGGTGGCGCCGATCGCCGCGAAAGCAGGCACGGTCCGTGATCCGTTCGCCACAGCATCCCTCGACGCGATGCGTGCGGCGATGCCCACGCGTGACAGCACACGGGACGCGAGCCACAGCAGCCACCGGCCCGAGAGGACGATGCCGAGCTGCGCGAGGACCGGGCCGGCCACGATGCCGACGAACGGCAACCACCGCAGCGGCGAGTCGTACGGGATCTCGTTGTTGCCGGCGACAGCGGCGGCGAGCACGCCCGAGACGATCGTCAGCGCGATGCCGACGAGGATCATGAGTGATCCCCACAGCGGCCGCGACGCCTGCACTTTCTGCGGACGGCGAGCGCCTCGCAGTGCGCTGATCGCATCGGTCTTGGCGACGGTGCGCGCCGGCATGACAGCGGATGCCGTCCCCACGAGCACGGCGAACACAAGCACGCCCGCGAGCACGAGCCAGGGGACGTGGAAGCCCCAGAACTGGGTGGCCGCGCCGTTCGCCGTCACCTGCATCACGAGTGCCGCGAGGCCGATGCCTGCCGCGACCCCGAGCACCCCGCCGACGGCGCCGAGCACCGTGCCTTGCAGACGGATCGTGCGACGCAGGTCCCGCGCATCCGCCCCCACACTCGCCGCGATAGCGAGAGCGCGCTGCTGTCGCCGCGCGCTCACGGCGAACGCGGCGCCCGCGAGCATGATGACCATGTAGGCCGCGAACGCTCCTCCCACGCCGAGGCCCGAGGCGAGCGCGAGCATCATCGATGCCCGAGGATCGTACGTACCCATCTGCATACCGTCGACCTCGAACGGAGGCGGGTCGAGCACGACTTCGCGCGCATAGACGGCCACGCCCTGGTCGTTGAGCTGCTGGATCTCCGTCCAGGTCGGCGCCCACTCGGGCAGACACCAGCGGGGCTGCCCGAACCGGTCGGAGTCGAAGAACACGACGCCGCTCTCGGAGTCGGCCAGGGTGGCGACGTCGACCGTCCCGGTGACGGTGAACGCCTCGCCGCTGTCGGCGTCGGTGATGGTGCCGCCGATCGCCGTGCCCGCGCGATCGAGTGTCGCCGGAGTCACCAGGACCTCGTCACCGCTCTGCGGGGCTCGCCCGTCGAGCATCTCGAACCGGCCGGTAAAGCGCTCATCCCAGGCCGCGCCACCCCAACCCCACACGGCGCCGATGCCGCTCGCGGTCTCGATGCGGGCGTTGCCCTCTGACAGCGCCACCGTCTCGGTCCCGGCAGGTAGCGCTTCGGTCGGATCATCCAGAGGCTCACCCTCGGGCTCTTGCCACGAGCCGTCCGCAGTGATCGGGTATCCGTTCCACCACGGATCGTCCGGCGCCTGCCAGAATCCGGCATCGGGTACGCCCATCGGCTGCACCCACGCCTCCATCTGCCCGAGCTGGACTGTCAGCCGGTCTTCGGGCGTGGCCGTCGAACTGTCGACGAAGACAGCGACACCAGCCATCCCCGCGATCGGCAGCGCGATCAGCAGCACGATCAGCAGACTCGACGCCCAGGTGCGGCGCACCTGCCGGTAGGCGAGGCGCACGGCGACGCGCCGGCGCGCCAGGCGCGATCGGTCTTTCGTCTTGGCGGGGCGCCGACGCCCGGCATCCACTCTCGAACCGGTCTCGGGATCGGCACCGGCCGGCGGCCCGGTGCGCTCGGCGACCGTCATCGCGCGCTCGCCAGCAGCGCGTCGGCGCCATCGCGCTGCGCTTCGTCGATGATGCGCCCGTCGCGGAGGAACACGATGCGGTCGGCCCACGCCGCATGGCGCGCTTCGTGGGTGACGAGGATGCCGGCCGCCCCCTGGTCGACACGGGTGCGCAGCATCCGCATGACCGCCTCGCCGGTGACCGAATCCAGTGCCCCAGTGGGCTCGTCGGCGAGGATCAGCCGGCGCCCGCCGACCACGGCGCGGGCGATCGCGACGCGCTGCTGCTGTCCTCCGGACAGGTCATCGGGGTACGCGTCGAACTTCGCGTCGAGGCCGACCGAGGCGAGCGCATCCCGACCCGCACGGCGCGCCACCCGGGCTCGGAAGCCGTCGAGCTCCAGTGGCAGCGTGACGTTCTCGAGCGCCGTGAGGGTCGGGATGAGATTGAAGTCCTGGAAGACGAACCCCAGGGAGCGGCGGCGCAGCTGCGCCAGCTCGCGCGCCGAGGCGGTGGAGAGGTAGGCGCCCTCGACGATGACCTCGCCGGTCGTCGGCTTCTGGAGGCCGCCGGCGATCGACAGCAGTGTCGACTTGCCCGAGCCGGACGCCCCCATGATGGCGACCAGCTCGCCCTGGGCGACCGACAGGTCGACGCCCGACAGCGCGGAGACGCTCGTGGCGCCCTCG
Organism: Microbacterium pollutisoli; assembly: GCF_053586795.1. NCBI lineage: Bacteria > Bacillati > Actinomycetota > Actinomycetes > Micrococcales > Microbacteriaceae > Microbacterium > Microbacterium pollutisoli. Next base: position 37,172 of record NZ_JBNYWT010000008.1, read on the forward strand.
CCGTACTGCTGGGTGACGCCGACCAGCTGCAGCACCGGGGCGGTCATCGGGTCGCCTGCTGCGCGTCGCGGGTCTCGGCCTTGGCCGGGCGACCGCGCTTGGGCTTCTCGGTGGAGAGTTCGAGCGCGAGGGCATGCCGGGGATGCTGCTTCAGACGCTCCTCGGTGTGGTCGAGCCAGCGGACCTCGGCCTCTGTCGCGAAGATCATCGAGTCGACCACGAGGGCCCAGGCGAGCTCTTCGGGCCCGTCGGGATTGGCGCCGGCGTACTTGGCGCGGTTGAGCTCCTGCAGCTGGGCGAGCGAGGCACGGCGCTGGGTCTGGATGACCTGCGTCACATCGACGCCGGGCAGGGTCGCGGCCACGGCGAGCTTGATCGCCAGTTCGTCACGGGTGCCCTGCGCCCGCTCGACCGGCGAGCCCAACCAGGCGCGGACCTCGGCCGTTCCGTCCGGGGTGATGCGCCAGTACACATGGCCCTGCTCGTCGACATCGCCCTTCTCGACGAGACCGTCACGCTCGAGACGGTCGAGCGTGTTGTAGATCTGGCCCACGTTCAGCGGCCAGGTCGAGCCGGTGCGACGGTCGAACTCCGCGCGCAGCTGATAGCCGTAGCACGGCCCCTGATCGAGGATGGCCAGCAGGCTCTGTCGCACCGACATCCGCATCTCCCTTGTGCATGCCGAGTATGTGTTTACTCGGTATCTGGATTCTGAGTATATGCATACCGAGCATCTTGTGCGAGGGTTTCTCCATTCGAGTTTCGACGCGTGCGCACCCCCTCGTCCCCACCGCCCGTACGCTGGAGACATGGCGGACGACGCCGCACACCGCACACCGAAGGCCGCACGCCCCCGCGACGCGCGGCTCGACGCGGCGCGCTATCAGGCCGAAGAGGCGGTGCGCGCGGCCGGATACGAGGTCGTCGAAGACGAGTCCGATCTGCGGCACTCGGAGGCGCCGACGGCGACCGAGCGCGCGCTCTACGTCGAGACCGCGATCCAGCAGGCGATCCGCCGCGGCGATTTCGACGACCTGCCCGGGTACGGCAAGCCCCTCGAAGGACTCGGCGACCACCACGACCCCGACTGGTGGATCCGGCGCAAGATCCAGACCGAGAAACTCACCGGGCTCGGCCCGCCGGCACTCATGCTGCGCACCGAGGATGCCGAGTTCGCCGACCGAGTCGACGCCCTCACGCGCGAGCAGGACGTGCGCGACTACGTGGACGACTTCAACCGCCGCGTCATCGAGGCGCGCCGCCAGCTGCAGGGCGGACCGCCCGTGGTGACTGCGACGCGTGACGTGGATGCCGAGATCGCGGCCTGGCGGGACCGCCGCGCGGCGCGGGCCGCATCCGCTCCCCCGCCGGGCGAACAGCCGCGGACTCGCCGCTGGTTCCGCCGGCGCTGACCGCGGGCGACTACGCCGTGAGCGCCTGCTCGACGTCGGCGAGCAGGTCGTCCACCGACTCGATGCCGACCGACAGGCGCACGACCTCGACGGGGACGGCGGCCTCGGTGCCCCGCACCGAGGCATGGGTCATCGCGTCCGGATAGTTCACGAGCGATTCGACGCCGCCCAGCGACTCCGCGAGCTGGAACAGCCGCGTCGACTCCGCGAACCGGCGCGCCGCCTCCCCCGATTCGAGGGCGAGCGACACGATGCCTCCGAAGCCCGACATCTGCTGCGCGGCCAGCTCGTGGCCCGGGTGCGAAGCGAGCCCCGGGTAGTACACCCGCGCCACGCGCGGCGCCTCGGCCAGGAACGACGCCACGGTGAGCGCGTTCTCGCTGTGGCGCTGCATGCGCACTGCCAGGGTCTTGATGCCGCGCGTGGTCAGCCACGCGTCGAGCGGACCCGACACAGCGCCGACGGCGAACTGCAGGAATCCGATCTGCTCGGCGAGGGCGTCATCGTTGAGAACGAGCCCGCCGCCCACGACGTCGGAGTGCCCGCCCAGGTACTTCGTGGTCGAGTGCACGACGACATCCGCGCCGAGCGCGAGCGGCTGCTGCAGCGCGGGCGTCGCGAACGTGTTGTCGACGACGACGAGCGTGCCCGCCTCGTGCCCGATCGCGGCCAGCCCCGCGATGTCGGTGATGCGCAGCAGCGGGTTCGACGGCGTCTCGACCCACACGATGCGCGGCGCACGGTCGGCGACCGCGGCGCGCACGGCCTCCAGGTCGCTCATGTCGACGACGCGCAGCCCTACGCCCCACGGTCCGAGCACGCGGGCCAGCAGCCGGTGCGTGCCGCCGTAGACATCGCTGCCGAGCAGCACCTCGTCACCTGGGCTGAGCACCGCCCGCAGCAGTGCGTCTTCGGCCGCGAGCCCGGACGCGAACGAGAAGGCGTGCGCGCCACCCTCGAGGGCGGCGAGCTGCGTCTGCAGCGCCGTGCGGGTGGGGTTGCCGCTGCGTCCGTACTCGTAGCCGCCGCGCAGACCGCCGATGCCGTCCTGCGCGTAGGTCGTGGAGAAGTGCACGGGCGGGATCACCGCCCCGGTGGCCGGGTCGAACTCCTGCCCGGCGTGGACGGCGAGGCTGGCGAAACCGCGGGCGGCGTCGGTGGTCATGATGCTCCTTGGGGTGCGAATGCTCTGATGAAGGGATGCCGGGCGGCGCGGCCGCGGGCGGTCGGGGGTGGATGCCGGTGGGCTCAGCCGCGGGCCGGTGAGGCCGGTGTCGACGCGCCGTTCGCGGCGCCGGTGACATCGGGGACGGCCAGCCCGTGGTCTTCGAGCCACCGGTCGTCGAAGACCTTGTCGAGGTAGCCGCGGCCGTGGTCGGGCAGCAGCGCCACCACCACGGCATCCTTCGGCAGGTCGCGGGCGACGCGCAGCGCCGCGACGATGGCCATGCCGCTGGATCCGCCCACGAGCAGGCCCTCTTCGCGGGCGAGCCGCCGGGTCATCGCGAACGATTCCGCGTCGTCGACGCGCTCGTAGCCGTCGACGACGGTCGGGTCGAAGGTGTCGGGCAGGAAGTCTTCACCGACGCCCTCGACGAGGTAGCCGTGGATGGGACCGCCCGAGTAGATCGACCCTTCGGGGTCCGCGCCGATGACGGTGACCTCGCCGGCGGACGCCTCTTTCAGGAACCGGCCGGTGCCGCTGATCGTGCCGCCGGTGCCGATGCCCGCGACGAAGTGGGTGACGCGACCGTCGGTGTCGCGCCAGATCTCGGGGCCGGTCGTCTCATAGTGGCTGCGCGGCCCGTTCTGGTTCGCGAACTGGTTGGGTTTGAACGCGCCGGGGATCTCGCGGGCGAGCCGGTCGGAGACGCTGTAGTACGAGTCGGGATGCTCCGGCGGAACGCTGGTGGGCGTCGTGACGACCTCGGCGCCGTAGGCCTGGAGCACCGCGACCTTCGACCCGGCGAACTTGTCCGGCACGACGAAGATCATCCGGTACCCGCGCTGCTGCGCCACCAACGCCAGGCCGACGCCGGTGTTGCCGCTGGTAGGTTCGACGATCGTGCCGCCGGGTGCAAGGAGCCCGTCGCGTTCGGCGGCGTCGATGATGCGCGCGGCGATGCGGTCCTTCGCCGAACCGCCGGGGTTGAAGTACTCGACCTTCGCGAGCACCGTGGCGGCGATGCCGTCGGTGACGCGGTTCAGGCGGACGAGCGGGGTGTTGCCGACGAGATCGGCGATGTGGACTGCATAGCGCATGTGGGGGTCCTGAGGTGGGGCATCAACGCTCGGCGAGAGCAAGCGGATGCGGTCTGTCGGGTGGTCGATCAGAGTGCCGAAGCACTCAGCGACAACAACAACAGATCAGAAGCACAGGTTCACCGTAGCCGATCCGTGCCCGGCGCGCGACGGCGGCCGGTCACAATCCGGCTCAGCCGCCGATCGCGCGCGGGCCCGGGTCAGCCGCCGACGGCACGCAGCACGGGGAGGGCGGCGTCCACCGCGCGGGTGATGGCGCCCGGCAGCGCCCCCGCGTCGGCGATGCGCTTACCGGCCGGGGCGGTGGGGTCGGGAGCGAAATCGGCGGCCCGCGCGTACACGCCGACCGGGAGCGTGTGCGCGCGGAAGAACGCGAACAGGGGCCGCAGCTCGTGGTCGATCGACAGCGCGTGCTGGTCGTCGCCCCCGCCGGCGGCCAGCAGCACCGGGGTTCCGGCGAGCGCGTCGTGGTGCACGAGGTCGATGAACTGCTTGAACAGGCCGGTGTACGACCCGCGATAGATCGGCGTGGCTACCACGAGCACCTCGGCGGCCGCGACCGCCTCGAGGGCCGCCGTCACGGCATCCGACCGCTCTCCCCGCGTCAGCGCGACGGCCAGGTCGACCGCCAGCGGGTGCAGCTCGACCGCGGTACGCTCCACCGGCAGGTGGCTGCCGATCTCCGCGACGATGCCGTCCAGCAGCAGGTCGGTGGTCGACGGCGAGCGCAGGCTGCCCGAGACGGTGACGAGGTGCAGTGCCATAGCGGCTCCTTCAGGTTCAGACAGCGCCGATGAGGTCGGCGGGGGTGGGGCCGAGCGCGACGGGGCGCCCGGGGCTGCGCGCCCACTGGCTCCACGACCCGACATACACGCGGGCGGCGATGCCCGCGGTGTGCAGCGCGAGGGCGGTGTGCATCGAGGCGATGCCCGACCCGCAGTAGACGACGACGTCGACACCAGCGCGGATGCCGTGGATCGCCGCCGCGGACCGGATCTCGTCGGGTGATCGCAGCAGTCCGTCCCCGGTGATGTGCGTCGCGGCGGGCAGGTTGACCGCGCCCGGGATGTGCCCGCTGACCGGGTCGAACCCCGGGTCGGATCCGCGATAGTGCCGGGGCGCCCGGGCGTCGATGAGGACGCCGTGGCGCGGGGCGAGGGCGGCCTGGTCGATCGTGGAGAGGTCATCGGCGGCAGGCTCACCCAGGACGATGTCGCCGCCGCGCACCGCCTGGTCGCTGCGTTCGAGGCGGAGGCCCGCCTGCACCCACGCGCGGAAGCCGCCGTCGAGCACCCGCGCGTTCACGCCGTGGTGGCGCAGCAGCCACCATGCGCGCGCGGCCGGCACGCTGTCGTTGTCGTCGTAGACCACGATGTCGTCGCCGGTGTGCAGCCCCCAGCGGCGGGCGGCGGCGGTGAGATCCACCGGGTCGGGCAGCGGATGACTGCCCTCCTCGGGGCGGCCGGGGCGGGTCAGCTCCCGTTCGAGGTCGACGTACACGGCGCCGGGGAGGTGGCCGTCGAGGTAGTCCGGGCGCCCCTCGGGACGGTCGAGGCGCCAGCGCACGTCGAGCAGGCGCACGGGGGCGCCTTCGGTGAGCGCGGCGGCGAGTTCATCGACGCGGACGAGTGCGGACATGTCCCCATGGTGCCCAGGCGCCCCGCAGATGCGAGGCGGGTCGCAACACTCGGAAACGCGTGACGTCATATTCGTTCACACACGGTCACGAACCCTCACACCGGCCCCGGGCACCGGCATCCACGCCTATCTTCGAGGACATGACAACGCCCGCCGCGAACCAGATCCCCGACACCCCGACGCCGGAGCACCGCTTCGGCATGTCGCTGTCGGCGGAGGAGTTCAAGGGGCTGTTCCGCGGCCATCCGGGGGGCGTGGCCGTCATCACCGCCGATGCCGGCGACGGGCCGGTCGCCCTGACGGCGACCTCGGTGTCGTCGGTGAGCGCCGAGCCGCCGCTGCTGATCTTCTCGGTGTCGGCGCTGTCCTCGGCGTCGGAGGTGCTGCTGGAGGCCGAGACGGTCGTGGTGCACCTGCTCGACGCGCACGACATCGACGTGGCGAAGCTGGGCGCCACGAGCGGCATCGACCGGTTCGCCGAGACCCACCGCTGGTCACGGCTGGTGACCGGCGAGCCGGTCTACCACGATGTGCGGGCCTGGGTGCGGTGCGCGGTCATCGGGCGCATGGATGCCGGCGGCTCCACCGTGATCGCGGCACACGCACTGCAGTCGCAGGTCGCCCGCGACGACGCCGATGCGCTGGTCTATCACAACCGCACGTGGCACCGCCTGGGCGCGCATTCGCTGATCGGGTGACCGCGGGGCTGGGGTTGCGCACCGGCCCGAGATCGATCAGCCTCGACGCGCTGTGTCAGGCCTTGGAGTGCCAGCCCGGCGATCTGCTGCGGTGGGAGCCCGGCGTTTGAGCCTCCGGCATCCGCACACCGCTGACCTCACGCGATGGGTGCTCGCGTCCCTTGGTCGACCATCCGGTCGCGGCGCTTGGGCCGCGCCCAGCGGGCGGGGGTGTGCGGGCCGTCCCATACCTGGATGATGCCCCACGCCACGGCGGTGAGCGGCACGGCCAAGACCGCGCCGATGATGCCGGCCAGCACGGTGCCGACCGTCAGCGCGACCAGCACGACGAAGGCGTGCAGCTTCATCGAGCGCCCCATCAGCACCGGCTGCAGGAAGTTGCCTTCGAGTTGGTTCACGAGCACGACCACACCCACGACGATGAGCGCGACCACCCAGCCGTGCGCGACAAGGGCGACCAGTGCGGCGAGGAATCCGGCCAGCGTCGCCCCGACGATCGGGATGAACGCCAGCAGGAACACGAGCACGGCCAGTGGCACCGCCAGCGGCACCTGCAGGATGAGCAGGCCGATGAGGATGCCGATGGCGTCCACCGCCGCGACCGTCGCCGTGCCCCGCACGTACGACCCGAGGGTGGACACCGTCTTGTCGCCGATGCGCACCGCACGCTCGTAGTTGGCGCCGCGGAAGGGCCGCAGCACGAACGCCCACATCTGCGGCCCGTCCTTCAGGAAGAAGAACAGCATGACGACCATGAGCACCATGCCGGTGACGAAGTTGGCGACGGCGCTGACGCCGGCCAGGGCGCCCGAGCCGAACTGGGCGCTGGTGAGGAAGTCGGTCAGGGCCGCGATCCACTCGTCGACTTGGGCCTGATCGATCTGGAACGGCAGCGTGTTCACCCACGCGAGCAGATCCTGGAAGCCCTGTTCGGCCTGCGTGTACAGCTCGTCCCACTGGTCGCGGACGGCCCAGACGATGAGCCACGACACCGCGCCGAGGAGGACGAGGATCGCTGCCAGGGCGAGCAGCGTCGCCAGCAGCGGCGGGACTCCGCGCCGCCGCATCCACGACATCACCGGCGCGAACGCCGAGGCGAGGATCAGCGCGATCACCAGGGGGATGGTCACCACCGTGACCTGTCGGATGCCGATGATCACGGCCGCGGCGATCGCGACGACGATCATCACCTGCAGCGCGCGGATCGCGAGCACGCCCAGCCCGTCGGCCCACAGGCTCCACGGCCTGCCGGGCGCTGCGACGCGCAGCGGCTCCGCACGACTGTCGAGGCGGACGGTCTTGGGTGTCGAGCTGAACAGTCCCATGGGTACGACGCTAGACGATGGATGCCGGATGTCCGCGTTGCGGACGGCGAGTGGATGCCGGGCGCCGTGCCCGTGGCCGAAGCTGTGCCGGCGGGGCGGGATCAGGCGCGCGAGCGCACCCAGGCGGTGAACGCGTCCACCCCGTCCACCACGGCCGAGTACCGCAGCGAGTGGAACAGGTCGAAGGAGTGCTGACCCCCGGGCAGTTCGGCGTAGACGACCGGGTGGGCCGAGCCCGCGCGCAGGTGGGCGACCGCGCGGCGGGCGGTCTCGACATACGCGAGCGAATCCTTCTCGCCGTGTGCGATGAACATCGGCGGGGCGGTCGCCGCGGAGTGTCCCAGCGGTCCTGCGACGGAGTCCGCGCCGCCCACCTCGTAGTACCCGCCGAACCAGCCGTAGAGGCTGACGACCGCCGACACGGTGGTGTCGGCGTCTTCGAAGCCGGGCTGGTGGCGCGGGTCGTTCGCGGTCAGGGCCGCGATGGTCGAGAGGTGTCCGCCGGCCGATCCCCCTGCGAGGACGATCATGGCCGGATCGATGCCCAGTTCGTCGGCGTGGGCACGCACCCAGGCGATGACCCGCTTCGCGTCGGAGAGATGCTCGCCGAACCCGGCATCCGGGCGGAGGCGGTAGTTCGCGGTGATCGTGACCCAGCCGCGCTGCGCGAGGTGGAACAGCAGCGCCCGCGATTCGAAGCTCTTGGCGCCGCCGACGTAGCCGCCGCCGTGGAAGTGCACCAGCACGGGGGCCTTCGCGGGACTGCCGCCGCGGCGCCGGTACACGTCGAGCAGGTGGAAGCGGCCGGCCGGACCGTACGGGACGTTGCGGCGCCGCTCGATCCCGCGCGGGCGGAACACGAAGGTCAGCACGATGCGGCCCCACGGCGGGCGCGTGCGCAGTCCGGTGCGCAGCGACGGGTCGATCTCGTCGCGCCAGCCGGCGCCGAGGCCCGCGTCGAGGCTGCGGGCGATGACCGGGCGGGCCGCCGCGCCCCGCACGATGATGACGACGAGGGCGCCCACGAGCGCGGCCGTGAGGGCGAGCATCAGCCACGCGGCTGGAGTCACCAGCGGATACTCGAGGAACGTGGCGACCGCCGAGACCAGCACGATGGCAAGGAAGAGGAGGGGAGCTTCGTTGTACGCGGCGGCGACCCGGTAGGCCAGCCCGCCCAGCCAGTACGGCCGGCGCGGAGCCCACAGGGTGAGCCCGACGAGGGCGCCCTGGATCGCAAGACCGATGAGATAGCCGTAAGACACGGTGGGCCACGTTACGTCCCCCACACCTGCGTGTAAACCCCTCCCCCACCCCTTCGCGAGACGCCTACCTCCGTACGAGCCGCCTACCTTCGGCCGGTACGGAGCTCGGCGTCTCGTACACATATAGGCGGCTCGGCGACAAGGAGGCGGAGCGCGGGCGCGGCGGGTCAGCGGCCGCGGAACACCGGGGGGCGCTTGGCCTGGAAGGCGGCGAAGCCCTCGCGATAGTCCTCGGTGTCGCACAGGGCGGCCTGGGCCGCGTTCTCAGCATCCATCGACCGCCACAGCCCGAGCCGTTCGTCGCGCACCTGGGCGATGAGCTGCTTGCTCGCGAGGAACGCGGCCGTCGCCCCGGCAGCCGCGGCGGTCGCCGCAGCGACCGTGGCCTCACCCACCTCGTCGGCCGGGAACACGTGCGAGAACAGGCCCGACTGCACCGCCTCGGCGCCGGTCATGAGCCGGCCGGTGTAGATGAGGTCGAGGGTCTTGTGCGCGCCGAGCCGTTCGAAGAACAGGGCGTGGCCCCCCGAGTCGAGGGTCGCGCCGAGCACCGCGAACGGCGACCCGATCTTCGCGTTCTCCGCGACGTAGACGACATCGGTGGCGATGAGCAGGCCCAGCCCCACGCCCAGGCAGGCGCCGTGCGCGGCGGCGAAGGTCGGCGCGGGAAAGGAGGCCATGCGCTGCAGGACGGGCGTGACGAGCCCGTCCAGATATCCCGACACGTCGTCGGTGCGCGGGTCGACGCCCGAGATGTCGCGCCCCGCACAGAACGCCCGGCCCTCGCCGCGCAGCACGAGCGCGCGCACGCCGGCCGATTCGGCGTCGGCGTACGCATCGCCCAGGTCGCGCACCGCCTGCTCGTCGAGCGCGTTGAGCTTGTCGGGACGGGCGAGGGTGATGTGCGCGACCTCGTCGCGGATGTGCAGCTCGATCATGCGGACTCCTAGACGTCGTAGTCGACCGACACCGTCGCGGTGGTCGGGTGCGATTGGCAGGTGAGGATGTAGCCGTTCTCGAGCTGGTCGGGTTCGAGCGCGTAGTTCTCCGTCATGGTCACCGACCCGCTCACCAGGCGGGCGCGGCAGGTGCCGCACACTCCCCCGGCGCACGCGAACGGCACGTCGGGCCGTACCCGCAGCGCCGCGGTGAGGATCGATTCGTGGGCGTCGACCGGGCTGGTCACCCGCGACGACTGTCCGTCGAGGGCGAAGTCGATCGTGACGACCTCGGCATCGGGGCGCACGGCGACCGGCCGGGCGCCCGCCGGTGGGGTGTTCTCGCCGGTGGTGAACAGCTCGTAGCGCACGTGCTCGTGGGAGACGCCGATGTCGGCCAGCACGTCGCGGCACAGCTGCACGAGCTCGAGCGGCCCGCACAGGAACCATTCGTCGATCGTCTCGGGGAGCACGAGCGCGTCGAGGATGGTGCGCAGCTTCTGCTCGTCGATGCGGCCCGACAGCACGGGTGCCGAGCGCTGCTCGCGCGAGAGCACGTGGTGCAGTGCCAGTCGCGTGGGGTAGCGGTCCTTCAGGTCGGCGAGCTCTTCGACGAACATCACATCGACGGTCGATCGGTTCGTGTAGACGAGCGTGAACCGCGAGGTCTCGGATCTCGCCAGAACAGTGGATGCCAGGGCCATCAGCGGCGTGATGCCCGAGCCGGCTGCGATGCCCGCCACGTGCGCGCCGTCGAGCGCGGCGAGCGTGGAGGTGAAGGTGCCCTGCGGGCTCATCACGTCGAGCCGGTCTCCGGCGTGCAGCCCGGTCTGCGCCCAGGTCGAGAAGGCACCCCCGGCGTCGCGCTTGATGGCGATCGAGATCGAACCGGGTTGCGGCGGGCGGCACAGCGAGTACGACCGGCGCAGCTCACGGCCGTGCAGCGTGGCGCGCAGCGCGACGTGCTGGCCGGGCAGGTAGTCGTACTCCCCCTGCAGTTCGGCCGGGACGGCGAAGGTCACCTCGATCGCGTCGGCGGTGAGCGGGCGCACCTCGCGCACCTCCAGCGAGTGGAAGCGGGTGCGCCGCCGGCCCGGAACGGTGGGTCCGCCGACCGCGCTGCGCAGGAACGCGTCGGCGATGGGCGCGGCATCCACCCCGGCCGCCTCGGCGGCGACGCCCGGCGCGTCGGCCGTGCCCACGGCGCCGGCGTCCGCCTTCGAGTGCGCCGCCATCAATGCACCTTGAAGTGGTCGAACGGCTCGAGGCACGCGCGGCATTCATACAGCGCCTTGCAGGCGGTCGAACCGAAGCGGGAGATCTCGCGGGTGTCGAGCGATCCACACTGCGGGCACCGGACCGCCAGCGTCAGCGGGATCGGGCCGACCGCCCGGCGCCCGGTCGGCGGGGCGATGCCGAATCCGTGCAGCTTGGCGGCGCCGGCGGCGCTCATCCAGTCGGTGGTCCAGGCCGGTGCGAGCGCGATGCGCACCTCGACGTCGGCGAAGCCGGCGGCCGTGAGCGCGACCACGATGTCGTCGCGGATCGCGTCGGTGGCGGGGCAGCCCGAATAGGTGGGGGTGATGGTGACCGTCACCCGCGTGCCGTCGACCTCGAGGTCGCGCAGCACTCCGAGGTCCTCGATCGTGAGGACGGGCACTTCGGGGTCGCGGACGGCCGCGGCTACAGCCCACGCGTGGCCGAGGTCGGCGGTGAGCGGTTCGGCGATGGTCACCACGTCACCCCCGGATGCTGCCGGGCGAGCACCTGCATCTCGGCGAGCACGAAGCCCAGGTGCGAGAAGTGCCGCCCGTGGCGTCCACCGCCGGCCGACGGCATGACGGAGGGGGTCTCCAGCTCCGCCGCCGCCAGCACGGCGGCGACGACCTCGTCGAAGCCGGCTCGCAGCGTCGACGGTGCCACGGCGACGCCCGCCAGCCGGTCGGTGAGCTCGTCGTCACGGAACAGCTCGTCGACGTACGGCCACATGTCGCGCAGTCCGCGCGCGAAGCGGTGCCGGGACTCGTCGGTGCCGCCGGCCAGCCGCAGCGTCCACTGCACGGCATGGTCGCGGTGGTACTCGACCTCTTTGACAGCCTTCGCCGCGATCGCGCGCAGCGTCGGATCGGTCGAGGCGGCCAGCGCGGTGTAGAGCTCAAAGTGATACGCGGATGCCAGCAGCTGCCGCGCGATGGTCTGCGCGAAGTCGCCGTTGGGCTGCTCGAACAGCCACGCACTGCGGAACTCGTGCTCGTCGCGGAAGTACGCGAGGTCGTCTTCGCAGCGGCCGTCGAAGGTGCCCGCATAGTGCAGGAGGGAGCGGGCGTGGCCGAGCAGGTCGAGCGCGATGTTCGCCAGCGCCATATCCTCTTCGAGCTCGGGCGCACGGGAGATCCAGGCGCTCAGCTGCTGCGCGAGGATCAGCGCGTCGTCCCCCAGCCACAGCGAGTAGGCGGCCACGTCGGCGGTGGCCGCACGGTCACCGGCGCCGATGAGTTCGGCGGCCAGTTCGACGCGATCGACGGTGACCTCGCCGTGGGTCTGCAGCGGATGACTCATAGGTGCGGCACCCCCTCGCTGGCGGTGTAGTAGGTCGCGTGGCGGAAGTTCTTGCCCGCCGGCGACTCGAAGAACGCACCCTTGGACCCGGGGTCGCTCGTGGTGATGGCCTCGGCGGGGACGACCCACACGCTCGTGCCCTCCCCGCGCCGGGTGTACAGATCGCGGGCGTTGCGCAGGGCGAGGTCGGCGTCGGGCGCGTGCAGGGAACCCGCGTGCACGTGGCTGAGCCCGCGGTTCGCGCGGACGAACACCTCCCACAGCGGCCACGTCTCGCGGTCGGATGCGCCGGGGGTCGTCATGCGGCCACCTCCTTGTCCGGATGCCGGCTGTGCCGTGCGTTCATGCCGCCGCCTCCTTCGCCGCGCGGTCGGCTTGCCTGCGGGCGTACGCGGCAGCGGCCTCCCGCACCCACGCGCCCTCGTCGTGGGCGTCGCGGCGGTGACGGATGCGTTCGGCGTTCATCGGCCCGCGGCCGGCCAGCACCTCGTGGAACTCGTCCCAGTCGATGTCGCTCGTGTGCCAGCGCTGCGCCCCGGCATCCCACCGCAGTTCCGGGTCGGGCAGGGTGACGCCGAGGATCTCGGCCTGCGGCACGAGCATGCCGATGAACCGCTGGCGCAGGTCGTCGTTGCTGAACCGCTTGATCTTCCACGCCATCGACTGCGCCGAGTTGGGCGACGCGTCGTCGGGTGGCCCGAACATCATGAGCGAGGGCCAGTACCAGCGGTCGACGGCATCCTGTGCCATCTCCCGCTGTGCGGCGGTGCCCTGCATCAGCGCGAGCAGGATCTCGAAGCCCTGTCGCTGGTGGAACGACTCCTCCTTGCAGATGCGCACCATCGCCCGGCCGTACGGGCCGTACGATGCGCGGCACAGCGGCACCTGATTCACGATGGCGGCGCCGTCGACGAGCCAGCCGATCGCTCCCATGTCGGCCCAGGTCGGGGTCGGGTAGTTGAAGATCGACGAGTACTTCGCCCGGCCGTCGATGAGCTGCTGCGTCATCTCGTCGCGGGTGATGCCGAGGGTCTGCGCCGCCGAGTACAGGTACAGCCCGTGGCCGGCTTCGTCCTGCACCTTGGCCATGAGGATCGCTTTGCGCTTGAGGCTCGGTGCGCGGGTGATCCAGTTGCCTTCGGGCTGCATGCCGATGACCTCGGAGTGCGCGTGCTGCGAGATCTGACGGATGAGGGTCTTGCGGTAGCCCTCCGGCATCCAATCGCGCGGCTCGATGCGCTGGTCGGCGGCGATGAGCGCATCGAACTCGGCCTGCTGTTCGGCGTCGGCGCCGATCTGCGTCGTGGTCATCATCGACCCCCTAATTACAGAACGTTCGGTCAGTAAGTGTAGTCGCCGCCCCGTGGGAGTGACAAGGGGGCGCGGTGCCGGCCGGTCAGAGCGAGCGGTCGGTGCGCAGCGAGCGGCCGCGGAACTCGGCCACGACCGCGCCGGTCTCGTCGGTCACCGTGACGTCGTAGACCCCGGTGCGGCCCGAGACCGTGCGACGTTCGGCGGTCGCGGTGAGGGTCTGCCCGGACCGGGTCGCCTTGAGGAACGTGATGTCGGCCCCGGCGGCGACGGTCACCCGGTCATCCTCGTTGCAGGCGATGGCGAAGGCGGTGTCGGCGAGCGCGAACACGAAACCGCCGTGGGTGATGTCGAACCCGTTGAGCATGTCCTCGCGCACCGGCATCCGCACGCGCGCACGTCCGGGCTCGTCGAGTTCGACCGCCATGCCCAGCGCCGCCGAGGCGCGGTCGCGACGCATCATCGGACGCACGTCGGCGTTCACGAGGCCGCTCCCCCTGCGGCCGCAGCATCGGCACCGGCCGCGCCTGTGGCATCCACCCGGTCGGCCGAGCCGGCGGCATCCACCCCTTCTTTGGCGACGAGCGTCAGCACGTCGTAGGCGGCGACGACCTCGTCGCGCTGGTTGTGGATGACGGCGTCCCATCGCACCTCGCCGTACTCGTCCGTCTCCCGCGGCGTGATCTGCTTTGCGGTCAGCGTCACGCGGATCTGATCGCCCGGCGACACCGGCGTGGTGAACCGCAGGTTCTCCAGCCCGTAGTTGGCCAGCACGGGACCAGGGTCCGGGTCCACGAACAGGCCCGCCGCGAACGAGACGAGCAGGTAGCCGTGGGCGACGCGGCCGGGGAAGAACGGGTTGGCGGCGGCCGCGGTCTCGTCCATGTGCGCATAGAAGGTGTCGCCGGTGAAGTGCGCGAAGGTCTCGATGTCGTCGAGGGTGACCTCACGCGGCGGCGAGGCGAAGCGGTCGCCCAGGCGCAGCTGGGTGAGCGACTTGCGGAAGGGGTGGATGCCGTCGGTCGCGGCCGCGCCGGAGTGCCATACCCCGGTGATCGCGGTGAGCACCTCGGGCGAGCCCTGCACCGCGGTGCGCTGCATGTGGTGCAGCACCGCGCGGATGCCGCCGAGCTCTTCGCCCCCGCCGGCGCGGCCCGGTCCGCCGTGGACGAGGTGCGGCACGGGCGCGCCGTGGCCCGTCGAGGTGCGGGCGTTCTCGCTGCCGAGGATCAGGACGCGGCCGTTGTACGCGCCGATGCGGGCCACCAGTTCGGCGGCGACGGCCGGGTCGCCGGTGGCGACACTGGTCACGAGCGACCCGCCGCCGAGGTTCACGAGCTCCGCGGCCTCCGCCACGGTGTCGTAGCCCAGCATGCTCGCGACGGGGCCGAACGCCTCGATCTCGTGCACGGCCGGGGTACGCGGATCGTCGAAGCCGAGCACGACCGGCTGCACGAAGGCGCCGCCGGGCGCGGGGCCGGTCGTGCCGTCGGCGCGGACGACCTCCGGCTCGTCGGTCGAGCCGAGCAGTATGCGGCCACCGGCATCCTGCAGCGCGGCGACCTGCCGGCGCACCTCCTCACGCTGGGCGACCGACACGAGCGGGCCCATCGTGACCGTGTCGGCGTGCGGGTCGCCGATCACCACCCGCTCGGCGATCTTCTCCTGCAGCGCGGAGGCCACGGCATCCACCATTGCGTGCGGCACGATCGCCCGCCGGATCGCGGTGCACTTCTGGCCCGCCTTGCTGGTCAGTTCGACCAGCAGCTGCTTCACATAGGCATCGAACTCCGGCGTGCCGACGGCCGCGTCGGGGCCGAGCACCGACGCGTTGATCGAGTCGGTCTCGGTCGTGAACCGCACGCCCGGCCCCGCCTGCGCGCGCAGCCTGGCCGCCGTGGCGGCACTGCCGGTGAAGCCGACCAGATCGCCGAGTCGCAGGTGATCGAACAGGTCGGGCACGCCGCCGCTGACCAGCTGCAATGTCCCGGCGGGCAGCACATCGGCGTCGACGAGCACACGCACCCACGCCTCGGCGATGTACGCGGTCGGGGTCGCCGGCTTGACGACACTCGGTACACCGGCCAGGAACGCGGGCGCGAACTTCTCGAGCGCGCCCCACATCGGGAAGTTGTAAGCGTTGATCTGCACCGCGACCCCCGGCATCCGGGTGTACACGTGGCGGCCGAGGAATGTCCCGTCCTTCGACAGCGGCTCGACATCACCGTCGAGGTAGACCTGGGCGTTGGGCAGCTCGCGGCGCCCCTTCGAGGCGTAGGTGAACAGCACGCCGATGCCCCCGTCGACGTCGCTGAGCGAGTCGCGCGCGGTGGCGCCGGCCCGCTTGGACAATTCGGTGAGCGCGGCCTTGTGCTGGGTGAGCACGAGCGCGAACTGCTTGAGCAGCAGGGCCCGCTGGTGGAAGGTGAGGGCGCCGAGGCTGCGCTGCCCCACGGTGCGGGCGTGCTCGAGGGCCTCGGCGAGCGGGATGCCGCGGGTGCTCACCTGTGCGATCGGTTCGCCCGTCGAGGAGTCGTGGATGACGGTGGCTTCGGCGTCGTGCTCCGGCATCCACCATCGGTCGCAGAGATAACTGGGCAGGATGCCGGTCATGTGTGCGCCCTCCGTTGGGATTACAGACCTATCGTTCAGTAATACTCTCAGAGGGGATCGGAGCGGGCAACCGTTCCGCAGAACGAGGCAGTGGGAGACTGAGCCGATGACTGTGCAGCCGACCGACCAGGGCCCCACGCGGCGCGGGCGCCCGGGCTACGACCGCGACCAGGTGCTCGCCGTGGCGGTGCAGCTGTTCAACGAGCAGGGCTACGACGCGACCTCGGTGTCCGACCTCGCCGCCCGTCTGGGGCTGACCAAGTCCGCGCTGTACCACCACTTCTCCTCGAAGGAGGAGCTGCTCGCGATCGCCCTCGAGACCGCACTGAGCGGTCTGGAAGCAGTCCTCGCCGACGCCCGGCAGCGCGAAGGAACGGCATCCGACCGCCTGACCGCGGTGATCTCCGGGGCCGTGAAGGTGCTGACGGCCGAACTGCCCTCGGTGACCCTGCTGCTGCGCCTGCGCGGCAACAGCGCGGTCGAGACCGCCGCACTCGAGCGCCGCCGCGTGTTCGACCAGCAGGTCACCGCGCTGGTGCGCGCCGCCCAGGACGAGGGGCTCATCCGCGCCGACGTCGACGCCGGGGTCGCGACGCGCCTCATCTTCGGGATGATCAACTCCGTCGTTGAGTGGTACCGCCCGGACGGCCGCGTCGACCCCGACCTGCTCGCCCAGGACGTGCTGCGCGTCGCCCTCGACGGCCTGCACCCCCGCGCGTAGCCCGGCTGCTGCTGCTTCTTCGTCGCAACTTGGCGCGCATGTGGGGAATGGATGCGGCAGATTCAGGGGGTCAGTGCAACACCTGAATCTGGAGGTGGGGCGTGGGTCCTGAGGTGTTGTTGGAGTCTCGTGTGGGGGTGTTGCGACTGGCGGTGTCGGTGGGCAGCGTGCGGG
>NZ_JBNYWT010000009.1:0-42078 GCF_053586795.1 Microbacterium pollutisoli
ATAAACACCAGGGCCTCCGCTGCATGTCGGCACCCCAAGGCCGCTCCTCGGGGATGATCCACGAATCTGCACCGTGAGGCCCTGGCCTACAAGACCAACATCAGAACCCCACACTCATAGGGTCTGACCCCGCCCGCGCAGCGGCCACCACGGTTCAGATCGTGGTGGCCGTTCGGCGTGTCGGTGGTCAGCGGTGCATGTCTGGAGATCAGGGCCGGTGGAACGGGTCGGCGTACAGCCGTTCAGGCACCCGGAACCCGTATATCGCGCGTCCGGAGTTCCAGATCGCGGCGGCGCCGGCGCGCACGAGGTCGATGGGGCGGGTTCCCTCGGCGACGATGCGCAGGTCGACCCCGTCGACGCGCACGGTGGCGCCGCCGACGGTGACGGTGTCACCCTTGACGATCGTCTCGGGGTACGGCTCGTGCAGCTCGCGCAGGTCGCCGACGATGAAGGTCGGGCGCGAGGTCGATGGTGCGGCCAGGACGTGCTTGGGGCGGTCGACGCCGGTCAGCACGAGCACCGACGGCATGCCGGCGGCCTGCGCTCCGGCGATGTCGGTGTCGAGCCGGTCGCCGATGAACAGCGGATGCCGGGCGCCGAAGCGGGCCACCGCCTCCTCGAAGATCGCGCGCTCGGGCTTGCCGGCCACCACCGCGAGACGGCCGACCGCGGTGTGCACCGCCGAGACGAGGGTGCCGTTGCCCGGGGCCAGGCCACGGGCCTGTGGGATGGTCCAGTCGGTGTTGGTGGCGATCCACGGGATGCCGCCCTCGTCTTCGGGCGTCGCCAGCGCGTAGGCGGCCTCGGCGAGGTGCTCCCAGCCGACCTCGGGAGCGAACCCCTGCACGACGGCGGCGGGGTTGTCCTCGGCGCTGCGGGTGACACGGTAGCCGGCGCGCTCAGCCTCGAACACGAGCCCGTCTCCCCCGACGATGAGGATGGTCGCCGGGGCGGGGACGCGGTCGCGCAGCAGGCGCATGGCCGCCTGCGGGCTGGTGATGACGTCGCTCGGGTCGGTGCGAAGCCCCAGGTCGCGAAGGTGGGCGGCGACGGTCGTGTCACGGCGCGACGCGTTGTTGGTGATGTAGGCCAGTCGCGCCGACTGGGCCGCGCGGTTGAGGCTCTCCACCGCGTGCGGCAGCGCGCCCGCGCCGGCGTAGACGACGCCGTCGAGGTCGGCGAGGATCAGGTCGACGCCCTGCAGCGGGGTGGGCCGGGTCCGGCCGAACAGCGCCATCAGTCGCGCTCCCCCGTGGTCCCCTCGTCAGACGCGTCGGCTTCGCCGAGCAGCTCGACGACTTCGTCCTCCACCGAGATCTGCGCGCCGTCCGCTTCCGCCGGCACCGGGGAGGCCTCCGCCTCCGCCGCCGCGGGCGCGTCGGCCGGTGCCGGGATCACGTCAGCCGCCGCGGTCTCGGATGCCTGGTCGTCGATGATCTCTTCGATCTCGTCGATCTCGATGGTCTCGCGATCGGCATCCACGTCGCCCAGGGCCGCTGCGGCGACCTCTGCGCGCCGACGCCACTGGCGTGCCTCGTCGTCGCGGCCGAGCTCCTCGAGCACGGCGGCGCGGGCGGCGAACAGTCCGGGGCTCCAGGAGAACGCGCGGTCGGGGTCGAGCTCGGGGATGTCGAGCTCCTGCAGGGCGCGTTCTGTCTCACCCAGGTCGAGGCGGGCGCCGGACATCGCGATGGCGAGTTCCACACGCACCTCGATGGGCAGCGTGGCCCGGTCGACACCGCGGCCGACCTCGAGCGCCCGGTCCGGACGCCCCACGCCACGCTCACTGTCGACGATGAGCGCGATCTGCTCGTCGCTGCCGGAGATGCGGCGGTAGGTGCGGGCCTCGCGCAGCGCGAGCGCATAGTCCCCGACGGCGTACGCGGTGATGGCGACGGTCTCGCGGACGACGCCGACACGGCCGGCGCTGCGTGAGGCTGCGAGGGCGTGCTCGTGAGCGCGGGCCGGGTCGTCGTCGATGAGCCGGGCCACCATCGCGAGGTGTCGGGCCACCTGTTCGGCGTTCTCCTTGGAGAGGGTCTTGAGTTCGTTCCGGGCGGCGCCGTGCAGATCACGGGGCGTCACATCATCGGGCAGCACCGGGCCCGCGGGACGCTGGCGACGCTCGGCGTCCTGCGGCGGACGGGAGGACCGCCGGTCATTGTCGCGCTTCGCATACGGCTTCTTCTCGCCGGCGCGCTCCCCATAGGGCCTGCGGCCGTCTTCACGCTTCGCGTACGGGCGGCGGTCGCCGTCCCGCTTCGGGTTGGGCGTGCGCTCACCGTCACGCTTCGCATACGGGCGGCGCTCCCCCTCCCGCGCGGCGTGCGGCGCCCGATCGTCACGCCGGCCGTACGGCTTGCGGTCGCCGTCGCGCTGGGCGTAGGGCTTACGGTCGCCCTCACGCTTCGCGTAGGGCTTACGGTCGCCGTCACGCTGCCCGTATGGGCGGCGCTCCCCGTCACGCGTGGTCGGGGACTTGCGCTCGCCGCGCTGGGGGTAGGGCGTCCGGTCACCATCACGCTTCGCGTACGGCTTCCGCTCGCCGTCACGCTTCGCGTACGGCATCCGATCCCCGTCACGGGAGCTCGAGCCGCGGCCGGCTTCGCGGAAACTGCGCCGCGCGGCGCCGCCCTCGCGCGGGGCACGTCCGTCAGAGTCGCGCGATGGGGGACGCTGCGCACCCTCGGAACGGGAACGGTCGTCTTCACTCATCGGCTGGATCCTCTCACAGAGCGTGTTAACGAGAAATGGCCACCCAACGATGGGTGGCCATTTCACGAAAGAAGTCCGGCGGTGTCCTACTCTCCCACAGGGTCCCCCCTGCAGTACCATCGGCGCTGAGAGGCTTAGCTTCCGGGTTCGGAATGTAACCGGGCGTTTCCCTCTCGCTATGGCCGCCGAAACACTATTGATGTTTCAATCGTGCACAACAAAGTCATTGTCATGCGGTTCTCGACCGTACATCGAGAACCACTCAGTGGACGCAAGCACCTACAAACAAGGTGTGTTATCAAGTCATCGGCTTATTAGTACCGGTCAGCTGCACGTGTTGCCACGCTTCCACATCCGGCCTATCAACCCAGTAGTCTAGCTGGGAGCCTCTCGCCCGAAGGCATGGAAGTCTCATCTTGAGGCCGGCTTCCCGCTTAGATGCTTTCAGCGGTTATCCATCCCGAACGTAGCTAATCAGCGGTGCTCCTGGCGGAACAACTGACACACCAGAGGTTCGTCCAACCCGGTCCTCTCGTACTAGGGTCAGATCCTCTCAAACTTCCTACGCGCGCAGCGGATAGGGACCGAACTGTCTCACGACGTTCTAAACCCAGCTCGCGTACCGCTTTAATGGGCGAACAGCCCAACCCTTGGGACCTACTCCAGCCCCAGGATGCGACGAGCCGACATCGAGGTGCCAAACCATGCCGTCGATATGGACTCTTGGGCAAGATCAGCCTGTTATCCCCGAGGTACCTTTTATCCGTTGAGCGACAGCGCTTCCACAAGCCACTGCCGGATCACTAGTCCCGACTTTCGTCCCTGCTCGACCTGTCAGTCTCACAGTCAAGCTCCCTTGTGCACTTACACTCGCCACCTGATTGCCAACCAGGTTGAGGGAACCTTTGGGCGCCTCCGTTACTTTTTGGGAGGCAACCGCCCCAGTTAAACTACCCACCAGGCACTGTCCCTGAACCGGATTACGGTTCGAAGTTAGATATCCAGAGTGACCAGAGTGGTATTTCAACAATGACTCCACAAGAACTGGCGTCCCTGCTTCAAAGTCTCCCACCTATCCTACACAAGCCACACCGAACACCAATACCAAGCTGTAGTAAAGGTCACGGGGTCTTTCCGTCCTGCTGCGCGTAACGAGCATCTTTACTCGTATTGCAATTTCGCCGAGTTCGCGGTTGAGACAGTTGGGAAGTCGTTACGCCATTCGTGCAGGTCGGAACTTACCCGACAAGGAATTTCGCTACCTTAGGATGGTTATAGTTACCACCGCCGTTTACTGGGGCTTAAATTCTCAGCTTCGCCTTGCGGCTAACCGGTCCTCTTAACCTTCCAGCACCGGGCAGGCGTCAGTCCGTATACATCGTCTTGCGACTTGGCACGGACCTGTGTTTTTAGTAAACAGTCGCTACCCACTAGTCTCTGCGGCCTCCAAACGCTTTCGGAGCAAGTCCTAATACGTCGAAGGCCCCCCTTCTCCCGAAGTTACGGGGGCATTTTGCCGAGTTCCTTAACCACGATTCTCTCGATCTCCTTGGTATTCTCTACCTGACCACCTGAGTCGGTTTGGGGTACGGGCAGCTAGAACCTCGCGTCGATGCTTTTCTCGGCAGCATAGGATCACCCACTTTTCATCCGCATCGTGTCTCAGCCTTGATGAGAGACGGATTTGCCTATCTCTCGGCCTACGCACTTGCCCCGGGACAACCATCGCCCGGGTTGGGCTACCTTCCTGCGTCACACCTGTTAATACGCTAGCCGCACCAGCATGGGGTCGAGCGTTCACACGGACGTCATCACCCCGAAGGGGTCCGAACATTCCGAGCTAGGACTCTTAGCACCACTGGATTAGCTTGGGCGGTTCTTCGCCGGTACGGGAATATCAACCCGTTGTCCATCGACTACGCCTGTCGGCCTCGCCTTAGGTCCCGACTTACCCAGGGAAGATTAGCTTGACCCTGGAACCCTTGGTCTTTCGGAGGACGTGTTTCTCACACGTCTTTCGCTACTCATGCCTGCATTCTCACTCGTGTAGCGTCCACGGCTGGTTCACACCGCCGCTTCACTCGCCACACGACGCTCTCCTACCCATCAACACGGCTGGACCACGAAGGCCTACCAATAATGTCAATGCCACAACTTCGGTGGCGTGCTTGAGCCCCGTTACATTGTCGGCGCGGAATCACTTGACCAGTGAGCTATTACGCACTCTTTCAAGGGTGGCTGCTTCTAAGCCAACCTCCTGGTTGTCACAGCAACTCCACATCCTTTTCCACTTAGCACGCGCTTTGGGACCTTAGTTGGTGGTCTGGGTTGTTTCCCTCTCGACTATGAAGCTTATCCCCCACAGTCTCACTGCTACGCTCTCACTTACCGGCATTCGGAGTTTGGCTGACGTCAGTAACCTTTTGGGGCCCATCGGCCATCCAGTAGCTCTACCTCCGGCAAGAAACACGCAACGCTGCACCTAAATGCATTTCGGAGAGAACCAGCTATCACGAAGTTTGATTGGCCTTTCACCCCTATCCACAGCTCATCCCCTCAGTTTTCAACCTAAGTGGGTTCGGTCCTCCACGCGTTCTTACACGCGCTTCAACCTGGCCATGGATAGATCACTTCGCTTCGGGTCTAGGACACGCGACTGAATCGCCCTATTCAGACTCGCTTTCGCTACGGCTACCCCTCTCGGGTTAACCTCGCCACGTATCGCTAACTCGCAGGCTCATTCTTCAAAAGGCACGCTGTCACAGCTGCTAGGGCTGCTCCAACGGTTTGTAAGCAAACGGTTTCAGGTACTATTTCACTCCCCTCCCGGGGTACTTTTCACCTTTCCCTCACGGTACTTGTCCGCTATCGGTCATCTGGGAGTATTTAGGCTTATCAGGTGGTCCTGACAGATTCACACGGGATTTCTCGGGCCCCGTGCTACTTGGGATACTCTTCGCGTCAAGAGAGGCATTTCGACTACGGGGTTGGCACCCTCTATGACCTGGCTTTCAATCCAGTTCGTCTATACCTTCTTGTAACGCCGGCTGCTCGGCAGAACAGCCTGAAAAGTCCCACAACCCCGAATACGCAACTCCTGCCGGATATCACACGTACTCGGTTTAGCCTGTTCCGGTTTCGCTCGCCACTACTAACGGAATCGCGGTTGCTTTCTCTTCCTGTGGGTACTGAGATGTTTCACTTCCCCACGTTCCCTCTACCCGCCCTATATATTCAGGCGGGAGTCACTGGGTCGGCACGCCGCCCAGCGGGGTTTCCCCATTCGGAAATCCTCGGATCAAAGTGTGCTTATCCACTCCCCGAGGCTTATCGCAGATTGCTACGTCCTTCTTCGGCTCCAGATGCCAAGGCATCCACCGTTTGCTCTTAAAGACTTGAAATCACATGAGTTTGAATCGTCAATTGAAATTGACTAATGATCTTTAAGATCATCTATACGAGATGAAAATCATCTCGAAGATGCTCGCGTCCACTGTGTAGTTCTCAAAGTACGGGCGGTACCTTCCCCGCTTGCCGATTCGGCAGCCAGAAAAGGTCCTGAGGTTCGTCTGCTCCCGATCGATGATCGGAGCGCATCCGGTCCCTCAGGACCCAACAGCGTGCATGTGCCGGCTGGCTTGCTCCGGACCGTTCCAGCTGCAAGCAGCGTACTGAGTTCGAAGGTCACCCTCCGGCACCTCGTCAAATGTTCCACCCATGAGCTAACCGGCAGGACGCATTCGGTCCTGATCCGGCGCCTGGACACCCGAGGGTGCCAGATGCTCCTTAGAAAGGAGGTGATCCAGCCGCACCTTCCGGTACGGCTACCTTGTTACGACTTAGTCCTAATTACCGATCCCACCTTCGACGGCTCCCTCCACAAGGGTTGGGCCACCGGCTTCAGGTGTTACCGACTTTCATGACTTGACGGGCGGTGTGTACAAGACCCGGGAACGTATTCACCGCAGCGTTGCTGATCTGCGATTACTAGCGACTCCGACTTCATGAGGTCGAGTTGCAGACCTCAATCCGAACTGGGACCGGCTTTTTGGGATTCGCTCCACCTTACGGTATTGCAGCCCATTGTACCGGCCATTGTAGCATGCGTGAAGCCCAAGACATAAGGGGCATGATGATTTGACGTCATCCCCACCTTCCTCCGAGTTGACCCCGGCAGTATCCCATGAGTTCCCACCATTACGTGCTGGCAACATAGAACGAGGGTTGCGCTCGTTGCGGGACTTAACCCAACATCTCACGACACGAGCTGACGACAACCATGCACCACCTGTTTACGAGTGTCCAAAGAGTTGACCATTTCTGGCCCGTTCTCGTATATGTCAAGCCTTGGTAAGGTTCTTCGCGTTGCATCGAATTAATCCGCATGCTCCGCCGCTTGTGCGGGTCCCCGTCAATTCCTTTGAGTTTTAGCCTTGCGGCCGTACTCCCCAGGCGGGGAACTTAATGCGTTAGCTGCGTCACGGAAACCGTGGAATGGTCCCCACAACTAGTTCCCAACGTTTACGGGGTGGACTACCAGGGTATCTAAGCCTGTTTGCTCCCCACCCTTTCGCTCCTCAGCGTCAGTTACGGCCCAGAGATCTGCCTTCGCCATCGGTGTTCCTCCTGATATCTGCGCATTCCACCGCTACACCAGGAATTCCAATCTCCCCTACCGCACTCTAGTCTGCCCGTACCCACTGCAGGCCCGAGGTTGAGCCTCGGGTTTTCACAGCAGACGCGACAGACCGCCTACGAGCTCTTTACGCCCAATAATTCCGGATAACGCTTGCGCCCTACGTATTACCGCGGCTGCTGGCACGTAGTTAGCCGGCGCTTTTTCTGCAGGTACCGTCACTTTCGCTTCTTCCCTGCTAAAAGAGGTTTACAACCCGAAGGCCGTCGTCCCTCACGCGGCGTTGCTGCATCAGGCTTGCGCCCATTGTGCAATATTCCCCACTGCTGCCTCCCGTAGGAGTCTGGGCCGTGTCTCAGTCCCAGTGTGGCCGGTCACCCTCTCAGGCCGGCTACCCGTCGACGCCTTGGTGAGCCGTTACCTCACCAACTAGCTGATAGGCCGTGAGCCCATCCCGGACCGAAATTCTTTCCAGCTGCTGAAGATGCCTTCGCAGCTCGTATCCGGTATTAGCAGCTGTTTCCAGCTGTTATCCCAGAGTCCGGGGCAGGTTGCTCACGTGTTACTCACCCGTTCGCCACTGATCCAGCAGAGCAAGCTCCGCTTTCACCGTTCGACTTGCATGTGTTAAGCACGCCGCCAGCGTTCATCCTGAGCCAGGATCAAACTCTCCGTAAAAGAATGTTGCTACGACGACCGGAATAGGGTCGACGTAACGAGTTTGATCTGACCAAAGGGATATCATTGCTGACTATCCGTTGCCGACCCTAAGGTCGGTCTTTGATCCAAAGGAATCTCTATCCAGCCGGAGCTGGAACGAGGTTATTTGGCATTTGACAAGTGCACGCTGTTGAGTTCTCAAGGATCGGATGCTCCTGCTGCTCAGCCTCTCAGCCTTGCCCGCAGGGCAACTTCTCTATCTTATTCGCGGTGAGGCGCTTGTCAAATCGGCGCTTTTCGGCTGCAAGCCGGCTGGCACTCGACGCTGACGCGTCTCACCCCGAGAGATCCGCTGCCCTGCACTCTCTGCCGATCCGGCCGAGTCGCTTGGGCAACTTCTCTATCTTATCCCGCTCGCTCGGCTTGTCAAATCGGCTGTCCGTGACTGATTTGGCGTCTCCGGAAGCACTCATCGACAGCTTCGAGGAGTGGGAACCTCCATCTTAGACCAAGAAGGTCAGGCTCTCAATCGAGAGTTGATCAGATGAGGGGTGGTTCTCCGCTTGAGGGGGCGAGGCCTTCGGCCTTTTCGCTCTTCCCTGTGGGGCGAACAAGTAATAAGTTACGTGGCCGGTCGAGATCGGGCAAATCCGGCTCGCATCCCGGGCGTGTCGCGCCCCTCACCCGCAGGATTCCGCGGGTCTGCTCTGCGCAGCGGCGCCGGCAGCGCGTACCCTGCGTGACATGGACCTGGTGTCTCCGTCGCCGCCGATGCCGGCGCGCACCGCTGTGGGCGCCCTCGCCGTCGTGAGCGTCGCGGCCGCCTCCCGTGCTGCCGCCGGGTTGAGCGGCACCGCACCGCTTCCTCCAGATGCGGTCCGGGTCGCGGTGGCGTACACGAGTGAGCGCTGGATCCGTGTGGACGGTTCCCAGCCGGTCGCGTTCGCTCCCCTCTCCGGTTACTTCCGCACCCGTGACGGGTGGGTGCGCACGCACGCGAACTACCCGCATCACGCCGCCGCGCTGCGCGACGCGCTCGACCTGGACGAGCACGCCGGGCACGATCAGCTCGGCGCCGCTCTCGCACGGCGGGAGGCCGGTGCGGCGGCCGCCGCCGTCACGGCGCGCGGTGGTCTGTGCGTCGTCGTCGGACGGGAACATCCTCCGACCGACGACCGGCTCCGCGAACGGCCCCTGATCGAGGTGACGCGGATCACGCCCGCTCCCCCGCGGCCTCTGCCGGCCGGATCGCCGGCGGCGCCGCTGCACGGTGTCCGCGTTCTCGACCTCACCCGCGTGATCGCCGGCCCCGTCGTCACTCGCACGCTCGCTCTGCTGGGCGCGGACGTGCTGCGCATCGATCCGCCCGGGCTGCCCGAGATCGGCTGGCAGCATCTCGACACCGGGCACGGCAAGCGCTCCGCGTTGCTCGACCTCACCACCGCGCGCGGTCACGCGCGGCTGGGCGCACTGCTCGCCGGCGCCGACATCGTCGTGCTCGGGTACCGTCCGGCATCCCTCGATCGCTTCGGTCTGCAGCCCGACGCGATCGCCGCCGCCCGCCCCGGCGTGATCGTCGTGCGCCACTCGGCGTGGGGTGCCGGACACGGCCGCGGGTTCGACAGCCTGGTGCAGGCGGCGTCGGGACTGGCGTGGATCGAATCCGCCGACGGTTCGACGCCCGGCGCCCTGCCGGCCCAGGCGCTCGACCACAGCGCGGGGTACCTGCTGGCGGCCCATGCCCTGACGCTGCTGGCGCGCCGGGCCGAGGAGGGCGGATCGTGGCTCGTCGAGACCTCGCTGCGCCGCATCGCCGCCGAACTGCTGGGAATGCCCCGGCGCGCGGAGCCGACGTCGACCGATCCGCTCGATCCCGCCGGGCACCTGCAGCACTTCGACGTCGACGGCATCGCCCTCACGACCGCCGCTCCGGCTCTGGCCTATCGCGGCGCGCCGGACCGATTCGCACCACCCCGGCCGTGGGGACGTGACCGCCCCGAGTGGCGGGAGTGACCAGGGCGGACCGACCCGGCCGTTCAGGTGTGCGCGCGGCGGCGCACCGCCTGCACGACGACACACAGCCCGAGGGTGAGCACGCCCCACACCGCGCACGCCGGCGGCAGCACGAGGTAGGCCAGGTGCGGCGGCGTCCAGGTCGCGGTGAACGGGCCGTGCACCGCCCACCCCGCGAGCCACGCCCCCGCCAGGAGCAGCGGCAGCGACAGCCACCACGCCACGCGCACTCCGGCGGGCAGCATCCGGGTGACGGATGCCGGCGTGCGCCGCCTCAGCCAGACCGAGGTCCACCCGGCGATGACAGCCAGCCCGCCGATGCTCGATCCGTGCTGCAGCCATCGGTAGCCGGGCAGCGGCCCCCACGGCGCGGCCAGTGCCGGGATCAGATCGAGCCCCCAGCGGCCGGCGTGCGTGAACGCGTCCCACACGATGTGGGAGAGCACGCCCAGCAGCAGCGACGTCACCAGCAGTATCGCGAACCGGGCGCCGTCCGGCCCGGCGAGACGGGTGCCGGCACGCGGCCGGCGCATCGTGGCCACGATGTCGAAGCCCGTGGCATCCCACCGCGCGGGGAGTCGCGCTGCCAGCCAGACGGGGGCGAGTTCGCGCACGGCCGGACGCAGCACGGCCCACCACATCAGCAGCAGGCCGAGCGCCACCAGCGCGGCCGACGCCGGGTGCGTGTGGGTCAGCGCGTAGGTCAACGGCGTGCCACGGAGGAACAGCGGCAGATCCGGGGCCATCGCCCCGACCGCGATCGCCGCCGGGATCAGCGGCGATCGCACGAACGGCAGCGCGACGACGGCGTGACTGGGCGTGAACGGCACGGGTCAGCCTCGCCGCGGTCCGCCGCGCCGCAGCGGGGTCACTGCGCCGTGACGAACAGTCCGGCGAGGGTCTTCTTGCCGCGGCGCAGCACCGAGACGCCGCCCGGCAGCGCACCGGTCACCGTCGCGGCGTCGTCGGTGACCTTGACACCGTCGAGTGACACGCCGCCCTGCGCGATCGCGCGGCGCGCATCGCTCAGGCTGGCGGACAAGCCGGTGTCGACCAGGGCCTGCACGACCGAGGAACCGGCATCCACGGTCGCGTTCGGAAGCTCTTCGAGCGCCGTGCGCAGCGTCGCCGCATCGAGCGACGTGAGGTCGCCCTGTCCGAACAGCGCCTCGGAGGCTGCGATGACGGCCGCCGCCGCCTCGGGACCGTGAACGGTCGTGGTCACTTCGAGCGCGAGACGCTTCTGCGCCGCCCGGCGGAACGGTTCATCCGCGACGAGCTGCGCGTACTGCTCGATCTCGGCGCGGGTGAGGAACGTGAACACCTTCAACCGCGCGATGACATCGGCATCGTCGGTGTTGAGCCAGAACTGGTACATCCGGTACGGGCTGCACATCGCCGGATCGAGCCAGATGGCGTTGCCCTCGCTCTTGCCGAACTTCGTGCCGTCGCTGTTGGTGATCAGCGGCGTGCCGATGGCATGGGCCGACACGCCCTCGACGCGGTGGATGAGGTCGGTGCCGCTGGTCAGGTTGCCCCACTGGTCGCTGCCGCCGGTCTGCAGGATGCAGTCGTACTGGCGGTACAGCTCGAGGAAGTCCATGCCCTGCAGGATCTGGTAGCTGAACTCGGTGTAACTGATGCCGGCATCCGAGTTCAGGCGTGCCGCGACGGCATCCTTCTTGAGCATCGTGCCGACGCGGTAGTGCTTGCCGATCTCGCGCAGGAAATCGATCGCCGACATCGGCGCCGTCCAGTCGAGGTTGTTCACGATGCGCGCGGCGTTGTCGCCCTCGAAGCTCAGGAACCGCTCGACCTGCGCGCGCAAGTAGCCCACCCACTCCGCCACGGTGTCCTTCGTGTTGAGCGTGCGCTCGGCGGACGGACGCGGGTCTCCGATGAGCCCCGTGGAGCCGCCGACGAGTCCGAGCGGCTTGTGCCCGGCCAATTGCAGACGGCGCAGCAGCAGCAGCTGCACCAGGTTGCCCAGGTGCAGGCTCGGCGCGGTCGGATCGAACCCGCAGTAGTACGTGATCGGGTCCCCGGCCAGCAGCGCACGCAGCGCCTCCTGATCGGTGGACACGTGCACCAGGCCACGCCAGACGATCTCGTCCCAGACGTTCTCGAAGGAGGGATCGTTGGCAGGCGTCAGGGCACGCGCGGGGGCGCTCACGACGGGTTCAGACACGCGTTCCAGGCTACCAGCGGGCGAGTGGATGCCACGGCGCGGCGGCGCGGCCGGTGAGGTGTCGCACCGGCGGCACGTCCGCGGCCCGTGCCACACTGTCGGCATGGTGCTGGTGCCTGACGTCCTGCTCACGGCGATGCTGTCGATCTTCCTGTTCCTGGCGCTGTGCGCGGTGCTGGTGCTGGTGATCGTGAGCCTGCGCAAGCCGTCGACGCTCCCCCTCGCCGTCGCCACCGGCATCCTGGTGCTCGCCACGACCGTCACCGCGATCGCGCCGGTGAACATCACCGCGATCATGGGCCTGATCATCGCCGTGCTGGCGATCACCGTCGCGGTGCTCGGCGGCAATCCGGTCACCCGGCGGGTGCTGGACATCGCCACCGGTGGCCGGGTCCGCGAGACGGCGGACGGCGGCATCCTGCTGCCGACGCCCCGCCGCGACGACGCCCCCACGGAGATGGAGCCCCTCATGCGCGGCGGCACCACGATCGGCTACCTCGAGCGGCTCGCGGTGACGATCGGCATCATCGCCGGGTTCCCCGAGGCGATCGCCGTCGTGGTGGCCGTCAAGGGCATCGGCCGCTTCTCGGAACTGGCGGCGTCGGAGGCGCGGGAGCGGTTCATCATCGGCACGCTCGCGAGTCTGCTGTGGGCCTGCGTGGCCGGTGCGCTGGCGCGGCTCGCGATCTGGTGAGCCCGGGCGCACCGCGTCGCGACGATCCGCTGCGCCTCACGGGGAATCCCGTCACCCGCGCAGCAGCCGGAATCCCTCGACCACGGCGGCCGCGCCGCTGGTGGCCAGCGCCTGTGAGACGGCGGACTGGGTGATGCCCTCTTCGGCGGCGAGCTCACGTTGGGTGCGGCCCAGGCACCGACCGTAGGTGAGCCGTCGCGTGCGCTCGCTCATCGCGACGACGAGCTCATCGCGCGCCAGCAGGTAGGCGTTCGCGTGTCGCACTCTCGCGTGCACGTCCTCGGGCGCGTCGGCGGCGGCCGACACCCAGGCGCGCGCGGCCGGCGCACGGCGTTGCTGCAGCGCGTGCAGGTGGTCGATCGCCGCGCGCGCCGCCCACCACCCCGGCCCGTCGGGGATGTCGCCGCCGGCGGCCGGGACCATGCCGATCTCGCCCAGCCCCAGCCCGAACCGGCACTCGATGCCGTCGGGCAGGGCGAGCTGCAGCAGAAGCAGTGCGGCAAGCGCCTCGTCGAGCCCCGGGTAGATCGCCTGCTGCTCATCGCCCACGGTGGGGCGCAGGGGTTGCACGGCGAGCGGTACAGCGCTCTCGACACGCGCGATGGTGTCATCGAGCGTACGCTGCGCGGCGTCACGGTCGTCCAGGCGGCGTGACCCGATGATGTCGGCGGTCACGGCGACGGCCTCGGTCGTGGCATCCATGCGATCAGTGTATCACTGATACTTCAGTAATATAAGGGTTTGGTTTATACCCTCAGAACATAAGTGTTCTTCTTATCAGATGCCGAGTGCGTGTGCGGCGCTCTGGGCACGGCCGGTGAGTTCGGCGCGCTGCTCGGTCACCCGCACCGGCGCCGTGCCGCCGATCCCGGCGCGGCTGGCGACGGAGCCCTCGATCGTGAGCACCTCGCGCACGGCAGGCACCAGGTGGGGCGAGACCTCCGCGAGGAGGGCGTCACCGGCATCCTCGAGACCGATCCCCCGCTGCTCGCACGCCTGCACGAGCGCACCGGAGATCTCGTGCGCGTCACGGAACGCCACCCCGCGCTTGACGAGCCACTCGGCCACGTCGGTCGCGAGCGAGAAGCCCTCGGGGGCGAGCGCCGCCATGCGGTCGACGTCGAAGCGGAGCGTCGCCACCATGCCGGCGAAGGCAGGCAGCACGACCTCGAGGGTGGTGACCGAGTCGAAGATCGGCTCCTTGTCCTCCTGCAGGTCGCGGTTGTACGCGACCGGGAGCGCCTTGAGGGTCGCCAGGAGCCCGGCGAGGTTGCCGATGAGGCGCCCGGACTTGCCGCGGGCCAGCTCGGCGATGTCAGGGTTCTTCTTCTGCGGCATGATGCTCGAACCCGTCGAGTAGCCGTCGTCGAGGGTGACGAACCCGAACTCGCGGGTGTTCCAGATGATGATGTCCTCGGCGAAGCGCGACAGGTCGATGCCGATCTGCGCGGCGATGTACGCGAACTCGGCCACCACGTCGCGGGCGGCGGTGCCGTCGAGCGAGTTCTCGGCCGGCCGGTCGAAGCCGAGCTCGGAGGCCACCAGCTGCGGATCCAGCCCCAGGGTGGCCCCGGCGAGCGCGCCGCCGCCATAGGGCGACACGCGAGCCCGCGCGGTCCAGTCGCGCAGGCGCTCGAGGTCGCGGACCAGCGGCCAGGCGTGGGCCTGGAGGTGGTGGGCCAGCAGGATGGGCTGCGCATGCTGCAGGTGGGTGCGGCCGGGCATGATCGCGTCGGGATGCGCCTCGGCCTGCGCCACGATGGCGTCGATGAGGCGGAGGATGTCGCGGGCGATCACCTTGGCGTGGTCGAGCAGGTACATGCGCACCAGGGTCGCGATCTGGTCGTTGCGGCTGCGTCCGGCGCGCAGCTTGCCGCCGAGTTCCGGGCCGACCTCGGCGATGAGCAGCGCCTCGAGGGCGCCGTGCACGTCTTCGTCTTCGGGCTGCGCCACCAGCGACCCGTCCTGCACACCGCGGGCCAGGGCGTCGAGGCCCGCGTGCATGCGGGCCTCCTCGTCGGTGGTGAGGTAGCCGGCGGCGGCGAGCGCCTTGGCGTGCGCGTGCGAACCGGCCAGGTCGTACAGCGCGAGCGCCCAGTCGAAGTGGGTGGACTTGCTCAGCGCGGCCAGTTCGGGCGAGGGACCCGACGCGAATCGCCCGCCCCAGAGTGCGCCTTCGTTCGTGCCGTGTGCATCCGTTCCAGTCACCGCACCAGCCTAGCCGCGACGGCGGACTCGGCGCCGGGCGCGGGCGCGCGTCAGCGCGGGGCGAGGGTGCGGCAGACCCAGGCGGTGAACCGTTCGAGCGGGCCGCGCCCCAGCAGCAGCGCCCACACCGTGCACGCGATGAGCGTCACGACCGCGAAGGGCCAGAACGGTTCGAGGGCGCGCATGCCGGTGAGATCCCCCGGGTCGCCGAGCAGGGCCGTGGCGATCACCGCCCAGGCCACGAGCTGTCCGACATACGCGGTGAACGGCATCGACCCCACAGCGCGCAGCGGCAGCGCCACCCAGCGCAGCGGCGTGCGGCACAGCAGCTGACAGGCCGCGATCGTCGCCAGGGCCAGCCCGCCCGAGCCGACCACCTCGAGCAGCCCCCCGGAGTGCGCACCGCTGGCCCACACCTGCGCGAGATAGGGATCCGCCGGTGCCGCGAACGTGGCATCCACCGCAGCCGTCAGCAGCGCGAGCGCACCGCCCGCCAGCAGCAGCGCCCACTGCGTGTCGGGGCGACGCAGGTCCGACCGGCCGGCGGCCAGGCCCGCCACCAGGAACGCCGCCCACAGCGGGAACGGGTAGTGCCAGCCGACGGCGAGCGCGAGCGCCCCGCCGATCTCGCCCTCCCACAGCGGCAGGGCGTTCAGCACCGGCTGGACCCAGGGCATGACCACCCCGAGCGCCGCGGCCGTGATCCACAGGGTGCGCGCCGGCAGCCGCACGAGCGGCAGGGCGAGCAGGAACAGCACCGCGTACGCGGGGAGGATGACGAACACCGGCACCCCGGTCAGGATCAGCAGGATGCCGAACACCCACAGCACGAGCGCCCGCACGGCGATGCGCCGGCGGGCGGTGCCCAGGCCCGTGCGCCGCGGCCGGGCCCCGCCGGTGACAAGCGCGATCGAGACGCCGGCGAGCACGGCGAACAGGATCGAGGAGCGCCCGTTGGCCAGGTCGATCCAGGTGGCCGGGTCGGTGATCACCAGTGCCGGGATCACCAGCAGGTGGGCGGCGAACATGCCCAGCACCGCCAACCCGCGGGCCAGGTCGACGCCTTGCAATCGGTCGGGGCCGCTGAGGCCCCGACCGAGCGTCACTGCTGACGCAGCAGCCACACCAGCAGCGCCTTCTGGGCGTGCAGGCGGTTCTCGGCCTCGTCCCACACGACCGACTGCGGTCCGTCGATGACCTCGGCATCCACCTCGTAGCCGCGGTCGGCGGGCAGGCAGTGGATGAAGATGGCGTCGTCGGCCGCCTGCGCCATGATCTCGGTGGTGACCTTGTAGCCGCCGAGGTCGCGCAGGCGCTGCGCCTTCTCCTCCTCCTTGCCCATTGACACCCACGTGTCGGTCACGACGACGTCGGCGCCGGCCGCCGCCTCGTTCGGGTCGGTGTACAGGGTCACCGAGCCGCCGGTGGTCTGCGCGATGCGGTCGGCGTCGGCGACGACATCCTCACGCGGCGCGTAGGCGGCCGGCGACGCGACCCGCACATGCATTCCCGCGGTGACGCACGCGAGCACGTACGAGTGCCCCATGTTGCAGCGGCCGTCGCCGAAGAACGCGAGGGTGAGGCCCTTCAGGTCGCCCTTGTGCTCGCGGATGGTCAGCAGGTCGGCCAGCAGCTGACACGGGTGGAAGTCGTCGCTGAGCGCGTTGATCACCGGGACGGTGGTGCCGGCGGCCATCTCCTCGAGCCCGGCCTGCGCGTAGGTGCGCCACACGATCGCGGCCACCTGCCGTTCGAGCACGCGCGCGGTGTCGGCGGGGGTCTCCTTGCCGCCGAGCTGGCTGTTGGCGGTCGAGATGATCAGCGGCGACCCGCCCAGATCGGCGATGCCCACGGCGAACGAGACGCGCGTGCGGGTGGACGACTTGTCGAAGATGACCGCGACCGTCTGCGGCCCCTCGAGGGGCTTGAGCTTCCAGCGGTCCTTCTTCAGCGCGAGTGCGAGGTCGAGGATCTCGCTCTGCTCGGCGGTAGTCAGGTCGTCGTCGCGCAGCAGGTGGCGGGTCATGCGGAGGCCTCCGTCGTGTCGAGCATGAGCGCGTCCTGGACGGTGTGCAGGGCGCGGCCGAACTTGTCCTGGAACTCGTCGATCTCGACGTCGCCGATGGTCAGCGGCGGCGCCAGGCGGATGGTCGACTCGTTCGCGGCGTTGACGACCAGCCCGTGCTGCTGCGCGGCGGCGACGACGGCTCCGGCGACGGGATGCCGCAGGGCCACGCCGATGAGCAGGCCCATGCCCCGGCATCCGTCGACCAGGTCGGAGCCGATCGCGGCGACCGCCTCGCGCACCTGCGCACCGCGGGTGGCGGCGGCGGTGACCAGGTCGGCCCTTTCGATCTCCTCGAGCACGGCGCCGGCGACGGCGGTGGCCAGCGCGTTGCCGCCGAAGGTCGAGCCGTGCGTGCCGGGGTAGAACAGCTCGCTGGCCTGGCCGAACGTGATCAGCGCGCCGATCGGGAACCCGTTGCCGATGCCCTTGGCGACCGTGATCGCGTCGGGGGTGATGCCGGCGTGCTGGAAGGCGAACCAGGCGCCGGTGCGCGCGGCGCCGGTCTGGATCTCGTCGACGATCAGCAGGGCGCCGTGGCGTGCGGTGATCTCCCGCGCCGCCTGCAGGTACCCCTCGGGCAGGTCGAGCACCCCAGCCTCGCCCTTGATGGGCTCGACGAACAGGGCGGCGACCCGGTCGTCCATGGCCCGCTCGAGCGCCTCGACGGTCGAGTCGATGAACTCGACACCGGGCACCATCGGCTGGAACGGCTCCTGCATGGCCGGTTTGCCGGTGAGGGCCAGCGTGCCCATCGTCCGGCCGTGGAAGGCACCGGTGAGGGCCAGGATGCGGGGGCGCCCCGGCCTGCCGTCGCGGGCCTGGCCGTGCAGGCGCGCGAGCTTGAACGCGGCCTCGTTGGCCTCGGCGCCGGAGTTGCCGAAGTAGACCCGGCCCGACTCCCCGGTGCCGGCCAGACGCTTGAGCCGTGCGGCGAGCGCGAGCTGCGGCGGGGTGGCGAAGTAGTTCGACACGTGCGTGAGCGTGGCCGCCTGGGTGGCGACGGCCTCGACGAACACCGGGTGGGCGTGGCCGAGCGAGACGACCGCGATACCGGCGAGGAAGTCGAGGTAGCGCGTCCCCTCCTCGTCCCAGAGGTAGGCGCCCTCTCCTCGGGTGAACAGCGCGAAGCGGTCGCCGGCGTGGCGCACCAGGTCGCGCGAGGCGTCACTCCGCCAGTCTTCAGCTGCCTGTGCCGTGTTCACGCCGCCACCACTTCCGTTCCGATTCCCTGTTCTGTGAAGATCTCCACCAGCAGCGAGTGCGGCTGGCGGCCGTCGATGATGGCGGCCGTGTCCACGCCGCCGTCGACCGCGTCGAGGCATGCCTGCATCTTCGGGATCATGCCCGATTCCAGCTGCGGCAGGAGCGCACGCAGCTCGGCCGCGGTCAGATGCGAGACGAGCGAGTCGCGGTTGGGCCAGTCGGCGTACAGCCCCGGCACGTCGGTCAGCACGACGAGCTTCGTGGCCTTGAGGGCGACCGCGAGGGCCGCCGCCGCGGCATCCGCGTTCACGTTCAGCGACTGCCCCGGGTTGTCGAGGTCGGGCGCGATCGAGGAGACCACGGGGATGCGTCCCGCCGCGAGCTGGTCGAGGACCGGCTGCGGGTCCACTTCGACGACATCGCCGACGTTGCCGAGATCGTGCTCGGCGCCGTCGATGACCACGCCCCGGCGACGCCCGCCGAACAGTCCCGCGTCCTCCCCCGACAGGCCGGTCGCCAGCGGACCGTAGGCGTTGATGTTCGCCACCAGCTGCGGGTTGATCTGCCCGGTGAGCACCATGCGCACGACGCCGATGGCCTCGGTGCTGGTGACCCGGTAGCCGCCTTTGAACTCGCTCGGGATCGCAAGCCGGTCGAGCATCTGCGAGATCTGCGGGCCGCCGCCGTGCACGACGACCGGCCGCACGCCGACGAAGCGCAGGTAGGCGATGTCCTGCGCGAACGCCTGCTGCAGCTCTGCCGACACCATGGCGTTGCCGCCGTACTTGATGACCACGATCCGATCGCGGAACCGCTGCAGCCACGGCAGCGATTCGATGAGCACGGCGGCCTTCTCGGCGGCCTGCTCGGGTGTGGTCAGCTGGAGGTTGTCGGTCATGAGGAGTAGGCGCTGTTCTCGTGGACGTAGTCGTGCGTGAGGTCGTTGGTGAGGATCGTCGCCGCTGCGTCGCCGGCCTTCAGATCGATCCGGATGTCGGTGGCGCGCGGGGTCAGGTCGACCTCTTCCCGCGGGCGGTCCGGGCCGCCGGCGGTGCACACACGCACGCCGTTGAACCATACGTCGACGTCGTAGGGGTCGAAGGCGGCATCGGTGGTGCCGATGGCGGCGAGCACCCGTCCCCAGTTCGGGTCGTTGCCGAAGATCGCGGCTTTGAACAGGTTGTTGCGGGCGACCGAGCGGCCGACGGTGACCGCGTCGTCTTCGCCGGCGGCGTGGATGACCTCGATGCGGATGTCGTGACTGGCGCCCTCGGCGTCGGCCTGCAGCTGCGCGGCGAGGTCGCCGCACACCTCGGTCAGCGCTGCGGCGAACACATCGAGATCGGGGTGGATGCCGGTGGCCCCACTGGCCAGCAGCGTCACCTGGTCGTTGGTCGACATGCAGCCGTCGGAGTCGAGCCGGTCGAAGGTGACCCGGGTAGCGCGGCGCAGTGCGGTGTCGGCCTCCTCGGCGGTGATCTCGGCGTCGGTGGTGATGACCACGAGCATGGTCGCCAGGCCCGGCGCGAGCATGCCGGCGCCCTTGGCCATCCCGCCGATCGTCCAGCCGTCGCGGGTGACGACCGCGCGCTTGGGCTTCGTGTCGGTGGTCATGATGGCCTCGCTGGCGGCCTCGCCGCCGTCGGCGCTCAGCCCGGCGACGGCTTCGGCGGTGCCGGCGAGCACCTTGCTGCGGAACACCTCGTCGCCGGTGCCGATCAGCCCGGTGGAACACACCAGGATGTCCCCGGCGCTGACCTCGAGCAGCTCCGCGGCCTTCTCGGCGGTCTGGTGCGTGGTCTGGAAGCCGAAGGCACCGGTGAAGCAGTTCGCGCCGCCGGAGTTGAGCACGACCGCCTCGACGACGCCGTCGGCGACGGCCTGCTGCGACCAGAGGATGGGGTTCGCCTTGGCGCGGTTGCTCGTGAACACGGCGGCGCCGATCTTGAGCGGCCCGCGGTTGACGACGACCGCGACGTCCTTGGAGCCGGTGGACTTGAGTCCGGCGGCGACCCCGGCCGCTTCGAACCCCTGGGCTGCGGTGACGCTCACGGCGCGACTCCGTTCACGGTCAGGCCCGTGGTCTCTTCCAGTCCGAGGGCGATGTTCATGGATTGGACGGCGGCACCGGCCGTCCCCTTGGCGAGGTTGTCGACGGCGGTGACGAGCACGACGCGGTTCGCCGCGCGGTCGATGGCCAGGCCCATCAGCGCCGTGTTGGCGCCGAGCACGTCGGCGGTGCGGGGGAAGTGTCCCTCCGGCAGCAGCTGCACGAACGTCTCGTCGCCGTACGCGTCCTCCCACGCGGCGCGGATCTGCGCGTCGGTGACCCCGGGCGCGATGGGCGCCGTCGAGGTGGCGAGGATGCCGCGCGCCATGGGCACGAGCACGGGCGTGAACGAGATGCGGATGCCGGAGGTGCCGCCTTCGGCGCCCACGGCGGCGAGCGCCTGCTGGATCTCGGGGATGTGCCGGTGGGTGCCGCCGACGGCATACGGGTTGGCCGTGCCGAGGATCTCGGAGGCCAGCAGGTTCGGCTTGAGCGACTTCCCGGCGCCGGAGGGGCCGACGGCCAGGACGCTGACGATGTCGCCCGGGTCGATGACGCCGGCGGCGACGCCCGGAGCGAGGCTGAGGCTGACGGTGGAGGCGTTGCACCCGGGGGCGGCGATGCGGCTCGCACCGGCGAGCAGCTCGCGCTGCTTGCGGCCGTGCACGAGCAGCTCGGGCACCCCGTAGGTCCACGGCTCATGGAAGTGACCGCCGTAGAACTGCGCCCACGCCCGGTCGTCGGTCAGCCGGTGATCGGCGCCGGCGTCGATCACCAGGGGCACCTCGCCCAGCGCGTCGGTGTACTGCCCGGACTGACCGTGCGGGAGCGCGAGGAAGACGATGTCGTGCCCGGCGAGGATCTCGGGCGTCGTGTCCTGCAGGGTCAGGTGACGCAGCGACCGCAGGTGCGGCTGGTGGTCGATGAGCGGCTGGCCGGCATTGGAGTGCGCGGTGACGGTGCGGATCTCGATGTCGGGATGAGCGGCGAGCAGGCGGAGGATCTCGCCGCCCGCATAGCCGGAAGCGCCGGAAACGGCGACCGAATAGGTCATGGTTCAACCTTATTGTCTGAGGAACGGGGGCCGGGAACGGCGACACCGGGGCTCGACCCGCCGACGGCGGGGAGCGCGCGGGGTCGCCTAGAGTCGGCGGCCGCGGTTCAGACGTCGGCGCGCGCGGAGGACCGTCGAGACGGTGCGGGTCGCGGCCGAGGGCATGCCGTGACGATAGCGCCGCCTGCGGGCCGATCGCAAATCGCCGCCTCCCGTGCGGCGGTCATGTCGGGAACGCCTTGATGCGCGCCAGCAGGTCGGGGCCGGTGCGGTCGAGGGTGCGGCCGCCGACCACGGTGCCGGCGATGATGACCACCACACCCCAGACAACGCCGACGGCCAGCGCGGCCAGACCCATCGCCGTCGACGAGCCGGTCACCGAGATCACGCCGAGCACGAGGGGCGGCGCGGCGAGCACCATGCACGCGGCCCACACGACCAGCACGGTCAGGCCGTTGAGGAACGTCTGACCGGGCACCGACTTGAACGGGCTGTCACCGGCCGAGGCGACCGGCACCACCAACAGCGCCGACGACACGGCCGAGACGCCGTAGCCGACCAGCAGCAGTCCGAGCGCCGCGCCGAGCACGGCCGGCAGC
This sequence comes from Microbacterium pollutisoli, assembly GCF_053586795.1. NCBI lineage: Bacteria > Bacillati > Actinomycetota > Actinomycetes > Micrococcales > Microbacteriaceae > Microbacterium > Microbacterium pollutisoli. Next base: position 22,092 of record NZ_JBNYWT010000009.1, read on the forward strand.
TGCGCCCACGCACCGCCGAGGGCGGCCGTGACCACCGCCACCACGACGACGGCCGGCACGCCCACACTCGCCGCCCCCAGCACCCGCCCCCACCGGTCGGCACGCCCGCGCACACCGGTCGACAGCACGGCGGCGAACGCGGTGCCGTCGTAGGAGATGTCGGCGTAGCCGGCAATCGCCAGGATGAAGGCGACGATCACCGCCGATGCCGAGAACAGGAAGCCGTCGACGCCGCCGGTGAACGCGAACAGCGCCGGGAACAGCGGCACGAAGATGAGCTGACGCAGATACCGCGGGTCGCGCAGCCACGCGGTCAGCGACCGGGCCCACGTCGCGCCGACGCCGCCGGTGGGCATGACCGCGAACAGTCCCAGGGCGCCGGGCTTGACGGCACGTGTCTGGACCCGCGGCGGTGCCGTGACCGAGGCGTCGAGCGCCCGGGCCCACACCAGCCACAGCATGGCCAGCGTCGCCGCGGCGATCCCGATTCTGGCGATCGCCGGCAGCCATTGATTCGTGGCCGCGTCGGCCGGGACCGCCCAGGCCGCGCCGAGCGGCGTCCAACCCAGCACGTCGGCGGCCTGGAGGAGCCGTGCGGCACCGCCCGCGCCGTCGCCGATCAGGCTCAGGATGCCGACCACGATGGGCCCGGCCATGATCATCGCGCCCAGCACGACGGTGCCGATGATCTCCCGGCCGCGTCGGCCGGCGCCCAGGCCCCGGGACAGGGTGGCGACCAGGCGGCTGGCGACGACGGCGATCAGCACGCCGATCACCGCCGCCGGCACCGCGATGATCGCCGCGGCCGGCCAGCGTGCCCACACGACCGTCGTCGCCACCGCCGCCAGCGTGGTGGCGATGCCCGGGATGCCGGTGAGACCGGCCCCGGCGAGCGCGAGCATGAGCTGCCGGAGCGAGAACGGGAAGGGGGCCAGCTGCCCGGCATCCACTGTCGTGTCGGTGCCGGCGACCAGCAGCGGCCCGATCACCCAGCCGGCGATGAGCACAGAGCCGGCCAGGACCACCAGCGTGCGCGAGAGCTCCGGGTCGCCGGCGAACCCGAGTGCGACGAGCCCGGCCACGGCCAGGCCCAGCATCCACAGCGCGCCGAGCATGCCCAGGCAGAACCCGACCAGCTGCCACGGTCGGCGCGCCAGGGTGTTGCCGAGGACCCGGTACCGGAGCTTCAGGACTGTCGCAACCACTGCGGCCCCTCCGAGGTGTGGCGGCCGCCGACGAGCGAGACGAACCGGTCGTGCAGAGTCTCGCCGGCGCGCACCTCGTCGACGGTGCCGGCGGCGAGCACCCGGCCGGCGGCGATCACGGCGACGTGGTCGCACATGCGCTGGACGAGGTCCATCGAGTGGCTCGAGACGATGACGCTGCCGCCGGTGGCGGTGTAGCCGCGCAGCACGTCTTCGATGTTCGCGGCCGAGACCGGGTCGACCGACTCGAAGGGCTCGTCGAGCACGAGCAGCCGCGGGGCGTGCACGAGGGCGCAGGCCAGCGCGACCTTCTTGGTCATGCCCGCGGAGTAGTCGGCCACGATCGTGCCGGCCGCCTCGCGCAGGTCCATGAGCTCGAGCAGGTCGGCCACCCGCGGTGCGATGTCGGGGCGCGGGATGCCGAACATCATCGCGGTGTAGGTGATGAGCTGCTCGCCGGTGAGCCGGTCGAACAGGCGCACGCCGTCGGCGAGATTGCCGATGATGCGTTTGGCCTCGACGGGCTGCTGCCACACGTCGAGGCCGTGCACCCGCGCCGTGCCGGCGTCGGGACGCAGCAGGCCCGTCGCCATCGACAGCGTCGTGGTCTTACCCGCGCCGTTGGGACCCACGAGCCCGTAGAACGACCCCGCCGGCACGACGAGGTCGATGCCGGCGACGGCGACCTTGTCGCCGAACCGCTTGGTCAGGCCGGTCAGCTCGAGCGCCGGCGTGGGTCCGGGCGGGACGGGAGTGGGGATCGCGGTCGTGTCGGTCACGGTGCGAGCCTAGTGGCGCCCTCCCCCGCCGCGGCCTCCGGTCCGGCTATTCGCGCAGCGTCGCCCCGAACCGCTCGGCGGCCATCGCGACGCCGGCCAGCTTCGCTTCGGTCGCCTCGGCGGCCGTGAGCGTGCGGTCGGCGGCGCGGAACAGCAGCGCGAAGGTCAGGCTCTTGGATCCGTCGGGCACGCCCGGGCCGCGGTAGTCGTCGACGAGGCGCAGCGACTCCAGCAGCGCACCGGCGCCCTCGGTCAGCGCGTCGCGCACGGCGGCGGCCGGCACCTCGGCGCCGACCACGAGCGAGACGTCCTGCGTCGCGGCCGGGTAGCCGGACAGGGACGCCGCGACGACCCGCTCGCCGGCCAGTTCCAGTACGCGGTCGAGGTCGAGTTCGGCGACCACCACACGGCCCGGCAGGTCGGCGTCGGCCGACACACTCGGGTGCAGCTCGCCCACGTAGCCGACTTCGACGGCGGCACCGGCGGCATCCGTCACCGTCAGCACACCGGCGCGGCCCGGGTGCAGCGCGGCGCGCTGGGTCTGGGCGACGTCGATGGTGACCCCGGCGGCGGAGGCGATCGTGCCCACGGCGTCGAGCGCGTCGGCGACCTCGAACGGCTCGGCGGCCTGTCCGGGCTGCTTCGCGACGCGGTGGCCGGTCAGCAGCACCGCGACGTGGCGCGGCTGCGGCGGGATCGCGGCGTCGAGCGCGGCGAGGGTCGCCGCATCGGGGCGCACCGCGGCGGCAGGCACCGTGGCGGTGCCGTACTCCACGCCCGGCCGGGGCAGGAACACGGTGCCGGTCTCGAACAGCGCGAGGTCGGTCCGGCCGCGCGCCACGTTGCGGTGCGCGACCTGCAGCAGACCCGGCACGAGCGAGCGGCGCAGGAACGGCGCCTGCCCGTCGAGCGGGTTGGCGAGCTTGACCGACGGGAGCTTCTCACCCGACGCCGACCCGTGCAGGTCGTTCTGCTCGGCGGTGGTGAACCCGAACGACGGGGTCTCCACGAACCCGGCGGCCGCCAGGGTGTTGGCGACGCGGCGCCGCCCCTGCTGGGCCGGCGTGAAACCACGGCCTGCGGGCGGCAGCGGCAGCACCGAACCGATGCGGTCGTAGCCGGTGATGCGGGCGACCTCCTCGGCGAGGGTCCACTTGTCGGTGAGGTCCGGGCGCCACGTGGGCGGGGTGACCCACCACTGCCCGTCGCCGGCGGAGACCTCGCAGCCGATCAGTTCGAGGGCGCCGGTGATCTCGGCGTCGGTGTAGTCGACGCCGATGAGGGCCGACACGAAGCCCTGGGGCAGGGCGATGGCAGACTGCTCGACGGTGGCGAACAGTGCGCCGCCCTTCTCGGTGTCGAGGGTGCCCCCGGCGTACTCGACCATCAGGTCGGCCACGCGGCGCGCCGCCACGAACGGGATGAGCGGGTCGACGCCGCGCTCGAACCGCTTGGAGGCCTCACTGGGCAGCTTGTGCCGCCGGGCGGTGCGCGCGATCGAGACCGGGTCGAAGATCGCAGCCTCGATGAGCACATTGCGGGTGGCGTCGGTCATCTCGGTCGTGCCGCCGCCCATGACGCCGGCCAGGCCGATGGGCCCCGAGTCGTCGGTGATCAGCAGATCTTCGGTCGACAGCGCACGGTCCTTGCCGTCCAGAGTCGTGAGCCGCTCCCCCGCGTGGGCGCGCCGCACCGTGATGCCGCCGCGCAGCGTGTCGAGGTCGTACCCGTGGATGGGGTTGCCCAGCTCGAGCATCACGTAGTTGGTGATGTCGATGAGCACGCCCAGCGACCGGATGCCGGCCAGCGTGAGCCGCGCGACCATCCACGCCGGCGTGGGCTTGCCCGGGTCGACGTCGCGCACGATGCGCGCGACGAACTCGGTCGCGCCGACGTGGCCGCGGATGGGTGCGACATCGTCGACGGCGACCGGGAAGCCGCCGGTGGGCTGCTGCAGCTCGCCCCACTCGCGCAGGCCCGGGTCGCGGAACGCCGCGCCGGTCGCGTGGCCGTACTCGCGGGCGACGCCGCGCATCGACAGCGCGTAGCCGCGGTCAGGGGTGACGTTGATCTCCACGGCGACGTCGTCCAGCCCCAGCAGTGCGATCGCGTCGGTGCCGACGGGTGCGTCGATACCCAGCTCGACGAGCCGCAGGATGCCGGAGTGCTCGTCGCCGAGGCCGAGCTCCTTGGCCGAGGCGATCATGCCGTCGGACACGTGGCCGTAGGTCTTGCGGGCCGCGATCGGGAACGGCCCCGGCAGCACGGCGCCGGGCAGGGTCACCACGACCTTGTCGCCCTCGAAGAAGTTGCGGGCGCCGCACACGATGCCGTGCACCGCGTCACCGCCGTCGGCGGCCGGCTGCCCGTCGGGGGCGACGCGCACCCGGCACCAGCGGATCGTCTTGCCGTTGGACTGCGGCTCTTCGACGAACGAGAGCACTTCGCCCACCACGATCGGGCCGGTCAGCCCGAAGGTGTGCACGTCCTCTTCTTCGAAGCCGACCGAGACCAGCGCCGCCAGGACGTCTTCGGGCGTCGCGTCGTCGGCCACGTCGACGTACTCGCGCAGCCATGAGAGGGGGACGCGCATCAGACCACCATTCCGAACTGCTCACTGAAGCGGACATCGCCTTCGGCCATGTCGCGCATGTCCTTCACATCCGAGCGGAACATCAGGGTCCGCTCGATCCCCATGCCGAACGCGAAGCCCGAGTACTCCTCGGGGTCGATGCCGGCGGCCCGCAGCACGTTCGGGTTGACCATGCCGCAGCCGCCCCATTCGATCCAGCGGGCGCCGCCGGTGAAGGTGGGATGCCACAGGTCGAGCTCGGCGGACGGCTCGGTGAACGGGAAGTAGTTGGCACGCAGCCGGGTCTTGGCCTCGTCGCCGAACAGGGCGCGGGCGACGTGATCGAGGGTGCCGCGCAGGTGCGCCATCGTGATGCCCTTGTCGATGACCAGTCCCTCGAACTGGCTGAACACCGGCAGGTGGGTCGCGTCGAACTCGTCGGTGCGGTAGACGCGGCCGGGCGAGATGATGTAGATCGGCAGGTCGCGGGTGAGCATCGTCCGCATCTGCACGGGGCTGGTCTGCGTGCGCAGCAGCAGGTGCTGGGCGACCGGGTCGACGTAGAACGTGTCCTGCATCTGCCGCGCGGGGTGGTCGGCGTCGAGGTTCAGCGCGTCGAAGTTGTACCACTCGTGCTCGAGTTCGGGCCCTTCGGCGATCTCCCACCCCATCCCGACGAAGATGTCGCCGATCTGGTCCTGCAGGAGGGTGAGGGGATGCCGCGCCCCGATGCGGGCGCGCGTGGGCAGCGCCGTGATGTCGATGCGCTCGGACTCGAGCTTGGCGGCGGTCTCGGCCTCGGCGAGCTCCGCCTCGCGGGCGGCGAGCGCCTGGGTCACTCGGCCACGGGCCTGGCCGACGAGCTTGCCGAACTCCGCCTTGCGCTCGTTCGGCACGTGCCGCAGCTGCGCGTTGAGCGCGGCCAGGGGCGACCCCTCGCCGGCGTGGGCGTTGCGGGCGGCCTTCAGGTCGGCGGTCGTGCCGGCGGCGGCGATCGCCGCCAGCGCGGCCGTGACCGCGGCATCCACCGCCGGGGGCGTGATTTCAGGTGCGTCAGACACGAGAACCGAGTCTACCGGCGCGCGGCGACCGGCCCGTCGTGTCGCCGGACTAGGGGGTGCCGCCCGTCGCGTCGTGCTTGCCGGCGCGGGTGCGCAGCGCGATGACCTCGGTCTCGGTGGCCGGGTCCAGGCCCGCCCCCTCCGTCGGCTCGAAGCCGGTGGCCTTCTCACTGCGGCGCAGGCGCTTCTCGACGCGGTACGCGAGGTAGGACAGCGCCAGGCACATCGCGATGTAGATCGAGCCGGCGACGATCGCCGAGGGGATCAGCGGCGACCCGTAGAGCGCGTTGGACCCGAGGGTCTTGGCGTAGTACAGCAGCTCCGGGTAGGTGATGATGAAGCCGAGCGCGGTGTCCTTGAGCGTGACGACCAGCTGGGCGATGATGACCGGCATCATCGCGCGGATCGCCTGCGGCATGAGGATCAGGCGCATGACGCCCGACTTGCGCAGGCCGATCGCGTAGCCGGCCTCCTTCTGTCCGCGCGGCAGCGATTCGACGCCCGCGCGCAGCACCTCGGCCAGCACCGAGCCGTTGTAGGCGATGAGGGCGATGACCACGGCCCAGTACGACGGGAGCCGGATGCCGATGACCGGCAGGCCGTAGTACAGCAGGATCATGAACACGAGCACCGGCACCGCGCGCAGCACCTCGACGAGCCACGCGGCCGGCACCCGCACCCAGGCGTGGTCGCTCAGCCGCGCGATGGCCAGCAGGAAGCCGAGGATGGGGGCGCCGACACCGGCGACGGCGAACGCCGCCAGCGTGCGCAGGGTGGCGTCGCCGAATCCGCGCCAGATCGCCGCGTAGCCGAACACCTCCCACTTCTGGGCGGAGAACTGACCGGCATCGATCAGCCGCCAGAGGACGAAGCCGATCGCGGCGAGCACGACGGCGACCGTGACCACGCCCAGGATGCGGTTGCGGACGACGGCGCGGGGGCCGGGAACGTCATAGAGCACCGAACTCATCGGGCGACCCTCCACTTGTCCTCGAGGAACCGCTGCAGCCAGGCCAGCAGCAGCACCATGATCACGAAGGCGACCATCACCAGCAGGATGGTGATCATCTGGTTCTCACCGTTCTCGCTCATCTCGGCGCGGATGTTGCCGAGGTTGAGCACCGAGAACCCGGACGCGACCGTGGTGTTCTTCAGCAGCGCGATCAGCACGCTCATCATCGGCGGGATCACCGAGCGCGACGCCTGCGGCAGCACCACCAGCGTCATGACCTGCCCGAACGTCAACCCCAGGGCGCGCGCGGCCTCGGCCTGACCCACCGGCACCGTGTTGATGCCGGAGCGGATCGTCTCGGCCACATAGGTGGCGGTGTAGACGCCCAGCGCCCAGATCGCCAGCACGGTGAAGTCGACGCGGAAGTCGACCAGCAGCGGGATGCCGAACGCGAAGAAGAAGAACAGGAGCGTCAGCGGGGTGTTGCGGACCGTGTTGACATAGACCGCGCCCACCGCGCGTGCGATCGGGACGGGCGAGACCCGCATGGCCGCGACCACCAGGCCCAGCACCAGCGCGATCGCCCCACCCGCCAGGAACAGCAGGATCGTGCCCCACAGGGCCTCGCGCCACAGGTCGGGGTAGTCGAAGATCTGGTTCACTGCGCTCCTTCGCAGGTCGTCGGACAGGGGTCACGGACGGTGGCGGCGCCGGGTCGGGCGCCGCCACCGAGCCGCGTCAGCCGACCGGGTCGACCTCGGGCTGGGTCGCGGCCACGCCCGATGCGCCGAGGTTGTTGTCGAAGATGGCCTGCCAGATGTCGCCACCGTCGGTCAGGGTGGTGTTCAGGTGCTCCTGCAGGGCAGTGTCGCCCTTCGGGATGCCGATGCCGTATCGCTCTTCGCTGAAGGGCTCACCGACGACCTTGAGGTTGTCGGGGTCGCCGGCGGCGTAGCCGATGAGGATCGCCTCGTCGGTGGTGACCGCGTCGACCTGACCGGCCTTGAGCTGCTCGACGCACTGCGAGTACGTGTCGAACTCCTCGGTCTCGGCCTCGGGGTGGTCGTCGCGGATCCGCTGGATCGAGGTCGAACCCGTCGCCGAGCAGATGGTCTTGCCGTCGATCGAGTCGACACCCGTGATGTCGCTGTCGGCGGCCACCAGCAGACCCTGCCCCGTGATGAAGTAGGGGCCGGCGAAGGAGATCTGCTCCTTGCGCTTGTCGGTGATCGAGTACGTGCCGACGTACATGTCGATGTCGCCGTTGATGAGCGCCTGCTCGCGGTTGGCCGACGGGATGGTCGTGAACTCGATGTCGTCCTCGTCGAAGCCGAGCGACGCCGCCATCCAGCGGGCGATGTCCACGTCGAAGCCGGTGCGCTCGCCCGTGGTCGGGTCGAGGTAGCCCAGGCCCGGCTGGTCCTCCTTGACACCGATGTTGACGGTGCCGCGCGAGGTCATCGCATCGAACGTGGGGCTGCCTTCCAGCGCGACATCGGTCGCAACCGACCAGGGCGCCTCATTCGTGTCGCCGTCACCGTCGCCGTCGCCGCCCGGGGTGCCGCCGGGCGTTCCGCCGGCGCAGGCGGTGAGGGCGAGTGCGGCGATCGCGATTCCGGCGAATGCGCCGCCGATCCGTGTCTTGCGCATGTGATCCTCCAAGTTCGGGGTCTTCTTCGGTCGCCGAGCCGTTGTACGACGCGGACGTCTAGTGGGTGAGGAGCTTCGAGAGGAAGTCCTTGGCGCGGGAGGTCTTCGGGTTGGTGAAGAACTCCTCGGGGGTCTCCTCTTCGACGATCTGCCCGTCGGCCATGAACACGACCCGATCGGCGGCCTTGCGGGCGAAGCCCATCTCGTGGGTGACGACGATCATCGTCATGCCGTCGTGTGCGAGACCGACCATGACGTCGAGCACCTCGTTGATCATCTCGGGGTCGAGGGCGCTGGTGGGCTCGTCGAACAGCATGACCTTCGGCTGCATCGCCAGGGCCCGCGCGATGGCCACGCGCTGCTGCTGACCACCCGACAGCTGCGCGGGGAGCTTGGCCGCCTGCTGGCCGACTCCGACCCGGTCGAGCAGCTGCTTGGCGAGCGCGTCGGCATCGGCCTTCTTCATGCCCTTGACCTTGATGGGCCCGAGGGTCACGTTCTCGAGGATGGTGAGGTGGGCGAACAGGTTGAACGACTGGAAGACCATGCCCACGTCGGCGCGCAGCGCGGCCAGCGCCTTGCCTTCCTTGGGCAGTTCCTTGCCGTCGATCGAGATCGTGCCGCTGGTGATGGTCTCGAGCCGGTTGATCGTGCGGCACAGGGTCGACTTGCCGGATCCGGACGGGCCGATCACGACCACGACCTCGCCGCGGTTGACGGTGAGGTTGATGTTCTTCAGCGCGTGGAAGTCGCCGTAATGCTTCTGCACGTCGCTGGCCACGACGAGCGGGTCGCCGCGGCGGACGTTGATGTTCGATGTCTTCGGTGCGGCATCGTCCGGTGTCGTCATGCCGGAAACACTACGAGCAGGCACCGACCTGTGTCATCGCCTGCACGGCGCCTTTACCGATCCGTTACCGGGCCGCCGGCGGCGCAGGACGCCCGGGTCGGTGTCAGGAGGCGTCGCCGGCGCGCTGCGCGAAGGCTGTCTCGTACAGGCAGACGCTGGCGGCGGTGGCCAGGTTCAGCGACTCGGCCGAGCCGTAGATCGGCAGCCGCAGCACCAGATCGGCCTGCGCGCGCGCCTCGTCGTCGAGGCCGTGCGCCTCGTTGCCGAACAGCCACGCCGTCGGCTCGGCCAGCAGGCTGCGCGCGGCCAGGAAGTCCGATCCGCCGATGTCGGCGGCGATGACCCTGATGTCGGCGGCGTGCGCCTTCTCGACGACGGTGGGCAGGTCGACGCCCAGCGCCACCGGGAGGTGGAACAGCGACCCGGTGGTGGCGCGCACGACCTTCGGGTTGTACGGGTCGACCGTGCGTCCGGTGAGCACGACGGCGTCGGCGCCGGCGGCGTCGGCCGCGCGGATGATGGTGCCGAGGTTGCCGGGGTCGCGCACCTGCTCGCAGATCACGAGCAGCCGCGGCGACGCCGCGAACACATCGCGCAGGCTCGCCGGCGACTGGCGGGCGACGGCCACGATGCCCTGCGGCGTGACCGTGTCGGCCATCGCGTCGAGCACATCCTCCGAGGTGAACACGACGTCGACGCCCGCATCGGCGGCCGCGTCCCGGATGTCGGGGTGCTTCTCGGCGGCCGTCGGGGTGGCGAACAGTTCGACGAGGGTGTCGGGGCGGAACGCGAGCGCTTCGCGCGCGGCCTGGGGACCCTCCAGCAGGAACAGTCCGGTCTCCTGTCGGGCGCTGCGCTTGCTCAGCTTGGCGACAGCGCGCACTCGCGGCGATCGGGGATTCTCGAGCACGCCCTCAGTCTAGAGGGCCGTGTCCCGGCATCCGTCAGATGACGAAAGGGCGCCCTCCCCGGGGAGGACGCCCTTTCGAAGCCGGATGCCGGAGTGCTTACGCCTTGGGGGCGTTCACGTCGGCGGGCAGCGCCTTCTTCGCGGTCTCGACGAGGCTCGCGAACACGGCGGGCTCGTTGACGGCCAGCTCGGCCAGCATGCGACGGTCGACCTGGACGCCGGCCAGGTTCAGACCCTGGATGAAGCGGTTGTAGGTGACGCCGTTCTGGCGGGCGGCGGCGTTGATGCGCTGGATCCACAGACGACGGAAGTCGCCCTTGCGCTTGCGGCGGTCGCGGTACGCGTAGACGAGCGAGTGGGTGACCTGCTCCTTCGCCTTGCGGTACAGGCGCGAACGCTGTCCGCGGTAACCGGAGGCGCGCTCGAGGATGACGCGACGCTTCTTGTGGGCGTTGACTGCCCGCTTGACTCTAGCCATGGGTATTGATTCCTAACGTGCGTCGGCGCTCAGCGGCCGAGGAGCTTCTTGGCGACCTTCGCGTCGCCCGGGGCCAGGACCTGGTCCTGCGACAGGCGGCGGGTGCGCTTGGTGGGCTTGCCTTCGAAGTTGTGGCGGAGGTTCGCCTGCTGCTTCATGATCTTCCCGCTACCGGTGACCTTGAAGCGCTTCTTGGCACCCGAGTGGGTCTTCTGCTTCGGCATGTCTCTTCCTTCGTTGTGCTTCCCGCCGGGCGGGAGTCTGTGGGGCGCCTACTCCGACGGAGAGGGCGCGGGGGCGGCGTTCTCGGCGTTCTCGGCCGAGCGCGCCTGGCGAGCGGCCTGCTTGCTCGCCGCACGTGCGGCGTTCTGCTCCGTCTTCACCTCGGACTTGTTCTTGTGCGGTCCGATCACCATCACCATGTTGCGGCCGTCGATCGTCGGGTTGGACTCGACGCTGCCGAACTCGGCGACATCCTCGGCGAACCGGCGCAGCAGCCGGACGCCCTGCTCGGGCTTCTGCTGCTCGCGGCCGCGGAACAGGATCATGGCCTTGACCTTGTCGCCCGACTTGAGGAAGCCCTCGGCGCGCTTGCGCTTGGTCTCGTAGTCGTGCGCATCGATCTTCAGGCGGAACCGGACCTCCTTGAGGACGGTGTTGGCCTGATTGCGACGCGCTTCCTTGGCCTTCTGCGCCGCCTCGTACTTGAACTTGCCGTAGTCCATGATCTTGACCACGGGGGGCTTCGAGTTGGGGGCGACCTCGACCAGGTCGAGTTCGGCCTCCTGGGCGAGACGCAGCGCGGCTTCGATGCGGACGACGCCGACCTGCTCTCCGTTGGGACCCACGAGGCGGACCTCGGGGACGCGGATGCGCTCATTGGTGCGGGGATCGCTGATGCGGAACTCCTCTTCGTGCGGGACGGCCACCGGGATACAGGGTTGTACCTCGGGCGGAAGAGAGCCACGTCCACCCCGCGCGATGCGCGCGCATCGGCATTAAGTGTTCTGCACCCTGGCTACCCCCGGCGCGGACGTCGGGGGCGGAGTGCGTGACCCGGTAGCCTGGAGCGGCAAGCGCGGGTGGGATGTGATCCTCTTTCGATCCGGAGCAGAACACTCCGGTGCCCGCAAAGTCTATCAGAGAGCAGCACGTGGACACGATTCCCTCCTCCCCCGGTCCCCACGACGAACGCCAGGCCCGCTGGGACGCGCAGGCACAGGCCGCCGAGGCGGCGACCCGCGACATCGCGGACGTGCCCGCGGTGGAGGTCATCACCACGACCGCCGTGCACCTGATGAGCGCCGCCGCCGTCAAGCTCGGCCTGGCCGACGACCCCGACGCCCAGCTCGACCTGGACGAGGCCCGCAAGCTCATCAACGCCCTCGCCGGCCTCATCACCGCCGGTGCCCCCGAGATCAGCAGCGCGCACGCGGCGCCGCTGCGCGACGGCCTGCGCTCGCTGCAGCTGGCCTTCCGTGAGGCCTCGACCATCCCCGACGCGATCGGTCAGGGGCCGGGCGAGAAGTGGACGGGGCCGGTCACCTGACGCGCCGCGCTACGCGGGGCTGCGCAGCAGCTTGACGGTGAGGGAGTCGACGAGCACCGCGATGCGGTCGTCGGCGGCCCACCGGGACGCCAGGCGCTGCAGCACGGCATCCAGCTCGCCCTGATCGAGTCCGTCGATCAGGTGCAGCCGCACGATCAGCTCGGGGCCGCGCAGCCGCGCATCCGGGTCGCCCGGCGCGACGGACAGATCGAGCACCGCGAGTTCGCCGCCGATGCTCTCCTGCAGTCCGGCGACCACTTCGGGCGACCGGTCGGCCGGCTCCCAGGGCTGCCCCTGGCCGATCGCCCACACGGCCGGGCGCCGCAGCACGAACTCGGTCGGCGCGCCGGGGTCGATGACGATCAGATCGGTGTCGTCGGCGGCCGCCGACAGCGCGGTGCGGACGCCGTCGGCGGGAACCGGGCGGGCCTGGGCGTCCCACGCCGACATGGTCTGGACCGACGTGAACACCGGCAGCACGCGCCGTCCGTCGGGGGCGGCGACGGTGACGATGGCCAGCTCCTGGGTCTTGTCCACCGGCAGTCCGGTGGGCCCGACCCCCTCGTCGCCCTTCTCGGCCACGAGCGGAATCAGCAGGCGCGCGGCACGGTACGCGTCGACGACCGCGGCCGCCTCGCCGCGACCTTCGCGGAAGGCGACCAGCGCGGCCAGCAGTGCGGGGTCGGCTGAGCCGTCGTCACCGGCGTGCGGGTTCGCCTCGAAGTTGCGCCCCGCCCACGGCTGGCCGGCGGAATCGCCGGGCAGCTCGCACGAGTGATCAGGCGCCGGCGACATCCAGAGCCTCGACGAGGGTGAACGCCCCCGCGTACAGGGCCTTGCCGACGATCGCGCCCTCGACGCCGAGCGGGACGAGCTCGCGCAGAGCGATGATGTCGTCGAGGCTGGAGACGCCGCCGGAGGCGATGATGGGCTTGTCGGTGCGGGCGGCCATCTCGCGCAGCAGGTCGAGGTTGGGACCGCGCAGTGTGCCGTCCTTGGTGACGTCGGTGACGACGTAGCGGCGGCAGCCCGCGTGCTCGAGGCGTTCGAGCACCTCCCACAGGTCACCGCCCTCCTGGGTCCAGCCGCGGGCGGCGAGGGTCGTGCCGCGCACGTCGAGCCCGACGGCGATCGCGTCGCCGTAGCGGCCGATGACGTCCGCCGCCCATTCCGGGTTCTCCAGCGCCGCCGTGCCGAGGTTGACCCGCGTCGCGCCGCTTTCGAGGGCGGCGTCCAGCGATGCGTCGTCGCGGATGCCGCCGGACAGCTCGATCTGCACCCCCTTGAGGTGCTTGATGGTGCGGCGCAGGATCGCGGTGTTGTTGCCGCGGCCGAACGCGGCGTCGAGGTCGACGAGGTGGATCCACTGCGCGCCCTGCTCGGCCCAGTTCAGCGCGGCGTCGACAGGGTCGCCGTAGCTGGTCTCGGTGCCGGCTTCGCCCTGCGTGAGGCGCACGGCCTTGCCGTCGGCGACATCGACGGCGGGCAGGAGGATCAGTTCAGGAGTCGTCGCGAAATCGTTCATGGTTCCCCAGGGAGAGTGGATCCGTGCGCCGATTGCGCACAAGGGGCAAGCCTACTCGGACTGCGGCAGAGACTCGATCCAGTTGGCGAGGAGGCGGATTCCGGCCGCGCCGGACTTCTCCGGGTGGAACTGCGTGGCCGACAAGGGACCGTTCTCGACGGCGGCCAGGAACGGCGTGCCGTAGTCGCACCAGGTGACCGCCGGCGGCGCGAACGGGCGCATCACATCGAGGCTCCAGTGCTGGGCGCCGTAGGAGTGCACGAAGTAGAAGCGTTCGTGCTCGATGCCGCGGAACAGCACCGAGCCCTCGCCGGCGCGCACCGTGTTCCAGCCCATGTGCGGCAGCACCGGCGCGTCCAGTTCCGTGACCGCTCCGGGCCACTCCCCCATGCCTTCGGTGTCGACGCCGCGTTCGACGCCGTGCTCGAAGAGGATCTGCATGCCCACGCAGATGCCCAGCACCGGGCGCCCGCCGGCCAGGCGTCGGCCGATCATCTCGTCGCCGCGGCCGGCGTGCAGCGCTGACATCACGGCGCTGAAGGCGCCCACGCCGGGCACGACGAGGCCCGCGGCATCCTGGATGAGACCGCGGTCGGCGGTCAGACGCGCGTCGGCGCCGGCGGCGATCAGCGCCTTGACGGCGGAGTGGACATTGCCCGACCCGTAGTCGAGCACCGCGACGATCGGCGCGGATCCGGTCACAGGGCGCCCTTGGTGCTCGGAATGCCGTGCACCAGCGGATCGAGGGCCTTGGCCTGGCGGAAGGCGCGGGCGAAGGCCTTGAACTCGGCTTCGGCGATGTGGTGCGGGTCCCGGCCGCCGAGCACGGTGACGTGCACCGTCAGCGCGGCGTTGTAGGAGATCGCCTCGAACACGTGCCGCACGAGTGACCCGGTGAAGTGCCCGCCGATGAGGTGGTGCTCGAACCCGGTCGGTTCGCCGCTGTGCACGAGGTAGGGGCGGCCGCTGATGTCGACGACCGCCTGTGCGAGCGCCTCGTCGAGCGGGACGAGCGCGTCGCCGTACCGCGAGATGCCCGCCTTGTCGCCCAGCGCCTCACGGATGGCCTGGCCCAGGACGATCGCGATGTCCTCGACCGTGTGGTGCGCGTCGATGTCGGTGTCGCCGGAGGCACGGACGGTCAGGTCGGTCAGCGAGTGCTTCGCGAAGGCCGTGAGCATGTGGTCGAAGAACGGCACCGTGGTGTCGATGCGGCTCGTGCCCGTGCCGTCGAGGTCGAGTTCGAGCTCGACGGTGGACTCGCTGGTCGCGCGGCGGATGCTGGCCGTACGGGCCCCGGTGCTGCTCATGCCCCGAGTCTACCGAGGCGCGAGGCCACCGACGCCGCGCTCAGAGCGACGCGAGCGCGTCGAGGAAGGCCGTGGTCTCCGCCTCGGTGCCGGCGCTCACCCGGAGGCTGTGCGCGATGCCCACGTCGCGGATCAGCACGCCGCGGTCGTACAGCGCCTGCCAGGTCGCGGCCGGGTCGTCGACGCCGGAGAACAGGACGAAGTTCGTCCAGCTCTCGTGCGGCGTGTAGCCCAGGGCCTCCACCGTCGCCGAGATGCGGTCGCGCTGGCCGACGATTTCGTCCACCATCTGCAGCATCGTCGGCGCGTGCCGCAGCGCCGCGGTGGCCGCCGCCTGGGTGAGCGCGCCGAGGTGGTACGGCAGCCGCACGAGGCGCAGCGCGTCGATCACCGCGGGGTCTGCGGCGAGGTAGCCGATCCGGGCCCCGGCGAAGGCGAACGCCTTGCTCATCGTGCGCGACACGACCAGGCGCTCGCGGCCGGGCAGGAGCGTGAGGGCCGATCGCTCCTCGCGGGGTGCGAACTCCCAGTACGCCTCGTCGACGATCACGATGCCGGGGGCGGCCTCGTAGACGGCCTCGATGACATCCAGCGGCATCGGCGTGCCGGTCGGGTTGTTCGGCGCGCACAGGAAGACCACGTCCGGCCGGGCGTCGGCGACCTGCGCGGCGGCGTCGTCGGCGGACACGGTGTAGTCCACCCCCCGGGTGCCGGCGATGAACTCGGCGCCGGTGGCGCGGGTCAGCAGCGGGTACATCGAGTAGGTGGGCGCGAACCCGAAGGCGGTGCGGCCGGGCCCGGCGAAGGCCTGGAGCAGGTGCTGCAGCACTTCGTTCGACCCGTTGGCCGCCCAGATCTGCTCGCGGGTCAGGCTGTGGCCGAGGTAGTCGGCGAAGCCTTCGCGCAGGGCGGTGAACTCACGGTCGGGGTAGCGGTTGATGTCGCCGAGTGCCTGACCGATGCCGTCGAGGATGTCGTCGGCCACTTCGGGCGGAACCGGGTGGGTGTTCTCGTTGACGTTCAGTGCGATGGGCAGGGGCACCTGCGGGGCGCCGTAGGGCTTGAGCCCCCGCAGGTCGTCGCGTATCGGAAGGTCTTCCAGACGGGCAGTCACCCCTCCATGCTAGGCCCGCCGGGCTCAGCCGCCGGTGCTGTACCGGGCCGGGATGGCGATGCTCTGCCCGGCGTCGAGGCCGGCACCGGCCAGTGCATTGAGCCGCATGATCTCGTCGACGACATCGCGCGGGTCGGCCGTCGGGGCGACGCGCTCGGCGATCGACCACAGCGACTCGCCGGGCATGACGGTCACCGTCGCGAAGCTGCCGGCGGGCGCCCCGGCCTCGGAGGAGGCGATCGCGCCGCCGCCGGACACGACGGCGATCGTCAGTGCGACCACCGCCGGCAGGGAGGCGAGCGTCGCCAGCACACGCCGGCCGCGGACGGTGAGACGCAGACGCGTCGGACGCGGGGCGGGGATGCGGGCGGCGACGTCGATGGTGGTCATCATTCCTCCTCGTGCGGCGGTGTCAGAGATTCGCATCCGGCACCTCGGCCGGGAGGGCCGGATGCGAATCTCTCTTCCGAATGTATCTTCGAGCTGATAGCGTGTCAAGAGGTAACCGGATCGGAGATCGAATCGCACGCGACACGCGAATGCCTGCCGCACGAGCCGCCCGTCACCGGATACCGTTTCGATGAGAAGAGCCCATCACCCACCTCCGACATTCGAACTCGGAGCCGGGCCCGAGAAGGAGCCGGACATGACCGACAAGCCGCAGACCCGCCGGCGCAAGAGCCTGAGCGACAAGCAGATGGCCATCCTCGAGGTGATCCAGCGCTCGATCGCCCGGCACGGGTATCCGCCGAGCATGCGCGAGATCGGCGACGCCGTCGGGCTCAAGTCGCTCTCGAGCGTGACCCACCAGCTCAACCAGCTCGAGCTCAGCGGCTACCTGCGACGCGACCCTGGCAAGACCCGCGCGATGGAGGTGCTCATCGATCTGCCCGGCAGCAGCACGGACAACCCCGACGAAGGCCCGTCGGTCGGCGACGCCGCCCTGGTGCCCCTGGTCGGGCGGATCGCCGCGGGCGTGCCGATCACGGCCGAGCAGCAGGTGGAGGAGATCTTCCCGCTGCCGCGTCAGCTGGTGGGCAAGGGCGAGCTGTTCATGCTCAAGGTGAGCGGCGACTCGATGATCGACGCCGCGATCTGCGACGGCGACTGGGTGGTCGTGCGCGCGCAGTCGACCGCCGACAACGGCGAGATCGTCGCCGCGATGCTCGACGGCGAGGCCACGGTCAAGACGTTCCGGCAGCGCGACGGCCACACGTGGCTGCTCCCCCGCAACACGGCGTTCGAGCCGATCCTGGGCGACGACGCCACGGTGCTCGGCAAGGTCGTGGCGGTGCTGCGGGCCGTCTGACACCGGCCGGCCGCAGACCCGGCATCCGGGGCCGCCGTCAGTGCGAGAGGATGTCGTCGGTGGCCCGCAGCCGGGCGAAGCCGCCGCCGTGCAGATTCGCCGCGGTCACCGCCATCAGCTCTGCGGCCCCGATCACCCGGCCGTCCGGGCCGGCGAGGTCGAAGGTGCGCGTCGCATCGAGCGCCACCACGACATCGAACCCGAGGTTGCCGCCCATGCGGGCGGTGGTCTCCACGCACATGTTGGTCTGGATGCCGCACAGCACGAGCTCGGTGATGTCCCGCCCGCGCAGCCAGGCCTCGAGGTCGGGCGTGCCGTAGAAGGCCGAGTTGACCGTCTTGACCACCCGCAGGCCGGCCGGTGCCGCATCCACCGCGGCGACGAGGGCATTGCCGGGGTGGCCCGGCCGCAGCGGTGAGTCCGCATGCACGCTGTCGTGGCGGACCACCACGATCGGCCGGTCCCGGGCGGTCCACCCCGCGATGAGCCGCGCCACGTTGTCTTCGCAGCCGGGGTGGTTGGCGGTCGGGCCCCAGAAGGGGTCGGTGAATCCCTCCTGCATGTCGATGACGATGAGCGCGGGCGGTGGGGTGTCCATGCCTCAAGTCGACCGCATGGCCGCCCCCGCGACCAGAACCACGAGCGCCACCCCGCGCACGAATGGTGCCATCGATCACCCCCGCCCGATCGCGGCTAGCGTGGGGCCATGAGCGAAACCCTCCCCTGCGGTTCCTGGCCTTCGCCGCTGACCGCCACGTGGGCCTCGGCGGCCTCACCGCGCTTCGACGGCGCCGCGTTCGTCGGCGACGAGATCTGGTGGGGCGAATCGGTGCCGAGCGAAGGCGGCCGCACGACGGTGCGCCGCCGCCGCGCCGACGGCACCGTCGACGAGCTGCTCGCCGCCCCCGCCGACGCGCGCTCGCGGGTGCACGAGTACGGCGGCGGTTCATGGACGGCGACGCCCCAGGGCCGCCTGTTCTTCGTGGAGAAGACCGACCAGCGCGTGTGGACCACGACCGGCGGCGGGCAACCGCACCCGCTGACCCCGGTCGACGGCGACACCCGGTACGGCGGCCTGCGGTGGCACGCGGGCACCCTGCTCGCGGTGCGGGAGCGACACGGCCGGCAGCCGGTACCCGCCCGCGACATCGTCGCGATCGCCGAGGACGGCACCGTGACCACCCTGGCGGAGGGCACGGATTTCGTCGCGCAGCCGGCCCTGTCCCCCGACGGCACCCGCCTGGCCTGGGTCGGGTGGAACCACCCCGACATGCCGTGGGACCGCACGACGCTGCAGGTGGGGCGCACCACGGGCGGCCGGGTGACCGACGTCGTGACGGTCGCCGGCGGCACGAGCGCCGCCCTGCAGCCGGAGTGGACCGCCGACGGCGCCCTGGTCTACGTCGACGATCCGACCGACCGGTGGAACCTGTGGCGTGCCGATCCGGCCGCCGACCGGTCGGCCGACCGCGCCCCGATCGCGCCGGCGGACGCCGACACCGGCGGCGGGCTGTGGGTGCTCGGTGCGCGCTGGTTCGCGCCGCTGGCCGACGGCGGCTTCATCGCCGTCCGCACGAACGGGTCCGACTCCGTCGTGCACATCGCCCCCGACGGAAAGGTGGCCACGCTGGCGGTTCCCTGCCGGGCCCGCGTCGTGGTCGAGGACGTGTCGGGCACCCGGGTGCTCCTCTCCGGGGCGGCGCCGGGCGGCACCGGCGTGTGGATGGTCGAGCCGGGGCGCGAGCCCCTGCTGGTCGCCGGCGGCCCGTCCGCCGACGCGCACTGGTATCCCGAAGGACGGCCGGTGACGTTCCCCGGCATCCACGGCCCGGTGCACGCGTTCGACTACCCCCCGATGAACCCGGATGCGACCGGCCGGGCCGACGAGAAGCCCCCGTACGTCGTGCTGGTCCACGGTGGCCCGACGGCGCACGTGGGGGGCGTCGCCGACAGCCGGACGGCGTACCTCACCAGCCGCGGCATCGGCGTGCTCGAGGTCAACTACGGCGGATCGACCGGGTACGGCCGCGCGTACCGGGAGCGCCTGAACGGCCAGTGGGGCGTGGTCGATGTGGACGACGTCGCGTCGGCGGCGGCGGGCCTGGCCTCCGAGGGACGGGCGGATGCCGGGCGGCTCGCGATCGCGGGTGGCTCGGCCGGCGGATGGACGGTGCTGGCCGCACTGGTGGGCACCGACGTGTTCAGCGCCGGCATCTCCCGCTACGGCATCGGGGATGCCCGCACCCTCGCCGCGGACACGCACGACTTCGAGGCGCGTTACCTCGACGGCCTCATCGGCCCGCTGCCGGAGGCGGAGCAGACGTACGTGGAGCGGTCGCCGCTGAGCCGCCCGGACCGGTTCCGCGTGCCGCTCCTGCTGCTGCAGGGTGCGGAGGACGAGGTCGTGCCGCCGTCGCAGTCCGAGGCGATCCGCGATGCGCTGGCGGCGCAGGGGGTGCCCCACGCGTACGTGCTGTACCCGGGTGAGGGCCACGGATTCCGGCGGGCCGAGACGATCGTGCACGCACTGGAGACGGAACTGGCCTTCCTCGGCCAGGTGTTCGGCTTCGAGACGCCGGGGGTGGCGCCGGTCGCGCTCGACTGATATGTAACTCGTTTTGTCAAGCGGGCAGGGTGAAGCGCCCGTCGGGCTGGTCTGTCCGGCGGGCGCTTCGTCGTTCGCCGTGACCGGGCAGAGATGCGGCGTGTCTGGTGACGCGTGG
>NZ_JBNYWT010000010.1:0-6693 GCF_053586795.1 Microbacterium pollutisoli
ACGCCGACCTCGCCGAAACCCAGCGTCTCCTCAACATCCGCCCCCGCGCCGTCCTCGGCTTCCACACCCCATCTGAAACACTGAACTCACACATAGCGCGTGTTGCACTGACCACTTGAGACCGCCGCATCCATACCCCACCTACGCGTCAACTCGCGGCCCATGTGCAGCGCGGGCGCGGGGCACAGCGCGGGGCAAGGCGCAGACACCCGCGCAACTTGGCGCGAGTGTGGGGTATCCCGCATCCATACCCCCCCTCTACGCGCCAACTTGCGAACCCAGGGGACAGCACCCGCGGGGGCAGCACGCCCCACGCCCGAGTTCACCAGCGGTTGTGGACGTCCTCGGCGAAGCCCTCCACGCCTTCGAACGCGACGACCGCGTCGCCCGCGTCGAAGGTGCCCGCCCACGTGCCGAAGCACTGGTCGGTGCGCGAGGCGACGATACCCAGATTCGTGCGGGAGCGCTTCGTGTAGAACGGCGTGAAGGTGGCGTCCAGTCCTCCGCCGACAATGCGCCACGGCGCCGTGGGCACGTCGAGCCGGTAGTCCCAGTCCAGCTGCACCGAGATCTTGTGCATCACGCCGTCGAGCATGATGCCGTTCTCGGTCGAGCCGGTGCCGTCGGTCCACTGGCCACCGACTTGGATGCCGATGATCCGACCGTCGACCGTCTGCCCGGCGCCCGCGCCCCAGTTCCACCGCACGTTGTACGGCCACCGGCCGCGCCCGTGGTCGAGCACGGCCCACGACCCGGCGGGCACCTCGTGGGCGATGCCGGCGGTGGTGATGGTCCCGGATGCCGGCAGCGCGACATCCTTGACCGTGTATTGAAACCGGCGACGCGACCACGGCACGACCACCGCGAGGCAGTCGTGGTCGGCCGGTCGGCGCACAGTGATGTCGAACCCGGCGTCGGCGATCTCGGCGTGCAGGCGCCATCGCTGCCCGTCGGGAGTCGGGGTGATCGTGATGCCGAGCCCGCGGGCACCGGCCATCGCGACGCCCGTGCCCAGCGAGGCCGGCAGCTGGACATCCTTGGCCGGGATGACGGTCGCGTTCTTCGACCACACCCGTTCGGTCGCGCGCTCGAAGATCCACACCTCGTGGACGGCGGCGTAGTCGATCGACGACACCGTCAGCGCCACGATGTGCGTGGGGGTCATGACGTTCCAGTACTCCCACCGCTTGTTGCGTCCGCGGCCGCGGCCGATGCCGGAGGTGTCGACCAGCGGCGAGCGCGCCCACCCGATGGCGTCGGTGTTGAGCCGGCCGTCGGCATCCGTGAGAGAGACGGGCTCGGCGAGTTCGCGTTCGGTCATTCGATGCCTCCTGCCGCGGCGCGCAGCCGGTCGGTGACCGCGCGCACCGCCTCGATCGGGATCTTGATGAACCGGCGGTCGTAGCTGACCAGACCGTTGACTTCGTCTTCGACGTCGCTGAGCTGCGTGTACACCACGGCACCGAGGCCGCGGGCGATCGCGGGCGCGATCTCTCGGTCATGCAGCCGTTCGAAGGCCCGCCGCAGGGCGGCCTGGGTGCGGTAGGTGCGGTAGCCGAACGTCTTCCGCCCCCATGTGCGGCCGGGCACGGCGAGGCTGTATCCGCCGTACTCGGTGAGCGCGAGCACCCGCCCGTCGCGCCGGCGCGGCACGCGGAAGCGGCGGAAGTACACGTGCAGACTCTGCAGATCCCCGGCGCCCTGGTCATGCCAACCGCTGGCGTGGTCGACCGGACGCGTCGGATCGAGCGCGGCCACGTGCGCAGCGATGCGGGCCGCGTCGAACTGTCCCCACCCTTCGTTGAACGGCACCCACAGCGCGATCGAGGGGGTCGCGCGCAGGTGCGCGATCATGTCATCGAGTTCGAATTCGAAGTGCGTGCGGCCTGTGGCATCCTCTCGGGCGAACCGCGCGTGGTCGCCGTCGTCGAAGCGCACCCGGGTGACGGCCGGGGCCGTGATCGTCAGCGGGCGGTAGCGACCGCCGCCGTTGACGGCGTCCTGCCACACGAGCATGCCCAGCCGGTCGCAGTGGTGGTACCAGCGCAGCGGTTCGACTTTGATGTGCTTGCGCAGCATGGTGAAGCCCATGTCCTTCGCGAGCTGCACGTCGTACTCGAGCGCCGCATCGGACGGTGCCGTGTAGCCGCCGTCGGGCCAGTAGCCCTGATCGAGCAGCCCGACCGGCAGATACGGCGCGCCGTTGAGCAGCAGCCGCGGGTGCCCGTGCACGTCGCGCCCCACGCCGAACGAACGCATGCCGACATAGGAATGGACGGTGTCGGCACCCAGCTGCACCTCGATGTCGTAGAGGAACGGGTCCTCGGGTGACCAGGTGCGTACCGGTGCGGCCAGCGCGATGCGGGTGGGCTGCCCGGGCGTGATCTCCGTGGATGCCACGGGGGCACCGGCCGCGTCGATGCGGACGTGCGCGGGTGGGGCCGCATCGCCGTGCGTGGTGGCGTGCACGGTGATCTCGAGGTCGCCGGTGTCGAGGTGCGGCACCAGGTCGAGGTGCGAGACGTGCGTCGCCGGGACGATCTCGAGCCACACCGTCTGCCAGATGCCCGACTGCGGGGTGTACCAGATGCCGCCGCGCGAGCCGGACTGCTTGCCGCGGGCGAGCCACGCGGCATCCGTCACATCTCGTACGGCGACGACGAGCTCGTGGGTACCGGCGGCGTCGGCCGGGTCGTCGGCGTCGGCCGGGTCGTGGGCTCCAGCCGAGCCGGCCGGCTCGTCGACACGCCCGGCCAGCGCCCCCGTGATGTCGAAGGTGAAAGGCAGGTAGCCGCCGGTGTGGCCGCCGACCTCGATGCCGTCGACGGCGACGCGACAGCTCTGGTCGACGGCGCCGAAGTGCAGCAGCACCCGCTCGCCGGGCCCCAACGCGCGCGGCAGGGTGAAGGTGCGGCGGTACCACAGCAGCTGGTCGTGGTGCAGAGCGCGGCCGACCCCCGACAGGGGCATCTCGGGCGAGAACGGCACGATGATCTCCCCCGACCAGCGGCGCGGCGGCCGGGTCGGATCGTCGACCGCCAAAGGGTCGTATTCCGCGTACGGCGTGAAGGTGCAGTCCCACCGGCCGTTGAGGTTCAGCCAGTCGCCGCGCACGAGCTGCGGGCGCGGGTATTCGGGCAGCGGCGCCTCGGGGTCGAGCTGTTCGCCCCACGGCGTGAGCATCGCAGCGGTCATGCGTCGACCACCGCCGATGCGTCGGCGGCGACGGGTGCGCGGCGTGCCAGCAGAACCGGGATCGCCACGAGCAGCGCGATCGCGGCGGCGGCGAGGAACATCCACGGCGTGGGCACCTGCTTGATCACGCCGAGGTCTTCATAGGTCTCGTTGGCGCCGATGATCACGAACGCGCCGATGAACGGCCCGACGAGCATGGGAACCAGGACGATGAAGATCATCCGCAGCCCTTGCACCATGCCGACGCGGTCGACCGGCGTCTGGTCGCGGACGTTGGCCGACAGGGAGGCGGTGGAGAGCATGAACCCGCCCATCATGACCGTGCCGAACGCGATGACGGTGAGCATGTCGCGGGCGAAGAACATGCCGATCAGCCCGGCGATCATGATGCCGACCGTCGGCAGCACGGCGCGCATCTTGCCGACGCGGTCGATGACGCGGCCGCCCACGACGCTGATGATCGCGGCCAGGGTCAGCACGCTGGCGAGGATGATCGCGTACCCGTCGATGCGCAGATACCGCTGGATGTAGATGATCAGGTACGGGATGAACACCTGCGAGCTGGTGCCGATGATCGCCCAGGCGACCAGGAGGACGTAGAGACGGGGGTTGGCCCGCACGGTGCTGGGGCGCAGGCCGTGGATGAGGGCGGCGAGGTAGCCGTCGGTGTTCTTCTCGATCGACGGCGCGTCGCGCACGAGGAACCAGGCGATCACGCCGACGACGGCGGTGACGCCCCCGACGATGCCGAAGAACAGCTTCCACTCGCCGGCCTGGGTGAGCCCGTCGAGGGCGCCGAACACCACCAGCATCGACATGAGCGGAAGGACGGCGAGCGTCGCGTCCACCCGGCCGCGGTTCGACGGATGGGTCACGTCGGTCACCCAGGCGTTGAAGGCGGCGTCATTGGCTCCCGACCCGAACAGCGACATGACGCAGTCGAGCACCACGATCGCGACGACCGCGGTGCCGACGACCTGCGCGGCCAAGACCCCCGACTCGGGCTGGACGAAACCGAAGGTTGCGGTGGTGGCACCCCACAGGATGTAGCCGACCGCGATGAACGGGCGGCGGGTGCGCACCTTGTCGGACCACGCACCGACGACCATCGTGGCCAGGGTCGCCGCGATCGCGGAGGCGGCGACGAGGACGGCGATCACGGTGGGGTCGGTGGTGATCGTGTCGTAGACGAACACGTTGAGGTACATGTTCTCGACGGTCCACGCGAGTTGGCCGACGAAGCCGACCAGGACGACCACGAACCAGGTGCGGGCACCGACCGGCACGCGCCGGGCGGGGTCCGGTGCAGCGGGTGCACCTGTGCCGGTGGTGGGGGCGCTGTGCAGGTTCGGGCCGTCGGGGTGGTCGGCGGGCACAGCGGTGCGGTCGGTCATCGGCAACCTTGCTTCTGTCCGGGGGTGTTCGGGTCGCCTAGATCCTATGCCCTGGCGTCCCACCGCGCGGGCCTGTTTCCCGCGGAGCATGCGATGGGTGGGTGGATGCCGGAAAACGCGTACCGCCCCGGTCCGGAATCGGACACGGGGCGGTAGGTGGATGCCGGGGCCGGCCCGCCTCCGCCTGCTCGAGGCGGGTGCGGACCGGCGTCCCGCGATCACTGGTCGATCGGCTGCGGCTCTTCGCTGGATTCGTGCGCCTGGATCATCGGCGCGTCGGCGCCGGCGACCACCTGCACCTTGCGCGGCTTGGCCTTCTCGCTGACCGGGATGGTCACCGTCAGCACACCGTTGTTGTAGGTGGCCGCGATGTTCTCGGTGTCGATGCCCTGGCCGAGGTTCAGCTGGCGCAGGAAGCTGGCCGCCTCGCGCTCACGGGTGATCCACTTGACGTCGTCGCCCGAGTGCAGGGTGCGCTCGGCGCGGATGGTCAGCAGCTGACCGTCCACGTCGATGTCGACCGAGCCCGGGTCGATTCCCGGCAGGTCGGCGCTCAGCACATAGTGGTCACCGTCGCGATACAGGTCCATCGGCATGCGGCGCGGGCCGCGGCGCGTGTCGAAGAGGGTAGACGCGAGACGGTCGAGGTCACGGAACGGGTCATACGTGGCCATTTTTCTCTCCTTGTCTGGTGTTCTGCATGAGGTTCAAAGTTGAGTCGATGCGACTCAAGTACCTTCAGATTAGCACTCTCGATGCGAGAGTGCTAGTCGTTCGCGTACGGCGAACGCACCTCCTCCCCAAGACGCGCGTCATCGCGCTTGTCCACAACTTCCCCGCCCGGGCGACCTGCGGGTTCCGGCACCGCCACCGTGGACTCATGCCCCGACAGCCACTGCCCCTGCCACGAGATCTCTCGACCGCGTTCACCTCCGCCGAGGCCCGCGCCCACGGGGTGTCTGCCGACCGGCTCCGCGCGCGCGACCTGCACCGCCCGTTCCGCGGCGTGCGCGTCCGGCACGATGTCGGCCGTGAGCGACCGGTGACGCCGCTGACGCCGCTGGCACCCGTGACGACGCTGACGCCACTGGCCCGCGACCTTGCGGCGCGAGCGGCGATCCTGGCGCGGATCCGTGCACACGATCTCGTCGCTCCCGCGCACGCGTTCTATATCGGGACCAGCGCACTGGCCGTGTATGGGCTGCCGTTCATCGACCCGGAAGCGGCGGCCGCCGGCGACCTCGAGGTGGGCGTGTTCGCTCCGCGCCGAGCGCTGCGGCGCCCCGGCATCCACTCGGTTCAGATCACGCCGGGGCTCGCCCAGGTCCGCGTGCACGACGGACATCGCGTGGCCGCGCCGGCATCGCTGTGGGCGCTGCTCGGGCGCATTCACTCCGTCCGTCAACTCGTCGCCATCGGCGATGCGATGATCCGCATCCCGCGCAACGATCGCGGACGGCCAGAGCCCGCCCGGCAACTTGCGACCGTCGAACAACTGCAGGAAGCGGTCGGATCGGGGCGGCGTCGCGGCGGGCCGCGGCTCAGGGCGGCCCTGCCGCTGCTGCGCACCGGAAGCATGTCGGTTCTCGAATCCGACTTCCGCTTCGACGTGATGCTCAGCGACCTGCCCGAGCCTGCCCTCGACGTCGAGATGCGCGATGCGCGGGGCACCCTGCTGGGCATCAGCGACGCGGTGTACTCGCAGTTCGGTGTCGCCATCGAAGTGGAGGGCGACCACCATCGCACTTCGCGCACCCAGTGGGATCGCGATATCGCGAAGTACGCTGCCTATGCCGCCCACGGCTACGAGGTCGTGCGACTCACCGCCCGCGACATCCGCGGCGGCCGCGCCGTGGCCATCGTGCGGAACGTGCTGCTGCGCCGGGGGTGGCGCCCGCCCGTGTGACGCCGGGGGTGCTTGTTGCGCGCGCTCGAGCTCCCGCACCTGGAAGTTGGCGCATGTGTGGGGTATCCCCACGGCGGTCTCAAGTGGTCAGTGCAACACGCGCTATGTGTGAGTTCAGTGTTTCAGATGGGGTGTGGAAGCCGAGGACGGCGCGGGGGCGGATGTTGAGGAGACGCTGGGTTTCGGCGAGGTCGGCGT
>NZ_JBNYWT010000011.1:0-1256 GCF_053586795.1 Microbacterium pollutisoli
GGCGGTCTCAAGTGGTCAGTGCAACACGCGCTATGTGTGAGTTCAGTGTTTCAGATGGGGTGTGGAAGCCGAGGACGGCGCGGGGGCGGATGTTGAGGAGACGCTGGGTTTCGGCGAGGTCGGCGTCGGTGATTTCGTTGAAGTTGGTGCCCGTGGGGTAGAAGTCGCGGATGAGTCCGTTGGTGTTCTCGTTCGTGGGGCGTTGCCAGGGCGAGTGCGGGTCGCAGAAGTACACCGGGCAGCCGGTCGCGACGGTGAACTTCGCGTGTTCGGCCATCTCGCTGCCCTGGTCCCAGGTGATGGTGGTGAACACGGCCTCGGGCAACGACTCGATCATCGTGCTGAGCACGTCGGTCACGGTCGCGCTGTCGCGGCAGCCGGGTAGCCGGCCCAAGAGGGTGAACAGGCCGCGGCGTTCGACGAGGGTGACGATGCCGGAGTTGTCGGGCCCGACGACGAGGTCCCCTTCCCAGTGGCCGGGCACGGCCCGGTCTTCGGCTTCGGGTGGTCGGGCGGCGAGTCGGGCCCCGTCCAGCCAGGGGCGACTGGTGCGGCGCGGCAGCCTCGACTGCGGTTTACGGCCGGCCCGGCCCGACCGCAGCGCCTTCTCTACCTTCAGTTCCTGTCGCAGCGCGCCGCGGCCCTGCACGTACAGGGACTGGTAGATCGTCTCCGGCGACACGCGCATGTCCTCTCGGTCCGGGTGGTCGATCGGCAGCCGCCCGGCCACCTGCTCCGGGGAGAACTTCGAGTTCAACCCGTCCACGACCGCCTGCCGCAACTCGCGGTTCGTGTCCAGTTTCCTCGGCTTCGGGCGTGCCCGCTGCGCCCGGGCACGATTCTCGGCGATGACCGCGTCGTAGCGCGTCTTTCCCCGGCGACGCAGCCCCGCCCTGCCCAGCTCACGCGACACCGTCGACGGAGCGAACCCGATCTCCACCGCGATCTGCCGCATCGACACGCCCATCCGGGACCGCGCCTCGACGATCGTTCGATCCGCCGCCGACAACCGTCGCCCGTGACCGGCAGGCCGCGGCTCCAGCACCGATCGCTGCCGCGATTTCGACACATCCATGCCCGCCAGCATCGCCCACCGCTGCACCGTCCGGGCCGGCAACCCCGACCGCGCAGCCGCTTCCCGCACGCTGCCCACCGACACCGCCAGTCGCAACACCCCCACACGAGACTCCAACAACACCTCAGGACCCACGCCCCACCTCCAGATTCAGGTGTTGCACTGACCCCCTGAATCTGCC
>NZ_JBNYWT010000012.1:0-788 GCF_053586795.1 Microbacterium pollutisoli
GAACTCGCTGCCCGCCGCCATCGTGAGGATGTCACGGTCGAGGCGGTCTCGGCGGGCGAGGATGCTCACGGTGGTGTCGTAGGCGGCATCGAACGCCGCCAGCGTCCCCGCACCGGCCCCACCGAGGCCGTCCCGGCGCACCCTGCGCAGCCACGCATCATGCGCACCGGTCCACGCGTCCTTCCCGGCGTCGTAGACAAGCCCGTGGCGCAGCAGCAGCTTGGAGAGCCGATGACGGGCGCCCATCAGGTCCATGCGGGCATCCTCACGCGCCCGCACCAAGTCACGCGCGGCCTCCTCCGACACGGTCGGCACCCGCACCGGCACGAGCTCATCCATGCGCAGCAACCGCGCCAGCAGCAGCGCATCGCGCGCGTCGGTCTTGACCCGGTCCCCAGCCGGGCGGATGATCTTCGACGGCGCCGCGACCGTCACCGGCACCCCCTCGGCAGCCAGACGACGCGCGAGCCCGAACCCCGTCGGGCCCGCCTCATACGCCACAGCCACCGGCCCGTGCCGCTCGGCGATCCCTGCCACCCACCGGGCGATCTCGTCGCTACCGGGCGGGAGCTTCGCCTCGATCACTTCACCCGTCGACGCGTCCAACACCGCCGCTCGCACGCTCCGCGCGTGCACGTCCAACCCAATCGCCGTACGCTCAATAAACACCAGGGCCTCCGCTGCATGTCGGCACCCCAAGGCCGCTCCTCGGGGATGATCCACGAATCTGCACCGTGAGGCCCTGGCCTACAAGACCAACATCAGAACCCCACACTCATAGGGTCTGA
>NZ_JBNYWT010000013.1:0-581 GCF_053586795.1 Microbacterium pollutisoli
GGGACGAGGTCTCTGGGCGCGATCACCAAGACGGGGAACACGCACGCCCGCCGGCTGCTGATCGAAGCCGCTTGGCACCACAAGCCCGCCTACCGGCCCGGGAAGGTCATGAAGGACCGGTGGGCCGCCGCGTCCGCCACTGCTGCGGCCCGCGGCGATGCCGGCAACCGGCGCCTGCACCACCGATGGGGCGTCTACGTCGCGCACAAGAAGAAGCACACGATCGCGAACACCGCGATCGCCCGCGAGCTCGCGGGCTGGTGCTGGTCCCTGGCGGTCATGGACTAACCTCCCGAAGGCTCGTTCGCCGGACAGCGACAGGAACGCATGCAGCGTGAGGAGCGGACCAGCGATTCGACTGTGAGCAGCCCCACGGGGGCCATGCTCGACCTCAGACAAGCTCGAACGCTCCCACCGAAACAGGGTCATGCGGCAACCAACCCGCGCATATCAGACTGACCACGCGTCACCAGACACGCCGCATCTCTGCCCGGTCACGGCGAACGACGAAGCGCCCGCCGGACAGACCAGCCCGACGGGCGCTTCACCCTGCCCGCTTGACAAAACGAGTTACATATCAG